>JBIIZQ010000036.1:0-7183 GCA_044346175.1 Vampirovibrionales bacterium
GGTGCAATGCTGGTGGTATTGGTGTTTGTATTGGTGACAGCATTGGAGAATGAATTGGAGGATGAGTAGTTGTTAGATACGTTGGTGGGTGAATAGTTGTAATGTTGGTAGTTGTAGCTAGGTGAGTAGTTGTAGTAGCTATAGCTAGGGTTATAGCTGTAGTTGATGGGTTGAGGTTGAATATTAGTGTAGGAGTAGGCGGAAGCGTTAGCGGAGGCATAGGCATTAGCCCAAGCGTTGGACATGGAGGATGAAAGGTCGTTAAAGCCATAGCTTTGAGGTTGGCACCAATTGCTAAAGCAGTTGTTGTAGGAGGGTGATTGCCAGCTACTGTAAGAGGGGGAGCTATAGGTGTTAGCGTATGCGTTGGCATTGGCGTAAGCACTGGTGTTAAAATTTTGCCAAGGGTTAAAGCTCATGCTGTACATGTTTATGGGGTTCTCTTTCTTGTTCAGATAATTTTGTTGTTGTTAGTGTGTGTGTACATTTTGGTGTTGAATGTGTGCTTTGAAAGCGTATCTTTGGACATACTCTAAGGAGTTGAGTTTGTTTTAGGTTCTCTTTAGGATGCTTCAGATGTAGTAATAAAGTGTGGGTTGGGTTAAAAATTGCGTCGGTGTATTTTTTTGGTGTGTTAGGTTGATAGTAGGGATGTTTGTTTTGTGATTGGCAGGGTAGGGTGTAGATAGGTTTGTGTGAGGGGGGTGATTGGGAAGCGTTTTTAGGTGGTGAGTGGTGTTTGGGTTAGGTGTGCGGTACCCACACGACCTCTTGGGCGTGTGGGTTGTGGTGTTGGGAGACGGCAAAATCAAGGTATCCTATGTCCCGCACTATTTTTTTTGGTATTGAGTTCTTGGTATTGAGTACTAAGTAGTTAGTACTTAGTAGTTGGCATTAGTCTTGGTATTGGTATATTCGGCACCCATTCACCTCTCCTCCTTTACATACATATCATCTGGCATACCCTCTGGATTTCGACCTTGTATGTGAAGGAATAAAAAAGCTCTAGTAGACCGCATTGACCTTGGGTAGCTACGTTGGGATGAACGATATGCGATTATAAAACTGGCGGGTATTCTTTAAGGATGCGATACTGCGTGTCTCTTTGTGCGGCACTATGTCCTGTTTCGTGGATGAGTTTGACGAAGGCTTCAATGCTTTGATTGGTATGTTTGACTCCAGCTTCAGTGACGACGTTTTCTTCAAGGACGAGTCCTCCCATATCGTCAGCGCCAAAGAAGAGACCTGTTTGTCCGAGTTTGGCACCAGGTGTAAGCCAAGAGGATTGAATATGGGGTATATTGTCGAGTACGAGTCGAGAAATGGCTAGTACTCGTAGGTAGTCTGTTGCGGTGCCTTGCCAAGTTTTGGGTATATTTTGCAGTTTGGTATGTGGGGCTTGAAAGAGCCATGGGATGAAGGCTGTGAAGCCGTTGGTGTGGTCTTGGAGGGTGCGTATTTTGATGAGGTGGTCAATGATATGCCAATCTTCTTCGAGGTGTCCGAACATCATGGTTGCTGAGGTTTTTAGGTTGAGGCTATGTGCTTCTTCCATGACATAGAGCCAATCGTCACCAGAGACTTTTTTGGGGCTAATTTTTTTGCGGATGTCGTCATGGAGTATTTCAGCACCTGCTCCAGGTATGGAGGAGAGTCCTGCTTGAATGAGTTGTTGTAGTACCCATTTGACGGGTTTTTGTGTGATATGAGCCATCCAAGAGATTTCACTTGTTGAGAAACAGTGCAGCGTCAGGGAGGGGAAATCTTTTTTAAGTTTTTGTAAGAGGTTGGTGTAGTAGTCGAAGGGGAGGTGTGGGTTTACCCCGCCTTGCATGAGAAACTGTGTACCGCCAGCGTCAAGGAGTGCTTGTGCTTTTTGTGCAAGTTGTTCATAGGGTAGTACATAGGCATCGGTGTCTTCGGCGTGTCGGTAGAAGGCACAGAACATGCAGTCGACGTTACATATATTGGTGTAATTCACGTTTCGGTCTATGACGAAGGTGATGGGTTGTTGGGTACCTAGTATGGCGTGTTTTTTCTTTTGTGCAAGACTACCGAGCTGGAGTAGAGGTGCGTGTCTGTATAAAGCGAGTGCTTCTTCGTAGGAGAGCCGTTGTTGTGTGCCAATCGTGGCTAGTGTTTTTTCGTGATAAATAGTTTCAGTTGTGGCGTGAGATAGGTTACTTAGTTTAGGGTAGGCAATGGATGATTGGGTGAGCGTTGTTTGTTGTGATGTCATGGTTTTGGTGTGTCATCTGGACGGTTATTGATAAGGTTTGAGGAGGGCTTTATTTTAAGGGTAGCACTTTAAGGTGTTTTTGCTAGATTCTTTTTTGCGTCTTAACATGTTTCATATAAAATATGTGGTTGAGGATAACTTTTAATTCTAAGGCGTTTGCTTAAGTATGGGCGAGTTTATAAAACAAGTACTTGATTTTTTGAAACATTAACGCTAACGTTAATGTTAGACTAGTCGATAACATCTTTACTGGTATCAAACTAGCGTGTTAAGTGTGCGTGAAGTGTTGAGCTTTAATATCTTTGAATTTTTTAAGATGTTTGTGACTCGATGGTGCTTTTTGTTTCGCTTATAAACCAAATAATGTTTCGGGTTGGTCAATGACACTTTCTTCTTCGCCTTCAGACAATGTTTCTCATGTTTCAACTTTGCCAAGTTGTATTGATTATGCACCTCAGGAAAAAAAGCTAACCATTGGTGAGGTTGTGAGTCGTTCTGGTATGACGGCTCGTGCTATTCGCTACTATGAGGAGTTAGATTTAATTTCTCCCGTATGTCGTAGTGAAGGTGGGTATCGTTTGTATGGTGAGCAGACTTTAAAACGCTTGATGGCGATTGCTGCTTTGCAGGAGTTGGGTTTTACGCTTGAGTCTATTCGTCAGACCTTAGGTTCGGCTTGTGAAGCTATGACATCGCAGGACAAAACAGAGCGTATTGAGCGTAGCCGGACGGTACTAGCTTCTCAACTCCATGCTGTTAATCAGCGGGTGCGTGCGTTGTTGTTGTTGCAACAGGATTTGGAATCTCGTTTGAAGGGGATTTCTGACCATTGTGAACCTTGTGTGGAGAGTCGTGTGACGCAAGATTGCGACCCTTCTTGTGCCTATCGTGGCATTCACATTGATTAGTGTTCTTTAGGGCTGGTGTCTTTATGTGCGGATTTTGCTTTTAGCTTTTTGATATTGATGACTGTAATACCATGATGATGACGAACACGCTTGAATCGCTTACTTCTCAAGAATACCAATATGGGTTCACCACGGATGTTGACACGGAAGTGATTCCCAAAGGTTTGAATGAGGATGTTATTCGTTTGATTTCTTCCAAGAAGGGTGAGCCAGAATGGATGTTGTCATTTCGTTTAGATGCTTTTGCAAAATGGCTGACGATGACAGAACCCGATTGGGCGCATGTGTCGTATCCTAAAATTGATTACCAAGCTATTACTTACTATGCGGCACCTAAGAGTGTTGAAAAAAAGCAAAGTTTAGATGAAGTTGACCCAGAACTACTTGCAACGTTTGACAAGTTGGGGATTCCTCTTTTTGAGCAGAAGATGCTTGCAGGGGTCGCTGTGGATGCTGTTTTTGATAGCGTTTCGGTAGCGACAACGTTTAAGAAGGATTTAGCAAAGCACGGGGTTATTTTTTGCTCCATTTCTGAAGCGATGCACGAGCATCCTGAGCTTCTGAAGAAGTATCTGGGGTCTGTGGTGCCTGTGACAGATAATTATTTTTCAGCTTTAAATGCGGCAGTGTTTACAGACGGCTCTTTTGTTTATATTCCAGAGGGTGTGACTTGCCCCATGGATTTATCAACCTATTTTAGAATTAACACGCAAGATTCTGGACAGTTTGAGCGGACTTTAATTATTGCAGATAAGGGTTCTAAGGTAAGTTACTTGGAAGGTTGTACGGCACCTAAGTTTGATACCAATCAGCTGCACGCTGCTGTGGTTGAGCTGGTTGCTCTTGAAGATGCAGATATTAAGTACTCTACCGTACAGAACTGGTTTGCGGGCGACCCCAAAACGGGTAAAGGTGGTATTTATAATTTTGTAACAAAGCGGGGCAAATGTCTTGGTGACAGGTCTCGTATTTCTTGGACTCAGGTTGAAACAGGGTCTGCGATTACTTGGAAATACCCAAGCTGTGTTCTTATTGGAGATGATAGTGTGGGTGAGTTTTACTCGGTGGCTTTAACCAACCATTTGCAACAAGCTGATACGGGTACCAAGATGATTCATATTGGTAAGAACACTCGTTCTCGTGTGGTTTCCAAAGGGATTTCTGCTGGTAAATCAGTGAATAGCTATCGGGGTTCTGTGGTGATGAAGCCTTCTGCAACGAATGCCCGTAACTACACCCAGTGTGATTCCATGTTGATTGGTACACAGTGTTCAGCGAATACTTATCCGTACGTACACGTTGAAAACCCTTCGGCACAGCTGGAACATGAAGCTTCTACCTCTCGTGTATCAGAAGAGCAGCTGTTTTACTTCCAGCAACGTGGTGTGACCACCGAAGAAGCCGTGACTACCATTATCAATGGTTTTTGTAAAGATGTGTTTAATGAGTTGCCCGCTGAGTTTGCAGTGGAAGCGACTCGTTTGCTTGGCTTAAAGCTTGAGAATACCGTAGGCTAAGGCACGGTTTAAAGCCTTACTTCATCTTAACTTTTAATGATTGCTCGTTCAGATTTTTTGCGTGATGTCCTTTTTTAACCTAATACTTACCAACAGACACCCTAAACCCCTATGAGTACCTCTGCTACTTCTTCCCCCATCTTGCTTCACGTTGAAAATCTTCATGCCCGTGTGGTTGAAACTGGTATGGAGATTTTAAAAGGTATTACTTTAACCATTCGTGCGGGTGAGATTCATGCCATTATGGGTCCTAATGGTTCAGGGAAAAGCACGCTTGCAAAAGTGATTGCAGGTGACCCAAACTATGAAATTACCTCGGGACGTGTGCTTTTGAATGGCAAAGACCTCATAGAGCTTGACCCCACGGAACGCGCTCAAGCTGGTTTTTTCCTTTCGTTTCAGCATCCTGTAGAAGTTCCTGGTGTGACAAATGCAAGCTTTTTAAGACTTATTGCTAACACACAGCGTAAAGCCCAAGGCTTGGAAGAGATGGACCCTCTTGAGTTTGATGAATGGATTCAAGAGAAACTTCAGCTCATTGAAATGCGTCCTGATTACCTCAAGCGTGCCGTGAATGATGGTTTTTCGGGTGGCGAAAAGAAACGTAACGAAATTTTACAAATGGCGGTATTGAACCCTCAAGTCGCTTTTTTGGATGAGATTGATTCAGGGTTGGATATTGATGCCCTTCGTATCGTTGCGAAAGGTGTGAACCAATTGGTGAGTCCTACCAATGCGATGGTACTTGTCACACATTATCAACGTCTATTAAATTACATTCAGCCAGATGTTGTGCATGTGCTTGCACATGGTCATCTTTTACGTTCAGGTGGTAAAGAACTCGCTTTAGAGCTTGAAACAAAGGGGTATGATTGGCTTCTTGAAGCTTCTGGGGTACAGCCCTTGATGGCATCACAAGCTTAGTTCCTAGAAGGAGAGTACTTTACGTTATGACCATTTCTACATTGTTGCAGAGTCCTGAATCGTTGTGTCAAGCCATGCGTCAGGCAATGGCTCAACCCGATATGCCTGAAACGCTTGCACAACTTGTTGACCCTTTACTTAAGGCACGCCATGCTGCGATTGCTGCTTTTCAGTCCGAGACCGATTTTCCTCATCCTAAAGAAGAACTTTGGCGTTTTATTGCACAGCACCCTCTTTATGCCAAGCCGTGGCAGGTTGTACCAAGCCTTGAGGTTGTTTTGGAAGCCACGGATGCTTTCAGACTTCAGGGAGGGCGTTTACTTCAGCTGAATACCCTTGAAACGTGCGGGCAGTTGTCTTCTGAGCATCAGGCTTGGGTGTTACAACACCTTGCGAATGACCACCATACGGGTTTATCGGCGCATGATACCTTTTGGCATCTTTTTTCTCAGGCTTCTGGTCATGCACCGTATGTGCTGATTTTACCAGATTCTTTGCAATCGTCTCATGCTGTGTCCTTGCGAGTTACATTACCTAACGATTTAGCCTCTTCTGAGTGTTTAACCGTGTGTCCTTTCCGTGTGTTGGTGCTGGCTGAAAATACACACGCCCATGTCCATGTGACCACGCAAGTGCATGTTGCGAGTCAATCTTCTGTGATGGATGCAACGCCGCACGTTTTGGTACACGGGATTGTGCAGGGGACTTTGGCTGCTGAGGCTTCAGTGGCTTGGCTTAATCAGTGCCATACCTTTGAACCGCAATGCTATTGGCTTACGTCTACGCAAGTAACGTTGCAGGAAAAAGCACGTTGGCATATGCTTAACCTTAACACGCAAGCGCATTGGGTTCGTCATGGTGCTGAAGTTCATCTGCAAGGTGAGCAGGCTGATGCGAAACTTTGTGGCTTAACCTTAGGGCAAGGTTCGCAAAAAGTGCATCAGCAGGTAAAAGTGTCTCATCATGCGGTGGATACTACCAGCCAGCAGGCCTTTAAGCAAGTTATGCAACATCAAGCCTATGCTGAGTTTTCAGGGAGTATTGGGGTGCATAGAGTCGCTCAAGGCACTGATGCTCAACAGCTCAGTAATACGATTTTGCTTTCAGATAAGGCGAAAGTTTTTGTACGTCCTTGGCTACAAATTGATGCTGATGATGTGAAGTGTTCTCATGGTGCAACGGTCGGGCAGCTTGAAAATGAGCAACTCTTTTACTTAACCAGTCGAGGGCTTACGGCTTCTGAAGCCTCTAAGCTTTTACTTCAAGGATTTGCACATGATATTATTGATACGTATCTTTTAGGACAAAACTTACCTGAGGATGTACTTTCTACACTAGGTGGTCATTTGCATACTGAAGTGGATATCGCCTTAAGTGCCTTGGTTGCTTCTGGTACCCCGTAACGCATTTGTAACTTTTTGTGATGTGCTTGTTTCCGCTTTGTTGTTCAGATGAGTGATAAGATGTTTGCTACTAGTATGACTTTACCCGCTATTCCCGTCCATGGTTGCCATACGCCTGAGAATCCTTCTGAACCTTGTCTTACTGGGTTGACACAAGCACAGGTGTTGTCTCTTCGTGCTGATTTTCCTGTC
>JBIIZQ010000008.1:0-76481 GCA_044346175.1 Vampirovibrionales bacterium
CCACCACCACCACCACCGCCGCCGCCGCCGCCGCCAGCAGCCCCGCCGCCGCCACCAGCACCACCACCCACTTGAGAAATGTTGACCATGACGTTAGAAGGTTGAATGGCTTGACCACCGCCAGCGGTATCACCGCCTCCCGCACCAGGAGGTGCAAAACCGCCGCCACCACCACCACCACCGCCACCCGCCGCCCCACCGCCACCTGCAGCACCGCCACCACCACCAGCCATTAAGCTGAAGCTGTGTGTGGGTTGTACCGTGTCGTTGAAGACAGTTGCAGTGAGGAACTGTGCAAGCTCACTAGCCCCCACATAGTTTAAACGCCATGTTTTTTGTTCACGAGGGGCATCCAAGGCACGAAGATAGGTTTCAACTGTAGGCATGAGTGAAGGTGCACACCTTACAATAATCGTATTGGTTTGAAAATCAGAACTGATTTGTACCCCTGGTTGTCCTTGGAATAACGAAGACATCAAAAACTGCTCAATTTGTCTTGCGTTTCCGTAACGAACAGGGAAAATCTGTACCGTGGACGTTTGAATTCGTTGACCAGGTCCACTTTGTCTTGTGGCAGCATACAACTGATTGCCTCTAACCACATATACTAAGCCTGCGTAAGCCTTTAAGGAGTCCAGTGCTTGGTCAATGGTTACATCGGTCAAGTCTACGTTCACACTCTGATTGATAGAACTATCCGCAATGACGTTAATATTAGCACGTGTCGCAATTGCACGTAGTACATCTGACACAGGAGCCTGCCTTAACTTTAAGGTCACTAGCTCTTGCCCACCAGGGACATGCACCCCGTCTTCTACCATCACAGGACGCACTGTCATCTGAGCGACCTCTTTGGTTGCCGAGGGGGTTTCAGGTTCGAGTGTTTTCAGCTCGGTTTCTGCTACCTCTGAAGGGTCTTCTGCACGAGCCTGTTTCATGATAGCGGTATTGGAAGTTGTAAAAACAAGTAGACTTAAAAGTAAGCACGCTTGAAGCTGTAAGGTAATAGGCAACTTCAATAAGGAAAAAACTTTGGAAGCCATAGCATTAGAGTCCTAAATCACACAAAAGCTTAAATGACATCACGTAAAACTCGGAATCAATGACACATCACGTTGAGGAAGATGCCCTCTAGGGGGTCGTTTTGGGTTTTTCAATACTGTAAATGGTATTCACGGTATTGATGGGGCTGGGCTTCCAGGTAGCGGGTTCTCCAAAGCGCATTTTGTTCACAATATGGGGGGTAATCATCATCACAAGCTCGCTACGTTTCTTGTTACCAGACGAGGAACGCATTAAGGCACCGAGGATAGGTAAGTCTCCAATGCCAGGAAGTTTGTTCACATTATCCGAATTGGTTTCGTTAATCAGTCCACCCATTACGAACGTTTGTCCGTCCGCTACCGTTAACTGTTCAACCGCCATATCTCTTCGACTTAGTAAAGTAATGGCACTCCCGTTGGGGTCAGTGGAAGTGGTACGAATCGTTGAGATAGAAGGGCGTACACGCATCGTGATTTGACCATTTTCACCCACTTTAGGCACCACACTTAACAGAACCCCTACATCACCGAATTCAGGCGTAACGGTCACGGTACCACTTTCGTTGGTCACGGTGACACGACGTACAACTTGGTCGGTAATGGCAATGACACCCTCAGTATCGTGAGCCACAGTCACAGAAGGGTTTGCAAGCATCTTCGCTTTTTGCGTGCTTAGCAGGGCTGCAATTTGATACGTCCAGTTTTGGGCAGTCGTTACTGGATTGGTTGAAAATCCGATACTACCGATGGGGTTTGTAGAGGAACCTGATGTACTAATCGAGGGTAAACCCATGGGGACACTCGCACCCGAACCAAGGACAGCACTGGGTAATGTGCCTTGTAAGGGGGAGTCAGGCAAGTTATACCCTGTGAGGAATTCCCCTTTCCCACCGCCAAAACGGCTGTCAAGTTGTTTAATACCTGTTTCATTGATTTCAATGAGGCTCACCTCAACCGTTACCTGAGGGACTTGAGCATCTAATACAGGGAGCATTTTCTCTGCTAAAGCAATTTGTTCAGGCGTGCCAAACACTGTAATACTATTTGAGCGCGTGTCAGGAACAACCATAGGACCTTGAGGGTTAATCATGGCTTGCCCTTGGGCTTTGTTGACTGAGCGTATGGTAATGCTGGTGCCACCACCGCCACCGCCACCACCGCCACTTTCACCGCCCCCTTCACCGCCACCACCGCCGCCGCTACCTGATGCAATGGTGTTTGACCCTGTGCCTTCTGCAATGGTTTCAGTGAGTACATTTAAACTGGCAGGGGTGGGTGTCGTTGAGGCAACGCCCTCCTCACCACCACCACCACCACCACCACCACCACCACCGCCAGCAGCTCCGCCCCCCGCAGCACCACCGCCGCCAGCAGCACCACCACCAAGCTGAATGGGGTTAACGCCTTCGTTAAAAATACTACTCATCATGAGACTTGCCACTTGTGCCGCATTGGCGTAAGACAAAAAGAAGGTTTTGGATTCTCGACGGACATCCATGGTTGCAATGACTTGCGTAGCGACATCAATATCTTGTTGCTCCCCAATAATGAGAACCGCATTGGTTCTGAAGTCGGCTTGAGCACGTGAGCGCACGGGGGGTGTATCATCAGTAGCACCGCCTCCAGCATCTTGCCCTTCTTCCCCATTTTGTCCACCCCCTTGAGGCTGTCTAAATACTGTATTGTTGAGTAGGTTTGCAATACGTTGGGCGTTCACGTATTTGAGTGGAATGAGCTTGGAAAACTGACGGTCAATCCCCCGTTGGAGTGCCATTGAACGACTCATCACCACGTAAATATTGCCCTCTTTGGGAATGAGTACAAGGTCATTCGCTGTTAAGATGGCTTCTAGGGCTTCGTTCAATGTGACGTTATTCAATGTAATGGAGAGGTTCCCTCTTACGGAGGGGTCTAACATCAAATTAAGATTGGTACTTTGGGCAAGCTGACGAATGACTTGCCGAACATCTTCCTGATTGGACTCCATAGAAAGCATCTGCTCACCATTGACGACAGAGACTTTTTGAAATAAAGACACCGGCTGTTCACCAAAAGCTTGTACCTTGGGAGAAATGGTCCATAGCATGGCATTCATTATCCCCAAAAGGACGAGTAGTCCAACCAAAGGCTGGTATACTCTTAGTCTCAACACAAACGTCATAAAGTTTTTCCAGTGAGATAGCGTTTGAGGTAATGAACATTTCAACATGGTTTAGCAGATTCCTTATGAAGTCACAACAGACAGTTATTCAAAGTGAAGCGTGTTACGAGTAAAACTAATGTAGTTTAATGACGGTATATCCTCTTGTAGGGGTGTTAGACGGTGGCATGCTGTGCATACGGTATCCCTGACGTTGCGGTATGCCTTTACGAGGTCGGAATGTAAACCCAGGCGGTATAAATCCTGTGTTGGGGTCAAACCCACCCCCGCCACCTTGTTGTCCTGCACCGGGGTAACCTACGGGCTGTTGTCCTGCATCACCGTCCTGAGCATTCCCGTTGCTCGTGGGGGCGGATTCTGCGGTTAACATATCCTGCAAAGACAGTTCTTTCCGTTCAAAGCCATCAACCGTGAAGCTTGCACTTTCATCTGAGGCAGACTCTAACACGACTTTGTGCTGGTTAATGGTTTCCCCTTTACCTGGACGCAATGTATAAGAACGCCCTTGGTGTGAGACAATCACCGCCTCGATGTCCCCTGAACGATGCCGAATAATGCCTCGTAATATCACGCCCTGCATGCTATCAGGAGGAGGTGCCACGGGTTCTTCTGTTTGTGGAGATGGGTCATTTACAGGTGTATTATCTACAAAAGGGTCTTGTTGTACCTGTGGGGGTGGCTCAATCTTTTTTTGAATTAACAGTTGTTGGAAGGGATTGAGACGTTGTCCACCTTGAGAAGCAGCCGTCAATTTTTGCTCAACAATTTTTTCGCCACCACTGTCAGGTGTGTCAAACGCACCTCCAAGTGGTGCATTCACTTGTTTGTCCTTAGGCATGAGGCTCTGTAGACCAGCCCAAGCCTTTGCAAGCATGTTTTTATCTTGAGGCTGAGGGGTCATGTCATCTTGCTGTGTGGCTAAGAAGGCAAGCTCTTCCTCTGAAAGAGCGTCTGTGCTAGAGGATTGTGATAACCCACGCCCACGACCCAAAGCCTCTTCCTGAGAACGCAGGGCTTTAGACCATCGACCATCCGCTAATGTACGATGGGATGCTTGGTGTTGTGCTAAGCCCGCTTCAGGTTGTTTGTGTGTTTCTTTGACCCATACAGAACTCACAATCAGTAAGGCCATCACACCACATAAAACCATCGAAGCAGGTTGACGTACCCAAGCGATAAGATGCTGGGTGAAAGGTGCTTCCCAACACTGTAGGAGGAGTGCCTGACGGGAAGCCCATAAGCTTGACCATACCCCACCCTCTTGCTCAGAAGGGTCTTGCCTATCTGTTTCATAGAGAGACTCTCCCCAAAAAGCATTGAGTGGCTCCAAAGATTGTGCCGTGGGTGAGGATTCATTAGGGGTGAAAGGTTGTAAACTTCTGCGGAGTCCGATAGGGGGCTGTACGGTTTGACTTGGACGAGACACATAGTGTTGTGTCTGTACCCCTTGCGTGGCTCCCAAGGTGCTACCTAAATGACTCGGTGTTATAAATGGTGATGCTTCCTGAACGACAGTAGCCTGCTGTGCTTGCTTTGAGGCAAGTGAGCCATCAGAACCTATAGTCATTTTTTCAGGGGCATGAGTGTCTTGAAGACTGAGCATAACGAGAGCATTCCCTTCGGTAGCACACAAACAACATGAAACGCATAAGCATACAAGATAGATATGCCTAGGCTAACAGGGCTAAGAGTAGCTGAGGGGATTGGGTGAGGATTTATCCTCTCACGAGAGGAGTTGCGAGGGGGCGTGCAGGGTGTTGTTGTCTCGTTACGTCATGCCGCACGTAGTTGCAGGGGCTTCCTGTGGGTACCGAACCTACGTTTAACAATGCACAATAAACCTTTTTGTGTAAGAGGGGGGTTGATAAAACGGTATGTTTTACGCATACTTAATAAAGTTAATGATTTTGCTTTGTGCATCTGTTTTTGCATCTGTACATATGCGTCCTTAGTTCAGTTGGTAGAACGTCGGTCTCCAAAACCGGATGTCGGGGGTTCGAGTCCTCCAGGGCGCGTTCTTTATACATATCTGGAAGTCTTTTGTCTGAAGTTTTGCTTCTGGAGTGTTCATTTGAGGCTTTTCTCTATGTCTGACACCACACCTGCTCTTTCCGATATGGATATTTCACAAAAATCATCACAGTCCTTAGGGTCACTTGCGTCTGATTTTTTTCGTGGTGTTGTAGAAGAATTTAAAAAAATCACTTGGCCCACTTTACCACAGGTGCTTTCACAGACCTTGGTTGTGCTTGTCATGATTGCCTTCATGACCCTCTTCGTTTGGATGCTTGATTATGGTATCAACTGGGTGCTTTCCTTTATTTCACCCTTCCACACAAAATAAGCATTTATAAGTACCTTGTGCTACTCGTTTAGTGGCATGTCACCGACAGGCATATCCACAGAGGTATTTATTATGCGTAGGGACAAAACTCGGGCGAATCCTTAAAATATGTATTTTTGTAACAAACCGTGTGTCATGCCTCTTTTTAATACTTTTTAAGCATTTTTTGCATCACAATAAAACTTCATCCCATTATACTGTTAAGGAATGTGCCATATTTCGTAGGGGGGTTCTGGGGTCATACTTTTTGAATAAGTGCTTCCACCACTGACCCAATCAAGCGTGTAGAAAAGGCTATGATTCCTTATTTTAAAAGACGTTTTTGGATTTATTTAACATTTTAATAGGCGTTCCATTGCAAAGGTACGCTAAGCAACCTTCCATAACATCAAAGGGCATGACGTTTTACGCATGAAGGTACAGGGGTTATGAACGCAGTTATCGGTAATACTCTTTCAAGCAATACAGGGGCTACGTTATGGGCTCCTACGACAAGGCAAGCGACACTTGGTGTGGCGGCTCTTGGCACTCATACGGAAGTACTTGCACCTAAAACATCTGACGTATCTGAAACACCCGGTACACAAGCCTTATATGGACAGGGTGTTGGTGCTTCGGGTGCGACAACGACCCAAGCTTCTTCTTCTTCTCGGGCAACCCAAACTGCTACCAAGGCAAGCCCTTCTGGGGATATGTCAGGGAAAGAAGGGGCTGAACAATTGGCTGCCTTTGCTGGGGGGGTGACCCTTGCTTTTGGCTTGGATAGAGTTGTGAATCGTTGGATGCAGCAGGGAGAGGCTCATAGCCCTATGCTGAGAACGGCTCGATTCCTTGACCAGCTTCCTGGCGTAAAGCAGCTCAATCATTTTTTTGATAATCATTTGCAGCCACTCCTACAAAAAACGCCTTTCTTACAAGCACTAGGAGGGTATTTACCTCCCCATGCTCAAGTGACAACACGTCCTGTAGGGCAAGGTACGGCAGGGACTTTAACTTACTATGAGCTTGTATTGAAGCGTGAGGTAGAAGCTTATCAAAAAGCACTCAACCAACAGCTCAACCGTTTATTGCAAAAGCAAAAGCTTGCTTCTCCTGACGATATTCAATTTGCCCAGCGTGCTAACGCAGCTTGGGCGGATACCCTACAACAATCTATCCAGAAACATCATACCCTTGTTGCTAAGGGCGATGTATTACCTTCATTAACCCAATTCAGTGAAACGTTGGAAGGTATTAAACAAACCCCTCTTAAAACCTTAGCACATGAGAAAGTCCTAGCCAAACACCTTCAGGGTTTGTTACAGCAGCAGTCTTTTCAGACTGCAGAAAATATTACTGAAACCAGTAAAGCCTTAGCACAAGGTGCCAAAGGGTTTTTGGGAGGGACGGATGCCGCCAAAAGTTTGGTGAGTACCTTGGATATTCCACCGATTAAAGGCAGTAACACGCAGGCTTTACTACAAGCGTTTGAAAAAAAGCTTTCCTCTGAAAGTATGACCCTATGGCAAACACTGCAAAAACAATATCCACAAGCCAATGCTCAAGAGCGTTTGAAGTATTTTACAAAGCAACTAAGTACCCGTGAAGGACTCCTTGAACCCCTTGCCAAGAGGACATCAAGCCTTTTCATGCGCTTAAAAGGGATGGATAGTTTTGTATTACAACCTTATGAAATGGCGTATCAGCTTAAGCATAATTTGCTAGAGCAGCACAATCGATTGGCTCAAATCCTAGAAACCTCTAAGATGAGTACTGCAAGCCAAGAAAGAATATTACGCATACTGGGTCAAAAAGTTGTGACTGGGCAGTCCAAGGAAGCTCTTACCAAGCTGGTGCAAAGTGTACCAGAGCTTGCGGGTAATGATGCGATGCGTCAACAAGTCCTATCTTTGCTTGAAAAACAAGCCGCCTCTAAGCCCTTAGGTGCTTTGGGGCGTACCTTGGTGGCTGCTACGACGATGTTTAGTCGGATTATTAAAGGTGAAACCGCCGTAGCGTCAGGTAATACCGCTCGCAATTTACTTGCGAATGGCAAGTTTAGCTTGAAAAAGACTTTAGCCCCTGGTACGCCTATGGGTTTAGGACTTACGGGGCTTGCTTTACTTGGGTTGCCTTTCTCAGAAGCCATCAAAGCAGAAGGTGATATGACCGAAAAAATGAAGGTTTTTGTCAGGTATTTTGCAGGTTTTAGTTTAGGTTCATTTGTTGGGTGGGAACTGGGGAAACGATTGATTCACGGGTCTCAGATTTTGCTCCGTACTATGCCTAATCTCATGACTCGAAAGCTCCCAGGGATGACTATGGCTACTTTGGTTGGTGAGGTGCTTGCCTCTATTGTGATTGGTGGTAAAGTACAACAACTTGTTGAGGGTCTGTGTGATAGCATCATCGGTAAACCGAAGAGTATTGTCAAAAAAGAGCTTGAAGAAAAAGCGGATAAACTTAAAGCACAAGCTGAAAGAACCAAGCTCATGGCTCAGGCGGCTACGCCTGTATCAGTAACCCCTTCGGGTAACAAACGTGTTGAGATGCCTACCGTTTTACCAGAACTCGTTACCCTGTCCAAGACTTCCCCTCATATGAATGCTACGCAAGGGGTTGTGAGTCAATCTGCAAACCCGCAAGTGCCACAACCTATCATTGCCTCTAAGCTTCCGTCTGCGTCTTTGTATGGTCAGGGTGAATCGATGACTGAACCACTGCCCCAAAAAACGCCAGAATCCAAAGGGTCTATCCTCCCTGAGAGCTTACCTACGCCCCATAGTGCCACGGCTCAAGCTGGTATCACCCCAAATTCCCCCTTGGATAAAGTCTTAGCGCCCCCTATGCCTGAAACCCAAGCACAACTTGAGGGCATGGCACCTTTTCTCAATACAGTGCCTACTGAAGCACAAGGGCTACACCCTACGCCTGAACAAAAGCCCCTCTCTGTGATTAGCCCTGAAGATATTCTCAAAGGTCATGTTCCTGAACCTGGTATTGAAGCCGTACGTAAAGGTCCTGAAACCCTTGTGGATGAACTCCGTCCCGAATAATTGCTCCATATCAACAGATATGCTAAGGGTTCCAATGGAGCCACGCTGTCCACTCAAATTAGGATGCACGATGATTTATTTGTAACAAATGATGCCGTATTGTAACAAACAGGGTGAGGATTCCCTTTTGATTATGTCAGCTTTTACTTATCATGGCGATACTGTCATTTCAACGGTCATGTCAGGCTCCCTAGGGTTATCTTATTTCTGTTGCTAAATAAAACGATTTTTCTGTTTTTTATGTGTTTATTTTGTTCTTATGCCTTGTGAAAATCGCTGCTTTTTATGTCTTTTGCTGTCTCATACCCAACGGGTCATGCCACTCATCGCCACGCTTTGACATCACGCTTTGGGCAAGCAGTACCCGAATCACTTTCACAAGCCGTCACCGCCACGCTTACACCGCACGTACCTGCCAGTGACGTAGCACTAGAACAGTTAAATGAACAAAGCAAAGCGATTTTAAAGCGTTTACCAGCCAAAGATAAGCTTTTAACGGGTCTTCTTCATTTAAAGGAGCAACCTGAAAGTTTTTCAGCCATGAAGTTCATTCAAGATACGGGGATTTTGTGGGTTCCTAAATCTTTGGTGTCACGTAGTTTAACGGAATGGTTTGAAGTCACGTTTACTGAATTTATTGAATCAGCGTATTTCTATTTTGCGGCGCCTCTTTCGGCACAAAAAGGGTTTATGCCCTTATATCATAAACTTGCCAAGCATAAGCCAGACCCTAAACTACTCAGAACGGCAATTGATGAGATTCCTAAAGACTCCCTAAAGCATGTATTACCTCTTAAAACTGCCGTGGTATTATCTTCCGTGGGGGCAGTATCGGTAGCGGGTGAGTATGCTTTAAATTTTGTGAAGAACCTTATTACCGCTAAGGGGCTTCATCAAACCAATTTTTCAGATGTTGTTGCACTTTCCAAGCAGGATAAAAAGCAAGGTAAACGTCCTAAAACGCTCGATACACCCCAAGAGGCGGCTCAAAATAAGTCGGTCATTGAAAAAGCAAATCGGCGTATTTTGCAGTGCTTAGGGGCCGCCAGTGCTTTGGTAGGGGCAAGTGTTTTTCTTGCTCGCCGAGGGGCTGAAATCCCTGCTTTGGAGAAACCGTTGTATCAGTTCGTGAAACGCTTTGACTTTAACTACGGTAATCCTAAAAAGTTTGGTCTAACCGCTCAGCAATTACGATGGCTCATTATGCCCCTTGCCGTTACGGGTTATATTGATGCTGCCCGAGATAAATTAGAACGCTGGGAAGTGACACCAAGGGTTATTTTAAGTGGGTTTTACTTGGCAAAGGGTGCCGATATGCTTGAAAACCGTATTCTGGCGGAAGGTAAAAAGCGTGTCCCCCATTTATTTGATGCCAAAGGGAATCCGAAATCTATCAATACGATTGTCCATGACAGTTTACAAAAAAGCCGAGCCACACTCACCGCTTTAGCCAAAGAAACAGCGACACCCGTCACAGACGAAGCCGTTTACCAGTTGAGCATGGCACATTTACAAAAAGACCTCAAAGCTAAAAATATGCTTTTCTATCCCCAGTATCTCTTCGGGATTAGCGTCATAGGGCTTGCCGTGGCACTTTTAAATCGCCACTTAACCCGTGAACGCTTTGAGCGTGGTTTTGGTGCTAAAACGCTTACCACGACTTCGCCTAAACAGGCTTTAACCGCACATCCCACTGCGGGTAATGCAGGAGGGGGTGTTTCTAAATCAAGCTTGGGGGCTTCTCAATCGGTGCCATCTATGCCAGTGCCATCAGCTCCTGAGACCCATCCTCAGATTCATCCTCTTAATCAAATTCATTTGGGTGTCTTGAATACGTCTGCAAACGCTTAAGCCGTAGTGCGTCAAACTCAATCCGCTAAACGAACTTTTCAATAAGAGATTATAGCGTGTCAAACTGTTTGCCTTATAATAGTAAGGGGGCATTAACGACCTGTGTGCGTTTCTTGTCTCTTTCTTATCAAATCCAATTGCCATAACCTTGTGGCGTACCCTGTGATATGTTTTTTTTCTAAAACACAAGCCCTATATGGAGTTTCCTTAGCTATGATGATGAGCCAAGCAACGGCACAGCCTGAAACGGTAAAATTTGCCCCAAGCGTTCCTCCTGTTCCCATTACGGTAGCCCACGGTGACGGGATTGGTCCTGAAATTATGAATGCCACCCTGCAAATTATTCAAGCAGCAGGTGCTAGTTTAGCCATTGAGACCATTGAAATTGGCGAAAAAGTTTATGAGCGTGGTTCAACCGCTGGTATTGAACCTGAAAGTTGGGACTCGCTTCGTCGTACCAAGGTCTTTTTAAAAGCTCCTATTACAACCCCTCAGGGTGGTGGTTTTAAGAGTCTTAATGTGACCGTGCGTAAAACCCTTGGTTTGTATGCCAACATCCGTCCTTGCGTGTCTTATCATCCTTTTGTGCAGACCAAGCATCCCATCATGGATGTTGTCATTGTGCGTGAAAACGAAGAAGACCTTTACGCAGGGATTGAACATCAACAAACCATTGATGCGGTTCAGTGTTTAAAAATCATTACCCGTCCTGGAACCGAGCGTTTGGTACGCTATGGCTTTGAGTACGCTCGTCGTAATGGTCGTAAAAAAGTAACCTGCTTCACGAAAGACAATATCATGAAGCATACCGATGGTTTATTCCACAAAGTGTTTGACGAAGTTGGGGCTGAGTATCCTGACCTTGAACAAGAACACTGGATTGTGGACATCGGTGCGGCGAAGTTAGCTGATACGCCTGAAAACTTTGATGTCATTATTATGCCTAACCTCTACGGGGATATTCTTTCTGACGTAGCCGCGCAAATTACGGGTTCTGTAGGTTTAGCAGGTTCTGCCAACATTGGTGACCAGTGTGCAATGTTTGAAGCCATTCATGGTTCTGCCCCTCGTCGTGCAGGTCAAAACGTTGCCAACCCTTCAGGCTTGTTGTTAGGTGCCGTCCAGATGCTCAACCATATCGGGCAAAACGATGTAGCTGAGCGTGTGCATAATGGCTGGTTGAAGACTATGGAAGATGGTGTTCATACCTACGACATTTACAAAGAAGGCACCAGTAAGCAAAAGGTGAGTACCTCTGAATTTGCTCAAGCTGTTATTGAGCGTTTAGGACAGCGTCCTCAAACCCTCAAAGCTGTTGATTATAGCAATGCCCCTTCTGATGTGTACGTGCCTCCTGCTTATGTCCGTCCTCAACAAGAAAAAACCTTGGTGGGTGTCGATGTTTTTGTAGACGATGCCAAGCATACTCCTGAGGTACTTGCAGAAGCCCTTCAGCAAGCGTCTGCCAATGCAAATACGGCTCTGAAACTTAAAATGATTACCAGTCGTGGTACCAAGGTATGGCCAGGTGGGATGCCCGAGACTTTCTTGGTTGACCACTGGCGTTGTCGTTATATCAGTAAAGAAGGACAAGATAAGCCTGTCAACCATACCGATGTTGCCAACTTATTGGTCGCACTGGCTGATGCGGGGATTGACTTTATTAAAACTGAGCATCTTTGCTTGTTTGATGGTCATCGTGGTTACACAATGGGTCAAGGTGAGTAAGCCTTTACCTATATGAGGGTAAGCCACTTACTGGCATGACGCTCACATAATAAAAAGCTCTTTTCTACGAGTCACTCAAAGAAAAGAGCTTTTTTCATGTAGAGGGCGGTGTTACACTATATCCTTAGCCTTGTTTTTTGTGTTTCAAGTTTTTTATCTTCTCAAGCTCGTCGGTGTTTAAGCCGTTATAAGATACTCCTATGCCTCGTACTTCTAAAGCCAACCTCCCCCTTGAAGCGACACCTTCACCTGAAAGTACTCGTAGTTTTACGGAAGCGTCTCAAGCCCTTCAGCAAGTTTTAGAGGCTTTCAGACGGGGTAATATTCCCCTAGAAGAAGCCATGACGTTGTTTGAAGAAGGAACCCAAGCCCTTCATGAGTGTCAAAAAGCCCTTCATGTTGCAGAGGGTAAAATCCAGCAACTTTGTGAAAAAACAGGGATTCCCTTTGACGTATCTCTTTAATCAGGCGTGTGTAACACTTTCGTGACATATCGTCGAAAATTGGTACTGCTAGGGTTATCATGCTCATAAGTGGTCTTGAGCTGTGACGTTTAAGACCCCTAGGCTTTCTGCTTACCGTACTTTTCCATACCGTATGTCGTGTTACTCCACACATCCTCCATTATTCTATAAGGTCTTTCTGCAATGACATCATGGCTACAGGCAATTGATACAAAATATAACTTTGCAACCAAAACCACTTTAGCACTTGGTATTCTCAGTATCACTTGGCTTTTTTCTGGTTTGGGTAGTATCTCTTCTCTCCAAAGGGTGCATGCTGAAACCTATCGCTGGCAAGCAAAGTACACCCAAGCGATGCCTCCTTCACAAGGTGTGGTTCTGAGTGCCGAGTGTCCTCGTGGGTGTCATGTGCCTTATACGCCCCAGTATCAGGCACCCCAATACACGGCACCCATGTATCAGGATGTGTCTGCCGATGCCTACTACATGACACCTGCTCCGATGCCCTGTGGTACAACGGTACCTACTTACGGCGTTATGGCACCTTGTGCCACCCCTCAAACGTATGTCCATACTGAGGTATTACCAGCTTCTCCTCGCCCTAACGTGATTATTCGTGAATATGAACGCCCTGTTGAGGTCGTTAAAGTTGTGGAAGTTCCTAAAACGGTTGTGAAAACCGTTGTAAAGAAGGTTTATGTGACACGGTATGTGTCAGCCCCTCGTAAAAAAGTGGCGTATCGTAAACCCATGAAGCGACGTTATGTGTCCGCCGCCCGCCCCCATGCCGTGGTAGCTCGTAAGCCTATGCCTCACGCAGTTGTACCCGCTCCTGTGGCACCTCCTGTTCTTACAGCACCTACGTGCCAATCTCCAAGGGTTGAGGCTCCTATGTGCGTTGAGTGTATGCCAGTGCATTGTTACCATTAAGGACATGTAACTGATATACCTCGCTTTGAGTTTACGCCATGAGTAAAGCCTCATAGCCCTAATACAGGACAATCGCATGAAAAACTGCTTCCCTCTTTCTTATCTCTCCCCACGGTGAGAGAAGATGACATATCGCATGATTGCCCTGAACCCCAATACCTTATTAAGGTGTTGGGGCTATTTGTATGGTATATAATAGTAAAAAGTTTAGTGGGATACCATTCACCTGTATTGACAACCCACCTGTATTGACAGCATTCACATAGCATTCACACGTATAGACTCGCCTGACGATAGACCAAAATTTCATTTGGAATGGATATTGCATCATGGTTTCATTGCATTCTACTTTGACTTCCTCGGCAGCAACGGCATCGCAGCCGTTGCTTTTGTTAAGTGCGACAGGATTATGCAAGGTTCATAGTCATGCACAGTCTCAGGAGGGTGGGGCTATGGCGCCTCGTCCTGTTTGGCAAGACATCGAGCTTTCTTTATACAAAGGCGAGCGCATGGTGTTGATGGGACGAAGTGGTTCAGGGAAAAGTACGCTTCTTAATTGCCTTTATGGTTTGGAACCTCCTACACAGGGGCATGTCTATTTTTATCCTCCTGTGCCAGTAGCGTCTCAGGATATTTCGACGTGTTATGACCTCTATGCACTTTCCGAGTGGCAACAGTGCTTGTTACGTCAACGTCATTATGGCTATATTTTTCAGATGTTCCATTTATTGCCTACCATGACGGTACTGGAAAATGTCTTACTGCCGCTTGAGCTTCTTGCAGATACACACGACCACGAAGCCTCTATTTGGAAACGCCCTGCCCAAAGGATAGAAGCAGCACGTGCCATGTTGGATGCTGTAGGACTTTCGCACCGTATTCACCACATGGCCACAAACCTTTCAGGGGGTGAAATGCAACGGGTTGCCATCGCTAGGGCGTTGGTTCATGAACCCGCCTTGGTTTTTGCCGATGAACCTACAGGCAATTTAGACGCTCAAGCCGCTGAAGATGTGCTTGCTTTGCTTCTTACATTAAGTCAAAACACAGGTACGACCCTTTTGATGGTTACACACAGTGAAGAAGTCGCTTCCGTCATGGCGACGCGACGCTTTAGGCTTGTCCCTGACGCACACTCTGGTATCTGTCAATTTGTCGCAGATGAGGCAACCTGCCATGCTTAAGGGGTATCGTGATACAATGACATGGCATACCACGAGGGTACTTTTACAGCAGTGGATTATGAGAGACTGGTGTCGTAATAAAATCCGTACAGCTCTGAGTATTTTAGGAATTGCCCTTGGCGTTGCCATTGCATTTGCCATGACGATTGCGAATCAGTCGGCGATTGAGCAATTTAGTGACCAAGTCAATGCCCTGAGTGGCGGTGCGGATGTCACGCTCCGTACGCAACATCAACCCATGTGGGATATTCGTCCTATGCTCTCGTCCCTAAATACATTGTGGGAAAAGGGCTATACTTGGAAGGCACTTACAGAGGTTGAGGTTCGGTTATGGGACGTGTCTGATACTTCAAATAAATCTGTAAAAACGCCCCAAATGCTTACTTGGCTGGGTGTTGACATGCTCAGTGGTAGTACGCAAGATGGTATCGCTTCTGATGGGTCTTCTTCTCAAAACAGTCAACAGGGGCTTTGGCAACGCCTCCAATACTATCGTTTACACCCCGAGGCGGGGTTTGAAAGTCCTCCCCTTGCTCATCCTAAAGATATGCAGCTATCCCTGTTTACACCAGGTACGGTGTGGGTGAGTGATACCCTTGCACATCAGTACGGTTGGCAACGAGGGAGTACCTTTTATGTGATTCACGAGAGTCGTCAACGTCCGTTACGAGTTGGAGCCATTTACCGCCAAGAGGCTCTTGGCGGTGCCACACTGGGACATCATTACATCATTGGGGATATTGGTGCAAACGCCCAATATCGTCAACCTTGGACAGACAATACTTCCCCTCAAGCGTATCTTGAAGCCCTCTCAAGTGTGTCTAAAGTTTTGATTTGGTCGCCTCAAGTAGAGACAAAAAAGGCTTATTCACCGCAAGAGGTGTGTACTATGCTTGATGCACATTTGCCTCAGGGCGTGCTATGTGAGTCGCCTCAAGTTCAAACGCAGCAAACCAATGCCATGCTGGCTTCCTACCGAGGTAATCTGAAAGCGCTTTCGCTTATTTCTCTTCTAGTGAGTATGCTCTTGATTTATAACACCTATGCGGTGGGGATGTTGCGTCGTCGTGACATGTTGGGAATGCTCAAGGGGATGAATGTGCCTTGGCATGCGCTTACGACGGTACTGGTGATTGAGTCGTTAAGTATTGGACTCATTGGGAGTCTCATCGGGGTTGGGCTAGGGAGGTTACTGGCTCAAGTGAGTCTTCAAGGTGTGAGTCAAACCATGCAGTTACTTTATACGGGGCAGGCCGTCACACAGCTTCATGTAAGTTGGCTTGATATGATTGGGTTTGTTGCGTTAGGGATGGGTGCTACGTTATTTGCAACACTCCTCCCTATCCAAGAAGCCAAGCAAGTGCCAGCTGCTCAAATGGTTCGTACAGAAAGCTTGGAACCTAAACTTAAACGCTATGCACGTCCCCTAGCCGTGAGTGGCTCGATACTTGGTTTACTGGCTTACGGACTGTGTTTACTCCCGCCATGGTTATGGGAAGGTGTGCCTGTATGGGGCTTTTTAGCCGCAAAGAGTATTAACTTTTGCGGTATTTTATGGCTCCCTTGGGTTTTAGTGACGGTATTGCCATGGCTCCAATCACTGGGGAGTAAGGGCTTGGGGGCGTTAGGGTCGATAAATCCTTTACGCAACCGTATACCTCTTACCCCTTGGCGGGTGGCTATTGCGTTACTCACAGGACATTTGTCTCGAAGTTGGATGGCAACCAGTAGTTTGCTTGTGACGGTAGGTTTACTTGTAAGCCTAAGTATTATGATTTTTAGTTTTCAACAGAGTGTACAAGCATGGATTCAGCAAAGTTTACGTGCGGATATTTGGATTCAAGCTACCACACGGGAAGTGAGTAAACAAGATGAAGGACTCATTCCTGATGCGATACTTTCAAGTTTCCGCCATCTTTCGGGTGTTGAGGCGTTAGACGACTTTTATGACACTGCCATTACGATTCAAGGTCGTACGGCACGCCTAGGTGCAGGTCGTAGTGAACTGATTCAAAAATATGGTCATCTCAAGATGCTTGAAGGTAAAACACATGTTGAGGTACTTGAAACGCTCAAAACCGAACCCAATACAGCCCTTGTCTCGGAAGCTTTTGCCCATAAGTTTAAGGTACGCACTGGTACGCTTCTTCCTTTACCTACGCCCTCGGGGAGTATCCCCCTTAAAGTGATTGGTGTGTATGCGGACTATGCAAGTGACCTCGGTTATATCATTGTGGATAAAAAAACCTACATCAAGGCTTTCCGCCGTAACCCTACGAATAGTGTCGCTCTTTATGTCAACCCCCAACAAGATACGCAAGCACTGAAACAAAAGCTTTTAAAGGTGCTTCCTAAAGAGGCTTCCTTAATTGTGCAAACGAACCGAGAACTCAAAGCAGAAATTCTACGTATTTTTAATCGTACCTTTGCCATTACCTATGCCTTGCAGGGCATTACTTTAGGGATTACGCTACTCACCCTTGTGGGTGCTTTATTGATGATGACCCTTCTTTCACAGCCTACCTTTAGAACCCTGACCATTTTGGGGATGTCCAAGCAAAGCCTCAAGCAGGTACTGGTCTACCAGAGTCTTTTGTTAGGTGGGTTTGGGATGACATCGGGGGCTTGTGTGGGGGGTATCCTTGCTATTATTTTGGTAGAGGTTATCAATAAACAAGCCTTTGGCTGGAGTATTGGCTATGCAATACCATGGCAGGTCTTTTTGCAGTGGGCAGGGTATGGGGTACTGACATTATTGGGGGCGGCATGGTTGACGTATGCGTTGAGTTTTGCAAAGCCTTCTTTTTTGAAAGATGTACAGTGACAAAGCAGGTTGTGATTCGATACGCCTGGACGACCAGATGAAGCCCAGTTTCAACTTTTTAATTTTTTCAACTTTTTAACTTTGGGGATTGTATGTTTCAGAGTGTTTTAAATGCGTTTGGTGTATATTTACCTGTGCATGTCCTCTCATGGATACCCCATGAGCGTTAGGAGACAAGAGGACAAAATTTCTTTTTAAGATACAATAGAAGGATACTCACCAATCATACAATAGATAGTACATAGGTTTAAAACAGTGTGCTTTATTGAGGGTCTTTCATTCAGGGTTTTTACATCACCACAACTTTACCAATACTCATTACTTACTTTCACGTAGGGGCTTCATGTTATGTTCAGTGCCAATGCCATTACACCTCATACCCACCCAGCACTACCAAGCGAATATATTCATCGTTCCTTGGAGGTTCTTAAGCAACGTCAGTTGCGGATTACACGCCCCAGAAAACTGATTTTGCGTGTGTTGGATGAAGCCGAAGTGCCTTTGTCGGTGTATGAAATTCATGAATACCTCACCACACAGCTGAAAGAAAAAATGGATGTGGTGAGTGTGTATCGTGTCATTGATTGTTTGTTGGAGCATCACTTGGTGCATAACTTGATGAGTGCCAATAAGTACCGTAAATGTCTTATTGCACACTCGCACCATCCTGATATGAGTCATCATAATCATCAGTATGACCACGGACACGCCCATACTCATGCCCATGACCACACACACCCTTCGCTTCATAAACAGCAAGGTGCTGAAGGACTCTCTGAAGACCTTTCATGCCATTGCCATAATCCTCATTACCTCTTGTATTGTAAATCATGCCAAAAAATGGATGAAATACAACTTCCTGAGTTGCAGCCTTTCCTCAAAAACTTGGAAAAACAAAAGCATTTCACTATCCAAGAACCCAAGCTTGAACTTATTGGTTTGTGCGATACTTGTAAAGCAGAAGAGGCACATCGTGCAATGACTTCGGATGTACAGGAGGCTGCACCATCGCTGACTGTGAATCTGGTACGAACCAAATAACGCTTTCCTTAAGAAGGTCTTTAGCCCAAAAAAAAGCCTTGATGAAGTGATATGTCACTTCGTCAAGGCACCTGTGTGTATGGAGAGGAGAAAAACACAATGAACAATAACCCTACTAAGGGGCTGTTTTGCAACAAAGTTAGATGAGAGAAAGTTAGATGAGAGGGTGTATGCTGGTATCCTTGTAAAAGGAAAGTTCAGCAGGTTCTAACACTCTGAAAAGGGAGAGGAAACCATAAGGATGCAGTTTTTATTTTTTTACGAAGTGGCTTGTCCCCATTGGCGTTGTGCAACCCCTGAACCCGTTGCAGTGCCTGTTGCCTGCTTGAGGGTGTTGGGAAAACGACTCGCCCACTCTTTTAACCCGTGAGTGGTTTGTTGAAACTGTTGGGTAAGCTTTTGGAAACCTTGACTGCGTTGATTCCAAGCGGTCGCCATATCTCGTTGTACAAGACCAGAAGCCTGTTTGTACACTTCAGGGTTTAGCGTCGCTTGTTTTAGGTCTGTCACGGAGGCGTTCATCCACTGTTTAGGGTTTTTAAGCATGCTGTAAGTATTTTCAACTTGCAGTGCCTTTTGTCCTTGAAGCCCTTTGCTCATACTGTTAAGCCCTTTTAGGGTTGCAGTCCCTGCGGGTAAAAGCATTAACCCATCGGTGAATGAAGAACCCAGCCCTTCCAAGGCTTGAGAACGACCCCAAGCATCTTTAGCACCAAGATATTTCATACCATTGTTCGCTGCCCCAAGGGCTGTAGCTCCAGCTGCTCCAGCTAGTAGAAAGGGAGCTAACCCCGTGACAAGCCCAGCAGGTAATACAGAAAACAGTAAAGCACCCCCCGCTAAAGTAGCGAGTCCACCAGGGGTTAGAAGATTATCAATGGGCTTTTTCATCCCTCTAAAAAAGGAGTTTAATCCATTGGTATGGGATTCTTCCATTTTTTGAAGTTTGGGTTCTTTGGCGTTTAGCTCCGCTTGCAACATACCATTTTGGGTGGCAAGCATCGCATTTTGGTAAGCGATATCTTCATGAGCGGAAGCAAGTCCAGTGGGACCATTCAGCTCAGCCATATCAAAGGCACGTATCCCGAGTGCTTGCAAGTCGTTCATCGGATTTTGCGAGCCACCCATAGCAAATACACCTGTGTTCATGGTGGGAGAGCCGATTTGAAGCATACTATGAGGTATGCCACCAGTCGTTCCGAGGTTGGTTGGCATGGTTTGTAAGCTCATACCCATCGGTAAAGCTCCGAAGTCTGTGGTCATCATCATACGCTGTGTGTACTCCTGAAACGATTGTAAGCAACGCCCTGTGATATTCGTTTAACCTCAATGGAAAGCCTGAATAGGCTATTTTTATTACCGTCGTCACTGTTCTTGCTTACTTTGACGTAATCTTGAGCCAGCGAGCGCGTATTTTCCACTCAGTGGGTGTAAGTTGAACCTTTAAAAAAAAGACTCATACTGACTACCTTTTACTGTTTGCTGTTTTTTTGTATGTTACCCTAGCTGTTTATATTAAGGCAGAGGCTCGTAAGTTTTGTGCTACCCCTTTAAATGGATGATGTTTCTTGGTTCGTCCTAAAGTATCTGACTCCTTCAAAGTACACTGAATAAGGCGTATTTAAGATAAGTTTTCAGTCAATTTGGATAAGGCTTGCATAAGGCATATGGTAACCTCTATGACGACAATCGTGACGCTTCGAGATATGGCACAACACTGTCTAGGATTGCGTGCGGCACTGGAGGCTGTATGTGAATGTTTGGCTGAGCATCATCAGGCACTTACGCATGAAAAGCTTTCAGAACTTGAGGTGCTAGGCAAAGCACTCACGCAACACTATCGAACCCTACAAACCGTTTGGTTAAAACCGCTTAAACATGTGCTAAAGATGAGTGCTACAGAGGTGGTTGCTCTCTCTCCAGAAGCTACTTCTACAGGGTTACAGACAGAAGTGCAAAACTCGTCGGATGTATCGCAAGCACTCAGTGCTTGGATTCATTATCGTGGTGCCGTGGAGCAAGACCCTGACTTTGCCCAACACTTACTTCAGGATGAACTGCCACGCTTGCAAGCTCTATTGCGTCGTGTGAAGCATTACACTGAAATACAGCACGACTTAGCGGAGGTCTCCTTACGTTGGACGCAACAAGCTTTGAATAGTTTGACCAGGGAAGCGACTTCTCCTTATCAAAATGATGGTGGTTATGCGTATACTCAATTTACGGTAGCCTCTAAAAAACCTAGAAATACACCTGTGCCTGAAATGACTCAAACCCCTGTGGTGACAGAGCATGCAGACCCCTTAAATCCTTCTGAAACCCTTTACACTGGACGTGCGATGCCAGCCATGTTTTATGGGGCTACAGAAGCTTCCTTACGTGACGCTCAGGCAGAGGGTTATCCTGCTCGGCGTGTCGATACGAGTTCCTAGCGTTTCGTTTAAGTTTTTTAGGGATGTGTCGATACCTTATGACAAGGTGTGAGGCTGAAAAGGGAGAGACCCTGATGTGTACTTTGTGGTGTATCAAGCTCTTTTGAGGGGTTTAATGCAAGGAAGAAATCGCAACACCTTTTGTGAAATTACGGTTGATTGCCCTCAGGTATGAGAAAGCAAGGATGTCATGATGACAGCGGGCCCCACATTTCTAGGCTTTTTTAATATGCAGCGTGCCATGAGTACGGCACAAGTTGCCTTGAATACGCTTTCAAATAACGTGGCAAATATGAATACAGAGGGTTATTCTCGGCAGCGTGTGAATATTGTCACGGAAGCACCCTTGACGATGAATATCACCAATATTAGTCAGATGGGACAGGGGTCGGTGGTGGAGTCTATCCAACGGATTCGAGAAGCATCTCTTGACGATGATTACCGCACAGGTAACAGTACTTTTGGCAAGGAAAGCCAAATTGCGGATGCCCTTAAAACCTTGGAAGGGTATCTGAAAGAGCCTTCTGAAAATGGTATCAACGCCAGTATGCAACAGCTTTTTGATGCCATCCATGAAGTGGGTTTAAACCCCGACAGTTTGCCTGCTCGTTCGGCATTTATCTCTCAGGCAACAGACACCATGAAGCTTTTTCAAGAGAAAATCAGTTATATTCAGAATCAACGAAGAAGTCTCATTGGCGACCCGAGCGTACCCAATAGTGTCTCTAGTAGCCAACTCAACACCACAACCAAACAGGCTAACAGTATTATTACGTCCTTAGTGGATATTGGCGTTCAGATTCAAAGTGTTGTAGATTCTGGAGGTCAACCGAATGACCTGCTTGATAGACGAGACCTTTTACTTAAAAATCTCTCAGAGCTTGTGGATATTCAAGTGGACTTTACAACCGAGTCTCAGTACGACCTCACCATTGGTGGGCTAACCTTCATTTCTGCGGGTGTGAAGCAAAATTACAGTCTTCAAACCGTTGCAAACCCTGGTCCTACCCCTACGCCCGATGACCGACCCGCACTACTCCAAGCGGTGAATCTTGCGACTAACGCCGCAACAACCCTGAATGACACCATTACAAGTGGTCGTCTTAAAGGGTATTTAGAGGTCGGAGAAGTTTCAACGTCAGGCAATGTGACGCTTCCAAACGTTATTACGAGGTTGGATACCCTTTTTTCAACCTTGGCCACGCAACTGAATAACCTACAAACCACAGGGCGTGACTTAAACGGTACACTTGCCACGGCAACGCCTCTTTTTAACCTGACCGCTGGTACGGGGCCTGCCACACTACGTTATGACATCAATACCAATCTTGTAAGTAACCCTAGACTCTTTGCCGCCGCCGATGGTACAGGTGCTTTTGCGGGGACGGGGGATGCTAGAAACGTCAAGCGTATGACTGATTTATGGAATACGCCACAAGCGGGGCTTGGTAATAATCGGATGGATGGCTACTATAACAGTGTCGTGGCAAGTATCGGGGTGGATACCAAGGCACATAAAGACCGTGCTGAAAATACAGAGCAGGCACTTGCTGCACTTGAGAATCGTCGTCAAGAAATATCGGGTGTAAACCTTGACGAAGAGGGTGCGGATATGTTGCGGTATCAGCGTGCCTTTGAGGCCGCCTCGAGGGTACTCACAACCTATGACAAGATGTATGAGACTATCATCAATATGATACGTTAAAAGGCTTATTAGAAAGTTTGCTAGAAAGTTTGCTAGAAAGTTTGTATGTATTTAGGCTATGAACGCTCCATGTTGGGTTGTTCATGCGCAAGGAAGATAGTTAAACAAGCTGAGGAGATACGAGGATGGTTGGACGTGTGAACTCTACGATGATTGCCATGAACAGCATTCGTCATTTGCGTGACCAGCTTTCGGGGTTGAGTCAATCGCAAGAACAACTTTCCACCAATAAAAAAGTTAATCGACCCAGTGATGACCCCGTGGGGATGACTCGTGTGGGGGACTTAACCAATACCTTACGTTTTGATGAACGCTTTCTTGCAAATGTCCAGCAAGGACAATCTGAATTAAAGTCTGTGGATGAGCTGATGAATAACTTACAAGATGTTGCACAACGTGCTTTGGAGCTTGCAACACAAGGTAGTAACTTAACCCTCAATGCCACCAACAGACTGACCATGTCTCAAGAAATTGACCAACTCATTAACCAAGCCATTCAGGTAGGGAATACCAATTTGGCGGGGAAACACCTCATGAGTGGCTTCAGAACCGACACCGTACCTTTCACTCGTGCAGGGGATGCCGTCGCCTTTGCTGGGTCAGTACCAGGGAGTTCGGCACGTATGATTAGTGTCTCTGAAAACACCACGGTACAGGTGAATATCAATGGTCAAGATGTGTTGGGGTTTGTCACTGTGGATGGTTCGGGTGTGGTGAATGGTGGTTCAGGCTTATTACGAACCCTCATGAGCCTGAAACAAGACCTTGCAAACAATAATGTGACGGGTGTACAAACACGCCTAGACCAGCTCCATACCGATATCAATACGCTTAACCTACAACAGGGACAGGCTGCAGGTAATCTGGCACGACTGAACCAAATTCAGGAGCGGATTGAGTCTCGGAAGGATAGTTTAACCGAGGAGTATGCCGCTATTGTCAATATCGATGTTGCAGAGGTTATGAGCAGGATGCGTCAGCAGGAGGCTACTTACCAAGCCTCTTTAACGGCGGTGAGTCGTTTGAATAGCATGTCACTCTTTGACTATATTCGTTAGCTACTATAGGATAGGGAGAAGGTGCATAGACTTATCTCTTCACCTTTCCTTGCCTTATCTTACTTATACGCACACATGTTATTGATGCTTCTCTTACACGATTCTCTCACGCTATCCTATCACACGCCCCTTTCCTCATGAACGCTCCACACAATACGCTTCGTCAAGCTTGGCAACAAGTGACGACCCCTTTCGATGCTTCACAAAGCTTTACCCCGCTCTACACAGACATGCAAACTGAAGGTCTTCCTAACCCTACTCTTTGTGCTTGGAACACCACTTTAGCACACGCTCTTGATTTGCCTAAGACCCTCCCTGAAGCTCACGATACCCTTACGCCCTACCTCAGTGGTAATCATCCTTGGCACCCTCAAGGGGGATATGCCACGGTGTATGCAGGGCATCAGTTTGGACATTTTGTACCACAATTAGGCGATGGTCGCGCCTTTTGGGTGAACGAATTGCCACTTAAACCCACGCAAGAGGCACACGCTTTACAGATGTTTGCACTGCCAACGAGTTATCCTACTGTGGAACTTCAGTTGAAAGGTGCAGGTGATACGCCCTACTCACGCCGTGCTGATGGTCGTGCTGTGTTACGTTCCAGTATCCGAGAGTACCTTGCCAGTGAAGCCATGGCGGGTTTAGGTATACCCACCACACGAGCCTTAGCCTTGGTTGTGGATAGACATTACCCAGTCTATCGTGAAGAAACAGAACAAGCGGCTGTACTTACCCGTGTGGCACCAAGCTTTTTGAGATTCGGGCATGCTGAATTTTATTACTACAATGGACAACATCACGCCCTAAAAGCCTTACTAACGCTTGTGATACGCACCTACTATCCTGAACTTTTGCGTGGTGAAGGGCTATTGGACACTGAACCCACATCCCCCCGCTTTGAACAGGCTTTCCCCACCTTATGCCAAGCCCTTGCACTGCGGGTTGCAGAAAGAACAGCCACCCTCATGGCAGACTGGCAAAGTGTAGGGTTTTGCCATGGTGTGATGAATACCGATAACTTTAGTGTGCTTGGACTCACTTTGGATTATGGCCCTTATGGCTTTATGGATGGCTTTGATTTGGGGCATATTTGCAATCATAGCGATACGTCAGGACGGTATGCTTATCATCAACAACCTGTGATAGGGATGTGGAACGTGATGAAATTTGCCCAGTGTTTAGTACCCTTTTTAACAGATGTCCAGAAAGAAACCTTTGAAGATACCCTCCTACACTACTATCAAAAAGTGTACATCAAGGCTTTTGAAGCTCGCTTTGCAGCCAAGCTCGGGCTACGTACTTGGCTGCCTGAAACGGATACTCGACTCCTTCAAGAGTTATTACACGCACTGGATACTCAGCACTTGGATATGACCTTATTCTTTAGAGGGCTGGGTGAGATGCAACCTTTACTCCACCACACGATTGACACCACAGAGGCTTTCATCCAAGGAATTCATGAGGCTTGGGCAAGTTGGTTAAAGCCGAACTTAAAGGGGAAGCCTTTTCAAGAGCAAATGACGATTTGGCTACAAGCGTATCAAGCACGGGTTTATCAAGAAACCACACAACAGGCAACGGATTCCCTGCCATTAACCCCAGAAGGTCGACGTGAGACCATGCACAAGGTGAATCCTTTGTATGTATGTAGAAATTATCTTGCCCAAGAGGCGATTCAAGCAGCTGAACAAGATAACTGGCAACCTTTCCATACTTTGTTAGATTGTTTAAATCAGCCCTTTACCGTAAACCCACAGGCAACGCATCAAGCTGATTATCCGCCCCAGTGGAGCCAACGTATTGCGGTAAGTTGTTCTTCCTAGGCTGTGTGGCTTTGGCTGTGTGGCGTTGATGGATAGCGTAAGCCGATTTCCATACTAGAACCTACGCTTCTTGGTACACGGTTTTTTCTCTAAAGCGGACCTATCACGGATAGCATCGTGTATTGAGGGGAGCTAAGTCTTGCTGTTGCTTCAGAAAAAGGGGGGGGGGTCGAATGTATAGTGTAATAGTGTTCACCCTTTGAGGTGTTTCTCCTTATGTAACTGCTTGCATTAAGCGATATCCCCTTGTTTAGGATGGGAAATATGCCATGATGATGTTGTGTGCATCTCAATCAGCCCCACCCCCTCAGAAGCCTTCTATTGACGAGATTATTAGTCGTTTTGAGAATGCCTCTCCACCTCCTACGGCGCTCATGCAGGTGTTAAATCTGATGGAGCGTCCTGAGGTGAGTGCTGAGGACCTTGCAGAGGTGATTCGGAACGACCAACGTTTAACGGCTGTTCTTTTAAAACTGTGTAATAGTGCGGCGTATGGGCTATCCAAAAAAATTGAAACGATTCAAAACGCTGTCGCTATTTTAGGTTTTAAGACCCTAAAGAGTTTGGTCTATTCTATGTTGAGTCATTCCACGTTGAACAAACCTCTTGACGGTTATGGACTTGATTCAGGGGCATTATGGACCAATGCACTTACGGGTGCTTTGTTTGCGAAAGCCTTGTCAAAAAAACATCAGTGGGCTGACCCAGAAGTCGCTTTTACGGCTGGTTTGCTCAGAGACATGGGTAAACTTGCTCTCAATGATTACGTAGGCGAAGAAACCAAGAGTATCGAGCAGGCTGCTCGCCGTGACCAAGGTGGGTATGACCATGCGGAAGCCAGCGTGTTTGGTATTGACCATGCCGAATTGGGCTATGAAATTGCCAAAAAATGGCAATTGCCAGAATCCTTATGTATGGCCATTCGATACCATCATCATCCGAAGCGCTTGCGTGATGAGAATCCTTCAAAAGAAGCCCTGAAAGTTGTTTCGATTGTCCATTTGGCTGATATTCTAACAGTCATGATAGGTTATGGTGTAGGTTCAGACGGGTTAATGTACACCCTTGATGAAACGATTATGGACACGCTTCAGTTTGAACTCACGCCTTTGTGGCTTGAAACAACAGTCTCTGAATTGAGTGTCTGTCAGGCTGAAGCCAATGCGTTTAAACAAGCGTTAACCTAAACCTAGTGTGCTGCCAGTGTTGTGCCAATGTGTTTTCTCTCTATGAACTCCTGTCCATCTCAATCAGACCAATCCCTAAACTCCCTCCCAATTCATTGAGTGTTTTAAGATGATGCTGTGTGCTGCTACCACTTCAGAAAACCAAAAAGTGCTTGAGGCTCAAGAAATTCTGCCTTCACAGCTCATCGTGGTACCACAGGATACACAAGCTGAGGGTCAATTTTGGCATGTGCCTTCTTTGGCAACAGGGCTGGTGGTAGTAGGGTTTACGCGCTTGCCACGGGTGATAGCCGTGGGGCATTTTACCTTGCCAGATAGTAAGCTTCTTGGTGAAAGTTTTTCAGAGCAGGAACCTGCCAAGTTTATTGACCTTGGGATTCCTCATTTGCTGGAACTGATTCAAAAACAACAGCAAGGGCTAACCCCCGAAGGACCCCATTCCCCCGTATTGTTCAAACTGATTGGAGGGTCGCAATTGTTCCAATTTGGTGGTGGGGCGGGTAATCCGCTCAATATCGGTACAAGGAATGCGATTGCGTCTCGTGCAACCCTTGGTAAGCTTGGGAAGATGGTGATTGCAGCCGATGTAGGCGGCAATAAAGCCCGTAAAGTCACCATTGAACCTGCCTCAGGTATCATTACGGTTGAGGAAATCGGCGGTCGTAAAATTACCCTATAAGCCGTAAAGGGTTTTGGCAGCTTGTGCAAGCGTGGGGGCAGCATAGGTAATAATGCCTGTAGCACCTGCACGCCGCATGCCCACAGCCATTTCCCAATGAAGGGCAGGAGCATCCAACCAGCCACGTTCACCTGCGGCTTCCACCATGCTGTATTCTCCGCTTACACTGTAGGCAATGATGGGGAGGTTGGTTTCTGTAGCCGCACATGCGATGAGGTCTAGGCAACTTAATGCTGGTTTTATAATCAGTGCATCGGCACCTTCTTCCACGTCGAGCGCAAGCTCTCGGGAGGCTTCTTTACGGTTGGCAAAGTCCATCTGGTACGTTTTTCGGTCGCCAAAGCTTGGGGCGGAACAGGCTGCATCTCGGAAAGGACCATAAAACGCCGAAGCATGTTTCACACTGTAACTGATAATGCCCACGTGAGGGAAGCCAGCCGTATCCAGAGCATGGCGTATCGCCGCAACCCGTCCATCCATCATGTCAGAAGGGGCAACAAAATCGGCTCCTGCTTGGGCTTGAGCCACGGCGACCCGTCCGAGCTGCACCAGTGCGGCATCGTTATCAACGCTTTGGGTACTTTCACACAAAGGCCCACAATGCCCATGACGTGTGTAGCCACATAGGCATGTGTCAGCCCATAGGGTAATGTCATGTCCGAAGCGGGCTTTTAAGTGCCTAATTGCCTGCTGTACGCCCGCATTACCGTCGTAAGCATGGGTGCCAAGGTCATCTTTGTGTGCGTTATCCACTACGCCAAAAAGTAAAAAAGTACGAACCCCTAAGGCTTGCAGGCGTATTACTTCAGCTTCAAGGGAGGCAAGGGGGTACTGAAACACATGGGGCATACTTGCTACAGGGCTAGGACTTGTAAGATGCGGTGCCACAAACAGCGGGTATACGAGATGCTGGGGTAGAAGGATGGTTTCAGACATAAAGGCCCGCATGGCTTGTGAACGGCGCCATCGACGAGGACGTGCAATCAGTGTGGGCGTATCGTGCAAGTTGGGTAGGTTGGACATACCTGCCTGACAAGACACAGGAGAAACATCGCTGAATGGGGTACTGTGCATAGGTAAGGTACTCACTGAAAAAGTAGCGTGACGTAACGAGGAGGCTGGTATCTTTTAGGTTATAGTGTTAGAGGGGTAATGAGGCAAAGTCAAGCGTATTGATTCTGATACTACCATAAAGATAGTGTCCTCCATGAGACACGTGCTGCTCCTTTGGGGCAATTGCGTAAGGCTTCAAGGGTTTTGAAGACGAGTTTATGCTATACTTTGTAAGGTTAGCGGTCGTTATACGTTTCTAGTTTCTAGGCTTGCGTCCTAGTTTCTCACGACCCTCTTTTCCGTAAGCTTCGTTTGTATTACCGCTTAAAGCTCCCCTTTCACTCGCCATGTTCAGCACGCCCTCTTCATCAGCTACCCAAGCATTAACACAGTCTCTTCAACCACAACGGTATTTTCAGGACCTCATTGCCTCCCTCAACCTGTACTGGGCAAACAAGGGCTGTGTCATTTTGCAACCTTACGACACTGAAAAAGGGGCTTCCACCATGAACCCCGCCACATTCCTGCGGGTGTTAGGGGAAGGGGCTTGGAACGTAGCGATGGTAGAACCTTGCAGAAGACCAACCGATGGGCGTTATGGTGAAAACCCTAACCGTCTTCAGCACTACTTTCAGTATCAGGTGATTATGAAACCCGCACCAGCAACCATTCAACAGGACTACCTCGACAGCTTGGCCGTACTGGGTATTGACCCCTCCTTACACGACATTCGTTTTGTAGAGGATAATTGGGAATCCCCCACGCTAGGTGCTTGGGGTGTGGGCTGGGAAGTATGGTTGAATGGGATGGAAATTACACAGTTTACCTATTTCCAGCAAGTGGGTGCTGTGGAAGTGGCACCTACTCCTGTTGAAATCACTTACGGATGCGAGCGTTTGGCGATGTATCTGCAGGGTGTAGACAGTGTGTATGATTTGCAATGGAACGCCACGATGACCTACGGCGAAGTATACCTCCGTAGTGAGATTGAACAGTCTCACTATAACTTTAGCTTTTCCTCACCTGAGCGTTTACGCACCATGTTTCAGTGTCACTATGATGAGGCGGATGCTCTTCTGAGCCAAGGAGAGGCTCTTGCAAACGCACTGACCACAAAGACGACCACCCATGACAAAACTTCACACACGGAAGCTACTCGTAACGAGAGCTTGTCTGACGCTTTTGCTCATAAGACTTTTCCAGGTTTAGGTGCCATCCCTGCTTTTGACCATACCCTAAAATGTTCGCACATGTTTAACCTATTAGATGCCCGTGGTGCGATTAGTAAAGATGAGCGGACGCAACTTATTTTAACGATTCGTTCCTTGGCTGAAAGAGTCGCTAAACTGTATATTCAATCCCCCGCCGTGGTACAAGCCCAAACGCTTACAGATAAGCCTGTTGTGTCCTGCGTCACGATTGCTTAAAGATGAATCTTTCCGAGGAAGCGATTTCTAAAATGTCAACGAGTACGCCTACTGTGAGTGAAAAGCCTCAAGGGAAACCTGCCCGTGGGGTGGGTCGTCCGAGAAGAAACCAACGCCATGACGAGCGGTCTTCACACTCATTTACCATGCGTCTTTCACCGAGTGAAATGGCTGATATTGAGACTTCTGCACGACTTGCTGGGATGACACGTTCGGAATTTATCCGTAGGCGTGTTTTGGGGCAGGACGTAAAGCCTCTCCAAGGGGCTGTGGAGTATCAATGGTTGCAAACACTCAAAGAACTCAAAACGATTTTAGCAACCGTCCCTGACCCAAGCCCTTGCCAAGAGACCCTGACCCTCGTCAATGACACCCTGAAGGCAACCTTGCAGCACTTGGCAAGCCAGAGTAAGCCTCTGGTGTAAGTGTAGGGTGTGCCTATGGTAGATGCAAGGGAACCCTAAAAATGATTATTCGTGTGGTTCGTGGGACAAGTTTTAAAGCCTGCTTGAAGTATTTACTTAAAAAGCCTCTTGCCAAGGTTCTCATGACGCACGGGCTTTTGGGAGAAACCCCTGAGGCTTGGTTATGGGAGTTTGAAGCAGAAGCCTATGACAGTACCAAGGTTATACTACCCGTGTATCACCTTGCCATTGCCTTGCATCCTCAGGATAATCCTAAAGCAACCGACACCCTTTTTTGTGACCTTGCTCAAAGTATTGTGGAAGCCTTAGAGATTGCTCATCATCAATGGCTTTTAGTACGCCATTTTGATACCCCTCATGCCCATGTCCATTTAATGCTCAATCGGGTTTACCAAGGCAAAGCCACGTCACAGGAGTATGACCATACAAAACTCCAAGCCATTGCTAGAAACCTTGAAAATACACATCAGTTGCAAGCACCCAAACACCGATTAACACCACAACAACTCAAACTTCCCAAAAAGTTCCAAACATCTGAAGGCTCTCAACCTCCAACGAAGCCTCCTGCACGTCAAACTTTAGGGCTAGGGGATGCCCTCCCCTCTTGGCAACCCTCCTGGAAGCCTTGGCAAAGGCTCCTGAAAGGGATTGCTTCTCAGCAGTATCAACAAGGGTGCCTGGGTTTTCCAAGTAAACTTGTACGTCCTGAAGCATTGAGTCAAGCCCTCATAGATGAGTTACAAAGTATGGTGCATCAACAGCTTTTGCCACTTTTGTACCAACAGTTATCCCCCCAACGCCTCCCTAATGCCATGGTACAGGCCTTGATGTACTGGATGCTTCAAGCACGTTTGCGAGGCTATGCAACTTGGATTACTCGGGAAAAACAACAAGACAAAACGGTCCCTGATAGTGCTTGGCATGTGATGCACAATTTGGGTTGGCGACGAGATAGCCTTGCCAAGTTGTTGTGTCATACGATGCAATCTGACACTCAAAAAGCTGACACTGAAAAGGCTCTTCATGACACCCCTGAAAGCCTGTGGAAGATGACAACCACACGTTTGGTAAGGTTACAGCATCGTGCGAGGAAAGCGGTTTTACCTCCTAAAAGACGTAAACCGTACATGATTGACTGGGGATTTCGGATTGGGCGTGCTGTGCATCGTTTCATGATGTTGGAAACCATGCGACATCAGCTAATACAGACCTCTCAAGAGGCTCGTCATGTCACAGCACCTCAGAGGCATGAGGCGGTTTTACGACATTATCATCAAGCGATGCAACACGCTTATGGCCTGTGGGTGCATGGGGTGGTCTCAACGCAACATCCTTTGGTGGCTTGGGGAATGCCGATATGGTACAAAACGCACTGGGGACAGCTCCCCGTGAGATACTGCTGGGCGATGCAACGCCTTATTGTAGAGGCTTGGCTGGCTCAGGTGTGTTAGTGTGTTGCGTCTTAAGAGGGGTAGGTATGCACTTCCGTACGAGGCGTGGTTTTTAGGGCTACAGGGTCTGGTATACTGGCACTCAGGGCTTGGAATCGTTGCGTATCTTGCACAGAAGGCAAAGACCTCGGGGTTTGGTTTACTTGATAACGTGCTTCATTGCAAAGTGTGTTTAACCTATGAGCCTCTTCTTCAAATCCAAGTTTACTGAGTAAAGCAAACCAAGCGGGACGAATCGTATGGTAGAGTGTGTTTTGCATCGCTTCAAATAAAGCACGTTGCCCTTTGATGTGGTTAAACAGGTCTTCTGTCGATTTTGGGGTCACCATGCCATACAGTTGCTGAAAATACATCATGGGGATACTTGCACAGTGGCTGATTAAAGGGTTGGCAGTGAGTGCTAAAAGTAAGTCCTGTGTCCCTTGTTGTATTGCTGGTAAGTGGGCGAGGAGGGTATCTCGGTTTGGTTGATGAAGCAGGGCATCGATTAAGTGCATTTGCTTTGTCAGTGTTTGGAGCATCTCCGATAACTGGTAAGCTTCCTTCACCAAACCCTCCATAAACCACGAAACACCTTGTGCTGAAGGGTGCTTTTCGGATGTGAAAAGAGGTTTTAAAGCTTGCTGTATCTGCTCATGAAGCGGTGGCATAGAAGCTGGGAGGTAGTGGTATGTTTCTTGATACAGTGGTAGCAAAGCTTGGGGTGTGAGGGTTGTATAGCCTTCCACCAAAGCCCCACCTACAGAGATATTCCAAGCAGCTTGCTGAGGATAAAAAGTACGGAGAAATTGTAATTCATCACGATATTGCTTGAAGTCGCTTGTTGTCCAGAGGGTCTCTTCAGGGGTTTGACCTTGTATTTTCAAAAGATGATGGGTATACCCTGAATGACTTTCGGTCGTGTGGAGGGTCAGTACGCCATTTTCAAGCACGTCCGCTTGAACCCCTCCCGCATACACTTGATTACCTTTCATGGCAAGGTCAATGCCCGCAAGCGTTACATGGCTACACCCCATCCTAAAAGCAACTTCAGTGCTGACAACTGCCACCCCACCCCCACCAATATGTTGCACGAGTCCAAGAGGTTGATGCTCGGGGTGATAATGTTTTGCCAAGTACTCTAAAAATTGGGCGACGAACTCATTGTTTTTTGCACAGTAGAGCAGGGCATGATTTTGAGGTGCAAGGGTGAATGTTTCTGGTGGTGCAAAGCCAGGTACAATCAACGTAATGCCTTCAAGATAGCCTTCTGGTAAACCAAAAAACTGTTCCTTGGCACTGACGGGGTCATAGAAAAAGGCAAAATGAGGCTTGATACCGTATTCAGAAAGTCGACGTAGTGCGCCACCCACGGCAAGTAAAACGGTTTGACCCTCTTCCGCTAAGCATTTTAGGGTAGGGAGGGCATCATCTAAGGAAGGCCCCCTCCCAATCACCACTGCAGGCCGATGCTTAAACAGTGCATGGAAAGCTTCAAGATGGTACCACTGAGGGTAAATGGCAAGGTTTTCTAAAAGATTAAGCACCTGTAGGTCATGACGGGCATAAAAAGTATTTAAACCCAATTGTGCCTCTTTTTTGAAGTCATCAATCCATGTACTGATGCGTTCATGTTTCTCGGGCGACCAAAGTTTTTGGTAACCTTCTCCTGCGTACAGAACATCCATGCGTTCAGGGAAAAGGGTCTGTTTGGCAAATCTGGCACGGATACCATCTAACGTATGTACGAGTGAGACATGAGCGTGCTTAAATAGCCCTGTAAAATTCACCTCGCTCAATAAAAATTTAAGCAATGGCAAATTATCTTCATAAATCACAATCTGCCCTGTCGTTTCACGTGCAGCGAGCTGAGCCAAAAACCCCATCCCAAAACCCAGAATAATATGCGTTGACACCTTTCCTCGTGGGGTGTGGGTTTGTTTCCAGAGCATTTTAGCCTCTTGATGTCCACCTGTCATGGCCTGAAGAGGGATACCGTTTAGGCATAACGTGATACCTCCGTCTTGGGTTTCTTGTACTTGCCAAGCGTCTTCGGTCAATGCTTCACAGTTACATATTGCCTCAATGAGGGCTTCGTGCCGAGTGTCAAAAAGCTGTAGGGCATGGAGGTTTTGAGCAAGAAAGGTCATCATCACAGTGGGCGGATACTCCTGCAATAGCATCGAAAGACAATCAAAGGACTTTGGTACTCACAGTGTAGAGGATATGCTTTAGGGTCGTGACGGTGTAGGATAAAACTTCAGTTCCTTATAGGAGCAAGACATAAAACCCAGATGCCTCATCTCAAGAGACCCCAAGGTATGAATACTTTGTAGCCACACGACAAAAAAACAAACAACCTATCACGTCTAAAATATCCCTATCGTGCTAGGTACTTTTACAGTGTCATTCTTTGATGATACGCTTTCTGATATGCGAAAAACAGAATCTGAGATTTTAAGTCTGGTGTTATAGAAAAAAACGAAAAAATTGACATTGTATCCCATATGTTTACTACTACGACCCTTACGCCCCTAGTCAACACCTTGCGTCTTAAAAAACAGGATAAAGCTTCAAAGGGTACTTTCAACACTGAAACGCAACACTCATGGAGGGATGCTGATTTTTCAAATAGAAGCAACTTTACAGTAAAACCATTCACACATCAGGCAAGTAGCTTTCTATCTTCTCCTATTCAGGTTCAGACTTCATCTACCCTGAAACATAAGCCAGCTTACCCGTCCCGTTTTGGGGAAATTATCATTGCACCAAACACACGTATCATTCATACTATGCCCATGCAGGATATTCATAAGCTTTTTGGGCATTTGAATGAACTTTCAAAAAAATATCAGTTTGCCGCACCGCATCTTACAGGAGGCTTTGCATTGAGTTGGCTAGAAGCACTCAAGCAACAACGTTCTGACATTAAGGTAAGAGACCTAGATATCCTCCTCTGGATGCAGAAAGGCAAACAGAACGAAAATGTCTCTTGGCGTGACGCATTTGTAGCCTTTACAAACGATTTAAAACAACGTTTAGAAACAGACCTTAAGATACCCTTCGAGGTCATTCCTAAGCCCGATTCAGAAAAAAATTACCCCACACCAAGAGCCATCCGTGTGATTGTGCCTAAAAATAGAGAAGAAAGGTCAAAGTATCCTATACTGGACCTCTTTATGGCACCTTCTCAAGCAAGCGTTGCATTGGCGGATACACTTACCAACAAACATGCTTTACGATTCCCCTTAACCCCTCATACCTCACAGGAGGGCATCCATCGTTTACTTAAGGACTACGAGACCCCTGTCACGATGATGAAAAACGCATCGACATTTGAAACACCCCATAAACCAGACCGATTGATTTTTAAAATGGCAACCCTTCAAAGCAAGCTGCCTCAAACTATCGACACCTCTCAAGTGCGGTCTCTTATCGACCAAGTTTCTCAATTAAGCGTGACCCCAGAACCTACCATTAAAAAACAGGGGGAAGTCCTCCGCCGAACCTTACGTTTATTGTTTGTGCCACACCCTGAGGCTGCTTTCAATATGATGCAACGTAGTCAGCTCCTTTCCAAATGCCTGCCGCATACGCCCTTAAACAATAAGCTTGTGGCTTACACGCTCTTAGAAAACTTTAAAAAGATAGGTAGTGAGCCTATTTCGGATGCAGCAAAACTTCAAAAAGCTGTTAAACACCTTGAAGAAACCCTAACATCGGCAGGAGATGGACTCATTGAAGAGGCTCTTAAGCAACTACAGGTTGCATACATACACTCACCAAAACCCTCTGTCCCCTCTGCTTGATTTTTCCTCTTTTCAAAAGCTCTTTTATTAAAAAAAGATAAATATCTTTAGCAATAGCTAAATTGACGAGTATACTATTTAGTGGATAATAACCTTAAAATAATTGACACGAATATTTAGAGAGTTTAAAACCCTTGGTTATTCACATTACACACCCTACTGATTTCCCTCCCTCCTTTCTTGAAGCCTATCGTCAAGGCAAGCTCGTTTTTTTCTGTGGTGCTGGCATCTCGAATTATGGTAGTGCATTGCCTGCTTATTATGCTTCGTTTAAAGCCTTGGTTAGGGCTGTGCTTGACTGCTTTGACCCTTCTTGGGAATCAAATATTCACACGCTAAAGTATCAGTTATATGAGAAATATAAATATGACGAATTACTTGAGAACTTAGATGAGGATTACGGGCGTGATGGAATTCACAGCCATATTAAATCCCTGTTTCAAAATAGACTGCCAATAGATTTGCAATTAAATCACCATAGTATTCTGTTAAATTTGGCAAGACCAACCCAAAATCAAGGGTTCGTACAGCTAGTCACTACCAATTTTGATACTTGCTTCAGTATGGCAAGTGGCAATGAACGTATTAAAGAGTTCTATGCCCCTCTACTACCTATCCCTAGAGGTGAGATGAATTACCCTCATGCAATTACCTATTTACATGGCAATGTGTCAGACCCGATGTTGGAAAACAATCTTATATATAGTAGTTCTGATTTTGGGAAAGCTTATATTAGTGATGGCTATGCTGCCCGCTTTATCAGCGAACTAACCAAAAACTATACGATATGCTTTATCGGTTATAGTGTAAATGACCCCATCATGCGCTACACTCTGTCTGGTGTTAAAGCAGTCAAAAGAGAAACAGCTGAAGCTCATACTCCAGAAATATTCACACTTACTTCTTTCAGTGATAACTCCTTGGAGCGTCGTCAAGAAAGAGAAGCACTCGAATTATTAGGATTGAGTGTCCTAGAATTTGAAAACTACCCTGCCATGTGGCATTGTTTGGAAACATGGTACACCTACCAAACACAAGATATATTTGAGTTAGCACGGGCAAATTTCTAACTTTGTCTAATCAATCGTTTTTACGCTAGTATCAGAAAAAAAACTATGTATAACGAACTATTTAATCCAACCTCTAAACAATACTTTGTATTAAAAAACCTTATTCCCAACCCTGATACCTACCTACAATATCCTTTCTATCCTCATTGGGATAAGCTGCCGTTTGGACTCCTTAAAGCCGTCCAGAAGGTGCATATCATGCAAACCACACCTAAAGAAAAGCGTCAATCGGATGAGCTTGAACTCTACACAAAAATAGAGGCGTTGCCAAACCTAATTTTGCCTGACTACAAACCCCATCAGTCGACAGGTTCTATTTATGGTCATTTTATTGGGGAGCGTCATAAACCCCTCCACCCTATTACAAGGGGCTGGGTGTTCCTTATCGGAAAACATATCCATGACCCTGAAGTGTTCCAGTGGCTTATCACCCAAAGTAATGTATTACATCCAGCGTTAGAGGATGAGATAGCAAGGGCATTAGCTCATGACAAGACATTTACGATGGATGAGGGTTTAAGGGAAGCTTGGCGAGTACTGCTGTTAAAGCAAACGTGGGATAGCAAACCACGGTATTGTCCTAATTTTGACGACGCAAGTGAAGAAGCTGATGAGCTTAAACTTTGGTTGAGAGACATACTCAAACCTCGCATTGTAATACGACCACCTCATGATTATGAAAAGCTATCCAGTAAAAAATTTCCTTCATACCGTGTTGAGCTTATTTTTTTGCATGATGATATTGAACAATATCGACTTTCTCAATGGATGCAAAAGAATACACCTGTCTTTTGGTACAACCTTTTTGAAGCTATTGAGCATAGCTTAAAGCAGTATATTGAACTTACTAAGGAAATCACTCCAAAAGAAGATACCTTGAGCTTTATCCTTGAAGTTGCTTCCATCATTGACCATAAGCAAAACCTTGGATTTAGTAACTTGGTAAGTCTATTTAATCATCTTGAAGCTTGCTTTGAGGCTTTAATCCAGCATGATGAAGGCACAAAGTGGTGTGCTGATGCGTTAGAACGCTTTGCAAGTAAGCCTGAAGCCCTTTGGTATCGTATCGTATTAGCGTATGTCACAAAATATCCTGATGTATTGAACCCATCCCTTGCTTGGCAGGTTTTAAGAGCCAATGGTTATAGTGTGATTCAACACATGGGGAGCATGATTCGGAAGGAGTTTTTTGATTTACTTGAGAGTAAACACAAAAACCTATCACTACCCAACGATATTTTAGAAGCGATTTATACCCAAATTCGTGCCTCTACAGCCACTAAATATGGCAATATCAACTGGCATCCTGATAGAAATTATAAGGTATTAGAGACTCTCAAAAACAACCATGCCTTGCTTCCTCCCGATTTAGACGCACTCTATAGTCAATATAAAGAGGCGTTCAAGACTGACCGTGAAGCCGACGATAGTCACAAATTTCCTATATATTTAAGCCCACTAAGCTTTGGAGACATCAGCAAATTGCCTGAAGATGAAGAAGCGATTTTTAAGCGTTTTCGGAAAGCAGACTCTTTTAAGGTCTGTGGTGAACTGGCATCATACACCGAAAAATATCCTCAAAAAGGAGTTAAGGTTTTTATTGCCTTACTGATGGAAGCCTTCTTTATAAGTTTGTGCTATTTCGATAAGGCACTCACCAAAACCCTGTGTTATGGTGATATGCTGTTGCTACCTTGGCATATCCATAGATTTGAGTTCTACTGTGGGGAACTCGCCATGTACTTACGCCGAGGATTAAGCGGTGTTCAACTCCAAGAAAGACAAATAGCAAACTATGAAACCCAACTTAAAGAAAATGCCTTAACCCTGTTACCCCTGTATGAAACGTTATGGGCGTTGCAACTGAAAGATATCGCACACTCCACGAGTGGCTATATCAGGCATTATTGTTCCATACTATCGCAAGAAGAACCTCACAGATTTTGGGCTTTATTTGATAAAGCTTGGCAAGCTTCTGAAGAACTCCCCGAGCCTAACATTGGCAAAGGTTTTTATGATGACAATTTTAACGCAACAATCAATCAATGTATTGGGAAACTTCTTGAAGCCTTACTATCATTAGAATTGGATAGGTATCGGTCAGGTGAATCTCAAGAGCAAGTATCCTTTCAACTGAGTGAAAAAACAAAAAGCTACTTAGAGGCATTTATACAACGAGATAAGGCAGCATATGCTTATAGTATGCTAGGTGCGTACTTGCCTCTTTTATTTCAAGTTCATCGAGCATGGGCAGAAGCACATCTACTGCCACTTATAACCCAACAAGAGCAAAGAAGCTTCCCAAAATCCAAAGCATTGGTTGAAGGGATTGTAGGTTACGGTAAGCAAAGCTATGATTTAGAGAAATATCTTCAAACCGCTTGGTTAAATTTGGATACCAAGGCTTACTTTAGCACCAATGCAGATATGCTGAAGAGACATATCGGCAAGTTAATGAGTCTTTATTTTTACGATGAAGGTGACAATACCATGACGCCGATAGAGTATCATAAGTCGCTGAAAGCCATGCCTACCGAAAGCTTAAATACAGTTGCTTGGTGTCTTCGCCAAGTTAATGAACTCACTGAAACTTCTTTCAATAGGGTGGAAGATTTTTTCAAGATTGCTTGGCCTAAAGAGCTTAATAAGCTAGATGCCCAGCAAACGACCTATTTTATTATGTTTGCCATGCAATACCCAAAGCACTTTAGGCGTATCATTAACCTACTCAAAGAGGAAAACCTCATCATGCAGTACGAAGAAAGAGGTGTCATTCTTCTTCCTTACGAGGACAAAGAAGGTAAAAAGCTTCAAGCACTATCTGATGAGGACTTTACACTACTCTGTGAGGTTCTGTGTCAACATCTACCTGTAACGGCGAAAAATACAGACTATTTTTTAACGGAGTTAAAAGTATACTTGGAAAAGAAAGCATGCCCGATGCCTGAATGCTTACAGGGCTATTTTGCACAGTTTGCTTAGGAGGATGCCTTGTTGCCAATACGGTGAAAGACCCGAGACACGGCGAGGCACTGCCCCGTGTGGCGATGCAATGTAAACCGCACGGCGTTAATTTGGCTTGTGGTACTGTCTTCAGGAATACTCATTTTGGCACGTGTAAGCGTTCTGGCACGTTGAATGGAAGCCGCTACTGCCATCCCAATCACGGAAACCTCTGCCCCGTTAAACCCAGCATCGGTAATAAAGCCTGTATGACCATTTAAAATCTTTTCATCGGCCGTTTGCACATGGGTATGCGTACCTGCCATGGCGGAAAGCCCTAAGCCTGAGGCGTACCAACCCATTGCCATTTTTTCGGCGGTGGTTTCAGCGTGCATGTCTAGGAAAATGAGAGGGGTTTCAGCTTGTAGGATGGTGATAGCTTCATCCAATCTTTCCCAAGGGGAATCAAAATGCCCCATAAACACTTGCCCAAGGAGGTTGATAACCCCTATTTTTAAGGGGGTGCCATCACGATGCAGCACGTCATATACTCGCCAACCCACACCTGTGGCTTCTTTACCGAAGTTGGCAGGACGCACCATGGCGGGCATGTCCGCCACGTGGTGTACACTGTCCTCACGGTCAAACGTATGGTTTCCTCCCGTAAACGCATGAATCCCTAGGGCTTGGAGTTCATCGTAATGCTTTTTACTTAACCCAAAGCCGTGCGTGGCATTTTCAACATTGGCAATAACGACATCGGCAGGGTTTTGCGGGTGAAGGTGCTTCATGTAATGTGCCACGGCTTGCCGTCCTGGTTGCCCTACAATATCGCCAAAAAAAAGCAGGGTCACAATGTCTTCAGGTGGCACACCAAGAGGAGTGTCTGAAGCAGGGGAAGGCTGTACCGATAAACGCTGGGTTGCGAACGTGTCCAAAAAGGCATACGGCGGGGAAACATCATACGCCATGGGGAGTAAGGTCCTTGTCCTTCAAAGCAGGCTGGATACGAGTTGCAGAGTCGGGTTTCATACGGCCAGCGAGTTCTGACTCCAACCGTTGCCATGAAATCCCCTGAGCGACCGCCGTGGTGGCCAAGAAAAACAACACATCGCCAAGCTCCCAAATCAGCTCTTCTTGCGTGGTGGCTTGGGTGGTTTCAAAGGCTTCTTCCATCAACTTCCGTTGTAGGAGTTTAGGCTGGTCAAACAATTTACGGGTGTACGACCCCTCAGGTGCATCGGTTAAACGAGCTTGCAACTTTTGGAAAAGATGCACCATTTGGAAGCGTCCCTCTAAATGGGAAAAGCACGTGGGGGTTTCTCGATGGCATGCCATATCCTGCTGATGCACCTGAAACAGTAACGTGTCTCCGTCACAATCAACCCGCAATTGAGTAAGCGTTTGCGTATGCCCTGAAGTGGCACCTTTGACCCAAAGATTTTTACGAGAACGACTGTAGTACGCACCCACGCCTTCTTTGAGGGCATGTCGTAAGGAGTCAGGCGAGCTAAAGGCAAGCATCAGAACTTCTCGGGTATTGCGGTCCTGTACAATGGTGGGGATGAGCTTATCAGGGTATTTGTCAAAAGCACAGGATTGTACCACCACTTCCACAGGGTCAAGAAGCCCCGTGTAGAGTGCCATACCCACCTGAACATCTACCCCTAAAAGACATGCGGCGATAGCATCCTCCGTGTTTTTGACACCACCTGCTACCGTAATAGGATGAGGGAGGGTTTCTTTTAAGTGCTTCACGGCATCAAGAGGTAAGCCCCCTAAACCGCCTTCATCCTCCACAAAGGTACACAGAAAACCACTACAGTAAGGTGCAAGGCGTTCAGCACGTGCATGGAGTGTTTCTCCTGTCCCTGATTGCCAGCCATGGTCTACGACTTCTCCTGACCGTAGATGGTCCAACGCCACAGAAACACGTGCCTTAGGTAACTGTGCCAAAAACTCAGGGGTGGCAGCCGTACCAATAATCAGCTGTTGCGCCCCAGCCTTCAGTAAGCGGGTGGCTCTTTCAACGTCACGAATCCCACCACCCACACGAATATCCGCAAGTTGACACAGCGACTCAATCAAGGCGAGATTATCCTTGCCTGTCTTCATGGCAGCATCAAGGTCAATCACTGCCACTTCACCATAGCGTGCAAACTGCTTTACAAGGGTTATGGGGTCTTGCTCGGCGGTAAGCACATGGGTTTTACCTTGACGTAATTGGACTGCTTTGCCGTCCATCAGGTCGATACTACATACAATCCCCATCATGGTGGTGTGTTCCTTTATGCTGGACAACGACTACTTTAAACAAGCACACTGTGCGGTAAGGCTATCGCATTGCTCTTGGAGTATTGCCAACTGACCTCGTTTTTCCTCAAGCACTTGTGGCGTGGCTTTGGCAAGGAAGCCCGTATTACTCAAGAGTTTTTCAAGCTGTTCTTTTTGAGTGGTAGCGGTCGCAAGCTTTTTCTCAAGGCGTTGTCGCTCGGCATCGGTATCAATAATCCCTGTCATGGGGATGTACACTTGCAGATAGGCGCCAATGGTGTTCATGCCCGTGGCTTTGTCAGTAGGCTGATAGTTCTCAGTCACAAGGCACGTTACGCTCGAAAGCTTCACAAAGTGTTTGAAAAATGGCTCGCATTCCGTGAGCAACTTGGTAAGGAAAGCAGGTGCCTCGGGTGAAATGACAAGCGTTACGGCGGTTTCAGTGGCATGAGGGACTTGGTAACTTTGGCGAATGTTGCGGATACCCCGTACGCACTCGAACATCAAAGGAAGCAACGCCTCCAAAGATTCTTGAGACCAAACGGGTTGACTTTGAGGGTAAAATGCCAAGGAAACACTCGGTACCTTCATACGGAAAGCTTCGGGTAACTGGTGCCATAAAAACTCACTTAAATGAGGCATTAAAGGATGGATTAAACGTAAGGAACCCTCAAGCACCGTAAGGAGTACCCGACGAGACTGCTGAGCTGCCTCGGGAGATTGTCCCTTGAGTAACCACTTCAAAGCCTCCACATACCAATCGCACACGTCATTCCATAAGAAACTTTCAAGCACTTGAGCGACTTCTGCAAAGTGCCACGTTGCCAAAAGCTTATTGGCTTGTGCTACCGTGCTTTCATACCGTGAGAGTATCCATTGGTCAATCGGGTGGAAGGTGTCAAGGGGTTCTGTAGGTGCCACAGGACGTAAGCCTTCAAGCATCTCATCAGGGCAATTCATCCGTGTAAAGCGGGTTAAATTGACCAGCTTATTCACAAAGAAACGCCCTTGCTCTAGTTTGTCCTTATTGAGTTTAATGTCTTGCCCACCGTAAGTGACCATGCTCAGTAAACCAAAACGGAAACCGTCACACCCAAGGGTGTCAATGGTTTCAACAGGGTCAACCGTGTTACCCTTGGACTTACTCATTTTTTGTCCTTTTTCGTCTCGAATCAGTCCATGAATATAGACCGTTTCAAAGGGTGTTTTTGCATCGGTGAGACCCATCGACATCATGACCATGCGGGCAACCCAAAAGAAAATGATGTCAAACCCTGTGACTAAGTTCGTGGTAGGGTAAAACTGTGCCAAGTCCTTGGTACTTTGCGGGGTTGGCGCATCCCAGCCCCAACCAAAGGTGGCAAAAGGCCACAAGCCAGAGGAAAACCAAGTATCCAATACATCAGGGTCAGGTGTCCAATCAGAGGTAGGCTCGGGGGCTGTTTCGCCCACGTAAACCTCTCCAGTGGTGTGATGATGCCAAGCAGGGACGGCGTGTCCCCACCATAACTGGCGTGAAATACACCAATCTTGAATGTTGGTCATCCAGCGTAAATATTCTTTGCTCCAACGCTCAGGTACAAAGGTTAAAGCCCCTTCTTCGTAGTAGCTTAAGGCTTTATCGGCAAGAGGTTTGGTTCGTACAAACCATTGCTTTGAAAGGAGAGGCTCTACCACTTCACCCGTTCTTTGTGAACGACCCACACGGTGGGCGTGTTCTTTTTTAGCTTTCAAGTACCCTTGGGTTTCCAAAGCGGCTTCGGTTTGCCGACGTGCTTCCCAACGGTCAAGCCCGTGGTAGGCTTCAGGGATACCTTCAAGCGGTAACAACTCGGCTTTGTCGTTGAAAATGCGTAAAGGCGTGAGTCCGTGACGTTCGCCTACTTCAAAGTCGTTGAGGTCATGGGCTGGGGTGATTTTTAAAGCCCCTGTGCCAAAGTCTTTTTCAACATAGGTATCGCCAATCACAGGAATCGTACGTCCCGTTAAAGGCAAACGGACATGCTTACCGATAAACTTGGCATAGCGTTCATCTTCAGGATGCACCGCCACCGCCACATCACCATAAAGGGTTTCGGGACGTGTGGTTGCCACAATAATGGCTTCTTGAGAGGGGATACTGCCTTCTTGCACAAGAGGGTATGCAATATGCCATAAGTAGCCTTGTTCATCGGCATATTCGGTTTCAATGTCGGAGATGGCCGACTGGGAAGCAGGGTCCCAGTTGACAATCTTCTCACCACGGTAAATGAGTCCTTGCTCGTATAAGCGGATAAACGCCTTACGTACCGCTTGTTGAAGTTCAGGCTGTAGCGTGAAGCGCGTCCGTGTCCAATCGACGGAAACGCCTAGACGTTTCAGCTGCCCTAAAATATCCCCTTGTCGTGCATGCACCCAATCCCACACAAGCTTTAAGAAGGTTTCTCGACCTAACGCATAACGTGTGGTTTGAGCGGGATACCCCTCAATAAGTCCTTCCCGTAAACGACGCTCTACAATACTCTGTGTGGCAATCCCCGCATGGTCGGTACCTGGAAGCCATACCGTAGGCACCCCTAACATACGGTGGTAGCGTGTCATCACGTCCTGAATGGTATTATCAAGGGCGTGTCCCATGTGTAGGGTTCCCGTCACATTGGGGGGGGGAATCACCATAGAGAACGCCTCGGGGAGTGGCTCCCCTGTGGGGCGTTGCGTAGGACGATGCGGCAACTCGGCTTGATAGGCTGTTTGTACTTCTGGCGTAAAAAGATGATGTTGCTCCCACCACGCATAAATCTGGCTTACGGCGGTTTCATCAAACACATCTTGCCAACAGGGTGCTGAGATAGATTCAGGAATTTCAGAAAGGGGAGTCACTGAGAAAGACATAGCACCCATGGGAAGCGTAACCTCTTGTTAGAAAAAACGTGACACAATAAGTCAAACAACGGTGGCGTTGACCCTAAACCCATAACCCTTACACGCAAGCATGAAAGCTTCGGTAAGACGTATGCGACGATGCCCTAACGACAGTCTATCGTTTCAGAACGTTCAGGACCAATACTTACCAGAACAATGGGGGTTTTAAGGAGCGTTTGTAAACGTTCAATGTAGCGTTGAGCCTCAATAGGCAAGGCTTCGATGGTGGTTTCTTTTCCTGTAATGGGGGTTTGCCAACCCGCCATGGTTTCATACACAGGCTTTAAACGTGCGAGCTGTTTTAAAGAGCTAGGAAAATGATGGAAGCGTTCCCCTGTTTCAATATCTTCATAGGCTACGGCAATATGCAGGGTTTTAATACCCGTTAACACATCAAGTTTGGTGAGACACACACCCGTTAAGCCATTGACCTGTACGCTAAAGCGTCCCATCACGGCATCAAACCATCCGCAACGACGTTGGCGCCCAGTGGTGGTTCCAAATTCATGCCCTACACTGACCATGTGTTGTCCATCCGCATCAAACAGTTCTGTGGGGAAGGGACCTTCTCCTACTCGGGTGGTGTAGGCTTTCATGACCCCGTAGACGTGTTGAATTTTACTTGGTCCAATGCCTGAGCCTGTACACAGTCCACCTGAGGTGGCGTTTGAACTTGTGACAAAGGGATAAGTGCCATAGTCAATATCTAACAGTGTGCCTTGGGCTCCTTCAAAGACGACATGTTTCCCTGCGTCCACGGCTTCATTAAGTAAACTCACGGTTTCGCACACATAAGGTGCAAACCAGTCACGCCATGTTTGACACTGTGCAAACAAACTTTCAACGGTGTAGGTTACGCCTTGGGTCGCTTCTAAATGGGCTAAGAGGGTTTGTTTAGAGGCTAAAATATCCGCTAGACGCTCTTTGAGGTCTTCATCCTGTTCAAATAAATCTACCATCCGCAAGCCATAACGTCCGACCTTATCCATGTAGGTAGGACCAATCCCACGCCCTGTGGTGCCGATTTTCTTTTCACCACTGGCGGCTTCTGCTTGGTGGTCAGCCGCTACGTGGAAGGGCAAGGTCAAGTGCGCTCGGTCGCTGATGCGTAAGTTATCCAAACGAATGTTTTGTTGCGTTAGGTTGTCAAGTTCTTTTTTAAGCATCTCAGGATGAATTACAACCCCTGAGCCTATCACACAGAGTGTTTCAGGGTATAAAATCCCTGAGGGTACCAAATGAAACTTATACACCACGCCATGATGTTTCACGGTGTGTCCAGCGTTACACCCACCTTGGCAACGTACGACGACTTCTGCCGTTTCGGCGAACATGTCTGTCACTTTTGCCTTGCCCTCATCACCCCACTGGGCACCGACCACCATAGTGGTATGATACGGATGCACAGAAGGCGCCATCATGTGGGGTAAAGCAACAGGAGAGGAGGCTATACTGGAAGTCATAACAGAGCGGGTTCACTTTATAGTTTAGGCAAGGTGAGAGAACAACGGACGTATTTAAAAAACAAGGGTATTGATGCACCTACTGGCATAGGCATGAAAGCCCAGACACAAGTATAAGCCATCTAAAAGGCTTTATAGAACGATGCCTTGTTGGAGGTTTGTACAAAACAACCTCAAACCTTACAAGTATACCACCAACACAAAATAGCATCACATCTCATCTTGAAAAAGAGGGGGTTTTCTCATGGTTTAATGTGGCTTAGTACTGTTTTTTGGGAAGGGTGCAAACAAAGAAAACTCATAACAGAGAGGGTCTTCAGGACACCCTAGACGGAGGGTTTGTGTGAGTTCACATACACTTTGCCAGTCGTTACTTTTTCTTGAAAGTAGCCCATGAAAGCGTGCTTGTTTGGCGACGTGGGTATCGAGCGGCATGCGGAGGTGCTTGGCTTCCAAGCCAGTATGCTCAGGAAGCCAGAGTCCTAAATCAACGACCCCTGTGCGTACCATCCAGCGTAAAAATAAGCAAAGCCGTTTTCGGGTACTGTGTGCTGATGGTGGATGGAGTAAATAGCGTTGTCCGTAAGTGCTTGGGGGATGATGTGCCACAATCAAGCGTACCCAAGTGTCGAGTATTTGCGTGAAAAAAGCGTCTTCCTCAAAAGCCGTGGAAGCTTCCGTAAGTGTTATACCATGCTCAATCATAGCCTTTTGCCATAGCGCCACGAGTGTACTGGTTTTTTGGGAGGGGTGTGGGTCGGGTAACTTTGCCATGAGTTCAAGCCACCAGAGGGTGTCTTCCGTGGTTTGAAATCGGTAGCCAAGACCTGAGGTATGATGTTGATGGTGGGTGATGAGCCTGCTAAAAAAGGTTTGGGGAGACGCTTGTAAATAGGGGTGTGGGCTATGCTGTGACGGCTTTTCCAGATAAAGCTTGTCAGGAAAAAGCACATGCCATAGGTGCTTAATCAATAATTGACGGTTTCCATACGCCATCATGGCAGCACTTAGGGCGACTCTTTCCGTCAGGCATTGACTATGCCGATGCGTAGGGTGTTGACTTACAGGCACTTGATGATAAATGGCGTAGGGGAGTGCAATGGGGTCGGAGGGGATAAACGCTGGCACTTCATAGGTTTGTGCTTGAACTCGAAGGGCTTCAAGGACGTGTTGTAACGACCTGAGGCTTGTATCTGTTGGCTGAGAAAGAGAGGAAAGAGAGGTAGACATCTTGGGTGCTGTATGAATGATTGATATAAAAATCGAAAAAATAGCCTTTTTTAAAAGAACCTCACACATCGCTTATCGATGATTTACAAATCATACCTGAGACATGAACCCAAGGGGTTGTTTCTATGCCGTTGCGTCCTGATGTTTTAACAACCCACTTGAAGAATTCTCATGCAACAAAATAAGATGTGAGGAAGCATGCTTATGTTCCAGTTATAATAAAAGTTAGGATTCCTTATGCTTTTTAGTGTTCCCCTTTTATCTGGAATAGCACGCCATGAATACCTTCACCCCCGACCTTTCCACTCTCTACACGCAAGTACCCCCCCAAGTATCTCCCTATGTAGCGTTACCCCTCCGTGAGCGTGAGGCGTTGGCCGCTACCCTACGTGCTTGTATTCTTGACGTGCCAGACTTCCCTAAAGAAGGCATTATCTTTAAAGACCTCATGCCTTTGCTTGCCAATGTTGAGGTGTTTGCGAGTATCATTGCAACATGGCGAGAGGCTTTACAACCTTTAGGCGTGACCCATATTGTAGGGATGGAGTCGAGAGGGTTTTTATTTGGTGTACCCCTTGCCCATGCCCTCGGAGTAGGCTTTGTACCCGTGCGTAAGCCTGGTAAACTCCCTCGTGCCACCTATCAGCACGCCTATGATTTAGAGTACGGACAAGACACCCTTGAAATCCAACAAGATGCCCTCAACGCACAAAGTCGTGTGGTGGTGGTGGATGATTTACTTGCCACAGGCGGCACGGCGGGTGCAACCCATGCCTTAATTCAACGTACAGGGGCTACCTCTTTGGGGTCGTTGTTTGTGGTGGCATTGTCCTTTTTAGAGGGTGAAGCCAAACTCAAGCACACGGGTTTTGTGGATGCCCTTGTGGTGTACTAGGGGCTGTTTGCAAAAAGTAGAGACCTCCCTGTTGTTGGAGGTGTTGTTTTTCGGGAGGGTTTGTAACCCTCCCCTGTATTACGTTTCGGGATGAGGTGTGTGGGTGAACCTATCGTTTACTTCTTTGGTAAGCCCCTTCAATGAGCCAAGTCGTGGTGGTGGGGGCTGTGGCTTCAGGGGTGGTCTCGATAGCCACAATGGCATACCGTATGAGCTTTTCTGCTTGAAGTACGTTCATTAAGTGTGCTTCAAGGGCATCGCTGAACCCTTTTTCTCCGAGCGGATAAGGGAGGGTTTCAGGTGACAAACGATGTTGGAAAGTGATAATCTGCATCATTATACCTTTGAAATCCTTAAACCGTATGCAGGGTTTGGAAAGCATCACTGGCCCATGCTTTCCAAGAGGCAAGCCGTTCTCGTGCTTCTTCAGGCGGTGTTTGCATGAGGCTTGACCCCACCAAGAAACGTTGTGCATAAGGGTAAATGCTCTGAATATCTGCCAATGTTTTAATGCCACTGGCGGCAATGATGGCTATGTGTGAGGGTATTAGTGCATGGAGCCTTTGGGTGGTGGTGAGGTCAATGGTGAAGTCATCAAAGTTACGATGGTTTACCAGAAGCACTTCAGGGTCAAGATGCTTTAGCACACGGGCTACTTCCTCTTCATTCTGAACCTCAATGACAGGGGTCATCCCGAGAGACACCCCGAGGGTATAGAGGTCTACAAGTGCTTGGGTATCAGGGAGTGCTTTGGCGACGAGTAAAAACGCATCAGCCCACGCCCAACGTGCTTGGTACACTTGGTATTCTGAAATAACAAAGTCTTTATATAGGGTAGGATGGGGTGTAAGCTGTGTAATGTGCTTCAAAAGGGCAGGCCCCCCGCCAAAGTGCTTTTTATCGGCTAATACTGAAATACAGGAAGCCGCCGCATGGTAGGTTTCTAGTAAGGTGAGGATGTCTAATTGTGGGACGAGCTTACCTGCCGTAGGAGAAGCGGGCTTAATTTCACAAATGAGGTGAAGCGGGTCGTTCTGCAAAAGCCGATTTAAAAAAACAGGGGCATGGAGCTTTACAACCTCATCTCGTAATTGTGCTAGAGGACGAATGCGTGCTTGAGTGTCGGTTTCTTCTTGTTTATCTGCAAGGAGATTGGCAAGGGATAGGGTAGCAAACATAGAAACCTCTCTTTTTTACGGCACAGTGTGAGGACAAGACCACAGAAAAGCCTAATCAGTCAAAGCCAAAAACTGGGGTTTCAAAACATCCTCATACCAAGCGTAGGCGTTGCCTGACATGACCTGATGACGACACTGTTCTTGAGCCTCTTCTAAAGTATTAGCCTTTCCACTATGCCACAAACAACCTGTAACGTTCAACCATACAGTGTTTTGCCACCCTGTATAGGTGGTATTTGACGTACCTTGTAAGCAGGCGTAAAAAGCTTTCAGTTTTGCATCAAGGGTTAATAGAGGAGGCAGTAAAGCTGGTGAGCCTTGATGTTGTAAGGACTGTGTGTACGCTTTCCAAGTATCTTGACCTGTAGTCTGACCCAAAGGCGTTTCACCAAAGGCAAGCGTGTGGCACTCCCCTTCAGGAGAAGCCTCATCCAAGTAAGCTGGGAACGCTACGGCGGAAGCTGGGTTTAAAGTTGTGGTGTGCCAAGCCCAACGCTGGCAGATAGGATGATGGGAAGTGGGGTGAGAGGTAAGCATTTCCGCAAGCCCTTTCAGCATAGAAGCCATGGCGGGTTGTGCCACGCCATGCCAGTGATATTGAGGGTTCATGGGGTTTAGCATAGGCCCTAAGGCATTGAATACGGTGGGTTTGCCAAAAGCTTTACGCCAGCCTTGTAAAAGGGCAAGTTGTGGGTATACCATGGGGGCAAACAGGAACCACAGGTTGCTACTTTGAAAAAGGCGATGTTGTGCTTCGAGTGAAACGTGTGGAGGAAGGGCAAGCCCAAGGGTTTCCAGAAAGTCAAAGCTACCCATGCTTGAAGCCTTGGCACTGAGTGCTTTATTCCCAAACTTTACGACAGGCACGCCCATACTGGCAAGGAGAATCGCTACTGTGGTGGAGACATTCAACCGACCTTCAAAGCCCGTGCCTCCTGTGCCGCAACAGTCTAACACGGGGGCTATGAGGGCATCCTCTTCACAGATAGACCCCCACGAGGCCTCCCAGTGTGTTGTGCGTGTATGGGCTAAGCGGCGCCATAAGGCATGGAGTAAGGCAACCGACCCCCCATAGGGTAGACGGAGGGCTTCTAAACAGGCAAACCCCTCAGCTTGATGGGACGCATCCGTCACAACCAACTCCCCTGAAAGCATACGACACAGCGTTGTGTAACAGGCGTATGCGGTTTCAGGTAGTAGCGGATGGGTTGATGTATCCTTAAAACGTGACATCGCAGTGTGGTGATTGATTAAACATTAAACCTAAAGTGGACTACGTCACCATCCTGCATCAGATACCCTTTGCCCTCTTGGCGGAGGAGTCCTTTTTCCTTGGCAGTTTTTTCGCCTTGGCATGTGACATAATCGTCATACCCAATGACCTCGGCACAAATAAACCCACGCTCAAAGTCGGAGTGAATCACGCCTGCACACTGAGGGGCGGTAAACCCTTTCAGGAAAGGCCAAGCACGGACTTCTTTCTCGCCCGCCGTGAAGTACGTCCATAAGCCAAGAAGGTCATACGTGGCACGAATCAGCTTATCCACCCCACCACTGGCAATGCCTAAACTGTCAAGATAGTCTTGACGTTCAGCTTCATCTTCAAGTTGCATCAGTTCAGCCTCAAGCTGTGCAGATACCGCCACCACAGGACGACCCTCTTCATTGGCACGAGCCACCAGTGCGGCGTAATGCGGATTGCTCATGGGGTTGGCAAGTTCTTCTTCTGTAACGTTGCCAGCATACACCACGGGTTTACTGCTCAGGAGTTGGCTTTGTTTGAGTATCTTTTGGGTGTCTTCGCCGTATTGTGCCAAGTTAAGGGTTTCACCATTTTGTAGAATGGGTAAAATCTCTTGATATACGGAAAGTTCAGCTTGGGCTTCTTTGTCTTGACTCTTGGCACGTTTGCCAAGGTTTTGAATCCGTTTTTCTAAACTGCTAACATCCGCCATACACAGTTCAAGATGAATCGTGTCGATGTCTCGGGCGGGGTTGACGGAGCCGTCCACATGATGAATGTTTTCATCTTCAAAACAACGCACCACCTGTACAATCAGGTCAACCTCACGGATGTGGGCAAGAAACTGGTTGCCGAGACCTTCGCCTTGGCTTGCTCCTCGCACCAAGCCCGCAATGTCTACAAACTCAAAAATGGCAGGAATAACCGTTTGCGTTTTGGCGAGCGGTTGTAACACCTTGAGTCGAGGGTCTGGCACTTTCACTACGCCTGTGTTGGGTTCAATGGTACAGAAAGGATAGTTGGCACTTTCGGCGGCGTGTGAGGCAGTGAGTGCATTGAATAACGTGGATTTACCGACGTTGGGTAAGCCAACTACACCAGCTTGAAGCATCATCATCATAAAAGGGGGTTCTCTGTGGGGTATCAAATAGAAGGTGACGAGTGGGGAGGGTGCGTATACCAGTGGTTAAGTATGCACTGCACCGAACATTAGCCATATGCCACTATTCTAACGCAAAGATAATTTCTGTTCTAATCCCGAGGATGACTGCTAAATATTATGACTATGTTAGAACTTTTGTTAATGGCTTAGTTTATAATAATATAACATTAAAATTATTTCTTCCATGTTCATGATTTATTATAATAAAAACAAAGGTGTTAACACATGCTCATTGGCTTGGCTTTAAGAAATTACAAAACCTACCAAAATATTAACTTCATACCTGTTGTATCTCAGTTAGATACATCTTTCACTGCATATGTTGGTGCAAATGGCATTGGTAAAAGCTCAATTTTGGAAGCGTTAGATAGCTACTTCAATGATAGACCTTGGAATATTAACAGAGCATGGCATAAGAGTTCAAAGAAAGATGTAATCCCTTTCATTGCCCCTTTATTGTTGATAAATAAGGAAGACCCTCTTTTTGATTTTAACGATAATGAGAAGAAATTTTTAGATGCTTTGAGTGATATTTTGTGGAATCGTGATGCTCATCATTCATGGAATGATTTTATAGCATATGTAAAAAAAATAAAAGAGAGCGTTTGTAAAGAAAATAAAAAAATTGAAGATTATTGGTTACTTATGATACCCATCTCAAGAAATGCAAATGGATCTATCGATGTAGATTTTTTTAACACTGCCAAAGATATACACCAGGGATTAGAGAACACCGCCAAAGATATAGACCAGGGATTAGAAGAGGGCATCGAAAAATCCGATTCGAAATTTGATTTTGATAGTAATAGTAAGAGTAAGAGTGTTTTGAAGAAACTCAAAGAAAAAGTTCATTACATCTATCTTCCCGTTGAAGCGGATGAGAAGGAGCTTACTCAACTTACAACGGTGGGTATTCAAAAACTTATTAAAACTGATTTGCCTACTAAAATAAAAAAGCTTTTGGATGAGAAAAAATTTGACAAGCAAAGTATTTTAGACCTTGTAAACCGAGATATTGCTAGTTTTATGGATAGTATTAAAGAAAACTTGAGTGATGGTTATACATATTCTGCTGGAAAAGGAAAGCCTAGCAAATTAACATCGAGTAAGCTAGTAGATACTATCATTGAAAAATCACTTCTTTCTAATCCGATACGTTATGAAAAAAAGTTAAAAAATGGCGAGGACACATCACTTGAATTTGAACAAATGAGTGCAGGAGAAAAAAGAAAAGCACTTATAGAAGTTTATTCATCTCTTTTGGCTATGCCTGTTGACCAAGAATCTCAGTCTAACTCTAAAATCATTATTGGTATTGATGAACCAGAAGCTTCTTTACATATGAGTGCTTGTTATTCGCAATTTGAAAAGCTCTTTCAGATGTCTAAGGATGCTCAAATACTTTTAACAACTCATTGGTATGGATTTCTACCTGTTATTCAAAAAGGTCAGGTACATTTTTTGTCTAAAAAAGATACTGCTGAAGAGGGAACAAAGTTTAAATCAGTTATGGCTTTTCATACACACTCTTTAGAGAGTTTTGCAGAAAGTATTAGACAAATAAATGGTAAAGAAGTATTTGAGTATAGCTTGAAAAGCTATACTGATTTACGGCAATCTATTTTATGTTCACTTTTAGAAGAGGAGGGTAAGTATTACAACTGGGTGATATGTGAGGGGACAAGTGATAAAATATACTTGGATACTTTTTTTGAGGCTATGTTTCCAAAAAATAATGTAAAAGTTCTGCCTGTTGGAGGTATAGATAATGTTTTGAAAAAAATGTATACTCCATTGTGTTATGAAATAAAATTAAATAAAGACCATCCTGATTTAAAAGGCAAAGTATTTTGTCTTGTTGATACTGATGAGAATGCTTCGTCAACGTCTGAAAATAGCCCACAGGCTTTTCAGTCTAAAAATATTTTTATGAAAAAAATATTTGTTACCTCAGACCAAAATTCAGATGCCATTGTTAAATTGGAGGATATTTTCAAACCATTAAATGGTGTCACGGTGATAGAGGATGCATTGAATCCACAGGTGTTTATTAAAACAATTGAAGCAATGGACGAATTTAAAGATTTTGTGCCAAAATTCAAAGACAAAGACAATGACTTAAATAAGGATGCTCAAGCATCTAGGCATGCTTTTAACTTAAGACCTGCCGATTATAAATTGTTTAAAGATATCCTGTTCGATAAAACTAACGATTCAATTAAAGTAAAGTTTGCGAAAAAATACTGTGAAATTGCTAAAGAGTGTACAGACACGCCTTGGCCTGATTGGATGAATCAAATAGCTGGTGCAAATTTTTTAAACTTAAACTCAAGCTCAAAACTCAAAGAACCATCTCCTGTATAAGTGTATTTGTTTGTTTAAACAAGTAAAGTAAAAATGAGGTATCAATCATGATGCACGCTGTGAGTTTACGGACGCTAAAACAACACAGTTTACGCCTGCATAAAATACTGGGGAGCGTGCTGGCATTGCCACTACTGCTTACCACCGTTACGGGCATGCTGTTTACGTATTTCCATGACTACACCCATCAGAAAGCACTGGCAAAAGCTTGCCTGAAGTGGCACACGCTAGAAGTGTGGCACCTAGAGGGGATATACCCCATGATACTAGGGGTTTCAGTATTAAGTGTGTTAGCGAGTGCTGCCGTTTTAGCGTGGCGACGTACCCCTTCAAAATAACATGGGCATACAGCCTACTATGTCAGTTGACACTTTTGACAGTTTTCGTGACGTGGGAGGTTTCTTTGGGCTACCATTTTGAGTATTAAAGTATGGGTGTGATACCTGAAGTGGTTTCTGATGTTCTGTGAGCTGTATCACCGCTATACCGATTGCTTGGCATAAAGTGCTTGGGCTTGTCCCATACCTACGCCCAGCAATAACAAAGCCTCTTGATAAGATTTTGGCGCTTTTACGGCGGGCATGAGAGCCATGTAAGCTTCCAAACACAAATAAATACCGTAACACCCCATAGGGCCACCGAGGGCAAGTGAACCTCCGTAAGGGTTGAGGTGCATCGTATCCCAAAGGGCTTGTAGTGCTTCGGGGTTGTATGCGCTGGCGTGTGCTTTGGAGAGGCGACACGCCGTCAGTTGACTTTCAGACAACACCCCCTCTTGAAACAAAGCATGTAATACACTTGCTACAAACGACTCTCCCATAAGGAGGCACCGCTCAGGATGATACACCCAATCGTGCAGGGTCTGGTGTGTAGACGGTAAATGTGGCTGTATGGCTTGCCATGCCCAATGAATCGCTTCAGGTAACGCTAAAGGATGCCCGCCAACACGAACGGCTTTGGAGAGGATAATAGGTTGGTGCAGATTGGTTTGTGCTTTATGGTGTACGGGGTAAGGATGCGTTTGTAAGAATTTTTGATAGCAATTCTCCGATACCAAGACAACCGCAGCTGCAGCGTCATACACCCCCATCATGGTGGCGACTGTGAGCGTACTGTTTGGCGTGGGGTAAGGTTTAAGGCGTGCAAGGTGCTGTGTTGTCAGCTGAGGTCGGCATGATTCGTCAAGTCGAGGGGATGCCCTTTCAACACTGTCGTAAAGAAACGCCTTTCGATACGCATGGGTGTGGTGTACTTTTTGATGGCTTGATAACACCCAAGAAGCTTGCACCTCTTGATGTAATAGGGTTTGATAAATGGGCTTAAGGTGCTTCTGGTTGATGCACCAAGCATCGACCATGTGAGGCATGTCTTGAGCAAACACTGCCATACTTGGTGGTAAAGGTTTTTGAAAAGAGGGGTGTGTGAGTCGCCATCCGATACGGGAGTCTTCCAGCACGGATGTTTTTACAGAACCCTCTTGGATGAAGGCTTCACGAGGTAAAATATACGGTGCTCTGGAGGCACTCTCAACACCACAGGCTACAACAACCTCTGCCATACCTGATTGAATCAGTGCCATACCATGGTGAATCGCATCCATCCCACTACCACACAAGGTGTTCAGTGTTGTTGCAGAAACCTCCCAAGGGTATGCAGCGAGCAAGCTTGCTTGTCTTGCGACATTACGGCAATCTTCACCTGCCTGATTGGCACACCCCACCAGAAGAGACACCGCCTGTGGTGTGTGCGTTAGGGTATCCTCTAGGAGAGGACAGCGACTTCTTAAAGCAGCTAATAGGTCGGCCAAGAGTGTATCGGGTCGATGGTGTTGCCAATACCCTTGCGGTAAACCAGTGGGGGTACGTAACCCGCCCAAACAATACACCGTAGACACCGTGTGAGGATGGTAGATAGCATTCATAAGCCTTACGATACCCCTCCCAACATGTTAATGCAGGATTTACCCTCTTACGTGAGGCGTGTAGGGGAAGTAGGTGTTTGACCAAGCCATCATTTGGTCAATAATCGCACTCAGGGCATGCCCTCTTTCGGTTAAACGATATTCCACACGAGGAGGCATTTCCATGTATTGCTTCCGATGGAGTACACCGACCCCTTCAAGCATTTTCAGACGCTTGGTCAGCGTACGGGTAGAAATACCAGGGAGCTGCTCTTGAAGCTCCAAAAAACGACGGGGTTCAAATTGACGCAGCGATTGAATAATCAGTAAAGAATGCTTATCGCCCATAACATTTAAAGCTCTCTCAAGAGGAGACTCTGTATTCAGTAATACGTCACAAAGCTCAAGAGATAAAAGGGGGTGTAGTACAGTCATTGAGAAAGTTAAATCCACATATCGATAAACAAACGGTACGGCGGAGACTTTGTGCATACAAAGCACTAAGCCTCATGTAACCATAAACTACTTTGTAAAACAAGGCAAGCACGCCATTAAAAGCATCCGTAAACTATAGGAGTCCCTCATAAGGGGAGGTTTAATGAGGAGATACTAATAGTTGGTATACGAGTAGGGCATTGGCAAGCTCGCCTTGAAGCTCTAAGAGCTTGATGCGGGTTTGAAAGGTCGCAAGTTCACGCTGATTGACCATGAACAAGGTTGAGTCTCCCAGTTCAAGACGAAGACGTTCCCCCGCTTCCATTTGTGAAGCAAACTGTAATTCTTTTTGAGTCGTGGCTAAGCGCTCCTTGAGGAGGGCAATCTCATTATAGACATCTTGTAAATCAACTTGAAGGGCTTGTAAGAGTTGCGATTTTTCCAAGGCAAACTTAGCCAATTTACTTTGTGCCTGTAAGATTTGTCCTCTGGCTTCTCGTTGCCTGAACGGGACGGCATTGAGCATTACCCCAGCTTTAAGTGCGGTGCCAATACCGCCAGACCCAGTGTCACGACCCACTTGAATGCTGGCATTAACCTCAGGCAGTAAGTTGTTTTTGGCAAGTTTGAGTGCCTCTTGCGTACCCTTCACTTGTGCCTCAAGATACTTGAGTTCTGGACGGTATGAAAGCATCGACTCTGTTGCCTCGGTTAAACTAGGCAGTTCAGGCATGGCACTTAGGGTCGGCAGTTGTGAGGGAAAAACAGCATCAGGCTTTAGCACTGGTGGTGGTTGTGGGGTGCCATCTGCTTGCCACCAGTAAAGTCGCCACTTATTAACATTTTTTTGAAGTGTTCGTGCCGCCTTCAAGGTATTGGCTTGTCGTGTGCTGAGGTGCTGTTGAGCTTCAACAGCATCAATGTCAGGTAAATCCCCCGCTTTCACTCGTTGCGTAATCCATGAAAAACGTTGGGTTGCGATTTGTTCAAGCGATTTGGCAAACCCATAGGCTTGATGTGCCAAGGCGATATCCCAGTAGGCACTACCGCCAGCCAGTAGGGTATCAAGGCGTGTTTGTAAAACAGCCGCCTGTGCTTCCCAAGTCCCGTAAAGTGCCTGACGCTCAGCCACGCTTTTTTCATTGACCCCTAAACCTCTTAGGAGAGGGACTTTTACAAAGGCACTGTAAGTACCACCCTCGCCACTCGGTGTACCTGGTGACTTTGGCACGCCCCCTGAAAAATCAGACGTTAAGCCGTACTCAATCCCAGAACGTGTTTTAACGCTACCTGTGATGTCGTAAGTACTCCCACTCCGTGGGCGAAATGAACTGTTATAGCGTTGTGTGTCTGTGAGGAGTAATAGTCTTGGGTCAAAGGCACCTTGTTTTTCTTGGTATTTCCCTTGAGCCAAACGCTCTAATTGTTGAGCCCCTAAAACTTTTGGATGGGCTACTTCCATCGACTTTAAAAAAGCTTCAAAGGTTGGAAAAGTCGAACCCTCCACGGTGTCACCATTGATGGCATTGAGGGCCTGCTTGGTTGCCTCTGCCTCTGTAAACGGGGTAAGTGGTGTGAGGGTTTTAAGAGTATGCTCCTGACTGAGGGGAGGAGGCGTTTCTGTTTTGGGAGGTTGCTTGGAGATGGTTCCATGCACAGCAGGTACTTTGGCTAGCAGTATTGGAGAACGTCCAATGGGACCACAAGTCGATAACACGCAGAGTCCCACGGTAAGGATGAAGAGGCTTGAAGACTGATTTGTACGCTTAAACCAAGGCGAAAAATAGAAAGAATGAGGCATCGTTTATTTTGCCTTTACTTTACGTTTAATATCGGCTTTTTGTTTTTCATCGTCATCTTCAGCCCAATAGCTATCCATGGCCTGAGACGCTTTATCATAGCCCCCACTGGGCTTACTATCTTTTAATTTTGCAGGGTCAACCACGGGTGGGAAACCGTTAAACTGTCGCCATAGTTCAAACCACAGTGGCACCGTTTTTAACAGTACCCATCCTGCAACCTTGGAGCCAGGGCGTAGCTTATGTAAACTCGGCCAAGGTTCATCTCGGTGTTTTTTGATAGCTTCAGGGTCAGGGCGCACAAGCAGTCTAAAATTACTGTTGCCGTCATCCATGGCATCCACCACTGCCACACGTCCCGCAAAGGTACCCACCATGGCAAAAGGCCATCCTGTAAATTGGACGGCAGGCCATCCCGCAAACTGCAAGCGTACGGGGTCGCCTGGGGCTATCAGTGGGGCATCGTTATCATTCACGTACAAGGCAACGGCAACATCGGCGGTTTCGGGTACAATCGTTGCCAAAATATCACCCGCCTTGACCGTTTCCCCTAAACCTACAGGGAGAAGTCTTACCACCCTACCATCACAGGGTGCCATGACCTCCTGTTGTAGTTTTCGTGAGGCAATGTTTTGAAGTTCAATATCCAGTTTGAAAATTTCAGCATCCATTGCCGCAAGACTCTCACGTGCCGAGGCACTGCTTGCCATGACGTTTGAAATTCCTGCTGAAAGGTCGGTACCAAGACGTGCTTGGTCAAGCTGGGCGATACTCAAGGCTTGACGTGCTTCAGCGAGCTGTGCCTGTGCTGCTTGATGTGAGGTCATGGCACGGGTTTGTTCAAGTGTTACAAGTTCTTTGTCTCGGGTGGAACGTAGCCCCTCGGCTTCCAACTGCACCACTCGACGATAATTTAATTCAGCCGTTTCAAGGACTTGAGCCGCTGCTGCAAGATTCTGCTCCGAAACAATCACACGATTTTTTGCTTGTCCGATACGTTCTGTTTGGGTCGGTAGTGCCACCGCTCGGGAGTTTTCCAGTAACCCTCCTTGACGCTCAATGGCGGCAAGTCGTTCTGTGACGGCTTGCTTGCGAGCTTGTAAGGCTTGACGTTGTCCTTGAAGCTTTTGTACTTGGGCAGGGTCAAGGAATTTGGGGTCAATGTCTTGGAGTAGAGCAAGTTTTTGACCTTTTCGTACTAAGGCTCCTTCTTGCACATGCCACGCTAATACACGGGCTGAAATCTGTGACTCAATGACCTGAGGACGCTCCATGGGTGAAAAAATCGTCACTTTGCCATAACCCGTGACACTTTGTTGCCAAGGTATCAATATCAAGCCCAAAAGACACGTTAGGAGTACTGACAATAACACCCACGCAAACCGAGAGTAGGTGCCACGTGTTTTCACTCGTGATAATGCGTGACTTTGTGTCAACACACTTGAACCAGAATCGACAGAACTGACGCTCATCATCATCTTTAGTAGTGCTTTCTCTTACAACGGATAACCATCAGACGACGTAATACCTGATACATGCCCGCCATGGGCTGGATGAACCTGCTGAATCCATTGTTGATAGTACGCCTTGGGGGTATTGAGTAAGCCTTCTTCATAGTGCCAACGTCCAGACAGATTGGCTGTATCCGACTGAGTCATGTGAGGATGTCCAAACCATACATAGCGTTGACATCCCTGTGCAATGAAAGGTGCTGAGGTATTGACTATTAAAGCCCAAGGAAACGCAGGCGTACCAGCCACGGCAAGAAGCTGTCGCATGAGTGCCGTACGTTCCTGCCATGGTAGGATATTCAACAAATCATCTAAAAGTAAAAGCTCAGGTTGTTGTAAGAGGTTTTGTGCAAGTAAAACTCTCACTTTTAAAGAACTCTCAATATTACAGCCCGCTTGCAGTACCTCGGTTTCTAACCCATGGGGTAATTGAGAGAGTGCTGCATCTAGGCCTGTGAGTGCAAGGACTTGTGAGACCAATACAGGGTTGGTTTCACGGTAGGGTAAACCCATGAAAATGTTGTCTGCTAGCGTACCTTGCAGTAACCCCTGCTGTTCTAAGCTTAAATAAGCTACTTTGTGGTGCCACTGTAATAGAGACACGCTACGAACATCAACCCCATGTAGTTCACATAGTCCTTGCTCAGGTAAGGCGAGTCCTGCACAGACACGTAACACATAGTGCCGTAGTGCGTTGGAGTCCACGGTACCCACCAGTGCGAGGGTTTCCCCTGCACGCAACCCTAAATAAGGTAAAACAAATGATGCTTCAGAGGCAGGGGTGTGTGTGTGCGTGTCGGGCTTAATATATAACTGCTTTAAGATCAGCAAGGGCAAAGCATTTTGCGTGGTGGCTGTGAGGGATATATTGGGTAAACTTACGGGGTTGGAGGTCGTTTCAAGGAGCGGCAGTTCGGTGAGCATGGCGATTTTCTCCAAACTGGTCATGAGGTCAAACCCTGGTTCAAATAATTGAATCAGTTTGTCCATTGCCACGAGCATCTGTAGTACCACAAGTTCACTGGCAACCAATTGACCAAGGGTCATCTGTTTTTGAATGACCAAGGTACCACCGAGTGCGAGAATCCCGACACTGGCAATGGCATAAAAGAAAAAATGAGACGTTAACACACGGAATAAGACCTTGAAATGTGCCTTACGAGCATCCAAATACATCATTAAATGATGATCCGTGACGGTATGCCAAAAATTCTGCGAGGCATGACGGCGTACCCGAACTTGTGCCCCAGCAAGGTCCTGCAACCAACTCCCCAATGTGTATTTATGATGGGATTCTTCCATACTACTTGCCAACCCGCCATGGCTTAAGCCAAAAATAGCCAATGCCAAGAACAAGATAATGCCTATATCAAAAATCCAAAGGCTAGGATGATAAATCCCCAGAATAATCAAACCAATGAGCAAACTAATACATGAGGCAGGTCCATCGGTTAGCAGTTTTGCCCACACCTTTTGAAGGTTGACGACATCAAAAAAGCGATTCAAATGCTCAGGAGGATACGTCGTTTTAAGGTTAAATGGCTGTGCAAGGAGGAGGCGGTCAGTGATTTGCAACGCCACTCTTACAAAAATACGTTGTTGTAAGGTTTCAATCAAGCTGATACTCATCGCACGAATCACCGCCACCATGAGCAGTACACCAAGTAGAATCGCACTCAAAGTAATGAGTTGTTGGAACAAGACACCCGCCGCAATCGTATTGACTAAGGCTTGTGCTGTCAGCGGTACCGCTAGGGTCAGTAACGTGACCACTAAGGTGTAGGCTATGAGAATGACCACATCTTTCTTGTCTTGGACCATGAGGGGCGATAACCGATGAAAAACCCACGTCCAATCGTAGTGCTGGTCATGGTGTCCATGATGAGAAGAAGAGGAAGCTTGTGCCATCATCATAAAGAAAAAATTTCTCGTGTTGTAAATCGAACAAAATCACCTAAGGAAATTTTGGCATAAAACAGCCTGCATCATGACAACTGTCAGCGTTTAGGGAGTCGTCCTAGAAAACAGGTAAGGGTGGTTTACAATAAAAACAGAGGGTTGCGTCTATCAAAAATGTGTGTGATGCCTCATGAGTGTGAAGCATGAGTTATGAAACAGAAGTTATGGCAACTATTGTAACATAAATAAATCACGCAACACTCTCATGAGGCTTTTTAACCCCCTACGTCAAAACATACACCCAACAGAAACCAGATAGCAGAGGAGGTATATACTGGCGTGGTTATCGTGTATGGGTGTGTGTATGTCCTTAAGGGGTAAATACCCGTAAAGATAAACATTTGGTCGAGCCACCAGCCTTCAAAAACTCACTGACATCGACTTCCAAAGCTTGAATACCTTTTGCTCGTAGCGTGGCTACTAATTCAGGGCTTCCTTGATTAAACACCAAGCTATCGCCCACACTAATGGCGTTGCAAGCAAAATTGGCGGCTTCATCGGCTGAAACAGGAATCCGTAAACGCTCAGGAACATGGTACTCAATGACTTGCCGTCCGTAATCGTCAAAGGCCTCTGGGGCGTAGATAAAATGTCCTGTCTCCATGGGGCAACAGCACACATCAATATGGTAAAAGCGTGGGTTTTTCAGTTCCAAGGGTAGTACAGGTAAACCGCATACTTGAGCGATATCTAAATGGGCTTGAAAATGACTTCTGGCACGATACCCAGCAAATACCAATTCATTACGCCAAATCAGTGCATCTCCCGCACCTTCAAAAGGAACATCTTCAGGGGTTTCTAAAACGTCATACCCGTAAGTCTTAAACCAAGCTGCCGCTAAAGGTGTTTCGCCTTGCCGCTCGGGGTTTTTATAACGGGCGAGCAATGCCTTATTGCCCCACATAAAGGCATGGTTTGCCGTAAAAACAATATCGGGTAAGCCCGGTGCTGCAGGCATGGTGACAACTTTAGCACCCGCTTTAGTTTCTAGGGTGTCTACAAGGGTTTCCCACTGTCTTTGTGCTTTTTGGGCATCAACAGGTACGCCTGTTTCCATCCAAGGGTTAATGACATAGGAAACCTCAAAAAACGTCGGTGGACACATCAAAATGGTGGGCTTATCCCATCCATGGCGTTGTGATAACGTCTCCATGGCGGGTTGATACGTTGTGAACGTATCCTGAAAAGAGGATGAAAGGTTTTTTGGGGGTACCATCGTAGCATGGGTGTTTATTGAAAGAGGGGTTGTCATAGGAAGGGAGCCTTATACCATATACCATTAACGAGAGACCATGGCATCATGAGAGAAACACTAAGCATGATGTGCGAATTGGGGAGTATATTCAAAAAACAGGTGTGCTATTTTAAGCAATGCCTACTGCCATAATACCCCTTGTGTCCCCATAACCACCGTTTCACGCTCATGGTCTACTTGGGCGAGCGGTGTAAGTGTGGCAGTGTGTGCTTCGGCATGAATGGCAATGACCCACTGATGGCTCTGGTGCAAAGAGGCTTGACGACTACTGACCATCACGGGCCATACTTCTTGTGAGGAAACCAATACCCCTTGAGGTAGTTTTTGGGCAAAGACCCCCTGAAGTGTCAAAGGTGCTTGGGCTTGAATATGACGTGGGGCTAAGGTCTCAATGGATTTCATGGGCTTTGCATCGGTAGTCAGGGTTTGAGAGCTATCTTGTGTATCCAAGCGTCGAGCAGGCTCAAGTTGTACGCCGTAGGGCATCAATGCCGTGCATACTTCTGTAAGATGAGCTTCATCTTTGACAAAAAGGGTTATGCTCAGGAAGGAAAAGTCTTTTTTTGAGGGGCCAATGTGTAACGCATTGAGTTCAAAAGAGGCTTGATGTTGTTCAATCGTATCAATGATTTTGGCAAGGGTTAAAGAGTCTACTAAATGACCATCTACCCGAAGAACACGTTGCAATACCAAAGCAGGTTGAGAAAACATCATCATAAAACCGAATCCTTTAAAATAAAGACGCAATGCACACACAAAAAACGTTATGGCAATGATAGGGGCTACAGTGACATGATTTTGCCATGAGAATGGTACCATCGCTCAGGGAATGCTACTAGGCTATCCCAAGCCACTGCCTACTATACCAAGCATAACTAGTCGGGAGGGTTTTAGACAATGCCCTCAATCGTATCAGTGCTGTGTATGTCTCCAAAAGATAAACTTTTATTAAGATTCTTACCCATGATGTAGGATAGTCGGGCGTACTTTATTTTGCTAAACTCAAGGCAGTACACTTTTGCATCATGACACTTTTACCTTTACCAGTTTGTTGCCGTTGTTGGTATCCGTAACTTGCCTGCCTTATGCCTCATTGATTGGTGCTTCGTGCTTATTTAAATTGCTCAAGGAGTCTTATCTTTCTCATGATGATGATGTCAAACCAAGATAGAAACCATCCCAAAGCCTCTTCGACCAGTGAACGTCAAGCAAAACTTGCCATGCTTTTTGGCGGCTTGGCACTTTTGGTCTCTTTGTTTAGTTTGGTGCTTTCTGTTAAGGAAGAAGCCTTTGCCAAACGCATGCTTGGTCAGAGTTTTTCAGCCGCTACAGAAGGGGGCATCCGTCCCTCTCAGGCACTGCCTCTTCAGGGTAAAGGTATCTTTGGTATGCCTGAAAGCTTGGTGGCGGATGTGGCAAGTAGTGTCGCCCCCAGTGTTGTGAATATTGACACAGAAACCGAACAACGTATTCAACGTACGCCTTTTGACGGACTTTTTGGCGGTGGACTTTTTGGCTCGTTCTTTGGCGAGCAAGGCGGTATGTTTAATGATGTGCCACAAGAAGAAACACGCAAGGTGCTAGGGAATGGCAGTGGTATGATTCTTGATACCCAAGGACACATTCTCACGAATGACCATGTGATACGACAAGCCGATAAAATGGTTGTTACCCTTAATAACGGTAAACAGCTTCCTGCGAAACTCATCGGTAGAGACCCACTCACAGACCTTGCCGTGATTCAAGTAAAGGGCGATGCCCTGAAAGCCCTTCCCTTTGGTACGTCTAAAACTTTACGCCCTGGGCAGTGGGTGTTAGCGATTGGTTCTCCACTCGGGTTTGACCATACCGTGACGCTTGGGATTATCAGCGGTATTTCAAGACGTATTCCTGACCTCAGTAGTGACGTGGATTATATTCAAACCGATGCTGCCATCAATCCAGGCAACTCAGGGGGCCCTCTTGTTGACTTACAGGGGCAGATTATCGGTATCAATACGGCGATTTCAGGGAAGGCGCAAAACATTGGGTTTGCAATTCCAGCAGATACCGCCAAAGAAGTTGCCCAAGCCCTCATCACCCAAGGGCGTGTGATTCGTCCTTATGTGGGTGTTTCTACCGCAGCCCTTAATGCCGACATCCTTAAAAGTTTGAACTTACCCCTTGATACCAAAGGAGTTGTTGTGGCGAAAGTCATTGAAGGTTCTCCTGCATCTCAAGCAGGGCTACAAGTGGGGGATGTGATTCAACGTGTGAATGAGACCCCTGTGGTAGAGCCTGAAATTCTGCGAAAAACCGTTCGTACCGCAGGCATTGGTAAGCCGATTCGTTTACTGGTGTTGCGAGAAGGCAAGCTTACGGGCATGACCCTTACGACTAAGGAATATCCTCAGTCGGGTTCTTAAGGTGTGTGGGCATTTGCTTAGGGGGCGTAGCCTCGATAACGACTGACTGCATAACGAAAAATCATCCTCTCCCTTTGCGGGAGGGAGAGGGTAAATAACCTCTTAAACGCCTTTTTTAACCCTTTAGGGCGTACCACTGTGGTTTGAGCATGTCGTAATACAGGACAGGCTCGCCATAGTCTTTGACGGTTTCAAGGTACTGGAAGCCTAACTTCTCAACAATCGTATGAGACTTTTTGTTGGATTCAAAAAATCCAACCACAAGCCTAGGAAGTGCCATCACTTCAAAAGCATACTGTAGGGTGGCGTGGACAACCTCTGTGGCAATACCACCTCCCCAAAACTCGGGCATCAGGGAGACTCTTACTTCGTAGGCTTTTTCTCGTTCAGGATGATACTGCTTAAATTGCAAACCAACACGCCCTACAAAGCGTGGTTCAGGTTGGTCGGTTGTGGGTTTTGTCATCATTTTGAGCTGAGAAATACCATGTACTTCAAATTCAGTCTGATACTCTTGGAGTTCTGCCATGACACGTTCATCCGAGCTATAGCCTGTAAAAGTGGTAGGGTATACGGAAGGGTGCTGATGCAAGGCTTTCAGAAGAGGGAAATCCGCCACAGTAAAAGGATAACATTGTACACGTGGGGTTTCATATAAGGGTGTTTCAGAGGAAGGAGCGATAGGGCATCCAGTGCCTTCTAGCACGGGTTGTGACAAAAAAGAGGTCAGCGTATCCATAAAAGAGGGTGTTCCTTGAATGAGGAGGCACAAAGTAAAGGCTAATAAAGAAACTTAATGCCATGTCGCTTTGCATCGGGCTTGCGATAAAGGAAAGGCATATACAAGAAAATGCTTGAGATAATTTAGGAGGGTATTGATACTAGTGATTAACTTTTTATTAAGATGCGAATACTCCTTGATGATACTACAAATAGAAAAACCCTTCATCTAAAAAACGTACCCTATACAGGGCAATCGCATGAAGGCTTGCATCTTAAAACCGTTTTCACTCACCTTATTTCACTCATCTTACTTAGCACCGCCTTCATTGGTATCCTATTGTAGGGGAGGGTTTATAACCCTCCCGTTAGGGTTGTTTGTGTATGCCGTTTGTCGTTTTTACGGTGGGTTTTTGCGGGAGGGTTATAAACCCTCCCCTACTGTAAGCCCTCTGGATTCCGACATGCGTCGGAATGACGGTGTAAGGTGATAGTCCTATGCTCAGACTGTTTACATCGGTGATGACGTGAGAAAACAGGTGCGATGCAGCCTCATGTGCTAAACCCCCACCTAAAAAAAGGGGGTTGTACAAAAAGAGACTTACTAGGTACACTAGTAGATAGGAAAAGTAGGTAAAAGTGCTTGAGCCTTGACAGGACTTGTCTTACAACTTTCTTAACAAGTGTACGCTTTCATGTAAAAAGTGTCCTTGAGTGAGTCAGTATCAGGGATTCTCCTTTTCACCTTATCATCACACCATATACCCACCACCACACCACAGATACGCATCATGCTGTTGTTGTTCAAGGTAGGGGGTTACTTTGTTTTTTGTTAGTTTGTATATCTTGGCGGTTTGTTGTGGCTTTTTGAAAGGGCTTTTTACAAAATGATGATGACCACTATCTTTAAAAACTATATTGCAGGTGCTTGGGTTGAGAGCGTTTCGGGTGAAACCTTTGCCAATACCAACCCCGCAAACCCTTCTGAAGTCATAGGTTACTTTCAACAAAGTACCCAAGAAGATGTGAAGCGTGCCATTGAGGCGGCTAAAGCGGCGTTTGACGGCTGGCGACTCACGCCCGCTCCCAAACGGGCTGAGATACTCTTCCGTGCAGGACAAATTCTCATTGAGCGTAAAGAAGCACTTGCCCAAGAAATGACCCGTGAAATGGGAAAAGTATTAGCTGAAGCGCGTGGCGATGTGCAAGAAGCTATTGACATGGCCTTTTACGCTGCGGGTGAAGGGCGACGCATGTTCGGACACACAACCCCTTCTGAGCTTGCTAACAAGTTTGCCATGACTATCCGTCAACCTCTTGGGGTTTGCGGACTTATCACACCCTGGAATTTCCCTATGGCGATTCCTAGTTGGAAACTCTTACCTGCCCTTATTTGTGGTAATACGGTGGTGCTGAAGCCCGCAAGCGATACCCCTTTGAGTGCTTTACGCTTGGTAGAGATTCTTGAAGAAGCTGGTGTGCCTAAGGGGGTTATGAACTTTGTCACAGGTCGTGGCAGTACTTGTGGGGAGCCACTGGCAACCCATCCTGATATTACGATGGTAAGTTTTACGGGCTCAAGTGTGACAGGTAAATGGGTGAACACGGCTGCCGCTGCTGATTTTAAACGTACGAGTTTGGAAATGGGTGGTAAAAATTGTATTATTGTGATGCCTGATGCTAATCTTGACCTTGCCGTGGATGGTGCCGTGTGGGCAGCCTTTGGGACGAGTGGTCAACGTTGTACGGCGGCCAGTCGGTTGATTGTACATGAGGCTATTTTACCCGCTTTCCGTGAGCGTCTTGTGGCACGTACCAAAGCCCTTCAAGTAGGCGATGGTTTAAAGGCTGAAACGCACATGGGCCCTGTGGTGTCTGAAAGTGCCATGGCAGGTATTTTAGAGTATATCCGCATTGGACAAGAAGAAGATAAAGCAACCCTTCTCACAGGCGGTTATCGTGATACAGCAGCAGGTTCAGGATGGTTTGTAGCACCGACTATTTTTGACGGTGTAACCCCCACAATGCGGATTGCCCAAGAAGAGATTTTTGGCCCTGTTACAGCGTTAATCAGTGTTAAGAGTCTTGAGGAGGCTATCCAAGTTGCCAACGGTATTCAGTTTGGGCTTTCCAGTGCGATTTATACGGCAGACGTGAACGCCGCATTTAAAGCCATGCGAGACCTTGACGCCGGGATTACCTATATCAATGCACCGACGATTGGGGCAGAGGTTCATTTACCTTTCGGGGGTACAAAACACACGGGGAACGGACACCGTGAAGCTGGGCAAACTATGCTTGATAGTTTCAGCGAGTGGAAAACCGTGTTTGTAGACTATTCCAACAGTTTACAGCGCGCTCAGATTGACCACGAGTAGACCGTTCGCTTGCTGTACTTGCTTTTCTTTCAATGGCTTTTCTTTCAAGCCCTTCTCTCATAGTGCTTATCAGCGTGGAGAAGCGATGAAGGGAAGCCACTTGAGAGATATCCTCCTTGTCCCCCTAGCCTTTCAAAGTTTTAGGGGGACAAGCTTTTAAAAGCCCATAGCCTTGACACTTCTTGGTATGTAGGGAGGGGCGTGTGCTTGTATCTCCATTTAATGACCTCTTACAATGACCTCTTAGCCCCCTCGTAGAACGTTGATGGCGTACAAAAACTACACGGATAAAGGGACTTCCCGTTTGGAGCGTTAAGGTTTCCTGAAGCGTTTGCCGATACTCTTCAAGATAACCTCTACATACTAGAGAAAAAAATTGAATACGACGGGTATTGTCTTATGTTTGAATATGAGTTTATTGAAGCTTTGTGAACGTACCACACTGTTTAAAAACGTTATGGCATTAGATATTCAGAACCTTAAAACGCAGCTTGAAGTGCAATGGGAGCAGTTGAAAACGCTCCTTATTGGCGATTTGTGGTCGTCGAAAGCTGGCGGTGAAACCGAGGCCTCTCCATCTCTTGAGAAAGATACCCCCCCCACGGCAGGGCATCCTTTATCTTATAGTCCGAAACGAACCACTGAACGTCATCCTGATGCGAGTGTTTGTGCTGAAAGTGATGAGCTGTTCCAAAAAGGCATTGAAGCTGCAACCTTGGGTCAGTTAGAAGACGCAAAGAGACATTTTCAAGCTTCTTTGCAGGTTGATAGTACCCAGTCAGAAGCGTGGTATAACTTGGCGTTAATCCATAAACACCTTGAGGATATGCCCTCGGCGATTCATTGTGTACGACTTTTTTTGCAGCAACATGTCGGTGACCTCGATGGTGAAGTACTCTATTTACGGCTCATTTTAGAACAACCCAAGTACCTTCAAACACGCAATGAAACACTCATGATGATTGGTTCCTGCTGTAATATGCTTCCTCCTGAGCATATGATGCGTCCAATCTTAGAGTTGTTTACAGAAGTGTTAGAACTCGACTCCGCTAAAACACTTGGTAAACTTAATGTTTCTGAAGAAACCATTGATAAACATCTTGCCATGCTTGATAACCTCATGAAAGATGTTGATGCACACCCCCTCAGAGATGAATGGTTCCAGACCCTATTGTTTATTAAAGCAACGGTATTGAGACAACTCAACCGTTTACCTGAGGCGATTGCAAGCTATATGGATTTGTTGGTACTAAACCCTAATCATATTGAGGGGGTGTATCAGCTTTCTTTACTGTTTGCTCAATACGAAGACTGGCACCAAGTAGAGGAGCTTAATTACAAAGTTTTAGAAGCTTATCCTGAACACCATCAGGCATTGAATCAATTAGGTTTGGCACAATTTGCACTTGAAAATCTGGAATCTTGTGTAGAGACCTTTAAACGTGCGATTGAACTGGCACCTCAGGAACTGATTTACAAAAATAACTTAGCCTATGCCTATGAAAAAATGGGACGTATTGGGGAAGCTTTACGTTTGTTAGAAGAGGTTTTAGTGGCTGAAACAGACCCACAGATTCAAGAAGAAATTAAAGAAGATATTCGAGCGATTCAAGCCAAATATCAAGGCGATTAGGTAGGCTTGATATTTGGCTTTATGCTCGCAACTTCGTGCGAAATGAGGGTGTAGTATCCACACCCTCATAAAGAATGTCTCCATAAGGGGTTTATTTAACTGACATGCCCTCTTGCCAGTTTTTAATGAGGGGGTAAATAAACAGCTCAATTAAGCGTCGTTTCCCTACTTTAATTTCACTGGTTACGGTCATCCCTGATTTCAGAGGTTTCCATTCCCCATCAACCCATAGTTGGGTGACGTTGGGCGTGACAACAATTTCAAACTTGGGTTCGGCACGTTTATTGCTGTCTTCTCGTACATCAGGAGAAATGAGCTTTACTTTACCGTCAATCATCCCATACTTCTGGTAGTCAAAAGTATCTAACTTCATGTGCGTGAGCATACCAGGTTTTATAAAGCCACTAAATTTGTTTTCAAGCTCGCCACGAAATACCAGTGGTGTTGCGGAAGGCACCAAGGTAAAAACCTTTTGTGCAGGGTTTACGACCCCCCCTAAAGTATGCACAAAAACACCATCAATGACACCATCGACAGGCGCTATGATTTGTTGCTTAGAGGACTTGAACTTGAATTCAGTCAGTTTTGCTGAAAGCTCGGTTCTGCGGCGTTCATTGTCGGTGAGTTTTTCAAGTGCTTGGGTATCAAACTCTTCAGAAATGGCACGCATTTCTTGTCTTACCCCTTGCTGTTGCTCGATAATTTCTTGAAGTTTAGCGTCCTGTTCTTCTAGGGTGCGACGTTGCTGTACCATGTCTCTTTGGACACGGTCGTACTCATCCCGTGCAATAATATCCAATACAGGCTTTAAGCGTGCTTCTTCTTTTTCAGCGACGCTGAGTAATTCGGAAGCTTTAAGTTTGGCCGTCAAGACACCTTCTCTTTGAGCATCTAAACGGCTTAATTCTTGCCGTTTGGCATTTAGCTGTGCTTGTAAACGGTTGCGTGAACTTTCATATAAGGCGGATTGACTGCTCGTGCCAGCATAGCCAGAACCAGTCACCATGGCATTTAAACGATTTGCTTCTGCCTCTGAAAGTGCTAAGCTTTCCGTGACTCCCCCCAAGGCGGCATTGACGGGGGTGGGGTCAATCTCCATAAGAACCTGCCCCTTTTTAACCCTTTGTCCTTCTTTGACTAGAATATTTGACACCATCCCCGATTCTAAGGGTTGCAAGGTTTTAACGTGACCATCAGGGTGAATTTTTCCCCGAGAAGTCACGACAATGTCAATTTCTCCAAAGCAACTCCAAAGCACAACGAAGAGGAAAACACCCGTGACAGTCCAGAAAATCACACGACCAATAGGGTTAACGGGAGATTCCTCAATTTCTGCCAGTAATGGCATAAACTCATGGGTGTCTGTGCGTTCAAAAAGTGCTTTAAACAGGGTCATCATAAGTGCAGTACGGTATCAACTATAAGGGACAAACACGAAAGGGGGCAACATCATAAACGACATACTAAGGTGTCAAAAACTTGGATTTCAAAAACTAGAGGGCATTAGGAGGAGGTAAGGTTTGCGTTGAGGCATTCGTTTCCTCACGTTGCTGCTGTTCATAGAGGTGTGCATAGGTACCCCCACGAGTAATAAGGTCGTTATGCGTGCCAGCCTCAACAGGACGACCCGCATCCATCACCACAATGGCATCGGATTGTTGTACGGTACTGAGACGATGGGCAATGACAATGACCGTACGCCCTTGTTTGATACGTTGAAGATTTTGTACGATAAGTCGTTCAGATTCGTTATCTAAAGCCGAGGTCGCTTCGTCAAAAATAAGAATCCGAGGGTTGGTAATTAACGCACGTGCAATCGCAATGCGCTGCTTTTGCCCGCCTGAAAGGCTTGCACCTCGTTCTCCTACCTCTGTATTGTATCCTTGAGGTAATTGACTGATAAATTCATGCGCACCCGCAAGCTGTGCTGCACGAATCACCATTTCAGGGCTTGCATCAGGACGAGGCATACGAATGTTATCACTAATGGTACCACTGAAGAGAAAACTGTCTTGAAGCACTACGCCAATTTGGCTACGGAGCCACGTGGGGTGCATATGACGCATATCAACATTATCAAGGAATAAACCGCCCTCTTCAGGGTGATAAAGTCTTTGAATAAGTTTGGTGAGGGTACTCTTACCACTACCACTCCGACCCACCAAACCAATCATTTTACCCGCAGGAAAACGTAATGAAACTTGTTTCAAGACTTGAGGCCCTGAGCTTGTGTATCGGAACGAGACATTATCAAAACGAACATCGCCCTGAATTTGGTTCAGCGTAATGGAGGGTTCGTTAGGGTCATTGCTAATCTCAACAGGATGCTCAAGGATATGCCCGAGCCTGTCTATACCGAGTAAAGCTTGTTGTAGCTCGTTCCACAGACCCGCTAAACGTAAAATGGGTGCTGTAAGCTGATTCATGAACATTTGAAATGCAATCAACTGTCCTACGCTAAGTTTTTGGTCAATGACGGCCTGTACCCCTAGGTATAAAATGGTAAGCGTCATCCCCTTTTGTAGGAGTCCTACAAAAGCTTGAGCCCACTGACCAATCATGGCGAGGTTAAAGTTGGCACTGAGATACCGTGCTAAAGCGTCTTCCCACTTGCGTTGCATACTACCTTCAAGTGCAAGGGATTTTACTGTTAAAATCCCTGTAATGCTCTCAACAAGGAAGGCATTACTTTGAGAAGCCATTTTGAACTTATCCTCTAAACGGTCACGGTAGAGAGGCGTAAGGAAAACATAAATAAGGGTAATGAGTACAATAAATACCAAGGCCACAGCAGTGAGTTTCACACTGTATAGGCACATCATGACAACAAACACCCCGCTGAAGATGGTGTCCACAATCACGCTGATAGACTTATTGGCAATGAACTCCCGAATACCGTCAAGTTCTCGTACCCTTGCCACAATGTTACCAACTTTTTGGTGTTCAAAGTATTGAAAAGGTAGACCAAACAAATGTTTGAAAAGTTTACTGCCAAGCTTGGCATCAATTTTAGAAGCCGTGTGTACAAACAAATAGTTACGTGCCAAGTTCAAGACAGCCTCAAACAGAGCCATGGCAATAAAGGCAACCGTTAATACGTTCAACGTGGTCATGCTGTGATGCACAATGACTTTATCTAAAATCACCTGTGTAAATAACGGCGTAACCAATCCAAACACCTGCACCAAAAAGGCACCTGAAAGGACTTCAACTAAAATACGTTTATAGGTGAGTATCTCGTTGAAAAACCATTTCAATCCGAACTGGATAGAGGTTTCAACATACTTATGCTTGGCAACAATGGCATAGCCTGAGTAGCCCTCACGCAACACACTTAGAGGTGCCTCGCCCGTGGCAAGGTTATCTCGGTGACATTGGTCAGGGAGGAGTGCCATGGCGGTAGCCTTTTCAGGCGTTACACCAAATACGCAGCGATAACTTCCTGTTTTTTGAAGAAGTAATACAGGGAACGGGTAGCCCGTTTTTTTGAGCGACTCAACCTGAGGAATTTTTTTAAGTTTTGCTTTGAACCCCAGTTTTTTAAGAACCCGTAAAAGCTCTTGGGGCGGGATGGGGATATCGCCTTCCTCTGAAGCGCCTAAGTCATATTCCTTAATAATGGCTGGCATGTTGATAGGGACTTGATTGAACTTTGCCATCAGTTCCAATGCAATCAGAGCGGTATCTCGTAAAGAGACAACGTTATCTTGAGTGTTCCCTTGAGAAGAAGCAGAGGCTCCTTCTTCTTGAGACGGTACGGCATCTGCCGTAGCATCGGGTGACACCTCTTCAGGTGGTGTAGGGGGTGTATGCTCCGAAAACATCATCATAAGACCAAGGTACCATTAAATTAAGGAAAAAAAGGAAGATAAATACAGGTGACACCACACACACATTATTTAGAGGAAGTAGCAGATGATTTTGACACACTAGACACATCAGAAGCTTTAGAGGCAGGAGGGGTTTCCCATAAGGTGTCTAAACCATTTTTAACAAGTACATAGCGCTTATAAGCCACGCTACGCTGATTAAGTTGGTGTTTGGCGTAGGTAATGCTTTGTTGGGCGTGGTTCAATTTTTGTTGAACCAGTTGTGATTCTTGAATGAGCTCTTGAAGGGTTAAACGCTCAATATCGCTCAATTTCAAGGTTTCAAGCTTCAGACTTGTCGCACTTTGTTGCAAATTTTGTTCGACAATAAAGGCATCTTGGAGGTAGCCATAGTCTGTGTCTTCAAGTTGACGTTTACGCTTTTCATCTTCCAGCTTTAAACGTTCTACTTCAAGACGTAACTTCTCAACATCGCTTTTGAGTTTTCCACCATCAAATAAACTCACCCGAGTGGAGAAGCCCACTTGCACGGCTCGTTGACGGAAGGTGTCTAGGGTGGTTGCAAGGCTACTTTCATCAAAGCCAAGTAGGTTATACACGCCATAGGCCGACACCACAGGGTATTTTTGCCTACGCTTGCTTTCGTATTCATGTAATTTTGCTTGAATCCCTGCTTGGTTGGCAAGGTAATCAGGGGTTTTGCTGTAATCAAAGTCCATCTCGTCCACGGCAACGGGGAGAGCGTCAAGAGGGGTAAGTTGGGTTGTTTCAGGGGTATACTTAACCCTTGTTAAGCTTGAAAGTTTCTCAAGGGCTTCACTGTAAAGCTTAAAGCGTTCCAAAATACCTGTGCGGAACTTTTGATAGGAAAGCTGTACATCAGTAAGTTGCAAACGAGACTGTACCCCTGCTTGAAATAACCTATCAGAAAGCATGGCTTGGGCTTCATACAAGGGGGTCAGTGTGGTTTGAGATTGCCAGTCGAACCACGCTTCATAAGCCTTGGCATAGGCTTCTGTAATTTGGTTATGAAGATTGCGTTTTTCTTGGGCAAGCTCATGAAGTTTCTCTTCAAGGATTTTTTTCGCACCTTCAAATCGGTGTCGTCGACCCCCAAAATCGAATACCATGTATTGCGTACTGAGTGTTGCCCCTGTTTGAAAACGGGTACCTGCTGGAATAACGCCTGTTCCTAGAGAAGTTACAGGGCGGTTATCACCGTCAAGTGCGCGAAGATACTCTGTATTGCCCTGTAAGGAGAGCTGTGGGAAATACTCTGAGCGAGTCCCTTTGACATCTTCTTGAGCTTCTTTCATTTGAAGGGCTTGGATTTTGAGTCCTAAGGCTTGTTCCTCACTTTGATGCACACTGGTTTTAAAATCCACTGTAACCAAACGGGATGCTGGATTCCCGTTAGTGGCACCATCCCTGCCTACCATACTTTGTGGTTGAACAATGCTTTGGGGACTGGTGGAGGGGGAGAGGGGGTCTACTTTTTCAGTGGAAGCCTGTACCTTAGAGGTGGTTTCTTGGTGTGTGAGTGCTTCATAGAGAGACACTTCCTTGAAAGCGGAGGTTTCAGAGGATGGGCTGTTGCTTGTTGTAGGGGTATCTGTTAAAAGATTTTGTTGAATCGTTAAAGCTTCGTTCGTACGCTGAGACATCTTACGAGGGCGTTTTCTCGAATGCCTATTTTGAGTAGCACTGACGGTACCCGCCACTTTGACAGGTTGACGCTTTGCCACGGCGACTTGCTGTACTTTATGTGGCTGTGGTTGCTGAGAAGACACCGCAGATTTCACTGCTGTTGGATGCACAGGGGATGCACTTCCTACAAATGTTTGTTCTGTTTTGGTTGCTCGTAAAATACGAACACGTTTGGGGAATTTCTCGGTTTTTGGTTTAGCGTCGAGTGCCGAGGCTGTTTTGTTATCAGGAGGTATGATGGCTGGTGGCACGTTCGCTTGTGCTTGGTCTGCCACAAGGAGATGGTTTGCAAGCGCGGTAATATGTTCTGTAATTTGGTCTGGTAAGCTACGAGTGTTTCCTGAGGTACTCTGTGTGGAGGCATGGTAGCTACGAGGAGCGTGAATGACAACCTCATGGTAGGATGTAGGGGAGGCTAGGGTCTTGTAGGTTTGCTTTACCGCTGAGGCGACACCCTCTACTTGACGCTGTAAAGAGGCTACTTGGAGGGTTTTTAAAGTCACAGAAGGTTTGGCTGAAGCCTTACGAGATACGTGTTTTTGTGTCGGGCGTGTGTGACCAACGTGTTTTTTTGCAACGCTTTTATGAGT
>JBIIZQ010000037.1:0-7047 GCA_044346175.1 Vampirovibrionales bacterium
TCTAGCAGACCGTTCATCTCTAGGTACATTGGATACCATTGATACCGTGGGGGAGCTGGGTCGCTAGAGCTTACTTCCTAAATCATCCGAACAGTTGCTTGAGCTTAAAGCTCGTATTCGCAAGGCTCCCCCCACGGGGGGAGAGGGCTGTTTATTAAAATTACGCACCGTCCCTGCCGACGCTGGTCGGCATCCAGAGGGCTTGTAGTATCAACGAGGAGTGGATACCGATTTGCATCGGTATGACGACATGCTCCCCTCACCCTTGCAGGGAGAGGGGTTGGGGGAGAGGGTAGCGTTGGATAGTATGGCGATTATGAAGCGTGTTTATGACTATGATACGGTAACGATGAACTCTCAATATGCTCTTGGATGATTTTACTGAGGTCGATAATACTAATCAGCTGATTTTCAACCTTAATGACCCCCTTAATACACTCCTGATACTGTTCCTTTGCCGCATAACTACTGGTGCCAGTGAGTGGCGAAAGATGCTTTTCAGAAACATTTAAAATGGAGCCAATGCTATCAACAATAATGCCTAGGCGTTCTCTTTGTTGCGTTTGTGAAGGCGTGGGATGACTGGTGGTGGATGCTGGTTTGAGTGCTTGTGTGGTTTGTAACGCCGTAAAGTAAGCCCCACAACTTTCTTCCAAGATAATTTGATACCGTTCTGGTAATGAGGGATTTTCAGGGATGCCTAAACGTTTTCGTAGGTTAATCATGGTCACTACTGACCCCCGAAGGTTGATAAGCCCCTCAATCCAATCAAACCCACGCTCTACTGACATACACGGCTGCATGCGGTTAATCTCACGAATATCATCCAACTCAATGGCAAACTTTTTACCCTCTATAAGAAAGAGTAAAAACTGCAAGTGATTATCACCATGTAATACAGATACTTGCTCTGCTGAGGGCTGTGAGGAGGAGGCTATAGCATTCATTGAGTAAACAACTCCTTTGGTAGGATGCGGTATCAAAATAAGGTGTTAAGGGCGTTCATGACCATGACTCGTTAGATTGTTCTGGATAACATTTCAGCGTGATTCGTATTAAGCACACTCAAGAGACTCTCAGGCGTAGAACCTCCCAAAAGTTCTGCATTTTCCATAATCTCTTTGAAAATACCATTACGTTTCAGTAGCAAGTTGATGTCGAGTAAAGGCACAAGTTCATGTTCGACAAGCACCGAGTTACGAATTTCACGTTCCTCAAAGAGTTGCTCGTCTTCATGAAGGTTTACATCCATTTCATCCATAAACTCGCTGATGAGTACGCCCATTTTTTGGCACCCAAGTTTTGGTAATAAAAGGTATGCCGTGGATTGTGAAAACTCTGCAGGACGTACTGGCAGGTAGTCTTCAAGACGAATAATGGAAAGCATATGCCCTCGGCACTCAATGAACTCTCGCCCACTAACAACCTTAATTTCTGTGAGGTCAATTTGTTCAATACGGAGCATGTCTCGTAAAGGAACTGCGAAAGTTTCAGCCTCGTGGTTTTTAAACAAGAGTACTTTGACACACTCTTCAACACGGGCATCCATGGCGGGTAAGCCGAAGGTCTTACGGGCTTCTTTTTCACAGAATTGAAGGTCTTCCATATTTGCAATGGCTTGTGGGTCTAAAATCATCACCACGGAGCCATCCCCTAAAATGGTCGTACCTGAGAAACAACGTGTGTGATGGAGTAACCCTGAAAGGGGCTTCATTACAATTTCTTCAAGGTCCTCAATACGGTTCACGACCAAGCCATATTGATGGTCGCCATGGCGTAGTACAAGGATATTGAGGTCGGTATGGGTGCCATTTTCCTGTACGCTAGGTGCTGTTGTAACGCTATCCCAATGGAGAATTTTCTCTAGTCGTACAAGCGGTAACAGTTCGCCACGGAGCTGAACCACTTCCGTATTACCCACACGGTCAATTTTCCATTCATTTGTACGAGTACTGTTACCAATACGAAGAATTTCAAGGATATTCACCTGAGGAATCGCAAAACGTTTCCCTTGGACACTGACAATGAGAGAGTTAATAATCGCTAGTGTGAGTGGGATTTTAATCGTGAAGGTTGTCCCTACGCCCACTTCACTATGGATAGACACACTCCCCCCCACTTTTTCAATTTTGGAGCGTACAACGTCCATCCCCACACCACGACCTGAAACATCGGTGACTTTTTCAGCCGTTGAAAACCCTGGCAAGAAAACCAATTGGATAATATCTTGCTCGCTCATCGTATCAAGTTTATCTTGGGAGACCAGCCCTTTTTCAAGTGCTTTGCTTCCCACTTTTTCAGGGTCAATGCCTCGACCATCATCCACCACTTCTACATGGATACGTCCTACATTGTGGTAGGCTCGTAGACGAATGGTACCACGTGGGTTTTTTCCAGCCACTTCACGTTCTTGAGGTGTTTCAATGGCGTGGTCACAACAGTTACGAATCATGTGGGTAAGTGGGTCTGAAAGCACTTCAATGACCGACTTATCTAATTCAACATCCTGTCCTGAAATCTCAATAGCGATGTCTTTCTGGAGCGATTGAGAGAGGTCTCTTACCACACGAGGAAACTTCTTAAAGAGTCCATCTAATGTTTGCATCCGCATTTGCAAGATACGGTCTTGAAGCGACGTGGCAATAAAGCTCATATTTTGCACCAAAGAGGAGAGCTTTTGCTGGTCGGTTTGGTCGCCTCCCTTAAGTGCTTGGGTTTTGCTAAGGTTATTAAAACTTCTTACTAATTGGTTTCTACACAGGACGAGTTCCCCTACCATGTCCATGAGGCGGTCAAGGAGGTCGATTTTTACACGTACGGTTTCTACCTCGGGGTTTATCCCACTACTAGAAGTATTGGATGTTTTAGGCGGCGTTTTTACCGTATTTGCCGTGGTAGCACCTGGTGTAGAGAGCGTGCTTGGGTTATTTGACGAACCCACTGCGGGCGTACTCACTTGTTTAGCTTTGAGTTGTTGCTGAAGGTGCATTTGTTTTCTGAGGGATTCAATTTGTAATTTGTACCCTTGAGGGAGTTCTATTTCACTTAAGTTATGCACGCTACCCTCTAAGGTTGCTTCCAGCAAAAGGGGTTCTAGGACAGTCATGAACAAGAGTCCCTCAAGCCCCTGTGGGGTTTTATGTTGTTCAATGACCGTCCCCACGGTAGAGAGTACGGCTTGTGCTTCATCGACTTTTTTAGGTTCCACCATCAAAATATAAGGACGCTCTCCTACTAAGACATGCTGACGTAGGGTATTGGCATCAGGCAGGAAGTACTCGGTGAAAATACTTGGGAATCCTTGACGCACATAGAACTCAGGGTCAGTAAGTACTGTTTGATTTGCAATAAACGTGGGGTCTGCATTCATGATTTTTACTAAGTGGTCATTCAATTTTTTACGGTACTCAGCAAATACAATCGTAAAGGCTTTAGGCCAAGGGTATGCCAGTAAATGCTTGGCATCCACTTCAAGGGTTTTGAGTAAAATGTCATGCTCTACAACACTGAAAAACAAGTCGCCTATTTCGTCGCTATAATAGACTTTGGCAAAAGAAGGGAGTTGCTTCCGTACGCTGGGCAGGAGGTCAATCCCCATGTATAAATGGTAGCCTTCAGCTGCCATTTGCAAAAGTTCTTGACTTTTCATCGAGCTAGGGAAACGTGCAATGAGGTCTTTGGCAAAGCCCCACTGTGCCATGGCTTCATGCAAAGCTACATTAGCTTCTTCAGCTTCTTCTTCGAGTTGGGTTTCACTTTCATCACTTAACGCATCAAGGGTACTTTGAGTGCAAGGTATGGATGTGTCATCACACGAGGTTCTTGCACCCGTTGTACTGGTTGTGCTGATTGTCATGGGTTCAATAAAGGGGAGATGTTCCAACGTGGCAATACCATCTACATTGATACGCATGAGTTCGGGGTCAATCACAGTTGAAAGAAGAATGCGAGTGTCATCTTTCGCAATGATAAGCCCCACAGAGTCACAGAAAGAGCTGGTTTTTTCAATCTCTTTCAAACCACTTAAAAGATAAAAGTAACAGCCCTCTTTTTGGCTTTGAATATAAGTATCTGCCTTAAAGCGTTCCCATAGGGCATGGGTATGGGTTGGCTGCTCACAGAACCAAGCTTGGGGTTCTGTCGGTGTTGTTGGCGTTGTTACTGATGTTTTTGGAGGCACTTCCCCTTGATTCATAATGGATTCAATATGGTGGTAAACTTCTTGATAGGGTACGGTTTCACTTTCTGAGACGTTGTCAACCATTTGTCTTAGAAGGTCAACACCTTGCAGTAAAGGGTCAACGTTCGTGGGAGAAGGACACATTTTACCATCACGAAATGCCATGAGCATGTTTTCCATCACGTGAGACAAGCGCTTAATTGCCTCTAGCCCAAAAAAGCCTGAAGCCCCTTTGATGGTATGAATGGCTCTAAAAATACGGTTAATGGTTTCGTGGTCGGCGCCTTCTTGTTGGGTTTCCAAAATCAGAAGGTCGGGTTCAATGGTTTCAAGATGTTCTCTACTTTCCACTAAAAACTCTTGTAGCAAGCTATCATCCATATCGCTCATCATCATCATGAAAGAGAGTCCTTCCTCTTGGCATATCGTAGTGCATGAAAACGCATGCTTGGTTACAGGGGCATTCAAAAAACTATCCTCTGCTTCGGAGCTTGCGTGGCTTTTCTGAAAAAATCTTAGGCACCTTCCTTCATTTAACGGAGACTCCTTCAGATAAGGGCTAACAAGGGGGCGTTAAGTTGCTATACTCATGGCATATGTCTGACCTTTTTCAGCCTTTTTATTTGCTTTATTTGTGTGTCTTCAAGGAATCTATACGCCCATGTTTAGCCTTCAAACTGCTCAAACGCTTGCCTCTTCTGCCTATATTGCTTCTTCAGGTATGTCGCCTACTGAGGAGCATACTCAAGTTTTGGCAGGGATTAAAACGCACTTAAAAAAGCTACAAGGTTTAGAACATGCCATGGCATTGATGGGCTGGGATATTGAAACCTACATGCCTAAACAAGGGGTGGCACCACGAGGCGAAGCCTACGGTACCCTTTCAGGGATGTATCATGAGTTATTAACCGATACGGTATTTGCCAATGCGGTAGAAAAACTGGGTGAAAAACTTCAAATGCTGCACGCTGAATATCCCACAGTGCAAGGGTTAAGCTTTCAGGAATCTGTTGCCATTAAAAAGCTGTATAAACGAATTCAGCAAGCTAAAAAAGTCCCCACCCGTTTAGTGGAGGCTTTGTCTGAAGCAAGTTCCAAAGCCCAACCAGCTTGGGTGGAAGCTCGTAAAACCAACCAGTTTAAGCATTTTCAACCTCACCTTGAAACGCTTGTATCCTTAACAAAAGAATACGCCGACTGCTTAGGCTGGACAGCCCATCGTTACGATGCCCTGTTAGACGAGTACGAAGAAGGCTTAACCGTTGCCAAGCTTGACCCCTTATTTTCCGAGTTACAGGCAGGTTTAACCCAACTCCTTGACACCCTCGGCGATAGACTCTCCCCCTCACGTTTCCCATGGCGGGTGCGTACTGTGGATGTTGAAACACAAAAACTTATGAGCCAAGCACTGGCAAAGCACTTAGGCTTTAATCTTGAGGCAGGACGCATTGACGAAGCCGCTCATCCGTTTTGTTCAGGGAGCAGTGCGATGGATGTCCGTTTAACCAACCGTTATTTTCCTCAAGACTGGACAAGCTCCTTGTTTTCGCTCCTTCATGAAACGGGGCATGGGCTTTACGAGCAGGGAATTCCGCAACGCTTGCACCCTCTTGGGTTAGCCGAAGGGGCGAGTATGGCAGTGCATGAGAGCCAGTCAAGGCTATGGGAAAACCTTGTGGGGCGGTCGTTACCGTTTTGGAGTCATGCCTATGGTGTGTTACGTGGCATGTGCCAATCAAGAGGTATCACAGCGTTAGACGATGTGGATTTACTGACCTTTCACCGTGGGGTAAACTGCGTTACGCCGAGCCTGATTCGAGTAGAAGCGGACGAAGTGACCTATAACCTACATGTGATTGTCCGTTACACCCTTGAAAAACAACTGATGGATGGCTCGCTTGCCGTAGCTGACCTCCCTGAGGCTTGGAATACCCTGTACGAAATGTACTTAGGGGTGCGGCCTACCACAGACACCGAAGGATGTTTGCAGGATGTGCATTGGAGCCATGGCAGTTTTGGGTATTTCCCGACGTATACCCTTGGGAATTTGTACAGTGCCATGATTCTTAAAAAAGCTGAAGCTGACATTCCTACGCTGTGGAACCACATTGCTACGGGGGATTGTGCCGTGTTGCGGCAGTGGCTAAGCGTGAACGTGCATCAGTACGGAAAGCTTTACACGCCTGAGCAACTCCTTACAAATTTAACGGGGGAACCCCTTTCGATGAAGCCTTTCTTGAACTACCTTGAAGCCAAATACCTCGCTTTATAGCGTGTCACTTTGTATGAGGGCAAACCACTCAGGGCGACTGGGTGGTTTGTGCTATAATGCTGTGGCTTGGGTGTACTTAGGCGTTGTTTGCAAATTAAAGAATGTTGACTGTTTTTCCATATGTCACACTAGAATAGTACACTTTTGTACCTCCTCTCTCCTCTTGCATGCTATCCCAATGCCTCCAATAACGGGACGATTATAAACCGTCCCCTACGTGTCCCATCCCAAAACGTAATGTAGGGGAGGGTTTGTAACCCTCCCAAAAACCAACACCTCTAACAATAGGTAGGTCTCTACTTTTTACAAATAGGTCCTGAAAAAGGAGCAATCGTAATGATTGTACAAGAAAAACCACGGTGGCATTACCGTTTTGATAACTTTAAACGTGCCTACACTTTGTTACGAGAAGCGATTGAGATTAAGCAAGAACGTCCGTTAACGCAACTGGAGCAAGAGGGCGTGATTCAGCGTTTTGAGTATACTATTGAGCTAGCTTGGAAGACGATGAAAGATTATTTAGAGTTTCAAAACGTGGTGTTGAGCCAGATTACCCCAAGGGCAGTCATGAAAGAAGCCTTTGTGGCACAGCTGA
>JBIIZQ010000009.1:0-76091 GCA_044346175.1 Vampirovibrionales bacterium
TGAATAAAGCCAGCTTTCGCACGGTTAGCGGAACCACATTTTGGACAGTGTGAACAGGTCATGGTTGTATCATCCTTATAGACAAACAATAATGACCATTATAACAGCTAATTAGTTAGATGTCTCGAAATTATAATGCCCATTGTATTATCCGCTTTACGACCAATTTTACTGAGAAAAATATCAACATCTGTTGTTTTTGTACAATCTTTAAGAAACTTCGTTTCTATCAGATAAGTATTACCATCAAATGTAATGGAACCATCAATTTGCCTGCCATGACTATCTGTATATGGTTGGCTTGTGTCTATGTCGAAAAAAATTGCTAACTCATAAAACCATTTTTCAAATGCATAACCTCCCGCCTGAGTACCAATTTCTGGTACTATTTTTTCAAGAGAGCTTTTAAGTGTCTCTAACGTTTTCATTTCTTGGATTGCTTTTTCTCTATTCTTAGCTGCTTCTTCTCTACGTGCTTGAACATCTTTTTTATGTCTATTAGATTCAATGAGTTCGTCATATGCTTGTTTAAGACGAAAGATAGCTTTCTTAGCCTCTTCAACCTTTAATTTGGTATCTTCTTTTGATTCTAAATCTGGGAAATGTTTCATTTCAGAAAGTGACTTTGCCATTTCAAATATCACTCTATAGCCATCATTGTTTGGTTGTTGTATAAGCTTATAAAACAGCTCTTGTAAATATTGAGCCTTTGTCTTTTCTGATGTTGTATCCCAAGTGGATAATTCGGTGCTTGAGATACCATTTTGTTTTAAAAAGCTTTTTAACGTACTTTTACGCCAAAAAGCTTTTAATGCAGCATCTTTAGTAAGTTCTACAAAGTAAGAAGACAATGGATTCATAAAAACTAACATCCTTTTAAGGTAACTGATAACTCAACAATGTTATCAGGTCAGACAAAAAGCTATATCGTCTTTGAGTAAAACACCTGATACAATATCCAAATCATACCCGATATTTTTAGAAATACCAGAATCGTTCCATGAAAAAGAGTGTTTACTTTGAAGGTACCTAGGCACATGCTTATCCTCTCAAAAAGGCTGGGTGGGGCTTGCCTGGGATAGAAAACGCTCAAAGTGTGTTGGCGTAACCCTTGGTTGAATCTTTAGAGGTTAGCCAAGCTCGTATTGAGTGTTGTTTCTGCGGTGAGAGGGATGGTTTTAACGGGTTGATGGACCTCAAGCGATGTTGTAAATTCTTGGTCTGCCGTTACTTTATCATGCTTACCTTCAGAGGAACTAGGGTAGTACAGCCGTAAAGAAGGCACTCGAGGTGGTCCTGATACAGGGAGGAAGTCTTCAGGGTTGCCGTACTCAACGTGTTTGCTAAGTAAATTGACGATTTGCTTGCCGTAACGTAAACTAAGCCATTCCAGTGCAATCCCTGAAAGTAACAATGCGGGTATTGACCCTACATAAGCAGGTGCCACCTGATAAACCTGTTTAACACCTTCAAGTAACGCAGCGTGCGACCTCAATGCTTGAGATTTAAAGCGGACATCAGTGCCAAGTTTTTTTTCACCCCATTGCCTTAATGTGTTTGCAAAGGCACTGTTAGGGTTTTTAAGAAACCAACTTTTTTCAGGATGGAGGCTATAATGTGCAGGTCCTTTAGCGGGTGTGAGTGTCAGAGAAACGGCTTTCCCCTGTACAAGGTGCCATGCGTCTTTTGTAAAGTTTCGCAGTCCTTTTACTATGGTGCGTAAAGGACGTAAAGACAGCACCGCCCCCAAACTTAACGGGGTTACACCCTCATGGTGTACCACTCGTAACCCCGTGGCACCACGCCATAGGTCGCAGACGCTTGTTTGAATCAAACGTAACAAACCGTAGGAAAGACTCCAACCTAAGACTTCCCGAGTGGTCGTTGTAATGGCTTCTCGTTTACGTTGCTGTTCTTGAGGTGTGTATTTGGCTTCAGTCGCACTGGCATTGGCAATTTTAATACGGGCAGCGCATAAAATGGCAGCACCCGCAATAAACGCATTGGAGCTGAACATATCATGACGTTGCAGGTAGTTCCCTAGATGTTTATAAGTGAGGGTGCCAAGCCCTTGAAGTCTTTGTGCAAGTACATCTTCCCATGAAGGTGAAAGAGGCATGTTAGCCGTGAATTTTGTGGTGCCGAGAGGCTTGTTGTGCATGGCAGGGTTTGAGACGGATTTTAGAGAATCCTTGGCAAGCACAAGAGAGGGAATACGCATGACAGAAGGTTGCTGGATGAAAGGCTTGAGTATCATGAGGTAGCCTTACCTCCTTCTTTTAAAAGCGGTGCCGGTACTTCAGTGGTTGACGTGTAGGGTGGGGCTGGTTGACTGGGTGTAGGCGGGGTGGTATTTGAAAACATACTGGGGGGTGAGAGACTCGGCTTGACTCCAAAAAGTGCCTTCACTTTAGGGACAAGTATCGGAGCCACAAACTTATCATTCAAAAGCTGTACGCCAAATCCACCCCACAGTGCATTCCCCAAAGCACCCACGATAAGCACCCCTTTTGCAAGGAGGTTTAAGTGGAAGAATTGTCTTTCGAGTCCTTCTTCAAGACTACGTCCTGAAATCAGTTGGATATGGGCAGGTTTCAGTCCTTGCTTTTCAAGGTGTTGGGTCACTTGTTGCAAGTGTCCCTGCTTAAACAGTACGTTGAACATCAATTTTTGAGATGTGGTACCTAAAGCACTTTCGAGTGCTTTTTGAATTTTGTCTTTTTGAGTTTTGGAGACCGTTTTAGGAAGTTGGTTTAAGATATGAGCAGGACGATGGATTTGCCACTTAGGGTTAAACATTTGCATATGCTGAATGGCTTTTGAAGCAAAGTCCATACTAAGTTGTAAGGAGAGTAGCGTTGAACCCGTGCCAATAAATTCAACAAACATACGTTCTAAAAACGTGTTCATTTTTTCAGAAGGGGTTGCCTCTGGGTTAGGATTAAACCGTGGATGGTCGACAGTAACCCGCAAGATAGAGGTCATGAAGCGCGTTAAAATGGTACTGTTAATCAGGTATGCAAGGTTTTGCTTATTAGGTATCAGTTGGGATGCAAAAGGAAAGCATTCTGCAGAAAGGTTTATGCCCATACGAGGTGTCTTGCGTGGTGCTGTGCGTCGTTGGGACACCTGTAAGGAGGCAACACTAAGTGGGCTAGCGGGTGGTGCTAGCCATCCAGTAGGATAGTCACGACTGATATACAAACTAGGACGCACGTGATAAGTTCACCCGACACTTGAGCTGTAACAACCAAAAAGACGCTTTAAAAGCATCTGACGTATGACGCATCACCTTACAAAAACAACCCAAGGCAGAATCTGTAGGCTATAGGGCATGCGTATTTTAAAAGACGAGTTTCAATCAAGAAAAGACCCTATCAAGGGTAAGGGCATGGTATTGTTCAAGAAGCTCGGGGTGGCAGACAGTTTATATCAAAAGTCATACTTTTTGTATTTGTAAAACTTTTGCATTTGTACGACTACCCCAACATGTCGTAATACCCCATTGACAACTGTGCAGAGTTTCGATTGAAACTAACCACATTGCATGTCCAGTATACATTATTAGTGGCATGAAGTAAACGAAATCCTAAAGTATGCTAGTGTTTTATGGACGATTTTCCTTGAAACGTTTATGTTAGAATAATCTCGTATATCATTGCCCTTTCTTCGTCAATATTGTCATAGCGTTTCATTGTAAGTATTGTATTTGCCAGTGTGTTTAAAGCACTATAGCACTATCCAAAATCACGAAAGATTGTTTAATGCCATGAGAATGACACCCATACCCCCTGGTGCTACTTTAGAAAATTTCAGCACGGCTTCATCTCCAAGGGTGGTTGTGGTTTTCCCTGGTCAAGGGAGCCAAAGTATTGGTATGGGGGGCGATGTTTTTCAGTCTGAAGCAGGAGCGTCCGTATTAGCTGCATTCCAACAAGCGGTTAAACCAGTTGGCGAGGTCTCACTTCAGCAAGCCATGATAGAAGGTCCTCAAGAAGCACTGAATCAAACGCAACTGACACAACCTGCGCTTGCCGCTGTCTCCATGGCGCTTTATCAGTTATTGCAAGCTACTTTGCAAGAAAAACTGCCAAGCTGGCAGCCTTGTGCTGTGGCGGGTCATAGTTTAGGGGAGTACCCTGCTCTTTTTGCTGCGGGGGTGCTTTCTCAGCAAGAGGTTGTATCGCTTGTAAGCTTACGAGGGGCTTTAATGCAGCAAGCCCCTGAGGGTGCCATGGCCGCTGTACTCGGGATGGATGCCCAACAAGTACAGGATGCTTTGCTTGCCTATCGTGCTGCGGCAAACCTGTCTGATACCACGGTGCTTTTACTTGCTAATGAGAATACCCATCAGCAACAAGTGATTGCGGCTCAAAAAGATGTGCTACAAGGGGCATGTGAGGCATTAAAACAAGCGGGTGCCAAACGTGTGGTGCCTTTACCTGTGAGTGGGGCATTTCATTCGCCTTTGATGGCACCCGCTGCCGCTGTGTTTACGGAAACTCTTAGTACCTGTAGCTATCATACCCCTCTGTGTCCTGTTGTGATGAACGTGACGGGTACCCTCACCGTTCAGCCTGAAACTATACAGTCCTGTAGCACACAACAGATGACCCACAGTGTCAAATGGCTTGATACCATGAATACCATCACGGCATTAAAACCCGATGTGATTCTTGAGGTGGGGGCTGGTAATGTACTTACCAATATGTTTAAAAAGCATCCTGCTTTACAGGCGGAAAGTCCTCATACAGTTTGTCTTGCATTGAACACCCCTCAAGAGGTGTTTGCATGGGTTGACACCTTACAAACGACTGTGGCACAGGAAGTTGTGGGTGCTTGTTAGTGACGACACCCCTGCTGGCTGACCCTACAACCACGTTTTTATCCGAAACCACACGCCATCATTTAAACTGGGAAGCTGTACAAGCTTTATTGCAAGAGGCTTGTTTAAGTGACTGGGGCGTGTGGCATTGGGAGTCGATGCCCTTTTTTGATGTCGCTTCGCTTGAGGGAGTCTGTTTAAGGGCTTCCTCTCATAAATGGACGGATGCAACCTCTTCCGAGTTAGAAGCAGAGGACGACCCTGCCGCTTTACCCGTAGACACATGGCTAGAAGTGGTCCTTGAATCAAAAGGTATCAAAAAGCTTTCTTTAACGGATACCACTGAGTTACAACCTTGGGTATATCAGCTCCATGCGTGGCATACACGGTGTGTTACCGTGCTTCAGGCCCTTTACCTGGCGGAAGGTCCACCCCCTCCTTTGGAAACCCTCCGCCAGCGTCTTCATCAAGTGAGTACTGTAAAGATGTCACAGAGTGGTGCCTATGGTGCCTTGCCATCTTATACATTCTCTTCCCCCTATGCTCATAAACCTGCTTGGCGTGTGTTATGGCAACGCTTTACAAAACAAGCCCCCCTAACCAAGCATGAATGGGCAACCCTGTTTGTGGTTTTTCAAGCACTACAACAATGGGTGGGGTGGCTTAAAAATAACCTTTTACCTACAACACGAAAGGCTAAGGCACAATATCCATGGGTTTTTGAGGGGGAGGCTTATCATCAGCATGACTGGCAAGATGAGGGTTTTACATGGATACACCATTTGCCTCCTATTCATCATTTGTTGGGGATTATGAATCAGTATCTTGACCCCGACACGCTCAGCTTTCGCTTGGATGCAAGTCCGACCTATGCCACACTGGTTTCAGATTATCGTACGCTCCAACAAGACAGTATGCGACTCCTTGAAGACATTGCACGTCAGTGGGGACTGGGTACTTCAGGGATGAGTCGTGGGGTAACGGAGCGAGAGGGGCGTTGGGTGCTACCTGTCCCTACGGAGCAGTATCATACAGATATGGGTGTGATTGTGGCACGCAGTGAAGGGGGACGTTTAGTGTATGTTGAACCTAAACGTTTTGCGAAAATCCAACAACAACTTCTGGCACACCATACGGCGATGCTTCAAGAAGAACAACGCTTATTGGATGCCATTGCAACCCATTGGCAAGAAGGACTGCCTAAGCTTTCAAGGTGGTGGCATGCACTGGGTATGTTAGAACGTTTGCATGCAAGTGCCTTGGTAGCAAATCAGTGGCATGGTGTACCTGTAAAAACATCGTATCAGAGCATACCCGCTGTGCCACAAGACGCATCCGACCATACACCTAACGACTGCACATCCCAATGCCCCCCTTTTTATCTTCCAGAGGCAAAGCACCCTCTTTTATTACTACACCCTCCCAAGCAAGTCGCTCAAGTTTACGGAAATACCCTAACATTTGGTACCACTTCAAGCCAGTGTCTTTTGATTTCAGGCCCTAACGCTGGGGGCAAAACGATGAGTTTAAAGACCCTCGGTTTACTTGTCTGTTTACATCGAGCTGGGGTTACTTTACCGATTACGATGCCTGTTGAGACGGTGCCATTGCAAGATAAAAGTATGCCACAGGTGCCGTGTTTGCCATGGTTAAAACATCTGATAACCTACCTAGGGGACGGACAGAATATTGAAGAAGGGCTCTCCAGTTTTTCTGCATACCTCACTTGGTTGAAAGACCTTGCTTTGGAAGAAGATAAAACGGGCTGGTTGATTTTGATGGATGAAATTGCCGCAGCGACAGACCCCACAGAAGGTGGTGCGTTGGCACAGGCTATTTTAGATACATTGGTTGAACGTCGTGCCTGGGTATGTGTCACCACTCACCTTGAAACCCTAAAACGCCATGCCATGCAGCACGCACACATGCAAAATGCTTCGATGGTTTTTGACCCTGTCACGATGACCCCCACCTATCGATTGCTTGTGGGGATTCCTGGGGCTAGTCACACCCTTCATATTGCCACACGGTACCATCTTCCTGAACGTTTGCTTGCCAAAGCCCAAGCGTATCGCCACGAGCATAGCGTATGGAGTGAAGAACTGATTGCAAAAATGGAACGACAGATGCTGGAACTCCACACAGACCAGCAAACCGTAAGTCGCCTAAAGCTTCAACTCACTGAACAAGAAATGCAACTTAGCGCCACCTTAAAGCGTCTCAATGATGAAAAACATGGGACCCTTCGCACGTGGCGGACGCAATTAAAAACCCGATTAGAGCGGACTTCAGACAGTTTGTCCTTATTGGAACGGACACTTCGTCAAAAACTTGTCGCCTATGACCATGCCCTGCCTGAGTTGCCCAAAATTTTACAAGGGGTCAGCTCAGAATCATCGCCTTCCCCTCTTCCACTCCCTGAAACGCCCGAGCAACGTGCTTATCTTGGTGTATTAGCCTTCCAAGCTAAACTTAAACAGCTGGAACAACAAGGGCTTAGAACCTTGCAGGACTTAGAAGCTTTACTGGAAGAAGAAGCCCTTACCCTGCACGGCGATACCCCTCTCTTTACGTTTAAAAAAGGAGAATCCGTTTTTTGCGTCACCCTCAATGAGTTGGGATGTATTGAAAAGCTTCACCCTAACACACAGGAAGCGACTTTACGTCTGGGGTTATTGACGGCTAAAGTAGCTCTAAAAGACCTCCGACCCCAACATTGGCGTGACCCAGGACAAGCCAAACGAGCCGTACACCAAGCTTTAGCCGTCAAAGCTGGTTTATTGAAACAGCGTTCATTGGATGCAGAAACCTCACGTCAAGCCCAAATCCAAGCACAACATGCACAGCGTGCTAACGTCGTAACGCATGAAACACCTCATCGACTGCAAACCGCAAAAGAGGGTAATCCAGCAGTGTGTGACTTACGAGGACTCCGTGCATCTGAAGCCCTTGAACTATTGGATATTCATCTCGACCGCTGCCTACCCTCAGGAATATCTCCTATCCGTTGTATTCATGGGCAAGGTACTGGTGCCTTAAAGCGTGCTGTACGAGACCATATCGCTAAACATCCATTGGTGGCACATTGGCATCCAGAGGCAGCCATGGCGGGTGGTGATGGTGTCACGGTTCTGTACTTTGAAGCACCCTCAGAAGACTAGCTTGTGCGGAGACTTACTCAGGGTGAGGGCTTGCTCAGGGCGATGCTAAGTAAAACACCACACAGCCTCACTTTTATGAAGCAGGGTGTTGTTCGAGTAAGCCACTCATGAAACTGTAGAGGCTTTGAAGGAATTGTCGATGTTCTGTTGGGATTCTGCTAGGCAATGTCAGTGTTGTAAGCCCCGTGCTAGAGGCTGTTTTTTCCTTTGCAAGGGCTTTCAAAACAAGGTCAAGGTCTTCACGGCGTAGGTGTTCAAGGACGGGTTCCACTTGAGGGCGATAGTGGTTAAAGGCTTTGAGGGTCTCTTTCAAAGCGGCTTGTTTGTCTGAGGTCCATGTGAGGGTGGCATCATCCCCCAAGTTTTGGATAAGTTTACCATAGATTTTTTCGGTTTCTGGATTTTCAGCTTGAAAAAGCAAGTTGGTTTGAATATGTTGGCGGAGGGCTTCTCGCATGCTTTGTGCAAAACGCTTCTCAAAAGGAAACTGGAAGCGATAGGGTTGATGTTTCATTTTACTTGCAATGTCACGAATGGTCGTCACAACGTGTTCAGGCTGGATGGGTTCCAATGCCGCTTTGCCATTTAAAAAGGCAACATAATGGTTTTCACCCAAGTGGGTGGGTAAGCCAAGAGAGACGGAAACCATATGACGAATGGAACGTGCGTTGAGCCTCAGCTGGAGGTCTTGAAGGAGGGTTTTAGATTCAGCTTCCGCTTTTTTCCAAGCGGTTCGTTGTAGGTCATAACGTTGGTCGCCTGAGAGGGAAAATCCGTGTTTTTGTCCCAAGCTCGTCATACGATGCACCACCTCACGCCGAATCATGCCCGCCATTTCTGCAGGGTCCATGGCCGTTGTCGCTAAGGTTTCAGCAAAGGTCTTTGAGGCAAGTTTTGCGGCTTCAGAGGTATTGGGTTGACGATTTTGCTGTTTAAGGGTGCGTTGGAATGTCTGTTGTGCATCAGTCCATACTGCTTGTAGACGACGCATACTAAAACCTTGGTTTTCTTCAAAACCTTTCATGAGAATGTTTTGAGCCTCCTCGGTTAGAGGCATGTCAGGGTAGTGCTGCTTAAACATCTCTTTGGTCATGACCAACATCGCCTTAGGGGAAGGGTGGTCGACAAAGGCAAACCCTTCCATCCCGATTCGGCTTTGAGTCGCAAAGTCAAAAGGAATAAGGTCATTGGAGGTGGCAATCATTTTCAATGCGGGTAGGGTTGGATTTGAAGCTTGCTTAGGGTTCCCGATGGCTTTCACAATAAGTTCACTAAGGTCAGCTGGAATGCCCCGTTTTTCGGCTTCATCAAGATAAAGCACAAGGGTTTTGATAGGTTTGTTACCCGTGAATTGTTGCAACTTTTTAAGTACTTGGTTTTGAGCTTCTGGATTGCTTAAATACAGTTGCTTTACCGTATCAAGGACGGCAGGACTTACCTCACCATTGAGGGTGAGTGTCCCCGGACGCTGCCCTAATTCTGCCAATATACTGTTCATCAGATGGCTTTTACCTGTACCAGGAGGTCCTTGAAGTAGTAACACGGGTAAACGTCCATTCAAAAACCTATGGGCGGAGGTTTGTACTTCTGCTGCATAGGGTGCAAGAACACGCTCTACTGTATGCTGGGAACGAATCGGCTTAATGGCTTCTTTAATGACACCGATAGCTTGTGTACCGTTTGAAAGTCGTTGCAAGGCAGGCATAATCAAGGGGGCTGTTGTAATGCCACCCATAATCAGTGCAAGCGGTAGGAAGGAATCTTGTACCATGTTTAACGCAAAGCGTCCGAGCTTGTCCCGCCAGTGCTGTTCAACGGTCTGAAACTCAAAGGGTACGCCATGGCTCAACATTAGGCCTGTTAAATACTGCTCTGTTTCTGGTGTGAGTGTGACTCTTAACACTTCCTTTGTCTGGAGTGTCAGGGCGACATGAGGCAGCTTACCCGTAAATAAAGTGTTGGACTGTTGGTAGAAGTCCGCATGACGTACCTTACCCTGTTGTAAAAGTTGGAGTGCTTCCGTGTAGGTCGCTGCACGTGTAACTTGGCCTGTCGTGATGAGATGCCCTTGTGGACTATTCACAATAGGATACTGGTTCATAAAAGAGGGTGTATGAAGTGCCGTGGTTCCTACCGATGGATAGTGGGATGAAGCACTGGAGAGTGTCCCTATGGTAGGGGATGTATTTGTCGTGGTTAGGGTATTAAAAGAAGGGGTTGTGTTTGCATTAACCCCTTTTACAAAAGCGTCTTGCGTACTGGGTAATACCAGCTTGGGTGTGAGGACTGTAGGGGTATCTTGGAGCGATGAGACCTGTGAGGGTAATACCGCTTGTGTGGAAACTTGGCTTACAGCTTGCGTAGCAACAGGCGCTTGTACCATGACGCTTGGCATAGGCGTTGCATCAGAAAATTCCGCTTTGAAGCGTAAAGGCAAACGCCGTGCCATCGTCCTGTTAAGAGGAGATGTCAAGGAATCTTGAGGGGGCGTGTGCATAGCAGCGACAAACATGAAAGACATCATCCTATGAGCATATGCTTGTTTTAACGTAGCCTATTTGCTAGCGTGGTCGTAGTGAATCTTTTAAGAAGTAAACCTTTTTTGGTATTATCCCTTAAAAGTAGTAAGCTTGGCATCTTCTTGCAATAATATAACCATGATATGCCTTTCTTGTTACATTTGGTTACATTGAGGCATGGGAAATCTCTTTATTTACCAACATACTTTAAAGAATGGATCACACGGTCGCATTGTCCTCGTTCTATCAGTCATCATCAGAAAGTCAGGCACAGGTAATACCCTTGGCTGAGCAGTTACGTCCTGATGATTTACAAAACCTAGTAGGACAGACCCATCTTTTTGGAGAAGGGGGGCTTTTGTCGCACTGGGCAAGTCCTAAAACAGGCGATACGCTCGCTACACCTCGTTTAGTTTCCATGATTTTGTGGGGTCCTCCTGGTATTGGTAAAACAACCTTGGCACAGCTTTTGGCTAAGGCAAGTACAACAGCCTTTGAGTCGTTAAGTGCTGTTTCAAGTGGTATTAAAGAGTTACGTGAAGTGGTGGCTCGTGCCACTGAACGTTTAGCGTCCTCGTCACCTGTTGCTACGGTGCTGTTCATTGATGAGATTCACCGTTATAGTAAAACCCAACAAGATGCCCTGCTACCCCATGTGGAGCGAGGTACCTTGATACTCATAGGTGCCACCACTGAAAATCCCTATTTTCAAGTGATTCCTGCCCTTCGTTCAAGGGTGTTACTCGTGCAACTCCAAGCCTTAACGCAAAACGAATTACTAGAGATACTACGTCGTGCTGTTGTGTTAACGGGGGTTGTGTTTGAGCCTAAGGCGGCTTGTGTGGCATTGTTGTTACGCTACAGTGGTGGGGATGCTCGTAAAATGCTCACCTTGTTGGATGCCGCATTACGGATAGTACCTTCTCAAGAGGGTGGGCGGGTGATACCCTTGCCTGTATTACAAAACCTTGCCCAACATTATGGCGTTGCATATGATGGTGCGGAGGGTGACCAACATTATGACCATGCCAGTGCTTACCAAAAGAGCTTACGAGGAAGTGACCCCGATGCGGCTCTATACTGGCTCGCTAAAATGATAACTGCAGGCGAAGACTTACGCTTTATTGCAAGACGCCTCCTTGTGACTGCTGCAGAGGATGTGGGCTTGGCTGACCCTCAAGCTTTTGTATTGGCTCAAAATGCAGCACAAGCGTGTGAACTACTCGGACTCCCTGAGGCTCGTATTCCTTTGTCCTTAGCTACCCTCTATGTGGCAAAAGCCCCAAAGTGTCCTCAAGCTATTATGGCGATTGATGCGGCCCTACATGATATTCAATATGAAGGAAAGAGTTATCCAGTACCCCTTCATTTGCGGGATGCCCACTATGCAGGTGCAAAGCATCTAGGGCATGGGGTTGGTTATACCTATACGCACGATGCACCTGAGGTGCCGCAGTGCTTTATGCCCGAAGCATTGCGAGGTAAACGCTATTATACGCCACCCCCTAAAGCTTGAGGTAAGGTCGCCACTTAGCCAGTTTTTTATCGCCCACACCTTTGACGTTGTTCAATGCCTCGATGCTTTCAAATTTACCATGGGTTTTACGGTAATTTAGAATGGCTTGTGCCATTTTTTCTCCTACCCCTGGTAAGCGTTGTAACATCTCGGAGGAGGCACTGTTGAGTGGAATACTATGTAGTGCAGGTAGCGGTTTGGTTTGATAATGTGCTTTAGGAGATGCGTGTTTTTTTCCACGACGAGGCTTGGCGACTGAGGGTTTGCGATGGGTGCGTGTCTCAATCGCTTGGTTTTGGAGTGAAGCCTCTGTATTAAAGCCTGAGTTTAGCGGTAGTGCTTCCGTTTGGGTTTCAATGGCTTGGCGTACCGACATGGGTAAAAGGGCTTCTGATGCTTGAGATGAGAGTGGTTCAGGTGCGGGTAGCATTTGTAATGCTTGTAAACGTGCCGTTTCAGGGGTGCTGAAAAAAGCATCCTTTGCAGTGATACATACCCAGCCTGCTGTGACAAATACCCATACCCAAGCCAACCCTCTCAGCAGGTGATACAGGGTCTGATGAGGGTGTTGTATGAATCTTTGTACCATCCCAACAAACCCTGCCCATTGTCTTTTTAAGAGAGAGACGCTAGGCAGGGTGGTTGTGGTGGTATCGATACTTGAGGTCGCACGTCCTCCCATCATCAGGAACCGTTAAGGTGCCACGGGCTGGCACGCTTCGGCTTCCCAGCGGGTGTGGAGTGCTTCGAGGTCGGTATGACTTACGCGCTTTTGGGCATCGGCAAGTCGTTTAAATGCTTTGAAGAAACTATCCAAAGCTTCACCCTCTAACTGGATGCCCATCTCTGCCATTTTGGACTTTACTGCGGCACGACCTGCACGAGGCCCGAGTGGTAACCGAGAATGAATCTGCCCGACACGCTCAGGACGCAAAATCTCGTAGGTTTCTCGACCTTTCAGGAAACCATCTTGATGAATCCCCGACACATGGGCAAAGGCATTTTCACCCACAATGGCTTTATTAGGTTGTACGGCAATCCCTGTAAGTTGGGCAATGAGCTGACTTGTCTCATAGAGATGTTCGGGGGTAATGCCCGTATAGAGTCCATTAAAATAAGCTTGTCGTACTTCTAAAGCCATGACGAGTTCTTCAAGTGCAGCATTTCCAGCCCGTTCGCCTAAGCCATTGATGGTACATTCAAGTTGTCTAGCCCCATTCATGGCACCCATCAGTGAATTACCTACAGCAAGCCCTAGGTCGTTATGGCAATGTACAGAGATAATGGCTTTGTCAATGTTGCGTACGTTTGTTTTGATACCCGCAATTAAACGTCCAAACTCTTCAGGCATCATGTAGCCTACGGTATCAGGGATGTTCACAGTCGTAGCACCAGCCTCAATCACCGCCTCTAGTACGGCGTATAAGTAAGCAGGTTCTGTACGACCTGCATCCTCTGCTGAAAACTCAACGTCTGCACAAAGGTTTCGTGCATAAGCAACGTGTTCCTTTGCGATGGTGAGAATTTCTTCTCGGCTCTTTTTAAATTTGGCTTGGATATGAATATCACTTGTCGCAATAAAAGTATGGATACGAGGGTTAGCATTGCCTTTGATGGCATCCCAAGCGGTGGCAATATCCGCCTTAATGGCACGGGATAACGCACAAATACTAGGCCCTTGAACCGTATTGGCAATCAGTTGCACGGATTCAAAATCTTCTGGGCTTGAAAAAGGAAACCCTGCTTCAATCACGTCCACCCCGAGCTTGGCAAGCTGTTGTGCAACCTGAAGCTTTTCGAGTTTTGTAAAACCTACACCCGCTGATTGCTCACCATCACGGAGGGTCGTATCAAAAATCTTTACTTGCTGCATAGGATTCACAGAGGGCGTAACGTGAGACTCGGTTTGCATAACGAGAGCATTCCAAACTAGGGTTTAACCAAAAAATAATGAAACAAAACAACAGACATCACAGTGCTGAACTAAACTTTTAGGTTGAATAAAGCACATTACCCCTAAAAAAGTGTTTCTTTTTTTGAAAAGGATAGTTCCCTTTAGTATAACAAATAGCGTGCCTTTTTTCGACCCATTCTTATTTTCATGAGCGTGCGTATTTGCTCCCCCTCTTCCTGACCCTCTCTCACGCTTTCACGCTGTCACGCTTTCACCCTGCAAGGAGTTGCAGGGTTTTACTTGTGGATACCGACACGTCAGTATGACGGAGCTTACCGCTACTGTACTTTTAATCATTCACATAATCATTCACAATCAACACGCTCTCGGCAGTGGTTACCTTTCTGGTGTGTTTCGCACATACTAATGAAGAAGACTCGCCATGGAGGGTTACATACAGAACAATGTATGGTTCAACAGCATTTTTCTGGCTCTTCAATAAAAGGTAAGTCATCACTAGAAGCTTTTTGTTTGCTGTGACACTCACGAATCCTCGTTTTGTTTTCACCAAAGAACGTACAACCCATGAATACCCCTCTGATGGATGCCCCCCCTCTATACGGTCAGTCACCTTCCCTGCGTCATGTCCTTACTTTTGGAACGTTCCCCATGGCGGCTCGTTTGTGGCATGAGGAATGGGGTGGTTTTGCCATGAAGCTCTTGTCATTTTCTGCACAGCCACTCACGTTCTATTGGACGTTTTCTCTCGGACTCCGTCCGTATTTGGAAACCGTCCACGGACTACCTTACTGGGATTTTTTATTCCCTGCATTGGTCGCCAATAGCATTTGGAATGAAGCGTTTGCCCAAGGTGCTTGGGGGATGTGGTTGGATAAGTGGCATCAAGGTTTGGTGAACGAGTATCGTATTAAACCCATCCATCAAGTATGGCTTCTCCTGGGAGACCTTCTGGGTGGTAGTTCTCTTGCCTTGGTTAAGGGACTCTTCATATTCTTTTTACTGCTCGGGCTTTCTCATTCTCAGTGGCACGGGTGGGACAGTGTCCTTAAGTGGTTGTGTTTTGTCATTCCAGGGGCTTTGCTATTTAATACTTTTGGGATGATAGCAGGACTCCTCTCTCCCAAGCCTGACCAAATTAGTCGTTTATTGACACTTGTCATTACGCCCATTCTGTACTTGGGTGGTTTGTTTTTTCCTGTTGAAAATTATCCTCCTGTCCTTGCACGGATTTTTCAGTGGCTTCCTTCCACTTGGCTGTTTAGTCATTTGCGTCAAGGGTATGCTGAAACCCATACTTTAAGTGGGTGGGAATACGCCATTCCTTGGCTTGTTGTGGCGTTGGTGTGGGCGTGGGGTGTAAGACTTTACCATAAAGTGTGTAGTCAATAGGCTTTGTTATGAGTATTTTAGGGGGTGTTCTCCTTACTCAAGCCACCCTAGATGTTTCTCTGGATGTTTCTCTTTTTTGTTCTATTTAGTTTTATGAGAATCCTCATGACTCCTGCCCCTTTTGAAACCATCGCACATGCCCTTGAAGCTTGGTTTCCGCAAATAGCACGTACGATGCCTTGGCGGTATCATCCTCTTACGGGTGAGCGTGTGAAAGACGCTTACGCACTTTGGGTCTCTGAAATCATGCTCCAACAAACCCAAGTCAAAACAGTCTTAGCGTATTACCCTCGATTTTTGAAACGTTTCCCTAGTGTCAAAGCACTTGCAGAAGCACATTTAGATGATGTGCTACACGTATGGCAAGGGTTAGGCTACTACCGACGTGCCAGACTCATGCACCAAGCCGCTGAACACATTATGCGTGTACATCAAGGGGTGTTTCCCACCACGTTTGAAGCCATACTGGCACTGCCCGGTGTTGGGCGTTCCACAGCGGGTGCCATTACGAGTTTTGCCACAGGAGACCCCCACCCTATCTTAGATGGTAATGTACAACGTGTGCTGAGTCGTGTGTTTGACATCACAGAGGACGTGCAAACGCCCGCCACACTCAAACATCTTTGGACATTATCTACCGAGCTTGTCACGCTTGCACATGACCCATGGACACTCAATCAAGCCCTCATGGAATTGGGAGCCACTGTCTGCATTCCTCAAGACACGCCCCACTGCTTGTTGTGTACGCTTCAAACCCATTGCCAAGCCCATGAAGCGGGTACAGTTGCTTCACGTCCCGTAAAGGTGCGTAAAAAAGCGCCTGTGCCTCATAAACATGTGGCGGTGGCACTGATTCAGCATCCCTCTAAACCTGTGGGGACATTTTACTATCAACAACGTGCGACAGAAGGATTTTTAGGTGGCATGTGGGAACTGCCGGGAGGCAAGCTTGAGGCCAATGAAACCCCAGAAGAAGCTTGTGTGCGAGAGGTTTTGGAAGAAACAGGTCTTTATGTCACGGTCATGGCGACCCTTCCGAAAGTCCTTCACGTGTATACGCATTTTAAGGTTTCATTGTACGGTATGGTCTGTGAGATGGTGCCTGATATGCCTGAAAACACGCTTGTACTCCCTCAGCTTTCAGGGCAGTGGTTGACCCAAGACGCATTAACGCAGTTGGCGGTACCAACAGGTACCCTGAAAGTCCTACAGGCATACGAAAAAACCATGGTTCCGTCTTCATAAACGGTTCAAAATATCCGAAGGAGAGTGATAATAGCTCCCTTTATCGTGCTGTCTTTTTCTGACTGTATCCCTCTGATGGTTAAAGCAGGATGCCTCTCGCTTCTTATGACTCATGACCTTGTTTTGAAAAGCTTCTTTAACGCCCTTATGGATAATGCCTTTGATATGGCATGGAAGCAATTTAGTAAAAAGAGCCAAACCCTTTTTCTGGAGTGGACACTCAAAGACCTCTTTGAGCGTCATAAAGAAGCCTGTGAGTTTGCTGAACTTACCACCAAGGAAGTTAACCTACTCCTTGAGATGAATGACTTTAATACAACCAAGCATTTTTGGAAGAAGTTTTACTTTTCGTGTAATGTCTTTGAAATATTCCGTTTTGGCACTTTCAACCAAGGTGCTATTCAAGGGAGTGAGGCCACTGTACTGATTGACCTCTTATTCCCTGATGGACGTACCGCCCAAATCCCCTTTAAAATGGTGAACGAGTCAGGGGGATGGAAGGTGGGGTATGTCGAATCAGGTTTCCCATTTGAGTAGCACCCACTTACCTGTGTCGTTTACTGCATGGTCATACTCATTTCTTTGTGACTTTACAAGCATTGCTTTGAATCCTAGGGGCTAGGATATTATTTTAAGAACTCAATGATAAAAGCCAATTTTATGTATTTCAATGAACCGTTCAAGCAAATATCTATGTTATCTATTTTATATATTCAACTATCTTGAGGATTGTATCTTTTAAACTTTCAAGCTTTTCAAGTGTAATACTCTCAATACTCTCTTGATTGCCGTGTGCAATAGCATTTCTAGGTTCTACAAATAAGCACTTATAATCTCGAATAAGCTTACTGAAGGCTTCTTTTGACTCAGGTTTTTGTATGCTCAAAAGCACCTCAAGTGCTTCTAAATTTTCGGAAAATTTGCCAGATGGACTCAATGGCCCTGGGTTTTTATACCAATTCACTAATCGTTGTACTGAAATGTATCGAGCATTCGCTAAGTCCTCTTTTATGTTTTTAAAGACAGAAGCAAGCCTCTTATTAAGAATAAAATTTTCATCATCACTCTTGAAATTTGAAACGTAATCGTGAATAAACTGCTCAAAATATCCGCAAAGTAATACAAACATACCGCTAAGAAAATTTACCTCTTTTTCTTCATTATCAAGAGGCAAACAATGCTGGACGATACCAAAAATGGTATCAATGTGGGTCGTAATCCTTTCAAAATGAGACATTATCAGTACTTTGCAGCGTATACCTGTTTGCCACGTTGAATACTCCTGAAAGCTAAGTCATAAGAACTCAGAGTACTTGCCTCTAAAGGTTCATTCCAGTAGCCTTTTATACAATTTTCGATCTGTTCTACTGTAAGGGGTTCGTGATGCTCAGATAGATACCGCCCTAAACCAATCGCTAATACAGAGTAATTTGCAATAGTAACTTTACCCTTAAACCTTTTGGTAGAAGGGTCATACTTTCTTAAACACTTACCAGAAGTACCATCAACAGCCATCAACAGAGAGAACGTTCTTTCAAAAATTTCACGTTCTTTTTCGTAATCAAGAATAAGTAATGAGTTTCCAGAAGTACATTTACCAAGCACAAAATCATCAAAAAGACTGTTCAAGGAGCCATACTTTTTTACAGTCTCTTCTGTCATATTTTTCAATGCAAAGAATCGAACGACAAATTCCGTATCTGTTTCATCTTGAGTTTGCCCTTCTGAGATATTCACCAGCTCTGTAAAGTGTTCATTTCTTTTAAGTTCTTGAAAGAACTTAAGTAGTGTAGGGTTTTCTTTATCAAGAAGGGCGTTCCGAATTTCTTGATTGGTGAGTCTTTGACCGCTACGATTCAATCTGATAAATAGCTCATACTTAGCATCAGGTGAACTCTCTGCCTTAATAGAGCTAAGATAAAATTTCTCTTTTTTAAATAATCTTATGGTGGGTAAATCTATATCATCAATGGTTTTACCTGACAGAAACGACATCTTTTCAAGTCCTACTAGCCTAAGCTTCTTTTCAAGTTCTCCATCTGCTTTTTTTAGAACACCGACGAACTGAAGTATTGTAGATAATCTTTGCAAACCGTCTACAACAGCCCATTTATTTGTCTCTTTATCCTCTTCAACAAAAATTGTTGGAATAGGCAAACCTAGTAATATTGATTCAATAAGTGCTGACTTCTCTTCATCTGACCAGCGAAATAATCTTTGGTATTCGGGTCTCAATATCAGTTCTTCATCTCTGTATAAGTTAATAATTTCACCTATAGACATAGGATAGGAGTCTGTTCTAACTTCTTTACGATAAGTTTGAAGCTGTTCGTATATACTCATCATATCTTTTAAATTCAAACCCTTACTTTATCTAAGCTAATCAAGGTTACACCGATGTATGGTATCACTCATGATAGTCCAAAGCAAGGAACCTTGAGAAAATCGATACTGTTATAAGAGGCTCTCATTGCCACATGATATATCCAGCGAACATGCAACCTATTTAAACCCTCTCTTATACTAAAGAAAGATGGTCTTCATCATGCCACGTGTTACGTGTGGCACATCGAGGTTCATACTTGTATCAAAGTGCATGCTCACCTTACGCCATCAAGTACGCTTCAAAACACCCAAGAAAGGGATACCTACTCACATGATGTTTGCTTCTAAAAACCCTTCCCAAAAACCGCCGCTTCCTGGTCAAGCCCAACAAACCCCTACGACTTCTCAACCACAACGTCCCCCCTTACCTTCGTCACCTACAGTGCATCATACGCCACCTCCCTTAGTGCGTCCTCCTGTACCTAAGCGTGGGACTGATACCCCCTCTGATACCGCTATTCTCCAAGAAGCCCTTCCCCTCATTAAACGCTTTGAGGGGTGTCGTTTAGAGGCTTATCTGTGTCCTGCTGGGGTACCCACCATTGGATGGGGGAGTACAAAACGTTTTGGGAAACCCGTGGTGATGGGGAGTCGTATCACTCAAAAAGAAGCCGATGACCTCTTGGTTGCACAAACCACAGGGTTTCTCCAAGGATTAAAACCCCTTATTACCGTGCCTCTCAGTGCAAAACAATATGCTGCATTGCTTAGCTTCACCTACAATGTTGGTTTAGGTGCCTTTACAAGTGCCACGATGAGGCAACATATCCAAGGCGGAAAATACTTGGAAGCAGCTCAACAGTTTGACCGTTGGATATTTGCAAATGGTAAAGTACTTCAAGGGCTTGTCAAACGTCGACAAGCCGAAAAAGCCTTGTTTTTGGCTGGGACACCCTCATAAACGATTGAATGGGTGAGGGTGCCAATGCCTAACGAGCCTCGTTTAGGCTTCGGAGTCTTCTGTGGGGTGGGGTGTGTCATAGGTGGCGGTATTCCAATGGTCAAACCGTTGTCCAGGGTCAACCCATAAAGCGGCACCTTTTTCTTGGTCGAGCCACACACCACCTTTGGGAACGCCAGGAATAGCTAAGCCTTCCAACACCCGCCCTACAGGGTACCAAGGCTCTGGGAGTATGATGCCTTCAGGGACAGACACCATTAAGCCAAAATCTTCCCCACCAAACAATAAACTGTCTTGTAATGACCAGCTCAAAGCATCCGCCACTTGTTTTAACTGAGATGAGGCCCAAGCGTGAGGTTCCTGTAGTGTAATCATCCAGTATTCAGCCTGTGCGGTGTGCTTTGTGGTCTCAAGCGGTGACTGAAGAATGTGCTGTTGGGTTTGAAAGCGTTGTGAATGTTGTAACAATTGCCAACACGCATCCGCAACCCCATCGCTGGTATCCATCATTGCCACGTCACGAAAATCAAGCCCTGCCTGATGGAGTTGGGTTTGAAGCACCTTAGCCGCATCAAAGCGTGGCACAGGAAATAAGTGATGTGCCAAACAGCTTCGCCATGCGTCTTTTGCTTCAGGCTTTAGGAAGGATACCTGCCATGAGGCATGCAGTGCCTTTAAACCAAAGTGAGAAAGACCATGTTCCCCTGCGAGCCATAGTGTGTGTCCTGTATGTAAGCGGTGTCTCATTGCTGGTTGCCAAGGGGCAGCCTGATGCGTTAATACAGTCATGCTAATACCGAGGGTATCACTGGGTGTTCCTACCGTGTCGCCTCCTACAATAAAGCATTGTATACTGGGATTTTGTTCGTGTACGAGTTGCATCAGTGCTTGAAATCCATCATACAAAGCACTGATATGGTGTATAGGAATACTGCGTACCTTGGGCAGCATTAAGCCTATGAGTATCTGAATGGTACCCGAGGTAACGCCCATGGCTGCGAGGTCACTTAAAGAAGCCGCTAAACACCGCCAGCCAATTTGGTACCAACGGGCTTCCTCATAGGATTTTTCTTTGAGGTCAAATACCTGTAGACTCATCGTGTCGTAGTCCAGCTTAAAATGCTGTCCTTCCACAAACACGTCTTTTGAAATCACAAGCCCCGTTTCAGCATCCCAATAAGCATCGTCCGTTAACCAAGTGGTGCCATGAGGTAACTGGTCACGTAGCATATCAAGAAACATAGACTCGGAATGTAAACCCGTAACCCCCATGAAAGAATGCCCTTCTGTTTAATCTTTTTCGTGCAATCTGCTTAATGTATGAGACATGCCCCCACCTCGTCATGTCCTGAGAGATAACTGTCATGCTTCTGAGGTATACTAGGGTAATATCATCGTATATTACTTCGTATCCTCTTACCTATCAACCTGTGGAAAGTATACGTACGATGACCTAGACAAGACTGCTATCTTATCGTGATACTATCATCTTACTGCTTTCATTCTAGGGTTGTTCCTGTGCCTGATTTAAACACCACCAGTCTTCATCCTGAAATCTTATCCAGTACTACACCGCATGTGGTTTTGAGTGCGAGCATGATACATTCATGGCTCACTTGTGAACGTCAAGCACTCTACCACTATATTTTAAAACTTCCTAAGCCTAGCACTTACCTTGCACAGGAAACGCCACCCACCACCGTGGGTATTCTTGGTCATGCGGCAATTGAATTTTGGGCCTCAGGTATTTGGCAAGGGCATCATCCTGCACCCACTGCCATATCACAGGCTCATGCTTTAGGTGTGATGACCACTTGGCTACTGACGCAATGGTATTATGCCACTTGTTTGGAAGTCTTTGAGGTTGCTACCTATGAAAGTTCTCCTCAAGTGCCTATGCAGTCTTCTAAAAGTCTTGATGCTTTAAGTATTCTTCGGACGCACTACCATACCCTTAAAACGCTCCCAAGTACAGGGCAAACGACCCCGACACTCATGACGATGCTCACTGAAAGTATCCCGCCTGAACGGCACGCTGACTGGCATACTATGTTACAAAGTGCCACCACCCCGACGCTTCAACGCTTACTGCAACAAGTCATGCCGTTGCAGAATAGCCCCTCATCGCTTACAGACGACACACGGGAGGTTCTGGACTCGACGGTTTCTCAAGGTGCCAAGTCGGATACTGTGGATACTGTCTTACCGCATCTTAACATTGATTACCTTGCCTCATACTTGAATCTACACACGCCTCAGCAGCCGATGGACGAAAAGGCATGCCCGTGGGAAACCAAATTCTGGGAAGGGGTAAGTCAGTTAGGGGCTTTACCTGCTTGGCAAAGACAGGAAGAAATAGCCAGCTTACTCCGCATTTTTTTCGGATGTGGTGTGCCTTATCATGCCCTGCCTCTGGGTGCTTCGCCAGCTCAACTACGAGGGGAACATTGGGTGGAAACCCTCTTCCCTGAATGGCAACGTACCCATCCTGAAACAGGTGAACCCTATAAGATAGGTTTTAGAGGACAAATTGACCTCTTGTTTTATCCCGCAACCACCACGGAATCGACCCTTTATGAGCTGTTTGAGTTCAAGTTCCGTGGTAACTTATTTAAAACAAAGCCAGAACTCAATCATAAAAAACTACTTGCAAGCCTTCAAGTGGTGAAAGACCCTGATGCCTCAGCAGAGGATTCCTCTGATAGTAGGCAGATGCGTTATGGTCTTACGAGTCATGAAAGTACATTGTACCAATTGCCACTTTATGCTTATGCCCTTGAAACACGCTACGGTAAGCTACCTCAACAGGCACATTTGATGGTGTTTCGAGAGACACGTAAAGGAACGTTATTGCCTTTGGAGTCGGAAAACACTCGTTTTGAGAAAACCCTAACCCCCCTACTGCACACCTTTCAACAAGAGCAAGAGGAAAAAGCGACCCTTGAAACCACTGTGGTTTCTTTGCATCAAGAGGTATTACGACAAGAACGCACTTCTTTTCTTGAGGCAGTTTACCAAGAGGTGATTATCCCCATGATGTCACCCCAGCAGACGTTTAAACCTCGTCCTCACAAACAAACTTGTCTTAAATGTGACTATCGCTCCGTTTGCGATGCGTTTCATCAACACCTCGCCTAACAAACCTACACGCAAGCCATCTTAGTTATTTGTTTTTATTTTATAAAAACAAATAACTGCTCATACCCCTTTTAATAGATATCAACCCTCATGACATCGACACGTCCTTTTGTCCCAAGACTTGACATGCTACAGTAAGCCTTTAAAAACACCGAAAGGCTTAGGTCACAAATTCGTCGTAGCCTGTTTCGTTCCAAAGCACGTATTGCGTCACCCATACCTAAAACCAATGCCCATATCCCCAAAGAGGTTATCCCTCAGTTGGCACTGACTTCTAGCGACATCATGATTCGTCCTCAAGCCCATAGGCTGGCGTTGGTAGGAACCCATAAAGACCTTTCGCCACCATTGAGACGAGAAGCCCTTAAACAATTTGGGCAAACCCCAGCATGGGAAGTTAACCCTCAAAAGCTCAAGACCCTTTCACAAGCCATGACACGCCAAGGGGCTGATGCTAAAACAAAACCCTATCCTGCTACCCTCCTTTACGGCGTACCTTATGGGAACCATACCGTGTACAGTCCACTGACAGGGAGTCGTGTGCCTATCAAGGTTGATGAGCCTACAAGCCAAATGGCGGATGAACACATGGTGAATCAAATTGCCGAAGGGTTCCCCCAACCCATGACCCGCTCTCGGCTTTTAAAGAAGTCCCATTATCGTTGGGATGGTGTCGTTGATGCTCATAATCCCCATACTGACTACAAGTCCTTTCAAAGTATTACGCATTATCCTGTGGGACGAGACACGCAGCCTGTCCTTGGTGTGGCGATTCAAACGCCTTGGCGTGGGAATACCTCTAAACAGGTTGTACCTGATTCACACGGTAACGCCTTTGAGTATGACTATGTGACCACGTTCTCAAGACTCCCCCATCGTCCAGTAACCCTTTTTCTCCAAGACCTTCCTAGTCGTAACCAATACACAACACTGCATTGGGCATATCGAGGGGATGTAACGCCACGTACTTTTCAAACTACCTTATTTGAATACCCTGTAGGCACCACACCCATCTATACCCAACAAGACTTCTTAACCCCCTAAACTTCTGCCCCCTAAACTTCTGCCCCCTAAACTTCTGTATGTTTCTATGGTTTTGAAAAGGCACGCTTTCTCATGGCTCGCAATGTCCTTCAAGAAGTTAAACGCTTTACCGCTTTGCCAAGTCGGTGTACTTTCCCTCGCCTTCAACTTACGCCAACTGACTTACGCATCCATCCTAAGTTACACAAAAATCTTTCAAAGCATCAGTTATTTTCCTTCTGATACCCCTGTCAAACACTCTCCAGAAACGCACATGCTGGATGTATGGTTCAACAGTCCTTGGAAACCCAAAACTGCAAAGCATCCGCCTCATACCCTACTACAGTTTGAAGAAACCTATGATGAAAAAGTTGCGATTCATGCACATCCTCAGCGTCCTATCACGGCGATACTACAAGACGTAGGGATTGCCCCGCCTTTTGCGTCACGACATGCCGCCTATGAGGGATACCGCATCCCAAGAAACATGCACACCATGTTTTTTACACGTCCCAAAAACATGGCAAGACAACATGAGATTGAAGCCTTTCAGACCCCCTAGGCAATGTTTTTAAGACCTACTGAACCATATGGGCTAATAGCTCAACAAGGGCAGGGTCCCATTTGGTACCCGACTCTGTACGTAACACCGCTAAGGCTTCGGCAACACTATACCCAGAACTTAATTCGGTATGGGTTTGTAGTGTGGTTTTTTGACGATACCCCCGAGGTTGTAACAATGCGACAAAAGCACTTGCGAGTCCTAAAATTCGGCTCCCAAGAGGAATATCCCACGCATGTAATTGATCAGGGTACCCTTTGCCGTCCCAGCGTTCTCGCTGATGATGGACAAAAGGTACAATATCCGTCAAGAAGCTCATTTGCATTAAAAGATGAACACCTACATTAGGATGCTGCTCAATCGTTTGCCAGTCTTCTTGGGAAAGGGTGTCTTTTTTGCGTAACAGCTCGGTAGGGATACTAAAGCGTCCTACGTTCCCTAGAAGCCCAGCAAAGTAAAGCAACTCGAGCGTTTTTTCGTTCAAGTGTAAATGCTTTCCAAACCCCAAGGCAAGACGAGCCACCTCTTGTGAGTACCCTTGTGTGTGTCTTTCACGAGCATCAACCCAAGCAGCCAGTGCTTCCGCAAAGGATTGTTGCTCAAGCGTAAACTCTGAAACCAGTTCAGTGAGACGTGTACGAGTGCTAAGAAGCATACCATGATGACTCTCAGGGAGCGTTTTTTGATGATAGGCATGGATGGTTTGTTGCGTCTCTTTCACAAGCTGTTGCAGTGCTTGGGCGAGCTGATATAAGGCACCGCATGCTTTTCCAAAAGCGATTTGCTCTTTTCTGAAAACGTATGTATCAGGAGCCTCAAACATCAAAAGTGCCGACAGATGCCCCTTTTGATAACATTTTACAGGTACTAACAGCCAATGACGGGCAGGATGCTGCACAATCTCAAGTCCTGAAATAACCTCAGGTAAACGATGCCCCACTAAGGCGACAGGCTCTCCCTGATATAATGCCCACTGGGTCTCTTTATGGTGAATAGGTAGCTCAGAAGCCAGCATAATGACAGGGGAGGTTGCGGCATTTTCTGGTTCAAAGGCAACTGAAAAGGCTTTTTCTTCTCTTGACTTCAACCCCAATGACGAATGCCCGACCAACTGGAACATATGTGCTTCGTAACTGTGCATCACTTGATGCAGTAAAGTACAGGAAGTACTCCCCATCATGGTACTCAGGGTTTCAGCAAGAGAGTCATAAAGCATGTGATTTTCATCGTGACGAATCCCAAATACTTGCAAGGCTTGCTGAAAGGAGTACACTTGGCAAAGTTCTTCAATTTGCTTAAGGATGGCTTCCTGTTCGGCTTCTTGGCTTTCTGCTTGTGAGGCATGGAGTTTTTGTTGCAACTTGGCGGCTAAGGACTCATTAAGGACACACTCTTTGAGGAGATGTTCCAAAGTACATTGCTTCCAAAGGGCTTCATGGTCATCTAATAAGGTAAGTGCTTTGGCACCCGTGGTTTGTGTTGATTGCACCGTCTGACTTGTTTGAGTCGCTTGACGGTGAAACCCATTTTCTTCATGACTGGTAAGTGACTTTGAACGTTCATTGAAGGTATTGGCTTTTTGATGATGTCCCTTTTTCGGGTGTGCTTTTTCAGGAGTCGTTGGGATGGAGGAATGGGCAAACATCATCATGGTCAAATATGGCTTTCATTACTGAGAAATGGTGCGTGCGATACGAGGTTAAAGAATATTAAAAAACACGGCACCAAAGTTGCCAATTAAGGTTGCTACAACGTATAGGCTTCACACACTGGTGGAAGAATCTCGCACAAATAGGCTTATCAGAGGCATCATAACGATGAACTCTCACTTGCTATAACCTGTTCGACACATCTTTTTGAAAACTGTAGGTAAAATTCTTCAGAATACCCCTCCTGCCTTGCGAGTAAGCCTTGAAGGGGTAGGGGAAATAGTGCTTAGGATAGACCTTACTAGGATTAAAACTTAGTAGGTGTGTTCTGCCGTTTTGAGTCGAAGCGTGTTAACTCTGTAGCCAGCGTTTGTGCAAGGGCTGTAGGATGCAACGAGGTCAATGGAATACGGTGTTTGACCATACGTTGTGTGTCAAAATAAAATAGTGAAGGAACTTCTGTAATCCCAAAAAGACTCACGGGTTGTGCTTGTGTAGGGTCATTTGCATCAATCATGACGAGCGTCACAGGAAAAGGATATTGTCGTTGCACCATGGCATGAAGCATGGGCGTTAGGATTCGGCATGTCGGGCATTCATTGGTGTAAAACTCAATCAATACTGGGGATAGCGTCTTTTTACCGACCAGCGTCAGTAAAGACGTTTCCGTTTGATAAAAAGCGGGCTCTTGTTTTGCCTCTTGCCATCCTAGGATAAACTGCCCTAACATCACAACACCGACGCAAAGACTCACAAGTAAAAAACTTTTTAAGAGGGCTTTTAAGGGTGTTGTGAGTGTCATGGTACTTCAGTGCCTGAAGAAGCGTGCTTATTGTAAACGATAGTTCGAATAGTAGGCAGTGCGGTATTTTACTTAGGAATAACGTATGTTTCTTCCCGTCATACTGGTGAAAAGCGGTATCCATTTCTCGTTTGTCGGAATGACGATACAGAATACAGTGTAGCAATTTATTTTTATGAGTCGCTCTCTTTTTGAGGGAGCGACTCATAAAATGTAAAGCGTTTATTTAATGACGAGGTCTTGTTTACGAAGACGTATATTTTGGGGCGTTACTTCCATGAGTTCATCCATGGCGATAAAGTCCATACCATATTCCAAGGTTAGGTCAACGGGGGTGTTTAATACATCCAGTACTTCTGCACCAGCACTCCGCATGTTGGTAAGTTTCTTGGTTTTACAAACGTTGATGACCAAATCACCCTGACGGTTCTGTTCCCCGATAATCATCCCTCGGTAGACGACTACCCCAGGATTGATAAAGAACACCCCACGGTCTTCCAAACTCTTAATGGCATAAGCAGTGGCATCGCCCTGTTCATGGGCAATTAAAGCACCATTACGGTTACTACCAATATCACCAGCCCAAGGACCATATTCACGGAAGGTACTACTCATAATACCCTGCCCACGAGTGAGACGAATAAACAAACTGCGGAACCCTAATAATCCACGGCTGGGCATGTTGAACTGCAAAAGCGTCCGACCATTGTTAGACTCTAAATGTGTCAATTCACCCTTACGTTGACAGAGTTTCTCAATACATGCACCGCTGGCATCTTCAGGGACATCAAGCATGACATCTTCAAAAGGTTCCCACTTGGCACCGTTGACTTCTTTGGTAAGTACTTCAGGCTTGCCTACTTGAAACTCATACCCCTCACGACGCATGGTCTCAATGAGGATGGTTAAATGGAGTTCACCCCGTCCGCTCACATAATAGCTTTCGGCTGAAGGTCCTGGCTCGACACGCAAGCTGATGTTGGTTTTTATCTCACGATTCAAGCGGTCTTCCAACTGGCGAGAAGTGACAAACTTACCCTCACGACCTGCTAACGGACTCGTATTGACCCCAAAGGTCATCTTCAACGTAGGCTCTTCCAAGCTGATAGGAGGCAATGCCTCGGGGTTGCCGGGGAACGTCAAAGTATCCCCAATTTGAACTTCACTCACACCCACAAGTGCGACAATATCCCCTGCTTGAGCAAGAGGAATTTCCATCCGCTTAAGCCCTTCAAACCCAAAAAGTTTGTTGACACGGTATTGCTGAATAGAGCCATCGGCTTGTAACACACGAGCAATCTGCTCACCGGGCTTAATTTCACCACGACGCACACGCCCAATCACGATACGCCCAAGATAATCGTTGTAGTCGAGGGTGGAAACCTGCATTTGGAAGGTACCTTCCACCTCAGCTTGAGGGCGAGGTATTTCTTTAATGATGGTCTCAAAGAGTGGCTCTAAGGTCTCTTCCATGTTGAGAGGGTCAAGGGTTGCATAGCCTTGCAAGCCACAGGCATACACGGTGGGAAACTCAAGTTGGTCTTCGTTGGCACCTAATTCAATGAACAAATCAATGACCTTATCTACGGCACGTGCAGGGTCAGCAGCGGGGCGATCCATTTTGTTCACAACGACGACGACTTTTAAACCAAGTGCTAAGGCTTTACGTAATACGAAGCGGGTTTGAGGCATAGGACCCTCAACGGCATCCACAACAAGTAAAACACCATCTACCATCGTAAGCACACGCTCAACTTCGCCAGAAAAGTCGGCGTGACCGGGTGTGTCTAGGATGTTAATACGGTAGTTTTTGTAAGGAATAGCAGTATTTTTTGCCAAGATGGTAATACCACGTTCTTTTTCAAGGTCGTTGGAGTCCATCAGACGCTCTTGCGACTCAAGCTCGCTCTGTTTGACAACACCGCTTTGTTTAAACATGCCATCTACCAAGGTGGTTTTACCGTGGTCAACGTGGGCAATAATGGCGATATTACGGAGAGTCTCTAAATGGTTTTGGGTTTGAGGTAACACAGCGTTTGACATCATAAGGTGGCACTACTTTGAGGGGTTGAAGCGTCAGTAAGAAAAAAGAGAACAACAGCAAAACGAGATAAAATTTTAGAGTGGGGTTATGTAAGCAAAAAGGAACATGTAAAAGCCAATACCGTGATAAAGCCTCAAATACAAGCTTTTTGTGTCAGTGTTATGGCATAGGCACTAAGGCATGGCATCCTCGGCATCCTCTGCTTCAGCGTCGGGGTCGTAGGGGAATACATCGAGTTGCTCATAGACCGTTTCCTCAATGAGCCATGTAATGCGTTCTTGCCGTACGCCGCGCCGTACAATGTGGGTATAACTTTGTGGTAACACGCCTTCTTTGTGGGAAAGGAGGAAGGCATTATCTTCTTCAAAGGTTTCTTCAAGCTCAAAGGGGTCTTCAAGGGCTTGAGAGAAAACGCCCAAGCCATCGGCGGAAGCTTCGGTGATTTCTTCTGATACATCATACGTACGAATGCCAGCGACTTCGGTCATATCTTCAGGCCAGAAGTCCATTTCTTGGTCGCCCAGTAGTACCGTATCCCCAGGCATTGCCCCTGCCGCTTTAAGTGCATCAAATACGCCCATCATACGCATCAGGTTGGTAAAGGCATGTACTGACTGTGCCTCAGGCCAGTGAATCATCGGTACCCACTTCATTAACCTACTGCCTGATAAGCCATACACCCCAGCCCCATAAACCAGAACCTTAAGCGGGTCTTCAGGGTGGTGCATGGCACGCCCATCAGGGGTAAGGTCATAATATGTGGTGCCAAGATGAACCACGGGTTTCCCGAGTTGTTGCATATCAGGGGAAAGCGTTTGAGTTTCAAGGGTCTGTTGTACTCTTGAAGCACCTACATAGTCAAATAAATCGTATACCAAGGCTTCTATGCCTGTTTGCGTTACTGAAGCAATACTCCGCAATTTGTAAGGCAATCCAGCGTCTTGCATGCGGGCTGCCATCACTTTTAGGACACAAGGTGTTAGTATCTCTGGTAGTACGTCGGTTTTACTAAGCACCCAAAGCTGTGGTTTTTCCGCAAGCGTGGTACTGAAGGCTCGTAGCTCATGCTGAATCGCTTGTGCTTTTTGCCAACAGTCCTCTACAATCATTTCTGCCCAAAGCTGACAGTTTTCAGGGTCGTCAAGCTCTCCTGTGTGTGGGAAATCGCCGACGGAACTTTGCACGTCGGACATATCAATAAGATGCACTAGCACGCCTGTGCGTTCCACATGCCGCAGAAACGCATGACCCAAACCATGTCCTTCCGAGGCACCAGGTATCAGACCAGGGATGTCCGCCACGACCAAGCTTTGATGCGACGCTTTGGGATGATACACGACCCCCAAATTGGGAGAAAGCGTCGTAAAAGGATAATCTGCAATTTTTGGCTTAGCTCTGGAAATGGTACTAATTAACGTAGATTTACCTGCATTAGGAAAACCGATAATGCCCACATCCGCAATGAGTTTCATTTCAAGACGTAATTTACGAGTAATGCCTTCCTCTCCCGGTTCGGCAAAATAGGGTGCTTGTCGTTTTGGCGTGGCGAAGCGGGCATTACCTCGTCCGCCTCGTCCACCTTTGGCCACTAGCACCCGCTGGTAGGGGTACCGCAAATCAGCGATACACTCGCCTGTGATAGCGTCCATGACTTGCGTACCACATGGCACCCCAATGAGGGTATCGTCAGCACCACGACCGTGACAATTTTTGGTGCCACCTTTTTCGCCACTTTTGGCTTCAAAGTGTTGATGGTGTACAAAATCAAGTAATGTTGTCATGTGTGGGTTTGCCCACAGGTAGATACTGCCACCTCTGCCGCCATCGCCTCCAGCGGGACCACCATAAGCGACGTATTTTTCACGCCGCCAACTTACCAAGCCATTGCCGCCTCGTCCTGCTTGTAGGTGAATGGTGGCGCGGTCAATCAGGATCATGGGTATGGGGGTTTCCAAAAAGCTTTTTGTGGATATTCGTAAATGAAGAGTACACTTATTTTTTCCAATATACCACAAACAAAAATAGTGCCTTTCCTCAAGAGTACACGTTAGCAAAGAGGCATTATCCCTAGATGTCTACCTTTGTTCGACATACCGATGCAAATCGGTATCCACTCTTTGCCTATACAACAAGCCCTCTGGATTCCGACTTGTGTCGGCAGGGACGGTGTAAGATGATTGAAACGTAACGTAGGGGAGGGTTTGCAACCCTCCCGCTGGTTGAGATGTAGGCTTTTACCCTTGCCCTCACGTCATACCGATGCAAATCGGTATCCACAGGTTTATACTCCCTTCTAACTTAGCAGAGATAAAAAAGAAACTTGATGCGTTTTACTTGACGTTAGCCTCGGAAATAAGAGACAATTAACTCAATAACCTTACAAAAACACAGTTTTTTGTAGCGCTCCACGAGGCATGATTCCACCCCCTCCCAAGTGCTGTAAGACAAGGCGATATGAACCCAGTGAGTCAAGTGAATTCTTCAACCCAACCAATGTATTCTCCTTCAGACAAACCCCTTAAGGTACTTTTTGGGTTTGAAGAAAGTGCTAACAAGTTTGTTGAGAAAATGCAAGGTTGGAGGGTAAATACCGCAGAATCTCGTGTGATTGGGATTGAAGGGGAATGGGGAAGCGGTAAATGTATTATAGCAGGTGTCGTAACAAGACTTGTTACCTTTGCCCAATATACAAGCTTTCAGTACTGATTTTCGATGTTAATTAGGTAGGATATCTTGCACTATGTCTCAATAATAACTTTCCCAATGAAAGCACTTGGATTCCTTTTCTTTAATATCTTCGCTCATAGAAAGATTTAAAATGCAATACACTTTACGAGATAAACTAGTTATTGGTATATCTTCTACTTCATTATTTGACTTATCTGAAGATGATGAGATTTTCAAAAAAGAAGGTCTGAAAACTTATTGTGATAGGCAAATCAATATGGAGTCGGAAGTTTTAAAACAAGGTTCTGCTTTCCACTTAGTCAGAGACCTATTAGAACTCAATGATAGGATTCTACGCAAGAGGGAACTTTCAAAAGATAAAGCTTTTTGTGAGGTAATATTGATGTCAAAAAATAGCCCTGACACTAGCTTAAGAATCTTTAATTCAATTGAACATTACGAACTACCAATAACGAGAGCTGTACTTTCAGGAGGAAGACCACTTTCAGCATATTTTAAAGCCTTGAATGTGGGATTGTTTTTATCCACTGACCAAAGAGATGTTAATGAAGCTTATAAAGCAGGGATTCCCTCGGCATTAGTTTATCCAACGCCTTTAGAAAATATCGAAGAAGTTAGCAAAGCAGAACTAAAGATTGCATTTGATGGGGATGCTGTTATCTTTTCTGAAGAATCGGAAAAGATATATCAAGAACAAGGACTTGAGGCTTTTTTAGAACATGAAAAAGCTAATGAAAATAAATCTATGAACAAGGGACCATTTTTTGGCTTGTTAAAAGCACTGGCTTTTATACAAAAAGAGCTTGGAGATGACAATACAATAAGAACAGCATTGGTCACAGCTCGGAACAGTCCTGCACACAAAAGAGTGCTTTTGACATTAAGAGAGTGGGGCGTTAGGATTGATGAAGCTTTTTTTCTAGGGGGAGTTGAAAAAAGTGAAGTTATTAAAGCTTTTCAACCTCATTTCTTTTTTGATGACCAAGATGTCCACCTGAAAGACACTTCAAAACATACCCCTGTTGGTCGAGTTCCAAATCAATCAAATCTGTAAATGGGTATTAGTTTTCTTAGTTTCATTTTTTACAGCCCCCTAATACGTAGAAGTAGCTACGGATTTGGTTACGAAGGATAGCAATATCAAGACTCTATTTTAAAAACTGAGAAATCTAACTAATTAGCTGTTATAATGGTCATTATTGTTTGTCTATGCGGGCCAGACATGGAGTGATTTAAGGCATTGGCTTGCTCGATTCAAAAGGAGAGGGAAGGTTGTATCCAGGTCATTAGTGGATATGAAGCAAGCGATAGCGATGCAGTTCCACCGTGTGAATACATCAAGGCTAATTGGTTAAATGTCTCGACTTTTTCACGTCATACCGATGCAAATCGGTATCCACTCTTTGCCTATACTGTAAGCTCTCTGGATTCCGACTTGTGTCGGCAGGGACGGTGTAAGATGATTGAAACGTAACGTAACGGGAGGGTTGAAAACCCTCCCCTGCACACCATTCAAGGGGAAGAAAGTCACAACATGCACTATGCCTATGACCTCCATGTGCTAAAGTGCATGTTCACCCCAGTCTTCATACGATTGCCCTGTACACGCTGGCAAAGTGTGCGATTCAAAGCAAAGCCATTCGACCTGTTAAAAGTGTCATAGGGCAACTTCAGGGAGGGTGTCTCTGTGGTATGATGATACACACGCAATGATGCTTTACGCTTTGGTATAAGTGTCTTTCATGCTCGCTACTTTTTCCAACCGCTTTATTTTATAAAGGAAAACGCCCTTATGTTTCCCATTGGTATGCCTGAAGCGTTCATTATTTTCCTGATTATCTTGCTTATTTTTGGACCCTCTAAACTCCCTGAACTTGCAAAATCAGTGGGGAGTGCCATGAAGCAGTTCCGACAAGCTTCACGAGAAGCCCTCGCTGATGATGAACCTGCCATGGTTGCTTCTGCGGGGAGTGCAACGCCTCACCCTGTACCTGCCTCCAATGTCCCAGAGGCTCCAGATACTGCAGCACCCACCCCTGTAGAAGTAACCAGTACTGATAAAGTCACGCTTCATTCGTAAGGCTTCTTTTGAATCTATCTTTTCCTTATGAGTGTTACTTTGTCTTGAATCACGGAGTGTTTACAATGGTTTTTCAGAATTGTGTATCAAGCATCCGCTCGACCTCGTCCATCAAATTGCTTGTGGGAGGGGTTCTTTTAATCCTTTTGAGCTTTGCTTTACAACATACGATGACCCACGCCAATACGGTGTATCTAGGGAATGTCGTCAGTAAGGCTCCTGTGACACCCACCGTGAGTAAAAGCACGCCCACAACCAGTAACGGGAATACCGTGAGCCAGGTGAGTTCTCAGCGGGATGTAGAAGCTGCCGCTATTTTAGCAAGGCTTTTGGGTGCGAATGGATTGCCTGAAACCTACCCCAAACGTGTGACTTTCACGAATGAGAATGCCTTTAATGCGGGAACGAACGGTAAAAACATTGTATTTACGGTCAAGCTTTGGGATGCCCTCAAAACAGAAGATGAACGGGCTTTTGTGCTTTCACATGAGCTTGCTCACATTGCACGCAATCATATTCCAAAATCTGTGGCACGGAATGTTGCCTCTAAGGTGCTGGTCAATGTCATCAGTGTGGCTTCTCGTAGCACTGTGTTATCGAATGTAGGGGCAATTGGGGTACAGTTGCTTGGCTTGCGTTTTGACCGTGGGCAAGAGTATGAGGCGGATGATTACGGACTGCAAATGATGCAAAAAAGCGGGTATAACCCCCATGCGGCTTTACGGGTATTTGAGGTACTGCGTGAGAATTCGGGTGGGAGTAGTCCCGAGTTTTTACGTACCCATCCGCTCAGTGAGAGCCGTATTAAGGCACTCTTGAAGAAATACCCCCAAGCCGTTGGTATACTCATTAACGAACACACCATAAAGGGATATTGAAGTGATGAGCAAAAAAGGGAAGCAAATTCGCCTTTACTTGGTTGATGGGTCTTCGTCGGGGATTATAACCGCCGAAATTATGGGCTGGACTGGGAAAATAATCAGCTTCCCTAGGGTCTCACTAGCCGAGGCTTTGCAACGTCCTGAGTGCCGAAAAACAGGTTTGTACTTTTTGACGGGGTTTGATGAAAACAGCGAAGAGCTACTCTATATTGGAGAAAGCGATGATGTCGCTGTTAGGCTCAAAAGCCATGTGAATAACGATAAAATGGCTTTTTTTGAGAAAGTGACAGTCTTTGTAAATAAGGATGAAAACCTCACTAAAAGTCATGTGCGTTATCTTGAAAATCGGCTCATCGACATCGCCAGTAATAACAAAACATCACTGAAAAATGCGAATAAAGGGGCAGAGACCTCATTGCCTGAAGCTGATATTAGCGATATGGAAAGTTTAATCGACCACTTACGCATTTTGTTGCCAGTGTTAGGCTTGCACTTTCTTCAAGAACAGCCACAATCTCTTATCAACCAGACCAATGAGTCAGTCAAAAATGACACGACGATATTTGAAATATCCTTTCCAAAATATGGTACTAAAGCGACAGCTTATGAAGATGACGGTCAGTTTATCGTTGAAGCAGGGTCACTCATCAGGAATTTAGCACATGAAAGTTGCTCAAAACTTAAAGGTACTAATAATTTTTTAAAAAGATTTCACCAACAATACAAACGATGTTCACCTATTGAAAATGAACCCTATCTTTTAAAACTTGACAAAAGTACTTCGTTTAAAGGCCCTACAGCTGCTGCCTGTTTTGTTTCTGGGACTACAAATAGTGGAGTGTATTGGTGGAAAGTCAAGGATACAGCGGAATCTTACGGAAACTTCGTTAATAAAAAGCTCAAAGCCATACAACCACTCGATGGTGCCAGTGAAGAAGCCTAATCCCCAAAAAAGAAAACGCTATAGGGTCATGTCTGCGGTGGGGGTTTTTAGGCGTGGTTGTTTGGCAATGTCGGGTGGTACTTCATAATCCACCACGGCAAACTTAGACAGAATACTCCCCTTGTTGTCTTTGCTATTGCCAAGGGTTTGGTATCCAAAACGCCCCTGATTCCCGCCTTGTTCAAGCACGTGCATCATCTGCTTGGTGATGCGTGCTGCGGAGGGAGACTTGGGGTCGAGTAAATAGGAGATTTGCTTCATTTTACCTGTTTTAGGGTCTTTCACTTCCTTGAAAAACCTGATTTGGGAGGTCTCTTTACCGTCTTTTAAGTTGGTTTCAAACTGAAAGAACTTGCCCGAACGAGGGTCAAACGCTTGGAGCTGAACGTCCTGTGTTTTGTGGTTAATAAAGCCTGTTGCGACTCGGCTTTGCCCGTAAAAACCTTGGGGAGTGCTGTTTGTGGTTATCATAGTCGTGATGTCTCCTCTTCATCAATCTAACGCCTCTAGTCTCCTAAGGGTATCGACGTATTTTATAAACGCTTGAGGATGTTTAAGGTTCTAAAAGATTGTCATACAACACCCACACCAACGGGAGGGTTACAAACCCTCCCGTACGCTCCAATCATCTTGTACCGTCATGCCGACGGAGGTCGGCATCCAGAGAGCCTGCGGTATGAACGAGAGATACCCCCTTTCTCCAAGGCGAAAGAGTGTTGAAGTTTTGTACGAGGCAGTTTGTAACCGTCCCGTAAAAAGCCAACTAAAGCTCATTTTCACCCCAATGCTGTATGCGATTGCCCTGTGTCACAGAAGGCGTAGGCTTGACTTTTGCCTTTTCAGCGTACTACCATAATAAAACCTTGATTGGAGAGGTGTCCGAGTGGTCTATGGTGCAGACCTGGAACGTCTGTTCGGGGCAACCCGACGGGGGTTCGAATCCCCCCCTCTCCGCCATTTTTAAAGCCATGCTGAGCCAAGTTAAAACGTCTGTTTTACTTGGTTTTTGTATTTTATAGGGCTTCTAAAAAATGCCCTATAGGGGCGTGATAGGCTACGTCATGCACCCTAAACCATCTTACACCTTGTTGCCAAGCCAAAGTATGTGCTGCCACGGCAAGGGTTTCACGTTTAGGGCTTGCGGGTGCAGGGACATTTCCTTGAGGATAAGCCCCTACGAGCATGGACTTTCTTGATACACCCACTAGCCATGGAAAGGCTTCTTGGTAGTTTATCAGGGTTTGCCCATGAAGCACGTTTGCATCCTGAAGATACGTGGTGATGCGTTCTGCCATTTGCTTAAAACCTTGTAGTAAGTTTAGATTATGGTGAAAGGTCTTGCCAAAACCAAAGCCTACGTCAAAATAAAGTGCCTCAAGAGGCAGGTGATAGGTTTTTGCCCAAGTACAGGCTTGTTCTGCAAGTGCCATAGCAACCGTTTCACAGCACTTGCCCTCTGGATAAGTTGGCTGTTGTTGCATGGTTTGAGGGGTACCTTGGCTATGCGTTAACACATAACGAAAGCGTGCCTTTTGAGCCTCGGATGCTTGATGATAATAGGATGCAAGTACTTGAAACATACTAGGGGTAGGGTTTTGTGTGTGTTGTTGATGATACAGTCCCCCTGAAACATCATTCACCCAATCCGCCAAGCCTTCTGTTAAAACCGTCTGAGCCACCAAAGGCTTACGAGTATCAAGACTCACCAATACCTCTGGAAAGGTTGCTCGAAGGGCTTTTAACACAGGCACAAGCCGTGCAAGTTCTTCTGTATCTGGTACCATCGCAGCATAGGGACGGGTGCTTTCAGCACCAACATCCACCACAGAAGCCCCAGCTTGTATCTGATAATGTGCTTTGGCTATACAGGCTTTAATCACTTCAGGGGTAGGTATTCCCGAGTGGGGTAAGCATGCTTCTTGTTCTGAAAACGAATCGGGCGTAACATTCAATATTGCCATCCATTGTAGTGCTGGCTTTGCTTCAAGCGATTTTGTCATCGAGAACCCCTATTTTCCTTTTCAGTGAGATGTTGTCATATCGCCACATAAGGCACTCAGAGGCATGCGAGGAAACACATCCATTGCCAAGGCAGGGTAAGCGGTAGCGGTGGTTATTGTGGGCGTTACCAAAGGTGCATAATAGGCAGCAGCCCCTATCATGGCGGCATTATCGCTACAGTAGTGTAGTGCGGGGCAAAGAAGTTGTATGCCGTGTGCTTCAGCCCAAGGTACCAAGGCTGCTCTCAAACCACGGTTCGCAGCGACACCGCCTACCATGGCTACTCGTAACCCTTCTGAAATTGCCTTATGGGTTTTGACCCACATACATGCTTTTGTCAGACGCTGCATCAAGGTGCGTATCATACACGCTTGAAAACTTGCCGCAACATCTCTTTGTAGTTGATGCCATGCTTCCAAGGTTGTCACCAAAGGCTCTTCTTTTTCCCAGGTACGACGCACGGAGGTTTTTAAACCGCTTAACGAAAAATCAAGAGGATTTTGCGTCTGTGCGACAGGGAATACAAACCGCTCAGGATTTGCTTGCGGATGATGGGCAAGGGTGTCGATTTGAGGGCCCCCAGGATAGGGAAGATTCATCAGGCGTGCAATTTTGTCATAAGCCTCACCTACGGCATCATCTAAGGAGGTTCCTAGTACTTCCAAACGTAAGGGATGAAAACCCTCTAGCCAAACCAATTGTGTATGTCCTCCACTTACAAGCAAGCATAGTAGCGGTGGCTTTGTCTGGTTGTCAGAAGCGTTGGATGATACGGCATTGTCCTCAAGTAATACGGAACACACATGCCCCATTAAGTGATGCACGCCAATGAAAGGCTTTTGTGTCAAAATACTCAACGTTTTTGCAGTGGTTGCCCCTGCAAGTAACGACCCCACCAACCCAGGGCCAAGCGTGGCGGCATAGGCATCTACCTCCTGAAGGGTGAGTCCAGCCTGCTTCAAGGTGGTGTCAATGACCGTATTCACTTGTAGCATGTGTTCTCTTGCCGCAACTTCGGGTACAACCCCTCCTGTGATGCGGTGAATATCTATTTGTGAGGTCAGTGTATGTGCTAATACCTTACGTCCCTTGTGGACAATGGCACAAGCGGTTTCATCACAGCTACTTTCAAGTGCTAGAATGGTTTGAGGTAAATCGTCAAAAGCTACCATAACTATCGATGATGTATATTCATTTACAGGGTATACCTAAAAAGTCTTATACCTGAGTGATGTCCAGAGGCATGGGTTAAAATGGATTGGGGTTACGTTGCTTTCCAGTCATTATACTATAAACAGGGTATCTCTCTAGGACGCTCTCGCTTGGAGCGTGTTTATGGTGCGTTGTTAAAAATACAGTATGAGGAACACCCTGCAACTTCGTGCAGGGGGACATAGAGAGGGTGTTAGGATGTTAGTCGGTCGATACTTGACTTCTGGATACCGAAAGCCTCTCGCTCATACGGGTGCTGAGAGAGAGGCTTTAGACGCTTACGTGGGTAGGTAGGTGTGTTGAGGTATTGGTCTATTCAGAGGCTTGGGCTTGGGGGTTTATGAGCTTTATGACCAAGGTAAGGCACCTGAAAGTGAAAAGCCACCTAGATTCAGCCCAAAAGTTGCATTCTCAGGTGTGAGTCCTAGTGAAAAACCATTGCCGTTACGAGCATTGGCATACGCAAGTGCAAGGGCGTAATCATCAGGGCTTGCATAGGCACCCGCTAAACCAAGGGCTTTGTTCTCGTCTGCATAGGCATCGCTAAAGGCAAAAGCGTTTCGTCCGTAAGCACTGGCACTGGCATCTGCTTGATTAAGGTAGCCATACCCCGCATAAGGGCTTTGGTAGCCACCGTATCCATAAGCGTCACAGCCGCCACCACCCCATTGTGGGCGAGCATGGCTGTAAGGATTGCAATGTCCGTATCCTCCACCACTGTAGCAATGTCTTGGTTGTGGGGCATAACTATCAAAACAACCGCCATAATAGTTAGGGTTAAAGCCAAAAGCGTTCATCATGGAGGGGGTATCCTTTTCTCTTCTTTTTATTCTGAATGGTGGTTATGGGGGCTGTGGTGTGTCGTCATCACGACACGAAAAATGCTTTGATGCTTGGCATACCCCTTGGCTTTCATCAGACTTGGTGGGGTGTCTTTCAATAAACAGGGGCAGCCTTTGAAAAGTGTCTTTGCCATCGTTGATTGTTACACTTCTTAACGATGACTGGTTGATACCCTATACCCTAAGCATCGCATGAGATGACCTAAAGGCTTGTGTCACTTGCTGAGGATGTGTCATGGGGGGAGTCATGTGTATGGAGGAGACATGACTCCCACGGCTTTAGTTTTGTGTGTATCGTGTCGAAACCTCTCATAAGCAGTGTTATGTTGCAAAAGGCAACGCATGAAGCGAGTACCTCATTGTTGCATCACTTGCTTGGGAGCATCCTTAGTATTGAGAAGGGTGCTACTCTGAAGAGTTCACATGTCTGAAGAAGCAAGGAAGACCCTGTCATGATGACGCAACGCCTCCCGCTGATTACCAATTATCGTTCATTGCAAACCATTTTCAGACTTAATGCAAGCTCTGAAGCCCTTGATACGCTTTACAAACAAGCTTCTACGGGTAATAGGCTCAATAGTGCTGTGGATGATATTTCAGGTTTTGCCATTTCCAAAACGCTACAGGCACAAATCAAAGCAACTGACCGAAGTGCGGAAAATATCCAAGATGCAAACAACCTGCTCTCCGTGACCGAAGGTGCTATCAGTACGATGGGGGATGCCCTCCAACGGGTGCGAGAACTTTTAGTACAAGGGGCAAGTGATACCTCTGATACCAATGCACGAACGGCAATTTTAAAAGAAGTGCGTGGGTTGTTGGATAGTATTGATAATCAAGCAGCCTCGGTACGCTTTAACGGGCTTGCTCTTCTTGATGGTTCATTGACGGGAGCGAGTGCGACCGCTCAAATCGGGATTTACTCCAATACTAGTTCTAAAGTGGATTTGTCGACCGCCTTTCAGAGTATGAATACCACCACCCTTGGCGTTGTGAATGGTCCAAATGCGGGGGCTATTATCCCCAATTTAAACGCTGTGTTTAATCCCACCACTCAAACCACCGCCCTGACGACCAATGCCAACTTTTTATCATTCATGGGGGATATTGACGTAGCGATTGACCGTGTGAATGCTCGTCGTTCTACGATTGGGGCGTTTCAATCGCAACTTAACGCTGCACTGAGCATGCAGCAAGGGCAAAGTATTAACTTTTCCGATACAGAAGCCCGAATTCGTTCTGCTGACGTGGCAGAACTTTCCACCCAACTTTCTATGCAACAATTGGTGCAACAGTCGGCTCTGCAAGTTTTACAACAAAACAATGAGTTTCCACAACGCATCCTACAGTTGTTGCAACAGGGCTAGATAGAGACCCCTGAAAACACGGCTTCACGGACTTTTACCATTGTTTGGGTGGCAGTTTCGTTGGCTTTTTGCCTTCCTGATGCCAGAATGTCATTGAGTAGATGGTCTTGTGTATTCAGTGTGTGGCGAAGGTCACGGCAAGGCGCGAGTGTGTCGTTTAGGATGCTGTTTAAACGCTTTTTGCAGTCCATACAGCCACGGGTACCCGTTGTACACTCTTCACGAGTTAGGGCAATTTCTTCAGCAGATGCAAAGGTCTCATAATAGGAGAATACTACCCCACAGGCTTCAGGATTGCCAGGGTCAGTTTTTCTCGCACGAGAAGGGTCAGTGATAGCTTGTCTTAGTTTATCCCAAGTCGCTTCAGGGGTATCTGCAAGATACACGCCATTATTGTATGATTTTCCCATTTTTCTACCATCAACACCAAGGAGCGTGGACTGTTCAGTGAGGAGAGGTTTGGGTTCAGGGAAGAGCTGTGTTTGGTAAGTATGATTAAACCGACGAGCGATGTCTCGAGAGATTTCTAAATGGGCTACTTGGTCTTTGCCTACAGGGACAAGTTCACCCAACATGGCAAGAATATCAGCGGTTTGGAGTAAGGGATAGTTGAGTAGTCCGACATGAAGCTCAACGCTGCTGTCTTTTTCACGCATCATAGCGACCATGTCTTTAAGGGTTGGGTCGGTCTCAAGCCACTTAACGGGTGTAAGCATGGCAAGCATCATCGTGAGTTCGGTAATGGCTGGCACGTCTGACTGCACATACATACAGACCTTTTCGGGGTCAAGACCTACACATAGCCAGTCTTTCAGAATTTCTTTGGTCCATGCGGGTACTTGGTTTGCTTCTCGATATTTTGTTGTAAGGGCATGCCAGTCTGCGACCATAAAATAGCATTCATAATCATCTTGCATGGTAAGCCAGTTTTTAAGGACACCCACGTAATGTCCAAGGTGTAATGCTCCTGTAGGGCGCATACCCGACATCACACGACGACGCTGGGAGTCTTGGGTGGGCATGACGTTTGAAAGGAGGATAGAGGTATCGATAGAAGACTCAGTGGCGGACATGATGAGGGGGAGCTTATGGCAAGACGCAGTAAATAGAAAACAACACAAGATGGATTAAACCCTAGATACCTAGACAGACCGTTATAACGTACTACAAGCCCACCCAACTGTAAAGACATGTAACATTCGTGTCACACATCGCAATCGCACCTTGGGGAGTGATTTTATTAGAACAGGCTAACTTGGGTCGACCACATCCAAAGTCCAGCCCTATCAAAACAAAGATGTTGAGCGCATCATAAAAAGTCTTTAATAAAAAGAGAGAAGGAGTATGCTTAGAGATGATGATAGGTTTACCAGCCCCTACCGTACCTACCCTGCCGACACGTCATTACATGATTGCGGCACAATATGCCGATAGTTTGTCCCCTTACAGAGGTTATATTCAAGGTACGCCCTTGGGTGTAGGTCCTGATAGGGCAGACCAAAAAGTGGATAAAGGAGAACTCCAACTCGCTTCACAGGTGTTACAAGGTGCCATTCAGTACTACAGTGCTTATGGTTTTGCTGAAGACCCCACTGTGAAAGGATGGCAGAGTATTTTGGATGCCACGAATGTGATGCAAAACCATTTCACAACCTTCCTTGGCGATGGCATGCCCACCATTATTCCTGATAGTGGTGATAATCGTAGTTTTGATTTTAATCGTATTTACCAAGTCGCTAACCAAACGAATGACGGTATTCAGTTTGGGCAACGTCATGATACTTTCTTATCGAAGCAAGACCTAGATAATGTGATGGTGCCTATGTAACAAGCCCTCAAGGCTTCGTATGGCAAAAGCTTACTGCAAAGGGTATAAAAGACCTTGCCACAGTAAGCTTTTGCGTATGTTTAGGGCTTGACGATATTAACCCTTAAAAAAAGGGCATGTCCTAGTACGTTGTCCTGTGGTTGACTCCGGTTGACGAGTTGCATCATGTAGCCGCCTTCAGCATCGACCATTTTATTGAGCCGTTTGTTCATACCCACAAAAAGACGTTGTACGGCAAACCCAGAAGGCACGGCTTGTGTACTGTTACCTATATTGAATAGAAGCTCATCCCATACTACAGCAGATAGATTTTTTGACTTATTGAGGGGAATCTCGACCCTTTCCAGTAGGCGGACTCTTGGAAAAATAGGCTCATGCTCAATATAACGCTCCTCAAATCGTACACGATGTGTGAGACGCACTCGGTCGTTGAAGAGGGGGTGCCTATAGCTTATCTGTTGATACAGATGTTGCTCTTGGGTATTGCGTGGCCACGGACGATGCAAGTAGCCATAGCCTGTAAGGACTAAGCCCCTGTTTTGTGCAAATCGATAGCCTAGTGCGGGTCGAATCGCAGAGAGGCTCAAGCGTTGCATATCGGATTGGGTACGTAGAACACCATCTACAAAAAAGATGCCTTTTTTGTTCGGCGTAATAGGGGCTGTGAAGGTAACAACTTGCCAAAACTCCCCATCCGACACGGTGTCGTCTTCAGCAAAGCTTACACCTTGGCAAAGATACCCCCCAAGCACAAGTATGACACTCCAAAGTGCTGTGACTTTTTTTAAAAACAAAGAAGTTAAGGCGTTTCGAGATATCCTAAGTATGTTCATGGGCGTGAATTTTCTACCAAGAGATTGAGGGGAGGTGATTGAGGGGATGTGGAAGGATAATAATACGCCTCAAAAACAGCATGTTTCTCAATGCCCTAGTTTTAGTCCTTAACCCTGTCATACCTTGATTGTGTGAGCCGTTATGAAGGGTCTCTTTAGTACCATAAAACCACCTAAGGCACCTGCTTTTTACATCGCTTTGTATATCATACTACAAAGTAGGGCGTGCTGGTGATGGTTCAATGACGTAAAAAATCAGCACAACATTCGAGGGGCTTCCCGTCAGTACTCACAATCAATACGCCCCCAATTCGTACATGACCTCCTCAGTAGAAGTGCTACTGTTGTATCCTATGTTATGACTGAAGGCTTTGTGGCGGGAGGCCATGGCTGGTTTTATCCCACTTGAGGGTTGGTTCCTTGCGGAAGAGTAAATCAAGTAAAATACCAAAAACACTCATGGTCCAAGTCATACCCATGTAAAAGGCGGTGATGATACTCTCCCACCAGCGTTTTAAGCCTGCTGATACCCCTTCGTTGGGTTGTTCAAACTGCCGAGAAGCGTGCCACACCACAGGAATAAGTACCACGGTTAAAACGCCCATTAAACCTAATGTTAGGACATGATGCAATCCGATATGCCCTTGATTCATGACCTCTTGAAAGGAACGTTTGAGTGTGACACACCACCACAGATAATCGCACACCATCCATACGGGGGCTGTAAAGTTCATAAAGTAAACCACAACGTCAAGCTTGGCACGAGCCGACACAGGACGGCGTAAAATAGGGAGTCCATAGTCAAGATAGCGTCTTAACGACCCTTCCGCCCAACGCCGCCGTTGTTTCAGAAGGGGTTTAAGTTGCTGGATGCCCTCTTCATACACAGGGGTATGCGGCATGAAGCGAATATCCCACCCTACAAGATGAAGCTTACTGGAGAGGTCAAGGTCATCCGTTACGGTGTGATGCGTCCACCCATTGACGCTTAAGAGTGCCTCTCGTTTTAAAATCATGCCATTGCCTCGAAGTTCCACAGCAGAACGGACGGCATCCCGACACATTTGAATATAGCTATCCAAGTAGTATTCCATGGCTTGGCAACGAGTCAGCCAATTATCCCCTTGATTCAAAATCACTTTACGAGATTGTAAACCCGCTACCCAAGGACTCACAATCAGCTGTGGTACCATGGTGAGGAGCCAATCTTCTGGCACCCACGCATCGGCATCAAAGACGGCAACTAAGGGTGCATCGGTCAAAGCAAGGGCTTCATTCAATACGGCAGACTTGCCAGGTTGCGCCTCTATGGGGCGATGATGACACCTCAAAATGCCTCGATAATACTCAGGGAGTTCAGCCTCAAGGGCATCTAAACAGGCTTTTGTATCGTCGTTAGAACGGTCATTCAGTACCCAACATTCCCAGTTTGGATAGCGTTGTTTGAGGAGTTGTCTTACGGTGCCTACAATCACAGAGGCTTCATTATGTGCAGGGATAAAAACGGCTACCTTAGGTAGGGCTGGTGCGAGGGCTTCCTCAATCGCTACCACGGGTGCGGTCATTTCAGGCCATTTTACAAGGTTTGCAGGTACAAAGGGGGCTTGCTGTACAATATCTCTGAGGGTGAGCAGTTGTTTTTGAATAAAACGTTCTACGGCTTCCCGTCGTTGTTGCAGGGTTAGTAACACTGAGAGTGTAGAGCCGTAAAAGCCTACCGTGAGCAACAGAAATAAACTTGAAGTGCCTTGAGGCAAACCTAAAAAGCGTACCAATGCCATGACACCAAGAATACAAAGCAAATAGGCACAAAGCATGGCTTGATGGGTTCGGAGCCGTTTACGTTCATCGGGTTCATAGGGTAAACGGTCACGGTCAGGCAAGGGACGTTGCCAAGAAAAAGATGAAAGCGTGAAAGGGATGGGGCGTAATCGAAGCCAAGCGTACTTTTTACTTCTTTGCCTTGAATAACGGAGCCAAGTTGCGAGTCTTGGGTGTCGTAGCTGTTTACGGAGCGAGGGGAATTTGTCCGAGGCAATATGTAAAGCACGATGTTTTAAGGGGTAACGTAGCATGCTTAATAGGGTTCGAGCTGTGAGATGCTCAGACAAAGTAGGTGAAGCGTTAAGCACCTGTGCGACACGACTGACAAGGGTATGCCAAGCATCTTCAAGCTTGGCAGGGGGTTTGTCCGAAAAGGTTTTATTGCCCAGTGCTGTTTGTTCCTGATTGGAAGCAACCTGAGCTTGAGGCGGTGTCTGTTCTTCTTGTGTGGGGAGAGGGGTCATGACAGGGGGTATCCATCTTCAGAAAAGATGCCTTTAAACAAAGGACAAAGGTCAATAAGAAGTGAGGCGTTGAGCATATTCACGAAGCAGCCGAGCCGTTTGTTTGGCACCCTGAATCATGTTGGCACGATGTGCCATTCCCTCAGCAGCATGGGCGTAATGGGTGTAAGTTTCGGGTGCTAGCCAAGCTTGAAGGGCTGCATCCAGTTTAGAGGGGGTTAATTCGGGATACGTTAACATACTCCCAACGCCTAAAGCGACCATACGTTGGGCATTATGTTCTTGCTCAATTTGCTGGGTATCAGGCACCACAAAAATGGGAACCCCTAATGTTAAGAGTTCCATCGCTGTGGAATGTCCTGCTTGTGTCACCACTCCATGGCAGGTTGCAAACCAAAGGGAGGGGTTGGACACATTAGCCAGTAGTCTCATATTTGTCGGTAAACTTTGAGCCAGTGCATCAGGTACAAAATTGGCAAGCACCACCCAGCGCATATGGGGGGTTTTTTGTGCCACGGCTACCACATGTTCCAATAGGGGTAAACGATAGGCATGCCCCCCTAATGAAAGTACCAAACGTAACGTATGAGGGGCTTTTTCCGCTGTAGAGGGGGTGGTTGTATTCTGCTCAAAGAGGGTATCCCACAATGTGATTGCTTCTTCTCGTGAGACAAAGCTCTGATGGGGGAGTGCGTCGGTTAAGGGGGCGGTACCCACCTGATGACACACCGCTGTTTGGGCTTCATGACGAGTCCAAGGGACAAGTGGCCCGACAAAACGGGTACGTTTTTTGACCTTAGGATTTTCAGACAGGTTGTCAAGACACACACTGTAAGGCGGTGGGAAGTCTGGGATGAAAATCTCTTCAGCATTCGAGAACCAAAAGTTCATCATCCAGTCAAACGACAACCCAAAAAGTTTCACCAACGTGGCATCTTTCGCAAAAAAGGGATAAAAGGCACTCTGGTTGGTCAGTACCACACAGGGCAAATCAAGACGAGCGGCTGCAAGCACAGGTGCAATACGTCCATCTGCGACCACCATGGTGGCTTTGTGATGCTTCATTAAGTCTACTTCCTCTTGAATCAACTGATTCAGACTCAAGGGTAAGTTCTGGTTTTGAAGAATGGTTTTGCCTACATCAAAAGCCCCCCCTTTACCAATAAATTGAACCTCTTGGGTCAGTTTTGCGACAGGTAGGTTTGCTTGTTTTAAACGCTCGTGTGCATAGTGGTAAGTGGCAATCACGACTTCCTCATGAGGCAAATGCTTTGCAAGTGCCATGGCACGACTGCTATGCCCATACCCTTCTGAAGAAACCGACACATAGATTTTAGGTTTGCGTTTTCGAGGGTTAGCCTTCCAAGGCAACAACCAAGTATTGGGGGGATGATTTTCTCGGAGGTCTCGAATGGTCCGCACGAACGTACGTCGCCACTGACGTTGTGCGTACTTGAGAAAATCAGGTAAAGTGGTTAAGGTCGGCATCATAAGGCTTGCAGTTAAGCCCAGTTAAATACAAGGCAACAGGGTATTCTATCTAAAAAAGGGCTACAGCGTGTTTATGGTATGCTTCACTAGGTGATAGGTTGATGTTGCCTAGTGTCTGGTACGTGAAACATCCCATACGCATGTTTTCCAGTAACTTCTCAAGGATAACATACAATAAGGACGATTCACCAGTTGCCTGATGATTTTAAAATCGTAGGGTCTCAATATGAGTTTAAAATCATCATGACACTCTAAAAGTGTCTATCCCCTCATTGTCATCATAGTGCTATGCTTTACGCTACCCTATCACGCTCATGTTTGCCAAAAAAAACAGTACGCCCCTCAAGTCAAAATCACTCATTAAATGCCCAGTCTTTGAAATTATTGCTGTTGGTACCATGAAGCAAAAGTTTTCAGGCATACAGGAAAGCATCCAAGAGTACCTGAAACGTCTTCAGCCTTATGCTCCTACGCTCCTGACGGAAGCACCTGAAATGCCGTTACATGCGTCGATGAGTGAAGCCCATATTATGAGGGAAGAGGCTTTATGGATAGAGCGCTACTTACGGCATAAACAGGCAAGTACGCTCATTGCCCTAAGCGAAAGAGGACACCATTACAGTAGTACCGCATGGGCGGAGGCATTGGCTCGTTGGGAGCCGAGAGTGAGTCCTGAGCAGAGTGGCAGTGAACGTTCAGGGGGAACACTCCCCCCTACCGTCTTTCTGATAGGAGGTTCCTTGGGGCTTCACCCCGAACTTATCCAGCAAGCGACGGCTTGTGTGTCACTCTCGGCGATGACCTTTCCTCACCACTTGGCACGCCTGATATTGGTAGAGCAGCTTTATCGAGGATGCCGCATTTTAAAAGGGCATGCTTACCATCATTAACGTGTAGGGTGTGCAAAGCTTGCTTCAGAGTACGAGAGGGCTGATATCTGCTTGAGAGTTTTGAGCTTTTATCATCTTAAACTCCTTCGCTTGGAGGAGATTTAAAACAAGTGACTCCATTCAAACATCTTCTCAAGCCGATACCCCATCAGGACACCAGTGTACGAAGTTACGTTTCTCTCTTTACACTTTGTGTGTCTACTCTGTGATTTTTTAAAAGAAGGTGTTTCAAAAAAAGTGCTGGTATTTAAGTCAGCTTGTTAAGGTTGTTTCACGAGGGTTCGTGTACGTACCACTTTTAAAGTGTGCTTTAAAGCATGTTTTTGTGTAGGTATGCTTTTACCCAGTGAAGCGATATGACAGCTTGTGCTTGAGTCTGCATGATTGCCGAAAGACTGACCATGAAAATAAGCAGGGAAAGAAGGTCATTTTTTCTTTGTCCATAGCCATTGACACTACCTGCCGAGACGCTCTTAAAAAAGGCAAGGAGAACTTTTTAATGGGCTTTAGAGACAATAAAAAATGCAAATACAGTGTATCAAGGTTTTGTAACCATATAGTTTAAACCTCAGGAGATTTTTGTAGGATGCCTCTTTATATCAATTTTAACCAAAGTGCGGCGGCTGGTCAAAGAAACTTAGACAGCGTCCAACGTAGTTTAGCTACATCCCAACAAAACCTTTCATCAGGGTTTCGTATTAACCGTGCTTCAGATGATGCGGCGGGGCTTCAAATTTCTGAAAGGTTACGCTCAAATCTTAGAGGAACCCTCAAAGCTCAGGATAACGTCCAAGACGGTATCAACGTGCTGAATATTGCCGATGGTGCTTTAGGTCAAATCACTGAAAACCTCCAGCGTATGCGAGAAATCACCGTACAAGCAGCGAACGATACGCTTGGTTCTACACAAAGAACGGCGATTATGGATGAGCTTCTACAGTTACAGCAGGATATCACCCGTATTTCTGATTCCACCTCGTTCAATGGGGTATCTCTATTAAACGGTTCTCAAACTAACTTTTACATTCAATTGGGGTCGGGTTCCACTGCCACAAACGATGTCATTAACCTTGCTACTGTGGCGGGTGCTACCAACCCGTTTGCGGATATTGACGCTACAGCACTATCAGTTGCTTCAGCTAACCTTACGGTTGCAACCAACGCTGCTGCTTTAGCAACGATTGCAGCATTGGACACGGCAATTACCACGGTGGGTACACGCCGGTCTTTAATGGGTGCTTTAACTAATCGTTTGCAGGGGGCGTTGACTAACTTGCAAGTAAGTTATGAAAATACAGGGGCTTCCGAAGCACGTATTCGTAACGTGGATGTGTCTCGTGAGACCACACGTTTAGCGAGCTTCCAGATTTTACAACAGTCTGGTATCAGTATGCTCTCTCAAAGTAACCAGTCTCCTTCATCGGCACTGAGTTTACTGCGGTAAAGCGACAGACCCTCGTCCTAACGAGTATCCCCTTACTTCAACTTATGGAAGTAAGGGGATACGTATCTAAATACCTCTAAGGGTGATAGTTGGTTTGTGTAGCCCAGGTTTTATTCGCCTCAATGTTGGCACGAAACTGTAGCATCTCTTTTACTGTAGCATCGAGTTTCTGTTGATGTGCCTCATAGAATGTATCAGGGTTGGCATCTTCAGGCTTGGTAGGGAGTGGGAGTTTCATCAGCCAAGTGATATACTGATGAGGGTCGTTCGATTCTGCTACTTGGTCCAAAGTGGTTTTAATGGTTTGAAGCGGTGCGTGTAGCTTACTGGTAGGAGGGATATTTGCCATCCGCCAATACTCTTTTGCCACATAGAAATGCGTTAACTCAGGCATGGCTTTTTCATACAATGCCATTAAATACTGAGGTACGGTTTTAATGGTGCCTTCTTTTTGTACCCAATCAGGAATATTCAGAGGTGGCTTGAGGAATTTTGAGGTAGTAGACTTCTGCTTGGTACCATAATAGTCCGCTAAATTTTCAAGATAGTGTTTATCTTGCTTGGTAAGGACATGCTTAAAAATATCAGGATGTAACGACGAAGTTTCACGAGTACTCCCCACGTTTGTCATAAAGAACTGATAGGCGGTTTTAACCATTTCAGGCGTTGGATGAGTACGTAATTGGGAGGTTTGAGGGTCAATGAGGTGGGTGTTCATGGTGTAATGGTTCGGGAAGTCAATATGATGCAACTCAGCACGTAGCTTTCGATACCCCAGCCCTGCTTCTACTTGGTTCATCCCAATATGAAAAGGAGAGGCAAGTTCCTGTGGATAGTTGAGTTTACTTCTTTTGAGGGCATCCAGTAACACTTGGGTGCCGAGGTGGTTTGCCCCTTTACGGTCCATTAGAATATAGCCCGTACTTTTTAAGAGTTCCTGTTGCTGTAAATTGATAATTTGATACGCATCCACAAGACCTTTGGGGGAAATATCGCCTTTTTGAAATTTCGCTCTTAAATCAAACCCAGGTTTATGCTCCATCACAATGAATCGGTAAGGCATGGTGGAGGGGTTGAGTTGCCCTTGGGCAATGGCACGACTGGTTGGGTCCTTGCCTTCCATCAGTGCTTGCCAAGCTTGCGGGTTTTGCTTTGAGGGAAGCGTTTTTTGATAGGTTAAATGGGTTAAATTGGCAATAAAAGGGAGGTTCGCTTTTTGGGCGAGTTGGCTCATACGTTGATGTTGCTCGGCACCAAGATAGTGAAATCCATCAGGGTCTTTGGCATCAGGCAACCCGAGCGTATGTTCCACCTTGGCAATAAGCTTTTTTGCCGAGGAAAGTTTTCCTTGTGTAGGGATGCTGGGGTCTGTTGCTATGGTTGTCGGCTCATACATCACAAGGTCAACAGCATTTTTAGCACTCACGTCATGAGGGTTAATGAACCCGATGCGAGGCTGAAGTGCCATATCTAAACCCATGGGTGCTGCCGTTTGTAATAAACCTTCTGTAAACATCCCTCCTTGTGTTGTTAGAAGCTTTTGAGGTTGTTGGCTACCAAGTCGTAAGCGTGTAGTACTACGAAGCTGAAAGGTATCTTGGGGGGTGTGCATCCTAGAAGAAACTGTGGGCTGATGCAAGAAGGATACCCTTGAATCTGAGGTGGTGTGTATGCCCCCCGATTGCTGGGTGTGACGTGTCGGCGGTGTCTGTTGTGTTCTCAATAAAGACGACAAAGAAGAAACGCTCATGGTAAGCATTGAAAACCCATCACTTTCTAAACAAACTGATGCCAATCCTCTCGCCTCCATCACAGTCATATCAGTGAAGCACAAGAATAAAAAGTACTCTTGAGATAAAAAGCCTCCTCAAGAGGAAAAGATAGGCATCAGGATACCTTAAAATTGTATTAAAGAACGGTACGTATCTTGATGACGTTATGGTAAGATAAGGCAGTTATCTTTACATAAAGATAAATACGTGGTTACTGTTGAATCGCTACAAGGGTTTGTATGGCGTACAAGCCCATCATTGAACCCCTAGTGGCTTAAGGTTTAGTATAGCCACTCTCTTAAAGACGTGTCTAGTGGGGTCATTGTTACACTATGGTATAAGGCTACATCCAACCATAAGGAGGTTATGATGCACACATCAATAGAGCATTCGCAAGTTTTTACAAAGCCTGTAAAGCTTTCATCTCATTGGGTTTATCGTGCCAGTGAGTCAAGAGGGATGACGCAACTTTCTTGGCTTGAAAGCAAACACACTTTTTCATTTGGTTCGTACCATGACCCTGCTTGGCACCAATTTTCAGGATTACGGGTTATCAATGAAGATATCGTGGCACCTCAACAAGGGTTTGGATGGCATGGGCATCAGCACATGGAAATTGTCACGTATGTATGCCAAGGTACTTTGGAGCATCAGGATAGTCTTGGCAATACAGGCGTGTTGCATAAGGGAAGCTGGCAGTACATGCACGCAGGAAAAGGCATTGAACACCGAGAATGGAACCCTGACCCCGAACAGCCAAGCCATTTTTTGCAACTTTGGTTGTATCCCCAAGACAAAGAAGCCCACACCACGCCGCACTACCAAGATGATTTGCCCGCACACGCTTGGCTTGAGACTGACCAATTGACGCTTAAGGCAGTGTTGTCAGGGAGTGGCGTAGCCGCTACACAGATGCACCACCAAGGCACTGTAGGTACCTTGGTGGTGTCTCCTGAGTCTTCCGTGTCACTTACAAAGGTTCATGAGACCCTTCAGCAGCACTTAAAGGGGATGGATATAACGCCTTCTAGGCTGTGGTTGCAAACCGTGCAGGGTCATGCAGAGCTTATGCTACAAGCTCCTGAAACCTTTGAAGAAGCCACTTGCACACTCAAGGCAGGCGATGGCTTAGGTTTACCCCTTGCAGACCTTGCTCATCTCACACTCCAAAGTGGTGAGACGGGTGGGGAATGGCTTTGGTTTGCCCTGTTGTAGCTTAAGTACGCCAACCCTACGCCTGCAAAATATCCGAGAGCTTTAGCATCAGGGTGTTGAAGGGTTTTCTTGTCATACTTTACTCGTGGAGGTAGCCCCCGAAGGAAAGTAACTCTATAAACTGAAACACGCAAGCTTCAAGCCCTTCTTCAAGAGGGAGAAGGGTATCTTCAGGACGCTCATGATAAGCCACTCTGAATAGGCAAGGGAGTGTCTCGGGGTTAGAGGGTACATAGAGTGAACCTAATTCAAACGGAAGAACATCTTGAATGTCTAAACTCCCATTGACCTGATCCATCATCTCGGCGTAGTCGCCTCGTAATACCATGAGCCTTCCAGCAAAAAACGGGGCATGGCTTTCAGACATAGGAGGCGTGCCACCTGAAAAATACTGTTTTTGCCCTGCTTCACTCACAGAGGCATCTTCTTGAGGAATCACAAGCAGGGGTTTTGTATGAGGAAACCACATGAAGGTTAACTGATGCCACGCAAAGCGTAATACGGCAACGGAACAATCAGGGTCAATATCAAGGGCGCTGTAGCTTAGAGCCTCTCCTTCGTCTGTGTCTTGAAAGGCTTCATTGAGTTGCTGTTGGGCTTGGCATAGTGTTTTGAGTAATTCACGAAAGGCTTGCTCGGTACGACGTTGGGCAAGGCGTTGCAGACGCTGTTGCTCGGAAAGTTGGTGTGCAATTTGGATATATCGTGCTGCCTGAGTGCTTTGTTTTTCTTCAAAAAGCTGAGAAGCTTCTGAGGTAGGGTCGTCATAGCTGACATGTCCGTGCTGGGGGTCTAGCCCGTGGAGGTATTCGCTGATTTCTGTAGGTGTAAGTTCCTCAAGTTGTAAGGCAGGTGTTGGGGTGGCTGAGGTCGTACTCCGTTGACGTTGCGTACTGATGTGGAGAGGGGCTTGGCGAATATCCTGCCCGTAACCACGACTCAAACGCCCCATGGCACTTCGTAGTTCAAACCCTGAGTCCATATTGTCATCATCCGACATGGCAGAGGACCATTGCATCATGGAAAGCATCATCATAGTGGAAGTAAGCCTTTAAAAGACGAAGAGGATAGCACAGGCAAAGAAACACCTTCTTAGTTCAAGACCCCCAAACAGGAGGTCTGATTTTTAAGTAGTATTATCCTAATCTCTTTGCAGGAGCCGGGCATGAACTTACTTTTAAAACTCCTCCTATTGGAGGAGACGATGATGCACTATAAAAAAGAGGCTGTTCAAGAAGCTGAGACTGAGAGTGCTGCGGATGACGATGGCACGAGAGGGACTCGAGGATGTGGCTGTGTGAGGTCATGCCAGATGCCTTGTACAATATCTTTGCTGGTAAAGGCTAAGTTGACTTCAGGTGCCCAGTTCATGGCTTGGTATAGAATAGGGCCTAGCACAGGTAACGGACGTAATAGCGTGCCGAGGAGTTCGATACTTTTCCAGAAAATCATTTCGCATCCACCTCTCACTTGATAGTAAAGGGCTTTAAGGGGTTTGCCTTCGGCCATGGCCTCTGAGGCTTGGGCTGTCACAAGTCCCCACTGCAAGTTAGTGAGTCGGAGTCTACCCATACGCTCAGACAAGTTGCCTAGGGCTTGCTTGACCCGTCCTTTATGCTTGAGGTTTTCCAGTAAATTCAAGACAGGTTGTTGCTGCATGGCGTTACTTAATGAGGAGGCACGTTTAAGGATACTTGCACTTGCCTTTTGTTTGAGAAGTCGTGTAGGTTCAAAGACTTCCGCCATCTCGGAAATATTTTTAATGCCTGGTGCTTTTAGCATCCATTGCCCAAGGGTTAACACCTTTTTGTCAAAGTGCTTTACAAAAGTGGCATCTAAGGTACCATCGGCAAACTTACTGATTTCATCGGAAAGATGGTCAAGCTTTTCAGGATGGTCTTTCAATTCTGCAAGTCCGCCTTCATGGGGGAGTGCTAACACCAAGCGGGAAAGTTGCGTAAGATGCTGGGCTTCTGCTTTTTTTGGGGTTCCCCAATGAATCAGCTTGTTGCCCATGGGGGCGCAAATATAGGGTAGTGGTAAGGTGAGTGCAAGGGTTACAGGCAGGGGTAAAGGGGTAAACGCAGCGGCAAACGGGAGGATGGTTTTTACGCCAAAACCAGAAAGAATCAGCCCTTCCCGTCCCATTTGCTCTAGGAGGGTCATGCGTTGGCGTTGCGCTTCTGCTTGGTGACGATGGGGCTTGTGGGTATGGGCATGAACCGATGGTGTCTTCTCGGTTTTTTCAACCCCTTGAAGGGTGAGGGTATCGGATGAAACCTCATGCTGTGGTTCGTTTCCCTCATGGGGGTGCGTGGCTTCACCTAAACGAAGCTTAGGTTTTAAGGTCGGCAGGTCTTTGGCGTGTAATCCATTATCGTATCGAAGCGTTACTGTCATAAAACCTTAAACCCCTAGCCTTCAATCGTGCAAGTTTCAAAAAGTATTTTATTGAGCGTTTTTATTTGCTATAAGCCTATGGCGATAGGCTAAAGCCTTGGTGATGACACTAAGAACCCTTCACTACTGGCTATTGTAGCAAGTGCCTAAACACCCATACCTAGAAGTCAATAGACATTGCGTCTATCATATCAGATTGAAGCCACCTCAAGGTAATTTTAATCCCCTGAAGTGGTTTCTGTTACAACATTGTTACATGCACTGCGATGTACGCTTGGGTATCTATCTTATCAGGCTGAATTTAAAAAGGCAGTTTTTGAATAAATCTGAGGAAAGGTTTTATGATAGGGTTTGAGGCATTGATTTTACTGTCAACCTTGCCGATAGCTTCTGCGAGTGTTTGTGGGTTTAAGTACTTAGGGGCTTCTAGGATAGTTTTAGCTACTTTCGAGCTGTCATCTAACCGCCACAGCATGCCATGAGCTACGCCTTGTTTAAACAATCTTACGACACTCCTCCTAGGCACACGGTTCCCTTCAGCGGTTAATTTGGCTGCTTCAACAGGTAAGTCTCGACCAAAATAATTACGCCCGTGTGATTGTACCATACGTTTTAATGGGGTGGTTACACCTTCTTTAGCTTCTTGCTTGACTGCTCTGGAGAGTGTATGGGCTGTAGGTGGGAGTGCTTTGAGAAATGCACGACGTGTGACAGGTGCCATCCGTTTTTAAGTCCTTATTTTATGCTGATTAAAAATGCTCATTAGGGAGGTATTCTAATAAACGACTTTTAAGTGCCATAATTGATTGTTCCTATTTTCATCATTGATACACCATTTAAAGTAAATTTAAGTTTCTCATCGTAGTCCCCTCTTGCAGTAAAAGTTTTTTTTCGTTATATATAGAGATAGCTTCTAGTACTCTTGTTTTGGGGAGATGGCTGAGTGGTCGAAAGCGGCTTCCTGCTAAGAAGTTATAGGGCCAAAAGTTCTATCAAGGGTTCGAATCCCTTTCTCTCCGCACAGCCCGTCAAGTCATTGACGGGCTGTTTTTTGTTTTTTTTAAGTGCTTTTGCTACACTGATGCAAGGCTTGTTGCCTTGTTCAAAACCTTTTATGACCTCTTGTTTTCTCACCATGCCAAAGGGCTTTCTATCATGATGATGCTTTCTTCCTCTTCTTGTTCTGTAGCACCTTGTGACCCTCAAGTAGATACCCAAGCTTGTCTTAAAGGCTTATTGGCTGGGCAAACGGGCTTGATTATGGGTGTGGCACACCAAACCAGTATTGCTTGGGCGATTGCACGTGCTTTAGATGCTGCGGGTATGCGTCTTGCGTTTACTTACCAAGGAGAGCGCTTGGAAGAAAATGTCCGTAAACTTACGGCAACTTTGGAAAATGCGATTGTGCTTCCTTGTGATGTCACCAAAGATGAGGATGTCACTGCGTTATTTGAACAACTCCAAGCAGAGTGTCCTAACGGCTTGAATACAGTGGTACATAGTGTGGCATTTGCCAATAAGGAAGATTTAGCAAATCCTTTTGTGCAAACCAGTCGGGATGGCTATTTATTGGCTCAAAATATTAGTAGCTACTCCCTCACTGCGGTTACTCGTGCCGCATTGCCTTTAATGGAGCGTGCTGGGGGGGGGAGTGTCATTACCCTGAGTTATCTAGGGGGTGAGCGTGTGGTTAAAAATTATAATGTCATGGGTGTTGCAAAAGCCGCCCTTGAAATGAGCGTACGTTACTTAGCTGCTGACCTTGGTGAGAAAAACATCCGTGTGAATGCTATTTCTGCGGGTCCTATTAAAACATTGGCTGCTCGTGGTATTTCTGGTTTTTCAACCATTACCGACCACATGAAGCAAGCTGCCCCCATGCGTCGTAATGTGGATGCCATGGAAGTAGGCAACACCGCCTTGTTCTTGGCTTCTCCTCTCTCAAGCGGTATTACAGGAGAGGTCATTCACGTTGATGCGGGTTTCCATTGCGTAGCATACTAAGTTTCATTTCTCTCAAAACTTCAAAATGACCTACCAAAAGGCTCTTTGTTGCTTTACAGCGATAAGAGCCTTTTGTAACAACCTTCCCCCTTGGGCTATGCTAACTGCTATGGTGGGTCGAACTGATACTAAAAGTGTCTTGAATGTTCTTGTTGTTTCAGTCCTAAACGACTAAGCACGACCCTTTAAGATAATATTGAGCGTGGTTCTTATAAAAAGTCTCTTCGACCTAGGTAATGTGCTATCTATGATGATGATGAGTGATATACAGAGACAGCATATGATGACCAAGCATCGTTTTCATCGTTCAGAACAAACACGTGAACAACGACTGGCTAAGCAGGTTCATGGACATTTGCACGATGAGGTGAGTTTACAGGAATGCTATACACGTAATCGTAAAGAAGTGTGCAAAGAGGAACCTCGGAGTTTGGCCAGTGTCCTTGAAGCCCGTATCAAGTTGAAGAACATGCGTTAATGTCGGTGTATACGATGGGGTCTGGTGAAACTTAACGCAGACTTTGTAGATAACTGAGAGCCTCAATAGCATTTGCACGTGTGAGTGGTTTAAAGGGATGTAAGCCTTTCTGAAGGAGTGCTTCCGTACCGCCCTCTTCTGAACCAAGGAGTGCCTCAAAGGCTCCCATACGGTAGCAATGCGCCAGCTTTTGTTGGGCTTGAAAGTCTTGTCCTACTGCCGTATAAAAATCAGGAATAGCTGTTACGGTCTCTTCACTTTTGGCACTTGGGGGTTTGCTACTTTCAATAAAATCTAACTGTTCATCAAAGCTTAGCTTAATGGCTAGGGTTATTTGGTGGGTACGTTGTAGTTGAACTATCACACTGTCGCAGAATTTGAGTCGATTTAAGGGTGCGGGTAAACCCTGCCCCACGCCTGGCCAGTGTTGATTGAAGTGTTCCCATTCAAGGTCTGTTAGGGGGGCTTCTGGACGAAATAAGTACCCTTCGGGGGTATTGTCTTCAGGATGAAGCGTGAGCCACCCTTGGGCAAAGGCACGTTTCAGTGAGCTTTTGAGTGCTGACCATTGAGGCGTGTTGATGTCTCGGTATGGCAAGCGGTACTTTTCCCAAGCATACCAAGGGGTATGGGCTTCATGAAGTGTGGGAATGAGGGGGGCGAGCTTAATGCCTGTTTGGGTGGCTGAATCTATATGAAACATCCCATCGAGTCCTTTACTGAGTCGGAACTCGATCCAACGACAGATGCCTTCAATGCTTTGGGCTGCCCAATGAGCCGTTTTTTCAAAATAATACCTGAGCCAGCCTAATGTCCCTGAGGGTTCAGTGACTGGGCTGGAAGAAAAGGGTTTACTTGCTTGGTGGGTATTTGGCTTGGGATGAGGCAATGGGGATGGTTTTTGCTCAAAAAACCATGCTTGGTATTGGTCGTAGGCGGCATCCCGTACGTCAAGTAACATGCTTGTCAGGGTTTGCCAAGGGTTGACGGTTTCCGTAGAGGAGACTTGCGTATTTTGTGAGGTTTGGCATCCTTGGAGCCATAGTACAAGAGATACCATGAGTAGTGTTTTGAATAACACGTGTTGTGGTACTGTCCCTTTTGGGTACAGGCGGGACAACCCTTGCATGAAACCTTTAGGACTCATACCCTGTTTGACGCTTCGAGTCAGAGGCTTTGTCGATTTTATGACGCTGTGGTTGTGCGCGTTTTGGAAGTTGGGTTTTAATACCTGGTGTATTTACAGGGGTTTCATGTGTGGATTGTACTTGAGGTTGTGTGGCGGGTTGTGTGGCACTTTTTGCTTGGCTAAGATTGGCTAAAATTTGCTCTCCAAGGACTTCCCCTAGTACTTCATGAAGTTGCTCCAAGGTAATCATCACCTGAGGTGCTGATGAGGCGTTTGGTGAGGTTGTCTGGGTGGCTTCGTGTTGAGGAATGGCTTGGTTAGAGGTATCTCCTGAGGATATATCTCCTGAGAAACGTGAGTGATTTTTCTCTTGCTTTGTTCTGGGAGCAGATACAGATGACGTGATGGCATTCATTTGCCCTGAGGATTGTTGTAGTTCTAGGGGTTGTAAATGAGAGGCAATACGAATGGGAGGGTGTTCGGCAGGGGCTTGGGACTCTTGCCGATGCTTTGCCCAGTGTGATGAAAGTTGTGCCAAAGCATGGGTTTCGTTATAGGTATGGTGTTCAACCCCCCCAGGGACTTTAGAAATTTGGTTTGCTTCACTAAGGTCTTGGTATAATTCTTCTCTCAAGACAACCACGTGCTTAGGGGCATCAATCCCGATGCGAATCGTATCCCCACGACATTCCAAAACGGTAATGAGGATGTCTTCAGCGATACGAATCTTCTGTCCTGATTTTCGACTAAGGACCAACATCACAGCACATCACTTTCTTTTAACGGTGCTAAACCATATGTTTATTTAAAAGAGGCTAATTTCAATGGGTGGGGTGTCTTGTACATTCAATAAGCAAGCCACGTACGATGTCATCACGGTATGTTTATTTTTAAGTATTCACAACATCTTTCATGTAACTCAGTAAATCGCCACGGATGGGGAGGCTATCGTCTTGTAATACAACCTGACCACCAATACGTTCTTTTTGATTGATAACCAGTGGGGCTCGGAGGTTAATGCTTGGTTTCTCGGGGCTGTGATGAGGAATGTTGACAATACACAACACAAGAATATAATTTTCAACGGGTTCAGGAAGATGCTCCAAGTGCAAGGCACTTACGATATCATCTTGAATACTGAACTGGTATGGAATGTGCCATAATACGGGGTGGGTCACCACAAAGGCAATATCGCCATCTTCCACTGATTGGAGCCAGAAAAAAGGTGAATCCCCCTCGGCTTGGTGAGGTAACAAAATGAATTGTTGTAAGTCTTCAAAGCCTAGGATAGGAAGTTTGAGTTCAATCACATCTTTGGTTTCAATGGTCAGTTCCGAAAAACGGCTTGTATTTACTGTTAAAAATTTGTGGGCATCTATTTGTGCTGTATACCTGTCTATCATGGTGTCTGTCGCCACAGGCACAAAGGTTTGTGAGGGGGAGGGCGATGCTTGAGGTGGCTTATTTTCGGAGAGATTGCCTTGTGTTTCAGGAATGAGCATGGCTTCAGTGAGTACTTCCATTGGCGTGCTTGAGGTAACAGGGCTTGAAGTTCCTTGCGAAAGAGAATGAGGCGTAAATGGTTTGTGTGAAGGCATCATGGCCACAGGGAAAACCTCCGAGCTTGTCGAATGGGATATCGGTTGGGATGAAAAGCTTGTGATGTCTGTAGGTGCTGAGAGTTTGTGCAGGGCTGTGCCTTCATAGGCCTCAGGGTGTAAGCTCATACTGGCACCCATGGGCATGTCGTCGTAAAGCATGTGTTCGGGTGAAGCGACCATGTTTGGGACACCAAGGGTGGATGGGGTAACAGTTTCAGACATGCGAAATATCTCCATCGAGAAGGACGACTATGAGCATTCAGTGACGTGGTGGCCGTACACAGAGGCAAACACGCCTCCCAGTAGGTCCTTACATACGTACTTCAATGACACCTGAGGATGTCTTACCCTACACTGTAACCAGCCATGGCGGGTTTTCCTATACGGTGAGGGTGAACTTCATCTAAATATAGGAGTGCCTTGATAGATAAGGACTTGGCATCGAGGGGAGGGTATTTTAAGTGGTCAAAATGACAAACCTATAGGGCTTCTTTTAAACAAAGAGGCATGTTAAGCTTGAGGAGTGCCTTGATGTTTCTATTGTTGTCTGTGTTTGCCAAGGTGGTACGTCTTTAAGGTGGTATGTCTGATGTATCGTATATCTCGTTTGTGCCTAGGCTTATCACTCTTGGGTGTGAGCCTGTGTGTGATGAGGATGGTGTTGATATTGCCTGCACAGGCCTCTCGTTTGCTGAGTCAACATCAGAGCGTATGTGATACATGGTTTCAAACAGGACGTGGAAAAGAGAATGACCTTACCATGTTAAAGCGCTGCAGTGAATGGGGGCATGTCCCTGCACAGGTGGAGCTTGCTAAAATTTACTTGTACTCGCCGTATGAAGACCGCAACGTGGCGAAAGGATTGGACCTTCTTTTTGAAGCGAGTAAGTCTGAATATCCTAAAGCCCTTTTAGAAATGGGTAAGGTTTATGCTGAGGGGGAAGTCGTACCTCAAGATATGCTTGAAGCCGTGAGGTGGTTACGCCTCGCCGCTTTGAAGAATCAAGGAGAAGCACAATATTACATTGCGATATGCTACAAAGAAGGTTTTTGTCAGGAACAACGAAAAGCAGAAGTTTCAGGTAAACCGTCCAAAAAAACATCAAAAAAAGTAGGTTCTTCTGTAAAAGCAGTTCATAATACGGTGCTAGGTGAGCTTTTGAATGACCGCACCCGTTATCAGCTTGAACAAAGTCCCATTCGTGCTTATGCGTGGGCAAGACTAGCCTATGAAAATGGCACGACCCTTGGAGGCTACATTATGCGACAGCTCGATAAACTGTTTAAACCTCAAGACTATCTTGATGCTGAAAGAACCTATCAATCGATTCGTAAGCGTATCCAGATGCACGCTAAAACCTAACCCCGCCATGGATGACAGTAGTGCCATCATATGAAGTACTTGCAAGTTTCTGAAAAAACGTTATAATTCAATCTATTGAAACGCTTCACTGAGTCCATACATCTTTGTGAAAGTAAGCATGAGGTATGGCACTTGGGTGAGGTTTCTTGTTTTTGGGTGTGTTTACAGTTTGCCTCTATGTCGTCGCTCTCATTCAGGAGGACTTTAGTCCTATGATGTTCGCTTTTTGCCGTCGTTTAGCTGTAAGTGTGGTGGCTGTCATGATTGCTTTCTCAGGATTTTCGGCTTCGCTATTGCCGATGCAGGCACATGCAGAGACGTGGCGCCACGAAGGAAGACGCTTATGGCGCCAACCCATTGTAAGACAAGCGGCTGTAGGTGCCGCAGCGGGTGCCGCTGTAGGTGTCGTGACCAACCGTCCTATTGGGCGTAGTGTGGGTATTGGTGCTTTAACAGGGGCAGGTACGGGTGCCATTGACCAAACGGGTGCCTTACGAGGTCGTCCTGTGTTGCGTCATGCTGCGAAAGGTGCCGTTGTCGGGACAGGTACGAGTGCCGTTTTAGGACGTAGCAAATGGCGTGGTGCTGCCGTAGGTGCCGCAGCGGGTGCTGGTGTGGGGTTGATTCGTCAAAACAACTGGTAACCCTTTAACCATCATACGAGTGTAGATACCATCCTCCCCTCCCACTTTCAGGGGGAGGGGTTGAAGAAAAGGGTAGCTGAAGGAGAGGGTCGCTGAAGGAAAGGGTAAAAGTAAGCCGCTTACTCTGCACTAAGAGCAATAGGGTCGACTTCTTTAATGGGTTCACGGTTAATTAAACTGTACGCAAGGCGTGCGTTTTCAACCAAAGCTTGAGAAATCAATGTGCCACCTTCTCCATCAGGGAAATGGTCGGGTTCCATTTTTGATACCTGGCGTAAAATATCTGCGGTGCGTCGTATCATACGTACCAAGTCGCCAGGGTCAAGGTCGGTAAGATTTAACACCGCTTCCCAGTGCCAACCCTTTGCCCAAGCTTCCACAATACCAATACCGAGAGGGTTTAAAGAAACAGGGGCATCAATCTCAAATTGTTGTTGCACGTCATACACCCGTTGGATAATGTTTTGCAGTTGACGATACAACCGCCGTACTTCTTGAGACCATTGAATGGCTTCTTGTCCACCACCACGGTTACGATTCATTTCATTGACCAGTGAAGCCACAAGAGAAGCCATGGTTTCAGGCTCTACTTCCGCCATCCAAGGGGCTGAGAGTACTTCAGCCATCAGGACTTCATTTTCACTGCGAATACTGGCTGCAAGTAAGCCTCGTCCTGTAGGTTTGTTGTTATCGTCAAGGTAGCCAATGGTTTTAAGCATATTAAAGTTGTTTAAAAACCGATGCCAGTAAAAGTTAAGTTGTCTGCGATAGACGTTTTCAAGCTTACGGAGTTTTTTGGCTTGACGTTCCAGTTTTTCACCCAGCCCACGGTGTTCCCCAAACTTAGGACACTCAAAACAAGCAATCGCTTTTTGCTCGGCGAGTTGTGTTTGTTTTTCGGCTTCCATGGTGGCAATCTCCATGGCGGAAGTCCCTTGCTTTTGGGCGTGATGAATCGCCTTAGTAAGCCTGTGTGTGGTGTCTTTAAGGCTAAGGTACGATTCAAAATCTTGTTGGGTGAGGTTTTCAGGACATTCAAAATGTTGCAAGCTCTCCAAGTACGCCTTTTGTTTGAAGATGTCCTCCTTGAGTGGCTCCGATTCTAGTTTCTTCTCAAACTGCCCAAAGCACTGCCGCACAAGCGACTCGGCACGCTCTAGGTTATGACGCTGAAGAATATTGAGCACCATGCCATAGGTTGCAGTGAATCGACTATGCAAGGGGTCTGGCGGGCTACTGGCAATCTTGGCAGCGTCGGGTGCCCCTGTATCATGCCCCCCAATACTTACCACATAACCCACTTTGTCCAAACCACGTCGTCCTGCACGCCCAGCCATTTGTAAAAACTCACTGGCTTTCAAGAGTCTATGCCCCTCATCGGAACGTTTAGACAAGCTGGTAATAACGGTGGTTCGTGCGGGCATATTCACGCCTGCGGCAAGGGTTTCCGTGGCAAAAACGACTTTCACCAAGTTGGCTTGAAACAACCGCTCTACAAGTAGTTTCATGGTAGGGAGCAAACCTGCATGGTGGGCTGAAATACCCTTACGAAGGGCTTCAATCATGAGTTCTTCTTGCAGGAAAGGGTATTGTTCGAGGTGTTCATCAATCATGGCATGATTGAGTTTCACTTCTTCAGGGGTGAGTAGGGGGACATGGCAATCCTTCAAGATTTGTTGAACACCCTCGTCGCAACGCTTACGACTGAAGGTAAACAATATGGCAGGAAGCATGTCTTTTTCTTGTAACCCTTCCACAAGGGCTGAGGGTGAATACGCATAGCGTCCTTTCCCCTTACCGCCTTTGCCTTTTGCGTCCTTGGAGGGTGGCGTTGGAACTTCTGTGCGGAGCTTATGATTGAGGGTTTTATGGCTACCTTGTTCAAAAAGAGGCATAATTTGCTTCTTTTTGGTGAAATAAAAATGTCGCAAAGGCACAGGTCGAAAATCACTCTCAATGAGTACCGTTTTGTTATGGATTTCGTCAATCCATGAGGTGAGCATTTCGGGGTTTGCCACGGTGGCGGAAAGCGGTAAAAGTTGGATATTGTTGGGGGCATAAATGATGCTTTCTTCCCATACGGTGCCACGGTCGGCATCGTTCATGAAGTGGCATTCGTCCAATACCACAAAGCCCACATTATCCATGAGGTTGGTATTATCGCCTAATTCATAGAGCATGTTTCTGAAAATCTCGGTGGTCATTACGAGTAAGCGTGCATCTCGGTTTACCGACATATCACCCGTGAGGAGTCCGACGTTTTCTTCCCCAAAGCGGTCACGGAAGTCGTAAAACTTCTGGTTACTCAGAGCCTTTAGAGGTGTGGTATAAAACAATTTTTTACCCAGTGCCAGGGCGTGCAGGGCTGCAAACTCCGCAATAAGGGTTTTCCCACTGCCTGTAGGGGCGCATACCACCACACTATGCCCTTGCTGGAGGGCGGCCATGGCTTCGGCTTGGAAAGGGTCAAGGTCAAAGGGGAAGAGTTTATGAAGTTCGTCTAAAAAAGTTTGAGAGAGTTGGATTTGATGAGCTGATGCTTCGGCATTAACAGACTGCAGGACAAGGTTTTTAGGGGCTTCGTTGAGAATATCTGGCATAGAGGGTATCGAGAAAATCTTTTTGTATGGTCGTATATCGGTGAAGAAAAAAGGGTGCCTGTCGGTTAAAATGTCCAAAACAAGGCGTTTATTCAGGTCTTTCAAAAGGGTATTTGCGAGAGGAGGAGTCCCCTGAGTAGCCTAGCTTTGCATAAAAAGGGCTTGCTTCTCACTGTGCCTTAATGATACACCTATGAATATATCATACACCCAAACATGCCAAATTCTCAAAAAGGCTTAACGCTTGGGTGCTTCGCTTATCACACGTTTTACTGTATGTTTGCCTGTAACCTATTTCCTCCCTAAGCCTTGTGCGAATCCTTTCGCCACAACTTTGCCCCTATGATGATGAGTCCCTTATCTTCCTCAACACCTTCTGATGTGCTATCTGCGGAGTCTCCATCTGAGTCTGCTTCAGGTGTATCTTTACGCATGCCTGCTGTAACCCAAGGTGATTTCCATGTGGTCACTTTTATTGACCAAAAGCGTGTTGGTGGTGCCCACACCCGTGAGGAAATTCATAGTTTTGTGAAAGAGGCTATGTTGGGAGCTGTTCGACCCTATCAGGTATCGGCTTGGCTTATGGCGGCAACGATTCAAGGACTCAACTTCAAAGAAACACTTTGGCTTACCGAGGCTTTTATTGAGTCAGGCAGTACCCTGAGTTATCCTGATAAACCTGAAGATACGGTCATTGTTGATAAACATTCCACAGGGGGGATTGGCGATAAAGTCTCTCTCTTGCTGATGCCTTTGTTGGCGTGTGTCCCTGGTGTGCAAGTTGCGAAGCTTTCGGGGCATAGCCTTGGACGAACAGGCGGTACGGCGGACAAACTGGCTTCTGTCCCTAACTTTAATACCTTGTTTACAGCGCGTGAGTTTGTCATGCAGCTACAAACCCATGGGATTGTTCTAGCACAGCCGAGTGGTGACTTAACCCCAGCGGAAAAAATGTTCTATGACCTCCGTGATGTCACGGCAACCGTTGAGAGTATTCCGCTGATTGCCGCAAGTATTATTGCTAAAAAGATTGCAACAGGTGCCGATGTCATTCTGCTTGATGTAAAGTGTGGCAAGGGGGCTTTCATGAAAACCTTTGAGGAAGCCAAGCTCCTAGCACAGCTTTGCCAAGAACTTGCCAATCATTTTGGTAAAAAGTGCGTCACGGTGGTATCTCGTATGGATGCACCCATTGGCTACAGTGTCGGGCTTGCCCTTGAAGTAGATGAGGTCTTCACGGCTCTTGAACGCCACGGCGAAGGGCTTGCACCTGACCTCCTGAACCTTACTTTAGAGCTTGGGGCGCTTGCGTTATTGGAGGCAAAAAAAGCCACTTCTGCTGACATTGCCAAACAAATGCTTTTGGAAATGCTTCATAATGGTAGTGCCTTTAAAAAATTACAGCAGTGGTTTATTGCTCAGGGGGTAGATGCCGATGAAATGCACGCTGGGCATACTGCGGGGTGGCTTCCTTCTGCAGACCGTTGCATCATGTTACCTTCCCCTAAAACAGGCTATATTGCTGCGTTAGACCCTGTCTTGATTTCTGATGTGATGCTCCTTGTGGGGGCTGCACGTGAAGCCATGGAGGAAACCCTCCAGTACGGAGCGGGTATTTTGCTTCATAAACAGGTGGGCGATTTTATTGAACAAGGCGAAACCCTGCTCGAATTGCAGTGCGATGCGAAGAGTCAAAAATATGCGTTAGAATTGCTTAAACAGGCGATTACCATTCATGAAGCCCTTGAAGAAACCGAGGCACTTACCCAGCAGTATCGTGCTGAATCTCTGACAGGTATGGTCTGTGTGATTTAACACAAAGCCTTATTTTAAAAGTGTCCCGTTCGGGTTGATTTCTTGTCTTTTGGTCAAGTTTCTGCCATAATAATCCCGAAAGGGACACTTTTATGCTCATACAAGATAGTGCTGAACTTGGTGCTTTGATTCGTAAAATACGCAAGCAACAAAAGGTTACTCAACTAGATGTAGCCGCTGCTGCGAATGTGGGGATTCGCTTTATTCGTGAACTTGAAACAGGGAAGCGTTCCTGTCAAATGGACAAAGTGTTTGATGTATTACAGGTACTTGGTTTAAAGGTGGTTGTAGATGAAGGTTATAGGATGAATGCCATGCTTTTTCAAGCCAGTATGTCTGAGATACCTCCTTCAAGTAGCGAGTACCTTTCATGAAGCCTCATCCTCGCTCAGATGCTTTGCAACAGGTTAGCCTTGATGTGTATTGGAACACTCAAAAATCGGGAACCCAACTTGCTTTACCTTTTTTAACCCCTAAAGTAGGTGTATTGCAGCAGATGCCTTATGAAGGGCTGATGTTTCAGTACGATGAGACCTACATTCGCCAACAGGGAAGGGCCATTTCTTTTAATCTTCCTTTACAATCAGAACCCTACATGGGACAAGCTGTAGAAGCTTTTTTTGCAGGGCTACTTCCTGACGATAAAGAGCTTAAAACGATAGCTAAGGGGTTGGGACTTTCAGATAAAAATACCTTTGGGCTTTTGTATGATTTAGGAAGAGACTGTGCAGGTGCTTTATCGCTTGTGCCTGAAGATGATACGCCCCTCTTACCAAGGGAAGTAACCGATACTCTTGAATACCTTAAAAAACTACAAGAGTATCCTTTACTGCCACAAGAGACAGGGGTACGGTTATCGATGGCAGGTGCTCAAAGAAAATTGGCACTACGATATGAGGAGGATACGCAAACCTTTTCACTAGGGATACCTTCCACGCATATTGTAAAACCCAGTATACCGGGCTTCCATTTTTCGGTGCTTAATGAGTATTTTTGCATGCAACTTGCCAAGCAATGTGGCTTAAAAACACCTTCTACTTATTTAGTATCAGTAGAAGGTGAACCTTATTATGTTGTAACACGTTATGATAGAAAATGGTTTAACCCTCAAACGTGCATTCGTCTTCACCAAGAAGATTTTTGCCAAGCCTTGGGATGTTTACCTTACAGGAAGTACCAACGAGAAGGAGGACCTAGCCTTGCTGAATGTTTTAACTTACTTACGCAGGCAACTTCTAATCCTTTGAAAGATAAAAAGGACTTTCGTTTGCGAGTTATCTTTAACTACTTAATAGGGAACTATGATGCTCACGGTAAAAACTTTTCTTTGCTTTATGATGAACGTGGTATTAAGAGAAGGCTTGCACCCGTGTATGATGTCCTTTCCACGGCAATATACCCTCAATTATCCTCTAAAATGGCAATGAAAATAGGCTCAAAATATCATCCGCAGGAAGTGCAGTGGCACCACTGGTGTACTTTATATGGCGATAATCCCTCTGCTAAACGACTTGCACAGCGGGAAATCACTGCGTTTACCCGTTTGGTATGCAGTGCTTCGGAGAAGCTTTCAACGACGTTGCCCCATCCCTTTAGGCATCAGTCTGAAACGACAGATTTTCTCAAGGCGTTGCATCAGCTGATTATCACTAACGCCCAACGACTCCTAGGACGCATCTCCACCTTTTAACGTTTAGACGTGCCTGACTCAACCCACATACAAGGTCGGAATCCAGAGGGCTTGCAGTATAGGCAAGGGGTGGATACCGATTTTCATCGGTATGACGAGAGAAATCCTTACGGTTTGTAACTATCCCGCAAAAACCCACGGTAAAAACGACAAACGTCATACACAAACAACCCCAACGGGAGGGTTATAAACCCTCCCCTACGTTACGTTTCAAGCATCTTACACCGTCATACCGATGTAATTTGGCATCCAGTATGTGTGCTGTAGGGGACGGCTTATAACCGTCCCGCAAAAACCCCACCGTAAAAACGACAAATGTCATACACAAACAACCCTAACGGGAGGGTTATAAACCTTCCCCTACGTTACGTTTCAAGTATCTTACATTGTCATACCGATGTAGGTCGGCATCCAGCATGTATGTCGTAGGGGACGGTTTGTAACCGTCCCGCAAAAACCCACGGTAAAAATGACAAACGTCATACACAAACAACCCTAACGGGAGGGTTATAAACCCTCCCCTACGTTACGTTTCAAGCATCTTACACCGTCCATACTGATGCAGGTCGGTATTCAGCATGTGTGTCGTAGGGGACGGTTTATAACCGTCCCGCAAAAACCCACGGTAAAAATGACAAACGTCATACACAAACAACCCTAACGGGAGGGTTATAAACCTGCCCCTACACCTCTACTTATGTTAAGGGTGTGCCGTCTTGTCCGTATCGTTTCCAATCAGGGAAGATGGTTTCTTCATCCCAAAGAATACCTCTGTCTCTGAGTGCCTCAAAGGTTAGACGGATGAGTTCACCTTCATCATTATATCCGTCATAAGCGTTTTGCAGTCTGGCATATTGTAAGTTAGTCCCTTGCAAGGCACTCCCTTGCAGGTTAGTGTGTTGCAAGTCACTCCCTTTCAGATTAGCGCTTTGCAATTCAGTTCTTTGTAATTCAGCCATTTGTAAGTTAGCACCCTGTAATTTAGCCCATTGTAAGTCAGCCCCTTGTAAGTCAGCCCCTTCTAATCTAGCCTCATATAACGTAGCCTCTTGTAAGTTAGCACCCTGTAATTTAGCACCCTGTAATTTAGCGGATTGTAACTTAACCAAAAACAAATCAGCACCTTGTAATTTAGCCCATTGTAAGTCAGCCCCTTCTAATCTAGCCTCTTGCAGGTTAGCTCCTTGTAGGTTAGCTCGGCGTAAGTCGGCTTTTTGTAAGTTAGCCTCTTGTAATTTAGCATCTTGTAATTTAGCCTCATATAAGTCAGCTCCCTGTAAGTCTACACCTTGTAGGTTCGCTTTAATAAAGTGTTTACCTTTAGTGTTCTGTTTATTCTGTTTGTCTTTCCCTACATAGGCATGATACAGGTTCCAATTTGGGCTGTAAAAAAGGCTATGGTCGATGTCGGGAAAGTCAAAGTTTATTTTGGCTTCCACTGGTTCAGGTAAGGCACGCTCGGCTAAAATCTGAAATGCCAGCTTAATATCCTCATACGGTGCATGGCTAGGGGTAAAGCCCTCGGGCTTTGCTATGGATGTAGTATCTGCAGGATAAAAATAGCTTTTATCGTCGGTTTTGCTGGCGTACTGCCCCCTGTTGTTAATGAAGGAAACAAGCAAGCTTACAATACGCTCGCCCATGGTGGTGGGGTCTTCCTGCATTAAACGTTCTAAGCTCACAAGCCCACCAATGCGCGTATCACTTGCCTGATTCCCTAGTAACGCAATCGCCTCATGGAAGCGTTTGTTACGTTCCTCTTTTTTGCTTTGTTCAAACTTATGTAACCCCAAAATCAGGGTTCTAATCCCCACGATTCCGCCCCCTAGGGTTAAAAGCTTTTGTCGGAGTTCATCCAATAACTTAAAATACAGTTCAAGGCATTTGGTATCCTCTTCTGAGGAGATGGGCTGTTTGGAAGCCTTTTGAGTATCTGGCTTGGGTGTTGTCTCTACCCATGGTGGTAATTGAGTGGTACTATAAAACTTCTCAACCAGCCATGGCTGGTTGGATGGATTCACGAGTGGGGATATAAAAGCGATGAGGCTTACAATCATGAGAATCCACAGGGCAGAGCTACTTAAAAGCCATTGTTCCAAGGTTTGTAAAAACAACTTATAACCACCCACAAGAATACCTACCGTAAGGATGCTCATGAGGGTATAGGTCAGGATGAGTGGGTATAGGGGTATTAGGAGGTCGTACTGCATATTCATGTTATGGTACGGGTATCTTTAGGTGGGTGTCAATCGTTGCCTTAAAAAGAGTTTTCTGTTGTCTCTTCCGATGCAGTTTGGCATCCAGAGGCCCCCTCTCCCTTATGCCCCTACGTGTGTGATATGTTGTTTTACCCATGCCTCGGTAGCGGTTAAACTTGCCACACTGGGCGATGCCTCCCATAAGCCTGTATTCATGTACGCTTCAAGGGCTGCTTCCATATGCACAGGCATGGCTAACCACGCACAGCGTCCTTCCAAAAAGGCAGGCACTAACCATTCCCCCATGGCATTAAACACACACGCCAAACTCCCGCCCGTGCGTCCTACTTCATACGCCATTGCTAAAAACGGATAACGCTTGGGGCAAGGCTCTAAAAAGGTAAGGGCTGTAAGCTCATCCAACCCAAGGGGCTTTACGCCGTAGGGGGTGGCATTTAAACGATACGGATAACCAAGGGCGTACTGAATGGGTTGCCGCATGTCTGGACGACCCAACTGGGCAAGCAAGGCACCATCTTGATACGCTACCGCACTATGCACCATGCTTTGTGGGTGGATTCTCACACGAATGGCTTCATACGGCATTTGAAAAAGCCAATGGGCTTCAATCACTTCAAGGGCTTTGTTCATCAGTGACGCAGAATCAACCGTTACCTTGGCACCCATCACCCAATTAGGATGTTTTAAGGTATCTTCGGGCTTGACGTGCGTAAGGGCTTCCAACGGCCAATCACGCAAGGCACCCCCTGAAGCCGTCAACCACAGGGCAGACACTTCAGTTTGCGGACGTGCCGCCATGGCTAAACATTGAAATAGTGCCGAGTGTTCACTGTCAAAAGGGACAACTTGCGGCAAGTAAGGGGCTACCAAATGTCCACCCGCTACAAAGGTTTCCTTGTTTCCTGTGAGTACTTGTTTACCTTGCTTGAGTGCCTCTAAAGTATACGTAAGCCCCAGCATCCCTACGAGTCCTACCACGACCCAATCCACCTCAGGATGCGTGACCGTAGCCCATAAACCCTCATGCCCTTCAAGCACACCTTCAAGCGTGCTTTCAAGTTTACCCGTCAAAGACGTTGCCTCATGGGCATCCCACGCTTTTTTGTCTTGCACAACCACCCACCTCGGACGATACTTCGCCGTAAGCTCGTGTAGTTTTGCCACTTGGCTTGCCCCTGAAATCGCCACCAGTTCAAACCATTCGGGGTGTGCTGCCAAAACCTCAAGAGTTTGCGTGCCAATGGAACCCGTGGCACCTAGTACCGCTACTCGGAAAGGACGTAAAGGGGCGTTACCGCCTTGACAAGCTTCTAAGGTGAGGTGGTACTTACTGGAAGCAAGCTGCTGCGGAGAACGTTGAGAAACAAGCATCATGGGTGATATAACGGGGGTGAAAGGCGATAATAACAAAGGCAATGACCAGACTTACAAAGGTATCGTTGCTTGGTATGAGGCAGAAAGCAAAATACTACCTGCCATGGCCACATTAAGCGATTCTGCTTTTGTGCTAGTAGGAATAGTGACCCAGTGTTCTAGGTGTTGGTCAAGGTTTTTGGGAATCCCAGTGCCTTCACACCCTAGTAATAAAAAGTGATGATTCGCTTGCCACGGAAAAACGTAACACGACTGTTTCGGCGTGCGATAGGGGGTGGTGTCCTGTGTGCTACAAGTGCCTACCAGTTCGGCTTGCGTGCCAATGCACATGAGTAATGCTTCAGGGGCAGACACTAACTCGCCCCCTTCATACACGGGGATTTTAAAGGTCATCCCTGCGGCAGCACGTAATGCTTTAGGCCCCCAAGGGTCAACGCATCCTTCTCCCATCAGTACCACACCTGTTACACCAAACGCCACGGCACTGCGTAATAACGTGCCAAGATTGCCAGGGTCTTGAATGCCCCATAACCCTAGCATGAGCTTTTTGGGTGAGGGGTCGGGTGTTGAGGGGGCTTGTTTGGCGGGTGTTTGCGCTTTCTCATCCTTATCCTTATCCTCATCTTCATCTTCATCTTCATCTTTTGTGAGGTTGGTTGCACTGTAACAGGCAAGAATATCGTCACTGGTAGGCGTGATAAACGGGTTGCCGTGTCCATGGCGGGTAAGCCCTTCATGGGTGCGTGTGGCGACAGGAGGTACCACGACAGCGGCAAGCGTTGGGCATGACTTGGCATCGCACACCGACACCAACGCCTCTGCGGGACAACTCAGCCAGCTATTGGCAAGGGCTTCGGTGTCGTACCCTAAGCGTGTGGCAAGGTCAAACAGGGTGTTCACGTCATGCACTACCGATGGGCTTTCATCTGCTCGTGAAAGCAAGGTTTCTACGTGCCAGCCAGCTTCTAAGGCACTTTCAATGCAGTGTCTTCCTTCAAGCCATACTCTGTGTTGGGTGATGCGTTCTTGCCGTTGATGCAGGCTTTTAAGCTCTTTACGTAAACTTTTAAAGCCCGTGTTTGAAACCGCATGCGGTTGGTAGGCAGGAGGGGAGTCGTGGGGGGTAGGTACCATGGCAGGTTTTCGTCATAGGGTTTGAGGTATGGACAACACGACAGGGTCTGTGTCATTAAAAAAAAGAATATCCTTCAGTGTACCATGAGTATAGCAAGGGTGAGGGACAAACCGATACTTGATTTTAACTCAATAAACAATGGGTTTGGATGGATAACATTCCTTTGGTATACTTATTGTGATAAATTACCAAAAATAATTCAGATATTAGGATAAGCGCCCTCATGATGAGATGACTGCTTGTTTTGCACTTACTTAAAACCTTATTTGGCGGATGTGCGATGTTGTTTAAACGTAAGTTTGAGGGTTTGAAAGTACCTGTAGTGCTAAAAACACCTGTGAGCCTTGCAGTAACCATGGCGGGTTTACTTATTTGGGGTGGGTATCACGTTTTTGCACAGCCGATAGAAGGTAACTTGCAGGAAGGCAAACCCTTGTTAGTGCCTGCCTTCCCGAGTATGGTTTTGGTTGAAAAACAGCCTCGCTTTGAACTTTTCCTTCAGGAAGAGAAAAAAACGATAAGTGCTACACAGGCTACCCCCCAGCGTGAAACAAGCCCAAATCAAGACACAGAAACAGACAACTCTCCAAACATTGTGATGAAACTTTACCTGATAGCCATCATTTTAGGAGGTGTGTTGGGGTGGCAAAAGCTAAGGCATGCCTCAGGAGGTTGGTGGTACTTTGTAGTTGCCTCGATACTTGTTCTTGTTGTGGTTGACCTATGCACCACGAAGGCATTTTACGATGCCCTAGGTGCTTATGGTACCTTTGGGGCATTGCTGGTAGCTTGGGTTACTTTGACATCGCAAGCCAGAATTACCCTGACGGGGTCGTTAGTGCAGGAGATGTTAAGCGATGACCAAAAAATGCAGAAGTCGATAGACTTTTTCTTAAAAGAAGGTGCCGACTTGAGAAACCCTGATGGCACTGTAAATGAAGCATGGCGACGTGTACTCCAGAAAAAGCCTGAGGTTTCAGAGCATTACTACCGTATTATGACGGTACTTCGACACGTGGAGCGTATGTACAGCCAAGAGAAACTTCATAAGGAACATCTTCAAAGTCTTATCACTCCTGATATTGTGGAAGTGGTACTGCATACCTTGGCACTACTGTATCCGTATCAAGCCACAGACAAACCCGTGTATAACATGGTGTATGAGGCGTTTGATATTATCCGTAATAGTTACATTGAGCCAATTATTGAAGCATATGAAAAGAAGCAAACACTTCCTGAAGGGTACGAGGCTAAAACGCGCCGTGTTTTACTTGCTTTAAAAAAATGGGACATCGAGTTTGGGGATGACTTAAGCTGTATTGTGACAGAAAGCCAGCTCCTTATTGTAAATGGCCCAGATTTAGCCCAACTTAATGAACTGATAACACGTTATGAAGCAATTACAAAACCTAAACTTATGCCTAAAACATTTATTCACTTGGGTTAAAGCCCAGTGGAGGCGTTTACGTACAGATGCTAGAGTTAAGCAACGCTATTCAGAGATGTACTTTATTCGGGGATGGCTTTATTCTCAAAACTCGGAACGTCTTCAAGATACTGAGGCATTCCAAAAAGCTCTACAGGATTACACTCAAGCTATTAAGCTTAGTCCTCAAGATGCAAAAGCTTATAACAATCGTGGCAATTTGTACTCCAAGCGTAACCAAGGTAGTGATTTTGCCCTTGCCCTACAGGACTATGCCAAAGCCATTAAGCTAAATCCTCAAGATGCAAAAGCTTATGTCAACCGTGGCAATTTGTACTCTGAACCTAACGAAGCGCGAGACTTTGAGCTTGCTCTACAGGACTATGCCAAAGCGATTGAGCTAAATCCTCAATTTGCAGAAGCTTATTACAACCGTGGGCTTTTGTATGCTGACAGAAACCAAGACGGTGATTTTGACCTTGCTCTACAGGACTATGTCAAAGCCATTGAGCTAAATCCTCAAGATGCAAAAGCTTATTTTAACCGTGGCAATTTGTACTCCAAACGTAACAAAGAGGGAGACTTTGACCTTGCTTTACAGGACTTCACGACAGCCATTAAGCTAAATCCTCAATATGCAAAAGCTTATGTCAACCGTGGTGTTTTGTATGCTAGCCGAAAGCCAAAGGGAGACTTTGACCTTGCTCTACAGGACTATGCCAAAGCGATTGAGCTGAATCCTCAACTTGCAGAAGCTTATTTTAACCGTGGCAATTTGTACTCCAAACGTAACAAAGAGGGAGACTTTGACCTTGCTCTACAGGACTATACTCAAGCCATTAAGCTAAATCCTCAATATGCAAAAGCTTATGTCAACCGTGGTGTTTTGTATGCTAGCCGAAAGCCAAAGGGAGACTTTGACCTTGCTCTACAGGACTTCACGACAGCCATTGAGCTAAATCCTCAACTTGCACAGGCTTATTTCAACCGTGGTGTTTTGTATGTTGAGCGAGGCAAAGACGGTGATTTTGAAAGAGCTTTAAAAGATAGTTACAAAGTAATGAAGTTGACTTCTGACATAGAATTTTTACGGACTGTATTTTTAGTACTTTCTCTTGTATGTGAAGCTTACAATACACCCTTTAGGGTTTTACAGTTTATACCGTTTAAAGAGGACTTTAAGGCAAACCCTAAGCCTATGATGGCTTATGCCAAAAGGTATTGGGAGCTTTTGTAAGGGGGGAGCAACTGTGTCAAGCGTATCAGTTTAGTGTGGCGTAATGCTCACGTGCTATCGCATTCAATATCGTCAACAACTTACGCATACACGCCACGATTGCCACCTTAAATGACTTCCCCTTCTC
>JBIIZQ010000027.1:0-21829 GCA_044346175.1 Vampirovibrionales bacterium
GAACCACATTTTGGACAGTGTGAACAGGTCATGGTTGTATCATCCTTATAGACAAACAATAATGACCATTATAACAGCTAATTAGTTAGATGTCTCGATTTTTCTACAACACCCATTGTTCCTGGTACTGAAAAGCATCGTTTTAGAACTGCTGGTGATTGGGTCAAGCTTATGAATCAAGGTGATCAGCATCGTATTCATGTGAAACCACTTCCAACTGACAAAGCAACAACAGTTGGAGACTTCCAGGCTATGGGTGATGCTTTCTCTGGAAATATAGGTACTAGAAGCCCTTGGTTAAGAATGTTTCCTGGGTTAGAGCATCTGTTCAAGAGTGCTAATCCTTCAGATGCTGACCCAGAATGGCATACGAAAGTTGCGCTTCAACGTCTTATTGTGGAAGGTCTACAAGAAACTGCTGATAAAAAAGGGACAATGGGTAAGTTGCCACCTACCATTATCAATGTAATGCCTTGGAACTTACCTGATGGTGTTGAAGGATTACAAAGAGCTCTTCAGAAGGTTAATATTCCTGCTGTTGTAAAACAAATGACATAATTGTAATAAATCCTTCCCGCAATATGCTCTCTTCCGTGAGGTATCTATAAAAGGTTTAGGCTTAAAGCCTAAACCTTTTTAGATACAAGTGATTTAGACAGGTTAGAAGTCTTCATCTAAAGAGAAAACTTGTTTTTCTTTTGAGGCCATGACACCCGCTTTTTGGTAGGCACCAACTCGAGCCTCAAAGAAGTTTGTTTTAGTGACCAGTGAGATTTGTTCCATCCAAGGGAAGGGGTTACGTGCATGATACACTTTGTTGTACCCAAGCTCGGTGAGTAGACGGTCAGCGACAAACTCAACGTACTGTGTCATTTGGTCGGCGTTCATCCCAATGAGGCTTACAGGTAAAGCACTTTGAACAAAGTCACGTTCAACATCCACTGCCCCTGTGACAAGTTCTACTACAGTACTTTCAGGTAAACGGTTTTTGAGCATACCGTAGAGTAAGCAGGCAAAGTCTGTGTGGAGTCCTTCATCTCGTGCGATGAGTTCGTTTGAAAATGCTAACCCTGGCATGAGGCCACGCTTTTTCAGCCAGTAAATGGAACAAAAGCTAGAGCTAAAGAAGATACCCTCTACACATGCAAAAGCAAGAAGACGCTCTGCAAAGCTGTTTTTGTCGTTAATCCAACGCAATGCCCAGTCGGCTTTCACTTTTACCGTGGGGACAGTTTCAATGGCATTGAAAAGGCGATGTTTCTCAGCGGAGTCTTGAATATAGGTGTCAATCAAGAGGCTGTACATCTCGGAATGGATGTTTTCAATCGCAATTTGAAACCCATAAAAGCAACGTGCTTCTGGAATCTGAACTTCACGGTAGAAACGTTCTGCGAGGTTTTCGTTCACGATACCATCACTGGCTGCGAAAAACGCAAGCACCGTTGAAATAAAATAACGTTCGTCTTCTTTCAGGTTTTGCCAGTGTGTAAGGTCAGCACTTAAGTCAACTTCTTCGGCTGTCCAGAAAGAAGCCATCGCTTTTTTGTACATGTCCCAGATGGCATCATACTTAATAGGAAACAAGACAAAACGGTGAGGATTGGGGGTTAACATGGGTTCAACATTAGGGAAATGAACGTCTGAGTACCCTTCTAAGGTTTCCTGCATCTCTCCAGACAGTGCGACTTCACGGGAAGCGGGTGTGAGGAAGTGCGTGTCTTGTGGCACGATTAAAGGCGATACAGCTTGGGTTGGAGAGGAGGAGGTTGCGGTGGAGAACATCATATCAGACAAGAAAGTACTCTTTCTATAAGCGATGGTTTAAAACAACGACACCCAAACGTAAAACCCCGATAAGGTGAAGATGCACGCTACTAGGTGTATCTATACGCTTGGGAAACTAGTTTCGGTTATCACACACAGAACTTAAGGAGAATGAAAGAAAAAACACACGTCAACAGACACATAAACACAAACAAAATCCGACCCACCGTAAAACGGAGGGTGTAACACTTTAAGAAAGATTGTAAACCTACTTCGTGATGAGGTAACTGGAGGCATGAAGCTAAAGATAACCACACCACAGAAAACACCAATAAAATGGCGTTATTGTGTATCGTATGTAAGGTTACTCTCAGTGATTTGATGGTTTAAGTATGCCACAAATCAAAGACTAAGCTCAAGTAAAGAAGTTCTAAGAATTAGTTACATAAAACCCCGTAAAAGGGTAAAAAAACATAAAAACACTTGACAGATAATACGTCACACCTATCACTTTAAATACGGCTGATACGAATTTTTATCTCTTGTTCTTGTACTTCTGCTACTTGGGTTAAAAAGGCACCCTGCGTAGTAGCGTCTTGTCCCAAGCTTGTTTGAGAGGCTTGCAAGGCATAGCCTTTTTGAGTACGACGTGCCAGAATATCCGCAATTCGGATTTGCAGTGCATCAATACGATGGGCTCGAATGAGGCACTCACGGTCGCCCTCATGCCCTGCGTGTACCATACCCTTAAGGACACCCCAAACAATGACATCGCCTTTGGCAACAATTTCAGCACCAGCGTTTACGTCACCCATAATCACAACATGACCAGGGTAGCTTACCGATTGTCCTGAACGCAGCGTTTGCTTTAGCATGAGGGTGGGTAAGAGTTTTTCAGGGTTCACACGTGGCAAACGGAGTTCAGGCACTACAAACCCTTCAGGGGATAAGGGGTCAATGGTGACGGTTGTTTGGGGTACGTCAGTTGTGCGAGACGCTGAGGCGTTGGTATGTTCTTTGGTATGTTCTAAGGAGGTAGCATCAGCATGCACAGTGCCTAGCGCTTCTGTATGTAAGCTTTCTGTGGGTGTGATTGCAGGCGTGATTGCATGAGAGGGGGCTTCTGGCTCTGCCCATTGAATCAGTCTATCATCAGGACGCAAGGGTTTTTCTTTGACGGCAAAGCCTTCCTGAAGTGCCGCTTGTTGTGTTTGTGGCACGAGGGCGTAAATCATGGTAATAGGTAGTGTGGCTTCTTGTGCAATTTGAGCCATTTTTTGCAACACAGCACGGGTTAGGACGAGATGCCCAAGTTGTAAATGGAGTACGGTGTCTAACATTGCCGATTTTTGAGGTTTGTCAGACGGCATCACGGATGCTTGCGGAGGGTCGAGTCCTTCGAGCAATGCGGGTAAACTTGTGACAATACTCTCCAAGGCTCGTAAAGCCTGTAATGAATGTTGTGCGGTGGCTAAGTCTAAAAGAAACACACGATGCGTTTTTAAAGTGGTATAGCTCAAACTGGTCGCCTCTTCTTCGGTTGCTGTTTGAATTTGGAGGCTTGGAAAAACGGGTTTCGTGACACGAGGAGAGGCAAGATGCGTTTCGGTACTTTGGGTTATCTCGCTTGAAGTAATCCCCAACACTGAAGGCACCTCAAGGGCATGGGGAATTAAGGTTTTAAGATGAGGGGGGGCGGTGAGCATATTAGGCAAAAAGGGTTCTTTATGACGGGTATTTCCTTTGGCATCAGGAAACATGGCAGCAAGCCCTGAAGAAACAGTATGAGGCACGGGCGAACTTACAGCTTGCAATGATGCAAGGGTATCCTGTAGCATGGCGGGGTATGTCCCTTTATGGAAGACACTAAAATAACAGTGACAGTTTAATCTCAGTATACCTATTTTAACATGAACTCGTAAAGTAGCTCTTACTGACAGAGACATCAAATTTCTTTTTGTAGTTACATCCTGTTACATAAAAACCAATAGCCACCCCTGGCAAAGAAAGGCGTGATGCTTTGTCTTGTTAGGAGGGGGCGTGAATATCCCTAGTGAAGCGAGGCGAGTTTGTGTTCTACCTGTGCCATGACTTCATCGGTCATGACCACATTACAAAATACGTGGCGAACATCATCGAGGGCTTCAAGGGCATCGAGCAACCGTACAAGGGCGTAAGCCTGCTCAAAAGCATCTATCACAGCCTGACTTTGACAGCGCCGCTGTGATTGAACCTCTGTGACTGGCAGATGATAAGGTGCAGAAGCAAGGGTATTGGCAAGGGTATTTAATGTTTCAGGGGAGGTGATAATACGGTAGCATTGGGCTTCATGGTCTGTTTGAAAGTCATCAGCCCCTGCTTCTAGCACCTGTTCAAAGAGGGTTTCCTCCGCTTGTTGGGGGTGCATGGGTATGAGACATTCCCCATATTCTTCAAACATCCAAGCAACACAGCCTTCGGCACCCATATTACCCTGATATTTGGTAAATAAACTGCGTACATCGCCAGCGGTACGGTTACGATTTTCACTCATGGCTTCCACCAGAATAGCCGCCCCACCGGGACCGTAGCCTTCATAAATGAGCGTTTCCATCGTCATGCCATCGCCTAGACCACTCGCTTTTTCAATGGCACGTTTAATATTGTCGTTGGGGGTGCCGACTTCTTTGGCTTTTTCAATGGCGGTACGAAGTCGAAAATTCGCCTGAGGGTCAGGCCCCCCTAGCTTCACGGCGACCATAATTTCTTTAGAAAACTTCGCAAATGAGGCACCCTTTTTGGCATCCTTTACGGCTTTACTGCGCTTAATTTGCGCCCACTTGGAGTGACCTGCCATCATCATCATCATGCTATGACATTAACCTTTTTTAATACATGCGTTTGACTGAAAGAATACATGCTTTAAAATGCCTTTGGAATCTTGCCTCTTTTTTAGGGTGTCATCACGTCGCAAGAGGGTACCACGGGTAAAGTTCTATTCGCCATGACACTGGCTGTTTGTGCGTCTCGGTATTGCCGTAAGGTTTCATGCCATAAGGGATTTTCAGTACCTAGGATGCTTAAGGCAAGAATGGCAGCATTTTTGGCTCCCGCTTCGCCTACTGCAAGGGTTGCCACAGGCACGCCCGCTGGCATTTGAACAATAGATAGGAGGGAATCAATCCCCATGAGGGTACGTCCTTGAATGGGGACACCCAGTACTGGTAAATGGGTGTGAGCAGCCACCATACCAGGAAGGTGAGCGGCACCGCCTGCCGCTGCAATAATGAGCTTTAAGCCTCTGGTGGCTGCCGTTTGAGCATACTCTGCCATCCATACAGGGGTACGATGTGCGGAAACGACTTGGGCTTCAAAGGGGACTTCAAACTGATGCAGGAGTTTGGCACAATGACTCATGGTAGCCCAGTCGGACTGGCTTCCCATAATCAACCCTACGAGGGGTTGCTCTGAGTGTGAATGTGAGGGTGTAGGGGGTGTGGTGGTTGCTTCAGGAGACATCATGAGTGTGTTTAGGGTCAACCTTTCTAAAAAATCTCAAAAAGTGCCAATGAGGTATGTGCTGAAGCCATGCCAAGCACACGAAGCACGAAAGAAGTATTTATGTTACCCTAGTGATACTATTTCTACAAGAGGAGACCCTGTTTTCATGGTGCGGTGTATTCGCTTTTTGTATCACTTGGTGTTAGTAGCGGTTTTGTATGCAAGGGCATGGATGGTTGTTCCTGTGCTTGCCGTAGTGCCTACCAACACCGTAAACACGCCCTCGCTTCAAGAGGCGGGGTTACGTCCTGTGTTGGCACCTCCTGAAGCCCTCACGACCCAAACGCCTGTAGCCCTTCCTGCATTAACCCTCCCTGAAACGACAACAGAGCCTGTATCAGTGCTACAAGGTGAAGAGGCGTATATGACACGAGGACAGTGGGCTTGGCGTGTTTGTCAGCATTTAGGCTTACCGTTGCAGTTTACTGTACAAACCATGCCTGTGTTTTCTGATGTGCCATTGTCGCATCCTCAAGCACAGCCTATTTTGGCATTGTGGTACCGAGGATGGATGCAGCCCTTGAATGCCACCCATGGCGTGTTTGCTCCTGAGTTGCCACTTACTTATTTTGTGATGTGGGATGTGCTTGCGAGTATGCTTTTACCTAAACAGGTCTGGTTACTTCAACGCTTAGCACCCTGCAAACTCTCACCAGAGGATACTTTACCGCTTGTGGCTCCTGCCTCATTGGTGATGTCCTCAGGTGTTACCCCAAAACAATGGCAAACGTGGCATTTGCTTCAACAGGCAACCTGCTTACCCATGAGGATGACACCCCCTTACACCGATAAACCTGTGCCTACTGAGGCAGTCTCACAAGCCTTACAAAAAGTACTACCTCTAAGTGCGAAAACAACCGATATGCAAGAGCGGCTTGAACGTCAAAGACAGGCGAACATGCCCTATGTACCTGCAGGGATTCCACTCGCTGTTAATCCTGAGCAGTTTATTTCATGGAAAGAGTCCGTTGTGGGGATGCCCATGCAGTTTCGGCTTGTTAAAACCATTGATTTGCTCACGCCTTTACCATTACCTACTTTAACAGGTCGAACGCAATGGCTAAGACGCTTTCCAGAGGGCAGTATTTTGGAGGCAAGTTTTATGGGGCATACCCCTGTGAGTGCCTTAAGCACCTCGGGTACATTTTCAAGTGCTAAAGTATTACCCCATGATACTTCCAATGTCCCTGTGGGATGCTTTACATTGCACCATATCAAGCTACAAGCTGAAAAAGCTTCTTTGCCCATGTCCGCCACATTATGTATGACCTATCGGCGTGCAGAAGTTATTTTAAAAGAACAGGCAGAAGCTTATAAAAAAAGGCATCGTCATCAAAAGCAGCCTGTTAATACCCTTACCATGAATAAAGAAGATACGGCTTTCTTCCGTTTGGATAAAGAATTATCAGGTACTTTCCGAGATGATTTTTGGGTCATCCCTGATGTTACCTATGACTTTGTCACCAGTATGCCTGACCCCTTGCCTTAGTCTTTATAACTGAAACCCATTGAACTTTTTATTTAGATAGCCACTTTATTGAGGGCTTTACACAGAAAGCTTACCGCTATGGTCTCTGAGACACTTACGACGACTAAACAACTCCTTGTAATAGATGGCTTTGCCATGCTCTACAGGATGTACTTTGCACTGGAAACCACCAACCTTACAACCCCTGAGCAAACGCCTGTTTGGGCAGTGTATGGTTTTTTTAACGTGATGCTTCAAATGCTTACGCAAACGCAGGCAGATGGTCTTGTGGTGGCACTTGACCTTAATAAAGAGACCTTCCGAGCCGCTTTGTACCCAGAGTACAAGGCACATCGTGCCGCCATGCCTGAACCCATGAAGCCACAAATTGAACTCCTGAAAGAGGGGCTTGAGGCACTTGGTGTGCCTATTGTGAGTCAAGAGGGTTATGAAGCAGATGACTTAATAGGCACTATCGCAACGCAAGTGGTGGCAGAGTATCCCGAATGGCGGGTGGCTATTCTCACAGGCGACCAAGATGCCCTTCAGTTGGTGCGAGATGGTCGAGTGACGGTACTGATGCCGAGTCGTTCCCCTCGTGACCCTCTCAAACACTACGATGAAGCCGCTGTTTTTGAAAAACTAGGGGTCACACCAGCTCAAGTTCCTGATTATAAAGCACTACAAGGGGACACCTCCGACAATATTCCAGGTATTCCAGGCGTGGGTCCTAAAACAGCGGCAAAGCTTCTTCAGCAATTTGGTACGTTACAACACATCCTGAGTCGTCTTGATGCGATTCAACCCGTGAAGTTGCAAGAAAAAGTCAAGTTGTACCAAGCCCAGTGTGAACTTTCCTATACCCTTGCCACCATTTGTACGCAAGTGCCAGGCTTTATTTTTTCGCCTGAGCGTTGTGCTTTTCCCTACAAACAGCGTCATTATCAGGAAGCTGAAACGGCCATTGTGCAGTATCTCCAGCGAGTGGGTTTCAAGCAGTGGCTTCAAAAAAGAAGTGTTTGGGCTTCTTGTTTTTTACCCTCTTCTGAAGATGCTCACTCAGAAGCATTGCCTACGCCTGTCCCGATTGCTACTTCTGCACTGGTCCTTGAAGAAGCTTTGGTCCTTAAGCAAGCGGTGGTGGAGACACACCCCATGGAAGATGCCCTTAAAACAACTCACCAAGGACGACCTTCTTGGTGTGTGCCTCATGAGGTGATACACTCTCTTGAGGCCTTGGAGGCTTGGTGCCATACCCATACCCATGCTACATTATGTGCCTTTGATGTTGAAACCACAGGACTTGACCCGCATACCATTCAGCCCTTGGGTTTGTCACTTTCCGTTTTAAACGAACCCTATGCTGCTTGTTTCCAATGGGATGCCCAGTATCCTTGGCAGCATGAAGCCTTGAAGCCCGTTGGTGATGTGCCTCTGTGGCATGGGTTCAACGCTTGGTATACGCATCCTGTGCCTGAGGGGCTTACATCCGAAGGTATGACAACCGTCTATATTCCCTTTAAGCCCGCACAAGGTGCGGGGGTGGCGTGGGACGAGGCTCGTTTAGTCCTTGCAGCGTTTTTGCGAGCACCGCATCGGCTTTTGGTGGCTCATAATGCCAAGTATGAAATACAGTGCTTGAGGGCTTGGGGGATTGATTTGTCCGAGGCTGCGTACGCCTCATCCACGACCGAGCGAGCAACCTTACCCCCCATGCTTGATACGATGGTGATGAGTTATGTGTTGCATCCTGAAAAAAAACATGGTCTTAAAGCCCTTGTGACGAGTGAACTAGGCTATGAGATGATGCCTTATGAGGCTCTGGTAGGTAAGGGGAAACAGGCGATACCACTTGCCCATGTCCCGCTTGAGCAAGTGGCACCCTATGGGGCGGGCGATGCAGCTGCAACGCTCCTGTTGGCTTGTCGTTTTTTACAAGTCTTGCCAGAAGCACAGCGTTTTTTACTTTTTGCTGTGGATTTACCTTTTGTGTGGGTGATTGCCACGATGGAATATTACGGGATTGCCCTTAATGTTGACCATCTGCAAACCCTTCAATCAGAATTGACCAGCGAGCTGGCTCAGATTGAAACTGAGATGATGACCATGGCAGGTTTGCCCTTTAACCCAGCTTCTCCCAAGCAGGTGGCTCAGGTACTTTTTGAAAGACTTGGCTTAAAGAGTGGTAAAAAAACCACTCAAAAAACGGCGTTGAGTACCGACCAAAAAGTGCTAGAGTCCTTGGCGGAAGCACATCCTATCGTGCCTTTGTTGTTGAAACATCGTCAGCTTTCTAAATTACTTTCTACGTATATTAGTGTGTTACCTGCTTTGCGTAACCCCAAAACGGATAGGGTGCATACCAGTTTCAATCAGACTTTGACCGTCACGGGACGACTTTCTAGCAGTGACCCCAACTTACAAAATATTCCAGTCAAAACGCCCCTCGGGCAGAAAATACGGGAAGCCTTTATCCCCAAGGCACATGCGCTTTTTCCTGTACCTGAAGCGGCTTCTTTATGGACACTCTGTGCGGCGGATTACTCCCAGATTGAGCTTCGTTTATTGGCACACTACGCTGAAGAGGCAACCCTTTTGGAAGCCTTTCATGCGGGTGAGGATATTCATACCCGTACTGCTGCCATGTTGCACGGCTGTGCTTTGGAATCGGTTACGAAAGCACAAAGGGCTATTGGTAAAACGGTCAATTTTGGTGTGATTTATGGTCAGAGTGCCTTTGGTTTGGCGGAACAGCTCCATATTTCTCGTCCAGAGGCTCAAGCTTTTATTAACCGCTACTATGAACAGTTTCCAGGGATTCGACAGTTTATTGAGGGTATTAAACAACAAGCGCATGCCACTGGTAAAACGCATACCTTACTAGGACGTGTAAGAGATTTATCGAATGAGTTGGCAAGTCCTCAAAAGCATATTCGAGAGTTTGCCGAGCGTGCCGCTTTTAATACACCACTTCAAGGCACCGCCTCCGACCTGATGAAGCTTGCCATGAACCGTCTATTGGTAAGCCTTCAAGACCTTGCCCCACAACAAGTGCGTATTTTGCTACAGGTGCATGATGAAGTCGTGTTGGAAACCGCCGATACGCTGACAGAACAGGTGATACCCCGAATCCTTGATGCCCTTGAAATGGGACAACCTTTACGAGTCCCTTTAGTGGTGGATGTGGAGCTTACTGAGGCTTGGCATTAAACTGCTTTAAAATAGCAGGTAAGTCTACCCGATGGCACATGGCTCGGAGTGGGTGTTGTTGGAAGTAACTTTGATGATACCCCTCCGCTTCCCAAAAGGGGGTGGTGTCTGGCGTGACAAGGGTTAGGGTGGTTACAATTGGCTGGGTGTAACGGTGTTGGGCTGCTTGTAAGGCTTGCTGTGCGAGCATAAGCTCTTCTGTTTGGGTCACAAAAATACAGCTTCTGTATTGTGTGCCAATATCGGGTCCTTGTCGATTCAGTTGGGTGGGGTCGTGCAAGTGAAAGAAAACGTGTAAGAGTAGTTCTAGTGAGAGCTTGTCGTTGTCCCATACAACCTTGACAACCTCGGCATGATGGGTTGCTTTGGTACATACTTCTTCATAGGTGGGGGCTTGTGTGGTACCTCCCATATAGCCTACTTTGGTGTCCAGTACGCCTGTGAGTTGTTGGAAGGTGTGTTCAACACCCCAGAAACATCCTGCACCGAGATAAATAGTGCCTATGTTGGTGGTGGTTTGAGAACCAAACTCGTGGGAGGTGTGTGCGTTCATCGTGTGTATGATAGGTTTCTTGTGTAGGGTTTGGGTACGTGTAAGCAAACAGGCAGGTGATAGGTTGAACGCCTTACAGTGTACTATGAAGCGTGTGTGTTTGTCTTGTGTCATAGGGTCATCGTATGAAGGATGAGGTGGACAGAAGCTTTAGCACGTGATGCCTATTGCTTCAGGTGCTAACCTAGCCTTTCGCACGATTGTTCTTCACGTTGCATAGAAGAAGGCTTTATTTTTTAGCCTTTCTAGCTTACTATAGAGAGAACATTTGCCTAATACACTATTTACCTAATGTTTGTTAACATTTTGCCTGCTGTGCCTGTTACCCTTAACGAGGCCCTCTTCTCCCACTATGTCCGTTCAACTCTCTGATGACATTGTTACTTTACCCGTTGAGGCATGCGTAACGTCTGTGCAACCCCATCTTAGCTCTCCTGTGTTGTTGCTTGAAGTTACCGACCCCCTCAAGGGTGAAGTTCAAGTAGGTGGTGCCAAAAACTCTGTACTCAAGCTGATGGCAGCTTGTCTTTTGACAGATGAAGAGGTCTGCCTCCATAATGTACCCAATTTAAGTGACGTACAAGTCATGGCACAAGTGGTCAATTTTTTAGGCAAACGATGTGAGCTTTTGTCTGATGGTTGTTTTGTAGTGTACGCTGGACAACCAACACGGCACGAAGCACCCTATGAGCTGGTGAGCCAGATGCGTGCTAGCTTTAATGTATTAGGGGCTTTACTGGGACGGTGTGGAGAAGCACGTGTTTCACTCCCAGGAGGATGCTCCATCGGGAAACGGGGCGTGGATTTACATCTCAAGGGGCTAAGTACCCTTGGTGCAGAGACTGTTTTGGATCATGGCTATGTCCATATGAAGGCGTGTGCCTTACAAGGTGCCCATATTACGCTTGATTTTCCGAGTGTGGGTGCCACTGAAAACATCATGCTAGCGGCTGTTTTCGCCCAAGGTACAACCACCATTTCCAACGTGGCACAAGAGCCTGAAATTATCGACCTTGTCAACTTTTTAAACTTTCTAGGGGCTGATATTCATGGGGCTGGCACCTCTGAAATTACCATCAATGGCGTAGCCAAAGGAAGTTTAACAGGGGGGAATTATACCGTTGTTCCTGACCGTATTGAAGCCGTAACTTATCTGCTTTTAGGTGCTTCTCGTATAGGGTCGGAAATTCTCGTGAAGGATTTTGTACCTGAACACCTTGATATCGTCCTAACCAAATTGGAGGATATGGGGGTGACGCTACGTCGTGTATCTCAGGGGTCAATGCTCGTTTCCTGTAAACAACGCTTAAGGCCCGTCTCAATTTTAACGCAACCTTACCCGGGGTTCCCGACCGACTTACAAGCCCCTTTCATGGCAGCCCTAACCGTTGCGGAAGGTACCAGTGTACTCAGTGAAACCATTTACGAAAACAGGTTCCGTCAGGTAGGAGAGCTTGAACGCATGGGGGCTTCTATTCAAATTTCTGGGAATGTTGCCGTGGTCAATGGTGTTGCAGGACTCACTGGCACACAAGTTGAAGCCCATGACCTTCGTGCAGGGGCCGCTATGATTGTCGCCGCAGCCATTGCAGAGGGCGAAACACAAGTAACGCATCTTCATCACCTCGACCGTGGGTATGAGTTTTTAGAGCGAAAGCTTCAAGGCTTGGGCATGCGTGCCGAACGCCATTAAGGAAAGCCCTTATGAGAGGGGTTTCAGCAAATAGGCTTTACTAAAAAGTAAGGTCAAGTATGAAAGGATACGGGTCAATGCTACCCGTGGAGCTTACTCGTGCTTGGCTCAATCCATGTTGTGTTGTGAATACTCCTTAGAGGATGAGGTGTTGGTATAATGATGACGTTCTTTGATGCCAAGGAAAACAACCTTTCACCCCTCAAGGTCTCTTCCTCACAGACGACCTCTGCCCCTGAGTCATTAACGAACCAAACAACAAACCAAGGGTGCCAAGTAGGTTTTGTCAAAAGAGAGTCCTTTAAACGTTGGTATGACCACGACCCCGTTTTAATGCGTTTAATGCGGGTACTCTATCAGTATGAAGTAGAAGTGAGTCCTTATGTCCGTCTTTTTCTCAATAAAGTTGAAGCTCAAGTAGGCAGTGAGGTTCTCCAAGCTTTTTACGAAGAAGTTGAACAACAAACGCCTCGAGGCAGACGTTGGTATGATGAAGACCCTTATATGTTCAAACTCATTGAGCTTTTCCGTCTAATGCCAAGCGATGTTCAGAGGCGTTCCGCAGATACATTTCTTGGGATTCTCAAGCAATATGGGGTTGATTTATCTCATCTGATTGCCTAATGGGGCTTACATGATAGGGGCATTTCATCACACTGCCCCCGCTCCCGTCATACCATCTTTTCACGTCATACCGATGAAAATCGGTATCCACAGGGCTTTAAGAAAGACCCTGCAATTTCTTGCTAGGTAACAGCTCCTTGACAGAATATCAATAGATACTCGCACTTCTGGATGCCAACTTACGTTGGCATGACGAGATAGGGTATTTAGCCAAACATGCCTCACTTACTAGGCTGTTCACGTCATACCGATGAAAATCGGTATCCACAGGGCTTTAAGGAAGACTCTACAATTTCTTGCTAGGTAACAGCTCCTTGACAGAATATCAATAGATACTCGCACTTCTGGATGCCAACTTACGTTGGCATGACGAGATAGGGTATTTAGCCAAACATGCCTCACTTACTAGGCTGTTCACGTCATACCGATGAAAATCGGTATCCACAGGGCTTTAAGGAAGACTCTACAATTTCTTGCTAGGTAACAGCTCCTTGACAGAATATCAATAGATACTCGCACTTCTGGATGCCAACTTACGTTGGCATGACGAGATAGGGTATTTAGCCAAACATGCCTCACTTACTAGGCTTTTCACGTCATACCGATGAAAATCGGTATCCACAGGGCTTTAAGAAAGACCCTGCAATTTCTTGCTAGGTAACAGCTCCTTGACAGAATATCAATAGATACGCACACTTATGGATGCCAACCTATGGTGACAAGGTCAGCGTAAATCAAGTTCATGGCAAAAAGTATTGATTTACCGTTTTAATAAAAATAACAAGCTTTTAACAAGCTTGCCAATCTGTGTACCGAAACCACCCCTCTGGAAGCACTTTCAAGTGTTTATGAAAGAAGGGGGGATACTCGGCGTTTATCTATCATTTATCCAATCTTTCAGGAGAAACCTAACCCATGATGATGAATAGCATGCCTATCCAGACTAAAGCCGTTGCTGGTTTACAAACTAACCGTTCAAGCTGTGTGACTGGTGGCGGTCAAAAATATTGCGGAACTACAAATACCTACGTATTACAAGGCGGTAAAAAGCTTAATGTCATGTTTGATGACAAAAACAAAAAAGCTGTTTTCCTCAATGGTGACGCTAAAACGTTTGACCCCAACAACGTCATTAGTTATGTGAAAGACGGTCAACAACGTGCCATTGCCATTGAGGATTATAAAAAACCCGCTGGTAAAGACCGTAACGGTATCACTGCTGACGGTTTAACATTATTGCAATACAACCCAAAAACACCCAATGCAGGAAGTTACACCCAAATTACACCCGATAGCAATAACAACCCCGTATGGGGCGAATCAGGAAACTATAAACCTGGTCGATAAACCGCCACGCACCTACACCCTTTAAAGGATATTTGCACGCTTCATCTTGGTAGATGAGGCGTGTATCCGTCACAATATAAAACAGGTTATGTTATAACGCTATAAGGTGTGTAGAAGCGTTTTAGTTACTGAAGTGTGATAGGGTACGCTTTAGGTTATGTCGCAACTGATTGAAATGTTACTCAGCTCTAACCCAGGCGATGTCACTTGGGATGCGAGTAAAACGGCTGGCTTTAGTAACAGCCAAAAAGTTGCGGCTTTATTGATTGCCCTAGGGCCTGAGTGTGCCTCCCTTGTGATGAAACACTTTCAGGAAGACTACGATGTAGAGTCCATTGCACTTGAAATTAGTGCCATGAACCGCATTGCACCCGACATTATGGGAGAGATTCTCAAAGAATTTTTTATTATGTTCAAGGCCAAAGGGTTGTTAGCGTCAGGGGGGGTAGGGTACGCACGTGACCTTTTACACCAAGCCTTTGGGGCAAGCAAAGCCGATAGTATTTTAGAGCGTTTGGTGAGTACCCTTGAAACCACACCGTTCGAGTTTTTCAATGCTGCCGATGCGGATCAGCTTGCCACGAGTTTCCAAAGTGAAAACCCTCAACTTATCGCTCTGGTGTTATCCTATTTACGCCCAAAACACGCCTCAAACGTGGTAAGCTTGCTCACACCCGAAATGCAAGCAGAGGTTGCCATTCGGATTGCAGATATGGACAGAACCAACCCTGAGGTTTTACGAGAAGTGGAGCGTATCATGGAGACTAAATTCTCCAGTGTCGTTTCCACGGACTTCAGTCAAACAGGTGGTGTAGAGGTACTTGCAGAGATACTGAACTACAGTGACCGAAATACAGAACGGGCTATTATGGAAGCCCTTGAACTTCGTAAGCCTGACCTTGTCCAAGAAGTACGTGAACTCATGTTTGTATTTGAAGATATGCAGTTCTTAGACAACCGAGCCATCCAACGTTTACTGAGAGAACTCGACACAAAAGACCTTGCCATTGCCCTCAAAGGTGCCAAAGACCCCGTAAAAGAAAAAATCTTCACCAACATGTCCGAACGTGCAGCCGCCATGCTCAAAGAGGACATGGGCTATATGGGTGCCCTCAAGGCAAAGGATGTTATGGAGAAGCAAAGCCATATCGTCAATACCATCAGGCAGCTTGAAAGCATGGGTGAAATTGAGATTGGTAGAGGTGGCTCGGAGGATGCCTTAATTGAGTAGAGACCGCAACATCCCCTCATTACACCGAGACGGACTCAAAATCCTGCCCAGTGTAACCTCCCCCGTTATAAGAGCCTCTTTAGCAGCGTTTGACCCCGACGCACCTCATTTTCAGCACCAACCTCTGCCCGAGGGTGCCATACCCTATCGCATTCCTGAGGTTGTATTATCAACACAAACCCCTGTTGAAATTGGCAAGCCCTTTGTATTGAAACGAGGACCTGAACGCATGGTTCAGAGCCAACACATACAACTTGAGGAAGACTTGCAACAGCTTATGGCAGCAAAACGTGCCTTAGTGGATGAAGAAATCGCAACGTATAAAGAAGCCATGCTCGCTGAAGTCACGGCACAACTTCAAGCCGTAGAAGCAGACATTCAAACCCTCTATACTGAAAGAGATGCCATGATTGCAGAAGCCAAAACGCAAGGGTATCAAGCAGGGTTAGAAGAAGGGAAACAAGCGGTGCTTCAAGCAGAGCAAACCTTAATCGACACCCTACGCACGGAAGGTGATACCTACCTAAGACAAATCTCTCAACTGTTAGAGACCGTCTCTCAATCGCATGAGACCATGCTTAAAGCACAAACGCACTTTACAACAGAAATAGTCAAAGCAGTGCTGTGTAAACTTCTAGGTAAAGCGTGGCTCTTATTTCCGCATATGGTCCTTCAGCAATGCGTTACTGAAGTACAGGCACAACTTGTAAAAACGTGCCGTGAAGGCGAAACCCTCCTGTTACGTCTTGCCCCCGATGTGTGGCAAGCTGTAGAGCAAGTGACCTCTCAAGACGTACGTGAAACCATGATAGGACAAATGCGTATTGAAGTATCCGAAGAACTCCCTTTAGGGTCGGTATACTGTCAGGTACTCTCGCTGGAAGGGCAGAACCTTCAAACGTATGATATTGCCCTTGAATCACAACTTAACATGCTCATGGGCATTATTCACGAGGGGTTTGAAAAAGGACTCATGGATACCACACCCCATGTTTAAACCTTCCACAACCCTCACTCCCTCAGTGCCAATATCAAACCCGCATACAAGCCAAACGCATCACTTCCCAAGCTGGCAAACCCAACTCCTGCAACGCATCAACCAAGCAGCAAGCTTAGCCGCTGTAGGTAGAGTCACCCGTGTTGTAGGACTCACCCTAGAAGTACAAGGACTCACTGGTGCCTTAGGGGACGTGTGCAAAGTACAGTGTCATACCCCAAAAAGTCAACAACGCTCCGAACACACACCACCTACAGAAGCACTCCTTGAAATCGTAGGGATTAAGGAGAACACCCTTCAACTTATGCCTCTGGGAGATTTACCCTCTGTGGCACAAGGGGCGAGTGTCTCCAATACGCATGAGCCTTTTAAAGTCCCTGTAGGCATGAGTTTACTAGGGCGTGTGCTAGATGGTTTAGGACAACCTCTTGATGACAAAGGACCTTTAATACCCGAAGCCTATATCCCTGTTCAGGCTAGCCACCCTCCTCACCCTTTAAAACGACGTGAAATTTCAGAAGTTTTCTATACAGGCGTACGAGCCATTGATGCCTTTTTAACCATGGGTTATGGGCAAAGGATTGGTCTTTTTGCAGGGTCAGGTGTAGGTAAATCAACCCTATTGGGCATGCTCGCCAAAGCCTCCAGTGCAGAAGTTAACGTCATTGCACTGGTTGGCGAACGGGGACGAGAAGTGCGTGAGTTTGTAGAGGAAGCCCTTGGCCCTGAAGGTATGAAGCGGAGTATCTTAGTGGTTGCCACGTCAGAACAATCCCCTCTAAGTAAGATGAAGTCCGCCCTTGTTGCCACAGCCATTGCGGAGTATTTTCGAGATGTACACGGTAAACATGTGTTACTGATGATGGACTCACTCACTCGGGTTGCCATGGCAATGCGTGAAGTGGGTTTAAGTATCGGAGAACCTCCTGCGATGAAAGGCTATACCCCGAGCATGTTTGCCTTCATGCCTAAGCTCGTTGAACGTGCAGGCTACGGAGAAAAGGGGAGTATTACGGCACTATACACCGTATTAGTGGAAGGGGATGACCTTAACGAACCCGTGGCAGATACGGTACGAGGGCTTTTAGATGGTCACTTTGTGCTTACCCGTGCCTTAGCAGACAAAAACCACTTCCCCGCTTTGGATGTGAGTGGTAGTGTCAGCCGATTGTTTCATACCCTTGCAACACCTGAACATCGTGACATGGCGGGCAAAGTGAGAGACTGGATGGCAAGCTATAAAAACGCAGAAGACCTCATTACCCTTGGTGCGTATAGTTCAGGGAGTAACGCCAAGCTTGATGCCGCCATTGCAAAACAAGACTGGATTAACGAGTTTTTACGTCAACCGCTTGACCAATACTCTCCTTGGGAAAAGACATGGCATTTTTTACGAAAACTCTCGGCAGACCCGCAATAAAAAAGCTTCCCTGATGAGGAAGCTTTTTTAAAAAATGGCGCGCTTGGAAGGATTCGAACCTCCGACCGCATGGTTCGTAGCCATGTACTCTATCCAACTGAGCTACAAGCGCATCAACGCTGTCGATATATTATTTATATGCCAAACATAGTGCCAGTGCAAGAGGGTTTTAAGACTTTTTTTAAGGGTATCGCATGCCATATCGTTTTTTGAGAGTATGTCAGTCACACGTTAGCCCAAGCACAGGCCAATACCATTAACAGCACACCTATAATGACGCAATAATCTTTTGATACAATAGAGTCTTGATACCTCAAAGCTAGGTTAGTTAAACATCATGGATACCTTTTATAGTCTCTAAAACATGGGGTTGGCATGACCAAATGCTAGGGGTGAACCTGTGTGTTTGTCTCTGCCTCGTTGTTGTTTCTCGTCGTTTAAAAACTTAAAATAAACATGCCTCACTTACCATTACCACCACCTACTGAACGTATCCTCTTCAAATCGCCAACTTACCATGATGCACCCGACATGGTTACGATACTGAGTAAACCTGAGGTTGCCTTGCCTGTTGCAGTGATTCCGCAACCTTACACTTTAGCGGATGCCCTCGCATGGATTCAACATAGCCACGAGGACGAAAAACGTACGGGTAGCCAGTGCTTTAGTCTGTGGTACCATGCAACCCCCTGTCTATCGGGCGTGCTTCAACTTGTTGGCAATGCAGGAATTCATCGTACGTTGGACACCCCTCAATCAGCTGAGTTAGGCTATTGGCTGGACACAAGCGTATGGGGACAAGGTATTGCCACCGAGGTTCTTACGGCACTGGTAGCCCATGCCCGTACTACGCTTGCATTGACATCCTTAGTGGCTACAGTTGCTTTGAATAATCGGGCTTCTCAAAGGGTTTTGGAAAAAGCTGGGTTTACTCAAGGCGATACCTTTACATTGCACACGGTACGAGGCGAAGCACGCCCCTCGTATCGGTATCATTTGCTTGAGCTAGAAGGGATACCTTGACTCTTCTCTTCAAGAGGATAGAGTGCCATTCTAAAAAATAAAACCCCCTCGTTTTAAAGAGGGGGTTAAAGCATGCACTAAAAGCACATGGGGCTTAAGATGAAGGGACTAGCCACGCTGTAGATGACGATACCGCCACGTCACTTTGCCATTGGCGGGTACCTGTAGCGTTAAGCGTTTGGTTTGTGCATTTAAATGCACCATGGCGGGTAGGGCTTGGCTAGGGGTGGCGGAGGTTGTAGGTTGAGACTCTAACTGCCACTTACCATACCCATGCTCGTCAAAGTAAACGGTTGCATCTTTGGCACTACTGTTGTGGAGGGTCAAGGTAATATCCTGCCAAGTGCGATTATTAGTGGTCTCTTGAGCAGTCACCTTGCGGTATACGACAAGGTCAAACGCTTCATGGGTACTGTAGCTTACCGTTTTGCCTGAGGGCGTGTCGTTAATAGAAACTTCCCCTATCATTTGAAGCATATCGCTTTGTTGTGGATGAGGCATCAACATGCGTAACGTCCCCTGAGGAAGTGGCTCTTTAAACCCTTGACTTGCAAGTGCTTGGGTATCCAACGTCCATTGTACACGCACGGTATGACGATTCCCTAAGGTATCATCCTCACCATTTTGGGTGTAGGTGTCAGCTAAAAACTGCTTCGTGACAGGCAATACCACAGGCTGAAAAAGTGCTTGCTTGACTTGGGCATAGGGCTGAATGTTCAACACACCAAGGCTATACTCGTGTAAATCCCCCAAGCTTTGGCGTGAAGGACTCCCCGGTGCAGCACCCGCTTCATAGGCATCATTCATCATGGCTTTTGCGGCATACACACGCTGGGCGTAATGCGGACTCTGACGGTTCATCTGCCCAGCAATCAGCCTTACATTGGCTTGGGTATATTGGGCTTGGGTGTTGTTGTTAAGGTGCATAAACCCTGAAAGCATGGCGTGTTTGGCATCGGGTTGTAAAATCACTTCATAACTACTGTGCCATGAAAGCCCATTCAACTCATATTGAAGTAAGGCGGGTAAGGGGGTCATCCAAGGCTTTTTATCTGCTGTTGCTAGCCGCCACAGAATACCAGGTGTTTGTTCCTCTAGCGTGATAGGGGTTTCAGGTTTTTGAGGAAGCCATCCGGGGCCTTTCCCATTTAAAAGTAGGTGGTCAATCTCAACAGGACGAATCCCCTCTGAGGTTTCTACAAGTGCCATGTCATGCCCATGTATCCACTGTAAGAGTTTGCCCTGTTGTGTACCCGACTGATACCCCATGCCTCGAAGCGTAACAGATTGATTTAACCAGGTATCAAGATACCCCTCCAGTGTGTAAGTAGGCTTGGGGGTAGGTTTCATTTCTTTTTGAGGTGCCAAACGCTGTTGAGAGTACATGGGCGATGTTTTAGGATTCACCCAGTAAAGCGTAAATTGTTCAGGGCTAAGCCACTGAGGTAAGTGGGGAATCGTGACACGCCCTTCCGCCGTGGGGGTAAGTTGAACCGCAGCACTTACAACGGCTTGTTGTCCTTGAAAAAGAGCAAGATCCATTTGGGTTGTTTTAAGGGTATCACTTTCAGGGGTATAAGCCTGTAGCAAAGGAAAACTTGCCAAGAAACCTGCCATAATCGAGATGGTCAAGAAGGCTTTTGCCCAGAGCGTATTACGCATGGTCATAAGATTAAACATCTTTCAGTTTGAAGTTTTTAGTCATTTATGATGAGGTTGTCTCAATACACATGTTAAAAGGGTATAAGCCCTATAAGGTATAAGCTACCATAAATCATGAGCAGGTGGCATCCTTCCATTGAAATATGTCAACAGCCCTCTCTCGCCCCCTTTCTGTCTATTACTCCCCTCACCCTTGTAGGGAGCGGGGCTGGGGGAGCGGGTAGAAATCAACAAATGATGTTTCACCCCTCTCTCCAGCTCTTGTATGTGAAAGAATAAAAAAAGCTCTAGCAGACCGTTCATCTCTAGGTACATTGGATACCATTGATACCGTGGGGGAGCTGGGTCGCTAGAGCTTACTTCCTAAATCATCCGAACAGTTGCTTGAGCTTAAAGCTCGTATTCGCAAGGCTGGATACTTATGAAGATTATTATTCACTACTAAGGATAACACACCCATGAACGCTTTTGTTGGCATTGACATCTCAAAACATACTTTGGATTGGTATAGTACTTCTTCTGCTCAAGGCTCTAACCCCAACACCCCTGAAGGCATTGCAACACTCGTTGAAACCCTTTTAACACTCAATCCTGAAAACATTGTCCTAGAAGCCACAGGGGGCTTTGAAAAGAAACTCTTCTTTGCATTACAAGCCCATGCCCTTCCTGTGGTAAGAGTCAACCCTAGGCAAGTACGAGACTTTGCAAAAGCCCTTGGAAGACTTGCTAAGACAGATAAAATAGATGCTCAGATACTGGCACTGTTTGCACAAGCTGTGCGTCCTAAGTGTAGAGAGGTTGTGACTGACGAGCGATTAAAAGCATTGGTGTTACGAAGAAAACAGCTTGTAGAGATGACAACTCAAGAGAAGAACCGTCTGAAGCAGACTGAGGAGCCTAGGATAGAAAAGAGCATTGTGTGTTTATTAGAAGTGTTACAGGAAGAGATAGCCGAGATTGAGAAGGAAGCAAAAGAGCTTCTAAAAAATAATATGTTAACAGAGAAGCTAAAGGTAGTGAAAGGTGTAGGGGAAGTGTTAAGTATGACTTTAATAGGAGAGTTACCCGAGTTAGGGAAATTGAATAGGAAGGAGATAGCGTCGTTAGTAGGATTAGCGCCATTTAACCGAGACAGTGGAAACATGAGGGGAAAGCGAAGTATCTGGGGAGGGAAGTCGAGTGTGCGAACGGCGTTGTATATGCCGACGTTATGTTGCATAAAGAATCATAGTGTACTGAGGGAGTTTTACGAGCGATTAAGGGAGAAGGGGAAGTCATTTAAGGTGGCAATCGTGGC
>JBIIZQ010000028.1:0-21574 GCA_044346175.1 Vampirovibrionales bacterium
TCAAGCAACTGTTCGGATGATTTAGGAAGTAAGCTCTAGCGACCCAGCTCCCCCACGGTATCAATGGTATCCAATGTACCTAGAGATGAACGGTCTGCTAGAGCTTTTTTTATTCTTTCACATACAAAGAGATTATCCAAAAGGTAAAACCTACTTTGGATAAGCGTCTTTTGAAACTGGGTACCCTCTTAAGAGACCAGTATGGATGGCTCCCTAAAAATCTGGTAGACCCCAAACAACTTGAATTGGCTGCCTTTAAATGGGCCCATGATTATGTCCCTATTGCCATAGGTACTATCCCTGCGCTGACACTGGCTGGCTGGTGGGTGGAACATACCACCTTGGTAAAAGGTAATCAAATGATGAAACAGACCGCTGGGAAAGCACTTGATGATGCCCATGAAGCGAGCCAAGAAAGTACACGTCCTTTCTCTTACGTTTCCCAAACACCCATCGTGGCACCTGTTTCAGTAACACCTTCTTCCCTTCCTCTCCGTCCTGCTGCGATGACGACCACGGGTACAATGACACCCGTTTCACCTCTTGTGTCTCGAAATAGTACGCCTCACCCGCTTGGCTTGAGGTAGGGGTATTTCTATCACTTGGGCATACTAGCATCAAATGCTTTTAAGGTTGCTTTTATGTATGTGTAAGCGTTTCGTGGACAGTATCACATCATTGCCTACCCAGGGACATTGAATCATCGTAGGGAATTGTTTCACTTCAGATGATACCAACCTTCATGTTAAACCTCTGCGTTTATTGAAGCTTGGGTCTGTTGTAAAGTCATTGTAACAGACACGCCATAGATGATGTTTAAACCATGGTTTCAAACCATACTATAGCGTATGATGGTGAGATATCCCTTTGAGGAAGGTCTTTACCTCAAAAGGCAAGACCTTACAGACATTCGGGATGGTTTTTATCGTTGTGTTTTCTCTTTTTCATTGACCTTTTTGTGTTCTTTCTTTCAGCTCCTGATTCAGAGGGGATTATTCAACTATGGCTTTAGGTATTCGTACACTTGGCACAGCACTTAGCAGAGCAAGCAGCTCGTTATACCGTAATACGGGGCTTCATACCTTTAAAGTAGGCGTGAAAGACAGTGCTAAACTTGCCAGAGATGTTTTCAACCCGAGCAATATTCACGGTGCTATGCGTGGTGCTGGTGCCGTGGGGGGTGCGTATGGGGGTGCTGTGGTTGCTGAAGCAGCAGGTGCCACCAACGTGATTCATAAAACTGCTGCTGCCCTTGCAGGTGGAGCCGCAGGTTGGTATGCCACGAGTGGCTTAAAGGGGTTTGCAAGCTCACTGAGCAAGAATATTGGTAACACCCTTGTTAAGTTCATGTAACTTGGTGGCTTAGGTCTTTTAAGTATGACAAAAGCGAACGTTGATGTTGAGTCAGCGTTCGCTTTGTCATGAAGTGTGGTTGAGTGGAAGGGCTTACTCAATGGTTTCAAAGGCTTCTTGGTACATACGGCACATATCGTAGGCGATGCGTCTTCTGGCACTCGCCCAGTTTTTTACACATCCTACCCCTTTGGCACGACGATTCGCCACTTGCCGTATGACATGCAGGGTATAAAAATCTTGCGGTGTATCGGAGACCGTATGTGGCAAAGATTCTGTCTGAAGTTTGCTTACTGAACTCGCTTTGAAGCAAATATTAGTCTGACGTAACAACTGAATCACGAAGGCATCTTGGGCAGGGGGATTATCTGCATGGGTCGCTAATGCAAGTTCTAGGGCATCCAAATCGGTATCGGATTCGTCAAGAGAGGCATCCTCATCTCCACATGCCTCCTCGTCGGACACGAGTAACCAAGCTAAGAAGTGCCATCCTACTTGTTGTGTCAGTACGGAAGACGGAAGCTCAGGAAGAAAATCACGGTAATACGCCTGTGTGTCTGAGGTTTCTGCGTACCCCATCCCCTCTTGTGAGGCACCTGTGGTTACAGTAAGGGGGGTCTCAGATGCGTTGAAGGAGTCATCCAGTGGTATCATAAAGTGCATGCCCACCTTAAAAAGTGCTAAAATGAAACGATTAAAATCCTGTGAAAGAGATTCATGTAAAACCGTTAGCACATATATCTCTTCCTATGAGGGCTTCGACATATCTGGGTTGACACTGCAACTTTATTTGGCTTGTACTCCTCCGAAAAGAGGATTTATACGCTAAGGTTTCTCCTACGCCTGAAGGACAGGCTACACTAAGTGTTGTAGTAGGCTTGTGGTGTTGAAAGCCTTTTAAACCCTTAGCGCACAAAGCCTTTTCTTTTTGACATGATGCACGCAACCTTCTCTCATACACCCGCTTCTCAAGCACAGAATCCTACTGGCACTTATCAAGGTGCTTTAGAGTCTACGTCTTTTCCTCAAGCACCCGTGATTGTCTCGCCTGCGTCACAAAGAGAAACCATTCAAAACTCCGCACAGGCTTTGTTAAGTTCATGGCAACCCCATACCAACTTGCCTCAAGGCAATCATCACCAAGTCGCTCATAAAAAAGCCTTTGTAGCACCCCCTAAAGTACCCAAACCGCAACAAGCGTTGCAACAACAGTGCAAACACATCATGGAAGCCACGTGGCGTGTTCTCCCTACGCTTGAATCCCTCTTACAGCAGTATTGGGGTATGGGGATTCGTCTTAAACCTTGGATTGTGACACCAACCCCCGACAGTATTGAAAGAATGCCCCCTTGTTATCAAAGTACCATCATTTTGGACGACACCCAACAACGCCAAATCCATTTTAGTATCCCGATTGAGCTGCAACACAAGCTGTTGACCTTGGCACTCGGTGAGCATTTAAAGGTACCTTCTCCTTCTCCTTCTTTTACGCCCTCACCTTTAGATAACTTCCTGATAGACCATTGCCACGAAAGTTGCTTTAACGCTTTGGTAGAGGCACGTTTCATGGATGAATGGTTTCCACTTGCCTTACAACCTCAGATGCTTCACATTGGTTTTTTAGTGTTGCATCACTCAGAGGAAGCTTCCTCAGGACGTAGTGGCACAACAACGATGGAAAATACCCTTACTTCCGAACCCCTAGAGGCGGAGCTGCTTGGTAAATGGTGGATTCAAGCACCCCTGAAAGCCTTTACGCCGCATGCCACTGGGTTACATGCTGGACAAACGCAATACCCCATTCTGCCGCTGCATACGCCTCATGCTTGGGAACCCCTTGTAAGTACTGTAAGTTTTACCGCAGGTAGTACTTTAAGTACGCTACGAGAAATGCGTCAGCTTGCCTCGGGGGATTTATTGTTGTTAGAAAAAAGCCAGGCACCTTGGTTGCAAATGCAACAATGGGTACAGCCTCGTAATGTTGGTTATTTCAAACAGCGTATGGGGCATCATTTTTTACCACAACACCCTGTGGTTAAAAGTCAGCTACGGTGTGTGGTGCCGCAGTTACAGCAGTACCCCCCGCATATCGCTGCGATGTTAAAACAAACAGTCAGGCAAGACCGTCAAAATTTTCAACGCCCTTCTTCCTCCTCTCTTACCCAACCCTCTGAGGCAAAATTTATTCCTATGATGACCCCTCCAAGCCACCCCTCCTCCTCACACCCCGCAGGCCTAAATAACCCACAATGGGATGACCTCCTTATTGATGTACAAGCCAGCTTTGACCCCATTCAAATGCCTCTTAAGCAGCTTAAACAAGTGACGCAAGGGTTGGTTTTAGAGCTTGGCGAACTACGAGGAAAGCATATCCGTCTACATGTGGAAGGAAATACCCTTGCCTTTGGTGAACTCGTGATTATCGGTGAACAGTTCGGTGTGTTAATTCACGATGTGGTTCACCAGCCACCCCAAGGCAATACCCCTTAACATGGATAACAACATACAAGTGTTATTGTCCTCTGTACCCCTCTCATACCTGTTATTTAAGAAAGTACCACGTTATGATGCCCCTCGGTGTCACCCCTCCCATCTCTCCAAGCATCGCCCCTGATACCATAGGGTACGTTCATCATGCAAAACCCCTTTGGATGTATTTTGCCCAGTTATTGGGTGCTACAGGTACGGCCATTGCTTGTTTATGCGGTGTGTATGTATGGGTTAAGCGTAGTCCTCACCATCAAATGAATCTAAAGGGTGCCCTCCAAGGCTTAGTTGAACGCTTTCCGTGGATGCGTAACCCTCATCTTGAAACCCCTGCTGCCTCTCAGTCTCATACGGTACCCCAACCTTCTTTAGGGACATCGTCATCTATGCCCCACACGCCCCACCCTGAAACAGCACCCTCGTTATTGCCTTCTATCCATCTTCCTGAAGGACAGCATATCCAAAGTGACCCTCCCAAAAGTTATCCTCTTGATGCCCATCATACCCTGCATTGGCTTGAGGTCACGCAACAATGGGTGATTACAAGTACACTCCATGCCCCGATGATTCTGAGTCATCCCCCTGCGACTTCTTCTCAAGCGTCGTTTCAAAATGTTTCTTATAGTGTGACCCCACCTTTACCCACGTCTACCCTTCCAAACACGCAAGCGAACCATCACCCTTCTTTAACATCCCCAGTCATGGCACAGGTCATGACCCCTTCTCATCCCCCTGTGGCACTGACCCCCTCCCCTGCTCGGTTTCAAGGGGCAAATTTCCAAGGGTTTCGGAGTCCTTTTACCTCATGATGACTGCTCCTATTGCCACGGCACTCGCCTCTCAATCACTCGACCCCGCCTTACAACTCATGTTGCTCATGGCTTCCTTGAGCTTCATTCCGTTCATCATTATGGGGATGACTAGCTTTCTACGATACATCATTGTGTTGTCCTTAGTTAAAAATGCACTGGGTACACAACAGGTACCTCCAGCGATGGTGTTAGTCGGTTTAGCGTTTATTTTAACCCTTCATACGATGAGTCCTGTCATCAATGAAACCATCACCATTACACAGCCCATGATGCAAAAGGGAAGTAATATTGTTCAAGTATTGGATAAAGGCTCTATTCCGCTAAAACGCTTCATGTTGAGACAAACGAGCCAGCAAGACCTTGCCTTTTTTCTCGACCTTGCAGGGAGTGAACGTCCCAAACGTCCTGAGGATGTTTCGATTTTCCAAGCGGCACCCGCCTTTATGTTAAGTGAGCTGAAGACAAGCTTTGAGATTGGCTTTATTATCTTTATTCCCTTTGTAGTCCTAGATATTGTGGTTGCGAATATCCTCACTGCCCTAGGGATGATGATGATGTCACCGACGGTGATTTCATTGCCTTTCAAGATTCTTATTTTTGTGGCTGTGGACGGCTGGGGTCTGATTGTGAACGGGTTGGTTCAAAGTTTTCATTAACCTTATTCGCCTCATGAGTCCCATGAGCCTCTTGGTAGTGCTTACAAATGATTGGATACACGCATCATGCAAGATATTTTACTTGAACACGTCAAACACGGCTTTACCCTTGTGTTGCTTATTTCTGTTCCCATGATTAGCCTCGCAGCCATTATCGGGCTTGTTATTGGGATTATTCAAGCGGTGACACAGCTCCAAGAGCAAACGCTTACTACGGTTCCCAAAATTCTCATTATTGGGGTCATTTTAATTGTAGGGGGTCCTGTGCTACTGGATATGATGGGCGATTATTTAGTGGAAAGTATGCAAATCGCCTTCCAGCAAATTCCTGAAGGGCGTGAAACGGTTCTGGATAGTCGTACAGCAACCCCCAAACATGTCATTTCTGAAGCCCCAAAACTTGGCGAGGATAGACCCTAATGGCTTTTGAAGCGGCTCTTCAAGCCTATGGCATGCTCTATACCACCTACCAGCCATGGATTGATACGGGCTTGTTACTCCTTGCAAGAGTGTTAGCCTTTATGCACACTGCCCCTGTGTTCGGAAGAAAAGACATTCCAGGACAAATGAAAACGGCGCTTGGCGTGATGCTCTGTATTACCATGCTGCAAGCTCACCCTGAACTCATCCAAGCATACACGCATCTGACAGACGTAAGCCCGACCTTTATGGTGTTACAAATCATTGCCAATACCACTGTTGGGCTGATTCTGGGTATGATGGCGAACCTAGCCGTACAAACCATCGGTGCCACAGGAAACCTCATTACCAACCAAGCAGGCTTGAACATGGCAGCCATGTTTGACCCCTCGACCCGTTCACAAAGTATGATTCTTGAACCCGTTTTTTTAGCGATTGCGACTTGGATTTTTTTAAATATCGGAGGCATGCACCACCTCATTGAGGCACTGAGTGCAAGTGTTAATCATATTCCTGTTTTTATTTTACAAAATAATTTGCTTGAAACACTCGACATGGATATTGTCATAGAGAGTATTAACAGTATCCTGCCCGTGGCACTTGCAATGAGTGCCCCTACCCTTGTGGTTACGCTTGCTTTGGATATTATGTTGGGGATTTTAAACCGTACGGCGCAACAGATTCCCGTATTCCAAATTAGTAACACCATCAAACCTGTTTTAGCGATAGGCATTGTGATGATGTCGCTCCCCATTATGATGGAGCAAATGGAGCATCTGCTTCAAGATTTTTTCAGGCTTCATTGAGTCATATTCACGTTAAAGGGTGTCGATAACTTGGGCAAGTTGCACGTCTTTGAGTGTGACACGATGACCAGCGTCATGCGTAGACAGTTGCACGACCACACGTCCCCAACCTACCATGAGGTCAGGATGATGCCCTGCTTTTTCGGCGAAAGGTGTGAGTGCCTGTACAAACGCAACCGCTTCTAAAAAGTTATTAAAGCGGAATGTTTTTTCAAGATAGGTTTTTTCGGGCGTAGGGGCTTCATGAGAGGTTTGGCAACTTCCTAAAAAGTGCCAATCATGTTGCATCAGTGCTTGTACAGGAGCGTGCAAAGGTAGGTCTAAACAAGAGAGGTCAGGGGTAAGTATTAACATGAGCGGGTAAAGTGCATCCTTATGAAGTTCTGTTTCTATTTAAAACCAATCGTATCCTCTTAAAAACACCCTTTCCTATGAAACTGCCGTCGTAAGCGTCAAAGGTACTTCATGACAAGCAACCCAATGATTGGGACGCTTCTCCTCAAGGACAGGTGCCGTCTCTTTGCAATGGGGTTGCACGTGAGGACATCTCGGGTGAAACTGGCACCCAGAAGGTGGATGGATAGGGTTAGGAGGTTCACCGCCCAAAGCTTTCTTATGCCAATGTGAGGGCGTATGAGGCGTATCGAGTGTCATGTTTTCAGGATATACCTGAGGAATGGCGTTAAGTAACGCTTTGGTGTAAGGGTGGAGCGGTTGCGCATAAAGTTGCTCGCTCGGTGCAAGCTCTACAAAAGCCCCTAAGTACATCACCGCAATGCGATGACTCACGTACCGCACCACCGACAAGTTATGTGAAATAAACACATAGCTTGTCAGTGTCTCACGTTGCAGTTGCTTTAAGAGGTTTAAAATTTGTGCTTGTACCGATACATCTAAAGCACTCACTGCCTCATCCGCAAGCAATAACGAGGGGTTAAGCATTAAAGCACGTGCAATGTTAATACGCTGGCGTTGCCCACCTGAAAAACTCTCAGGGTAACGTGTTAAATCAGAGGCTTTTAAGCCAACCTGTTCAAGGCGTGCCACAGCGAGTTCAAGTCGGGTGTGATGATTCCCTTTACGATGAATTTCAAGAGGCTCGGTAAGGAGTTCTTGAATGCGCATTTTAGGGTTCAAGCTATCATACGGGTTTTGAAAAACACACTGAAAATCTGCCCGATATTTACGACGTTGAGCAGGTGTGAGTGCAGTCCAGTTGACACTATTCACCCATACTTGCCCTTTATCAGGCTCAATTAAATGGAGTAAGAGCTTCCCCAAAGAAGACTTACCACACCCTGATTCTCCTACAATCCCAAGGGTTTCACCTTTTGAAAGCTCAAATGACACACCATTGACGGCATGAACATTACCGATAGGTTTACGGAGTAACCCCTCACCATACACGGGATAATGTTTCCACAGGGACTCTACTTGTAGTACCAAGGGGGGCTTTTCAGAGAAGGTTGCCCCCATACCCTCATCAGTGGCGTGCGTATGCTCAAACAAGGGGGATGTCATAGGCTTAGGGTGTATCCCCTTGGAGTAACGCAGGTAATATCTGATTCACTACGACAGGGTTTGCACGTCCTTGTGTGGCTTTCATCACCTGTCCAGCAAAGAAACCCTGTAATTTGGTTTTGCCAGCTCGGTAATCTTCAACATTTTTGGGGTTAGCAGCCATAATCTCAAGAATAGCGGCTTTGAGTGTCTCAACATCTGAGAGTTGTGCTAACGCCAAGGTTTCTACCCAGTGTTGGGCGGTATGTCCTTCTTTACCACCTGCTTCAAGTAATTTTAAAAGAAGCTGCTTGGCACCCGCTGAACTGATGACTTGGTCGTCTTGCAATACCACAAGGTCGGCAAGGTTATCGGGGGTCATGGCAGAGGTCTCAAAGGTTTTCTTTTCCTGCTTGAGCCAAGCGGTTGCGTCACCCATCATCCAGTTAACTGCAAGTTTTACACGGGCTGGTGTGTTGAGCTTGCCTGTGGCATGCGTGGCATCAAGGAAATCACCAAGCTCTTTAAACTCGGTAAATACTTCGGCATCATAAAGAGACAACGAAAATGGAGGCTCTTGTAAACGGGCTGTACGTTGATGTGGTAATTCAGGCAAGGTCTCACGAAGGGTTTGTACATACTCAGGTGCCATACGGTACACGGGCAGGTCGGGTTCAGGGAAGTAGCGGTAATCATGAGCTTCCTCCTTACTACGCATGAGTTGGGTGCTTTGGGTGGCTTCATGCCATAAACGGCTTTCTTGTTTAACGGCATCACCTGACTCAATCAAGGTAATTTGGCGTGCAATTTCAGAGTCAATCGCTCGTTGCACGGCACGAAAACTGTTCATGTTTTTAACTTCGGTTTTTGTCCCCAATGCCGTGGTGCCTTTCAAGCGCACACTCACGTTGGCATCGCAACGCATGGAGCCTTCTTCTAAGTTGCCATCGCACACGCCAAGGTAACGCACAATACTCCGTAGTTTGTTAAGGTACTCTTTGGCTTCTTCGGCATCGCATATATCAGGCTCAGACACAATTTCAACCAAAGGCGTACCTGCACGGTTAAGGTCTACCAAACTATAGAGGGAACCTGCTAAACCATCGGCACCCACGTGAACCAATTTCCCTGCATCTTCTTCAAGATGGGCACGTGTAATCCGAATGGTGCGTCCATTACTCAGAAGCATCTTACCCGCCAAGCAACTGGGCTTATCGTATTGAGAAATCTGATAGCCTTTGGGGAGGTCAGGGTAAAAGTATTGTTTCCGAGAAAATTCTATCTCCTCAGCGATGTGGCAGTCTAACGCTAAGCCGATTTGGATAGCATACTTCAAGGCTGTCGCATTAAGCACGGGTAACACCCCAGGAAGCCCAAGGGTGACGGGGTCAGTGTTGGTGTTAGGAGCATCGCCAAAACGAGTGGCACTGTAGGTAAAAAGCTTGGTTTGGGTATTCAGCTGGACGTGGACTTCAAGCCCTATCACCGCTTCATATTTCTCATGCCCTGCCACGGACGTAATAACCTCGGACAATACGGGGGTGTAGGTCGCTGTTTCATCATTGGAGAAAGCCACAGAGGCAAGCATCATCATGGGGCGGCGGTACTATCTAAGCGGAGCATTATGCAAATAAACGGTCATGCTACTGTATTTCAGTCACACAAGAAAGCTAGACAACAAAGCTGAAAAATGTAAGGAGACGCTGTCTCTCTTTTTAGCTATTTTAATGGATACACACCTTGGTTACAAGGGTAAGACGCTTACCAAGGGGTTTATTTTAAGTTATTAAAAAGGCAAATACATAGGACTTTTTTGTTTAGCTTGTCCCTAACGAAATGTAAACAGGAGTCCAAGAGAGAGTGTATTTGACGACCAACGACATTTTCCATGAATTTGCCGAAGTGCTATAGATACATCCATACGATTGGTAGTCGGCTTAGTCTAACCTCTATACACCTTAGTGTAGTATGATTGGATGAGATAATAGTGATTGGTTTGTTTACACTCTTGACAGGTGACCTTTTTGTCACTTAACATAATCACATGGATAACATTTTTAAAGCTTTAAGTGATACGCATAGACGATCCATTCTTGACATTCTTCATGCTAAGGATGGGTTAAGTCTCATGGATATTGAAAAACATTTCCCAACCATGACCCGTTTTGGGGTAATGAAACACCTTAAAGTACTTGAAGATGCTTTCTTAGTTGTTACTAGAAAAAGCGGTCGGTTTAAGTATCACTATCTCAACCCTGTACCCATTCAAGACATTTCTGACCGTTGGCTATCTTCTTTTGCTAAACCATGGACAACCTCCATGCGTTGTTTAAAATCCGAACTAGAAAGACCTAACACCATGTCTAAGCCAAACCATGTGTATGTTACTGTGATTAAAACTACACCAGAAAAGCTTTGGGAAGCTCTTACAAACGGTGCCATTACACCTCATTATTACTATGGTGCAACGTTTAAAGGAACATTAGAACCAGGTGCTGAGTATGGCTATGTGGCACCTGGTGGTGACGAGTATTTTGTACGAGGGACGATTAAAGAGGTCATACCTCATAAAAAAATTGTCGCTACTTTCAGTGGTGCATGGATGCCTGGTATGGAACAAGACCCTCCTAGCCAAGTCACGTGGGAGATTAAGCAATCTGGTGATTGTTGTGTATTAACTTTAATCCATGATGGCTTCGATACCGAAACACTTACCTATCAAGCAAGTGGTGGTGGTTGGCCTGGTATTCTTTCTGGTCTTAAAACTTACCTAGAGACTGGTAGCTCACTCGGCTACTCCCCAATGGCAAACGCATAACATGTTAAACGATGAGCGATGAGAATCGTTAAGATATTTTTGTCGCTCATACACGTTAAATGTTAGCTTTTTACAGCAGCAAAATCATTGCTGCTGTTTTTGTTAATAGTTCATCCCATTTGGTGGTTTTTAATTGGGAGGACTTTGATTGTTTCTTAAACACTTTTAACTTTGTTTAATATTTGTTATGATGTAATCTTATGACACTTTTTCAGTGTCTTGGTATGCTGTCTTTAAATCTTAAATCCATGAAAGACATTCCTCCTCTCATGACACCTCCGCACCCATCTTCATACGCCACGCATCCAAACTACGACCCTCAAGGTGCTTATGCACAACAGGCACCCATGCCCTACCGTTTTCGGTTGCGTAAAGGGGAGTTTGAGCTTGAGCTAAGTAGCGATGATGCTCAGTTTATTGCTCAGCAAATGGAGCAGTGGCAACATCTCATGATGCACATGAGTACCCCTTCTAACCCTCCTATGCACTAAGCTTACGATGAGGTATCTTGAATCAGTGGTGCATTAAGGACTGAAGGTTATGTCATATTCCTACCATTTACGTTTTTCACAAGGTGCTACACAAGCCTCACAAACGGTGGTACCACCCTGTGAGCTTGAGTTCGAGGGACCTCAAGGGGAAGCCTTACAACCTATGTTAAGTAGGTACTATACGTTATTGTGTCAAACACTGTCTGCTAGCGTAGGGACACCTCAAGCCTCTATCTCCCAAAACGATGGTATACAGCACGCTTCCACTAAAGAGACGTTTGAGGGGGTAGAAGTAGTGCCGTCCGTTTCTGAAGAAACGACGGTTTCTGGCGTTTCTTCAGAAACGGACGTGGTGGCTTTTCAAACTTTAGAGGAACTGTTGCAAGAGTTTACGCATATTACGCCGATGGTCTTATTACTGGCAGGGGCGTTTTTTCTTTCGTGGCGACAAGGTTTGTTGCAGTTCCAACTACGAGATATTAACCGCTTGTTAGTGCAGCAGGCACGTCCGCCAATGACGCATCCGCTACTTGAAGAAGCCTTACGTGAGGGCTATATTGCTAAGGCGACTGCTTTGCAGCAAGCCCTACAAACCCCTATTACGGTACATGCCTCAGAGATGTATAGTTTGACAGAGTCAGGCAAGCACTTCCTTGAAACGTTCTTGAAGTAGCCACCGCTTTATTTTGCTTGCTTTTCGGCTATATTACGGCTATGTCTTGGCAACCAACTTACACTATCACGAATAAATTACTCTTCACCATGCGAGATATTGGTGAGGCCATCGGGGCGATTAAAAGCTACACCTTAACAGGAAGTACTTTGGCAAAGCTCGCATTTGAAGCCAGAGCCTTATCTTCCTATGCTTCTACCAGTATTGAAGGGAATCCATTGCCTTTAACTGATGTAAAATATCTGCTTAAAACAAAAAGAGAAGCCCGACGAGATACCGAACGAGAAGTTTTAAATTACAATCAAGCACTCCAAGACCTCTTATGTATCACACAAAGACTCCCCTAGCTCTTGAGGTCATTGAGTGAGGTTTAGGACAAATATATTTTGTGACTCAAAGACTAACAAACCTCGAAGTGTTACCTTTTGAGGGCAACACTTCGAGGTTACACGGCAGTAGCGTTTCCTTGTTTTAGGAAAGGGTGGTTTGTTGCAAAGCAGACTCCTTACGCTGACGGGGCGGTACCTCATGCGTCACTCTTGCGGGACGATTAGCAAGACGCACTTCACCAGCTCGGAGCGTGTTAGGCGTTTTCGTACGCTTATACTCGCTTAGCGTATGAAACTCAGACACAAATTGTTTCATATTTTTATCAAACTCACCCAAGGACTCCTCCAGCTCATTCACGTTATGTGTAATACCATGAATATTGTCGCCTGTATGTTCAAGGGTTTGATTCATCTGCTGAACGTTATACACGACCTGCTGAATATTACCCAAGGTGTCGTGGCTTGTATTGATAATTTCGTTCACGGCTTGCGTTTGGCTACGGGTAGAGGTTTGAATATTCTGGCTCATATCCCCTAGCTCTTTCACGATGGTTTTAATCATACCTACATTACTCGCAAGGTCTTTCACCAGATTTTGAATCCCCTCCACTTGGGTTTCGATGAACTGGGTTTCCTGAGTGGTCTTACTTGCGAGTACTGCCACTTCCCCAGCAACAACGGCAAATCCTTTACCTTTGTCACCCGCTTTAGCGGCTTCAATTTCAGCATTCAAGGCAAGGATATTCGTTTGTTTACTAATCTCACGGATACTGTTCACCACATGGGTAATTTGTGTGGAGCATTCTTCCAGAGAAGAGAAAAGTTTTGAGACCGTATCCACCTGCGTAATCACACTTTGGGTGATATGGTCGGCTTGGATAATCTGTTGGTTAATTTCACGAATCGTGCTACCAACCTCTTCCACCGCATGCGTGATGCGTCCCATGTCTTCCTCAATTAACCCTACATCGCTAATGGCTTTTTCAGTCCAATGCTCGCTGTCATGATAGGATTCTTCCAAGGATTTTGCAGTGTCAAATAACGCTTGCTGCTTCTTAAACAACACATGGGCGGATTCTTCAACGGTATTGTCAAATGTTTCAACAATTTTTCGAGTGGTTTCTTTTTTGAGGGCTTCTGACTGCTCACGCTCTTGAAGAAGCTGTGCTGTACGTTCCAATTGTTCTTTAGAATCCTCAACCGTACGTTGAATGACATCACGCAGGGCAACAATTTTATTGTTGAGTTGTGCCATTTCGTGGGTCGCATCACTTTCTTGCAACGCAATGTTGTATTGTCCTTTTTTAAGCTGTTCTAAGGCTTCATTGGCAAGGTCTACAGGCTGAATAAAGTGTTTACGAATGGTGAGTAAGGTTAGCCATCCTCCCAATGCACAAGAGAAAAATACCGCACTTAAGCTAATAATCCACTGTAGAGCGGCAGCTTCTTCTTGGGCAACAATGGTATCAAGGAGTCGTGTCACCTGTACTGAGGTATCGCTCGCCTTTTCAATCGGTAAGGAGGCTTGGTCAAACCAAAATCCAGGGGTAATCTGATAGGTGCCATACCCTGCCGAGGCTTGAGTCACGCTTTCACGTAACTTACCTAAGTCATTCAAATAGGCATAATTGATTTGCTTTACGGCACTACTAATGACCTTATTATCCGTCAAGGTCGCTGCTACTTCAGCCTGATTCAATGCTTGGGTTAACATCCCATGGGCTGACAAAGCCTGATAACTTTTTTGAAACGTCATGGGTTGCCCAGAGGCGATTGCACTGGCAAGCAAGCCTCTCTCACGCCCCGCTTTTTCTGCAAATTCCCACAAGCCTACACGTGCATAAATACCGTGAAGTATTTCAGGCTGTACCTGATTACTATGATTGGCTTCAATACTATGCCACACGTTCCGCTGTGCCGTGATGTAATCTGTCATCACCTGAAACCACTTTTGGGCAAAATCAGCTTCTACAAGATTTTGACGTACTTTCATACTGTAGTCAATTTTGGAACGGAGGGTGTCTACCGCACTTTTTTTAGCTTTAAGGGCTTCGATTTGTTCAATAACGCCTCGTTTTTGAGATAACACAGGATGATTATTGACTTTTTGAATCGCTTCATTAAGAGCGGTTTCACCTAAATCTCTGGAGGAAAGAAGCCTAGAGCGTAAATCTGGTGAGAGTTGCTGTAGGTTATTCAAATACATCAGGGCTAAACCACGTTCTTTAGTCAATGCTAAAGACCCCTCTGACAAACTCCCCACAACACTGTTGGTGTGTTTCAATTCATGAAAAGCTTGGTATTGTTTGACATACTGAAAGGTCGCTTGCCCCGTCATGACCATCATGAACAAGGTCAGTACGGACACAGTAAAATTGAGGCGGTTTTTGAGCGTCACGGCACCAACTCCTTATTGACGTTTAACATTCACAATGATTCACAATGTAAAAAGCCACTTGGCAACTTCAACCTGGAAGCATCTTTATAAAACATACCTATCAGAGAAGGCTTCCCAGCATCGTCAAAGTCTTTCATGTTAACTATAACGTTAAGATGTAACATCAAGCCGATGCACACACCAAAAGACCCTACAAACACACTAGGTTGTGTGGATATGTGCTGAGATTGTGTAAATGTGCAAAGTGGATACCAACTTCCGTCGGTACGACAGCAAGCAAGGTAGAAAGACTTAGGAAGATAGGTATGAAAGGAGAAGGTTAGGTATCACGGGAGGAGGGTAGGCATGGTGACGGTTACCACGACTGTACGTTTCACAACGCACCATCAACACACTCGGCACAGAGAGGTGGGTTTTAGCGTCCGTTTTTTTATGGTTTGATAAAGAGGTTTGATGAAAAAATCTATGGTCTTCTGCACTGTGCTGTTCTGAACCAACTCAAGGTACTCACCCCTCATGCTTTCAACATCGAGTACGCTCCCCTCGTTTACGTCTGTCTTGTCTTCTCAAAACTCTTGGCAAAGGCAAAGCACCCATGTGGAGGGTATTGGTTTATTGCGTGGTACCTACTGGCGAGCTTGGGCAGAAAGCACCGCTGAAGAGAAAGGCATCGGATGGTATGTTTACCCAGAAGGCATCTCAGGAGCCTCGGCACCCTATTGGCACTTTCAAGCGACCCATACCAACGTCATACACACTGAAAATGGTGTGACTCTCCAAGATACCCAAGCTACAGGTAAAACCCTCAGTATTGTGGAACATCAACTCAGCAGCCATGCCCAGCTAGGTCTTAGCTCGGGGGTTCGTTGGCATCTTGTACCTATTCATCCTGACGGTACTCCCCGCCACCTTGAACCCCATGACACCTTTGCAGAACTTCCTCTCCTTGACGGCAGTGCCACCGTGTGGACACACTATTTACAATCTCATCCAAGCTTTTCACACACCCTACCCGCTCAGGCTGCATGGCAATACCACTGGCATATACCTTCAGCTAGTCTACTAGGCTCTGAGGGCTTTCTTCTTGGGGGTGCAAACCGTTTTATACATATTTTACCTCATGCTATGGCTCATGCTATGGAAGGTACATCGACGCCTCTTAAAGTGTGTTATCACATGCCCGCCATGGCACACCATCCCGCACTCCATATGCCCGAAGGCTACGTATGGGAAGCCCCCTCACAGAAAGCACAAGAAGCCACAACGGAGCTTCTGGAAATCCTTAACATCACGACCAGTGAAATCAATACGGCACGTACCTTCGGTTTTATGGAAGATTTAGAAACCCTGCAAGCCCGAGGGCTTGCGAAAGGTGTGCGTGAAGATAATACACTCGGCTTGTATCGTACCCCTCCTCAACCCAACATCCACACTTTACAAGCACTACGGCATCCTCATGAACCTCTTGCCCATAAAGTATTGGATTTACTAGGCGATTTGATGCTCCTTGGCGAGGGGCATCAACCCACCCAGCTTCCCCTCACCTTGGTGTGCCATAATGCAGGGCATGGGTTACATGTGGCACTTGTCAAACAGCTCACAATCTGGTTGGAAGAGGGTGTTTTAAGACGAAACGCTGTACAAGAGGAGCCTGCTTCAGGGTGTTGAGGTTACTCCAGTGCCTCCTAAGTGCATGCCTAAGTACTTTACTCCTAGTGGTGTGTACGTTTCTACTGGTACGCTTCATACCAGGTAGCCCTTTTGACGACCCCAAATTGTCCCCACAAGTACGCATGATGCTTGAGGCACAATTTCATCTTAATGTACCGCTTTGGCAGCAACTTCAGCTGTACTTGTCACAGTGGTGTACAGGACAATGGGGCTACAGTATGGTTTCAACGGAACAAGCCGTTCTCCCTAGGGTTATGGAAGCCCTTCAGGTTAGCTTACCGATAGGACTTGGTGCTTTTGTGTGGGGCTTACTCTGGGGGAGTATCGGGGCTGTATGGACGAGTTCTCGGGGTGTGACCAAGGCTACAGAGGTGCAAAACACCTTTTTGCGGAAGCGTTTTTCATTGGAAAATTATCATGCACTCATTGGATTTCCGTTGTTGGTGCTGCCTTTATTTGCACTGACAGGCTTAGGGGTATGGCTACTGGGGTTACAATGGGGATGGGTACCCGTAGGCGGCTGGACACCCTTTACACTTCAGCCACACACATGGCTTCAATCGCTACAAACCATGGTACTCCCGATAGGGGTACTGAGTAGCATTGTCCATACGCCTGTCTATTGGCTATTACGTGAACAGTTACACCACCTGATGCAAGGGCGTATGGCGATGCGCTTACAAGCATCGGGGCTGTCACCTGAGCGCATCCAATGGCGGCACTGCCTCCCTCTTGCTTACGGCAGTGTATTTCCGTTACTAGGACCACTATTTGCCAGCGTACTGACTGGTTCGTTTACGGTAGAGAGTATGCTCGGACTACCAGGCTTGGGGAAGCTTACGCTAGAGTCACTGCTTGCGAGAGATTACACCTTGTTACTGGGGTGCATCAGCATGATTGGCATTCTTTTTAGTGCCAGTATGATACTTTTTCAGTGGGTAAGCGACTTATGCCAACCGCATTTACAGACAAAACGCTAACGTCATTCGTCAAGCATGATGACATGAGAGAGTATGAAAAAGAACTGCTCGCTATTTCAGGGTTTTAAGTTGTGTAAGCCAATACGTTAACATCTGATGTTCCTGCGGAGAAAGCGTCAGAGATGAGGAGATGTTATGGGGAGGCATGGTTTTGGAAGGCGGTGCTTTAGGGATAGCCATTTTTTCGGTTGTTTTTTCTAAATGCTCAACCGCCTTAAGGACATCCTGTTGAATGGCTTGACTCACAGTGGATGAGGGTGTATTTGCCTGTGCAACAACTTGTTTACGGGTTTGAATGGCGCGCCGTGCATAGAGTAGTCCAAGGTAGTAATGGGTTTTAGGGTTGGTATCGGGCAAATTCAAGACCTGTTCAAATGCCTGAATCGCATCTTGCTCAAACTGTTGATTCATAGCAACCACACCCCGTTGGTACCATACGTAGGCATCTTTCGGGTACAGCTGGGTAAGTAAAACATATACGGCGTAACTTGCTTGTAAACTGTCTTGAGGCTGATAGCCTTCTAGTGCTTTCGCAAACCGTATCATTGAAGGCTTACTGAATACCTTGCCAAAGGCTTCAACAGCTTGTTGGGGTTGTTTTTGAGCTAGTTTTTGCCACGCTTGTAATTCTTGCACATCGAGCGCACTCGCCATGTAGGGGGCTTGTTGCATCAGCGTATTTAATAAAGTTTGTGCCTCTTCAAGCGTAGGTTGATGCGTTTGTGCAAGGGCAGTGGGGGAGGTTGCCTTTAAAGCCAAGGCACGTGCATACCATAAAACAGCAAGAGGAAAAGCTTGAGGGTGTACACTTTTGGTTCCTGAGACATACACAAGAGGCTGAAGGGCGTTAAGAATGGCATCAATATTTGGGGTATCCAATGCCTGTTGAGCCGCTTGCATGCCTTGCGTGACTTGAGCATAGTAAGTCTCTAGTGGTGCCGTCAGGGGCGTACTCGCTTGGGGCATCAATGAAACGGGTTCAAGGCTTTGGGAGGCTTTTTGGTCATTCAGACTCTGTAGACGCTCTAAACGTTCAGATAAACTGGTAATATAACCGTTTTGCTGATTGATGGTCTCAATGGCTTCACGGAGTTTAAGACTTGCTTGGTCGAGTTTTCTCTGTAAATTGGTCAGCGTCGTCTGGGACGACTCAGGTAAAGCCCCCCCAGACATCTGAGCGGATTGAGGTGCGGATTGAGGCGATGCTTCTTGCAATAAGCGCAGTTGTTCTTTGAGGCGATAGTTTTCCTGTGAAAGGACCTCAAGTTGCTCATGGAGTACCAACAGGGTGCGCTCCATGGTAGCCGTATTGGCTTCGGCATACACACGATACGTTGGCTCTAGCAAACCCATGCAAACCAACAGCATCCCTAACACGCCACTTAAAAACAGACGTTTTTTGTGACGGCACACGATGTTTGCAACGCAAGGTCGCATGAGAAACGTGGCATCTTGGTTCGAGACGGTTTGACGCATTTAGGATAAACCTATAAACCACTTGTTTTTAGTATCACAACAGACCCTTTTAGTGTAGCATTACAAGCCTAAAACCACAAATAAAAGCTTACACCCCTATATAATACGCTGAGAAACAGCCTAGCATTATAGCATGCTCTGAGTTAACATAAGAGGAGCAAGATTGATGTCCTACGCCTGTGAGTACTGACTTAAACTGAAATCAGTCATACAAGGATAACCCACCAGCTCCCAGCGCATTCCCATTCTGTAGGAAAATATGCCGTAACGCATACCCTTTACGTATTTTCCTCCTATTTCCTCAACCTGTATGTTCCCCTCTAATACCCTCTTTACTTTGTAGCCCTTCTTGAGAGAATACCCTCTTCTTATGATGATGCTTTCCCGTTCTTCTTCTCCTGCTCATGCGTCTGCTTCCTCGTCTTTACCTTCAGGAGGTCCGCTCCCTAATTGGAAAGAGCTATGGGTTGCCTCGGGCTTACAGGACAAAGTGATTTTCACACTGTTAATGGTTGTTTTGTTCCGTTTTGTGGCACAAATTCCCGTATGGGGTGTGAACCTTAATGCCCTCCAAAACGTTTTAAACAGCCAGCTCGTTGGCTTTTTAGATATTTTTTCAGGCGGTGGGATTGCAAAACTAAGTTTATTGGCATTGGGTATCGGACCCTACATTACGGCTTCCATTGTGATGCAGCTCCTCACGGTCGTATTTCCTCGCTTGGAGGAAATGCAAAAAGAGGAAGGTGAAGCAGGACGTAAAAAGGTGGCGCAGTACACCCGCTATGCCACTGTGGGGTTAGCGTTATTTCAATCGCTCGTGTTGGTCAAACTCTTGGGCATGGTACCTGGTGCACTCATGCCCTCTATCTCGCCTTTGCTGATTTTTCCTGGACTCGTATTATCCCTCGTGGTGGGTTCCATGTTTGCCTTATGGTTAAGTGAACTCATTACAGAACGTGGCATCGGCAATGGTAGCTCCATTCTCATTTTTATTGGTATTTTGGCAAAACTACCTACCTTATGGGCTACTACAGCCGCTTACATTGGGGACGACCCTCAGCGTTCTTTCCAACTGGTCATCCTTCTTGCCGTATACGGTATCATTTTGGGGTTAGTGGTCTATTTATATGAAGCACTTCGGAAAGTGTTTATTCTTCACGCCCGCCGTCGTGCCGGACAACGCATGGGGCTAGATACTCAAAAAACATACATTCCCTTCCGAATCAATGGTGCAGGGGTTATGCCTATCATTTTTGCCTTTGCCTTATTAAGCGTCCCCGCTGCCCTGATTGAGTACGCCCAACAAGCCAAACTTGCAGGTGTATGGTTTGAAGCTATCCGTTTTTATAAAAAATGGATGCAGTTTGGCTCCCCTCTCTACATGGCGGTAGAGCTTGGTTTAATTATCTTTTTTGCCTATTTTTACCAATCCATTGTACCCAGTATGCAACCTAAAGAAATCGCCGAGCAGTTACGTAAGCAAGGTAGCACGATTCCAGGTGTACGCCCTGGAAGTGCCACGGAGGCTTATCTTGGTACCATTCTTAACCGACTCACCCTGATTGGTGCTGTCGCACTGGGTTTGATTGTCATGGTGGCTTCCATGGCGACTTCTATGACTGGCATGGTGACATTGCAGGGGTTAGGGTCAACATCACTGATGATTCTCGTAGGGGTTGCCCTTGATTTGGTCAACCAAGTGAAGGTTCACTTGATGGCACAATCCTACAAAGGCTTTTTAGCGAAGTAGTTGCATGCGTAAACTGGTGTGTTTCAATACATGATTGTGATAAAAAAGGAGCTTCTAAAAAGATGTCTTTTGAACGTTTGATTCTTCTCCCCTTTATTTCCCCTCCCGCTGCGGGCAAGGGTACTCAAACCCAGATTCTTTGCGAGACCTATCAATTAGCACGTTTTGACACAGGCAGCCAACTCCGTGCAGTCGCACAAAAACCAACGGAGCTTGGTAAGCGGGTTGCCGCTATTCTTGCAGAAGGACAACTCGTGGATACCCCCGTCGTGATGGACGTTCTTAAAGACGGTTTGCAGGATGCGTTAACCCAAGCTTCACCTCAAGCAGAGACGGTACCCGTTCTTTTGGATGGTTTTCCTCGTAACTTAGAACAAACCAATGCCCTCTTTGAACTCGCCGCTACAACGGGGTTACACATCCCTCAGGCTTTTTATTTCGATGTACCCTATGAAGTGATTACAGAGCGTGCCATTTATCGTCGTATCGATAGCGAAACAGGGGCTATTTATAACCTTAAGTTCAACCCACCACCCGCCGATGTGCCAGAAAGTCGCTTAACGCATCGGAGCGATGATTATCCTGAACGTGTGGAAAAGCGTCTCAAGGCTTATGAACAAGAAACCGCTCCTATCTTGGCTCGTTTTGAAGAAAAAGGACTGCTTACCCGAGTAGATGCCAACAAACCCATGCAAGAAGTCACCCAGATTCTTGTACGTTTGTTTGACCAACACGTGTTGCAAGTTCAGTAACTAAAACCGAATCCCCATGGATAAAGAATGCTTCCTGCTTGTACGGTAAGACCTAAGCCAGGGGGCTTCTTTTTTGGCGTTGCACATTATCATAGATAGGCTTGCCAATCAGGTGTGAAAAAGATAGTGAGTGTAGCTTTTACCATCTGCAAAGACTTAGAATAACAAAACGTCTTTCGTCTGAAACGAGCTAAATAATGAC
>JBIIZQ010000029.1:0-21474 GCA_044346175.1 Vampirovibrionales bacterium
ATTGGCTTGCTCGTTTTAAGAGGAGAGGAAAGGTTGTATCGAGGTCATTAGCGGATATGAAGCAAGCGATAGCGATGCAATTCCACCGTGTGAATACATCAAAGCTAATTGGTTAAATGTCTCGTTTTAATGAAGGTGCAAAAAAGAACGCCTCTAGAGATAAAACTCCTATTTTGCTTATGGACTATGCGCATTTGTATAATCGTATACTTAATGGGGACTCATCTTTACAGGAGGTAATACGTCGTATACATCGTCATGCTGCCCAAACAGGAAGTGCCTACTTACACCCTTCTGACTTTTAAAAGGGGTCTTGGTAAGCATTGCGTTATTTACACTAAGTAAGCAACAATGCCTCTTTCAATTGAAAGAGGCATTGTTGCTTAGATGGTTGCGGGGGCAGGATTTGAACCTACGACCTTTGGGTTATGAGCCCAACGAGCTACCAGACTGCTCCACCCCGCGATGATACGGTGTTTCAAGGCATTAACCTCGTATAATCTATAGTGCGGCAAACATCTTACGATGTCAAGCCTCATGTACCGAGAGACATAGTACCCTGTTACCCATGACCGCTTTGTAACGAAAACTAGCACCCGTGCATCACCCATGTTATGCTACCTACTAAGGGTTGCAGTATCATAACATTGCCAGAATCAGAGACTTCATCATGTCGATTCAATCCGTAAGCCTATCGCTACCTAATTACTTGCAGAATCACTTACCAACAACGCACACTAAAACGCACCCTGCATGGCGGGTATCCCCTTTGCACGTGCCTCGCTTTGGAGCCATCACGACGGATGTCTCGATGGTGACTCCCATGAAAGCTCAAACCCCTTGGGCTACCAAAACCCCTGAAGAAGCCCTCAGTATCCCTTTTGAGCAGGCTTGGCAAACCCTAGAACAACGCCTAGGCAAAGAGACAGTGTATCATGCACTTAGTTTGGCACAACAAGGCAAAACATTACCTTTAAAAGCACCCGCTCATGAGCCACCACACTTTCAAAAAACACCTGCTTGGATGCAAAAAGCCAAGTTTATAGGCGTACCCTCTACTGTTACAGGGAGTTATTTTCATAACGTTCAGTATGCGTTAAGCGTACCTGAAGGTGCCGTGCATTTACTACCTTTTTTTGAACATGGGGGGTCGGTATATGCCGCTACCAACTGGCAACCCAGTGCGAGTTACTTACACCCACAACTTGCACAAAAAGGCTTGCAGACCCCTCAGCAGCAGCTGGCTTTTAGTGTCAGTATGCTTCATGCCATGGGGAAGCGTGTTGGATTTGACCTTGTTCCGCACGTTGACCGCTTTGCTGAAACAGTCTTTACGCATCCTGGTTTTTTTGAATGGATTCATATTCATCCTAAAACACATCATGTAGATGAACGCCAAAATCGTGATGCGAACCATCAAGCTGTTGAAAAGCTCATCACCCAGTATCTTATACAAAACGGTACCCCCACGGGAGAAAAATTAGACCCTAAAGTCGCTCATGCACTGTTTCAACCAGAGGTCTCTCAAGCCACACGTGAACGCTTACTTTTTGGTACAGGAGACCTTGCAAGCCGAACTGAAGCACGTATTCGCTTAATGCAGTGGGTGCGTCAGCATGGCTATGATACGGTAGGGCAAGCAGGAGCGGCACCTTATCGTCCTGTCGTGGTCAAGAAAATGGTGCCTGATGGACAAGGGAATCATTGGCCTGAGTTTACCCTGAAACACATGCAACACGGTATGCGAGATGATATTGTAGGCAATGTAACACCCTATAAACTTTACCATGTACTTCCTGATGGTACCCCCGATATTACACGCATTAACCAACCTGTTTGGGACTATTTAACACAACAAACGGAGACTTTAGTAAAAAATTACCAGTTTGACTTTTTTAGAGCGGATATGGCACATATCCAACAAAGCCATAGTAACCCCAAACAATCGTATGACCTCCACCGCCCGCCCGAGCTGTATCAAGTCCTTAAAAGCCACATCCAAAAAACTCAAAATCCTGCTTTTGGTACGTTTGCTGAATCGTTTTTACTTCAGGGTATTGTTTCAGCGAAAGAGGATATGCGTCATAAGGGCTTTGATGTTGTACTGGGTCCCTTTCAGTACATTGCTTCCGAGTCCAAAGATTATGCGCGTAACCTCAAGTATTGGTTACAACGGAGCATGTTTCATCTTGACCCGTTTAAAGTATCACTTTCAAGCATGACAACCGATAGTGACCAGCCACAACACAAAGCCATTTTTGCCAATCCTGTAGCACATAAGCTACGCCTATTTTTAGGGTATTTTTTACCCTTACCTGCATACAATGGGATGGGTGTTGCTTCGGTAGGGCATCACATGCACGATACCTCTCGTAGCTTAGATGATGCTTTGGCACCCGTCGTATGGCATACAGATAAAACGCGCTTCCAGCAAGCACGCCTGATACGCCAATTATGGACGCAGTATCGCCCCTTGTTAGAACAAGGACATACTTCTTTTCTTCCTAGTCAAAACCCTAACTTATTGATATGGTCGATACATCAATGGACGCATCCTCTGAAAGATAGTAAAGGTTTGTTGGCAATGGCGAATCTGGATATGCACCATAGCCACGACTTGGAGGGGTTACGTCAAGAGGCTCACGAGCTTTATGAAACGCTACTTCAAAGCACAAACTTGATGCAACGACAGAAAAAAAGTCAAGAAGGTCAAACAGACGCTCCTAGCAAAGCAAGCCTAGCGCCTCTTGAGCCTGGGGAAGTACGCTTATTCGCTTTAGGCTAGGGGCGTGCTTATCGCTTCAAAGAGATTAAGGGAGAGGAACTCCTCCAGTATTTGGAGATGCTTCAGGGAGGGGTGGATGTGCCTCAATGTCTTGTTCTGAAGCATGCTCTGGTGCAAGTAAAGCGTTTTCTTCGTCTGATGTACTTGCTGGAATGTCATGATTGCTTTTGGTTTGTTCTTCCTCGGCTATTTTCCCCAAAGTGTCCAACTTATTGAAAAGCTGATGTTGCCAGAAAAGGGTATGTTCTGGTAAGCCAACTTTTTGTGAAATAACGACCATCGTGACGAGTTCATCAAGCTGAAAAGGGTAGCTAGAAGCAAGTTTTTCAAGTGTTGTAAGGAGTAAGCGTGTTTGAGCCTCTTGACTTCGAGCCTCTGTTTGACCCTCTGCCAAACTGGCTATCGATAAAAATACACTCAGTTCGGGCGGTTCAGGGGTTTGCTGTTGTAAACTTGTAAAGCGTTTTTCAAGGGCTTGGGCAATTTGCTTAGTGGGATGCAACCCTTGCACCATAGCCATTTCAAATAAACTTAACTCGTCAAGATGTGCCGTGATATATTTTAATGCACTTTCACGTTCGCCTCCTGATTCTAAAGCACCTATGGCTTGAAACAAAAGCAATTCGTGCTGTTGTGTGGGTTGCATCAAAAGGTAAGTGAGCTTTTGCATGTTTTCATCGCCTAGAATCCCAGCAATTTCGCTATCTTTCAGGGCGACTTCTTGCGTATTTTGGCGTTCGTTACTTTCAACCCACGTAGCGGTATGACCTAAAGTAGCCGTTTTAACTGTACTGTAGCGTCCTTGGGTATTATCGCCCATCATGGCAAGAAAAATACCACCTGTTGATGTTTCACCTCCCTTGGTACTTGCTATAGTGCGTGTGGTGTCGTGGGTGTGTTGTTGATGTAGGGCTTTCATCCATTGTGTGACAGGACGCATGAGCCGTTCCTGATGCCATTGGCTTATCATGTAGGCTTGTGCCGTTGGGGGATGATACCCAAGGACTAGGACGCTTAATGTTAAGATACTTAAAAGTACCAGACCTTGCTGACGTGCCGTACTTTGTGGAGGTAGGCTTTTGTGAGTCAACTGAGAAGAAAGAACGTACCATACATTAGCGAAGTGCCACATAAGCGTAAGTATCCTTTACATGTGGGTTACAAAAGGGTTGAAAGCCCTAAAAGCCTTCAATCGAGCATGTCATGGTGTCGTCTTATGAACCTGTCCACACGTGACGATACCTGTATGCCTTTGATTTCGGATACCTGTCTCTACAGATAAAGGCTTACCCTTAATGTTCCCCTAAATGTGCGATATGTTGTTAGGTAGTGTCGACATTTGTTTGGGTCATAGATAGCCCCCCACCCACATCTTTTGGAGACCAACCATTGTCGACACGAATGATACGGCTTTTTCACGTCATACCGATGAAAATCGGTATCTATCCCTCGCTCATACACAACGCCCTATGGATTCCGACCTTCGTCGGAATGACAATGCGAGATATCAAAGATAGGTACTCTCGACACTACCTAATAGACCCGATACGCATGTTTATGATGCCTTCCGATGTCAGTGATTCACCCTAGAAGTCTTCTCGACCCTTACCCCATGGTGTAGGTACTTTATAGTATGGTGCAAGGGCATAGGCTGTATTAAAGCTGTTTTCGCTTACCCCCCTTGCTAATAGTCCTCCCGCTTTTCGGGTAAAGGGTAAACTTTTACCGTACCAAGGAAGGGTTTCACCAGTAAGCTGGTTGAAGGATTGGTTATGCTGGGGCTGAAACTTACTCAAATGATTGACCCCTTTTTTAGCCCAAGGTTTTACAACCGCCTCAGCCCCATTGGCGGAATGATATCCTAACTCAGAAGCAACCAGTCCTACGGTACCTGAACGTAAAATACTGCCGACATCTTTCCCTGTGAAGGTAGCAGCCAGTGCATTTTTGCCTTTATCCATTTCGGCTTGGCTTTGCAGGTTCATATCTCCCATAGCACCCCAGGTAAAGTTCCCTGCCATATCAATACTTCTATTTTCAAGGAAACGTTTGGCATGGGTAAGGGTATGATGTGCAGAGTCGCTGATAAAAGTACCCTTAGGTGCTTTACTACCAAGATTGACTGTCACTCCCGCTCCTTTAATGACATTCGCCGCATTCACGCCAAAGCCATTCACGGCACCATCCATCGCTGCTTTGGTGTAATCTTCTTTTGTTTTAAAACCACTACTGGCTTGGTTAAGGGCGGTTAATCCGACGTTTGAGGCAACCCCTACAGCGGTAGAAGCCCCTAAGCCTGCTGCAATCGTGGTACCTGTACCCATCCCAGCGAGTAAAGTTGTCCCACCAATGGCAAGGGTACCCCCACCAGTGGCAACGGCGGAGGAAACAATCGCTGCGGTAGCCACGGCTTGGGTTGCGGTACGCCATGCGTTACGACCAGAAATGGCAACGTCCACTCGGGTTTGTGCTTTGTCAGAAGCATTGATAGCTTTTTCTGTGAGGGCTTTAAAGTCTTTAGCATTGAGAGGCTTACGGTTTTTCTTGGCACTTTCAATGGCTTTTTCAAGGTTTGTAATTTCTTTTTGACTCTCTGTCAGGGCTTCATTTTGAGCCGTTTTACTACCGTTACCTGCATGGATGGTCGCAAATTTAATTTCAGGGAGTTTGAGTGCTTTGAGTCCCTTATTGAGTCCCCAAGCACCTTCTTGTAACCACGCTGCGCCTCCGTCAAAAATACCTTTAGGCTGGGCTTCTTGTGATTTCTTTTTCTTTAGGATTTCAGCTTGTGTGGTTCTTAGGCTTTGTAGCACCTCTTCAGGCGTTTGACTACTAAGGGGTGGTTTCCCGTCTGGTGTTTTGCCTGGTTTGATGAGTGCTGGGTTAAGACGAGGTGTGGTAGTACGTAAATTGGTTCTTACAGAGGTACGCCCCGACTCAAGCGGACGAATTTTGGTGGGGGATACGGTAACACGTGTTCTAACTTGTACACCAGATGATACGGCCATGACCTTGAACCTTGTTCTCTCTAAAGTGTAAGCATGCGTATATACCTTAGTGCTTACAGGCATATAGTATAAGGCAATAAACACACTGAGCATTTAAAAATTGCTGGGTCCATCCGAATATCCTAAAAAGCCCTTCGTCGTTTTATGGGGGGCGGTTTGTAGCCGTCCCGTTGGTAGGGGTATTAGGTTGCGGTAGGGTTATAAACCCTCCCCTGTGCTCTGCATCGGATGGGGAGGGTGGTTTTTGGTCATACCGATGAAAATCGGTATCCATTTCTCGTTTACACAATAAGCTCTATGGATACCGACCTCCGTCGGTATGACGTAAAAAAATAGTCAACATGCCTTAATTTGCAAACAGCTCCTATTGGCTACAGGACGTGCCATGGCAAAAGGCTTGGTCAATGACAAACTGAATCAGGGTTTTTTGAGCAATCCCTGTGGCTTTGTCATCATCAGTCATATCAGCACCAGCAATATCAAGATGGACGATGGGTAGCTTTTTGTTTTTTGCCCCAGTCATCACAAATGCCGCAGCGGTTTGAGCCCCTCTAAAGCGTCCGTAAGTACTGTTTACAAGGTCGGCACCATCCAACTTACATTTAATGGCTTCGTAGTCCTCTTCAACCACTTCAAGCGTTTGGTAGGGGTCGCCCACTTTGTCCATGGCTTCCGTGACCGTCGTGCGCCATGTGGTATCGTTAGACATCACGGCAATTCTACGACCCACAGCCACCATCGCAGCGCCTGTCAGTGTGGCAATGGTAAGCATGACATCAGGGTTTGAAGCCTCTTCGGCTTTTGTGACCGCATCAATCAAGGTTAAACGACCTTCGGCATCGGTGTGACGAATTTCAATGTACTTCCCACAGGTGGCACGAATAATGGTATCGGGTACCGTCGCATGGGCATCAATCTTGTTGGGGGTTGCCGCACAATACACAGACACCTCAACGTCAGGAATCTGAAGGGTGGCAATGGCTTTTAGAGCGGTTAGTACCATGGCACCGCCTGTCATATCGCCTTTCATGGTATTCATGACATTCCCAGGCTTGACTTGATAACCGCCTGTGTCGAACATCACCCCTTTACCGACTAGGGCGATTTTTTTACGCTCGGTTTTCCCTTCCGAGAGTGTGGGTGAAACATACTTGGCTGTAATAAACTTTGGGGGGTCGCTTGCCACGGAGCCTCGTGCCACTTCAAAAAAGGCGGGCATTTCTTGTTCTAACCAAGAAAGGTCGTCAAATACTTCGACGGTGACCCCTTCCAAGGCCGTCAAACTGCGTGCCAAATTGGCTAATACGTCTGTCTTTTTAAGGTTGGGGGGCATGTTCACCAAGTCTTTTGACTCGCTACGTGCCTGAGCGAGGGCAAAAGCTTTTTTAGCATAGCATTCTGAAGGTTGCTCGGACATCAAGACATGCACTGTATGGAGGTCGGGGGTGGGGTCTTTGTGTGCTGTTTGCTTGGTAATGCCTTCTAAAGAGCGGTAAGTTGCTTGATAAATAGCGTCAATCCCAGCTTCAAAGCTTACCTCAGGGCTTAAGGCTGTTTTGCAGGGGAATACCACGGCAACACTACCTACCTGTTTGAGACTTTTTACAGAGGCAAAGGCTTTTTGAACGGCTTTATCCAGCTTAACGTAAGTTACTTTAGCGGCTTTGCCTAGCCCTACCAAGATAATGCGGATAGGCACACGTTTTTCACCCACGAGTCCCTTCCATGTAAAGAGCTTACCATGACCAGCATCAAAGCCTTCTTCATCAAGGAGGGGGGCAAAATGACACTCCTCTTGCATCCCCAACACATGGGGGAGTTCTTTTAGGAGGTCGCAACAGTGGATTTTATCACTCGCAGGATGCTTTACCTCGTCTTTATCATGGGTAGCATCATGGCTTGTTTCATGGACGCAGTGGGTTTCAGGACAGGGGGAAGGGTCGGTTTCTTCATCACACTGAAGCACAGGTACAATTAAGACAGAGGTATGAGGGCTTTGGGTATCTTGGGCAATGGCGGCTTCAAGGAGTGGTTTCCATTGGCTTAACGCATGACGATGAAAGGTAAGACCTAAAGAAGGCATCATAGTAAGAGAGTATCCTGTTCACTTAGGAATAACAAATAGGAGGACGATGCACGCAAGGCGTAGTGTGTAGCGGGTGCCAATCTTAGCGGCTTATTCCCTGCTCATACATCTATTCTAGTGAATATACTACTAAAAGCAAACACCTGCCATGGTATGCCTTCAGGGGTTCGTCTGCTTGTAGGATATGTACTTTAAAGCGTCCTGCCCAGTGACTGCCGCATGACATCTACGTGAGGCTAAGCTATACTATGAAACATGATGCCGTACCCAAGGTCATCGCTTATACGCTGTGCTTTCATGATTCGAGCCAATGCCAGACACTTTCAGCCTCATGCTTCAACCTGCCTTGGATACGATGCCTACCGATATTCCTGATTATATTTACCACGATTTAATCACCTACCTAGGTAATAAGCGGGGTTTGATGCCCTTTATTGCCCAAGGTGTTGCGAAAGTAAAGGCACTGTTAGGCAAAGATAGGGTGTCTTTTCTTGATTTGTTTGCGGGGAGTGGGGTCGTATCAAGGTTTATGAAGGCTCATGCCCATACCATTGTATGCAATGATTTGGAAGATTACGCCTGTGTGGTTAACCGTTGTTACTTGAGCAATCGTTCTGAGGTGGATTTTGAGACGTTACAATACCATTTTGATTGGTTGCAAAAGGAAATAACCACGCATTGGACACGGGGCTTTATTGCCGAGCTTTATGCCCCTAGGCATGACGATGCGATTCAAGAAGGTGAAAGAGTCTTTTATACCCGTAGAAACGCTGAGTTTATTGACACGGCACGTCAGCAAATAGCCCGTTTACCCATTGAGCTACAAAAGTTTTATCTTGCCCCCCTTATCGTGAAAGCTTCTGTGCATAATAATACGGCGGGGGTTTTTAAAGGCTTTTATAAAAATAGGCAAGGTTTAGGTGCGTTTGGAGGTGAAGGTGCCAATGCACTGGCAAGAATCAAAAGTGATATTGTCCTTCATTTACCGACCCTTTCAACGCATGATAATGACGTGCTGATTACCCAAGAGGATGCGACTTGCTTTGGGGCATCCCACCAAGAAACCTTTGATTTGGTTTATTTAGACCCGCCCTACAACCAGCATCCGTACGGGTCGAATTACTTTATGTTGAACCTTATTGCGAATTATGTGCCTCCTGCCTCCTACAGTAAAGTGAGTGGTATTCCTAACGATTGGAAAAGAAGCCCTTTTAATAAGCCACAAAGTGCTAAAGAGGCACTTTTTACGGTGATTCATACTATAAAAGCACGCTTTTTTCTGATTTCTTACAACAGTGAGGGATTTATCAAAAAAGAGGAATTTATTTCTGAGTTACAATCGTTAGGCAAGCTCACACTCCTTGAAACACAGTATAATACCTACCGAGGGAGCCGTAATTTGAGTTCTCGAGAACAGTATGTGACTGAATACCTTTTTCTCTTGCAAACGCATGTTTCACTTTGAAGCGACCCTCACTGAAAAATACCACCATGACCACGCACTTTTATAACCATACCCCTTTTCAGCCTTTTGCCCCTAGTGGTCTTTCCGAGGGGTATACCCTCCTTCGTGAAGCACTCACCCAACAGCTTGCAGACATCACCGCACAAGCTTACCCGCTTGCCCCCGAGTCGTTTCAGTTTGAAGCACTTCCTCAGCTTTCAGAGGATGCGTTGGCATCGTTGTACCCCATGGCTGTAGAGGACGGCTTGAACCGTGATATTTTAATCTGCCAGTGGCAACCCATCGTAGGACATATCGCCCATAATACGGCCATTGCCTTAGCAGCCATGCAACAAGCAGAAGCCCTTGGGGCTTCCTTGTTGCTATTTCCTGAAGGTTTTTTGTTCGGGTATCCCATGCGTGACCTCATCACTCGTTACCCTTGGAAGGTTGACCAACAGACGGAAGCCCTCACGCTGCTTGCAAAAGCCTCGGGGAAGTGTCGTGTGTTACTGGGGTGCGTAGAGCCAAACCCTGACTGGCACACCTGCCGTTCAGAAGCCCCTTGGCGTGCAAACCCCAAACGTTTTTTTAACAGTGTGGCAGTACTGGGTGAGGGGCAGTTGCTGGGTGTGGTGCGTAAGCATGCCATGGCAACCTATCAGCAGTATGATGATGAGCGTGTGTTTGAACCCTCCCAATATCTTGGGGTGCTACCCGCCATGGTGTGGGGTAAGGGACAAACGCATCCTGAGGTGCTTTCTGTGCTTGAACCCCTCAAAGAGAAGCCATTGTGTCTTACGCTTCCTGCTGATGACGAAGAAGTGTGTAAACATATAGCGGTTTTAGTATGTGAGGATGCTTGGCGATTCCCTGAGGGTGCTTTAAAGCGTTATCAAGAAGCGTATGCCTCAACGGATACGCCAACGATTGACCTGGTTTGTAACCTGAGTGCTTCCGTGGGGCGTGAAGCCAAGCAGACCCTCCGCCGTAAGCTTTTACAGTGTGCCAGTGCTGCAACAAGATGGCCTTTGCTGTACGTGAACCAAGTGGGTGCTATGGATGAATGCGTGTTTGACGGCGATAGTCAGTTATGGGGAGCCGTTATCAAGCCTCAAGAAGCCCAAGAGCTTTGGCGTGCGGGTGCTTATGCCCCTGCCATGGTGGCACTGCCTTGGTCGTTAATACACTCCCCTACGAGCAACTCTTTACCTGTTCCCCTGCCTCCCATCCCCTCGGGTGAGGTGTATGAAAGTTATGTGCCTGAGGTGTTACCTGAAGCTTTACAAGCTGAACTGGCACGCTGTTTTGTGGCGTTACGGGTGGGCATACAAACCTACTTTAAGCACACGGGGCATCGTCGTGCGGTGTTGGGGATGTCGGGTGGGTTAGATTCTGCCGTGACGGCTGCCCTGTTGGTGTTAAGTCTTGGCCCTGAAAACGTCTTAATGGTGAGTATGCCCAGTAAGCTCACCCCGCAAACGAACCAAGCGGATGTTATGGCCATGGCAAAAGCCCTTGGGTGTACGTTGTTGACATTACCCATGGCGGGTCATACTGAGGCGACGCTTCAAGCCGTGCGTCAAGCCATGACCACCACAAACACCCAAGCCCAAGCACAGCAAACCCCTGCATGGCAATGGGAGCCTGAGCCTGTAGGCTGGTCAACCGCTGGCGAGAACGTGCAGGCTATTCAACGGGCGACGATGTTACGCTTACTGGCGAATGATTATCAAGCACTGCCTATTGCCACGTCGGACAAGTCCGAGTTTTACCTTGGCTATGCCACGGTGAACGGGGATATGAGCGGTGCCTTAACCCCTTTAGGCGATGTTACTAAAACCAAAACCCGTGCCTTGGGGCGGTGGATAAATCAGCACACTGCCACGCTATGGCAATGGCTTGAAGCCGACGGGCTTACCACCGTAAGCACGCTGCCTACGTGTATCATTCCCCCTGCCATGGTGGAGCGTCCCAGTGGGGCTGACCTTGCCATCAATCCTGCCACAGGTAAACTGATGTTAGCTGAGGAAGCCCTGATGCCCTACGCTTTTGCCGATGAGTGTATTTGGCGTACGGAAGTAAAGGGCGAAAGCCTTGCCGAGATGTTACAAACGCCGTTTTGGTTGGAAAGCCATGGCGGGTGTGAGGTGTTGGGTGCACAGAAACAGGCGTGGCTTGAGAAGTTTTTCAAACGGGTGCAAGGGGCAAGCTTTAAGTGGTGGGTGGCCCCCCCCATGTTACTGTGCGACCGTCTTACGTCGTTGGGGTCGAACTGCTATCATCACCCGATTCTGAGTCGGTTGTGATGGGTTTAGCATTAGAAAATAGTGTTTTTAGTGATTGTATCTGATGAGGTAAATTGTTTATTTCTCTCTCGATTCTTGCCTGTAAGAACAATTGTGGCAAAGTTGGATAATATTTTGTTGCATTCTTTATAATGCTTCCCAGATTAGATAAATCATTTATTGCACTCTTTAATTTTGCTTGTGAGAATGCTTCTTGGAAATTTGGATAGGATGCCATTCCTTTCTTTGGGATTTCGCTAATAATCAGCCTGTTTTCACTTATTTCTTTAGTATTTTGGTCTGAAAGCTTTTTTATTTTTTTCTGCAATTTTGTTTCTGATGCTATCATTTTTTTGAGTTTTTGACTAATTTTTTTTGTCTTTTCCAGCTTTATATAATTCTCTGCGATATTATCAATCCATAATTCCATGGCGTTTATATTGCCTCTCATGAAACCCAAGGCTGTTATCAATTTATTCCACGCTTTATAGTAGCTAATTTTATTTTCAAGAGGGCTATCGCTCACTTGTTTAATATTTATGCTTTTAACTATATCTTGCTCAAGTGTATATACAATAGTCGTGAGTAATGTTGATGTTATTTCAAATGGTAATTCTTCCGACTTATCCTTAGATGATTGAGATTTAATATACCAGCTTTGAATGATACTTTTAAAAGTATCAGAAGTATGTTCTAAGCATTCCTCAAACTCATTAAAAGATGTTGTCGGCATGACCTCATCAAGTAAATATCCAATAGGGAATTTACACTGAAGGTTGTTATCCTTTTTAAGCTCACTGTTATTTAGAAAATAGATTTGCTCAATAAACTTTAGTACATACTTAAATCCTTCATTAAATGAATTATTTTGTTTTAAAGCTTTTACGATTTCAAGACTTGCGACATCTTGAGCAGTTACTAATGCTTTTGGTTTCTCTTTTTCTATAACTATCATTTGAGATGAAAGAAGTTGTACCCATAATTTATCTAAGTCAGCATTTTTAATAATATGTAAAAAATAACTGACTTTGTATACAGTATCAGAAGTAAAGTCTAAGTCAGCTTCTTCATAGACTTTTTTGTTTTTTAACCATACTTTTAACACTTCTGTGATATTCTTGGTTAATGTATCTGAGTTTTTTTCATGGGGTGTTATTGAGCCTGTCATATAAAGAAATGGTTCTTAATATCAGTTAGTGTACAGTTAGTCAATACTTTTTTTAAAGTGGCATGATGGTTTTGTGCTGTGCTTGGTTGTTTTAACACCTCAAAATAGTATTGAATGGGTGAAACAATACTTGCTAAGTAAGAAAAGGCATGCTTATTTTCCACTACTTGAGAGGGTCTCACTAATGACAACAAGTCTGCGACAGTCGTTTTAGGTTTATCTGAATTTAGTCTGTCATGTTCCCATATCAATAAAGCGGGGAGAGGTATTTCTGCTTCTGAAAGTGTGTAATGGGCTTTTAAAGTATTTGCAAGTAAGCGTTTTATTTTTCGTATTGGCTCAAGTCCGTTATTTTCTTCAAGATAACTTCTATAAGGCTTTAAGTCATCTGAGGATGGCTTAACCTGTTCAGCTATAGGAAGGTTTGTATATTCCTTGCATAAGTATGCCCAAAGGTCTTCAGTAGAAACATGAGGCAATGAAAACTCAAGCCATAGTATCTTGTCGAGATATTGTTTTGCTTCTTTATAACTATCTGCTTTATCAAGTTTTTTCTGTTCTGTGACTGCTTTTAATACATACGCTTTGTCATATGCTACGATGTAACGCATGTAGGGTAAGCTTGCAACACTTTTTAGAAAGTCAAGCACTTGGACTACTTCGGCATAATCAAGACGGTCAAGGTCATCCACAAACACATAGATGGGTGTCTTAAGTTTGTCAAGAGCTGTTTTAAGTACCTCTTTTTGTGTATCAAGCGAGGTACTATCTTCAATAACCCCCGCCATAAACTGGGTGACAAATGAAAGATGCCCTCCTGCTTTAGTAAAAGCGGTTGCCAGTGCTTTAAAGGCTCGATTCACAGCCTTTAAACTATCCCTTTTTAAGGACTTTTGATTCAGCTGCGTGGCGATGTCGTTAAAAAGAAGTTCGATTAAAGCTTCCTTCCCCTTGTATTGCCAAGGGCTGATGTCGATGATAATGGGTTTATCATCCTCTTGAGGTGTATGGGATACTGTAAGCCATTGATTCAATCTGTCGTAAATAGAGGCAAAAATTTCCCATGCCATAGACCATAATCTGGGTATCCAGCGATATACCATAAAGATTATAAAAATGCCCATGAGTATTGAGAAAAATAGCGTTCGTTCTTTGTTATCAGTACATAATAATTCCTGATACACTGACAAATCAGTTAAAAAAGTGAGTGCTTTTAATGTTAGAACAGGTTTTATTTCGTGAATAACTGATTCTTTAACATCATTTAAATAAGGAAGACTCCATAGTAGTGTACCTATCATAAAAAACCCAAAAATAAAATTAGTATTATCAGTGATTGGTGGTGCAGATTTGTCTTCTTCCACTCCAAGTGCTTTTTTCAAACAGTTAAAATAAACGCTTTTGCCACTCCCCCACTCTCCCACAACGCCCATGATAAGAGGTTGTGGAGGTTGTGATTTTTCCCATGCCTGAATACACTTCACGACTACTTCAGCACTTTCGTTAAAACCGAAGTCTGCTTTATCAGGAGAGCAAGGGTCTGGGCTTAGTGATTGTGAGGTTTCAGGCATAACCTTGCTTACTTCTCGATGCTATGTACCTTGGGTTTCAATACGTTGCTGACATGATACCCTTTATCGTACCACATGCAAAAACAGTTTGGGTTAGGGGTTAGAGAGGCGTGCAGAACAATCGTATGAAGCCTTGCATCTAGCCTTAGGTTACTGAATACCTTATATCGTCATTCCGACGGAAGTCGGAATCCAGAGAGCATGGCGTATCAACCAGAGATGGATACCGATTTTCATCGGTATGACGTGAGAAAACAGGCGTTATTTCTATGACCTCAGGCACTAAAGTGCTTTTCCCCTCATTTTTCATGCCATTGCCGTAGAGAGAAGTGCCTCAAGGGTACTCACAAACACTTGGGTATCAAGAAAATAGTTAGGGTACGCTTCTTTTAGGTGTTTCATGTCATCGAGATAAATCGTAAGCACCATCCCTTTTTTGTGCTTTTCATAGTTACGCTCAAAAGATACAAAGCTAGGCCCAAATAAAGAAGGCTTTTTAGGGACAGTTTTCCAATCTGCTTCCCATATCCAAACGTTCTCAGTCGGATTGCCACTTTCACGTTTTTGTAAAACAAGCATCACTTGCCCGTCATGCTTTTTGACTTTTTTAGCTTTTGAGGGTGGTGGGCTTGTGAGGCTTTTACAAGCTTTTGAAGCGTTTTTTAATGTATCTAGGGCTGTCGTTTGAGTTTCTAACTGGTTGGCATGGCGTAGGGCTTGCAGTAAATCGGTAGGGAGTTGTGCCTTGGGATGGGTCTCTTTGTGTGCCAATACCTTGCTAGCAGCTTGGAAAAAATGCTCCCAGTTGGCATCCCAATCGCCCGTTTTGTAGTGCTTGTTTTGTATTACCCCAGCGACTTCAACCGCCGTTGCCCAAGCGTGTTGTAGTTTGGTGCGTACTTGTAATTCAATGGGTAGTGCTGTAAATATATCGTGGTTATGAACCACTTGTAGTTGTAAGTGCAAACTTCTGTAGCCATTGGCTTTAGGGTGTTGGATATAGTCTTTTGTGTCCTGAAGGGTGATGTGTCCTCGTCGTTTAGGACAGAACGCCTCTTGGAAGGTGCTTACCGCATCGAGGTCATTTAAAATGATGCGTAATCCGCCAATATCTCCCATGGTCACTAAATTGTTAACGGTACCATTTGTGAGCTTAATACGGACTGACTCAAGACGTTTGAGTCTTTGAGCCAAAATGTAGTCTTTTTTCTTAAGCTTCATAGAGGTAATCAACACACTGTAGCACCGCTTGGCAACCTTGTGCATGGGGGTAATAAAAAGGTTGCGGTAAGCATCAAAGGCATCGCACGCTTCATCAAAGGCTTTACTGTAGGGGTCGGCTGTTTTAAGTACCTTCCCAATGGTTGTAATGGTACGTTTGCTCTGAAACGTTATAGTGGTACTGTTATAAGATGGGTTAAGCATGAACATGAGCGTACAGAGGGTTCCATTCACGGGGTTTCATGAGAGATGTAAAAGGAAAGCGTGGCTTACGAAAACTTACCGTAGGAGTGAAGCCCTAGCCCCATGAGGTTTACGCCAAAATACGTGATAAGCATCAGCACAAAACTTGCCAATGACACCCACGCCAATACACGCCGAGAAACCTGCCCCGCAGTACGCAAGTGCAAATACACCCCGTACCCCAGCAAAGTGACCAGTGCCATAGACTCCTTGGGGTCCCAGCTCCAGTAATTCCCCCAAGCTTCATTTGCCCATAGACCCCCTAAAATAATACCCACCGTAAGGCACGCAAACCCTAAACCAATACAACGGTAGGCTAGGGTTTCAAGCTTTACTGCCAAACTTTCAGTGGCAACACGAGAAGCATCGGGTGAGCTGGAGGGTGCCTCTTCGGATAGGTGCTTGGATGCGTGCGATGCTAGGAAGGGCTCCCCAAAGGTTTCAGCGGGAAGGGTGTTTGCGGGGTCGTGGCGAGCCTGCCCTAGTTGCAGCAAAGAGGCTACCATGGCGAGCGTAAATAGCGCATAGGATAAAATAATAATGGGTACGTGGATACTCCGCCAGTAACTTACTAGGGAAGGCTGTAAGGGTTGTATCCCCGTGGGTAAACTCAATGCAAACCAGAATGTAGCCAGTGCAAGGGTCACAACCACCCACCCCATAGTACTTAGGAGCTTTAAGGAGGCAAAACGTTTGTAGCACATCACAAGGAAACTTGCGAGTAGGCTAATCACGAGTACAAGAAGGGATTCATACATGTTTGAAAGGGCAAAAAAGCCCGCATCGAGGGAACGACTCACCAACGACCCCACCAGCGCCAGGCAGGTTAAGCCAAGCCATCCGTCGGTGTAGCGTGCCAGTTTAAGGTTTTCAGGGGCGTACCAGCGTGCTAAGTACCCAACCCACGCAATGCTTAACCCCCATAAGCCAAACTTTGCTAACCAAAAATGGTCAGTAAAGGGATGCCACAGGTTTTCAAGTGGGTAAGTGACAGCGACTAAGCTCATGGTGTGGTTGACCTCAAAGGTATCTTAAGCACTTCACAGGGGCTTAACAGCAAGGGCTTAAACGGATAACACATAACAAGTACAACGTAGAGCAAATCAAGGGTTTATTACGAGTTATTGTCTCAAAAAACGCTTCTTTTTACGAGCCACTCCCCCAAGCTTTAATAAGGTGTTAATCCTCAGTAAAGGCATGGGGCGTAGTACGACGGAAAGCTTGAAGCCCCTGATGCCTCTAAGTGGATGAAACTTCATGAAAAAAGATAGACTTTTGCAACAAAAGATGGGACACTATACCCTAGTGGCAAGCAAACTTACCCTTTGGATGCGTCCTTTTTGCGTCTGTTATCCTTTATATTGCTTGCACAAACCAAGATGTGTATGCCACTTTTTTAATTCGTCATTTTAATTTTCTCTTCAGTTTTCCGACGTAAAGGATGCCTCTCTCATGATGATGCGTGAAATGTCTCTTCAGCAAGCTCAAGGTGCATTTAACCAACTTCCCCAAATGGTTGAGCAAGATGAAGTCATTCTTGTTACCAATAATCAACAGCCCGCCCTTGCTATTGTAGAGCCTAACCTCTTCCAGCATCTTTCCATGATGAGTGGGTTCATTTTCAGCGATGAAAAACGTACCCAAGAGTTTCAAGCTTTCGTAGAAGAAACCGTCAAGCGTTTCGAGGCTGAAATGGCCGCCGCAGGTCAAGGCTAGTTGACGGTTTAACCCCGTTCAATGGCTTTTAAGATAAGCTCTCCTTCTTACTAGAGAAAGTATTTTCTAAGCAAGGAGAGCTTTTTCATGTTAAGTCCCCAAGATACTTCCTAAAGGTGTTTCTTTTTTAGCGTATGGCTCAAGTCTCTTCCAGTTCCAGTAAATTTTCTAAAGCACGAGGTTCAGTGACTGACTGGACAAAAGACGTACGCCCTACCACAGGGAAAACCCTAGAGGCATTCTGGAACATCGTGCGCCATCGACACCCCGAAACACATACTGACTGGGCATCCTTTGCACCTGAGGTGACGTTTATTGACCTGTTTGCTGGGCTTGGTCATGTCACACAAAGTGCCATTCAAATGGGGTGTGGTAAAGTGTATGCGGTTGAAAAACACCCCAAGCGTTGCCGACACATTCAAGAGAACACCTCAAAATATCTCCCCCCTACACAGACACTTGCACAGACCACAACACAAGCCCTACAGGTGATTCAGGCAGATGTTTGCCAATGGGTAAAACGTCCCCCCGTTGTGCCATGCCGTTACCCCCTCGTGTATATTGACCCACCCTATGAGCTGCCTCCTGCTGTGGGGTTACATGCCTTTTGGTGGCAATCGATATTACAACCTCTCACCCAAGCTTTGCCTAACGCTGCTTCCTCCGCTCCTAATACGCCTGTTTCTAATGCCCTTCCCCCTTGGTGGTACCCCCCACGGCAACCATGGGGCATGATGGTTCTGGAGTGTCGGGCAAAAGAGCTTGAGGCACTTGTAAGGTGTCTTGATGACTTAAGGTCAGCTTCTTATCCTCATGTTACAGACCTTAACTTTTTTGTTGACTTTCAACGTGTTTATGGTGAGGCGGGCTTGATTTTCTTATCTCAAAATGGTAAAGTAAATACATAAGGTAAAGAAAAGCCATTCAATAAAGGCTTTTACTCATATTGACAGAGTTTTTTTTAAAAAGGGTTCTTAACACTGTTTTAACATACACACACCTGAGGGCTTCCTATAAAGTGGCAGGGTGTTTTAACGAGGGTTAATACCATGTGGTTTAGTAGGCTTTTGGTCAAAAAGCTGTTTCGTGCTTGCTTGTTTTGGTTGGTGTACGGTCGTAGGCTGTCCTTGTGGCGTGTCAAAGTACCCCAGTTTCAAGAGATTATGCCTCTAGGACTTACTCCCCATCTTGCCTGTCAAGAGGTCTCGGTACGCTCACTTACGCATAGGAAATAACGAAAGCTCCTTCTGGTGTTTTGCATGATTTAGCGTTAAAATGAGAAGCATGAGAAAGTCGCAGGCTCTTCATATTGAGAGGCTTCAGAGTTTGTGCAATGCGTCTTTAGTGTGCCTGTATGGCTTCCTCAGCGTGTCTTGTGGATGTGGTTTTCCATGCTGTTGAATCAAGCATAATCAATAAGTCGTAAAAGAAAGGGGTTTCTCCCTATGATGATGATGGATAGTAGCATTGAGCAGATTATCGCTCGTGAAATCGTAGACTCCCGTGGTAATCCAACGGTTGAGGTTGATGTGATTCTTGCCAGTGGCGTGTATGGTAGGGCTGCTGTACCCTCGGGTGCCTCAACAGGGTCTCGTGAAGCACTTGAATTACGTGATGGCGATATGAGTCGTTACAGTGGTAAAGGGGTTTTGAAGGCTGTTGATAACGCCAATGATGTGATTGCTCCAGAGTTGCTTGGGGAAGATGCCCTTGACCAGCACGCTGTTGACCAAGCCATGCTTGACCTCGATGGTACCCCTTTCAAAAGTGCCATTGGTGCCAATGCCATTCTGGGTATCAGTTTGGCTTCAGCCCGTGCCGCTGCCAGCTTGTTGGATGTTCCCTTGTATCGTTACTTGGGTGGTGTGTCTGCCCGTACCCTGCCCGTACCTTTCATGAATGTCATTAACGGTGGCGCCCACGCAGATAATAACGTAGACTGCCAAGAGTTCATGATTGCCCCCGTGGGTGCAAGTTCCTTCAGTGAAGGGTTGCGTATGGGTTCGGAAGTGTTCCATTGCTTGAGAAGCGTCCTTAAAAAGCAAGGGCTTGCCACAGGCGTAGGCGATGAAGGCGGCTTTGCACCTAACCTCAGAAGTAACGAAGAAGCCATTCAGTTGATTCTTTCTGCTATTGAGCAAACAGGCTTGAAGGTCGGTACGGATATGTACCTTGGGCTTGATGTGGCTGCCAGTGAGTTCTATAAAGACGGTGCGTATCATCTTGAGGGTGAAGGTAAAGTCTTCTCCAGTGATGAGATGGTCAACTTCCTTGCGAACTGGAGTCGCCAATACCCCATTATCTCCATTGAAGATGGTATGGCGGAACAAGACTGGGCGGGTTGGGCAAACCTCACCCGTGCTATCGGTCATGAAGTACAGCTTGTGGGTGATGACTTGTTTGTCACCAACAAAGCCATTTTAGCCGATGGGATTCAGCAACGTTGTGCCAATAGTATTCTGATTAAACTCAACCAAATTGGTACACTCAGTGAAACGCTTGAAACCATTGCCTTGGCACATCGTAGCGGGTATACCTGCATGATTAGCCACCGTTCTGGTGAAACAGAAGATACCTTTATTGCTGACCTTGCTGTGGCAACCAATGCGGGTCAAATCAAGACAGGGTCGCTGTGTCGTTCCGAGCGTATCGCCAAATATAACCAATTGTTACGCATTGAACAAGAATTAGGTCAAGGTGCCGTCTATGCTGGTCGAAGCATCCTCAAGCAGGGTGCAAGTCAAGCTTGCCAAGCCCCGTTAAGTGCTTGTTCCGTGTAACAGAGCTTTCCTAAACCCATGATAAGGCAGGAAGTTCTGGAAACCCCACCTTCCTGTCTTATTTTTTCCACACTTTTTGAAGAGATTTTACACTTTCATCTATCTTTTCCTTTGACCCCGCGCCCTATTCCCCTCCATTCAAGTCTGTGTTCCCTGTCGCTTGGATATCAGGTTTTTTAAAGGTAAACTTCTATGCACCTCACTGATGACTTCACCCTACAGTGCAAGCCCTGTATAGTGTTTATTGTTTCCAATGGGATGGATGCCTCTCGTTTGAGGACCCCAAGGCTTTACTGCAAGAGATAGTTTTAGACATTTTTTATATCACCTGCTTTGTCACTGATTCGTTTTAACGCTAAGTGGCAAGGCTGAAAACGCTACGACGAGGAGGCGTGGCTTTTCCCTGCACATAGGGTATGTATTTTGATGTTGTGTGCGTTTTGTTGATAATTCATGTGGAGATAGTTACAAATGATGGCACGTTTAACCGTTACCGCTCGTCACATGGTTTTAACCGATGCAGTGAAAGCTTATGCTGAGGATAAGTTTTCCCATTTAGCTGATACGTACAATTTTGTAAAATCCATCCAAGTGGTGGTGTATGTTGCAAAAAATCCTAGTGTTGCCAATGGGCATCATGCCACATTGAGCCTCCATGTAAAGGGTGCAAAAATCCTACGTTTCTCAGCCAAAGCGGAAACACTCTATGCCGCACTGGATGTACTGTTAGAAAAAACAGACCGCAACCTTGATAAGTACAAAGAGAAAAATCTTGCACGTACTTTACAAGGGCATCGGTCACGAGGTGTGTCATTGAAACATCAGCCTCCTGTAAGTTTGGTGCCTGATGATAACGACGCATTCGATGACGATGACGATTTATTGTACGACCCCTATTACGAGCCTGAAGTGGCTTAATGTCATTAACACATTGTGTTTAGCATCACGGCAAGCCCCCTTGTATTGTACGCAGGGGGGCTTGCCGTATGAACGAGAAAAAGATACGCCTTTACGCCCCTCCCACTTGGAGGATGGTGCTAAGGAGCGTTTTAAGTGCCTCATCAATCATGGTATGGGGCTGATTGAGATTCAAATGTGCGACATGAAGGGTTCCTACCTGCCATGGCACAGGCTCAAATGAAGCCTCTTCTACCGTTTCAGGTT
>JBIIZQ010000010.1:0-73748 GCA_044346175.1 Vampirovibrionales bacterium
TATAACTACTGTTTTGATTCCCCCCCTTTATAAAGTGTGCTAAACTACCTTTACAAAACTTAGTGGTTGTGCTATAAAATAGTAACGAAGTCTAGCACACTTTATAAACGGTGGGGGTTCTGTCATAACTGAATAATTTATCTTTTCAACCTCTGCCAAGTTACGTTGAATTGCATAGATTACTTTTAAAAAAACTATCTTAACACATAAACAAGGCACTCTCATAGCTTTTTGCTAGGTTGCCTTATTTGTGTTTATACCAGTGATGAAAAGCTTGTTATCATGAAGTCGTTAGAGCTGCATTTTATTTATCATTTGGCTATTCCTCACTGAATCCTATATGCAAGCGTTGCATAAAAACTATCATGCACTATCTCAACAGGGAGATATAGACTCTCTGATTTTGATGCCCCTTTATGTACTTGATTTTCTGTGTATTCACCCTTTCAGTGATGGTAATGGTCGCATTTCTCGCTTACTTACGACGCTGATGCTTTATCAACAGAATTTTGACGTTTGCCGTTATATTGCTTTAGAACGTCTTGTTGAACGAACCAAGGAGTCTTATTATGAGGCCCTTTACACTTCTTCACAAGGATGGCATGAAGGTAAACATGACCCTTTGCCCTTTGTGGAGTATTTTCTTGGCTTAATACTGGGTGCCTATCGAGAGCTGATGCAACGTTCTGATGAGGTTCGGCATCGTCCTGAAGTGAAAACAGACCTTGTTCTGAAAGCTTTAGAGGAACTCACAGAGCCGTTTTCTTTTTCTTTGCTCAAAAAAAAGTGTCCTTTAGTGAGTGAACAGATGATACGCCTTGTTTTAAATCGACTTCGCCAAGAAGGTAAAGTCACACAAACAGGTCGAGGTCCTCGTTCTGTTTGGCAGAAGTGCTACTAATGGGTCATAATAGTACTAATGAAGGTGCGATATTAGCACTACTATGACCTATTAGTACTATTATGACTACTACCCCAAGCTAGGGTTTACCATAGCAAGAGTTGGTCAGGGACTTCATCGCCTGCTGAGGCTCGCTTGTGGCTTTTAAGGTCGATTTTACCCGTGAGGTACTCTGCCTTTGCCCACTGCTGATTGGTAATAAACATCGCAATCACACTACCCCACGGCGGTACAACGGCATGCACACGTTGCTGGTACTGTTCGACCTTTTCAAGGGTTACGCCGTACTTTGCATACACACTGGCTTGAAGCATCTGGAACCCTTGGTCGAGGAGGTCTTTCCTGAAGCGTTGTGCTGTGCGTTGTTGCTCTTTTTCGGTCACAGGGAGGTCAAACATGACAATTAGCCAGCCCATTTGTAGTTTACTCCTTGGTTGTATGGTGTTTTTACAGTAGGTCTTTGGTTTGGTTACGTTCGTCATCAAGGGTTTGGATACCTCCTGCTTCAATTTCTTGTAAAAAGGCTTCAACGGCTTCTGGGTCATCTAAAATCCAGGCTTCTTCTTTGGTGGCGTTTTGTGCTTTCTCAAAATGGTGTTGTCTTAAGGTGGGGCATAGGTAAGGGAGAATGAGTCCTTGGGTTGTGGTTTGTTCTAAGCAGCGTCCTAAGCTGGATACGGTTAGGTCAATCAGGTCAATGAGCTTTTTACTGGGGCTGTCTGCTTGGTAGGTGAGGCTGTATTCTCGCATGGTGTGTACCACATACTGTGTCCAATACTTCCAGTCTTCGTTTAAGTCGGTAACATCCCGCTCGGGTAGGTTTTCCATGTAGCGTAATAGTGCAAGGTCTACAATACAACGGTAGGGTTCCACTACGTCGTATACAAGTGGTTGTCCCTTATAGCCCGCTTGGTGATGCAAACCTATCACGGGAAGTAGTCCGCTGATTAAGCAAGCCCTATGGATGAGGGTTTTTAGAATGGCGTATCCATAGTTGAGCCGTGCATTAAGAACATCTTCTGCTTGATGTCGAGTACGCTTTTTGACTCCTGTAGGGTAAAGTTCGTTAATGTGTGCGTAGTAAGGTTGCCAGTACAGTCTTGCGGCATGAGACTCATTGAGGTTGAACCCCTCATCATTCACCATGCCATGTAATATATTGGCTTTTTCCTGATTTCCGAGGCATTCCAAAATATAGGCTTGGTTTGCAATTTTTGCTTTTACAAAGCATCGCCAAAGGGCTTCTTTTACGGCTGGTGTAAGGTTTAGTTGGGCTTGTAACAGGGTATGTCGTTTGGTTTGGAACAAGGGCATGGTCCAAGCCGTGGGCTGGTAATGCTCGTTGCAGTATAAAATAGCGGCATTGTTTTCAGAGAGTCTAACGGTTGCCATACCCGTTACAGAAACAGCGGGTGTGGTACATACCACAAGCCGTACTTCGTCGTAGGGTACCCCCATGCTTGCCGTGGGTTCGCCTGAGGGGTTACGGTAGCCATCAGGAAACTTGCATACCAATAAGCCACGGTCAATACTGAGCTTGGTACCGTGTGTTTGTAATGTTATGACGTGATGTGACATCATCATAAAAATAACATCCTATATCACAAATGAAACAATCAAGCTTTCACGTGTTATCGGTATGTTGTTTTTAAAACTTTATGTTTTATGGTCAAACGTCTAAAAGGTAGCTACGCCAAAAATGGGAGCCGCCTATTTTCTTAATGACTTTTTAGCCCTATAACGTCGTATGTGGGTAAGAGGATAATCAAACGACTTTGTACCCCACTTGTAGTTGTTCTAACGCATCTTGAACTAAGTGTTGGTGTTTTGGGGTGAGTATTTCCTCAAATAATGTAACGGCTTTTTGAAGTTTCTGTGACTCGGAGATGTCTTCATCAGAAAGTGTTTTGAGGGAATCAATGAGTTGATGTGCCTTCTTCCTATCGTTAAGAGGTGTGTGAGCCAATCTTTTAGAAAGTAGCTCTGTTTCTTGTAGGATATTCAGGGCTTCTTTTGAGTGGGGTACAAAGAGTAAGCGAAGGGTTCTTCTCAATGCCTCGGCGGGTTCTCGTCCTACTTCACTGCTTTGAATGAAGGGGCTAATGTCGTCTTTAAGCCAAGCAGTATCACGTTTTAAGGAATCATGCTGAGAGGTTTTGCCGTATAATGTAGCCATTTTAAAAATGAATTTATCAGGTCGTTTCATGGTTCGAGCATCGCATTCTTTTTCCAATGGCTGAATAGGCTCGTGATATGTTTTGAGTAAGCTTTCTTCTTGCTGTTTATTATTTTCTAGCAAAGGGAAGTGTATGGCATGTTTATTGGTAAAACTGGCAAAACTCTTCATAACTTCTTTGGAAGGTGCGGTGAAAATATCAAGCATAGGGTGTTGACTTTTACCCTCGATGGTTTCAGGTACAATGGCTGCCCGTGGAATACCATAGCTACTTTCATAAGGTGGTTTTGAAACAATTTTAAAAGGCTGTTTGGTACTATTTTCTAAATGAGTCTTGATATCCTCAGCAAATGCGTTAAAATTTGCTTGTGCTTGCTTTGGGGATAGATTGTGGTTTGGTTTAAGCCAAGTGAGCATGTCTAAGTCTCGAACTCGTATTGTTGATTCCTTCTTATGCAAAGCTTCTAGCCAGCTTAAGGCAAACCCACCTGCCACTTCAGGGGCAACAAACTGATGTTTGTCGGCAAGTGCATTGAGTTTTTGAAACAAATTTTGAATGTACTGTGTGGGTATACGATACGTAATAGGGTTCTTATCTTCTACAATAATCCCAGAAAAGCGTGTATGGGGAGGGGTCTTGCTGGATGCTTCTGATGCTTTTGAGGCAATATGATGTTTAAAATCTTTGGTCACGGTGCCATTATCGCCGCTGTACCATAGTCTGATAGCACTTCTTTCACCCTTCATAAGAGCCTTATTGGCACTGTGAAGGGTGGTTGTATTTGTAATAATCAAGATATCGCCTTCTTTCAATCTGAAACGGTTCTGAGGTATGGCAGTTTGCACCATATCATAAAATAATTGGTACGCTTTGTGGTTTTGGGTATTGTGCGTTAACGCCGCTGCTTTATCGGGTGAGCGAAAAAACGCATATATCTGATTGTTATGGGCTTTCAAGATGGGCAAATGTTTGTCAGGAATGTAATGAGCTTCCCACTGCTTTTTAGTGAATGTACCCGACTCTAAAATATGCTTATTGGTGATTTTGAACATATCGGGGTTGAAAAGAGTTGGGTAGTGTTCAGGGTGCTTTTGTTTAAATTGTTTGATGAGACCTTTTAGGGGAATGACAATACTCTCACCACCTTCAAGGGCTTGTTGTGTAATACCCACTGCTATAAATTTAGGCATTCGTGCCTTGGAGGTGTTACTTCCAGTTTCTGATGTTTTATCTAATTCCTTGATGTTCGCCAAGTATAGACCATCTTGATGAGGTCCTTCGTGGCGGTTCCCACTTGCCTTTTTATTGTCAGGGTTTGACGAAATGATATTGAAACCTTCTGGGTCTGACAGGAGATGATGCACAGAATCTCCAAGGAGCGGCTTGAGTCCTAACATGGCTTGGCGTACCAGTGAAGATAAAGCCGAAGAAGACTGAGTGACCTCCTGAATGCGGAGGATGCCGTAGCCCTTGGTTTCTAATGACTGTCTGAGTTGGGATTGAATCGCAGGGGATTGTAAATCGGCTATTTTGTCACACTGAATAAACGTCACGTGCTTTTTTGCACTTGGCGGGTTGCCAATTTCTGTCATACCGTTTGTAGTGCCAAAACGTTTGCTGGATATGTTTCCAAAAGAATAAGTGTCTTGAGGAAAGAGGCGTACTTGATTGGCATCTGAACTTACATGAAAGCTTGTATGAGAGTACTTGCCCAGAAAAGCACTTCGAGGCTGATATAAATCAATACTTCTTAATTGCATCGGTTATAGCATCTTATTGTTAATTTATGACATGACACATCAGGGCAGAACGACCCAAGTCTGCGATTATCATGCTAACGTTAACAATGGAAATGTCAAGAGAGAGAGGTGTGCCAGTTTTTTCCGTCATACCGATGAACATCGGTATCTAGCCCAAGCCCTTAAAAGTCGGGGTAGATGAGGAGCCTACCAGCGTCATCACGCCAGCGTATCCACCCAATTTGCCAACCTGTTGCCATAATGTCTCGGGCTTCCACCATCAGCCAGCCACCTCGCGCATGGAGAACCTTCACGTCCTTAAGGGCTTTCATAGGCACCACAGGGGCATCGTCTTCAGGACGGGTTAAAATACTTTTCAAATGGGCAGGCGTTCCCGCACGCCAGTAATAGCCATGGAGCTTTGTGGTTTCACGCATAAAGTCGGCCCACCCAACCATGCTAGCGGTATCCCAAAGCCCTAACACTTTGCCATGGTGCTGTGTCAGGCTAATGTTGGTATGATTCGAGCGAACGGGTGCTTTGGCAATTTGTTGTTCAGGGATGTAGAGCCATGCGGTGTGTTGCGTCTGGGGGGTGGGGTGGGCTGTATCTTGAGCCGTTGTAAGGGCAAATGGCGTTTGGACTTTAATCCATTGGGGGTCTTGGGGGTCTTCATCCAGTACACGCAAGGCATACAGACTACTTTTTTCAGAAACAAACTCAAAATACTCTCGCACCATGCCTAGGGGTTGCCAACTAGGAGCGTCTGGCGAGCTATACCCTACTTGCTGTTGCTTGTTTTGTGAAAAAATAATGTGGTCAGCTGTTTGAGATGCTTGACTGTAAAGCTTTAAAGGGAAACGTACCAGCCATAAGCCGTAGCCAAGGTCTTCTGTACGAGTGGCTTCTTCAAACGCCTCTTCAGCCTGTTTTTGGGTTTCGGGGGAGGTCGTTTTTAACTGTAAAAGAAGCGTTGCAGGATTGTCTGAATCTTTTTGACTGGGTGAGGTTCCTTCCAGCGACATAACACGAACGTCTCTTGATACAGCTTCATGGTTGGCTTTTTTCTTTGCCATGGCAGGTAAAGAAGCACCTATCCACAGGCTACCTAAACAGACACCAAGCATTATAAAGAGACATGTTAGCTTTTTCTGGTTCATCATCGTATCAGGCTCTCACATAGGAAGTCTTTTTGATAGCATAAAGTACATGCAGGGTGGCACCTCTTGGGTTTTACGTTGGTGATACGTTACCCTTTTGGTATCATGACAGAAACCATGCTACACAAAAAGTACTGTCACCGTATAGGGTACACCACTGCAAGACAGCTTTAGCATAGCTTATTGTTGTTGTGATGTCTCTTTTTAGTATTGCCTATCCTCTGTGTGGCGTAGCGTTTATCTGCTCTGTAACATTTCTAAAGTTGTGCCTAAAATTGGGGAACCCTCTAACAGTTTTTCTAAAATTTCAGCTATTCTAGTTCAGCTATTCTAGTTTCACTATTTTCGACTTTGAGCTTTTTTCTTTTTATTTTATCCTAATGACCTGAATCGTGAGTGCTATGTCCTTGTCATCGTCCCCTCCTTCTGTTGCGTCTGAAACCCCTAAAGCCAAAGCACCTAGACCTAAAATTACCGCTTTGCAAGGAACGTTTCTTACGGCTTCCCCCAATTTGTCGTTATGTCCTGCCCCTGTCGATGAAAACGGTACGCCACTCTTGGAGGTGGTTATGGTTGGGCGTTCAAACGTGGGTAAAAGCTCGCTCATTAACGCTCTGATGGGACAAAAAAAACTTGCCCACACCAGTAACACCCCAGGGAAAACCCGTTTGATACAGTTTTATGATTGTGCCTTTCGTATGGGCGACCAAGGTACCCCTATTCGTTTTAGGCTCGTGGATTTACCAGGCTATGGCTATGCGAAGGTGTCTAAAACCATGCAGGCTGAATGGCAAAAGGAACTCACACGTTATCTTGCGAATCGTGAGGCGATTGCCCTTGTGGTTCAGATTTTAGATGCACGCCATGGCTTAAAAGAGAATGACCAGCAAATGCTGGAGTGGCTGCTATCGTTGCCTCGTATCCCTCGTATCGTGTTGAATAAGGCAGACCAACTGAATCAGTCTGAAAAACATAAGGTGGCTCAATCTGTTTCAAAAGCAGCGGGTATCCCCATGCAGTATATTCATTTAACGCATACTCGTGAGCAGCATAGTCAACCGTGGGTTTGGCAAATGATTGCGGAAGCTTTATTGTCAGGGCATACGCCTTTATCCTAAGCGTATCCCTATCGCTAAACGTCTCCCCCTAGGTACTACTTAGGGGGAGACGTTCAGTTTTATGACAGTACTAAAGTGACAAGATTAGACAATCCCGTTACTTTGGTTGTTTGTGATGATTTGCATCAACTGGGTGTTGTTACGTACGGTATTGAGGTCGGCAATATTGACCGTAGGGCGTGTTGCAGCGAACTGAACAAACTGCTCATAAATACGAGTAATGGCTTGTCCTGAGAAGAAGGCACCTGTATTACTAGAGGTTCTGAGTTGTACGAGGTCAATGCCTTTTTCAGTGTTTTGCCCACGAAACTCTTGGTAGGTGAGTTTATCATTACTGCCATACCCAATTTGCACTTCAAACTGGCTACTAGAGACCGTTCTAAAAGCAAATGCAAAACGATTGCTTCCTGAACCCATAGGAGACGCAATGTCCACACGTCCATAATTGGCAAGTACTGCCCCTAAAGCACCTGAACGAGTATTGCTGAGAATATCCTGCCCATCGCCTGATTTGAGGTCAATAAATACATTGCCAGCACGGCTGTTGGCACCATCGCCTACAACAAAGCGGTCATTGCCAGTACCACCCACAAGACGGTCAGACACATTCAGAAAACCAGCATTTGCACGCAATGCTACAAGTGTATCCGCACCCGAACCACCATCAAGATAATCCGAGGCATCGCCTGAAATCAGAAGGTCGTTGCCGTCCTCACCGTAGAGATAACTTGTGGTTGTCCCTGCATACAGTTGGTCGTTTCCTGTGCCACCATATAAATAGCCTCCGCCAAAGTTTTGTACAAGGATATCATCCCCAGCTTCACCCCATAGGGTGTCGTTGTCGTTACCGCCATCAAGGTAGTCTGCACCATCCCCTCCGATGAGTTGGTCATTGCCAGCTTCACCGTACACGGTGTCATTCCCTGCTTGACCCCATACGGTGTCGTTACCCGTACCCGCATAAACGAGGTCGTTACCAGCACCTGCTACGACTTGGTCATGACCCCCTAAGGCGTAAATAATATCATTGAATCCAGTGCCAAAAATGGTTTCACTGTTGTTGGTACCCGAGCGTGTTGCCATCATCATCATTGCAAAAAACCCTTTATTTAGAAACTAACTAAACAAGAAACAAAAAGGCATGGGTGGATGTAAAGTGTAAGACCAAGAAACCCTATGCCACAAAACACCGTGTCTGTTTTGAAAACAGAGTCACTAAGCAGAGAGCAATCGAGAGAAAAATAAAAACACACAACGACTAGCATCGTAACATCAACACACAAGAAAGCTCAACCACAGCTTAGCTGTAGTTGCTTTTTAAATAAAAGCACCGTATGTGCTATCATTGCCTTTATAACACGTTGAGAAGGTGTGTGTATGCCTCATGGACTTGTTTTAATAGTGCTTCCAAGGTGCCATCGTTACGTATGACCGTATCTAAAAATGGGCGGCAGCGTTGTAATTTTTCTTCAAGAGGCATTTGAGCATGGATACGTCGCCATGCTTCTTCAGGTGTCAATCCTCGTTGTGTGACAAGCCGTTGATACTGCTTTTCTTCAGGCGTGGCAATGAGCCATACCCGCTCATACATGCGTTCTGTCTGGGTTTCAAAGAGCTGTGGGATTAAAATCGCTATAAAGGCATGGGCGGCATCGTGTGATTCTGCAAAGCGATGTACTTCTCGTCTCACCCGAGGGTGTACGAGGGCTTCTACTTTTTCTTTGAGGTCTGCGTTTTGAAAAATATGCCTCGCAAGCACAGGACGACATACTCTAAGACGACTCCTATCAGGATAGGTATCATCCGCTTCAAGTACTTCAGCCCCAATTAACGTGGCTAATTCGCCTTGTAGGATGGCATCTTCCCGATAAAGCGTATGAACTACGTCATCGGTATCAATCACGGGTACCCCCCACGCACTGAGCGCTTTCCCGACGGTGGATTTTCCTGAGGCAATGCCTCCTGTAATGGCAACACGACTTGCAAGCATCATGAGATTCTATCACGCCTTTCTTAATTTGGGATGAGTTTGCAGGGTTATCATGGATAACCTCCTGAGGCTTAAGCTTAAGACTGCCATTGTCGTACGTCAAAATAATGGGCTTCAGGGTGATGAAAAATCAAAGCACAGGTGGTTTGTTCTGGGTCTTGCATCCAATTGCGTGTCAAACGGATGCCTATTTGCTCAGGATTGAGCATCTCAAATAGTTTGTGTTGTTCGCGCATGTCTGGACAAGCGGGGTACCCAAAGCTGTAACGACACCCTTGGTAGCCACCATCCATACTGAGGATGGCTTGCATGTCAGTGGCATCGGCATGATGAATATTGAGTTCTCGACGTACCACGCTGTGCCAATACTCTGCCAAGGCTTCAGCCATTTCTACAAAAAAGCCATGGCAGGTGTAGTAAGCTTGGTATTGTTTGCTGTTTAGGAGTTGTTTCAGGTATTCACTTGCACCTGTACCCATGGTCACGATTTGCCAAGCCATGACATCCTGTTCCTGTGAAATATAATCCGACAAGCACAGTGCTTTGGTGCCACCTCGTGGAAACTGAAACGTATGCCATAGGCTTTCAGGCTTCTCGGGATGATACACATGAATTTGATTACCCTCACTACGGCAGGGGGTGTATCCATAAATAACGGTAGGTTTTAAAACCTCTTTTTGAAGCATGTCTGCTTTAAGTGCCTCTAAAATAGGTGCGGCGTGTGTTTCAAGATAGGTTTGAAATTCGCCACTACGACGCTCCCCACGACGGAATCCCCAATGCCCTGTGTAGAGTGTACGTGCATTCACAAAAGGATAAATCGCTTGAAGGTCAATTTCTTTGACGGTCTTAAAGCCCCAAAAAGGTGGCGTTGGACGCTCATTGGAGGGCAATGCACGTACCGCTGTATTGCGTTGCGTATAACACTCGGGCGGTGCATCGCCTTGGAGGTCTTCGGGTGATTGGGCATACACCAGAATGTCTGTATCGGGTGCTGGGGGGCATTGCGGTCTGCCGACCGTATGCCATGAGCTTTGAAGCCCCAGCCCTTCTTGGCTCTGTAGATAGGTTATCCATTGCAGTGTGCCGAGGGCATGAGGTGCGAACATGACAGGGGCATTAGGGTACTCACTTTGAATGAATCGATGTGTTTTATCGGCATTCATGCCACAGCTTGCGATAATCAATGGGGTTGTGCATCCTGCCCTTTGTAAACATTGGGCAAGTTCGCGCATCCGATTTGCCCCTTCATACAGTAAACCCGACACCACGACAGCCGTATAGGGTTTCTGTGTCAATGCTTCTTGGATGGTGTTAGGTGCCACATCGGTGCCAAGGTCTTCAAAGGGTCGTCCGAAGGCGGTCATGAAAATTTGTGCCAAGTGCTTCCCCACCTCATGGACATCGCCTTCCACAGTTGCAAATAGTACGGGGGGTAAAGTGTCTTGTAAGGGGACATGTGGTATACACATTAAATGACCCAGTAGGGCATAGAGTGGTAAGGTGTTGTCTTTAAATGCTTGAAAAGCCTCACTTAATGCTGTAGGTGTTCCTTCAAGTGCGAGTGTTTCGGGAAGCTCAAGGGGGAGTGTGATGGTGGGAAGGGCTGAGGCGGTTGTCATTGGGCTGGTTGATGGGGTAGGGGTGGGTGTGTGGCTATCATTCATACATAAAAGGCTTGTTCATTATAAGCGTGCTTAGGGGTTCTTGTACAGGGTGTCCATCATACATAAACACTTACGATGCGTGCATACATGACTTTACAATGTGACATAAAACAAGCGCAACATAAGCTTGATATGGTATAAAACATACAGTTATGAATCTTCCTCGCCCCCTACCACGCCCCTTCTATGCAAGCCCTACCCTGAAACCCCTGAGCCAGAAGCTCAAACGTCATATGGGTTTAGTCATTCATCCTGCACATGTGGGTAAGCTCGGTGAAAAAGCCCCTAGCGTGATTCATGCCGTATTGCCTAAACTTACGGCACTAGCCATACTATTTACGCCTCTTGATGGTCTGTTTAAGTTGCCCAGTATCCTTGCTGGTGCTTTGTTTTATTACAAGTTTCGCCCTGGGCTTGTGCCTGAGCAGCTGGGGCTTTTAAAGCAAGGTACGCATCAGCTTATGTCACTTTGTAATTTTACACTGACCCCCTTCTTGGCACTCGGTACTTTGGCCTTAAGTCGAACTCGTTGGGCTGCACGTATGTTGGCAAAACCTCTACAGTATCTTGAATGGCGTGGTGCGAAGCATTACATCCGTACGGGAGAAAAACCTTGGGGATTTTTTCCGACAACATCCGTATTACGCTATCGTGCTATTACGCAACATAGCCCTGCCGTAGGTGGGGTTGCAGGAGGCATGGTAGGCTTCCAACTTGGTAAGCCTTGGGCGAATCGTGTGACCTCCTTGACTGAGCGTATGACCCGCCACGCGCTAACAACCACAACGGGAGGTGTGAGTGGCTACGCATTAGGCTATTGGGTGAAGCATACCATGCTAACCCAACTTAAAAAGCTTAAGTTTTAGTTTAAGGGAAACCCCCGCCTGTACATCCTAGGCTGTACACCAGAGATAAATACCTCCCCTCGTCATACCCGCCCTAGCTATCCTGTGTAAGTAGGAACGACGTAAATCATACCCGTCGTGGTCGTGTTGTTGGTAGGGGCTTCTGGTAAGCGGTGTGTGCTTCCTTTCTACCTTCTTGCTACCTACGCTAAGTTAAATAGGGGATGGAAATCAAAAAAGGTGTTGACAGACCCTTTTGTTTGAAATAAAAATAATAACATCAAAGGAACACACACCGCCTAAATCCTTTTAGTGGTTGTATTCTAGGTTAAAATAATGTGTGTGCCACTTTGTAACAATCTATCTTTTTTAACCAGTTATCATACTGGGGTGTAGCCAAGCGGTAAGGCAGCGGGTTTTGGTCCCGCCATTCAGAGGTTCGAATCCTTTCACCCCAGTTTTTTAATGCTCATTTTAGTGCATCGCCCTTATGACGCTCCCTAAGCCCCAAACACGCTTAACAGAACCCGCCACGGTCACCCTTGATGAAGGCTATTACTCGTGGTGTAGTTGTGGCTATAGTAAAGATGAACCCTTCTGTGATGGTAAACATATTGGCAAGGGGTTTTGTCCCGTGACTTTAAAAGTCACCAAGGAACAAGAAACCCTTACTTTGTGCCAGTGTAAGCTCACACAGAATCCTCCCTACTGTGACGGGTCTCATCGTAATATTCAAAAAGTACCTACTGACGCATCCGATGCCTCACGTGCTTAAGCCAAACCCTTTTGATGCAAACCTATGCCTGAGAGATGCCTACCTCGATGTTAACTTACAGGCACTTCAGTATAATGCCACTAAGCTGAAAGAAGCTCTGCCTTTTCCCGCAAAGCTGATGCCTGTTGTCAAGGCAAATGCTTATGGGCATGATGCACGGGCCGTTACGCAAAGTCTTTGGCAGTTGTGGGGGGAGGCTCATATTGCAAGGTTTGCGGTAGCAACTTTGCCTGAAGCTCTTGCACTACAAGCCCAACTGGGTACTGACTTACCTGTCCTTATGATGAACATGCCCCCATTGAGGCTTTTTCAAACCTCTGTTGAGACCCTCCCTTTTCTGTCATGGTGTCATCATAACCTTGCTTTAACGGTGTTTCGTTTGGAGCATCTTCAGGCTTTAGAGGCTTTTAGTCAGGCTTGTACACACCATGCCGTACCGTTTACGCCATGGCGGGTGCATGTCAAGGTGGATACGGGCATGCACCGCATTGGTGTGCCTTGGGATAATGCGATAGCTTTTCTTCGTGAAGTGTACCGACTCCATCAAGCTGGGGTTTTGGTGTGGGAGGGGCTTTATACTCACTTTGCCATGGGAGGACACACGCCACAACGCTGGCAGCAGTTATCTAGGTTTGGCGAGGTATTACAAGCACTCACGGCATGTCATATCCCTCTTCCTCCCATGATTCACGCCAGTAACACGGATAGTTGGGTGGCTTTACAACACGACTATCAAACCCTCAAGACAAACCCTCTTCACGCTGATGCTGATAAAGTTCATCAGGTTCTCCAGCATTTGAACGTCTATCGGGTGGGGATTGCCCTCTATGGGTATGAAGATGAAGGGGCTTTGGAGGCACTCGGCTTGCGTCCTGTGATGGGGCTTTACGCACGTTTGAACCACGTCCAGTGCCTTGCAGTAGGAGAGGGCGTAAGTTACGATTATCATTTTAAAGCCGAATCGCCTACTTGGATTGGTACCCTGCCCCTGGGGTATGCCGATGGGGTGCATCGGCAGTTATCAGGGGGGATGCAAGTTAAAATCAACGGTGTGTTTTGTCCTCAAATTGGTACCATTACCATGGACCAGCTTATGATTGACCTCACCCCTCTGCTTGATGCTTATCCTGATACCTCCCCCTCGGACTACCTTGGTGCCTTGGTATGCCTTATCGATAATACTTTCCCCGTTGATACCCTAGCAAGCTGCTTTCCTCAGCCTTCCTTGGCTCAGTGGGCAAAAGTGGTACATTCCATTCCCTATGAACTCATGTGCAGTTTGAATGCCCGTTTGGAGAAGGTTTTTTCGGAATAATTGACGTTGTTCCTACGCTGGTGCAGGTTGGAATCTTCGGAATGACGATATGGCATGTTTCGCCTATGATGACATTATTATAAGTTTAATCAGTATGCTTTTCGAGTTATTTCAAAATAGAAAAGAGGCACCCCTACCATGATGAGTTCCATGACGACCGCACCCATGATAACACCGCTGAGTACGACCCAAAAAAAACTTGACGGTAAAGCCACCTCCGCTCTCATACAAGCACAATTGCAAGAAGAAATTACCCACTTAAAAGCTCGTACAGGCAAAACCCCTGGGTTACGTGTGATTCTTGTAGGGAACGACCCCGCAAGCCAAGTGTATGTAAAAAAGAAAGCCGAAATGTCACAGGCACTAGGCATTGATGGGGCTTTGATTACCCTGCCTGAAGAGACCACCCAAGAAGCACTCCTTGCACAGCTACACACCTTGAACCATGACCCTAACGTGCATGGTATTTTGGTACAATTACCCCTCCCCAAGGCTATTGATACGCTTGCCATTTTACATGCCATTGCCCCTGAAAAAGATGTCGATGGTTTTCATCCCGTGAATATGGGACGACTCATGGCGGGCAATTATCCTCCAGCATTGCCCTGTACCCCCGCTGGGATGATGGCGATATTGGATACTTATGGTATTTCTCTTGCAGGTAAGCATGCCGTTGTGATTGGACGCAGTACCATTGTGGGCAAGCCGATTGCTCACTTATTATTGGGGCAACACTGTACAGTGACCATGGCACATAGTCGTACCAAAGACCTTGCAGCACTTACACGTCAAGCAGATATTGTGGTTGCCGCTGTGGGCGTGCCTGAACTGGTGACTGCTGAGATGTTAAAAGAGGGGGCGATTGTATTGGATGTTGGTATTAACCGCTTATCCACGGGTAAGCTCGTAGGGGACGTGGCAAACACCCCCGAAGTATGGGACAAAGTGGCTGGCTTGACCCCCGTACCTGGTGGTGTGGGTCCTATGACCATTGCCATGCTCATGCAAAATACGGTATCCTTGTTTAAAGCGTCTTTAGGCTTGTAATCGTTTTGTCGTTAGCCATTCTCCTTAATTTTGAAGCTTTTGCCTCCTATGACCTCTTCCTCAACGGCCGCTACTTCCAGCCTTGTGACGGCACCTCTCGCACGCCCTCATAGCCCTTATACCCAAGAGGTGCTTAACCTTTGTGCTTGGCAATGTAAACCCGATGGTACTTTGTGCTTGCAACATGGCACGGTTCGACATCCTGAAACGCAAGTACCGCAATTGGTTTTTGGGCAAGATGCTTGTACTTGGTTTGACCTCACACCTGATGAAATGACCCATGTCATACGGATTCGCTTTACTGCGAAGGGGGTACCGTTCCCTAATCGTGAAGATGTGTCCTCAGAGGCTGATAAACTCCAAATCCGTTTTCACCCTGATACCCCTCCTGCCTTGATGCAGGCAGTTGCAGACAAAGCTCGTCAAGTACTCACCAACGCAGGGTATCCTCACACACAGTACCAAGCTCATGATGTATCGAATTGTTGCGGGTTTGGATGTTATGGTTGTGTACGTTATCAGAATCAGTAATCATAAAAAAGAGACGTTCTTTGAACCCCAAATAGCACCATAACTTTACACACAAGCGTTAACGTACTGCCAAGCGTTAAAATAGTGCTATCAATGCCAACAAGCAGAAAAGCCTAGAGTGAACCCATTCGTCTATTGGCTTTTCTAAAAACATGGCATGTTTTCAAGCGTTTATTTCCAAGAGATAGTATATTGCACACACTTTGGATTTTATCATGATTAAGTTTATAAAATGATGATTCATATTCACCCTCAGCCTCTTCAATTTTTCAGGCATTGTTTCAGGCATTCATGGCAACCTAAAGAGGCATCTTCTGAAGTGCAGTATCCGTCTGTAGAAAAGCAAGAAAAGCCTCATCATAAGCTCTTTCAAGATAGTTTCATTGGCGTTATCAAACCGCTTGCCATACGTCAAAGCGATAGGGATGAGGCTTTTTTACGTGACCTCGAACGTCGGAAAAAAGAGGAACACGACAATCATATCCGTCGAAAGAAATATGAGAATGAGCTTATGATGGATAAACTTAGGTTGTATTCGCCTCATCAAAAAGAAAAAATGTTACGCCATCAAACGCTTGAAGTACTCAAAACTAGCGTTGAGGAAGAAGCTTTAAATAAGCGTTTGGCAGCAGAAAAGGCTTTAGAAAAAGCCACCTTCAAAAAGCAAATCAAAGCACTAAAAGCCACGATTGATAAAACTTCTATCGAGGAAGCCATGCCAACCTACTGTGCAGACTCTAACTTTGATTTTGGTTTTGAGGATGAGACTAATGAGGAAGCACCTACTTCTATGGTTTCTCTTCACCCTACAATAGAAGTACACGAGGCTCAGCCCCTCTCTCCTTATGCTCGCTACAAGGCTGAAATAGAGGTATTGAAGCAAGAACTAGCAGCAAGAAAAAAATATCAGCAGGAAAGACTATTGAGGCTCAATGCCCCTACGCCTTTTATTTCTGCTTTTGGGAATCGGACTGCTGAGATACTCGTCTATCAAGAATACTTGGAAGCACTAGAGGAAGAGATAAATAGAAAATCAAATTTACTAAAACTACTTGCCCAAGACCCCTTATGGCATCGTATTCCCAAGGCACCTAACGTAGAAGATGGTGCAAAACATGACGCTAGAATTGAATCCCTCAAAGCACAATTACCTGAGGCGAAACGTCGTATTGAAGAGGCTGAACATCGACTCCAGCAATATCTTCAGGAAGAACATCCAGACAAAACGCTATACCCTGAAAAATATGAAAAAAGACAAATGGCATTTCAGTATAAAGCTGCTGAGGCTTGGATTGCATACCAAAAATGCTTAAATGACTTACGAGATACCGTACGGGATAAAGAGGTTGATGAGGAAGCTGCTATCATAAGACGTGGTGTTGCCAAACCAGCCACTACCCTATCATAAGCCCTTCTTATCATAGGGATGACTTGTGGGAAATCCATGATAGGATAGCATGGGAATCTCAAACATAGAGCTTTTAGCTTTTGGGTGGTACTACTTTTTTTAAATAGAATCTTTGGAGTAAAAACGGATGAATTCCTTTATAGCATTCCCTACTTTTCCCTTTTTTAAACCACAGGCGCCCTCTTCTTCACGGCATCACAACCATCAACAGCATGCCCATGCCAAGGTTGTCCATCAAAACCCATCATCACACCTGACCTCTCTTGGCGACCACTTTACTCGTAAACATGCGGTACTCGCCACCCAAGAAAAACCCCAAGAAAAAGCCACGGGCGTGAAATCAGCAGAACCTATACAAGTGAGCGTTACAAAAGACGAACAAATCTCTCAAGGGGTAAAGATTGTAAAAGCCCTCGGCAGTCATCCTGAGTCCGAAGTAACCCTTGCCACGCAGGAACCCCCCAAAGGTTCTTCTGAGAATAGAGCTTCCGTCCATCGGGAATACAACCCCCAAAAAAACGAAACCACCGTTTCGATTCAAGGGGAAAGACCACCTGTGGGTTCTCAAGCAGAACAAGACCTTGCCACTACGATTGCAAAAACCCTAATGGCAGAAGCCTCGCAAGGGCGTGACGTTCTGTTTGACCCTGATGCCTCCAGTAAGCAATAACCCGAACGCAACATAGCTCCTCTGGATGTTTTAATTATAGTAGTGCTTTTGTGCGTGGTGTAACCTACTCGGATACACTGACAAAAGGTATTTCTCTCTTTATTGCATCTTCAAAAATAGCCCTTTAGGGGCTGTGAGCCTATTGGTAATAAGACGGCTTTTTTTCTTTTCCTTACTTGGTATAAAGCCAGTACTCGGAGCTTTGCGACATGATGACACCCTCCTCTCCCCTCTCTTCTTCTTCGTTGAACCGTTTGCCATACCTGTGCCGTTTACTGACCTTTGGGATGCTTGTAATGACCCTGATGTTGGTATGGGTGAGTGTTTCTTTTGCAGAAGATGCCACTCAAGACAGTGCCTTTTTGATTTTGCCTTCAGGCGTGGTTGCAAGCCAAACGATGACACAAACGCCCGCAGCGGTCGTAACACAGTATGTGCAAAATCAGCTTGCCCTGCATGGTCTTACACCTGAAGCCTATCTTTCGTTAGATGCTTCACTACAACGCCAAGTGATGACCCCAGGGCGGAGTATGGTGCTGAGTCGTGAACAAACGCGTCAAATTGTACCCAAGAGAATTGCGTTACCAACACAAGTGATGCAAAGTTTAGTATTAGGGAGTCAAGTCGATACGCAGACGATTGGACGTTTTGGTGTGGGAATCCCCACCATGCACGCCATTAAAACCAGCCAAGGCATGACACTAACCCCCATTCTTTTTGGGAACACCCTTGTGATGATTAACCATGAGGGTCGTATCATGGGTGTAACCCACGGCATGTTCTAACAGTGCAGCTATTGGCTATTAGCACCTCGTCATACTGCACGAATTGACAGAGGCTTCTTTAAGTTTGTCATGTCATACCATGCTTACTTTAAGCACTTCAACACGCACCCTCTTACAAGAGGGTGCGTGTTGAACTGTGTTATCCTGTGAGGTATATTAGTGAGATACTTTATGTGCATTTTTATACCGTTTATTTTTAGACCGAGACTCTTTCCCGATGTTAGATATTCGCCTCCTACGTCAAGACCCCGACTGGATCAAAACGACACTTGCTAAACGGGATACCGCATTGGTTGCTCGTGTAGATGAAGTATGGGCTTTGGACGAAAAGCGGCGTGCTATTTTAGCAGAGGTAGAGTCTGGACGTGCTGAGCGTAACCAGCTGAGTAAAACGATGGGGCTGGCTCGGAAAGAAGGTCGAACTGAAGATGCAGAGACCATGCTCGCTGCCTCAAAGACCATTAGTGCCAAACTGGATGCACTTGAAGAAGCCCTCAAGGCACTTGAAATGGCTCAAGCAGATATTTTAATGACCCTTCCTAACCTTCCTCACGAGAGTGTGCCTGTGGGGAAAGATGAGGCGGATAATCAAGAGCTTAAACGTTGGGGCTGTGCTTTGAAGGAAGCACGTCAAGCGATATTTTCAGAGGCAGAGGCAAAAGCCCACTGGGATATTGCACCCGCTTTGGGTTTAGTTGACTTTGAGCGTGGCGTGAAATTAGCCAAGTCTCGGTTTTCTGTCTTCACGGGTAAAGGGGCGAAGTTAGTGCGTGCCTTGATGACCTTCATGCTTGAACTACACACTGAGGAACACGGGTATCATGAAGTATGGCCTCCCTACTTAGTGAATCGTGAAACCATGACAGGTACAGGACAACTCCCTAAGTTTGAAGAAGACCTCTTTAAATTGACAGGTGAGTATGAGCTTTACTTGATTCCTACGGCCGAGGTTCCTGTGACGAATCTTCATGCAGGTGAAATCCTTTCAGGCGAGCAGCTTCCTATTCAGTATTGTGCCTATACGCCATGTTTCCGTTCAGAGGCTGGCTCAGCAGGACGGGATACCCGAGGGCTATTACGTCAGCATCAGTTTGACAAAGTAGAACTTGTCCATTTTGTGCGTCCTGAAACCTCTCAAGAGGTGCATGAAGCCCTTGTGCGTCATGCAGAAACGGTGTTAGAACGCCTAGAGTTACCTTACCGACGCTTACTTTTGTGTACAGGGGATATGGGGTTTAGTGCGGGTAAGTGTATTGACCTTGAGGTATGGATGCCTGGGCAAAATACTTACAGAGAAATATCGAGCTGTAGTAACTTTTTTGACTTCCAAGCCCGTCGTGCTAGCTTGCGTTATCGTCCTACGCCCGATGCCAAGCCAGAGTTTGTGCATACGTTGAATGGTTCAGGACTTGCCATTGGTAGAACATTTGCTGCTATTTTGGAAAACTATCAAAACGCCGATGGCTCGGTGAGTATTCCTAAAGTTTTACAACCCTACATGAATCATGCTAGCCTACTAACGTTATAACCCTCCTATTCCTTACGCTTGTGAGTTCATGCGTAAAGTCGTCTTACTTCTATAAAAGCATACAGTGCTACGAAAGACCCCATGGGATGTGTGGCTTGCTGTTAGGGGGATACGACCTGATGTACGTCTGAGCATGCCTATGGTATTAAGTGCAAGACCAGTTAAATGAAGGGTTCAGTGAGATACGTGATGACTTATATTCAAAATTACATGCACCATGGCACGACTGATTCGGAAGATGTCATTATTATTGGGGGTGGCATTTCTGGCTTAGCCACCGCTGTAGCACTCTTGAAGCAAGGGGTACGACCTCTCATTTTGGAGCAACAAGAGGTTTGTGGTGGTCGTGTAAAAACAGAACTTGTCCAAGACTTTCAATGCGATGTGGGTTTTCAAGTTCTCCTCACTGCTTATCCTGAGCTTCCGTCGTTTTTTGACCTCAAAGCCCTCAAACTGCAACCCTTTATGGCGGGTGCCAAACTTTGGCAGGGTAAACGTTTTGCCTATGTAGGCGACCCATTCAAACATCCTGAATCGGCCCTTGCCACCTTATTTGCAAGTATTGGTAATCCGATTGAAAAGCTCCTTGTATTGAAATTACGCAAGCAGCTGATAGATGTTACAGACCCTTATAGCCTTTATGAGCCTGAAACGCATGAGGCTCTTTTCCAAAAAGACTTTACCCGTGCTACGACGCTTGAGTTTTTGCAAGCCTATGGTTTTTCCTCTGCCTCTCAAGGTATGATTACGCGCTTCTTTAAGCCTTTTTTCTCAGGGGTGTTTTTAGAGCCTTTGTTGGATACGCCAGCTTCCCAGTTTTTGTTTACCTATTTGATGTTTGCACAAGGTGAAGTTGCCCTACCTCAAGAGGGTATGGGGGCTTTAGTGAGTCAATTATTGGCCCAGATTCCTTCTGACTATGTCCGCACAGGATGCCGTGTCACCAAGCTTGACCCCCAGCATGTGTGGTTACACGGACAGGACTCCCCACTACATGCAAAGGCTGTGGTGGTAGCTTGCGACCTTCCTGCCACAGTGGGGCTTTTACATACTTTGGATGAAGCCATGAGTTCCGAGATGTCCTTGAGTTATTTACGTCAGCAGGGTAGGCTACATCATTATGCCACTGCTCAACTTTACTATCGTACGCCTACGCCGCCCATTACCCAGCCTATCTTAATGCTTAATGGGACGGGGCAAGGTTTGGTGAACAATGTCACCGTACCTACGCTAGTTCAGCCTGATTATGCAACAAAGCAGCAGGGGCATTTGGTGAGTGTGGCACTTAATGGCATTCCTGAACTGGAGGAAGAGGCACTGGAGGCGTTGATTCGTCAGGAGCTTTCAAGTTGGTTTGGGATTTTGGCGATTAAGCAATGGCAACACATCAAAACGTATCGATTACCACATGCCCTCCCCGCAGCGTGTGCTTTAACCCATCCTCATCTTGCTCATTTGGCGACAGGGGTTCATCCTTCGGGGGTCTTTTTGGCAGGTGACTGGACACAAACGCCGTCTTTAAATGGGGCGTTACGCTCTGCCAGACTTTGCACTGAAGCACTCCTGCATTATTTACGTTAGGTATTATAGATTCTAAGTAAAGGTTTCCTTTGTTATGGCTCCTGAATTACAGATGGAATGTGCTTTGTCACCCGCTTTTGTTTGGCATGATTCTCCTGTCTTTACTTTGAAGGAATGTCTTACATTAACACAGGCAAAGGTACAACCCGTACAAACGGGGCGGTGTCAACGCTACCCAAAAGGGGTGGTGCTTACCACAGATACCCGCTTACTGGCTGAGAAAGTTACAGAAGCCCATGCCCAAGGTCTTGCCGTGGCTTTTATGCCTCTTGTGGGGGAACGTTTTGATGGACATACTTTTCTTGAAGCGGCACTAGAAGCCTCGGTCGATTATATTTGGGTAGCAACCTCGTATTGGCATACGCATCAAAATGCCTTGCAGGCGCTTGCGAATGCCTCTCAAACCTTGGCGAGCTACTGGTTAGTTTCTAATACCTTATTGGCTTATCAGGGATTGGCAAGGGGGTATCGTAAATCCTTAGCACAGTTAAATCCTCAGCAGCGTGTGATTGCTTTAACGGGTAGCTCGGGTAAAACAACCGTTAAAAATCTTCTTGCCAAGTTGTTGAACGCTTATGCACCCACCCATGCCAGTGCGAAAAATCATAATAATGATATTGGGGTCGTGCAAACCCTTTTTCAAGCCACGCCTGCCCATACGTATGTGGTGGTTGAAATGGGGATGCGTGGCTTGGGGGAAATCCGTCGTTTAGCTCAGTGTGCCTTACCCGATATGGCATTGACGCTTAATGTAGGCCCAGCACATATTGGGCTTCTGGGTTCTTTGGAAGCCATTGCAGAAGCAAAATGCGAAATTGCCGAGGGGTTGTTTCTTCAGCAAACTTCCGTGGATTTATCGGTATCCAAAGTGTCATCCCGAAAGTCTTCGGGGTATTGGTTTGTGAATGAAGAAGATACTTTAATTCAAGCACGTGTGCCTCATGTGGTTTCGCAAATGGTAACACACGCATCGCATGATGCAGATACTGCCATGAGGGTTGTTCCTTTTGGAGGGCATACACGTTTAACGGTCAGTGCGTCTCATCATCCACGGGCGATAGAAACGTATGACTATGGTCTATCGGATGGTTCGCAGACAGTGACATTTCCACTGGCATTACCTGGTCGTCACCATGCCTTAAACGTAGCCGTGTGCCTTGAGGTTATTCATGCCCTTGACCTTCCTCTTGAACCTGCTTTGGAGGTCTTACAAACCCTGTGTGATGAAACGGCTTTACTCACAACCTCTCTTGAAGAGGCTGCTCCTGAGGCACTTGCTGCACTCACCCTTGAGCGTTGGCAAATCTTACCCCGTATTCCTTTAGCCCATGGCGGGTTTTTACACCGTGTGTTTGATGCTTACAATGCCAACCCCGCCAGTATGCAAGCTTCATTAACCAGTTTTTTTACTTGGTTGGCACAGCAACCTTACACCCAAACCCCTGATGATGCCACGCAAACCGATGTGTTATTGGTGTTGGGTGCCATGGAGGAGCTTGGACCTTATACCCGCCAGTATCATATCCAGCTTGGACGACAGCTTGCCGCATGGATGGGGGAACGTCCTGTGGGGTGGCATCGTCTTTTTGTGATTGGCACCCATGCCTTGCCAGTCATTGAAACCCTTGCTGAACTAGGTACCTGTCCGCCTGTTGCTTTGTGTGATGCGTTTACCACCGTGGACGAAGCCCGTGAGGCTTATCTAGCTTGGTTGTCCGATGCACGTCGTCCTGTGAAAACAGTCTTCCTTAAGGGGTCGCGTCGTTATCAATTGGAGACCTTACTGGGTTAAGTTATCCGACGGAGGGTTTGCGATATGTGGGATAAATCTACGTTCGATACATTCACAAAACACGCCTTTCACTTAGGGCAGTGGCAAATATTGCCTGTGCTTGCTTTGTCTGACCTTCTTGAAGTGCCGCCTTCACCCGAGGGGATGCACACACTCATGACAGTCCTTCATGAGTGTCTCTTACCGTATGGGTGTGAGTGGCAGTTCATGAACGGCATGCCTCCCCATGAGACCCCTCATAAAGCCTCAGCAGACACCCTCTTTGAGCCTCACACTGAGCCTGGCATTGACACGAAAACACCCGTGCAAACGTCCTCTAATACGTCACGGTATGCTTTTATGATGATAGGCTTTCCGCAACAAAAGGACGTATTCTCCTCAAGTTCAAGTTTTGTACTATACCCTGAAGATTCTTTATGGCACCAAGCGAGAGGCTTTCAAGACTGGTTACAAAGCCAAACCGAGCGGATACAAGCTCAGCAACTTGGTTTGTCCGACTCTCGTGATTGGCGTTCGGAACCTACGCTAGGGTGGTCTCAGGTCATGCAAGCCCGTTTGGGAAGTGCTTGGGTTTACTGGGCGTATGAACTTGGCATCCTTCTTGAACCTAGTGCTTTTGCATCGCATGAAGCTATCACCGTGCAAACCGTAATCCCCGCCATACAAGCCCCACTGACGATTGCCGTCATGCGTCCTACCATGGTATGGGTGGGGATTGATTGGCAGGAAGGTACGCTCCATGTGGCTTGGCATGTGGATACGCCTACGTGTTGTCTTGAAAGTCTGTGTCAAGCGGTTTCTGACATACAAGCGTCCATGTTCCAGAGGGATAAGTCCACTTCCTCTTCACTTGAGGCGATGACGCTTCCTGAAACAATCACATGGGGTATGTCTGAAGTCACTTACTCGGAGGCGGTCTGTACTTTACAACAGGGCATTACCCAAGGGGCGTTCTATCAGGCAAACCTTAGCTTACAAGCCCGTTTGACGATGCCTCAGGGCTATGAACCGTTGTCTGATTGGTTTGCCCGTTATATTCATAATCCTTCTCCTTTTTCGGCTTTGTGGTATGCACCGTGGTCTTTTCAGGGGCAAGCAATAGCATCTCAAAACGCCCCTACTTGGCTGCTGTGTCATAGCCCTGAGCGCTTGGTTCTGCAAGAGCCTGTTGCAGACCCTACCGCCAGTGACACCCTCAAGACGTGGCGGCTTTCCACTCGTCCAATTGCTGGGACACGCAGTAGAGGAGAAACCCATGCCGAACAACGCACTTTGGAGGCGGCCTTGAAAACCCTCCCCAAGGAACAAGCTGAACACACCATGCTCGTGGACCTTTTACGGAACGACCTTGGGCGTTTGTGTGAAGCGGGTTCTGTAAACGTCACAGAGTATCAAACCTTGGAACTTTACCGTTATGTAACGCATCTCGTCAGTGAAGTAGAAGGGTATCTCCGAGCTTCAAAGGTGTCTGATTTACCGGCAGTGTTTTCACTGTTGCAGGCGATGTTTCCAGGAGGTACCATTACTGGATGTCCTAAGTGGCGTTGTATGGCGTGGCTTTTTAAGCAAGAGGTTATGCCACGAGGCTTTTACACAGGTTCATGCGGTTATTGGCAAGGGGCTACGGGTACGCTTGACTGGAATATCTTAATTCGTAGTGCCATGTACTACCCTGATACGCACCTGTTGGTTTGCCATGGCGGGGCGGGTATTGTGGCGGACTCGATACCTTCTCATGAGTATCGAGAAAGTCTTAAAAAAATGCGTCATTTTACGCAGTACGAGCCTTCATAACGCTCCATAAAGTGCTATAGTGTTTCTCTTTGATGTATCCAGTAGCGTATACTCTGTTGCTCAGGTCGATTGCCCTCCCTTGTATGTGAAAGAATAAAAGGGATTGAGGGAGAGGGTTAAACCATGACCTTGGCATTATCAGGCGTATAAAGGCTTAACCCAGCTTCAATTAAACCTGATACTGCAGGCTTATAATCAAGCATCTTTAAGTCTAACTGACCACTAGACTTTAAACTTGACAACTCATAAGGCACATGAGGATAAATACCCTTATCTTCAAGCTTAGGATGCGAACGCTGTACTTGGATGTAGCATCCCGTATTAAACACCATAGGTTGCCCCTCAGCATCACAATATAGCTCATACTTTGCTTTTAAGTTTTCAAGCAAAACTTGACGGTTGATATGCGTATATAAAGGTTGCACTTTCCAAGTTTTGCCTTCTTTATATAACACTTGCCCTATCGCACTTTTACTACATTTAAAAGCCAAGCCTTGTAGTCCTCTTTCTTTTTTACCTTTGTTTCTTCTCTCTCTTTCTCTTGTCGCTAAGGCTTCTTTAGCCATAACATCAGTCACATCACCATAATTGACAATTTGATAACGTCCATTTTCAGTACGTGAAAGTTCAGTATCTTTATAAGGCTCGTTCTTAAGATTATAAGTAGCCTTAGAAGCCTGACGCACGGGGGTTTTAAAGCGAGGGTGAAATACTGTTTGGTCTTCATGAAGTACAACAGAGGTACTTCCCATTTCCTTAACGGTCTTCCAAGCTTCTTTTGGCAAACCTTTGAGGGCTTCAGCCAGTGCTTTATCCCGCATACTGTCAATATCTTTTTGAGTAATGCGTGAACGACCTATTAAATGATACGCATCACGTTCTTGACCTTTTTTATCAACGTATTTTTCATCACGAATACCATAGACGGTATCTTTAGGGTCAAGGTCAATTTTATTACGCTTGATGTTGATAGGGACAATACGGCGTGTGGTTGGCTCCAGTGCATCACGCAAGGTATTCGTGATGTATCCAGGCTTAAAAACGGTTATCATCGCACCTGTTTCTTCACATTTTTCAGAGCCAAAAAAGTGCCTAAAGAAGCTCAACATGTAGGCATCCACCCCGTGATGACGCTTATTTGCCCGATTCTTTTTAGCGTACTGATACTTCACCTCGCCGTTAGGATAGGTCGCCAAAACTTCCCATTCAATTTTATCAGTAGCATCATACAAGTACTGGTAAGCATTCAGGCGTTTGGCAATAAGGTTTGTATGGGTACCGTGGGCTACATATACAAAACGGTCTTGGTCAGCAGCACCCACGCCCTTATTACAGTACAAATGCACTACCTGCTGTACAAGACGGCTCAGGTAGGAAGTGTCCGCCAAACCATTGTAAGAGTCAATCAGCTCACGGGCATTTTCACTTGAAAGCAAGCTTTTTTTCTTCTTTGAAAGCGTTTTTATGGTTTCAATTCTACCTTGATACTGTTGCCAAGGCTGTTCCCCCTTTTGCTTCAGCCACTCGTAAGGGGTACGTTTGCCTTTTTCTTTATTGGCAATACTACAAGCCAGTACAAGGTTTTCACGCTTACTGGTACCTGCAATAGAGCTTGGCACCACGTGTTCAATCTCCCATTGGCTATCAAAAGGGTTATCAATGGTTTTGCCCGTATAAAGACATATCTTACCCTGCTCCTCCCAAAGGGCAAGGGTTCTGATGTTTTTACCCATCACAGGAATGCCATGCGTCACAAGATATTCTTCATGCCTTTTATTGATGACGGCATGCTCTTTTTGACGTTTTTCAATTTCCTTCTTTTTATGATTACCATTCAAGGCGTTATCGCTCCGAGCAAACTCCAATACCACATAAGAAGGCGTGCCGTACGCTTTCACTTGCGTTTTAAAGAAGTTAAAAAAGAGTTGTAAGCGGTTACGCACAAGGTTGTTACGACACGTCGCAATAAGCTTATGGATTTGCTTTTCACGTACTGAAAGAGGCTCATTCAAAAACTCATCTCGGCGGTCGCCTAAAGACAAACTTTCCCAAGGGGTATCCCAACCCATGCCTTTTGCAAAGTCAATCAAGTCAGCCCGCATTAAACCTGTACGCCCATCGTCTGAAAATTCACGGTATAAAATCTCACCTGTACGCTTACAAGGTGTAGGATAATGCCCTGCCTCTAAAAAGGTTTGAATAAATATCTCAGGCGATTGACCTGATAAAATAAGCTCCTTTAAGAGATAAGCGGCTGGACGTGAAAGGCTCGAACGACCATCCGAAGAAGGTTTCCAGTTTTCAAATTGAGCATATTGTTTTTTGGCTTGGTCATTTTTATAGGAAACAGCGTTTGCAAGTTCTGGCAAATGTTTGTTAAGCCAAACAGCCGATAAAGTATCTTGCTTATCATTTACAAACGCATCCCAAACAGCGAATAACTCACCCGATGTAAGTCCTCTGCTTGTGTAGTTACGGTCAGTAAAGCGAAGGTTTTTCAAAAGCATCAAGGCTTTGGCATCATTGACAACACTCCACTTCACACCTGCTGGCTTGTAAGCGTCGTCATCTTTTTTAGCACGAGCGACATTTAACCGACGGATTAAAGCACACTTGGCAATAATGCGGTTATCAAAACGAGCCACTTTTTGAGAAAGCACCCCTTCCCACTCAAACGGAAAAGCTTGCCCTTGGAACAAAGGCAGTGCTTTTTCAGAAGCATCCTTCACTTTATAGGCACGGTTGGAGCCTCTAAACTTAGCGTAAGGCTTTAAAGCCGATATCGCATTTTTTTGCATGGCGTGGTAGCTGGCACAAAACTCACCCGAACGCCCGTACAAAAATTGTTCCAAAGCCGCTGGCTTATGAAGCCCTTCAATATGTGGGCGTGCCTTTTGCAAACATTCAAAGAGTGCCGTAAGCTCCTGCACCACAGGCTGACGAGGTGCAGAACATCTTTCAATACGTACTTTATCCGCATGGCTAGGAATGCGACTGCGTAAAGTGTTAGGGTTCTCCCAATGCCACAGCCCTGCAATCACAGCCTCAAAATAACAAGGCTTTTTATAGTGTTCAGGCATGCCTTGGCATAAGGGATGAGCCTCAATTTTCTTTGTATAATTGCCTACAAGTTCCATTTCATCTTTGTCTTCTTCAGATTCTTTTTCCTTATCAGAAGAGCCTTTTACTGCTTTTTTTTGCCAAGGCACTGCCTCATACCCACGGCGTTGAATGGCATGATGAAACGCCTTAAAGTACTGCCAATCTTCAAGCGGTGTCCCGTCGGGGTTGGCAATGCCTTCTAAAATAGCCACACGCAAGCCCACACTATTGCAAAGCTTGCTTTTTTTAGTGGTTTGCCACTGCCAGCGTTTATCACCCACTGGCAAACTCCCCAAACCATACACGGCTTCCCACATATGCCTAAAGTAGGTTTCACGAGCTTTGTGGGCTAAACGGGTGCGTATTTGCCGTCTACGCCCAGGAAGCCCACGCTCGGTTAAAGAAGCATGGGTAGATGGCACCAAGCGTACCCCCACCGCTGTTGGGTCGACTTTATCAGGGTTATCCTCACGCACACAATACCCCAACGACTCCAAGCCGAGGTCATACGCAAAAACGTACTTAGGCTTTTGAGCTTCTTGCAAAGTAGCAACATCATGAGCGAGAGGGTGCAATAGGATTGTGTTCATGCCAAGGAAACCTTATGTACTGAGTATCTTTAACCATGCGGGTTGTTTAAATTAAGATGATAGCCATGGTGCCACACAGTTATTTTAAGAAGGATTATACCATAAAACATCAAAAGACGAACAAAAGCATTAGCTTAGCACAAGGTAATCGAAAGATACCATTTTTAGATGCAAGCTTCAATGTGTATGAGAACGGATGCTTTTAAACATCCTCACCTTGATTAACTTGGTTAAATACCTGCTGGTTGAGGAGGGTGTTTAACGTGGTGACGGCATGGGCATGCGTCAAGCCACCTTGAATAAAGAGCGTATAGGGCGGACGCAAGGGGGCATCAGCAGAAAGCTCAATGCTGGAGCCATCTATAAACGTACCACCCGCCATAATCACAGGGCTTTCATACCCTGGTACTACGGCTGGCTCGGGAGTCACATAACTACTTACGGGGCTACATGCCTGAATGGCACGGCATACGGCTTGGATTTCCTCACCACTACTCAGATACAGCGTTTGAATAATATCGCTTCTCACGGTTGTGTCCATTGCAGGCAAAGCACGGTACCCCAACTGATGAAACACATGGGCAAAAAGCGACATCCCCTTGAGTGCCTCAGCCACAACCCCCGGTGCAAGAAACAACCCTTGAAGCATCAAGCGGGTCATGTCAAAGAGATACCCACCCTCACGCCCAATCCCTGGACACGTAAGCACTTCACTACAGGCTTCCACTAAGTCTGTCCGACCCACAATATAGCCCCCAGCGGGTACAATCCCACCCCCTGGGTTTTTAATCAGGCTACCCGCCATGAGGTCAGCCCCCACAGCCGTGGGTTCTTGGGTTTCTACAAACTCACCATAACAGTTATCCACCGCAATGATAACCTCAGCGTGACACGCCCGAATACGGGCAAATAATGCCTGTAACTCAGGAATTGAAAGACTCTTACGGGTACTGTACCCTCTGGAGCGTTGCACATAAACCACCTTGGCTTGACGTATCAGTGCCTCTTGCTCAGACGTAAAAGCAGGCGCAAGGGTTTGCCCCTCCTCCTCAAAAATAGAGGTTTCTTGATACACCACGCCACGACCTATTAAGGAGTTAGGTTGAGGCTTGCCTTCTCCTAAGCCAATCACAGGCTCTAGGGTGTCATAGGGATGTCCTGTTAAGCAAAGCATCACATCCCCTGAAGCCAACACACCATGAAGCATCACGGCTAAGGCATGCGTCCCCGAAACAATATGCGGACGCACTAAGCCCGCTTGAGCCTGCAGAGCATGGGCAAACACGGCATCCAAAACATCACGCCCCATGTCGTTATGCCCGTAACCCGTCACACAGTAAAAATGCTCTTCCCCCAAACGATGCCGCTGCATGCCCTCTAACACACGTTGAAACGTGATGTACTGGGTGGCTTCTATCGACTCCCACAAATGCGTACGTCCGTACCGCAAAGCTTCACGCACCACAGGGTGAAGGGACACACTATCAGAAGAAGACGAGGCAGAGGCAGAAGAAGAAGCGTACATGGCATTGAGCATCATTAGGTAAAAGTGGGGCTATCAAACAAAGAGCAGTAAGTTTCTCTCAGTATAAATCAAATAAATACCCCCTATAGCAACTGTATCAGTTTTCGGCAAGAATGATGTAAAAGTGTTTGAAGCGTAGGGGAGGGTTTGTAACCCTCCCGCTGGTTGGAATGTAGGCTTTTTCGGGAGGGTTTATAACCCTCCCCTACGGCTCCCTGTATGGGTGCAAACCAGTTACACATGATAAACAACAAGCGACAGAAACGGGGTTTTCTGTCGCTTGTTGCGTCAAATTAAACACGCACTGGGCATGTCATTCGTTATGCCATCGCCTTAAAGCCTTGAACGCCATCGTTGACGAACTTCCGAACGGTTTCCATCTCGGTTGTGATAGAGTCGAGCTGAATTTTAAGACGGTTTAAAGCAAGCTCAAAGCGCTTGTCTTGCTGCGATAAAGCCTGAAAGAGTAATTCTTGCCGTCGAATCACGTCTTGGTTAGGGTCAAGCGACTGGAACGCCGAAATATACCTATCCATAATATTGGTGATACGCATCCGAGCCTGGTTAATCACCATCGACTCAAACTGAATATCCATTTTACGTGCAATGAGGTAAAATAACCTCGCTGAACTTGCTGCTAACCCCATAGCTGCAACGCTCCCCTGATGCGTGAAATAAAGTGTAAATTAAAAAGACAAGCCGATGCGTCCATACAATAACGCTAAAAGACCCCTTTGAAAGACCCCCTAATGGGTCTACAAAAGGATAAAAGCAATGTGTGATTACTTTAGTGCTAGCGTATCCAAACGCATAAGGACGCAAGCGTTTATCAAGAGAGGCTTCACGAAATAGCCCTCTGGATACCCGCACAGAAGGGATAACACAAGGGATAACACACAAGCTTAAAGCTTCCTTAAATCGTACCGAACATGCACATAAGAGGGGTTTTATTCTTATAGAAAAACGCTATAATAGAGTCACTGATTTTATCTACCGACGCTACATCTCTTTTTCAGAAAACGGTTCTTTAATTCAAGAAAGGGTCAAAATACATGATGATGATGATGATGGCCATCGGGGGCATTGGCGGTCATAACCAAGGCGGTGGTTACTGGACCTATCGTTTTGGTGCTTGGCAAGGGCAAGGTGCCACCTTGGATGATGCCAAGGCACAGGTACGTCAAAAAAGTCATCAGGCCGTTTATGCTCATGAACTTGCCCACAAACAAGCGGCGGGTCGTTTTGGAGGTGCCATAAGCCTTACAAAAAACAGTGACGGCATCACAGTCGCAGGGTCTGTGCCTGTGAAAATGCCAACCCTCAACGCAGCGAATCCACAAGAAACCATTGACCACGCCAAAACGGTCATGACAGCAGCCCTTGCACCAGATAGCTTGCCCACTGCCAATGAAGCCCCTCTCTCAGATGCGGACCATGCCGTGCATGCCCAAGCACAAGCCATTTACTTCCAAGCACAACAACTGCTCCAAAAAAAGAAAAGCCAATCAGGCCCTGTGTTTAGCTAGGAGATAAAACCCTAAAAAAAACCGTGAGGGTGCTTCATAGCACCTCACGGCAAGGTTTGAGAGAGAGAAAAACTTTCATAAAATCATCAATAAACGATAAATGCGGTGGTTAGTCATACTTGATTTGACTTAAACCCTGACCCGTCAAAAGAACCTCTTGTTTAGCCTGAAGTGCAAAATCTTTTCGTGACTGTGCATCGGCTTTGTAAGCAGGGCTAGACTGTATGCTTTTCAAGGTTTCTGGTGGAATAGGTGCCGTAAACTGGCTTGTAGGTGTAAGCACCTCAAAACCCGCTTTTTCATCCGCAAGTTTGGCATTCAAGGCTCCGAGGGTAACTTCCTGCATGGTGCCATCCTTACTATAAACACGTGCCTTAGTGTCAGATGTTAAACGGTATTGATGCTGATTGGAAGAGGGACGCATGATGTCACCCTGAATAGGGATAGCAACCGTTTCAGTATTACCTTGAGCGGTTTTTATCTTAAGAACCACCTGTGCATTTTCATGCTTTTTTCCTTGCCCAGCGATACCATCTGTGACCACAACAGCTTTTGTTGTCCCTGATGCGTCAGGTAACACAAGCGATTGTAAGGTGGCAAGCTTAGGGTCGGAAAATAACTTAGGCATGCCTTGGTTCAGTACAGAAGCTTGATGAACATACCCCCCTGAGGGCAACCTTAAGTTGGCAGAGGTCGTTTGATTCTGTTTATCCTTAAAGCCAAACGTCACTTTAGAAAGGTCTGGGGTTTGTCCTAGCAAACGTGTTGCTGGATTATACTGGCGTACAGGGTCAGTCGTCGTCTCGGCAAGAAGGTTTTGGGGTTTATCTGTCTTATTCTGAGGCAACACCGTTAAACTGCTACGTCCTGTAATAGGCAAATCAAGAGGGAAGGCATCTCGTTGTAACACCACCGTACGTGTGCCACGAGTACTATCGTTTGTTGTATCCGTTAAACTACTCAAGGGGGTCGTCACATTCGCCACAAGACGATTATCTCCTTGACGACGAATACTTGTCACCTCACCTTGAATCCCTCGGCTATTCAAAAACTGCTGTGTTTGTTGCTTATTTTGTTCTGTTTGTAGCTGTGTATTAGGTGTCGCTAAAAGTTGACGAGTGGCAACATTATCTTGCCCTGCTTTAACACCCGCAACACCCACTGTAAGGGCTGCTAAACCACCCACTGTAAGGGCCGTTGTCGTTGCGATTTCTTTCGCAGCTTGTCCTCTACCACCTAACGATGCTTTATGACGAGCATCACTTAAAACCCTGGCAGCATCTTCAGCCTTAGTCGTACGATTTCCCGTCAAAAGGCGTTCAGCCTTACGTAAAGCACCTGCCTTGACAGGATTCGTTTCCAAGCCATCCACCGCCTGTTGCAAGGTGCCAGAACCTGAAACATACTGTCTAAAAAACGCTCTTTGCTGAGGCCCTAAATGAGTAATCGCTTGCTTGGCGGTATCGGGTACGGCATTTTCTCCCTGTACTAACCGACGCAAAACACCCGTCCCAGGCATCCGCATCAATCGTGCGGCACCATGTGCCTCTCGACGAGCTTGGTTCACGTGTTGTGCTAAATCCTGAACAGTTGTAGCAGTTTTTTGTACCGTGCGGGTGACATTAGGGATACTTATCATCATCAGTTTTACACTCTCAATCTTCAATCAATCATATGGGAGGGGTTTTGAGGCTTTGAGATATCTTCAAGGGATACGCTTCTTCATTAAGTAGCTCAAATCCACTGCACTATCAGGGGTCATGACACCCCCTTATTGGTTCGTGGTGGGGTTATCCAACCTCATCTATCTATTTAAATCTATCTATTTAATTTCTATGTTTAAGGTTCAGAGAGAAGCTTTGGTTAGCTTACTTCTTGCTTGATTCAATAAACACGCTCACGCCCCTGAAATTGCGTGCTTTAGTTTAGCGTTCAAGCACATACAATGGCAAGGGCTAGCAGAAGGGCAAACCTCACGGCAATCGCATCTAAAAGAGCCATTCTCCTCCAACTTGAGGATAATACGTACGACTTACACTGGCATTCATAAAACCGCTTTTAAGCTTTGGACGGAGCCGACGCAGTGGGTGCCTGTTTGGGTGCTGGCTTCACTCGAACATCCTCAATGCCCAAATCAAAAAAATGTTTTTTTGAAAAAGCCTGTACAGACTCAAGTCCCAGTCGCTCATCTAACTGCTGACGTTCACGCTTGAAGGCGTTACGTGAAGTTTGGTGAGCTTCTTTTCTTTGTGTCAAATGGGCAACTTTAGATTGAAGTTTCGCTTGAGTCTGAGGGTCTGTAGTATTCGCAAGCTGTTCTTGAGCGTCTTCAAGTTGATTACCAATAAGATACTTTTTTTCCCCTGCATGCCCTTCCTTAGAGGTCAATTGTCGGTATGCAGAAGGTTTACGGTACGTGGTAAAGGTATCCGCTAAACTTCCTTGCTTTGAAAACTGCCCTGTTAAAAAGGCTTGTCGTTGCTTATAAACCTCATAATCAGCATCTGTTTTTGCTTTGGGGAAGCGGGTATCAATATCCCCCCAACGGGCATAACCTTCAGGATAATTTGAAAACCCTTTTTGGGCAACCTGCTCTGCCACTTGGGTACGTAATCCGTCTATTTCTGTATCAGGTGTTTTATAATGACGGTTATTTAAAGCACTCAAGTCAATCCGAATAGGGCCCACTTTATGGACAGTGCCATCGGGGTCTTTCATTTGCACAAGCGGACGACCCATACGGTTTTGATTCAATCGCCAATCACCTGTATCATTAGGACGGAAAAACTCATCATGAAATGTGAGCGCTTCTTTGTTGCCTCTCACCTGCACGTCCTCAAGCCGTTTGCCTGAGCGGTTCTTTAATAGAGCATCAGGTGCAATATACTCCCCTAACACTTGATAGCCCGAGGTATCCCCTAAACGCTGATGCGAACTCATATAAACGCCTTGAGCGTTTTTTGTAGCACCTTGTCCATGAGTCACGTAATTCCCAATAGCGGTTTCTTCTGTAAAGAAATGGTCAAGATTCCGACCATTCATAATAGATTGCTTAAACGTGGCAAGAGGTTTATCAGGGGTATTGGCATCCGCCATTTGCCAGACATGACCATTAGAGCCATTCCCAAGATGTTTGAATGCAATACGTTTCCCGGCGAACACGGCTGTAAAGTCACTCAAATTACCCGCTGCATCATCCGCCTCAAAACTAAACTCATTTTGGACGGCATTGAGAAACTGCCCCAAACGTTTACTGGATACCGTCAGGTCTGTTTCATCAGCGTGAGGAAAAAGCGTATGTAGCACGCCAGCTTTTTGACCATACACATGACTCGGACTCATATCCATGACCTGCCGAGCCTGTTTAGAACTCAACAGATGCTTTTGCAGAACATGCGTCACAGGATTTTTACTGGCACCTAGTCCAAAATCAGGCAATTGTTGCAAGGCATCTTTTACCGCTTGAAAGCTAGGTGTGCGAGGTTGCATGGTTTTTATGGGCGAAAACATACCAACAATCATGGGACATCCTACTCTTTTGACTAACATGATTAGGGTCAAGAAAGAAAAATAAAAAGCTTAAAAAAATAAAAACAAAATAAAGTGCAAATTGTCTTAAAGTCAGGCAATATGCGTTGCAGGGTCTATGACACCTCAGCTTCTGGATTCCGCAACTTCGTGCGGAATGACGCAACAGCTCAACATCCCCGCAAACATCGCAAGTCAAATAGGTTTCATACAAGTAAGCGTGGTATCATGCGATATTCACGAAGCTTCGGCATCCATAATCGGCATCCATCCATTGCCATCTCCTTATGTAGAAGGAGAGGATTTATAACCCTCCCTCTTACTAAACTTAATAAAAGCAACTAGGCAAGACTTGCTGTTTTTATTATGCTATACCAGCAAAAAAAACGAGCAAAAAAAGAACCCCCTTTTACTTCATCACACGTTTTGACGAGAGTACCCCTGCGTTTTATGATGATTTTTAAAGCCGCCGCACAACTTCCTGGACTCATTCGTACTGCCATTGGTGGTATGAGACATGGGCGTTTAAACCAAGTAACGCAAGCTTTAAAGCAGGAAGGAATTAAACCGAAAGCGGCACTGAAGTTTCTTCAAACCTACGGCAAGCATATCGACCCCAAAGACCCCCTCGGCTCCCTCACTCGACTATGGCAACAAAGAGGTGCCATCGCCAACGACCTCAAAAACCTCTCTCCTGATAAAAAATCGCCTCTTGTTGCCGCAAAAGCCCTCGCCAAGGCTGGCTACAAGGCCTACGATAATGGCTTGGCGGATATTGCTCTAAAAAACATGAACCCCACCTCTACAGATTGGCTCGTCACAGGGGTAGGACTCTCTATGGCAGGAACTTTTTTAGCCGTAAAAGGGGGTAGCACTGCCTTAAGCATGATGAAACCCGCAACAGCAACAAGCTTGAATCGGACAATGCAGGGAACGGTCACACAAACCACTATCTCTCCTGCAAACAACAAACCCACAAACACGCCATTAAATAATCACCAAACCTCTGAGCGTTTCTCTAGCAATACCTCTACCAACCCTACCAAACAAGCCTCTCAAACAACCCCAAAGCCTCAACCCGAGTATCTTAAACCCCCTTCAGAGTGGCGTTTACCCCTTTTGGCAAGCAAAATTACTTAGGATAACCAATGGCCAGCGTGGCTACTGATTTACATCGGTATAACGACAATCCCTCAATGTATTTTTTCCATAGATACACCACCAACGGGAGGGTTACAAACCCTCCCCTACAAAACCCAAAACCTAACGTAGGGGAGGGTTTGTAACCCTCCCGCAAAAACCCGACGTATACACAAAAAATGGCTACCGAATCCTAGGGTAACGTTGCCGAGGTATTTGCTCTTTCAGTGGTGACAGATAGCCCACACTGCCCTAACAGGGCAAGGCGTGCATAAGTACGCCCCTCAGCTTCTTGATACACACGTTGCAAAATCATGTTTAAGGGTTGTTGCGTTTGTTGATGTTCTATTTCTGCACGTCGAAGAAGGGTTTCAACCCCTTTCATAGGGTACTTGGCATCCACAAGGGCAAAAAGAGCAAGGCACGCTTGCGTAAAGGTATCGGGTGTCATGGGCGTAAGGGGCGTTTAAACACTTGTAACAATAACATCGGAAAGCGGAAACCTTGATGGAGCTTATGGAGCGTTCGAGCCTGTGCAAGCTGTTGTTGGAGGTATTCATCTTCAGTAAGTTTTGAAGCAGTCTGCGTGTGTAATGCGTCCTCTTGAGACAAATACATGCCCACCCAATGCCAAGACATCTCACGGGGCAAAGTTTCTAAAGCATATCGAGTAAGCCTCAATGCGTCTTGTGTTGCAAGCGTGGGAGTCGTCCCTTGAAATCCTTCTTGAAGTGCGTGCGATTGAGCTTGAAGAAACCGAACCACTATCCGCCGCTGACGGTACGATGGTGGCAGCACTGGGTTTTGCCTTTCGTAGTTTGTAAGTGTCTGCGAACAAGTCTCTGTGTATGGAAGGTGCCATGCAGAAGGTGCTAAAGGCGATACGCCGCCTAAAGGGGTATCTCGTGAGGGTTGTAATAAGGCATCAAACTGCCAAGAGGCTTCAAGCTGTGCCTTAGCTAAACAGACCAACGCTTGAGCATAAGGCGTAGGACGTTGCGTTACGTCGGTTTGAGTCAAGGTCGTAAACATGGCATTGGCCTCAGTTAAGGTAGGCAGCTGCCATAGGTCAAGACGTTGAAACAAATGAGCAAGGGTATAACTCTTGGCATAACTGACCTGTAAGCCACGTTCTAAGGTAGGAGAAGATTGCTCGGCACTAAAACCCTGACCACTACTACAAAAGTATACACCATAACCCAGAAGCGCCAACCCAAGAGTACCTCTAAAAAGCCAAGAAAAATGAGACACATTGACCTCTCTCTCTGAATCTTTCCTGAAAGGAAGAAGCGCAAAAAAGATACATACGATTGCCACACAAGGTACAATAAACGATAGTATACAACGCTTGCTTACGCTATGATAGAGTAAGTTTAGGAATCCCCTGTTTTACGATCACCCAATCATAAGGTATTTTTCATCATGAGCGGCATCACAGACATACTGACACTCATCACCCTCACAGGCTTCGGAAGCTTTCTAGGCTATGTACTGGGCAAACAAGGCGGTGAACGTTCACTGAATGAAAAAAGCCTTAGAGTACAAGACCTTGAACAACAGCTTTGCCACTTACAACAACGTTTCCAAGACCTCTTCGACCAACAAACACAGCACCAAGCCCAATGGCAGGCAGACCACGCCAGCACGCAAACGCTCAAAGAAGAACGTGCAGCCCTTCAAGCCAAACTGGAAGCCCTGACTGAGCAGCTCCTAAGCTGTGAAACCCGTTACCAAGCCCTTCAAACCACACACGAAAGCACACAGACGCTTTTCACCCAACGCACTGCGGAGCTTGCAAGTTTGCAAAGTCAACATGACACCCTTCAAACCCAAATGCAGTCATGGCACACGGAGCTTGAAACCAGACTCCAACAACGTTTTGAAGACTTAAGCCTCAAAGCCTTAGATGGCTTGCATGAAAAGTTTCATAATCAAAGTCGTCTTACCCATGAAGAACGTACCGAGCGTTTTAAGCAGGACATTGACACCCTGCTCAAACCGCTACAAGGACTCATCACAGACAATGCCGAACGCCTAAAAGTCTTCAGTGACCAAACCCTGCGTGAAACCACATCCCTGAAAGCCCACTTGGAGCAATCCGCCAAACAAACGCAAGAACTGATGCTTGCCAAGGACCGTATTGTAAGCGTGCTTACAGACAACAAAGGGCGTGGCGACTGGGGAGAACTCCAACTCATGCGGCTTCTTGAAATGTCAGGACTCCAAAAAGACCGTGACTTTGAACTACAAACCGTCCAGAACGTATCAGGTGAAATGACCCGTCCCGATGTTAAAATTCACCTGCCTAATGGGCATATCGTACTGATTGATGCCAAAACGCTTGTGGGCAAAATAGAAGCTTTTGAAGCAGACTACTGGCAAGAAGGACGCTCTCAAGAAGAGCGTAAAAAGCTTACCCAAAGCTTAAACAATGAAATTTTACGCCTCAACAAAAAAGGCTACCACACTAAAGAAGAAAACGCCGTGGACTTTGTCATTTTATTTGTCCCTCGTGAGAGTATGTTGCGTATTCCACTTGAGGAACGTCCTCTTTTGATGGAAGAAGCTTTTCAGCAAGGGGTTATTCTCGCCAGTCCTCTTATTTTAATGGCGATGCTAAAAACAATCGCCCAAGGTTGGACGCAAGCTCAAAGCAGAGACCTTGCGACCGAAATTATTGACATGGGCAAAGAGCTACATAAGCGGGCTGCTCTCTTTGCCGAGCGCTTTGAAACCGTTCAAAAAACGCTTGAAATTCTTTCAAGACAGGTCGATGATGCCAACACAACATTACGAGGTCAACAAGGGATTATGCCTCAAATCAAACGCCTTGAAACCAAAGGCGTGAAGTCCAACAAGCAACTCCCTAGTAGCTATCAATACCTCGAAGCTGAAGAATCATCAACAGAAGCAACCTCTCTTGTTTTAACCTAAATACACACGCACTCAGGTATGCGCATCGTTTAACAACCCTCTTTAAACATTCTCCTTCACGCAAGGGGTTTCTATGAAAAATATGTTTCTGATAGTATGTTAAGAGGAAGTACACGCTTCTTTTAGGGTGTAGATACGAAATGGTCGTATTGCAATAGTTTTAGTCATAATACTGGGGCGTATGGGTTGTTTTATTGATGTTTAACTTGGATTAAAAATTGAACAGGATGGCTTTTCAATGATGATGTTTTCTTCAGAATCTACAACGTCGTTATTCCCTGGGGTCAACCCTCACCAACTCACAACTTCCCTGATGATTCCTGGGCCGACCCCTTTGCCTGACAGTGTCAGACAAGCCCTTTCTCGCCCCGCTATCGGACACAGAAGCCCCGAGTTTAAGGCTATTTTAAAACGGGTATTGCCTCGTTTACAAAAAGTTTTCAATACAAAACAACCTGTCTTACTCTACACCGCCAGTGGCACAGGTGCGATGGAAGCCGCACTAAGCAACACACTCAACGCTGGTGACAGAATCCTATGTTTGGTATGTGGCGTGTTTAGTCAACGTTTTGCTGAAATCGCCAAAACACTGGGGCTTCGTGCCGAAATTCTTGCCGTAGAGCCTGGTCAGAGCTATAACCTTGAAGCCGTTAAAGCACGCTTGACTGAAGCACAAACGCATGAAGCACACGACCCCTTCAAAGCAATCACGATGATTCATAGCGAGACCTCCACAGGGGTACTCAACCCCATTGAACCTATTGCCCAAATGGTACGTGAGTATGGTGCCCTCGTGATTGTCGATACGGTCACAGGTGCCGTTGCATCGCCTTTCCATTTTGACGAATGGGGAATTGATGTCGCCGTGACAGGAAGTCAAAAAGGTTTCATGATTCCTCCAGGGTTAGCCTTTTTAGCCCTGAGTGAACGTGCCTTAGCGGCTCATGAGGCATGTCAAGCCCCAGGGTTTTACTTTAATTTCAAGAAAACGCTCAAAGCACAAGCTGAGTTTACAACGGTCTGGACACCTGCCACGAATCTGATTGAAGCCCTTGATGTTGCCCTTGAAATGATTGAAGCAGAAGGCTGGCAGGAAGTACACACCCGCCACGAGTTACTAACCCAAATGACACGTGCTGGCTTAAAAGCTTTAAAATTGAAGCCTTTAGTACCCGAGTGTACGCATGCAAGTCGAGCCGTTACTTCTGTACGTCCACCTGAAGGGGTGTCTGTTGATGCGCTACGTAAAACCCTTAAGCAGGGGTTTGGTATCACGGTGGCCGATGGTCAGAAAGAATTGAAAGGTCATATTTTCCGAATTGGCCATTTAGGTCATGTGAGTCCTCGGGATACCTTAATGACACTCGCCGCCCTTGAAGCCAGTCTTTTACATTTAGGGTGCGACATTACCGCAGGGGCTGCAACGAAGGCGGCTATGGATATTCTGCTACATGCGAAGTCTGGTGAACGCATTTGTTGCACCATGACCTGTGCCAAACCAAAAACTGAACCTGCCACTGAACCTGCCATGATTTAACTGGATTAGCCCCTTACAAAGATATTTTGTGAGGGGCTATCACCACAGCATCTCTCTCAATGAAAAATACCCACCATAAAATATCTGCCATGTTGTTATGCTACGTTTTAGTCTTGATATAAAATAAGTTTGGGAACCCATACCATGTTTTCCTCCGCTACCCCGTCTAACAGCACTTCTAAACCCAAAGTTCTCATCACCGATGGTATCAACGCCATTGCTGCGAATTTACTTAAAGATGTGTGCGAAGTCATTTTTGAACCCAAACTTTCCAGTGAAGCCTTACTCGAAAAAGTCAAAGATGTCGATGGTTTAATGGTACGGAGTGCTTCACAAGTAACAGAAGCGGTCTTTAAAGCAGCCCCACATCTTAAAATTGTGGGACGTGCTGGCGTTGGTACGGACAACATCGATGTTGCCGCCGCTACACGTGCTGGAGCGATTGTACTTAACTCCCCTGAGGGGAACACCATTGCCGCCGCTGAACACACCGTAGCGATGGTTTTTGCCTTGTCTCGTCATATCCCTGAGGGGGATGCGTCCTTGAAAGCGGGCAAGTGGGAGCGCAGCAAACTCGTTGGGAATGAATTGTTTGGTAAAACCCTAGGGCTTATCGGCATGGGTAAAATTGGTTCTCGTGCGGCAAGCGTGCTGAAAGCAGCGGGCATGAAAGTGCTTGCATTTGACCCCTTCGCCAGCAAGCAAATGGCAGAAAGCTTGGGTTTTAAGCTGGTTGAAACGCTGGATGCTATTTGGGCTGAAGCAGATATTATCACGTTACACGTCCCCAAAACGGCTAGCACTCAAAATATGATTAACGCTGAGGTACTTGCCCAGTGCAAAAAAGGCGTAAAATTTGTGAATTGTGCAAGAGGTGGTTTGGTGGACGAGCAAGCCCTTGCGGATGCCATTCGTTCAGGCCATGTCGCTGGGGCAGCGTTTGACGTATTTACGCAAGAGCCTGTAAACCCTGAAAACCCACTCCTCGGGTTAGGCAACCGTGTGGTGCTTACCCCTCACCTTGGTGCAAGTACTGAGGAAGCTCAATTAAACGTTGCCATTGACGTTGCCGAGCAGATGAAGTCCTTCTTTAGTTCAGGCTTCTGTAATAATGCCGTGAATATGCCTGTTATGAAGCGTGAAGTCATTGACCCTGTCAAGCACTATATGGGTTTAGCTGAAATGCTTGGGCGTACCGTGGCACAACTAGCCCCCAAACAAGCACGCTTTAAAGGCATTACCATTAGCTACCAAGGGAGCTTATCGCAACGTACTTTCAGCCCCTTAACGCTTGCTGTCCTTAAGGGACTCCTTGGCTACACCCGTGAAGGCGTAAACTATGTCAACGCGCGTATGATTGCCGAAGACGAACGTCATTTAAATATCACTGAAACCACCCAACCCAAAGTTGCAGAAGGGTACCGTAACCAAGTTTCTATCACATTAGAGCTTGAGCATGGTGAAAGTGTAAGTGCTTCAGCGACTTTGGTTTCAGAAGGCATCAGTCAGTTCACTTCACTGAAAGGATTCCGTGCCGTCGTAGAACCCTCTGCCGAAATGTTGCTTGTACCACACCAAGACGTACCGGGTGCCGTTGCCAAGGTGACCTCTTTACTAGGACATATTGGTGTCAACATCAGTGGTATGACCGTTGCACGGCTTGAACGTCAAACCTCAGGTGGTGCAAGTATCATGGTCTTTAACCTTGATAGCCCTGTTACAGATGAACTTCTTACCCAAATTGAAAAACTTCCTGGTATTGAAAATCCACAGGCACTTCACTTGCCTCTGTAACCCCATACGATACCGCCCTATGGGTTCTACCCTCTCCCCTATACCCCTCCCCCTTCAAATGGGAGGGGTGTATGTATTGTATGATTTACACTGTCATTCCGACGTAAGTCGGAATCCAGAGGGGTAAGGTATTTATCTAAATCTTCACACACCTCACCCCCCTCCATTTGTTGTGATTCCATAAAGTTTCGTACATTTATGGTATGTTTTAGCTTTATGCTAAAGTAGTATAAAGTATATGTTGTGTCTCAATACTGCTGGAGGTATCACGTCGTGACAAGCTACACCACCCTAGAAGTCCAAAACTTTAAAGGCATCCGAGAGATGACCTTGGAAGGTTTGGGTATGGTGAATGTATTTGTAGGGGGCAACAACGTAGGTAAAACCTCGGTACTGCAAACGATACTTTTAACAGAACATTTTGTTCATAACAGTTTTAAAGCTTACGCAAATAAAAGTATCCAAGCAATACTCCAAGAGGAAGACATTCCACTTTGGAAAAAAGTTGCAGCTTCAGAACCTGAGTTTTTCTATAAACTAAACACAAGTTTAGAACCAATGATAAAATTGCATAGTAAACTATTAAAATTTTTATCAGCAGAAAAATATAACAGAGAAAACCCCAATGAAGCTATAGAGAATAAAAAAGAACAAAAGCCTTTGGGAGATAAGCCTTTTAGACCCCTTGACGAACTCCCTCAGTCCGATACTTTTTACTATCTTTCAAATGAGCCTTCCACTTGGTTTAACACCTGCGAAGCCCTTTATGAGCGTGTGATAGAAAACAAAAAAGAAACAACTATCTATCCTGTTTTGCAAAAAATAGAACCACAGCTAAAGGACGTGTGGACAAACGGACGCACGCTCCTATGCGACCTTGGCGATAATTACCCTAAAAGAATCCCTCTTGGACTAATGGGGGAAGGCTTTACCAAAATCTTTGCCATGGCAGTAATACTCAAGCAAATCAAAGGCATGGTTTGCATTGACGAAGTTGAAAACGGCTTCCACTGGCGGGTTCAAAAAGACATGTGGCGTATGGTACTTCATGCCGCCAAGGAAGAAGGCACCCAGTTTTTCTTTACCACGCACTCCTATGAGGTGTTGGAATCGCTCAATGACGTACTCCAAGAAATGGAAGCCAATGGGGAAAGCCTTACTGTCACACCTCATCAAGCAGAGGATACCGAGACAGCTTCCCAACCGCTTGACTTAGCCTGCGTCTTTCATCTCAAAAAAGATGAGACGGATAAAGTCACCGCTCATAAAGACAGCATCGATGACCTAGACTTCTTTATTAAGTCGGGAGTGGAGCTACGATGAGTCCTATGGTTGATTTACTCCAATCCACCCAGATTATCTTTATGGTGGAAGGTGGCGATGACGTTGCCTTCTTACAAGGCTTTTTTGGTGCAAAAGGGGTTCCAGACCAAAATATTAACGTGACAAGTCACTATAACTCAACTGCGAGTCATCATAACCCAAGCAATGTGACACTTCATCCATCAGGTGGTATTACTCGATTAGTGACTGAATTTAAGAACACTATCAGAGCATTAAAACGTAAGAGTCGTACTGACACACTCTTGACCAAAGCAATTGTTGTTCTCACTGATGAAAGCAACGCTCAAGATACGCAACATATCCAAGAGATACAAACTATCCTAAGAGAGAATGCGTTACCTTGCCCTGAGCGTAATAGTCTTACGAATGACCCTGATAGCCCTATTCAATTTGGTCTCTATGTCCTAAGCGACCTTGAAGGGCATTACAACGACCTTGAAAGTATCGCCCTACATACCTTAAAGCAACACACCGAAAGTATCACAGACTTCTCAGCCAAAGTGGGTGTCGTTCGTACCCATTTTAATGAAACTTGTGAACAACAAGGGTTAGACATTACCAGAAAACGTTCAAAGCGTGAACTGGCAGTATGCTTGGCATCCTTCCCTAATTACGAAGGAAACCCTCGCCCTGTTTTAAGAAACCATTTTGAAACCTATTTTGATATTAACCATAAAGCCTTCACACCCTTAAACAGACTACTCGACACTTTAAATAAACACTATGCTCTATTTCCTGAATCAGAAGAGGGTCAAATACCTCATGTCTAACACACCACACACCTTTATGAATCTCAAAAATGGGTTGCTTGGTTTGGTCCTAAGCATTGCTTTAACAGCAAGCCATGGGTCAATGCCTACATACGCAACCGATACCACCCCCACATCAGAAACCTCTCCTAGTGCTTCTTCACTCACATTAGACGGAGGAAGCATGGGACAGTTCCAACGTTGGATGCAAACGATTCAAAACCCTCAGGCATCTCAAGACACCAAAGGCAATGCCATGTACCACATCGCACGAGCCTATGAACTGGGTCAAGGTGTAGAGCAAGATGTCTTACAAGCCGTCGCTTGGTATGAAAAAGCACTGGCATTGCCCATCAAAACCTCTAAGCAAATCAAAACTTATAAAGTGGTTAAAGGTAAAAAAGTAAGCTCCATCCAAACCCTCAACACCATGCCACTGTGGTATGGTCAAGCAGCCTTGCATCTTGCAACGCTTTATATCCAAGGGAAGGGGGTCGTAACCCCTCGTTTAAAGGAAAGTTTTGCACTGCTAGAGACTGCATCTAAGGTGCGTCTGCCCGAAGCTTGGTTTTTACAAGGGCTTGCCTACATGGAAGGGCAAGGCGTGAATGAAAATCAAGAGAAAGGTTTTCAGTGGATTCGTAAGGCGGCAGAGGCAGGCTATCCTGATGCTACCTACAAACTTGCCATGTGCTATGCAGAAGGACTCGGTACAACCCCTAACTTTCAACAAGCCTACGTATGGTCGATGTTAGCCACTGCGCTTGGGGTTGAACCCGCACAAGACATGGCGGAGATGCTTGCATCCCACCTCACACAAACAGAGGTGACCCAAGCACAAACTTGGATTCGTTCTTGGGTGGAACGTCTTCACCTTTTTCAATAACTTGCTTTATGAAAGTGTCATGGGTATACTTGTGTGAATATTATGCTTTTGTTGTGCGTGTCATTCTTTAAATTGTATAAGTACTCATCTTGTGAAACCATCTGTTTCGTATAAAACCCATTTTGTACCATCAAGTCTCCCTCAAGGGCTACCAGATGGTTTAAGACAAAAGCTTTTACTTTTCACTGCGGTCTTTCAGATTTTTATTGTTTTGTTACCCGCCTCAGGGATTCTAGCCTTCTCAAAAGCATCTCTATTAAGTGGTGCAAGTGAAGTGTTTAAGTTTTCGCCCATTCAACTTGTTCAAGGTATGCCATTGCAATTTGCTTACCTTCTTTGGGGTGCTGTCTTAGTACTGTCGTTTATATTTTCATGTTATCAATACATTGAGCCACAATGTAAAAGCCATCCCCTTTACCGTAAGGCAGGGCCTTGGATGATATGGTCTCAGGCATGTCTAAGTACATGGGTGCTTGGCACCAGTATTGCTTTACAAGACCATTTTTCCCATCTGCCCCAATGGTTTTGTAGCATTTGTCTTGCTTCTTGTTTACTGATGAGCTGGCTTACCTCGTTCATCGCACTGGTCATTGTTGGACGCTGGGCCACAGATGAACAACAAGCCATGACACAACCCGAGCGTTGGCTTCTTGTACCTTATTTAGGGGTACAGTCTGCTTGGCTATCACTCATGCTCTTTGTCCATGCAAGTGCCTTTTTTCAGTCTACTTGGAGTACGTTTTGGAAGGTTCCTTCTATTTTTGGGATTGGTACACTCCTGTTCTTTTTTGTGGGCTTGATTTTACTCCTAGGGTATATCGAAGGTTTTAAAAGCCTCCAACGCTGGTACGCAGGAACCCTTGCCTACGGTACGCTTGCCTTGAGTATGACTTGCCTCGCCAATGGTTATTGGTTCTCAACCGTAGGTTGGCTGGTTCTTTGCTTGCTTTGTGTGCGTTCCACTTTTAAACCCGTCTGTTTAAAACAAAGCTAGCTCAGCTATCCATCACGAGGGATGACTAGATTTTTTAGGTATTATAATATCATACCTATCCCTCACGCTTGAAGGGAGACGGTGTCCACACGACACACCCTAAGCAAGTGTCCATACAACCTGCTTTCCCCCTGCTTCAGGCTTTTCCTAAAGGAGGGGGGCTTAGCCTATTGACGTGCAAGACATTCAAAAAGCAATTACATCAAATAAATGTTTTTATTATTTTATAAATCATTCACTGATTTTAGGAACGTTTTTATCCCCTTACTCATTCAAACACACTCTCTATTAAAGTACACTTTTTAAGAAAGGATGCTTAAAGTATCATGCGAGCTGCCTCTAATCTTTTAACTCGTGCCAAAAACACCGTTGGAAATCAAATTCGTGGTTTTCAGAACAGTCGTGCCATTCGGCAAGCCAATCGTAGTATGCAAAAGGTACTTAACAACCAAAACCTGCTAGATACCTTTAAGACGACAGGGCAAGCAGAGGTCAAAAGGTTTTTACGCCCTAGTGTCATGGTAAAACGCCTTAACGATGGCATTGCAATCGACACAGCACGTGGGCTACGTGGTCATGCAGGTACCCGCCGTGTATGGTTAGGCGATAAGAGTGAGGCACAACATCTTGTGCAATTTACAAAAGATGGTCACAACTTTGATAAGTGGGCAACGTTCAATCAAGGAGAAACAGGTGTCAACCATGGCAAGGCGATGGTCACTAACTTTGCACGAAAAGGCACCCAAAAAGGTACCACACTAGGAACCACAACCCCTTGGCGTGCTAATAATCTCGAAGAAAGTCTTTTTAATAACGGTGACAAGCTCACAACGAGTCATCGCAGCCATTTACAAACGCAACCACCTGCACAAAACGTAGTTAATAATAGTGACGATGACCTATAACTTATTTATCTTGCTGTGACTGCTGCACAAGCCACGCTTCAATAAAACCATCCAACTCCCCATCCATCACGGCGTGGACATTCCCATGCTCATGATTGGTGCGGTGGTCTTTCACAAGACTATAGGGATGAAACACATACGAACGAATTTGACTACCAAAGTTGACATCCAGCACACCGCCTCGAACCGCACTAAGGGTGGCATCTCGTTCAGCCAACTTAATCGCCAACAATTTAGAGCGAAGCATCTCCAAAGCAATATCACGGTTTTGGTGCTGGCTTCGCTCTTGTTGGCATTTAATCACAATACCCGTGGGCTTATGATGAAGCCTAACTGCGGTTTCAACCTTATTCACATTCTGTCCGCCTGCACCACCACTGCGCATGGTATCCCACTCAATATCTTCTAGTTTCACGTCAATATCTTTGGCAGAAACATCATCCACAACGGGGGTCACCTCAATAGAGGCAAAGCTGGTTTGCCTTTTGCCGTTGGCGTTAAAAGGTGAGATTCTTACCAAGCGATGCACCCCGTGTTCTGAACGAGTCCAGCCATAAGCATAAGCCCCTGTTAAACGAATGGTGGCACTTTTAATACCCGCCTCTTCCCCTTCACTCTGTTCCAAGAGCTTGGTCGTGAAACCACGTTTTTCTGCCCAACGTAATAGCATCCGGAGTAGCATCGCACCCCAGTCTTGGGCATCTGTACCGCCCGCCCCCGCATTGATGCTGAGCAGTGCATCATTGCGGTCATAGGGACCTGAGAGCATTTGCTGCAATTGCCATTGTGCCAAAGCTTGGTTCAAATTCTGTAAAGTGGTGTAAAACTCACTTTCAAAGGCAGCATCGGCTTCACCTGTCTGCAACATATCCTGAAGCACTTCCAGCGTTTCCTGCTGTGTTTGCCAAGTAGCAACCTGTGCTACACCTGCCTTAAGCTCATTAAGCTGTTGAAGATGTTTCTGAGCTTGAGCGGCATCATCCCAAAACGTAGGTACTAGGGTTGTCTCTTCAAGTTGTTGAATGGTGTCATGAATCTCTTGAGAAGCAAGGAGCTGACACGCAGTCGCCAAAAGCCCTCGGATGGTTTCAAGCTGTTGGGAGACTTCTGGTATGAGGAGCATAGACATCATCAGCTTTAAGGAAAGATTTTAACAAAAAATACGCCAGAACATCAGTTTAATCAACGATACTAGCCCCATTATAACACGACTAAAGTTTGAGCCAAAGCGTCCCAGTTAAGGTAGCGTATGTTTAAAACACGACATCCTACCAACACACACACATCATACTCTCTACGCACGTCATACCGATGTAAATCGGTATCCATATTTCCTCATCTCGACACGCCCTAGATTTCGAGCTTCCTCGGCAGGGACAATATCTACACAAGCTATTTTGTAAAAGGGATAAAGTCAAAAAGAGAACCATGGGCAATATATGATATAATCAGACGTATCCTTTTCCGTCATTCCGCACTTGTCTTTCTGTGGTATCTTCAGCAAGACCTCTTCAGAGCAACATCTTCCATTCAAGAGAAAGTAATCGGCTTCAGTGATATTCTCTCCTTCCTACGCATCCTCTTCGTCTTCCTCCTCATCTTCTTCTTTTGGCATGGACTCCGAAGCGTGCCTAAAAGGCACACAATGGATATTCCATCATGTGTGGTACTTACCGCCTGGTACGCCCGATACACAACCTGCTCAAGAAACATTTCGTAAAGGCTCCGTTTTAGTCAAAGGACACACCGTCCACAGCATTCACCCTCCTGAAGTGCCTCTGCATACGCTCCTCAACCTATTGCCTGATGCCCACGTTATCCAGCTCCCCGATACGTATGTGCTTTCACCTGGTCTTATTGAACAACACTGTCATGGCGGATTCGGATGTGACATCATGGCGGCAAGCTTACAAAAAAATCAGCATTTTCTTCGTTTCTTACCAAGCTTAGGTATCACGGGGGTACTCCCCACACTCATTACAGCCTCTATTGAAAAAATGCTTTCAGCATTAAACGCCCTTGAGGAAGTGGCTCATTTATCCCAAAGCCAGCGTGCAAGAATGCTGGGAATTCATCTTGAAGGCCCTTTCCTCAACCCTCAGTATCGAGGCGCTCATCCCGCCCAAGCACTCCAAGCGTGTGACATGACGCTACTTGAAAAACTCCTCAGTCCAAGCGTCAAACTCGTGACACTCGCCCCTGAACTGCCCAACGCATTACCGATGATAAAAGCACTGGTTGCCAAAGGGATTCGTGTTTCTATCGGACATACAAACGCCACAAGTGACGAAACACGTGCCGCCTTAGAAGCAGGTGCCACGTGTTTCACCCATGCGCTTAATGCCATGCGGGGGTTACACCATCGTTCTCCAAGCGTCACCCATACCTTACTCAGTGATACAAAAGCCTACAGTGAGTTTATTGGCGATGGCGTACACTTACACCCTGAAACCATTGCACTACTTTTAAAATCCCGCCCTCGTCAAAAACATCTTCTCGTGAGCGATTGCATGTGTCTCTCGGGCTTACCACAGGATACGACCCACACCTTTGGTGGTGAAACCGTTGGCTTCCAAGAGGGTGCTATACGTCAAATAAGCACGGGGACTATCGTCGGGAGTGCCATGTTTGTTTCTCAGCAGATTCCTCAGCTTGTACGTCAAGGACTCACCAGCTTTGAGCAAGCACTCCGCATGGCGAGTGAGTCCATTGCCCAACACCTTGGCTATGAAGGCATGATAGGACGTATCCAAGAGGGGCTGCTTGCAGATTTAGTACTGTGGGACAGACACAGCATGACCCCCCTCAGTACATGGGTCAATGGGGTGTGTTTAGTTGGACAGGAACATTGGCTCACGCATACACAAGCAAACCCGCACATACGGCAAACCCTTAAAGAGACAACACCGCAAGGCTTTAGCAATCAATCGTTGCAGCCTTCTCGTCAAGCCGTACGCAACAACATTCCTACACAAGTCCCCAGCCTAGCAAGCTTAGACCCTTTTCAGCCTACAACCAGTACTGCTATAAAAAAGCAAGCTCCTGTGGGGGTAGTGCACCCATCTTCCACACAAGAACTTGCCTCTGGTTTAGAAGCCTTAATCGACTTTGATTTTTAGGCTATTTGTATCACGGCTTGACTTCAAGCTAACTGTAGGTACGAGGTGGCACTCTTCTACCCGTGCGACGCAATTCTTCTTCAAGAAGATTGATACGCTCATCACGCTGTCTGCGTTCCTCAGCACGCCCACCAAAGAAACTCTGTGCAGCCAAAGTACCTACAACGGCACCCCCCGCTGCTAAAGCGGTATTTTGGCTACTCCGATTTTCTAACCTGCCAATATGATGGTTCATGGAAGCCGTTAAACCATTCCCCCAGTTAATCACGCCTTGGGTTGAAAAGTCGGTAAGGGGTGCCACGGGCGTAGTAAGCCTGCGTCTAAAAAGCCCACCATGAGACGTAATCGCTTGAGGCAAATGCGGGGCAACGGTGCGAACCCTTGATAAGTTAATCCATCCCATCATCATAACTGTGTATTCCTCCTGAGTATGAAAGTTCAACCTTGTTTATCGACTTGAGAAACCCTCTACGACGTATGGCAAGGTTAGCGTACTAAATCCCTTATTATGTATTTATTTTCCCTGTTACATAAGCTTTAAGGTAAAGCGATACGTACTTTGTGCTAGCTTGAATCTAAAAACAATCTTAAGGGCTTTAAGGATAAGCCATTGGGTGAAGCCTCGCCCTCCCCACAAAGACAAAGGGATACGTTGGGTACCATACTGATACACTAAGTCATAACAAGGTAGTGTTGCCAGATGAGATAAAACAGAAGACTGCTGCTGAAATATACCCAAGCTTAGGAGAGGCACGTGTTTTTCAGGCGACGGCGTAAACTGCCACCCTAAAAACCCAAGTTGCAGGGGAAGGGGAGTCAAAAGGTACGCAAAAGGCGTGATGCTTCGGGCGTACCGTTGCAATGTTTCGACAAAAAGAGACATCGCAGGATACGCCTCAAGGTGCGGGGTATTTTGAGAGGTCTCCTGCAAACATTTTACGAATACCTCTGATAGAAGACAGTCCTCGAACTGTAGTCGGCGTGTGGCTGTACGATGATGAGATACCCTTAAGGGCATAAGCTTTTTTTGAGTCGAAATAACAACCCCAGCACGGTACCTCGTCACGGCTAAAGTAGCTAACCAGCCTTGAAGCCAGGCACGTAGGGCATCATGCTTACAATAATACTGCAAGAGCATACCTGCCGTGTTTTGGTTCATGTTTGGGAGATAGAGAGGGTATTGGGCAAGGAGACCTCCGCCATCCACTTGGGTAGTGGTTTGATGCAGCGTAACGCCCCCATGAGGGTCTTGAAACCATACTTGTGCCTTACACGGCATAGCACCTGCATAGGAAGGAAGTAAAGAGGGGTGTAGATTGTACCATGTCATATGAGGTTGATGGCACGTGGTTTGGGATAAAATCTCTCCCCAGCCACCTGTTATCCCGATAGCATGACGCATCCCCACTTCTTGAAGCCATGTTTTAGAGGCTTCCAAAAACGCCACTGTGTTGAGTTCACGAATATGTGTATACACAGGAAACCCCGCCCCTACCACCGCATGAAGCCAAGCTTGGCTCGGCTCAGGACATACCAAAGTGCATCGTAGCCCTCGTTTTTGGAGTTGCGTTAAAAGGTGGGGGTGTGCGAGTAAGCCTTCAAACAAGGCACCACGCCCCACAAGAATTAAAAGGGTATCCACAGGTAAATGCAGAGGGAGCATGGGGGGTATACAATCGTTCATGCCATTACCTTAACCGACAAACAGGAGGGTTGCAATAAACGGGAGGGTTAATCACCAACCCTCATAAACCCTCCCATCGTATCTGAAGAATAAATATGAAGAATAAAAGGGAAGAACTTTTTTATGCGATTACCCCAGCTATCTACTTTATGCAGGCTGACAAAAGCACCGTATTCATGTACTATTTTACTTAAAGGGAGCGACACTCAATGAATCTAACCTCACTGCCTGAAGCTATTTTAGAGGCTGAAAAACGTATTAGACCCTACATTAGAACCACTTTTGTAGACCATGCGATTGACCTTAGTCATCAGACCCATGTAAAGGTTTATCTTAAACATGAGACGTATCAGCACACAGGCTCATTCAAAATAAGGGGGGCATTAAACCGTATGCTGTCTCTTACAGCGGATGAAGCTCAAAAAGGCGTGTTGTGTGCTTCCACAGGGAATCATGGATGTGCCGTTGCCTATGCAGGAAGCCTTTTAGGGATTCAAACCACTGTCTATCTGCCAAAGTGTACCTCTTTAGTCAAAGTGGATAAAATAAAAGCTTATGGCGCAAGCATCCAATTTATTGAGGGGGATTGTCTTGATTCAGAACAACAAGCAAGAAAAGATGCTGAAAGCCAAGGTAGGGTTTATATTTCACCTTACAATGACCCGCTTGTCATGGCGGGACAAGGCACTATCGGCGTTGAGCTACACAAACAGCTACCTATCTTGGATGCAGTTTTTATCTCTGTGGGAGGGGGTGGACTCATTGGCGGTGTGGCATCCTACCTCAAAGCCGTACAACCAAACATAGAAATCGTTGGGGTGTGGCCTGAAAACGCACCTGCCATGAGCAAGTGTATCGAAGCAGGGGACATTATTCAGGTACCTGAAAAACCTACTTTATCTGAATCAACCGCAGGGGGTGTAGAAAAGGATGCTATTACTTTTGAACCTTGTAAAAACCTCATTGATACCCACATTTTGGTATCAGAAGATGAAATAAAGGAAGCGATGATACTTATAGCAGAAAAAGAGAACTGCTTGATTGAAGGGGCTGCTGGTGTTGCTGTTGCAGGATTCCTTAAAAAGTCAAAGAATTATCAAGGAAAACATATCGCCATTGTGTTATGTGGTAAAAATATACCCTACGCAACCTTTAGAACATGGATGCCATGAGAATCGTTTACAAAAAGGTATACACTTCAAAAACATACCCTCGATTCTAGGTTACACATGCGATTGTCCTATGGTATGGCAATCACACGTTTCACGTCGTACCAATGCAAACAGTTGGAGTATAAGACTTTTTAGGGTTGATGTGATGCGTAGGGGAAGGTTTGTAACCTTCCCGTTAGGTTGTTTATACATACCGTTTGTTGTTTTTGCGTCGGATTTTCGGGACGGTTATAAACCCACCCCTACACCCCCTAGGCTAAAAAATGTTGCCCATAGGATTGTATTCAAGGCGGTACCTCTATTATACTGAGAGACATTCAGCTTGTTGCTTTTTGTGTGTTATTGTCACATTAAAGGGAAATGCCATCACCATGTTACGCAGCCTAACACGTATGTTCACGGGTCGTTCTAGTCTTAAAACCCTTACCCTCACCCTACTGGTGTTAGGCGTGAGTTTCAATGCTTGGATACCCCCTATCGCATGCCATGTTGTACAAGCAGCACCTGCCACAAAAGCACCCATCAGTAAAAGTAAACCTGTTGCCATACAAGCCCTTGAGGTAAGCACGGCTGCTTTGGTAAGCAACCCCAAGCAGTATCTTGGAAAACGTGTAACTTTCCAAGCAACATTTTCAGGCTTTTCAGGGCTAGGGCTTGACTACGCCTTCACAACCAAAGACGGTAAAAAACAAAAAAAATCCTCCAAAGAATACGTCACCCTCACCGTACTACGAGGTGATGTTACGCATCATCAAATCCCATTATCTGAACTAAAGATTTTCGCCAACCGAAGCCTTAGCACACAAATCGAGAAAGTCTCTCAAGGCGACATCCTCCGTATTGAAGGAGAGATGCTCAGTGATACTCTCGGCGATGCTTGGTTGGAAGCCAAACACATTAAAATCGTCAAAGCAGCCCCCAAAAAAGCACATTCCTAAAAGAGGTATCCATCACACACCCTCCCCTTTGAAGGGGGAGGGCTGGGGAGAAGCTCAAAACAAATCCATGCAAGCATCACTTATTTTGTAACGCACACTTCAATCACGGCAATCATAGACAATGTCAAACTCAAACACTTTCCATATCCTTGTTGCAGGTGCTACAGGATGCGTGGGTACCGTTCTTGTAAACCACTTACTTGCCGAGGGGTGCCATGTTACGGTACTATCTCGCCGTGCAAACCATACACCGCATCACGCCAACCTACATTATGCCACTTGGAATCCTGACAATCAGACGCTTGATAAAAGAGTCCTAGAGGGCATCCATGCCATTATCAACCTATCGGGTGAAAACATTGCCGAAGGACGTTGGGATGAAGCCAAAAAGCAAAGGCTTGAAAGCTCTCGGGTAGACAGCACCGCATTACTTGCCACAACCCTTGCTGAACAAGTCAAGGCAGGCGTAAGCACCCCTAAAGTATGGATAAATGCCTCTGCCATAGGGTATTATGGCTCACGAGCGGACGATGTGATGACTGAAAATAGCACCCAAGGCGATGACTTCCTTGCAAGCATTTGCCACAAGTGGGAACAAGCTACCACCCCTGCCCAACAAGCAGGTATACGTGTGGTGCATGCACGGATTGGTGTTGTGCTGGCACGTCACGGCGGGGCATTACACAAAATGTTACTACCTTTTAAACTTGGGGCTGGAAGCCCTCTAGGTAACGGGAAACAATGGATGAGCTGGGTCAGTGTGGAGGATGTTGCACGTGTACTATGGCACTGCGTTACGGATGAAACACTCACGGGTGCCGTCAATGTAGTGTCACCTACCCCTGTCACCAACCATGGATTCTCTAAAACGCTGTGTCAAGCACTGCATCGCCCTATGCTCGCCCCTGCCGTCCCCGCTTTTGTGCTTAAACTCCTTTTAGGGGAAATGGCAGAAGCACTCTTGCTTTCAAGTACCAGAGTACTACCAGAAAAGCTTTTAAAGGCTGGTTTCTCGTTTAAACATCCTACGCTGGAAGAGGCTTTTCAAGCCCTCGTTTAAAAACGGTGCCACCACACCCTTCCACAACCTCCGTGTGTAAGGGAAGGTTTGTAACCCTCCCGTTGTATGTGAAAGAATAAAAACCATCCCGCAAACCTTCATGCAGGGTGACGGGTGGCACGAGTCCCTTTTGAACGTTTTTTCCCTACCCGTGCTGTAGGTGTAAGCTCAAACCCTGAAGCTTTTAACGCACGTTGAACTTTACCCGCACAACTGTAGGTTAAAAGGATACCTCCCGGTACAAGAGCCTCTTGGTAACTTTGAAACAGCTCAGGTGTCCAAAGTGCTGGCAGAATATCATACGTAAAGGGGTCGTGATACACCACATGCCAATGACACTTTTTAAGATGAGGGATGACCCATTGAAGCGGTGTGGTTGTGAGCTGAAAATTCAAGCGAAACCCACCTTGGTAAAAAGTATGTTCCCATAAACTGGATGAACTCAAGGGAAGCGTCGTCAATACCGTGGTACGAAAGCCCATCCAAGCTAAAAAATCAGTCAACCACTCAGGACGCTCAGCCTGAGGGATGTCGCCACAAGCTGTTTCCAATGCGTCATACCATAATGGTATCAGTTGAGGGAGGGCTGTATCACTCCCAAAAATCATCACCTCTTGCAACAGAGCAAGACGCTCGTATAACCCTTCGGGTTGCGTTATCCACCAAGCCCATAAAGGATGATTAACCCACGCCGAGGGTAAGGTTGGTTTACCTGCCTTAATCCATAAAACACCCAATACCAAAGCCCAAGTGTTGTACCCTAAGCCAAAGCAGGCATCAATCACATCAACACTTGTAAGACCTTGTGAGACCTCAACACACCAAGCACAAGTATGGCTGGTATAAAGCTGCGTTGCCTCAACCCAAGCACCCGCTCGATTATGAAACAACTGCCCTTGAGAGGTTTCCGAGAGGGTAAAACTGCCATCAGGCAAAAAACTTGGCTGATAGGTTTGAATGGGTGTAAAACCCTCATCACCAAGCATACGTTTGAACTACTCAAGTAACATTAACGTGCCACGGGTAGCATTAAAACGCACCTGCGTTGCCTGTGGAAAGGTACTAGACACGTCCCCATGCCCAACCGAAAAGCCATAGCCTATAGGGAAGTCCCAAGAAGAGTCACTTCCCGATACGCCAGCCTCTCCGACGTATTTAGAGGCAATGTCCGCCAAACGATTCGCAAGCCAAGTACCCAACCCCTCATGAGGTTCAGGGGTAATGAAGGAGAAATCACCAAAAATCAACCCCTTTAAATGGGGTCCTAAAATCCCAGCCTGAGCAAGCGTATGCAATTTACGGTCTACTTTGTACAGGGACTCTTTCCAGTCTTCTAAAAACAAAATAGCCCCATCAAAAGAAGGTAAATCGGCACTACCCGCCATGGCTGACAATAAACTTAGATTTCCCCCCATAAGTTTGCCTTCCGTGACCCCACGACGCAAGCACTCCCATTCAGAAGCATGGGCATTGGGAATCAGATGACCTATTCGAGAAGTAGCAACAGAGGAATTTTCAGCGTGAGTTTCAACAGAACCCACACGGTACGTTTCAAGTAAAGGCAAAAGAGTTTCTTGAATCCAAGGTAGTTCTGCAGGATGTATCCAGTTGGAAGTAAGCATAGGACCATACAGGCAAGCCACTTCAGGTGCATGCCGTAAACACCCCATATGCAAAGCCGTAATATCGCTAAAGCCTATAAGAGGCTTAGGAAACTGCCTCAATAAAGCCCAATCAACGAGAGGAAGTAAACGCATACTGCCATACCCACCACGTGTACACAAAATGGCATCAACATTGGGGTCGGCAAAAGCAGCGTGAAGGTCTGAAACCCTTTGTGCATCGGTACCTGCAAGTCCTATGCCCGCATGTTCAGGCTCAGCAGCATAAGGAAAAAACTTAGACTGATACCCTAACGTCAGTAAGCACTCAATACCCAAATCCAAAGCTTCAGGAGACGAGGCTGAGGCGGGGGAAATAATACCTAAGGTAAGAGGTTTCATAAGGTTTTCTTTACAAGGGGTATGACTAATAACATGAACCCTACAAGGATTTTTTGGAAGGATACCCTCTTCATCGAACGTTCGGCAAAGAGGGTATCCGCATTTTAAGGCTTACACACGTGCTGAAACAACAGCTTCAATAGCCCGCATAGCGGCATCGTAGTTGGGTTCGCTGGTCACTTCAGGAACCACTTCACTGTAAGCGATGTTGCCTTGTGCATCAATGATAATGACGGCACGAGTTAACAAACGCAAAGCAGGAAGGAGCAAGCCATAAGCTTCACCAAAGTTAGCATCACGGTGGTCACTCAAGGTCATCATGCTTTCCATGCTCTCAGCACCGCAAAAACGCTTTTGAGCAAAAGGTAAATCCATAGAAACCGTCACAAGCTGAACAGGCATGTTCTGTAAGCGTTGGAAAAACTGACGGCTTTGGATTTGACATACAGGGGTATCCAAAGAAGGTACCACGTTGAGCATGGTGACTTTACCACGGAAATTTTCAATCGTCACAGCTTCCAAAGCTTGGTTTAAAAGTTGGAAGTTGGGCGCTTGCTGCCCTTGTTGAATGGTTTGACCCTGAAGGTTCATCACATTACCTTTAAAAGTAACTTGAGCCATGATATATAAAAGCTTTCTATCAAAATGTGTGTATAACAAAAATGCAGAGTATCACAGGAGGCAATTCACACAGGTGTCTAGTATGTCATGTTTTAGGGCGTTTAGGTTTCAGTGTATATGAAGCTTAAACGTGCTTCCCGTAAAACACTTCTCCCAAAACACTCATTACAGTATAACGAAAACCCATCCACCATGGCTAGCATCCTTGCGTAGGTTAAAGTAAATGATTGACAATAAACAGGCACAAACTAACTTCCATGAAGACGAATAGGCCACACCCATAAACACCCATCATCGTTTTGTAACCATTCGTAAAGCAAAAGTCTTATAACAAGCCTTTAGAGGAAAAGCTTGCTTTATTTTCTCTTTAAAAAATGCTAGGCTTTACTTATAAAAGTTTAATCATCCTAGCCTTTAAGGTCTCTTATACTTAACAGTTGCTTGATGGATGGGTCAAGGATGACTCTGGGTTTTTTACTGATAGTTTTACCAAGCCTAGTGAAAATTAGAGGATGAACGCAATTCTTATTACTTGATTGTTTTTATTTTTTTGTAACCCACCCCTTCCAATACATACCCTATGGGAAGGGAAAGGGAACACTCTCGCTTACACACCCACCCCTAAAACACGTACTTGTTGTGGCTGAGGGTGTGTTCATCATTGACCATTTGTATCACGCTTTATAAAAAAATGCCCACTACAACGATAGGTGTTCTGCTTGTATTAAGCACCTGTCTATCACTACGCCTCATGTTTTAGGTAGTCAATATCGTTGTAGGGTGGTGTTTTGAGCCTCGTAACCCCTTGTGAAGGACCACAAAAGGACTCCCATTTTATGATGACACCTGACATGATGTCTACCACACATAGCCATACCGCTAACCGCAAAGAAGTCCTTACAGACCGCCTCCTCAATGGCTTTGAAACGCATCTGCACCAGCTATCTTGTGAATGTGAAGAGGTTTCAGGCAAAAGTAGTTTCCAGAGCTTCCACAAAATTACGCTTCAAGAAACCCTGCAAGCCCTCCAAAAAGAAGGTATCAAACGGAATGCTGATGCTAAAAAAGCGGCGGCTGAACTCTCAAAGGATATTAGAGATTACTGGGATTTGATTGAAACCGTTGCACGAGTCGAGATGAGTCGTTTGCCTCATTACCTTATCACCCACGATGAAATTATCGGCATTGGTGCTTTGACATTACACATGATGTTCGAGAAAAACCCCGAGCGTGAATATAATGTCACCTATTTATCCACAGCGATTAAATGGGCTGTTCGTAACGAACTGCGGAACCGCTACAAGTGGTATGCCTCTAAAAACGCCACAGAGGAAAGCACTCAAGAGGAAGAGCTACCTGAAAGTAGTGTGGCTTCCGAGGCAGAAGACGACACCCAAACCGCCATGACGGCTCATGCCATTTACGGTACTGTGCTTTCAGTGGATGGCATGATGGATGCTGAAAATCCGTTTGAGTTGCGTGACGGGTCACAAACACCCGAAGAGCAAACCGAATCCTCAGAACTCGGTATCATTATCAAGCAAGCCATGACACGCCTCCCTGAACGGGAACGGCAAATCATTGAAGCTCGGTATTTCCAGAACCTTAAAATGCGTGAAATAGGCTTACTTTTCAACATATCGCCTTCCCGCACTTCTCGTATTGTACAAGCGGCTTTGAATCGTCTCAAGGTAGAACTCAAACGCCGAACGGAAAGCATAGAAAGCTATATTGCTTAAACGCAATCAACAAAGCCTCACCATTCTCTTTAAGGATGGTGGGGCTTTGTTATTGTGGGGATTAAGGTAAAAGGTGAAATGACACAACACCTCAACACCCGCAATCAGAAACCACCAAATATTAAAACATACTGAATATCCGCCTCTTCTTGATTGTATTTTGGCAAGCTTCCTGTTACATTGAATGACGTTCTCCTCTCAAAAGGCGTACTATGTTTTACAGGATAGTTTTTTCTTTTGCACACACACACACACGCTCTGTATTCCTTTAAATTGACATTCAAAATACGCTTGTTGTTGTTCTGAGATTATAGCCAAAGGGTAGAGTAGCCCCTATTGCTCCTTCTCCACACACATGATAACCACGCTACAACCCTCCCTAAGAGAGGTAAGATATTTTTCGCCTCCCTTGAAACAGGCTCTGACTCGTCACGAGCATACCATTGCAACGCTTGCCACTTGGGTAGGGGCACCGTTTCTTGTCCCTGTCATCCGTTATACCCAAGACAAACCCGAAGAACGACGACGGCTCTTTATTCGTGATTTTAGCTCACTCTCACTCGGGGCTTGTTTGTATTTTGCAGCTTCTCTTTTTACCAAAAAACTCCTCAATAAAAGCAAGGCTTTTGAGAACCACCCTGCTGAAAAAAGACTCCTCAGCCTTGGGGCTGGCTTGGCTGCCAATGTAATGTTTACAAGTTTTTTTGCAGTAAAGCTCTCACAATGGCTTGATAATAAACTTAAAAAGCACGTCCCACAACCTAACACACTCTCCTCACCCATCTTTCTTTTACAAAGGCAAGGAGAAACCTCTACCTCAGGTACGAAAAATCCCAGCATGGCATGGACTTCTCACAGTAGCAGTACAGGTACTTTTTTTCCAAAAGGGTTTATGGAAAGTACTAGCCAAAAGTTTAATCGTCAAGCATAATAAACCGATGGCTTTTTAAGCTTAGCATCCGTAAGACGCACCCGATACCATCCAAACCCTCCCTACAGAAAGTTTTTATGCAGCTCTATGATGCCTGGCAATACTGGCAAACCCTCCCCTTTGCGACGCAATGCTACTTGAGTTTTGCCAATGTACTGTGCTTGGCTTGGATAGTGATGTTGTTTGTGCCTCGTAAGTTCAAAATAAGTGGCGAAGACAGTCAAATCAGCTTTGGGTTTTGGAGCTGGTTACTGATGCTGTTTCAAACAGGGATGGGAACAGGTTTACTGTTTTGGGGAGGGGTAGAACCCCTCTGGCATGCACAGCATCCACCACCACTCGCAACTGATTTTACACTTACAGATGCCCTTGCACTGACGTGGTTTCATTGGGGTATTCTGCCTTGGGTACTGTATACACTGGTTGCATTATGGCTAGCAAGTTTCTTGAAAACACACCCTCAACGAAGTAACACGACTGATACCCCTATCCACTTGCACCCTCATGCCTCCCCTGCCTCTTTGGGAGGACAATGCGTCGCACTTATCACCGCACATCCATGGTTTACCACGTTACTGGCAAGCAAACGAATCCCCTCATGGGGAGTCAAACTGGTGTACAGCTTAAAACCTCTCATGAATACCGCCGTGGTATGGGGGGTTTTAATGGGAACGGTTGCAACGCTATGTATGGGTGTTCTGCAGTGGCATGGTAGTACCATCGCCCCATTCATCCATGCGAGTACAAGCGGCGGTAGTGTGTCCCAACTGACACTCTATGGCGTATTATTTGGGTTTTGTGGATGTTTCTTGGCTTCTGCATTATCAGGCGTTGCGACGGGGGTCAAATGGCTTAGTTGGCTTACAAGTGCATGTATGGTAGTACTTTTAGGTATGGTACTGGCTTGGGAGCCTGTTTACAGTCAACTCTCTCAGGGGTTTACCTTGTTTGTGCAAGCACTGGGTGCGTGGTTCATGAAAACACCCTACTGGATGTGGGGACTCCCTACCCATGAAACAACGCATACCCTACCACAATTTGTCACCGCCACAGGGGCTTATCAAGCACGTAGTGTATGGGTCAGTGAATGGACAGGTAAGTACTGGAGCTGGTGGCTTGCTTGGACACCCTTTGTGAGCCAATTTATGTTGAGTATTTCAAAAGGACGTTCAGTAAGGAGTGTGGCTTTTTTTGGCGTGATTGTACCTACGTTGTTTTCTGTGGGATGGTTTAGCGTTTTTACGCTTTTTGCCATGAACAGCCATTTGCCTTTACATACGCTATCACAAGCCCCTCAATGGACTTACCAAGCCCTCGGTTTACTACCATGGGGAGAGGCTGCCCGTTTTTTACTTGTGGTCCTAATTGCCCTTGGTGTCATTAACTCCTTGGATGCCGTCGTCATTACCCTGAGTGAACTCATGGGATGGCACCCCAGTAAAAAGCTCACCTTACTTTGGACAGGACTCATTGCAGGCATTGCCTGCTGGGCGTTTGCATCAGGCGGGCTACCACGCCTGCAAACACTTACACTCCACCATACCTTACCCTATACCCTGTGTTTGATGGGTTTAATGACGGGCTGGTTCATCCAAAAAATGTTTAGATACCTTTTAGACAAAAGCGTATCCACAGCCACAAACGCCTACAGCCACAAGACACTGAAACCAGAGCTTTATGAATTGTAACAATCAGACGTAAAACCTCTTTTTTTTGTAACAATACTGAAGACCGTTCGTGTGGTTTAAACACTTTATGATTTAATAACAAATAGCATAAAGTTTCATTACAATGCAGTGCTGAAAGTGCCTTCCTTGAGTAACAATGCTGAGTGACCGTACGTTCATACCAATGGCTATGTTTCATTTTAAAATTGGTAATGAGTGATTCAAAAAAAGAGGTTTGCCATGTTAGCCGCCTACAACGCCCTCCCTTCATTCAGCACGCATAGTACGGCGCTTTACTACGTACAAAACAAACCCAAGCCGAGTCCCTTAAGCGAGCATGTGGTTCATGAATCCTCTGGAGAAGGAGAAAAAGCTGATGCTCCGAAAACCGACTCGCCGTCTGGTACCTCTCTTGACACTCACAAAGAAAATATTGCACCTTCTCAACGTCATAAAAGCACTTCTAACACAGCTATGTCTCAGCATTTTGAGACTGAAGAGGCTCTCAAAGCCCATCTTATAGAGACCAACCCTATGCTTCATGGTCTGACACGCTTCATCGGATATTTAGACGAAATCTATGAGGCAAGTATTGGTACTTTGGCGAGCGGTATGTCGTTTTACAACCGTGGGATTTTAAAGGCAACGCCTGAAAAAATTAAACAAGCGATGGTCGGCAAGACCGTACAAGGGCTTGACATGGAAAGTAATTATGCGGGTTACGTCGACAAGCTTTTCCCTTCCCAACTAAAGCTATTATCCTTCCTCAACACCGCAGTCTATGCACTGTCGAATGTCTATTGCATGGGCGATAGTGCTGTAACAGGCTACCGTGGTTATAAGCAACTCAAAAAGCAAGCCCAAGCCCAAAAAATGCAACATGCCGAAGAGGGTACAGCAAAAGCTCATGAAAAAACAGATAAAAACCTTGAACGACGGGCGGTTGCCAAAGGCGTTCAGTTAACGTTTGGACAATATGTTTTTCATTACTTGGCAAGTTATACCTTACCGCCCTTAGTCATCCGAGATATTGTCTATAAAAATATCAAATGGCTTGGGGATACCGCATTAAAATCAGCCCCACCCGCCATAAAACAGAAGGCCTCCACCATCGACACAGTAATATCCATGAGTGCCACCTTGGCGAGCGTGGCTTCCATGCCCGTTGTCGCCAAATACCTTGACCCCATGTGTGAAAAATTTGCAGAGGAATGCTTCTACCGTCCCACCAACAAACTTCTTGATGTTTGGCTGCCCACAGGGAAACGTACCGCTCAGCCTCAAGCACATCCAAAAGAAAAAGAAGACGTTTCCGAAAAGCCACATGCTCAAACGAAAGCTCATGATGAATCTAAAATTCATTTCCAAGGAGAGCCTTCCAGTATGTTAATGAAAACCCTCGCAACCTCCTTAACACCTCAAACTTAAGTCGTGCAAGCACTGTAAACACAAACAAGGCAATCGCAGACAGGCGTAGGGGAGGGTTTGAAACCCTCCCGTTAGGGTTTGTTTGTGTATGACGTTTGTCGTTTGTACGTTGGGTTTTTGCGGGAGGGTTACAAACCCTCCCCTACATTGCTGATACGGCATGCCCTCTGGATTCCGACCTACGTCGGAAGGACGGTGTAAGGTATCATACGATTGCACTGTAAAAACAAAGCCAAGGCTTGTCAAAAGCATAGAACTCAACCAAAATAAAACAAATGGGATAGAGGATACGTCACGATGCTCCTCCATCTGTTTGCCCTGTTGGTTTTAAATGTTACTTGTCTTCTGTACCTGTGACGGAAAGTGCTTCTCAGCCTCATGATGCTTCGCTCCCCTCTATTCACCACATTTACTTATCCTCACATTGCGTCAATACGCTTAACGGGAGCCATACTGGTGTTAGTGGGCTTATCTCTCAGATTAGGATGCATGCCCCATCAAGAAGCACACGCACAAGCACTCTCCACAACACAGCCCATGACGGTGACAGTGCCACATGCCAATAGCGCACAGCCTCACACGCCCACCCTAACCAAGCTTGCAAGCCATCCTTTACAAGGGGGGCTTACTTTAGTCCATGCTACTTTATCGAACGGACATCAGATTTTTGTCATCCAACGCCCTGGGGTGCCTGTGATGACACTTGATACATGGGTAGCGACAGGTTCAAAGCATGAAATACCCGAAAACAACGGGGTTAGCCATTTTTTGGAACACCTTTTATTCAAAGGCACTGAGAGTTTTGCCCCTCGTGTCATTGATAATGACTGGGCAAACAAAGGCATTACCTTTAATGCCGCCACCAGTAAGGACTTTACCCATTATTACCAAGTAATGCCTTCCGTACATTTTACAACAGTTTGCAAACAACATGCTGAAATGCTCCTCAAAGCACGCATCCCTGTTGAAGAGTTAGACGCAGAACGTAAGGTCGTTCAGCAGGAGATTTCTCGTGCGTTGGATAACCCCATGGCACAACTCTTTAATGCCCTCTATGAACAACAATTTCCCAAACACCCCTATGCCCTCACGACACTAGGCCCGGCGAGCCTTATTGGCACCATTCCCCGAGAGCGTATCATGGCGTATTATCATCAGTGGTATCATCCTCAAAACTTCTACACGGTAGCCGTGGGCGACCTACCACCCCAAGAAGTCATCCAGCATATCCTACAAGGGTTTTATGGTGAAGAAGTAACCAGTAGGGTACAACGCCCCCTCCCTGAAGCCCAGAAAGACCCTCACTTTAACCCTCAACTATCACCTCAAAGGGTTAAACTCTTGCCCCTACCTTCTCTAACCACAAGTACAGGTATTATTGCCTTACAAGGACCCTCTTACAAAACACCCTTACGGGAACGTCTTGCCCTTGAACTCGCCCTTAGCATCCTCAGTACACCCAAAACAGGAAAGCTTCATCGTGACTTTGTAGATAAAAGACGCTTAGCCGACAGCTTCAGCACAGGGGTTGACCTCAGTCGTGATGCCAGCTTACTGTACGCCTATTTTAAAACCCCTCAGACCCAAGCATTTGAAGCCATCATCCCCGCTCTAAACACGCATATGACCTCAATACTCAAAGAAGGATTTACCAAGGAAGAGGTCACCCGTGCCGTTCAGCAGGCGATTAAAACCCATGCCTTCTCCCATGAATCCTCTGAAGCCATGGCGAACACCCTAGGGCAGATTCTCAGTACAGGCGGGGCATTAACAGACTACACCGAGTATCTCAATACCCTCAAAACCTTGACCCCGCATGACCTCACCCAAGCTCTCAACACGTGGTGGCATCCTGAAAAAGCAAGCTTTACAGCCATCATACCAGCCAATACCTCTGAACCAGTCATGCTTCAAAGCCGTTTAACCACATTGCTTACAAATCAGGCAAACCCTCTTACTGAAACACCTGCACTAGAAACCTCTTGGCACCCCGAGACACCACGTTCAGAAGCCCCCTTACTTGCAGCGACAACATTTAGCCCCACAAATACACAAAGCCCTGAAAGCCCAGCAAAAACGCTACAAACGCTTTCAGACAAGCAAACAGCACCCTCTAAAACACCCTCTACCCAAGCACAACTCAACCTCTATACACTCCCCTATGGTGCTACGGATACCCCCAATGCCTCACCACTTCAAACCAAGTCACGAGGTAAACTCATTATCAAACAAATCTCAGGACTTGAAACAGTCTACCTAAAACTGTCCTTCAAGCCCAATCCTCATCAACAAACGCTTTGGACACAAACGTCTGGACAACGTCAACTGTTGAGTCAAACACTCACTGAAGCCACCCATCAACACAGCCCCGAGGCACTCCAAGCATGGATGCAATCCGAAGGCTTAAACGTCGCAGTAAGTGCAGATGATGATGCACTTACGCTCACCTTAAGCAGCGTAAAGGAAAGCCTTCCTGAGTTACTGAAACTTGGAGAAGCCCTCATGCGTCGTCCTTTGTTTCCGCAAGATGCGTTACATCGAGAATGGCAACAATTACGAACAGGACTCATGGCAGTAGGGGAACGACCTTCTTCCCAATTGTTTGATACCTTTACAGAAACTTTCTATACAGCAGAAAGTCCCTACGGACAAAGTGCCAAAAGGTTACTCGAACAACTTAAAACCACGCCCTCCCAAAAAGACCTTACCCACTACTGGCATATGCTCCGAACCCATAGCCCTGTCACAGCAGTGGCAATAGGCGATTTGTCCGTAGCTGAGCATGTTTCACTACAACGCCATATGAGTCAATGGATAACGCCACAAACCATGCCCAAGGCTCGTAAAGTCATTGTCTCCTTGCGTTCAAAAAAGCAAGCTCAACAAGTGCCATGCCCTCCTTTAGGCTCAGGCACCCACAGTACACTAACGACCTCTCAAGAGGTTATCGTATCACGAGATAAACAAGCCGACACATGGGTACTTCAGGCCCGTGCAGTACCCGGGCTTGAAGTACTGAAAAAAGGCAAAATGGATGCTGAAGTACGCTTTGCACTTGCTGTGAGGGTTCTCAATGCCATTCTTGGCGATGGCATGAACAGCCGTTACTTTGTAGAATTACGTGAGAAGCAGGGGCTTGCCTATGAAGTGGGCGGCTTCCAAGAACTCCACAACGCACAAGGTACTTGGGTCTCCTACATTGGCACGACACCTGAACATGAAGCCACCGTGAAAGAGGGTTTCCAAAAAGAACTCCAACGTATTGCCGAAGGCGACTTTACCGATAAAGTACTAGAAGATGCCAAACAAAAGCTCATGGGGAGCTTTATCGTTAGGCATGAGTCTCCTGAAGCACAAGCCTCCTATCTTGGACTGTATGAAATGGCAGGCGTAGGCGCTGGATTTGATACCCTCTACCCAGAATGGCTCACCACAGTGACCCGTGAAGAACTACAGCAAGCAGCCCAAACTTTAACCAAAGCCCCTATGCTAACGGTGGTTGTGCGTCCGAAACCCTCTAAAGCATCTTTGTGATGTAGGTATCCATGCCCTCATGCTTAACCCTGCATCCAGTTGAGACAAAGCACTTAACGAGGATTCCCCTCATAGATACACAGGCAGAAAGTCTGGCATGCACGACCCTTGGCTCATTCCTAAACCCTCATGGTTTGACCCCCTCCTTCGTACGGGGTGGCAGACCCCTTGGGGTCGTTGGCTTATACTCGCTGAGGGTTCTGGAGAAAAACGCTGGAAATGGTTTTTCAGTGTTTTTATGGTCGCTGTGGGGTTTCAGCTTCTGGGTATCGCCTTCGTTCTACTCCTAAAAAGCATGAGTCTAAATCCCCCAAAAGCATTAACCCCTTGGCTCCTTGAAAGTATTGCAGGACATCCTCAGTGGGGATATACCTTAGCGAGGACGTGTCATCAGCAAGCTAAAACATCCTTTGAATGGCAACAATGTAAAGTATGGCTAGACAAAAACAGCCTCAATCAACACCATAAGACCTTCGCACTCCTTGCAGAATACTATGAAATGGGCTACGCAGGGGAAGCTTCTGCCAGTAAAGCCTTAGGTTATTACCGTCTTGCCGCAGAAGGTGGTGAAGCCACCGCCGCCCTAAGACTCGGGCAAGCCTTCCTCATGGGACAAATGGGTGCAAGTCGTCACCCCAGTATGGCACTCCATTGGTTTGAGACCGCTCAAAAACTGGGGAATCCCGAGGCAGCCTTAAACGTAGGGAGCCTTTACTACTATCGTCTTGTCATGCCACATGCCACAAACACATTGGGTAAGGCTGTCCAAGCTTGGAGCGATGCTGCGAAAGGGGGGTCTATTGATGCCGTAAAGCACCTCACGCATTACTTTGACCCACACACACCGAGCCGTGTCATTCACCCTAGAGGACTTGACATACAAGCCGAGAATCCTCATGAGGCCCTGAAATGGTACCAAGTAGGGGCATTGTATCATGACCTTGAAGCGATGTGGCATCTTCATCTCAAACTCAAACAGCATCAACCAAGTGCTACATCCCGCCTGCAAGCACAAGCTTGGCTTAATGCCGCTGCATGGGAAGGCTTAGGCAAAGCTCAATACACACTGGCACACCAAGCGATGACGCAACATAACCTTAAAGAGGCCTATGTATGGGCTTCCCTTGCCGTTGCCCATGGTGAACGGCAAGGTTATAGTTTAAAACAAACTCTTGAGCAGACTCTCAAACAGAACCCCGCACAATGGCAACAAGTTCTTGAATCCTACCGCCAAAGATTTACCACCATTTACCAACGCATCCAAAGCATTAAAGCACTACAGGAAGAAACCAAAAGCTCCTAACCAGCATGTTTTAAGCAGGATGTTTAACGGCAAACGTACATAAAAGTTCTCGGATAAGTTTCGCACTTGCCACGGTGGAGGCACCTGAAGCGTCGTAGTGAGGGGCAAGTTCAACCAAATCCATCCCCACCACATTCAGGTTTGCAAACACTTTAAACCAAGCAAGCACTTGTTGAAAGGTCAACCCAGGCGGCTCGGGCGTACCTGTTCCTGGCATGACAGAAGGGTCAAGACAATCGACATCAAACGTCAAGAAAACAGGACGGTCTGCTAATTTAGCAAGTACCATCGACAGGCGTTCAGGAGAGGTGACTTCCACACTCCAGAGATGGTTGTTTGCCTTGGCGGTATCCATCCAATCAAACTGGTCAGGCGTTCCCGCACGAATACCCACTTGTACAATTCTGTTTTCAGGACGAAGGGCAGGCTCATCTGAGCTATTTTTCGCCTGCATGACATCGGCAATGCGTCGCACCACGGTACCATGAGACAAGCTTTCCCCAAACAGCTCTTGTGCTAAATCCCCATGGGCATCAAAATGCAGGAGGGCCAAGTCAGGATACTGCTCAAGATAGGCTTCTACCGTAGGGAGCGTGATGAGATGTTCGCCACCTACACCAAACCAAAGTTTGCCCATCGCAAGGGTCTCTTTCACCAATGCCTGAATATGTGCAAGACTCAGCGTACGGTTTCCCATAGGCAACTCAAGCTCGCCCGCATCATAAAAAAGGGCATCATCCAAGCTAGTCTGCGTATGAGGTGAATAGCATTCAATCCCCCAAGAAGCTTCCCGAATGGCGGAGGGTGCAAACCGACTTCCTGGCCTGTAGGAACATGTACCATCATACGGAACCCCTACCAAAAGCCACTTAGCAGTATCCCATGAAGACTGGGAAGCCATCCAGATAGGTCGTTGTACTTTCCAAAATCCTGAAGTATCTGGCAGTGCTTGACAAGTATGACCACTCACCGCAGCAGGTTCCAAAGAAACCTCAGCATTCAAATAAACGGGTGCTACAGCCGTCATCACAGGGTTGTCCATCAAAACAGTCATCCTATAAAAGGTATCCTTTCAACATTAAACACCTGCCAAGGCTTCAGTAACCACCATAGGGGGTGTTTCCTGCAAAGTAGCACATGCAAGCTTTTGCAACTGATTCGGCAATACAAACATCGCTTGGTGCATGGCACGATGATAATATCTGGTTTTAGTTTCAATCTCCGTAAGCAATGCGGGTACATCCTCACGAGCGACACAGGGAAGGGTTGGGTTAATCGCCTGTTTGCAAGCCATCGTCCAAGCCCAATAACCGCCTGGGTAAGTAGGAATAGGGGCAACATAAGGAAAGACATGCTCAAACTGGCTACGGACTTTAACGAGTACCTTCCGCCATTGTTCTGTCAAGGCATAGGGGGCATCGCTTTGGCATACCATGATACCGTCTTCCGTCAAGATACGACGCACATTGCCGTAAAACGCACGTGTGAAAAGCCCCTCACCAATAGAGACAGGGTCAGTGGAGTCCACAATGACGACATCAAAAGTAGCATCGGCTGCTTGAGCCACATACGCCACAGCATCTTCAAACTTCAAGGTGACACGGGGGTCTTCCACTTTACTGGCAATCCCTGGCAAATGCTCTTGAGAAACCCGTACAACCCGCTCATCAATTTCACACAACACGACTTCCTCTACGCTAGGGTGTTTCAATACTTCACGAATCACCCCACCATCACCACCACCCACAATTAAGACCCGTCGGGCAGGACGGGGCAATGCAAACAAGGGCGTGTGAGAGATGACCTCATGGTAAGTGGTTTCATCTTTTTCTGTGGTCATGATACACCCATCAAGCAAAAGCATACGCCCCATCGCTTGGGTACGCACCACATCAATACGCTGAAAAGGACTTTGTTCCGTGTGGAGGGTATCGAGTACTCGGTAAGTGACTCCAAAGCCTTTGGTCTCATCTCGTTCTGTTACCCACAAGTCTAAGTGTGAACCCATGGTCATCATCGTAGTCCGTACCCCTTTTTTGGTCTTAGGTTTTAATCAACGTTATCGGTTTTTAAAGACACCTTTTCAAGCATGAGTCATACGCAATGGTATCTCTTGAGTTAATAGCATCTTTTTAATGGTAAGGCGAAGCCTTGTTGTTCTCTATTTAACCCCCAAATTGAAACACAAACCGCCACAGCACTCAAGTAAAACATCACCCAAGGAGGGGTTACTTTCATTTTTTTATGGCAAAAATAATAAGCACTCGTAGTGAAACACCCGCACGCTAGGCATTAACAAAATAACAAGGTCAGTGCCAAAACGTACACACAGAGTTGCAAGCGTTTTAAATGCTCGGGCTGCCAAACAGACATCCATCGTCCGCCTAATCTTGCCCCTAAAAAACTCCCAAGCAGTGCATAGGGTAATACCTGCCATGGCATCGCCCCCGCAAGTGCTTTACCCACAGCCGTACTGAAAGTAGTGAATGCCATTAAAGCACTCCCCGTAGCAATAGCATATTTTAAAGGGAGCTGACCCACCGTCCATAACAAGGGGTTCATAAAAAAAGCACCTCCCACCCCAAGCGTACCAGAGAGCGTACCAATCGCTGCAGAACCTGTTAACATCACACCGCCCTTTTGCCACGTCCAAGCGGGAGGTTGTGTCGCATCCTGATGAGGTTTTCTACGCCAAACCATAACAAAAGCAGAAAGAATAACACATCCAAGCAACGTTTTAACAACCCAAGCATCAAGTTTCACACTAAAGTAGGCAGCAGCAAGCGGAAACAGAAGACTCGTTATCGCCAAAGGAAGCACCCACGCCTTAAGCACAAAGCCTCCCTTACGATGTTGACGAAAGGCACTCAAACCCGCCATGGCACCCTGTGCCGCCGAAAGTGCCGTGACTTGTGCAACAGGCATCAGTGGTAATGCAAGTAATTTAGGCAACCCCAGCAAAGCAGGTACAATCATGAGTCCACCGCCAATGCCCAGTAACCCAGAAAGTACACCCGTCGAAAAAGCCACCGTAAAAACCAAGAGCGTAAAGGTAATATCACCTGAAAAGCTGGATAAGTCCGCCAATAAAGTCTCTAGCATCATGTTGCATACCATTTCATTATCATCATTATGCTTCTATGTTTAAGAATAAAGCTGTTTAACTTTATGAGTATGACGCAAATATGCACAAGAACATAAGAAGCAATTGATGGTCATTATGTTTGTTTATATAAATTATAATTCTTTTTATCAAGCAGAAGGTGAATCCTCATGGTAAAACTCGCTCAATACTTGCCTCGTATGCAACAAGGCTTTCAAGAAAGCCTACAAAAGGCACAGCAAGCTGTACACACTCGCTATAGCAGTGGTAGAAGACTATTCACACAAGCCAGTATGGAAACCAAATACCGCTTAGCCCAGAACGAGATAGGACGAGGGGTAAGTGTCATTAAACTATCACGATATACAACGCCCGAAGATGCTGAGCACATCCTCAACACGCCCAACGTATTAAAGACCAGCAAAGCCGTATGCGAGGGATGCGTACACCTCAAATTGAAATTGAAGGAGGGAACCTCCCAAAGCTCAAAGTCAAAGGCGGCAATATCCTAGAAAATGCACGTATGACCAAAACAAACCTCACCAGAGCAAGCTTTATCAATACCCATTTAACGGGTGCTAACTTCTCAGAGAGCGACCTGACAGAAAGTGTATTTCGTCAAGTGAATCGTCAAGGCAATGAAAAGATGGGTTTACAGAACACTAACTTCAGAGGAGCAAAGTTAACCGAAAGCCTCTTTGACCATGTGGATGCAAGCAAAGCTAAATTTAGTGACGCTTCTCTTGGAAACGCCAGCCTAGAAAATAGCCTCTTACCACAAAGTAAGTTTCAGCGTGCCAAAGCCTCGGATGCAGTGCTACGCAACAACAACTTTACACAGGCAGACCTTAGCCAGATGGACTTAGAGGATAGTCTCGCAGAAGGCAATAACTTCAGGGGAAGTAACCTTAATGATGTACGGCTATCGAGTTCATCTCGTGGCCTTGCCATGGTGAAAGGCAATCATTTCAATCAAGCGTCACTTAAGAACGCTAACTTCAGAGATGCGGTCATTGAAGATAACTCATTCCAGCAAAGCATGTTACAAGATGCTGACTTAAGCAGTACAGCCATAAGCTCTAGCTCAGGTAAACAAGACCTTATTGGGAATACCTTTGAAGGTGCTACACTCAATGGGGTATTACTGAGTGGGCGTATGATGCAGAATAACAACTTTTCAGGAACCAACATGCTCACAGAAACAGAAACCACAGGCGTAAAGCTTGATGGGGGCAATAGGTGGTAATGGCGGGGTAAGTTATCACACACTTTTTCAAGTCATACCGACGGAAGTCGGTATCCAGTGAGTCTTTATTGCCCTCCTACATCAATGGAGACAACGTAAGCCATAACGTGACTATCACCCAATGGTAAAGGGGGAATAATCTTCATGCCGTTATCCTAAAAACTATTGTAGGCATTTTTCACGTTGTGAGGTTTTTATTATCACAAAAGAGCTTTGAAAGGTTCTTGAGAATAAATAGCGAAGAGAGATATCACAAGAAAGCATCAGCCAACCCGATGACCGTATTATTAACACCCATTAAAAATGCTTACAGTACCGCCAGAAAAGTATTGACACTACAAAGTATGAAACTAAAACACGGGCTTCATACAGTAGGGATTGGTAAAGGCGTTGGCACCATCCATCTTTCTTCTTTCAGCACGGCGAAAGATGCTCAAAGCATTTTAAGTGCGGCTGAAAAAATAAAAAAGTCACAAAAAAAGTTAAATAAGCCTCAGCATCATACGCCCAAAATTCAAATTAAAAATGCAGACTTACGAGGTATTAACCTTTCCGGTTCCACAATGCTAGAAGGGGCTAATATCAAAAATACAAACCTCTCTGGTGGCTCATTTGTTCACAGCAGTTTTAATCATGCACACCTCGATAGAGTGAACCTAAGCAAAGCTGATTTAAGCGATGCCACTTTAGAAAAAACGAGACATCTAACTAATTAGCTGTTATAATGGTCATTATTGTTTGTCTATAAGGATGATACAACCATGACCTGTTCACACTGTCCAAAATGTGGTTCCGCTAACCGTGCGAAAGCTGGCTTTATTCA
>JBIIZQ010000004.1:0-161352 GCA_044346175.1 Vampirovibrionales bacterium
TGGCTTGCTCGTTTTAAGAGGAGAGGAAAGGTTGTATCGAGGTCATTAGCGGATATGAAGCAAGCGATAGCGATGCAATTCCACCGTGTGAATACATCAAAGCTAATTGGTTAAATGTCTCAAAAATCGCTTTGTTGTGCGTGCTACAAGGGCGTTAAATAGGCTTGAAGGTTTAGGCAAAGTGAATAAACGCTTGCTTCAATAAACACTGACTGATATGTGAAATTTCCAAAATGTAAACTCTTTAAAGAGTGCCTTCCCAAAATGTTTTTACATCAGAGCCATAGGGGGCGTTGGGCCTTGTTCGTTTTGTCTCCAATGGATATTAGTGGTAAAATACAACTCTTGATTCGGGTAATGAGGTACTATCACATCCTTCAATACAACACCATAAGGAAAGGCTGTACACCTATGTTTACGGGTATTGTCGCAGGTCGTTTACAATTACTACAGGTGTTAGATGAATTTGCTTGGCGGGCGTTGGCATCGCATCAGAGCTTATCTGAAGCTACGGTGCCACAACCAGACCCAGAATGGGTGGCTTGGTTAAAGGGTGGAGGGGCTTTACTCACCGTGAGTTTGCCTTCGGAGCATCGCTCAGGGGAAAGACCTTTGCATTTAGGCGACAGCATTGCTTTAGATGGTACGTGTTACACTGTGGTGACTATCACAGAGCATACGTTCCAAGTTGTAGCTTCTCCTGAAACCCGTGCAAAAACCATTTTAAACACTTATCAAGAAGGTGCTTTGGTTCATTATGAATACCCTTTGCGTCTTCAAGACCCACTGGGAGGACATTGGGTGAGTGGTCATGTGGATATGCCCTGTCCTGTTTTGGCGGTTTATCCTGACGGTAATGCTTGGCGGATGGTGTTTGGGATGCCTTCTCTTGAAGCCACCCAGTTGATTGTACCCAAGGGGTCGGTGACGCTTAATGGCGTGAGTTTGACGGTTAATCAGGTCTTTTTGTCTTCTTCTGTAGAGTCTAATCCTTATCAATCCGTCATGAACTGCTTGCAAGTGCATCAAATTCCCTGCCATGGCTGGTTTGACGTGTGTCTTATTCCGCATACTTGGTCGGTTACTAATATGGCACAGTATCGTCCTGTGGCTGACTTTTTGCCTGAAGAAGCCCCTATGACGCTTGAACTGTTATGTCAAGGTGCTTGGGTGAACCTTGAATTGGATATGATGGGGAAAATGATTCACCAACGTTTAGAAGCGTATTTGACGCAACAGGGTTTGAATCGTTCTACTTAAGGCGTTTTGTAAACTCAATAACAATGGCTTGCTTCCCGTTAGTGGCGTGGTTTGGAAGTTTGTAGCCTAAAATGAGAACATCGCTGCTGTTGAAATGATAGAGTACCGCAGGGATAAACGCCCCGAGGTCATGTCTGCCAGATTGCCAATCCATAGCAATGGCCCAGTGCTTGCCAAGTTTTTGTTCAACACCTACCATCGCAACGACGACATCTCTCCCGTACACTTCCTGACTCCCTGCACTGACCCCCGCCGTGAAACGTGTCTTGGTGCGTGGTAGGGTGACACTACCCATGGTAAAAGCCCAATAGCCGAGTCCTTGCCCACGTAATGAGACGGGGAGCATGGCACCGTGAATGAGCCTAAACTGATGCTTGGGGAACTTTTTTTCTAAAATAGGGATATAACTTTTGTACCCACCAGCAATATGGAGGGTTTCTTCAGGTTTGGATGCAATGTTGGACGCTGCGAAGGAGAGTTCCGTACGGTCGCTCGTTCCATAGGTCAGAAACTGAAAACTATTCCAATCAGGACGACGTTTCCAATCACTGCCTAGCCCTGTTTTCCAAGGGGATAGTTGGCTTTCGTGGGTCAACAACAGTTGCTTTTTTGGGGTTGTGTCTGCACTGGGCATCCCGACAATGAGCGAGACGGCTTCAGCACTCAAAGTACTACTCAAAATACCCCAAAGAAATACCCCTAGCCCCTTTTGCAAAAGAGGTTTTAGCACACAATGCTTACAATAACGTCCGAAAGAGACGACATGGCTTTGGTAGGATGCAAATAGGCCTAGCCATGGTGTCTGTGGTGTCTGTTTTACATCGTTTAGTAGGGTATAGGGCTTGGCATGGATTGCCATGCTATGTCTCAGGGTATCAAGCAATTTGATGATCTCTTGCAACACGCTGGGAGTGAAATCAGACGGAGTCGATAAGGTGAGGGGTGGGTAGCTTGTCATGATACAAAGTATCTCTCGGGGTTCTTTGGTACTTAACAGATACATAAAAATGATACGTAACAAACCGTGTCAATTGTTCGTGTTAACAGAGTTTTGCGGGAGATTCAGACACGTGAATGTTTGGCTTTGTGGAGCGATAGGTTTCAGTTGTAAACAAAGAAGTGTGTAAAAAGATTGCAGTAGGCTTGAGGATTGCAGTATAATCATGAACGGTTTAGGCTTTCAGGATAGTGTTTTTGTTCAACGCATCCTTCTTTCTTTGACCAGTAGCCATTATACCATAGTTTTTAGTCAGTGCATGCTTCTGGCCATGAAGCCTCCCCGATACTGTTTTCCTTGAAGTAGTGCAAAGCGTTACTGTATTTTTCTCAAGGCTTAACGCAGAGGTGTAGCACAATATCAGCTTTTGATGTGTTTGACCTTTTAAGTGGATGACTACGTTAATTTTTAGGACAGTTTGTCCGAGTGTGGTGTGTGTGTTGATGCCAGCCACTTGCTTGCAATATTGTATTGAATCAATCCTTTTTTAGATTTTGGTGATGCGTCTCTTATGAATACGATAACTTCTCGTGATACGGGTTTTGTCTCCTCTATGGGGTATGAGTCTGAAATGCTACCGTTAGAGTCGGCCTCTGCCAATTTAGAACAAACCAATCAGCAAGCAAGCCAAATGGGAACCCACGCTGTGAGTGAAGCCTTGGCTCAGGCTACCGCACAGGGGGTTTCTTCTTCGGTTATTCCCTCAGTACTCCCTTCTCCTCTGCAGTCTCAGGGGGCTGTCCTGCCTTCCAATGCGGCTTCTTTTTCTAGTGTGGCACCTTTATCTGGACAACTTTTACCCTCACAGGCATTTCAGGCTACCCAACAAGCCTATGATGCTGCTGGTGGGATGGGCATGAAAGAACCTCCCTCTTTGCAGTCCCCACCCTTAAAGCCTAAACATGGTGCGAAATCCTCCAAGTTAAAAGAACTTGATATTCTGTGGTCGGGTACGCAACAACTCTTTCATCATCGTGATGATGCTCCTAAGCATCCTTTGTTATACTTTAGCTCGGGCTTTTTGGCAGGGGTTTTAGTCACTCTTGTGGTAGCATTCTTGTTTCAGTCGCTTTTCAAACAAGTGATTGATGGGTCTCAAATGCTCACCACAACTCCTCAGCAGGCGGTTGAAAAGGCCGTACTTTCTCCCAATGCCTCTCAATCTTCAGGGGTTAAAGCATTGCTTGAAAAGCCTTCGCTTTCTCATGCCGTAGACAGTACGAGAGTCCCTCCTGATACTTCCCAAACAGCCCATCCTGTGGTTGCAAATGCCCCCTCGGTTGCTTCAAACACTGTGGCACCTCCTGCGGAGCAAAAAAAAGGACTTTTTGGATGGATGAAGCCTCATACTCAAGAAAAGCCCGTGATTCAAACACAACCCCAGCCTCGTAAAACTTACGTGGTACGTCAAGGGGATACTTTGGCGGGGATTTGTTTAAAGGTTTATAAAACGGCAGAACCTCATGTGATTGATATGGTTCAAAAAGCTAATGGTATGACGAGTCCGCATCAATTACAAATTGACCAAACGCTTATTCTGCCAACCCTTGCGGCTAAAATGCAAAGTAGCTCGTTACCACCAGCTTCTCCCTCAGGAACAATGGGGGTTCGTTCTCCCCAATAGCTTAGGTGGTGTGCTTCTTGAGGCTGGGTGAAGTTGCGGTGCGTTCATATCAACGCTTGCCTCTTTCCCCTCTTGTCTTGGGCTAAATAGCCTTCTACAGGTACGATTTATTTCAAGGCACTCCCTTGTTGTGTGGGGGTCATGAATGTTTGGAGGGCGAGAAAGAGTCCTAGGCTAGGTAAGGTACTTAGTAAAGCCCCAGCTGCAAGGAGGCGCCATTGGTCTCCGAGGGTTTGTTGTAGGCGTGCTAGAAAAATGGGTAGCGTCAAGTGTTCGGGTTCTAGTAAGACCACGTTAGGCCACAAAAAATCTCCCCAAGTAGCGATGCTGCTCATGGTAAACAAACTTATAAGTGTGGGTTGAAGCTGTGGTACCACAATACGCCATAGAATAAACCCTGTACTTGCACCCTCTAACATGGCGGCTTCTTCAAGTGCGATAGGACATGTTTTTAGAGCAGCACGGATATAAAATACCCCAAACCCGCTGAAGGCAAAGGGAAGTATCAAACCAAGGAGTGCTGGTAATGGACTTTGAGGTGTGTCGGTCAATCCGAGTGTGTTCATTTCGAGATATAACGGAATGAGGAGGACTTGAAAAGGAATGCTTGTAGCCGCAAGGATACAGGGCTGTACCAATGCGGTATATTGTTTAAGCGACTTCCGCTCGAGCATAAACGCCAACAGGAGTGAGCTTAATACATTGCACGTTGCTGTGGTAATGGTCACGATGACAGTGTAAAGGAAACTCATACCAAGGGCAGGGGTATCCCATAAAGCTTGCCATGTTGCGAGGGAGGGCTTGCCTTGAAACCATCCTAAATTAAGAGGGAATTGTTCGATGTTAACGCCCTCAGGCTGAAATGCAGTGACCACAAGCCACCATAAGGGTAAGAGGGTACCTAGGGCGTAAAGCCAAGCACTCCCTCGTAGAAATCCTTGGTAGGGTAAGGTGGATAGTGTCTTGGGTAATGCGTTTTTCATGAGCTGGGTTTGTTTGTTAAGAACGGGATAAAAATCCCTGTAGAGGGTGGTAAGGGACAAGCATTTTATTAGCGGGAATGATACCCTATCATACGTGCTGAGTGCCATCTCAAGCAATACCACTTGAAGCCCCTTGTGAATTGTGTTAGCGTTAAGTCCAGTTTAATGTATCCTTTAAATCAATAAAAAAACTTTTAAAATGCAATGAATGACTGAATGCTTTACGCTGCATCAAGTGCTTTTGGTTTAGTAGCTTGTTTATGAAAATGGTGTCCGTATGTTTTGGATTGCCCTTAAGATGCTCTTTGGCGATAAGCTCAAGTATCTTACCCTCGTTGTAGGACTGACCTTTTGTGCCATGCTTATGGGGCAACAAGGGAGTATCTTTTGTGGTTTGATGTCACGCTTTATGACGCATGTTCGTGTGGCACAGTCTCCCGTTTGGGTGATGGGGCAAGGCACCAAGTTTTTTGAGAGTCCTAACCCTTTAAAAGATACGGACCTTTCTTTGGTTCGGAGTGTCTCGGGCGTAGCATGGGCTATGCCACTGACCTATCAAATTACTCAAATTCGTTTAAACGATGGGAAACGCCAAAGTGCAGAAATCCAACTGGTTGACCCTCTTTCATTAGTGGGTGTTCCCAAAACAGTCGTGGCGGGTAATTTGGCAGACCTTGCCCTCCCTAACGCCATTGCGATTGATACGAACGAAATTGACAAACTAGGTCAAAATGTCGGCGTGGGGTCGACCTTTGAAATTAACGACCATCAGGCGAGAATTGTCGCTTTGGTTGAACAACCTAAGGTCTTCTTTAGCTACCCGAGTATTTATACGACCCAAGATAAAATCAATGATTTTATTCCTTTTCAGCGTAAATTACTGTCTTACATCCTTGTGCAACCCAAAGAGGGCATGACACCTAAAGCACTGACGCAGACCATTCAGGATGCGACTGGGTTGGTGGCTTTAACGGAAGATGAGTTTAAGCTCAAAACCCTCCAGTACTACATGAAAAACACGGGGATTCCTATCAATTTTGGGATTTCAGTTTTGTTGGGGCTTTTAGTTGGGGTTGCTATTTCAGCACAAACCCTTTATACCTTTACTTTGGATAATCTCAAATATTTTGGGACATTCAAGGCGATGGGGGCAAGTCAGCCCGTCTTGATAGGGATGGTCTTGATACAAAGTATGACTGTTGGCTTGATAGGGTTTTGTTTGGGCATGGGTTGGATGAGTGCTTTTGGAACCATTGTTTCCAAAGGGTCGCCGTTGGCATTTTATACCCCGCCGCTCTTAGTAGGTATTGTCTTTGCATTGATTGTGTTTGTGTCTTTATTTGCCAGTGTCTTTAGCTTGAAGCGTGTGATAAGTCTTGAGCCTGCCATTGTGTTTAAAGCCTAAAGAACGCTATTAAGGAACGCTTACTGCCAAAATGATGACCAATCTCCTCACCAATCATTTACCCCCCTCTGGGTCACTGGATGTATCCCCTCCCAAGGTTGCTATTGCTCTGCAAAACGTCAATAAAAGTTACGGGAAGGGTGCCTTAAAGCAACAAGTATTGTTTGATGTGTCATTGACCTTACCCTATGGAGAGATGGCCCTTATCGTAGGTCCTTCGGGTTGTGGGAAAACGACCCTGATTAGCTTGATTGCGGGTATTTTGAATCATGATGATGGGCATTTAGAAATCTTTGGCGAAACGCTGGAGACACTCAACGATGCTCAAAAAACCCAATTGCGTAAGTGGGATGTGGGCTTTATTTTTCAGCAGTACAATCTTATTCCTACTTTGACGGTTGCTGAAAATGTTTCTGTGCCTTTGTTGGTACAGGGTAAGTCTCGACGTGCTGCCCTGGCACAAGCAAAAGAAGCTCTTTTACAAGTAGAGTTGGGTACCTATGCTGAAAAATACCCTAAAGACCTTTCGGGCGGTCAACAGCAGCGGGTGGCCATTGCCCGAGCCATTGTGCATCACCCTCGTTTGATTATTTGTGATGAACCTACTGCCGCTTTGGATGGTCGTACAGGGAAGCTTGTGATGGATATTCTGAAGCAAGTTGCTTCTCATCCTGAAAGATTAGTGATTGTTGTGACGCATGACCCACGTATCTACCATTATGGGGATAGCATCTTGGAAATGGAGGATGGGCGGATTGCTCGTATCACTGAAGGTCCTTTTATCCCCATGCCTCATTCAACACGTCCTATCCGTGCCACGACCTAAAAGTTGTCGTTCAATGCTTTATTCTCTCTTATCTGATGCACATGCTCTTGTTGTTATTTTCTAAGGAATCCTCTTTATGTTCGCTAGTGCTGCCCCTGGTCAGACCAAAGGTTTTTTTGCTTTTCTTGCGTCAATCCCTAAAATCCCTGTTTTAGCGTTGGTGTGTCTTGTGTTTACTGGGGTCTATTTGATGAAAAATCAAAAGCCTGACCCTGTCTCGGCACCTTATCGCACACCTTCTCAGAGTCCTTATGCAGAAAGTATTGCGGGTGTGGGGCTTTTAGAAGCTCAAGACCTCAATTTAGAGATGTCCCCTGCACGTACTGACCGGATGGTGGCACTGTATGTGAAAGAAGGGCAACAGGTCAAAGCTGGGCAAGCGTTGTACAAACTCGATACTGCGGCGTTGGAGGCACAATTGGCGATAGAGCAAGCTGAGCTACGTCTTGCTGAGCAAGAATTGGAGCGTTTACGCCACATGCCCGACACACGAGATATTACGCCGTTACGCTGGCAAGTTAAGGAAGCAGAAGCAACGCAAAAACGCATTGCTGCTTCTTTAAAACGTTTAGACAAGGCTCGTGGTTTAGATGCAGCGGCCGTGAGTGAGGAGGAGTATCAGACCCTCCAGTTTCAGTTGCAAGAAGTGGTCGCACGTCGTCAACGTTTACAAGCAGAACAAGATAAGTTAGTCACAGGCTCTTGGGAGCAAGACATTCGGGTTTCTGAAGCTAAAGTCATGGCTTCAAAAGCCCGTTTAACAAGTACTTTAACAGCCTTAGACCGCTCCACCGTGAGGGCATCCAGAGCGGGCGAGGTGTTACAAATCTCACAACGCCCTGGTGAGATCATTGCTTCAACCCAAACCACACCTCCCTTAGTACTAGGACGTACCAAGACGTTATATGTCCGTGTGGATATTGATGAAAACAGTGCCCCCCTTGTACGCCCTAACATGTCTGCCGTGGCTTACCTTAAAGGGGACAGTACGCACCCGATGAAACAGCTCAAGTTTATCCGTATTGAACCCTATATGGTGCCTAAAAAAAGCTTAACAGGCATGAACACAGAACGTGTGGATGTTCGTGTGCTTCAGTTGGTGTATGAGCTTACGCCTCCTAAAGATATGACTCTATACGTGGGGCAACAAGTGGATGTGTATTTATTGCGTCATAAAGACACCCTGCGTTTGAAGTCGGGTATTCGTCCTGAGGATGCCTCGTCTGTTGAAACGTCCACTGAGCCTTCTGTGCATACTGGTAGCTCAAAGCCTCCTGTGGTTGCCCAGTAGTTGTGCAGTTATCGTGGCTGGGTGTGCCAATACCCCATATAGTGAAACCTTTCATAGGCTTAGACGTAAGGACATCTTAGGGTCATGAACTATCCTTTTTTAATACATAAACGCTTACATCACCCGCCTCTCGTGGCATGGTGTATGGTTTTGGGTATATGGTTTAGTGTTGCAGGGTTTTTGGACATACCTGTGCATGCACGAAAAACCTTGCCCGATACCAATACGGTTTTGAAGCCAGCGGAGCCTGTAAATAGTGGGTCGCGCTTTAAACAGTTCAGACAGTTCGTAGGCTCCGACACCCCCCTGACTAAGCAGCATGTGCATCGTCAAAAACAAAATGTCACTGTCATGCCAGTCGTTTCTTCTTCTGGTGTTACGGAAGCTTCAGAAAAGCCAGCGGTTCAATTTTCTTGGGGACAAGCCATTCAGGGTGCGTTTACGCCTATGTCGCCAGAAGAAACGCTTCATCATTGGTGGACGCAGTTGGAAGACCCCACGCTTAACCGACTCGTGACCCACTTGCTACAAAACAATCTCACGTTAAAAGCATTGGCGTATGACTTACAAGCCACCGACCAACAAGTACGTATCCGAAAAGCCCCCCTATTTCCAAAAGTTGTTTTCAATCCCTCAGCCAATCGTGCGAAGTATGGTACCAACTCCATTGGCTTTTTAAGAGGTAAGGCGTTTACCCAGTATTCTTTTCCTATTCAAGTGACCCAACAGCTGGACTACTTGGGTATGAGCTTGAATGGGTATCAGGTTCTTAAACTCCAAAGAGATGCGCAAGCCCTACAGTTACAAGCAACGCATCACGCACTTGTGTCTGAGTTGGTACGCCTCTATATTCGGCTTCAGAGTACAGAGAGTCAACTTCAAGTGTTGGTGTCGCAATATCAGACCCAGCAAGCGATGGTTGCTGTATTGCAAGCACGAACCCACACAGGCGTAGAGCGTCAAGAAGAGGGTCTTGCTGAGGCACAAAGTATGCTGAATCAATATTTTGCTTCCTATCAAGCACTTTGGCGGCAGTATCATCAGTATCGTCAAGAAATGGCGGTGTTATTGTCGGAAGTCCCTGAGTCCTCAGGATTCCAAAATATCCTGCCGCTTTCTTCTTGTCGAGATACGCTCTTGTCTGAAGATGTATTGCAAGCCCCCCCTCGTGAGGAAAGTGAAGTAGAACCCCCGTCGTTGTGTGGCATGAATGCGTATGGGTTAGCACGTTTGCATCCTCCTAGCACGTTACCTCTTGGTAGCCCAGAGGCATTACTTTCGCAACGCCCTGACCTTAAAGCGGCTGAGCTTTTATTAACGGCGCAAGAGCTTACTGCTAAAATAGCGAAGAAAGACCTCTTCCCTCGGTTAAGTCTTTCTGCTGATTTTGGACTTTATACGTTTAATCCTGCACACTTGTGGAGTCTTGACAGTGCTTTTTATAACTTAGGGTTAGCTTTGAGTCAAAGCTTGTTTGAAGGCGGTGCCAAACTTGCAACGCTCAAGCAACAACGTTTGCAATGGCAGAGTTTATTTGAAGACTACCGTAAACAAACCCTTCAAGCGTATAAAGAGGTGACCACGAGTGCGACAGGGGTACTGAGAGAATCCCAACGAGTAACCGCTTTACAAGCCGCCTACGAAACACAATATGCCAAGGTACACAGTATAGAGGCACGCTACCAATCGGGTGTGGTCACAAAGGTAAGTGTGTTACACGCCCTGCAAACCTTGGCAACTTTGAAGCAATCCTGTTTAAAAGCCCAAGAAGCGTATTTAACGCAATGGGCTTGGACCTATCAGTCTTTAGGTGCCTCTTTAACCCCCGTTACCACCCTTTCACCCAATATGGGTAGTTAGTGTATCAATGAGAAAGGATGAAAATACCTTCATGAAAAACAGTGTTTTCCTTACAGTGTGTTTGTTGCTTTTTACGGTGATGCCTGTTCATGCTGGCAATGACCTTGATGAGATTCGTAACTACGAAAAACGCCTATTGGGTCAGTCTCGTGAAATTGAGGCACAAAATGTCATGCACCGCCTTACGCAAAGCGAGTATCAGTCGTTACGAAGCCGCTGGCAGAGTATCCAAGTGAAGCTCCGTCTTGCAAAAGCCGATAGTAAATTGACGGCTGGTGAGCGTTTGGACTTAACCAATGCCATGAATGCTTTGGCGGTTAAAATTAAGGGCAAGGCTTTTAATAAAACACGTCCTTAATGGATAGTTGGTAATTTGTCGTTGCCTTACGCTGTGGTTACGTCTTGAGGGTTTGTGCCACATCAATACGCCCTGCCCCTTCATCAATGGCTTTACCACCAATACTCGGACGAGCATGTTTGACAATGGCTTGCTTTACATCCTCTGCGGATAGACGGGGGTTTTTATCCCATAGTGTTGCGGCTAAAGCCCCTACTGTGGGGGTTGCAAAGGAAGTACCACTAACCAGTTCGGCTGTTTGGTTGGTGGTATTGAGAGATTTTCCAGGTAAGAAAAACATACCATCTGCTGTCACATTGGGTGGGTATTGACCTCGGGTTGAAAAATCAAGAACCCCTTTTCTTGCCGTGCGATGGTTGTCATCGTTTTGAGAGGGTATCCATTGGCTTTTTGCTTCTCTGGGGTCAGCACCCGCCCCGACAACGAGGACATTTTTTTCTCGGGCAAGGTCTAAGCCTCCAGCACTGAGTCGGAAGCTTGAAGGCGTTTTGCTATCGCTTGAACCCTCATTCCCATTTGCTCTTACGAGGAGTACATGAGGTGGTAAGTTTCTTAAAAATGTCTGGTAACGTAGGCGGGCAGCTTTCATATCAGGGTGTTGGTAAACGTCTCGATACCACTTGGCATCCGCTTGTTGGTTGGATGAGAAAATACCCAGTGGAAAATCTTTTTTCAAGGCACGCCAGTCAGCTTCTTTACGAATGATGGGTGCATGGAGTTTTTTGAGAAAGCCTAAGGCTCCTTGAGAGGAGTCAATCGTGTAGGATTGATTCACAATAAGTGGGGTTTTAGGGTCTTGTTGGAGTGCTGCTTCAATTTGGTATTGGGTGAGGAGTCGGTCTTCATCGACTGCTTTTGCAAGTGTTTGTGCTTGCGTATCGGCATAGGTGTGTCCTGGCGTGTAGGTGGGTAGGTCCTTTTGAAGACGCTTATACTCTTGTGCTGTAGGGTTCAAAAACCGCCCAGCGATGAATCGAGTACTCCCCTTTGGGGTGAGTGCTTGATAGGTCTCTGCAATAAGCTGCCCGTGACTTGCTTTTTGGTAAGGGGCAAATAAATGGGGTTTTTGATGTGGGGTGGAGGGTTCAGGAAATACGTCTTGAATGAGTATTTGAGTCGTGGGTTTAGGGCGTTTGGGGCTGTTTTTTTGATGACTTTGTAGTGCTTGAATATCGTCACCATTGAAGTCTCGTTTGACTTGCTTAAGCCTATTTTTAGGGACACTGGGCGGTGTTTCGTCTATTTTCTGTGATTGCCAGCCTGCCAATAGGGCAAGCCCAGTCGCACCCACAAAGGGTAGACTCTTGATGACGTTTCTTTGCAGGGGTCTGGAGGTGCTGAGTCTTGAAATCATGGCTGTAAGGGCTTTCTAAAAAATGTTATATAGATTTAAAAACAATTTTTAGAGGTTTGTTTGCTAGGTTGTATGGTAATTTGCTTACGTTAGTAGGCATAGCATTCAGGTATAGCGTCCTAGTGTCTCGTCATACCGACAAAAACTGGCGAAAGCTGGCATCGTTGCACGGCTTTTTAGCCTTATTCATTTTTCACTTCACTTCACTTTTCCTTGTTTCCCGTCATACCGACGGAAGTCGGTATCCACTTTACACACCCTAGAGATTTTTAAAAAGACTGCAAAAAAAAGCCTTTAGGCTAAAAGCACTAAAGGCAAGGTTTGAGAGAGAGAAAAACTTAGCTTAACTTAACTTAAAAAGCGTGTTCTCCGATGGGGAGAGATAAAAGTTGAGAGAAATCGACCTTAAGGATTGACTGTGAGCGGTTTGTCTAGCATGACATCAAGTTGCATGCCAGCGGGTAGTACAATATCGTCCCCCCGTCGGAAGGCGGTTTGTCCTAAGCCAATCCCTCCACCAATGGCGGCACCTGCTAAGGCTCCTTTTCCTGGTTTGCCACCAAAAATGGCACCACCAGCGGCACCCACCAAGGCACCTACGCCAGCTTTAATGGCGACATTTTTTGCTTGTTCTTTCACTACAGCCTTGGTTTCTTTTGCCTTCATAATGCCCGAGCCATCTGTTGTAACCACTCGTGCTGACAAAGGGAGAGAACTTTTATTGGGTAGGATGGCGTTGGTAAAATGGATGCCAAGTTGCCCTTGCTGACTGAGTCGACTTGCCATGGTTGCTTGTGTAATCGTTCCGAGTAGCTGTGTACCTTGAGGCAGTACCACGTTGCCTTGTGTGCTGGTGAGTGCCATGGGGAGCGTGGCAGACACTTTGTCCCCTACACGGGCGGTTTGACTTTCATGGCTGGAGGTCATCGTAACGCTAAAACGGGTTCCTGTTGCCACACTCACCACTTGGGCTTGATATACGACAGGGGCAGGTGTTGAAGGGGGTGTTGGCTGTACATACTCTGCACGTGCCACAACGGGTAACCAAGCTTGAAGTATCAAGAAGCCCGCCATAGCAAGCTGATGCCAGCGTTCAAAACGAGGAAACCAAAAAGAGGGTACGACAGGACGCATGAGGGTGTAAGGGGTCATAGCCATAAATCAACAAAATTGCTCCTAGCGGGCAGAATAAGCAATGGGGTGTATGATGAAAAACCAAAAATGCTGAGGGTATCCAATACACTGTATCGTTGTAGCGTTACAGGGGGTGTATAGCTATCATTGCATGAGCATCTTTGTTTCACTATAAAGGGTGTTTCTTTGGCTGTAAAGCCCTGATAGTAAAATCAAAACACGGTGCCGATGAAAATTGCTTTGCACTTACTAGACAAGTGGTCTAATTTTGGTTAAGCTTGTTCTGTGGTTACTAGACGACTGGTCTATTTTAATATAAGCTCTTTGAAGCATTTTGTGCATGATGTTTACGCCCTTGTAAATCCTTAAAGAGTCTAATTTTTTTATGATGACGACAGTTCCCCAGAAAGCTTATTCAAAAAAATCTACAACGAAACAGCGCCTTGTTGAAACAGGTCTTGAACTCATGGGGCGTAATGGTTTTCATTGTGCATCTTTGCAAGAGATTCTTTCGGTTGCGAATGTCCCTAAAGGCTCATTTTATTATTATTTTAAATCCAAAGAGGCTTTTGGCATTGAAGTACTAGAGTCTTATTGGCAGGAAAAAGTAGCTTGGGTTGAAAGCTTTTTGCATCTAAAGCACGTTTCTCCTATCAATCGTCTCAGGCTACTTTCCTTGGATGCCATGTTGCAAATAGAGCAGTCTGGTTTTGAATTAGTCTGTATGGCAAGTCGTGTGAACCAAGAGCGAGATACCTCCACGCAGGCGTTTAAATCCTGTTTAGAAAAAGGGCATGCGATGCGGCAAAGCATGTTGCGTGCGTTTTTCGTTGAGGCACAAGCCTTTGGTGAAGTCCCCTCAAATATCCATATTGATTATTTAGTAGAGTCTTATCAAACGCACCTTGATGGTGCCTTGTTGGAAAGTAAACTCACCCGTAGTCTTCGACCTTTTCAGGTGATGCACTGGTTATTTTTTGAGTGTTTATGCCGTCCAAGTCATCGTTTAAGTGAAGATGAAGAAACCAAGTTAACCCTGTCTTAAGCTATTTTCAATGAATCTATCGTTCTGTTCACAACTGTTAGGTATTGCATCATGTTTGTACAACGCTGTTTGACACCTCGGCTTTTACCTCATGGGATAAGCTTGGGTGTGTATCGTATGGTTTTTATGTTGGTGCTTTTAAGCTTTCTGGCGAGTGTTTCTCCTGTCTATGCTTGGAAAAAGCCTTGGTTTACGAAGCATGAGACTTCAAACATTCAGGTCACTGCTTTACAAGACGCTCAAAAAGGAGCCTCTGCTTCTTGGTCTCCTCTTGGTATGGCGGGTGAACTCAATACTTGGCAGGCACTCACCCTCACCCCTCAGTGGCCTTCTCAAACATGGTGGCATGCTTTACAAGATGAAACACTGAACCAACTTTTAAAAGAAGCCCTTTCTCAACACCCTACTTTGGCACAGCTACAAGCTCAGTTAGAGCAGGCGCAAGCCCAAGTGAAAGTGGTTAATGCACTCCGTTTACCCCAAGTGAGTTTGGGTGCAAGCTATTTATGGCAACAGTATGGCTTAAATCAGTTTGTATTCCCCTTAGAAGGCAGAACCTTTCATAGTTTCCAAATCCCTCTCAGTGTTTCTTATGAACTTGATTTATGGGGAAAAAACAGGCTTCAAAGAGATGCCTCTAAGCAAGAGATGCTTGCAACCTCCTATGACCTTGATAATGCACGGTTACAACTTGCTTCGGCTGTCGCCACAGGGTACCTCCAGTATCGTAAATTGGTGTATCTGCATGGGGTGCAACGTCGGCTTGAAAACCTTACGCAACAGTCTTATCAGCACCTCCTAAACCAGAAAGCACAAGGACTCTTGGCAGATGAAGAAACCCTTCGCCAAGCCCATAGCCAGTGGTTACAAGCACAAGCAGAGACGCTGACTTATCAACAAGCTTTGTCGCTTACGCACCATCAGCTTGCTTATCTCACAGGGCATGATGCAACAAGCTGGAAGATGCCTCAAAGCACGGAAGATGTCTCAATGGCTTGGTTTGTGTCTCGTGTGGTACATGTGGCACAATCCCCTCTTCAGGTAGGCGTACCCGCTGAACTCGCCTTGCATCGTCCTGATATTCAGGCTCAAGAAGCCCAGTTGCAAGCCTCGGGGATTAGAGTGCAAGTGGCACGTAAAATGTTTTTACCCTCGCTCCAGATTGGTGGCTCTACAGGATTGAATGCTGTTGGGATTCGGAATCTGTTTAAAACTACATCACTCAATAGTTTCTTAGCACCAAGTGTGAGTCAGCCTTTATTTACGGGAGGGGTGCTTACGGGGAATCTTACGATTGCCAAAAAGCAGTACGAGGCTTTGTTTCAACGTTATAAAGATACGGTATTACAAGCCTATGTTGAAGTTGAAAATAGCCTCACAGACCTCCAAGCCCATCATCAAATTCTCACCTTAGTGCAAGCACGTTATGCAGATGCTCAACATCTTGAAAGCCAAGCCCAGCGTAAAGTTCAAACTGGCTTGCAGGCTTCATTCCAAGCCATTCCTTCAGCGATGATGACCCTTGAGATGGAGAAAGCCTCTGTTGTACAAGCCACTCAGTGCTTAACGTCATGGGTGGGGCTTCAGAAGGCTTTGGGGGGTGATGCAGCGCCTGTGTCTGGGTATCCTCCTGCTTCTCGTGGTGTGAAATAAGTGACCTCTTTATTTGAAGTGTCTGCTTCGATGTCGATATCCTCTTTTTTATTGCTTCCGTGTGACGTTTTTTAAAATGTCTCTGCGTTTACTTTCATGACTCTCCTTGCTCGTTATTTTTCAAAGAAGGTTCCTATGGTGATGCGTCTTCCGTTTCAATGTTATACCAGTCCAATGGTGGTTCTGGTCTGTGCTGTGCTTGCAGTTTTGGGGCTGTCAGGCTGTCAAAAACCAGCGTCAAATCCCCAAGCCATGGCGGGTTTTTCGGTCCCTGTGACCTATCTAAAAATGACCCCACAGGCGGTAGATGAGGGTGAAGGGTACCTTGCTCAGGTCACAAGTGATACTTCAGTCTGGGTGAAATCACAACTAGAAGGACGTATTCAAAAGGTGCTTGTACAAGATGGTGCCTATGTTGCCCAAGGTACGCCACTTTTTGTGCTGGATGCCAGTCAAGCACAAGCCCAGTTAGAGGCAGCTCAAGCCGCTACTGAATCTGCAATGCACGACGCTCAACAGAATGAGGCAACCCTCGGTGTGATTGCTTCTGAAAAACAAGCCCTTGAGGCTGATTTAGCTTATCAAGCTAAGCAACTTGAGCGGTATCGTGTGTTGAAGTCGTCTGAAACGACAAGTCAGCAACAGCTTGACCAAGCTGAAACCACCGTGGCACAGTTGACTGAAAAATCCCAAGCACTTACGTCACAATATCAGGCACAGCAGGCCCGAGTCCAACAGGTACGCAGTCAGCTCAAGCAGTATCAAGCTCAAGCAAAAGCCCTTTCTGTGCATCTTGGATGGCACACTATCAAAGCCCCTTTTTCTGGCACCATAGGAGAGGTGAAAGCGAAGTTGGGCGAGGTCGTCGCAACCGATACACCCTTAGCGGAATTGGTACAAGGCAATCATCCTGTGGAGCTTGAGGTTCGTCTTCCTCTCAGTGTGGCAAGTAAGGTGCGTCGTGGAACCCCCCTTACCATCACGCATTTGGATGGTACCCCCGCCGCTCAAGCCACTGTGGTATTTAAAGCCCCTAGGTTAGACCCTGATACGCAAACTTTTTTAGTTAAGGCTCGTTTACCTCAAGGGACTTTGCAAATTGATGAAAAACTGAAAGCCCGTTTGAGTTTTGGGACACAACAAGCCCTGATGGTACCCGCTCCTGCCGTGGTTCGCATGACGGGTGCCACTTTTGTGTATGTCATTACGCCTGCAAAACAATCCACTCAGCCAGATAAAGCCCATTTACAGCCTGTGGTATTGGGTTCTATGCAGGCGGGAGCCTACCCTGTTGTGAAAGGCTTAAATGTGGGTGATGTGATTGTCACTGCAGGGGTTCAAAAATTACAAGGTGCTGGGGATGTCATGGATGCTTCAAAAATGCCAGTGCCTCCCTCTTCAGCGTCGCCTCATGCCAGTGAAGGAGGTCACTAACGTCGATGTTCTCAGATTATTTTATTCGTCGCCCGATTCTTGCCAGTGTGATTGCTGCTGCGATTGTTTTGATTGGTGCCATTGCAGCCCTTTTTCTCCCTGTGCAACAGTATCCCGACATTGCCCCCCCTAAAGTCAGTGTGACTGCCGTATATAATGGTGCTAACGCCGAGACGGTTGAATCTGCCGTTACAACCCCCCTTGAGGAGGAAATCAATGGGGTGGAAGGTATGAAGTATATCCAGTCGAGCAGTTCCAATGATGGGGTTGCACTCATCAATGTGGCTTTTGACCATGGTACCGACCCTGATAAAGCGGTGATGAACATCAAAAATCGTGTGGATGCCGCCCTAGGGCGTTTACCCCAAGAGGTGAAAGCCACAGGGATTCAAGTACAGAAAGAGTCTGATGCTTTCATTATGGGACTTGCTTTTTTTGCACCCAATGAGAAGTACAGCCATGAGTTTATATCCAATTATGTTGAGCGTAATGTGGTTGAGAAGCTCAACCGTATCAAAGGGCTTGCGAAAATCAACCTCTTTGGGGCAAGAAAATATGCCATGCGTTTATGGCTTAATCCTCTTAAACTCAGTGCCAGACATCTCACCGCAGGCGATGTCATCCTTGCTTTACAGGAGCAAAATATGTCTTTTCCAGCGGGTCAGCTTGGTGCATTGCCACAAAAAACAAGTCTGGACTACCAGCTCCCCGTTTTGGTTGAAGGACGTTTGAAAGATGCTCAAGCGTTTAATCAACTTATTTTAAAGCGTACGCCTAATGGGGGCGTGATTCGGCTTCAGGATGTAGGGCGTGCGGAACTGGGTGCTGAAGATTATGCGAAAACCGTCCGTTGGACAGGGCAAAATAGCGTTGGTTTTGGTGTAAGACAACTCCCTGGTACCAATGCCTTACAACTCGCCGCACAACTCCGTAGCACGTTGGATACACTTAAAAAAGATTTTCCTGAGGGTTTAACGTATGAAGTAGGGTTTGACCCCACGAGCTTTATTGATGAATCCATCAAAGAGGTGCGTAAAACCTTGCTTGAGGCTGTGATATGTGTGGTATTAGTGATTTTCCTGTTCCTACAAAACTGGCGTACTACTATTATCCCTACCCTGACGATTCCTGTGTCTTTGGTGGGAACCTTTGCCGTTATGCAGTTGTTTGGCTTTAGTATCAACTTACTGACCATGTTTGGGCTGATTCTAGCGACGGGTATTGTGGTGGATGATGCCATTGTGGTTATTGAGAATATTGCAAGACAGCTTGAAGAAAACCCAGAACTCTCTCCTTTGGAAGCCGCCAGTAAAGGGATGAAAGAGGTCTTTGGAGCTGTTATTGCAACGGCACTTGTACTCATTGCAGTCTTCGTGCCTGTGGCATTCTTCCCTGGTACTACGGGCTTACTGTATCAACAGTTTGCTTTGACGATTGCGTTTAGCGTTGGGATTTCTGCTTTTAATGCCATTACATTGACTCCTGCGTTATCAGCGATGTTCTTAAAAGCACAAACACACGACCGTAAACCTTGGTTTTTTGTGATGGTCGATGCCATTATTGAGGCGTTCACCAAAGCCTATCAACGGGCATTAAACCTTGTACTGCGTTTACGAAGCGTTTCGATGATAGTTTTTGCAGGGCTACTTCTCGTCACGGGTATCCTTTTCATGACAACTCCCAAGGGGTTTGTACCTACGGAAGACCAAGGCTATTTTATTATTTTGGCGCAAGCTCCTGAAGGGACTTCTCATGACTACATGAAACGTGTGATTGAGAAAATTGAAAAGATTGTGGCACCTGTAGACGACATCAATGGTGTGTTTGCCATTAACGGCTTTAGTTTTACAGGTAATGCTCCTAACCGTGGGCTAATGTTTGTACCTTTAAAGTCGATTGCACTCCGACCCCATCATGAACAAAGTGCGGGGGCTATCATTGAGCGTTTGAGAGGGCCTTTGATGTCGATTCCTGAAGCGTTTGTGTTACCCATTGAGCCTCCTGCCGTGCCTGGTATTGGGAACATGGGTGGGTTTGACTTCTATTTACAGGAACGTACAGGGACATTGCCACTTGAGGCACTTGCGGGGGCTCAATATCAACTTGTGGGTTCAGCACCCAAACAAACGCAAGCATTGGGGCAGCTTATTCCAACGTTTGATGCCAATGCACCTTTGCTAAAAATGGATGTGTTGCGCGATGTGGCTACGACGATGGGACTTTCTGTCGCAGAGGTGATGCAGACGGTTCAGGTCTTTTTAGGGTCTGCATATGTGAATGACTTTACGTTTGAGAACCGTTCCTACCGTGTCTATGCTCAAGCAGAAGACACCTTTAGAAGAAGTCCTGAAGCTCTGAGTCAGTTTTACGTTCGTAATTTGGAAGGACGCATGGTACCCCTTAAAAGTGTGGCACAGTTTACGGAAACCACAGGCCCTCAAATTATTCCACATTACAATTTATACCGTTCTGCCCAGATTCTTGGTGGTCCTAGCCCTGGTGTAAGTTCTGGTGAGGCGATGCAAGCCATGGAAAAACTTGCTGGACAGCTCTCAAAAGAGTTTGGGTATGAGTGGTCAGGTTTGTATCAGGAACAAAAAGAGTCTGGAGGACAAACGGTTCTCTTCCTAGCTTTGGGGATTGTGTTTGTCTATTTGGTACTTGCTGCACAATATGAAAGCTGGGTTGACCCTTTTATTATTGTCCTTTCAGTCCCCTTGGCTATGTTGGGAGCTTTGCTCGCTATTAACTTCCGTGGGATGGATAATAATGTCTTTACACAAGTAGGGATGATTCTCCTGATAGGGCTGGCTAGTAAAAATGCTATCTTGATTGTTGAGTTTGCGAATCATTTGAGGCAGCAGGGTAAGGGCTTGGTAGAGGCTGCCCGTGAAGCTGCTATTTTAAGATTCCGTCCTATTGTGATGACTTCATTGGCATTTATCATTGGGGTGATACCCTTGGTATTTGCTGAAGGTGCAGGGGCTGCTGCCCGTCAGGTGATTGGTACAGCCGTGTTTGGAGGTATGCTCCTTTCAACCGTGTTGAGTCTCCTGATTGTGCCTGTACAGTACATTATCATTCATGCCTTATTTGACCGTTGGGTGAAACCTAAAACGCATCCTGTGGTATAGCTCTTCTGGAGGATAATGCCACATTAAGAAGCCTCTTGTCATATTTACAAGAGGCTTCTTTTTACAGGGATGACAGGGTTGTGATGCGAACGCTCCGACCTTTATAGGAGTTCTTGAATGTCGGTCAGTTCTACATCAAGTGCTTTTGTGGAGAGGGTAATTTCAGTGGCGGCTAAAATATAAGAGACAAAAATCAGTGCCAGTGCCAATCCGAATAACGCTTCCGCAAAAAAGGCTTGCTTCATACCAATAAGAAACATCGATAGAACACAACACCCCAGTGCGATAATGCCAGAAAGCTGGTTATTTTTAATAAGATGAATCCGTGTTTTTAAGTTACGAATCTGCTCTAAGGTTTCTGCATGTTTTTCAGGGTGTTTACCTTCAGTGAGAATTTTCTGGTGAAGGTCTCTGACCAAAATAGCCAGTGCATGAAAACGGTTGGTATATGCCAGCATCATCAAGGTGACGGCGGAAAATAGTAAAGCAGGTACTGTAATTTGCATGACAAAATCTCCTAAAATCTAGGACGAGAAACACTTAGAGTAAGTTTTGATAACAAACAGCATTGAATTTGATGGTATACATCGCAACCTCTGTGACCAGTATAGTGAAAAAGCAGTCTAAAAGATAGAGGGTTTTGCCTAGGGTTAAGGTCATTGATATGAAAGAATGCTTCCCTCGTACTGCAAGGGAGAGAGGGTAAAAAGCGAGTTTTATCATGTCATACCGATGCAAATCGGTATCCAGAGAGCATGCCGTGTGAACGAGGGATGGATACCGACTTCCGTCGGTATGACGTGAATTCCATACCTTTGTCATGCTCTCTTGTATGCCACACTGAACGGATACAGTGGATACAGTGGTACCGTTGTTAAGCGAAAAGGTGCTTTCTTTAAAAGAAAGCACCTTTTGTAAGGAAGACCGTGTAAAAGAGAAAGACTTCTTTCTTTTTTACACTTAGTAGTCCATACTACCCATACCACCACTGGGCATTGCAGGGGCTTTAGGCTCGGGTTTGTCTACAACTAAGGCTTCAGTGGTTAACACCAAACCAGCAATCGAAGCAGCATTTTCCAATGCACTACGGGTCACTTTGGCAGGGTCCACAATACCCGCATCGAACATGTCAACAAACTCACCGTTTAAAGCATCATAGCCGACGTTGGTACCAGCTTGTTTTACTTTATCCACAATGACGTTTCCGTGTTCGCCAGCGTTTTCAGCGATTTGACGGCAAGGTGCCACGATGGCACGAGAAAGAATCTCGGCACCGATTTTTTCATCACCTTTAAGGGTTTTGGTAAATTCATCAAGGACGGCTTGAGCTTTCACCAACATGGTACCACCTCCAGGAACGATACCTTCCTCAATAGCAGCACGGGTTGCATTTAAGGAGTCTTCAAGACGCAGTTTGCGTTCTTTGAGTTCGGTTTCCGTGGCGGCACCTACTTCAATCACAGCGACACCACCCGCAAGTTTAGCAAGACGCTCTTGAAGTTTTTCACGGTCGTAGTCACTATCAGACTCTTCAATCTGACGTTTAATCACGGCGACACGTGCGGCAACAGCACTTTTCGTGGCATCATCTACAACAATGACAGTGGTTTCTTTGTTGACGGTTACGCGCTTGGCTTTACCCATCATGTCAATGGTGACATTTTCAAGTTTACCGCCAAGTTCTTCGGTGAAGAGTTGTCCGCCAGTAAGAACAGCAATATCTTCAAGCATTGCTTTACGACGGTCGCCAAAGCCAGGGGCTTTTACGGCAACGGCACGCAATACTTTACGCATCGCATTGACGACTAATGTGGCAAGGGCTTCCCCTTCAATATCCTCAGCAATAATAAGGATACCACGTCCAGCACGAGCCACTTGCTCAAGGATGGGTACCAAGTCGCTAACGAGGTTGATTTTTTTGTTGACGCACAGTACGAAGCAATCTTCTAAGACGCTTTCCATACGCTCGGGGTCGGTCACAAAGTAAGGAGAAATCCAGCCTTTATCAAACTGCATACCTTCTACGAGTTTCAACTGAGTACCAGTGGTTTTGGATTCTTCAATGGTAATAACACCATCTTTACCCACTTTGCTCATGGCTTCAGCAATGAGGCTACCAACGTAGTCATCGTTTCCTGCGGAAATACCAGCCACTTGAGAAATAGCTTTCTGGTCTTCCACTTGACGAGCGACTTTGCGAATTTCTTCATTGATAACCGCCACACCTTTATGAATCCCGTTACGAATCATAATAGGATTGCTACCTGCGGCTACGTTACGTAACCCTTCACGCACAATGGCTTGGGCTAAAACGCTTGCAGTGGTTGTACCATCACCAGCCACATCATTGGTTTTTGAGGCAACTTCACGGATGAGTGCAGCCCCAGTATTGGCACTTTCACACTCAAGCTCAATTTCCTTTGCAATGGTGACACCATCATTGATAATTTGAGGAGAGCCGAATTTTTTTTGAAGTACCACATTGCGACCTTTAGGACCAAGTGTGACTTTCACTGCATTGGCAACAGCATCAATACCTTCTTGGAGTTTACGACGAGATTCTTCGTCAAAAAAGATTTGTTTAGCCATCATGACAAAACAGCCTTTCTATGATTAAAATGAGAATTTATACAACAGTTATATCCATGAATAACAATATAAAAAGCAAATGGGGTTGAAATGCTTAGCCTTCAATGACGCATAATACGTCTTTTTCAGCAAGGATTTTGTATTCTTTGCCATCGACTTTGATGTCAGTACCAGCGTATTTTGCGAATACGACTTTATCGCCTACTTTAAATTCAGGTGCGATACGCTCGCCTTTTTCAGTTAAACGACCAGCACCCGCAAAGCGAATCACGCCTTGTTGAGGTTTTTCTTTTGCACTATCAGGAATATAAATACCACCAGCAGTTTGGGCAGCATCTTCAAGCACTTCGATCGCATAGCGGTCACCAGCGGGACGTACAGTAGCCATTGAACAAGACTCCTTTATAGATGATAAAATCAAACAGGGAATGATTTAAAACACAGTAAAACGATGTAAAGGGATATGAAGGTGTGTTTAGGTATACTAGGCAGAGGCAACACCCTCATTAGCATACCTTAAACAGCCAAGATACCCTATAAAAGAACTAAAAGCCATAAGACTCAAAGCATATGAATCGTGAGGCATAAGTACTAAACTAACGTTTTATGCTCAAACATCACATGCGATATTGTTAGTATAGCAAAGGGATAAGCCCGAGAGGGGCTTGTTAATGATGTTTTAAGAAACCCACGCCATGGCGGAGCCATTTTTTACGACCATTTTTTACGAGAGTTTAGCTGGCCGTCATTGGACGGTATTTCCAGAGGGTCAGGCGATGATAAAAAGCCGTAAGGGATGCCCCTTCAAGGGCTTGGGCTGAGAGCCATAGTATTTGCTCAGGCAGTATCCCTTGTTTCTCTAAGAAAGCTTCCCTTTCGGCCTTGAGGTCAGCTGAAACTTTATCCTCTTTATTGCACAATACGAGTGTTGGAATATGGTGTGCTTCTAATGATTCAAGCGTGCTTTGTACACTTAAAAATTGTTCGTAAGCATGAGGGCTTGATGCATCCCACACATGAAGAAGTAAATCGCTACTTTGTGCTTCCTCTAACGTTGAGCGAAACGCATAAACCAGTTGCGTGGGGAGCTTGCGTATAAACCCAACGGTATCCACAAGGACATTCGGACGGAGGTGCTGCCATTGGGCTTCTGTGAGTGGTGGAAGTTCGGGTAAAATATGAATGCTATGATCGGTTGTATCGTCATAGGGCGTGTAACGCAGTGCCTCTTCTGGAGGCAAATAAAAGGGACGACTTAACGTGTCTAACGTGGCAAAGAGTTTATCTTCAACATAGACCTCTTTATCGCCACTTAAACGCCGCATGAGGGTTGACTTACCAGCATTGGTATACCCCACTAATGCCACTACATAGGCGGGGTTACGTCTGCCTTCATGGCGCCGAGTACGTTGTCTTTCTCGGCGTTGTGCAAGCTCGGTAATGTCTTCTTCCAGCTGCTGAATACGTTCTCTCAGTTGACGACGGTCTAACTCAAGTTGGGTTTCGCCACTCCCTCGTGTTGCAGCACCTGCCCCTGCCCCTGTGGCGGTTTGTCGGCTCAGGGATTGATTTCTGCCAGCCAACCGAGGCATGTCATACTTGAGACGTGCCAGTGCGACTTGTAGCTTTCCTTCAGGTGTTTTAGCACGGGACTCAAAGACGTTTAAAATAACCTCGCTTCTATCCCAAACAGGTACACGTACGAGTGCCTCCAAGTGTCGTAGCTGCGTGGGGGTCAGTGTTTCATCAATCACAATACGGTCAATCCCGAATTGTACAACCTCAAGTGCCAGTGCTTCGGCACGTCCTTCCCCAAGATAAGTCCTTACGTCAGGTTTTGGGCGATGCTGTATCACCTGTCCTCTTACTTCATACCCTATGGTGTCAAGGAGTTGAGCAAGCTCCTCCATGGTGGTCAGGGCTTCCTGTTTTATGAGATGTTGTGATGGGTGAACGGATACGACCATCGCACCAGGAGGGCGTTTTTTTCGCCATAGTTGAAAAGGTTCATAGACCCAACGACTCGCATAATTAAGCATTTCTTGCCAGTTTTCCCAAGCACTTTCTAGCCCAGTAATGCTTTGGAGTACAGACTGTGTATCATGACCTTCGAGTGCCTCAAGGAGTGCTTCCTCTTTGCGAAAAGGACCGAGTTGTTCAAGTTGTAATGGTGATGTGGCAAAGGAGGGGGTAAACGGTTGAGAAGTGTGGGAGAGAGGCAAGGAAGCCTTGAACGGATGATAGACAGGTAGGAGCCATCGCCATGCGGCAATATGGTCTGCTAAAGAAGTTTCTGACATCTCGGAGCCTTTGAGATGCTTTTTATGCTGTTTGAGAGCTTTTCTTGAGGCTTCGCCGCCTTTATGTCCTGTTGTTTCCAAGTATAGGCACCCTGCAAGTCGTAGATGGAGTATCCCTGAGGTATCGCCTACTTCGGGTTCTCCTGAGCCGACATGAAACGACCATGCCCAAAGATTTCCTTCTTTGTGCCGTGAGACAACCTCGGGCAACCCAGCTACACGGTGAAGAAGTCCCAAAGGTGCTACAACGATATGATGAAGCTGTCCTTTATGGTCCCAGAGAAGGGTCAGCGGCGTGCGGTACCGTTGCACAATGTCACTGCAGGTACGAACCAGTGCAACGTCCCACCAAGTACGAGGAGAAACTTTCCAGTGTTGGAAGGGTTCAAGTGCTTTTCTTGCCGCACTGTCTAAGGCTTCTTTATCTCCAAGAAGAAATGCGACCATCCTGCCATCCTGCTTTCTCTACACTGTGGTGCGTGTTAGTGACTAAATAACGAGGGGTGAGGCTTCACACCATTGTTATTTGAGTATAGCGTTAATGGGCATTGAGGTCTACAATGGCGGGGGAACGATTCCAATGGGCGTGGAAGTATTGGGCGTAAGGTGAAAATCCAACGCCCATGTAAAGTCGTTGGGCTCCTTTTTCACCAGCCTGATGGGTGACACTTACCGTATGGATGGGCGTTTTTTTCAGCCTACGTAGCTCTTGTAAGCGATAGAGTTGACGATACACTAAACGTCTGCCCAGACCCTGCCCTTGCATATCAGGATGCACACACACTAAGGGGATATTGGCAAGGGTTCTTGAAAACTCTTTCATGAGTGCAAACCCTACCAGATACCCAGCATTATTGTAAGCAAGTTTACTGGTTTTAAGAAGTAAAGATTCAGAAAGGTCGGTGAGTTCTTGGGTAATGAGGTCTAAGCAGCCATCTAAGGATTTATAACGAGGCTCCCATAAACTATCGGTCTGTTTAGCAAAGCTTATGTGTAAGAGGTTTGCCATTTCAATCGGATTCACTTTATCCAATTGAATGCTTTCAACTTTAATACCACTAGGACACGGAGGTCCTTGCTTTCCCCAACGATTACTTTCCCATTGTCGCACGTCTAAACGACTAATCGTAACAGGTGTTTTGTCCCCATAGAAAGCGGAAGGTAAATGAACACCCGTGTGCTGCCCTTGCCTGTTTGGTGCCTGTTTGATGACTTCAAGACCGTCACTGAATTGTTGTAAAGCATCAAATAAGGTTTCTTGAATGCCCATGAGAGGGAAACTTACTGTAAGATAAGGTGGCACGTGTTCTTGCAGGTCTTTAAAAATTCCTTTAAATAAGATTTGAACGCCCGTTGCCCATAGTGTATCCTCCATAAGTTTTTCAGGAGGATGTGCTTGCAACCAAGGTGCCAAAATAATCTGATGGATTTCAAGGAGGTCAAATGATTCAGGTTTTAAAATAGCCATGCCCGCAACAGAAGACGTTTGAGTGATTGCGTCCGTGTATGTCAGTACAACAGGTCTGATAAGTTCAGCTTGTGTCAGGCGTGTTAATGAAATATTAGGTGGCGGAGGAACCTCTAAGCCAAAGTTACTGTAAGCCCAAGGTAAAAACTGATAGTAAAGGCTTTCTGCGGCTTCCATCCAAAATACTTGAGGTGCTTCTAAGGGGCTGAAATAACCCAGCCCAAAGGCTTGCCATGGACCTTCTTTTGCAAGTGCTGTGAGTGAAAAAGCTTTGTGAATAGGTTCACCAAAAGGTAGCGTAGACATGTTAGCAATCATTCGTGGTTTGTGGGAACGTTGGCACAGAGATATTGACAGTTTAAGGTCATGGTATGACCTAGACATACTAGTGGTGGTGCTTGCTATGCCCTTCGTAGAGGACTTCTGTTTTGACATGTTTTAAGGTCGGATGCACTGTAGGGTGTGAGGCTTCCGTCACTGGAATGGTTTTAAGATGTTTAGAGGAAGAGGCTTTTTGTGCTTCAGGAGTCTCGTGATGTTTTGCTTCAGTCTCATGGTGCTCATGGTGTGCAGCAGGTGTTTCATGAGGCGTACTTGAGCTAGGAGGTAATCCTTCTTGCAAACTTGTAAGATGTTCATGTGTTGAGGGGGAGGCAGGAGTAGCGTGAGAAGATGCTTTGGCGGGCGTGTCTGCTTCTTTGGTCGGATGGGTTGAGGTTTCGGAGAGATGCCCCTGAGTGCCTTTTTCGGACAATCCTACGGGCTGATGCATGGGTGTCAAGGGAGGATGTTTAAGGCCTGCTGAGGTCGTCATATGTCCTGGAATAGGGGTATGATGGGCAACCACTCGCCAAAGCTCAAGCCCCACATTGAGTGTGAGCAGTACACCGATAATCAGAGAGAAAAGGGTGCTTTGCATGCCAAGATAATGCCGAATATCTTTTTTGAGTTCTTGGGCTGTGGTGATGCGTGAAGTACCAATCCGTTCAGCCACTGTCCCCACAAAGGTATCTTGTTCATCACGATAGCGTTGAATGAGCTGATGTTCAAACTGTTGTAATCTTGTTTCATAGCTTGTTGTGATGTGTGAGAGATGATGAGTCACTCGTTCGGCAATGAGCGTGTCTAATGCTTGTACCGCTTCAGGGGAAAGTGTTTCATGGACGTGGTTAGTTTGAGGTTGTTTTGAGGGGCTTGCAAACATCATGGGTGCGAGAGACCTTTGCTAGGGTATGGGGATACTGGTATTTTAAAGGGTATTGAGAGCATCGTGTTTGAACCAACTTGCACTGTAGGAAGGGAGGAGTAGCATGTGCGTTTCAATGGGTTCTAGGTGGGTAAAGAGGTTCTGTGGTACTTCTGGTATGAAGGGGGTCATGTGGGCTGTATCTTCAGGTGTGACACTCCCCTTTGCCTGTCGCTGATGGTACCAAGCACTTAAGAGTGTTTGTAAACTCGGTGTCGTAGAAGGATATGGGGAGCTTTGGGATGTCGTTTTGGAAGCTCCCTTGGTTTTGGATGAGGGTACTTTTGAAGTAGCTACTGGGGATGAGGATGATTTTAAAGAGCGTGCTGGAGAGGTCTCTTTTATTTCAGCTTCAGTCTCTGTTGTCGCTTGGGGGGGCATGATGGATGTACTGGGATGAACACCTAAAGGATGTTCTAGCGTTTTAGGCGGTAAGGCATCGAGGCTTTGTGGCACGACTGGTGTTAAAGAGGTGGATGTTTCGCTTAGAGGTGGCGTGAGTTGCTGGGGTTGTACTAGCTGCTTTTTTGCTTGTCTGCCCATGGGCATAGGGGGGGCAGAAGGGTCGCTGGCTTGTTCAGCAATGGAAAGTTTACTTTTTGTGTGTTTACCACTCCGCTTCGTACCTGCTTTTAGGGCGGGTGCTTGGTAGTCCCCTTCGGGAAGTGTTCCAGAGGAGGTGTCATGGTCTAATGCCTGAGAAAGTGCGCCCTCAAGGGGTGCTTCTTCAGAGGAGAGTGTGTCGTCGTGAGAGTTGAGCATGATTACCCGAGCTTCATATGCAAAAATGATTTAAAAGAGCGTATCTCTAATACTACACAGTAGGGTGAAGCTTATCACACGTATTGGATGGAGCTGCTAGGCTTCGAGTGAAGTTCCTCTTTTTGAACGAAAACCGTTCAGTCGTATACTATGAAAAAACCACAAAGGAAAAAACCACAAAGGTTCATCGTAGGAGAAGATGAACCTTTGTGGTGGTCTTGTTAGGAAACTTACTTGAGCGTCAGTACGGCAAGTGCATGTTTTTTATGAACCTTTGCGGCGTTTGCTCGTTTTGCCCAGTGCCATAAGAAGGTCATTTAACTTTTCAGCATCAGCAAGGTCATTAAAATAACGTTCGTCTCGTGTATTTTGTCTTTCTTGCCGTTGTTGTGCCATATTGCCCAAACCCATGAGTGTTCTTGCTTGATTTTGGCTATCGGCACGCATATCCAAGGCCTGCTGAATACCTGTTGAAAGCAGTTGCTCTCGTGCTTGTTGGTCGGCACGTAAGCCTGCCAAAATATTTAGCTGGCTTTGTAAACTCTGCTGATAGGCATTGCTAGATTCTTGGCGTGCTTGCAGACGTGCTTGGTCAAGCCGTTGACTGTAACGCTGGGCGAGTTGTCTTCGTAATAGGGCATCGTAGCTGCCACCAGATAAACCTTGGGCTGCCAAGCGTTCTGCGGTTTGTCGAGTGTCGTTGGTTTTTTCCTCCTCAATGGGGCGTGTCAGTAGTTGTGCCGTGGTATCGTAAAAGGGATTATTGTAAAGGTCTTCTACGGTGGTGCGAGTTGGTAGGTTTTGAAGGGCTTGCAAGGACTTTTCTTGTGAAAGGGTTTGTTGCTGGTCAAAGGCACTGCCAAATTTATGCTGGTATTTCATGATGCCTTGGTCTTGTGTAAAGCTGCCAGAGTTTGTTTCTACCCTTGGGTTGAGGAGTCCTTGAATTTCCGCTTCACGTCTTGCCATTTCTGCGTTTAAACTTGCTTGACGCTTTTTATTCGCACGTCCTTTAAACCATTGTCCACCGAGTTGTAGTGCAAGTGCCGCTGCTTGTCCGAAAATCATAGAGTCGTGAGTCCTTTCATAGGTGTTGACGTTGTGGGGTCAGCTGAGGGAGGGATAAAGACGATTAAGCCATGGGTGGTAAGGTTTAAAAGAGGGGAGGCAGTTGTTTCGGAAAACTGCTGGGAGGCATGGCGGATTGGTATCTGAGTTTTTTGACTAAACTTTGATAACGTCCTTCGGCAAGTTGGGCTTCTCCTAGCCGCCCCAAGCGTTCGTAAAGCCGACTCATCAAGCCATAGCGTAAGAGTGCTTCTCCTTCTATAGGTACAGGCATGGGCGTATTGCTTGTGAGTGTTTCAGGTAATGAGAGGCACGCATCATACCATAGCGTTACCTCATACCCTGTGTTTTCCCAGTTCACCTGACGGTTTCTTGGTGCGATTCTTAATTCATCTTGCACCACACACCAAAGTGTTGGTTCCCCCCCTGTAGACGTTCCTCCAGAAGGGTTGGGCATACTGTCGTTGGTTGGAAATTGCCTTGTAAAAAGCTCAGGAGGCTGAGGGTGTAGTAGGCCATGGTGCGTGTTGTCTGTCTGTAGGTTTTGTTGGGTGAGTATCAAGCTATGGATACGGGTACCACGTACCTCCAAGGGGGCAAGTTGCCATGCCCAATAAGAGGGTATCGGGGTGCCTTGTGCCGTGCTTTGAGGTGAGGGGAGCGTGAGGGCTTGTCTTTGCCAAGAGAAACGTCCTGCTTGGTTGAGGTCCTCAATGACAAGGCGTATCAGTGAGGCTGCCAAGCTATAGGGGAAGGGCTGGTTGGTACCAAAATGGAGGAGCTGTCCGTCCAAATAACATTGTCGGAAGACATCCGCCATAAAGCTCAATAGCGTACTGTAGTGCATCAGGCTTGTGTGCTTTCTACTGGAGAGAGAGGGCGTGAGGTTTGTGTAGCGTGGTGTATCGTAAAGAGGGGTGTGTAGGTGTGTTTAGCCAATGCGTCCTAAGCACATGTGACGACCCGCTTCTGGGGTTGTAAGTCGGTGCCGTTGTTCAGGACAAGCAAGTAAAAATTCATAAACAGACTTTGGGAGCTTGTTTTCCCCTGGGGTCAGGTCAAACCGAATGCCATTGACTGTTACGGTATCGCAGAGTTGATATGTGCTACCATCACTGAGAGGGATAATCATATCCGTGTGAGGGTCTGCCGTAATCCATACGGATACGATGGGTTCTTCTTGGAAAATTTGTAGGGTTTTAGATTGTTCAGTGTCTGCGGGACGTATGCGTGCGATGGGGGTTTTTATAATGTGGAGAGGGGTCTTGGTGTGTGTGATTTCTTGGTACGCTTTGGCACTGGCTGTCATACGTGTGGTGTGAAGGGTCATCATGAAACCCATATCCTTTCTTGTCTGTAGGAGGTGCTTGGATGTGTATGTATCTGGAGGGTGTTGGTCTTGAAAAAGCATCAAAAAAGCTATCAAGAATAGGCAAGGTGACAGCACCTACCCTTGATAGCAAAAGGGTCATGAGGTTAATCAGTGACACCCGTTTCAATACGAATCATAAAACTATTATTCAGAATTTTGGGGTACTGATACGCTTTCCAGCCAATGGTAGAGATTTGGTCAAGTGGGTCAGTAGGTCCTCCTGTACCAGCACTTTTGACAATAACACTGTATCGTCCTGTACCACCAACATCCACTACGCCAAAGGCATCCGAACCACAAATAATAGTGGCATAAACGTCTGCCCCTGAGGCACCCGCTCCTGTAAAGATAGGTGCACGTGTGGTTTTTACCCATGCAACCCCACCTACGACAGGCAAGTTCATGGTGTAGAGTTTATCGGGGTCACTGTATACAAAGGTGTTTTGAATGACGGTGTCGCCCACGAGGTCATACCATTGTCGAGGGTGAATAAATCCTAGATACAGCCCCCCAAAGCCTGATGTATCATCCTTACTACCATAGAAAGGCTTGGCATCATTCGTATCTAAGGTTCTTACTGCACGACGAATCATGGCAAATGTGAGAGGATTAGCGGCATTTTGTGCAGACCTTTGGGTGCCTGTTCCAAAAATCACATTGGTGCCTGTGACAAGCTCGGCACGTACAATTTGTTCTGTGGATTGTGCGGCATGCTCAGAGAGGAGTCCCATACTTTCCGTCACGATGGGGTCAATGCCCAGCATGTCGAGTGTATCGCTTAACTCCACATAGGCACCGTACTGTTGAACGGTTCCTGTGATTTCTGTCATGCTGAGCGATAGTGGGTTTGGACGTACACCTTCTGTCAATGCGGTAGAGACGGGGGTTAGGGCATTGAGTCTTCGATAAGACACTTGGTTTCCCGTATTTTTAGGGATACTTCGCCGTTGTCCTGCCTTATACATGCCTAAAATGGGAATCGCCCGTTGGAGCAAGGTTCGGTCATAAAATTGTTTAGCCTGAGGTGCCAGAGAGCTAAGGGTATCGGCCATCATCATCGTTGATAGGGTGCTTTCTTATTAGAGGCTATTGATGAGGAAACACTATGAAAGGCAATCAGTAGAAGAGATTAAGTAGTAGAAGGTAAGCAGTAAAAGAAGCTTTAAACAATATGCAAGGGTATCACCTCCTTTTTGATGAGGTTTGGGGCTTATGAGAGCGGTCAAACCCTACTTATAGTAATGGCGATGGATGCGTTGTGTGAGCTTCTCAAACTCGGCATCTGAAAGATTCGCAACCTGTACCCCAGCGGGTACGCCAAACCAACTGTTCCCGTGCGTATGTTGTCCATCACGAGGGCTTAAAGGACCTACTTGTGAGCTTCCTTTTTGAGGTGGTGTGTGTTTAGGGGTTCCCTCAGCGGCGAAATACTGAACTTGTAAATGGTTAGGAATATGTTTTGCTTCTAGCTCCTTGATGGCTTCTTTCAAAATGTCTACCGTGTCAGGAATGGGGCGTGCTTGTAATGCCTCTTCTGCGTAATGAAGAATCTTTTGAGTCAAAATCTGCTGTAAAATAGGTTCATAAGGCTTATAGCTGTTGTACTGTGTTTGGTAAAAGGTCTCTGCTTCTTGGATGCTTCGGTGTTTGGCAAGGGTTTCTTGTACTGCGATATCGTGAATCCCTGCGAGCCAAGCAAAATCTTCAGGGTCAGATTGGCTGGGAACACCTTGTTCACTCATCAGGGGGGTAGCTTGTTCGATATGGGCTTGTCCGTCCAAGAGTGCTTGGAGTAATGCAGGTGCTTCGGTGGTTTGGATTGCCGTTTCTTGAGGCTGATGACCTACTTGAGGGGTGTCAGAAGTCATATGAGGCGTATTCATGGGGAGAAAGTCTTTCTAGTAAGGCTTACACATTCAAAAATAAAAAACAGATTCTAAAACAGCCAAGCATGCCCTGTCCGATGAACTACCGCAAGGCACTCGGGCGATGAGAGCGAGTGCGGGGTTGCCCGCCCTATAGATTTATCCTAAACAATGGAAAAAATACTTTTAAAATCCTGCCGTAACATAGGGTCATGACACCCTATGTTGCGGTACTGAAACCCCTTGTTAAGAGGGCGTTTTTTAATTTTTCAATCTTTGTATGTTGTTTGGTATGTTGCTTGGCGTTGTTTGCACAAACGCTTGCATAACATACGAGGGCAGTCTCCTCTAAAAGGTTTAGCTTTCTGAGATTAGCACCGAGGTGCCTCCTGTTTTCGACTAGGCTTAATGGAAATACGTTTTGTGTATCTCTTCTCTTTTTACTGTTTTTTACTTTTTTGTGTTGTGTTTTTTGTGATATAGAAGGATGTGTTATTTCATGGTCACCAAAAAATCTTCTCGCACTTCCCAAGTTGATGCTAACGATACCAAAAAGAAAGTCTCTGGAACGCAAGTTGAGGCAAAGACAACCGTCAAAAAAAATACCCAATCTACCGCCGCTACGCTTAAAGCCCCTACCACGAAGCTTAAAGATGCTAAAACCGCTTCTGTAAAAGCGACCAAACGTGAACCCCTCACCGCTGCAGAACAAAAGCTTAAAGTTTTGGATGCCAAGCTCTCTTCCAAGGTGGCTGATGCTGTGAAGCCAGAGATTAAACCCGCTAAACACAAGGATGTCAAAGTTAATTCAAAAGTTAATCAGGCTGCCAAAGCAGTTGTAAAGCCAAAAGCGGTCTCTAAAAATACTGCTAAAGTTTCTATGGTGGCTCAAGCGAAAGCACAAGCAAAGACCATGGTCAAAAAAGTAGCTCAGTCTGCCGAACACTTGATTCATCAACTCCCCGAGGAAGCTCAAGTGGCTGAACAGGTATCACGTAGCGTTGAAGATGCAAAGGCTCTAGTGCTTGCTGGCTTGGGTGCCACAGTACTCACCGCAGAACGCATTGCCCAAATGAAGGAACATTACACCCGTGAGGGTATCCTGACCCGTAAAGAAGCTGAAGCACTTGGGCGTGAACTTCAAGCCCGTGCGACGCAACAAGCACAAGAGCTACAACGGACGATTACTGAGTCTGTCAATCAGGCAGTGGCTCAAGCCATTACGGGTTCTTTCAAAGCACTGGGTATTTTAAGTAATACTCAGGTGGTTCAAAGCATCCAAGCAGAAGCCCGTAAGCAGCAGGTGCCATCTCAAGCTCGTAAAAGCGTTGCTCAACCCGCTGTTGAAAAAGGCACTCAAAAAGTCGTGGTAGCCAAGGCTTCCAATGCAAAAAAGGGTACTGAGAAAGTGACAGTGAGTAAACGTGCTGAAAAGCAGCTTGTCACTACGGCAAGTTCTTCTGAGACTCGTTCCGCCAAACGTCGCTAAAACCTTCCATATCATCTTGGTGAAGTCAAGAGGCATCTTTAGATTCGTCTACTTTGATGACCTGTTCAAATAGGTCTCTTTTCGCCATGGTGATACCTAAAAATCGGCAGGTGTGTGCCGACAGTTTCACACCTTCTTTCCCTGGCCTAGGTTCGTCAGCCATACACTCTTCCTCCTGAGTTGGTTTGACAAAACTAGGCTTTACTTTATGGTGTTTCAGGGTGTTAATCTGAGGTTTCTGTCATAGAAACTATTTTGAGATACTGTACCAAGGAGGCGATATCATCTTCTGTCAGTGGTCCCCCGTGTACTTTCCCGAAAGGAGGCATGGCAGGGTTATAGGAGGCACCATGGGTGATGACTTCTTTAAGGTGTTTGGCGTAGTCTGCATGGTTCCATGAAGTTTTACGGTGTTTTGCGAGTAAGCCAGGTCCTGCAAAGGTACCTTTACCGCCTAGGCCATGGCACATGGCACAATCGGCTACAAACAGTGCTTCACCCACCTTGCCAACGCCTTTATCTACATGGCAAGTGGCACACTCCCCTTTAAAAAGGGCAAGACGGTCCTTAGGTTTGATGGCACCAAGGTGTGTTTTGGTCATAGGGGGGGCTTCGACATGGGCGAAGAGTGTGAGTGTGAGCTGAGGGGGCGTGGCTTGGGAGAGCCATAAGTCAATCGTTTTTCTGACATCTCCTAATTTGTTTGTAGTATCAAGTGTCAGATGCAGTTTTGTGGTTTCCCCTGGTTTGAGTACTGTTTTATCAGGGGTTGCCGCAGTACAGCCACAGGAGGGTTCTACTTTATTGATTTTTAAAGGTTTCCCCCCCACGTTTTGTAATAGGAATGTTGTTGTGACCTTTGTGTCCATGGTTATTGTGCCGATATTTTGCGTCTCTGGCAGACCTATCAATTTTCCTGCCTTATGGCTATCTACCAAAAGCGGACGTTCTTGAGGGGTTGTGAAAATATAAATACACCATCCTATGAGCATCAGTATAGCAGTATAAGCAATGCTTCTTCGTAACCACCGTGTGGCTTTTTTTTTGCGATTATGGCTATCTGCTTCAAAGTGGGTGATAGGAAGTGGCTGAAACCCAAGTGTATCTGCTTGGGAGGATTCTGAAGACGGAGGGGTTTCGTTTGGCATGATGATGAGGGGTGCCTGTTATACTTACTGACTCTTTGAATATAAGTCTATATGGAGGTTATGGAGAGGCAAAGAAGAGGCAATGAATGCTACTAAGAGGATGTTTATGTAGCAGTGACCTAACATCCTTGTATTATCAAATGGCTACCCCTTCTCTGTAAAGCTTTTAAAAAAGCTGAGGGTGTTTATTTTCAGGGGTCAAAAAGGCAAATACATAGGGTGTCTTTCTTAAGTACAAAAAACACCCTCAAATAGCTTTTTAGTGCAGATATCCTAGGTCATACGGTTGAAACTACCCTTTCTGGGGTTTACGTCACGAGGGGCTGGTGGGCTATACTTACGCTTAGTAGGTAAACGAGAGCTTCAAATACAAGTTGATGATGCGATTGTTTACTTCTCTGTAGGGATACTGCTTCCCTCATTTTCTCTCTCTCTCTCAATAATGAATCTCGTTCGTGTGTACTTCAGCTTGCTGTAAAGTACCTTGTTGTGACGTGCTTGTTGTGTTGTACCGTGCGTGTTGTGTGCCGTGTGTGACCTGCGTGTGTGTTGCTAGTCGTGCTTTCTTTGACACAAAGACCATTTTGTCTTACCCGAAGATGTATGAAGTATCAAATGTAGTGAGTCATAGTCATTCGTTTGTGTATCCTTTGGGTTAACCTAAGAGGTCTTCGTTTGGAAGCGATACTTTTTACTTGAACGCCATGGAGTGATGTTGTTTATGCTTGCGAATCAATCTCAATCAAATGTTACAAACCCTAAGGTGCTTATGGTTTTAAAACGCTTATGTGCTTATGGTATCCAATATATGAGTCATAAAAGCTATAAGGAACGATTTATTCTCATTGCCCTTACTGTCATGATACCTGGTGTCATTGTTGTGACAACCTTAGGGAGTCATATTTTTTCTCAAACACAAATGATTCAAAAAGAGGCTCAAGCAGTTACTTTTTTACAACATACTTATCAGCTTATGTTTCATATCCAAGCTCAAGATGTCCCTGCCATGACTGCTGAAGCGGATGAAATCTCAAAGCTTTATGCAACCACACCCTGGTTTTCCAGTGCTAACCCTGCAGGGGTTACGCTTATACGCCAGTTACAAAAACTTGAAGCGGACACTAAAAATAATAAATCTGCTTTTTTAGTCACAACAGCTAAAAGGGAGAGCCTTTTAAATCAACTTGTACAACAGTCTGTTACGGTTGCCGATGAGGCGGGTTTAATGAACGACCCCCGTATTGATGTTGCTTATTTAGGGCTTACGCTCAGACGTATTATGCAACTAACAGCATTATCAGAAAATCTCCTCTCCCAAACCACGGCGATGACCCAGACACTTGGTTCTGAACCTGCACGCCCCGATGTTTTTATGCACGAGTATCTTGAAACCTTGGGCATGTTCCAAGATAAAATCAATACGATTGATGGTAACATGCGTACCCTGTTTAAGCGTTTAGATACTAACCAGAATGCTCAAAATGTCAAGTATCAAGAGCTTTATCAGCAGTACCGCCTTTTGAAGGATAATTGGGAAAAAAATCATGATTTGATTCGTCAATCTATTGACCTCAAACAAGGCTATGTATTACCTAGGGTCTCAAAAGTGATTCAAAAACATTTACAAAGCACTGTCCATGAAATGGAGCCTGTTTTTGAAGCGTGTGCCGAGCTTCTACCTCAAGCGATTCAAGCACGCTGGTGGGATGCCACAGGTGCCTCAACGGTTGCTTTACTCGTTGCGGTTGGTAAAAACTTGATGCTTATTTTTTGGTTATTGAGTATGTATTTACTTTTAGAGCAAAGTATTCGACATATTCAAACCAAAGTCAGTGAGGTTGCGACGGGCAATTTAAAAGTTCGTTTAACCTCGCAAGCTCAAGATGAACTTTCGGGTGTGACAGAGGCGATTAACCACATGATTGAAGCCTTTTCTATGATGGTAAGTGCTTTAAAACAGGATATTCTTAGTTTAAAGCAACAAGCACAAGTCATGATTGAAGCCTCGCATAGCATTCAATCCCAGGCACAGTCCAGCACCCAAGTATCGGTACAGGCGATTGATAAGCTTCAAGAAGTCGCCAATGATGGCACAGCCCTTGATAAAAACAATCAGGAAATTGTCCAAAGTATGGCAGATGTGAACGATAATGTTCAAACGGTGAATCAAGCCTCTGAAGATTTACAACATTCTATCCATACGATTGCCAGTTCACTTGAAGAAATGACGGCTGTTTTAGGAGAAATCTCCCAACACACAGGTAAAGCCGTACAAGTTTCTGATAATGTGAAAGTTACTGCAAAGCAAACCCAACAAACCATCATGGCACTTGAAATAGCCGCCAATAAAATTAGTCAGGTTGTGGATGTTATTAAAGCGATTGCTTCTCAAACGAGTCTACTTGCTTTGAACGCTACGATTGAGGCTGCGAATTCAGGGGAAGCGGGTCATGGGTTTGCAGTGGTTGCTACTGAAGTAAAAGCCCTTGCAAAAAAAGCTTCTCAAGCCACGGATGATATTCGAGACATGGTGACCGATATTCAGCAGAATGCCAATCAGTCTATTGCGGCACTGACACATTTCGATGATATCGTTGTCACGATGAATGAACTGAACCAAGCCATTGCCGCTGCGGTTGAGGAACAAACTGCCGCCATGCACGAGATTTCTCAATCTATGCAACAGGCTTCAGGGGCTACGGAACGCATGAACCATAGTATTCATCATACGGCTGAAAGTGCGTCTAATGTTACCCAGCAAGCTAAAATCACTTCTGAGAAATTGGCTTCCATGACGCTTGCCCTCAAGTTATTGGTTCGTCCCTCACAGCGTTTACTCATGCAGTGTGCGGAGGAGGAACAGGCACTTTATTTAGAAACCAACATGGAAAAAGTAGAACACGCCTCCAAAGACACGCTTCAACAAGTACAACGTGTCATTGAAACCAGTGAGGAACTCAAAGACCGTACGGAACACTTGGCTCATATGGCTGAGCAGTTCCAAACTTAAGACTTTACTTAAGACTTTGAGGCTTTAAAATGCCTTGCGTATCACAGAGGTGAGGGGATATGAGCGATGTCTCATCCTTCCTTCGCCTCTGTTTTTCTTCTTTTGTCCTTCGGTGCTTGGTTAAGGTACGGGTATATATTTTAGGTCTGACTGTGGTATAGTTTGAGCATGACTTCCACAAGAGAACTTCTATATTCTTCTCTTACTTAACAAGGCTCAATCCCACCCTCATGACGGTTTCCTATTCTCTTGCGATTCTCTCTGATGTTAAAAGCTGGATAAATGCTTATATTCCTGCGTTTATCAAGAGTTTGCAGCATCTAGGACATACTGTGACTTGGGTTCATCAACCGCAAGACTTGCCTCAAGGTGAGATTGCCTTTTTTCTTGGTTGTTATTCCCTCGTGAAAGCCCCTGAGCTTGCGAAGCATAAGCACAATGTGGTTGTACACGCAAGTGACCTGCCGAAAGGACGTGGTTGGGCACCGCTGGCTTGGCAGATTTTAGAAGGCAAAAATGAGGTGCCTATTGTGATGTTTGAAGCCCAAACAGGCATGGACACGGGCAATATTTATTTGAAAGATACTCTTGTCTTTGAAGGACATGAACTTTCAGATGAAATACGTCAAGCACAGGCTGAAAAAACACTGGCAATGTGCCATACTTTTCTTGCACAATACCCTACTATCCTTGAGGTGCAACAAGAGCAGCAAGGAGAGCCTACCTTTTATCAGCGTCGTACGTCAGAGAGTAGCCGTCTTGATATTCATCGCACCCTTGCTGAACAATTCCAACTTTTGCGTATCGTTGATAACCAAGATTATCCTGCTTTTTTCGAGCATCAAGGACACCGCTATACGTTAACGATTCATAAAACATCCTCATCCTCATGAATGAGGTCTTCTGGACGTTTTGCTTAGGGCGTTTATGACGGCTCAGTATACTCACCCCTTGGGGTCAGTTGAATACCATAGGTGTCTAAAATGGGTAAAAGGGTATCACGATATTCAAGGGTATTCCATTTTCCTTTTACAATGGCGGTTGCAATATAGGGGTAAATGGCGTTGTCCCAATGATGCTTGCCTCGTTGTTTTCCGTTATCGTGAGCATAGCCACCTTGAAGTTTGAGTTTACGGCAGGTGTTTTGTGCTTTTTCTTCAAAGGTCCAAATGGTGTCTTGGAGGTGTTGAGAAAGTAATGTTAAAAAAGCATCGACACGCCAAAACGTAGGCTGAATAGAGAACATCCATGCCGATTTAAGCGCCATTTTATATAATGTGGGTTCAAAAGGCATGGGTGTACTAAGGCACGAGCCACCTTTAATGAGTTTGATATAGTCAAACAGAGGACGTTTTTTAAAAAAACCTTCCGTTCGTTGCATCGCCTGTAAATAGGCTTCAAGCTTTTCTGTTTTGGGGAAGTCATATAGAAACATATCTTCATGGGCAAACAGAATGATGCCGTCAGGAGGGAGTTTTGTCAGGCACTCTTTTAAGCGTTCTGGATACGCCTTGGAGTCGTCATATAGGAGTGTCTGATAGTGAGCGGGAATACGTTCATCAGGACGATTGACGCAAATGAGGTGTTGTTTAAAGCAATTCCCAAACTTCTCGGTTTGACCAAAATAGGCAGGCCACACATCACTATAATCTGTATGGGTATACAGAACATGATAGACTTGGGGGAGGAGGCTGGATGAGGTATTGGACATGGTCATCAATGGGCTTAGTTTAAAGATTTACTTTGAGGTTGTGTGAGCTGTTTGAGTAAGACTTCCCAACGCTTCAATACAGACATACGGGCGTTAAATGCAAGGATAATATCATGCTGAGTTGGGCAACCCTCTGTGGCAATATGCCACAGAGCTTGGGCGAATAGAGGTTCGTGTCCGTCTTTTAACGGGATAATACGTCCATTCACCCAGCCACTTTCTTTCTCTTGAATGATATCAAGTGAAATATTGGTATCAAAACTCACGACGGGGGTTTCATTGGCGAGAGACTCTACAATCATCATCGGACCCGCATCCGTCAGGCTTGTACAGGCAAACACATCGCACATTCTGTACATATCTGAAAGCATGTTTCTGTCTGACGTTTCCCCCAAATAATACACAGGCAAAGAGGTTTCCCAACGTCGTTCATCACCTATCGCAACAATGGCTAGGGGTTTGTCGGGGTATTGTGCTTGGTAGTTTTCCAAATAGGGTAACATACGCTGAAACTCATCCCACCCTTTACGAGGGTTGAAAGGGTTTGTTGTACCCCATAAAATTAAATGTTGGTGTGTTTCTGCAATACCATATTGCTGCCTGAGTGCGGTTTTACAAGCCAGCGAGGTAGGGTATGCCTCAAAAGGAATAGGAATGAGCTGTGCGGATTCATAATGTAATGGCGACCGATGAGCTAAACTTAAACTCCATGAGGAAACAACCACCACATGTACCTTTAAACTATCCCATACTGCCTTACGAGAGGCTGCAGCTTCAGGGGTGAATGCGGCTCGTATTTCTGGATAATGACCACCATCCGACAAAAAATCATGCCCCATACCTACCCAAATAATCTCACACCCATAGGTATTTTTGAGTAGTTTCATCTGCTCAAGGGTAATGACATCGCCAGCAATGACTAATACTTTACATCTGGGCATATGTTTTAGAAAAGCAATGCCCTTTTTTTTATGCAGTTTATGAATAGGAATGTAAGGGTATTCTGGTACATGCTCACATACAAATAGGGTTTTGTATGTGAAGGGTAAGTCTTTTAAAAGATGTAAAATAATATGGTCGCCACTGAAACTATTACCGTAGTGAAAAAAACCGCCAATAAAAAGCACATCCACGATTGCTTTTTCAGGATGTAAAATGCTTGCAGTTGCTTTTAAAACCGCTTGTTCAAGGGTGTGTCGTAAAGTGGTCATGAAGGACATCAATAAGGGTTCGTGAGGTTGCTTGTATGTTGCGGTTGAACGATAAAACCAAAGGCATCCCCTTGAGTGGGTTGATAGGGAGCGAGTATTATTCTCATGATGACTATACCACAGGGGCATGATACTTTTATAGTGTTGTGGCAAAACGAGCGTGTTTATTGGAGGCGTTTGAGTCTGCATTCATGCCATGAGCATACCCTCCCGTGCGGAGAAATCCATTTTAAATGCCTTTGAAAGGGTGGGGTTACAGTTCGGTCGTGTCTAACACTCGGGCTTTGAACATATCCAAGAGCATCTTTTTTGACGCATCGAGCTGCCGTTCATTCACAAACTTGGGGGGAGCTGTAAGGGCTTGTTGAAAAGAATGGGTAGCCTCAGAAGGGGATGTTTCTGCCGTTGTGGGTACAGGGGATGGTATCCCTGTCGGACTATGTGCTTTAGCCTCAGTGATGATGGCGGCTTCTGCGGTGGCTTCCACTCTTGGGCGAGCTGTTATGGGTGTTGACACTGTTTCGGGAGAAGTGTTGGTATGCTCGATGATAACAGGCATTTGTACTGAAGGAATGACGAGTCCTGTAGGTGGATGGAAGGGCGGAGGGGCTTCAGGTATTTTGTTTTCAGGGCTTGCATAAGGCAGACTGACTGACGGCTGTAGTGGACTGTTTTGAGGCATTCTTGAAGCGATAGAGGGGTTTTCAGGTGCTGTCGTCGTGTCGTGTGGTTGTGGAGCCGTTGGCATAAAAGGTAGTGCCACGGGAGGGGGGGCAGTGTGAGCGACTGAAGCAGAAGTTTGCACTAAACGCCAAGGGACGGCTTGCCCAAAGGCTTTTTGAATCGCTTCAGCAATTTGGGGCTGTTTGTTAGGGTGTAAAAGCGTTTGATAGTGTGCGGCACTTCGACACTCAAAGACTAATCCTGCTTGAGAGGCTTCTATGACTCGAACCTGCTGGGTCATAATAGGACGAATGGTTACGGGTAAATACGGACTGAGCTTTGCCATGACCTCATGGGGGTGTTGAGGGACGGTACCTATGACCATAGGGGGTGTGCTGGCATGTGGTGAGGCGACTTGAGGTATCGTCGTCGTCTGGGAGGGTGCTTGAGACATCGCTTGAGACCCCGATGAGGGGACATTCAGGTAAGCTGGGTTGACCGCAGGAATGACCGTCATGGGTGGTGAGCCGAGTGAAGATGAAACCGCCGTGGCCTGTGGATGAATCGCCTGTCCTCCTTGGGTATGAGGGATGCTTGGTATGAGCGTGGTTGGCATCACGGGAGCTGGGGTGGGAGCTACAGGGATGAGTTCGGTGGGTTTGCTCGTAGGTGGGTAGTGTGTCTGTTCGGGTCTAGGACTATGCTGAGGGGGTGGCTGTGTCTCGGCTTGCCTTGGTGTGTAGCCAGTGGTTAGTTGCGTTTCGAGTGCTTGAATACGTGCTTTGAGTGCTTTTAACGTAATGAAATGCTCCTCAAATGAGAAATTAACCAAAGCACTTTCAAGCCACGTGGTGGCATCTTGCGTATGTCGGAGTTGTGTTTCAAGGTGTGCTGTCTGTTGTAAGAGGAGGCTTAAACGTTCAGGGCTACACAGGGTCAGGTGATGTTTTAACGCTTCCACGTAGCTTGCCTCAAGCTCAAGGGTACGACTTAATGCCTTAAATCCCTCCCCTGTTGAGGCAAACTGTAGCAGTAACATGGCTCGCCAGTGTTGAAGCAAAGCACGTTGAATCCTATAAGCATCCATGCCTCTTTGCATAATTTCTTGGAGCGTGAGTAATACTTTGGCAGGAGCGTGTGTTAAAATCCCCTCGGCAAGTTGTACCACATAATGCTCGGGCAGTTGTCCCAATAACTCAGCCACCAAAGTATAGGCTAGCGGCTTGGGGGCATATTCTCTCGCTAGAAGACTTACTTGGTCTAATAAACTCAACGCATCACGCATGCCCCCCTTCGCCATACGGGCAATCATCCGAGTGGCTTCATCTTCTAATGAAAAACCTTCCTGTTGTTGGAGTTTTTCAAGATGTCTCGTAATCGTTTGCGTGTCCACACTTTGAAAGTCAAACCGTTGACACCGACTGATAATCGTGGGTAGCACTTTATGTACTTCTGTGGTGGCAAAAATAAAAATGACCCGTTCAGGAGGTTCTTCTAGTGTTTTTAGTAAGGCGTTAAACGCTGCATTACTGAGCATGTGGACTTCATCAATAATGTATATTTTATAGCGTCCGTGCATGGGACGAAATTGTGTACTCTCAATCAGCTCTCGTGCATTATCTACGCTGTTATTACTTGCCGCATCAAACTCAATGACATCCAACGCATGCCCCGCAGCGATACTTTCACATTGTGGACATTGCAAGCAGGGTGACGTGGTGGGGCCTTCAACGCAGTTTAGAGATTTAGCAACAATACGTGCTGAGCTTGTTTTCCCTGTGCCACGAGGTCCTGTAAAAAGGTAGGCATGGCTTATTTGGTTACGTGTGATAGCATTCCCCAGTGCTTTTGCAATAGCTTCCTGCCCTACAAGGTCTTCTAGCCGTTGCGGTCTATATTTTCGTGGTAAGGGAATATAACTTTGGGTGTGCATCATGTTGGTATAAAAATAGGGCTACTGCTTGGGTTTAAATCGTGCTTGATACTCTTGAAGTACCCCGTGCGTCTTGGCATAGGTTGGGTAAACGGTTAATACGTATTGATAATCAGTTTCTGAGGCGGATAGCTCCTTGAGCGTATAAAGACTTTGGGCTCTATGATGAAAAATCTCTGGCAAGGTACCGTTTCTCTTGATGGCTTGCGTATAGTAAAGAACGGCTTCTTTATGTTTACCGAGTCCAGCAAGGATATAGCCATAAGTATCCAGTGCTGCTTCACTTTCAGGATTGAGTTTAAGTGAAGTTTCAATCAAAGGGAGGGCTTTATTGAAAGCTTTTTGGTTGGCATAGACGTAGGCTAGGTTGTTATGAGCCTCGGCCAAGAGTAATGTTTTGTATTGTTGGTGTTGTTTGGTTGTTTCTGGAAGAGACTTTACAAGGGCTAGCTCTTGCAGTGAAACTCTCTCGGCATCTTTCAAGGCACCATGTTCAGTGTAAATGACACCGAGTAGAGAGAGTAAATCGTAATTTTTAGCATGGGCAGGTGTATCGAAAGGTTGCAGTGTTTTTAAAGCGTTCAGGGTGTCATATATCGTTAGGTACGCACTGGCTAAACGGCTCTGTGCTTCAAGGTTTTTGGGTTCAAGCTTACTCCAGTGTTCATACGCTTGGATGGCTTCTTGGTGTTGGTCTGTGGCACGATGGATGTCGCCTTTTAACGCCCATGCGTCAGCATGACGAGGTAATAGACGGGTTGCCTGTGTTGCAGGTGTAAGGGCTTGGTTCAGTCGTCCTTCTTGAGCCATTTCAACCGCAATAATAAATGCCATTTGTCCTGTAGGTCCCTCAAAAGGTTGTACGTGTTGGATACTTTTAAACACCATGGCGGGTGTTGATACGGCTGTATTGACCTGTGTAAGCTTTTGAGGGACAAAGCCATGGGAAAGACCACTCCCAAAACTAGGCGTTAAAGCCTGAACCTGATGCCATGGGATACTCCCTAATATCACGGTAAGTGCGATACCGAGTAGGGTGTTTTGTCTCTGTCTCTTTAGGTTGCTTAAGCGAGCATAGGAGGCTACGAGGGCTGTAAGCAATGGCATTGGATTCATAGGGAGGGCGGCACCTTTCGTTTGTCATGGCATAAGCATCGTATGACTGTATCTTTTAAAGTAAGGACATCATCTTATTACTTTAGTATGTGTTACTATATCATGCACGTTTATATCATGCACGTTTGTACTTGTCCTATGTTACGCTCTAAAGAAAAACAGGAAAATAAGGTGTCGCCAAGGTTTTGTTTAGGAAAGACAAATCCAAAGACAAATCCATTGTAAATAGGGTTAAACCATACGTTGTGGTATAGGGTTTAACGCATAGGGACAAGGCATACCTTATTTTCCTGAGTGTTGTAGCGTAAAATAGAAACCTTATGTGGCTCTTTACGAGCGTCGTACTAAACCGATATAACGACCAAAAATACTGAGACTCTCTTTGGGATAAATGGGTGCGTAATCAGCATTTGCTGCTTCTAAGTAGGGCTGCGAGGTCATGGGGTGATAACGGAGCGTTTTTAGCGTGAACTCTTGGTCGACCTGAGCTAATACGACTTCTCCCGCTTGAGCATGGGGCGTTTTTCGGATAATGACCCAATCGTGTTCAAAAATGCCTAAACCAGTCATGGAGTCTCCAGAAACCTTGAATAAAACGGTATCAGGGTGGTCTAGCTCGAAGGTTTCGTCTAATGAAATACGACGTTCCATCTGCCCTTCCGTACTACTGGGTAGCCCTGCACGAACAGGCGTATCAATCAGAGCCGCACCGAAATGAATGGGGTTGATAAAAACGCGCCGATTTTCCTCCAAAATAAACCCAAGGACTTTGAATACCTTGAAGTATTGCCAAACCGAGTTCTTGTGTTGAAAGCCGAAAGCCTTGGCAATGGTATCCATACTGGGCAAGGGTTGCCTCCCGTAGGCTTGCTTCAACGACTCAAAAAACTGACTTTGTTTGGGGGTAAGATAAGGATGTAACAGGGTGGTCTGTGAAACTTTCATAGGTCTTATTATAGACGATTGTCCATAATAAGACAAGTCCTTCTTGTACGTATTTGTTAAATGGCACCAGGTTGTCCTTCAAGATTACCCAAGGAAGCCCCGAGGACAAAGGATTCTCGGCGTAAGGGAATCCAATCGTCTGGATGCTGTGAGAAAACATGGGCTTGAAGCTCTACTTCTAGGACGGTTTTGGAAGCAGGGCTTTTTTGAAACGGCAATTGAAGGGCTACATTTTGGATACCGTGCCAAGCTTTTTGTGTCTCGCTTTGCAGAATTTTCCACCAGGGTACCGTGCCACGAGGCATCTCGGTGAGGGGTTGCGGTGCTAAGGAGGCGGTACTTTGAAGCCAATGGGGGGCTTGTTTTGCCAATGGCCAGTAGCTTATCCAGTGATACTGTGAGGGGCGTGCGGTATGATGACTACGAGCATGAGGTGTGGTGTTGTATGCAACCGTGTCTGGATGAAAAAATGTTAGCTTTAACGCACTGGCTGGGAGTTCATAGATAGAGGCCGAGGCAAGGGGAACCCTGTGATGTACTTTTGTATTCTGGGTTGACGTTGTATTGTAGGTGAAAGGCTGGATTTTTAATCTAAACCTGAGCGTTTGAAACGGGTACTTAGGAGGGGTGACGAAGTAAATTTCCAAGCCATAGGGATTGTCTTGGCGTAGTTGTTCTAGGGGAGGAGCCACCTCATGAGGTTTTTGAGTGTGCAGGAGATGGAGCATCCCTGCCGTTGGACGGACAAGTACCAAATTTTTCACTTCTAACCCTTGAAAAGCCACGGGGAGCATGTGTGTGACTTGGCTTGCAACGGGCTGACTTCTGAGGAAGGCTTGTTCCAGAATCTCAAGTTCAGCGGTAATTTGTGCCACAAGGAATTGATTTTGGAAGGGTAAAGTGGTTCGGTACTGCCTGAGAGCCTGCTGGAGAGGTTGGTATCCTAGTGCGGTATCTTCTTGGTAAGCCCGCCGATACCAATCGAGTGCTTGAGGCCAGTGGTGTTGTTGCTTTTCCAAATCAGCAAGTGTCAACACATCACTGAGGGTATGTTGGTACTTGAGGCGTTGGGTATAGTATTTTATAAGGTTGGGTGTATCCTTTGCTTTTTGGGCTTGTTTAATCAGTGCCTGATAGCAAAGTAGTACTCTCATTTCAAGTGCTTTTTGGTCTTTTACCTCACGGACATACTGTAGTGCCTGCTCGTACTGTAAAATCGCTCGTTGCCATATTGCCTGCTGAGATAATTCATCGCCCCAAGTGGTATAGAGCTTGGTGATGACGGCGCGGAATTCAGGATTTTGTTGATACTCGGGATGCTGGGTTAAAGGGAGGAGTGCGACTTCTGCATCTCGATAGCGTCCTCGTATCATCGCCAAGTTGGCTGTTACTACGGCTGTTGTGAGTTCTGCACCCACTTCGGTACTTTCTCGGATGAGGCTTGCTTGACGAAAGGCTTGCTCCGCTTTGGGTAAGTTATGTTCTTCCAAGTAGGCTCGTCCAAGGTAAAGATAAGCTTCATAATGTTTGGGGTTATGGGTAATGAGTGTCTCAAAGGTGTTGATAGCCCAAGCCGTTTTCCCTTCTCGATAAAGTTGTTTTCCGTGCCGAAAAAGCTCCTCATCATCCGAAAGCTTAAAGGCTAAAAATCCTGTAAAAATCAGGGCTGCCAATACCATGGCGGACAACATCACGACTAAAATTTGTTGTTTAGGGTCTTGAATCCAAAACGTAATAAGCCTTAAAAGACGTGCGAAGACCCCTTGTCTAGAAGGTTGTCCATACCCACTTTTGTGGTGCCGTGTGCCTTGGGTACCTCTACCTTTACTACGGAGTGGCTTCATAGGGAGCGACATGCCTCTCTTTTGGCGAGAAGCTCGGATATGATAGGATGAAGCACTACGGAAAGTCATGGGAGGTGGGTCAATAGGAGCTTGTTAAATGGCAAACTATCAAAACAAGAGGCTAATAGAAGCAAACGAGTGTTATAGATACGCTTTCAGTATAGCATGAGTATAATGGAACCATTGGGAAATGCTCCCCAAGCATCATCAAAATACAATACGACGATTTTCACAAAACCCTTTTTGAGGTGGTTTATGTTTTTTATACCTTACTTTGCCAAGTGGCACCCAAAGCAATGGTGGCAAAATGTTGAGCTTTGGGTAGGACGCTGTGCATACCAACCGATGAGCGTTTTTTTACCGTCCCAAAAAGAGACCTCTTTTTGGGAGAAATGGGTCTTCTGGACATGCCTTGTGCCTTTGCAAGGGCTGTACAGGGGACTGATTCAAATTTGGGATGTTTATTGGTCGTTCAAGCAACCCCGTCGATACCCTCAGAGGCATGCGACTCAAATCAATTCGTCTGTACAAGCCTTATTCAAGCAACGTCATTTAAAAACTCTTGTGATTTCCATAGGGAATCTTACGACAGGAGGGACGGGTAAAACGCCGTTTACCATGGCATTAGCACGATGGTTTGCTGAAAGTGGGCAACGGGTTGTCATTTTAACGAGAGGGTATCGAGGTTGTTATCAAGGCAAAGAACCCATTGAGGTCACGCAGCCTGCACAGGGGGATGAAGCCTATTTAATGGCTACCACCCTTCAAACTTTAGGCGTAAAGGTCTTGGTGGGTCGAAGTCGCAAACGAGGGGTACAGCTTGCTGTTGAAAAGTTTGAAGCAGATGTCATTTTAATGGATGATGCCCATCAACACCGTGCAGTGCCTCGACACCTCAATGTGGTGTTAGCACCGGCCGATAATCCTTGGGGGAACACACTTTTGGTACCTGCTGGCCCTCTTCGGGAGCCTGTGGAAATGGGTCTGTTACGCACAGATGCTTTGGTCATACAGCAATCATCTTATGAGGGAGAGCCTGTCCCCTCATCCACTGATGCCCCATCCACTGATACCTCTTGGGGGGCACCCAAGGGAATACCCACTTTTGCGATGATGCCTGCCATAAGCCACTTGGTGGATGTTGACCATAGGCTTGTTTCAGTGATAGGTAGCAAGGTGCAAAACCATGCACCGCAAGCACAACCCGAGCTTGCCCCTCAATGGCACTTAATCACAGGTGTTGCACGCCCTGAGCGTGTCCTTGCCACTTATCAGCAATGTATGGGAAAGGCTCCAGAGAGGTTTATGACCTTTCCTGACCATCATCATTACACCCTCGACATCCTGCTTTCCTTTTTTGACTCTCCCAGTGTATGTGTCTGTACAACTGAAAAAGACTGGGTAAAATGGCGGGCTATGTTACCTTCAAAGTACCACGCAAGGGTTTATCTTTTAACTTATCAGCTTGCATTACCAGAGACGCTCTGTACTTGGTTGGCACAACAGATGACAGTATACACGCAGGAAGCCCTTAGCGAAAAAAGTTGGCGATGAACTTTGAGCATGATACTTTTATAAAGAGATACCTTTGCAAAGAATTGTATAAAAATTTCCTATGACACTGCCTTTTTGTGACGTTTTATACCCTTTTATCTTGTCTCTGCTGATACCCTTTTTATGATGATACTCCTCGATGATATTCAAGCGAATCAAGATACACGTGGTCTTCCTTTACAGGAAGTGGGTGTAAAACGTGTTCGTGTCCCTTTTTATATCCAAAAAAAACAACATCTGGAACAAGCATCGCCTGAAAGTCTCCTGATTCATGGTGGTGAGGTGTCTTTGAGTGTATCGTTACCCGCCCATGAAAAGGGTACCCATCTCTCTCGCTTTATGATTCTTCTCGAGACTTGGCGACAGGCTCAAATACCTCTCAATACCAGTTTGCAAGCATGTGGGCAGGACCTTTTGGAGGCTCTTTGTGCTGACACGGGTGTGATTCGTCTTAACATTCCTTTACCGCTCCATCGGCAATCTCCTGTTACTGCGCTGGATTCAGTGCTTATTCAGGACCTTTCTTTGGAAGCCTATGTCGCACCTACAGGACTTACAAAATTAGTTTTGATGCTTGAAGTGCCTTGTGCCACGCTTTGTCCTTGCAGTAAGGCTATTTCTGATTATGGTGCTCATAACCAAAGAGCGGTTATCCGTCTCAAGCTTGCCCTTAACCCTGCCCTTCCTGAAGTTTGGGCTTGGATACAATCGCCTCAAAGTATCTTTGAGGGGCTTGAGTCGCAGGCTTCTTGTGCCGTGTACCCTATTTTAAAACGTCTGGATGAAAAATGGGTCACAGAGCGCCAATACACCAATGCGAAATTTGTTGAAGACGTACTCCGTGATGCCATTTTATGGACACGTGCAACCTTCCATGACACGGCACACGGCTTTAGCCTTGAGGTAGAAGCCTTAGAGTCTATTCATGCCCATAATGCCTGGTGTTACCATGAAGAGGGTTCAATTTAGCTAATGCAATAAATAAACATTAAGCTTGACAAACCTAAGTGCCTAGTGCTACATTATTACTGTGGGAAATGCGTTGCCTAAACGTATCTCTGGTGGGTGGTATGCCCGCCATCATTGCTCTTGTGTGTCGTGACTGACTTGCTGTGTGCTAAAAATAGTGATAACACCTTGGTTTCTCTTTTGAAGAACCTTTTGGGCTGTTTTCTCTTTTTTCTTTGCCAACAAGGCAAAATTTTATAAGTTGTTTTCTGTAAAGACCCAATCCCCCGAAGTCTCTATCATGAGGTCGCATTTTTTGTGCGTTCTTTTTGGTATAGGCTTTGGGGTTTTTTTTATTTCCGCAACTTCATGATATGCTTAACAGGGTATAAAATAAAGTAACTTGTGAGCCATCTATTAAGCATGACAACCCCTTCTTCTTTTACAGAAAATCGTAGCAACCCTAACACGCCAGAAGAGGGGCTATGCCTTGTGGGTGTTACGGGCGGTATTGCTCAGGCGGTTTTAATGTACTGGTGTAAAACACCTGAGGCCTTTCCTCCCTATCGTCATATTGCATTGTGGGGAAGGCGTTCAGAGGCTTTAGAGCCACTGAAACAAATGATTCAAAAACAACATCCTTCCTGTGAACTGCATCTGGTGACGCAATGTTTAACAGAGTTGGAAGCGTCTCAGGCGTGCATGACGCAGCTTTTAAAAGCTTCTCCTCAGGTGAGGTGGCAATGTGTTTTGAGTGCGGGGGTCTGTCCTCCTTTGGGTTTATGGACGGAGCAATCTTTACAGGTGTCTTCTGAAACATTTATGCTCAACACATTAGGCGTAAGTGCTTTAGTCCATGCTTGTTTGTCGTACTGGCAACAGACTGAAACCTCGGGTGATATTTTGGTGCTGAACTCTACAGCGGGTCTTGTTTCAGAGCCTTACTGGGCAAATTATAGTGCGAGTAAACATGCACTAAAAGCCCTGATAGAAGCCCTTGCCAAAGAGCTACACCCTGAAAGCCGTGTACGTCTCATGAGTTTACATCCAGGTGCGGTTCGTACAGAGATGTGGCCCCTTGAGGATGTCGCAGCGCTTACAGCGTGGGATATTTTGTCTCCTGAGGATGTGGCACATACCATTGCTTGGATGCTTTCAGTGCCACACCATATCACCGTGTCTCAAGTGACACTTCAGGCCACCCAGGCAAAATTATAGGTTTTCTCCTAGGGGTTCATCTCTCAAAAGGGACACTTCATCCAAATAAACGATTAAACTTGTGTATCCTCCTGCCGAATCATAGACCATAGCATATAATGGCGTTTATATCCCCAAGCTTTTTCTGTTTAGGTTCGTGAATCTCTCCGATGCTATGGTCAGCACATAAAGGATACTCCCCACTATGATGAGTTCAGATAAACCCTTCTGGCAGGTCACACAAGTTGAAAATTGGTATGTTTTGGAGTTATCTGACAATCATATTGATTTTCGTAATGTCGATATTCTCAAAAAAAGTATTCAAAGTAATGTCGATGCGAAGAAAAACCACGTGATTCTTAATTTATCTTCGGTGAGCTTTGTAGATAGTTCGGGCTTGGGTGCGATTCTGTTTTGCAAAAAAGCACTGGAAGCCTCTGGTGGCAAGCTTATTCTAAGTAATTTACAAACGTATGTCCAAAACTTGGTTAAATTGACCCATTTGGATAAAGCCATTTCTATTTATGATACGGCTTCCAATGCAACCCTTGATGTTGCAGGGCAAGCTATCGGCTAATCCATACTTTAATTCTAAGAAATATGAAAGAGTCCTCCCCTGTGTTTGATGAGGGAGGACTCTTTGTCTTGTTGGGTCTTTAGCGTTTCAAATAATAAGCCCATAGCAGCCATGGCTTATACCCATGACGAAACACTTTGACCACCCCTCGAAAAAATCGAAAGCTCATCAGTTGTTGGAAGTTGCCTTCCATTCGAGGAAGAGGCATGGGGGATGCACTTTCGTCTAACAGTGTCAAAGCGGGGCTATAGGTTGGGTCGCCAGCGTGTAGCATGTCATGGTAGTGTGTCTTAAAGTAAGCTCTTGAGGCTTGCTGTTGTTTCTTTTTCTCACGTGAGGTGGGTTTACGACCACGGCTAATGCTTTCATGATGAATCGCCTGTACTTGATTGAGTAAGATATTGCGGTACCCTGCTTGATAGGCTTTTAAGCACAAATCAATATCATTAAAGTCAATTGGAAAATGGTTGGCATCAAACCCACCTAGGCTTTCATAGCATTTTTTTTCAATGAGCATACAAGCCCCTGTCACTGCCATGACTTCTCGGCACCCTCGTAACCATCCCCATGTGTCGGCTTTACTCACAGGATGATGCTTAAAGCTGTGTCCTACCTCTCCTTTCACGCCAAGGGTGACTCCCGCATGTTGAATGCCCACAAACCCTTGCGAGGTAGGCGGGTAATGTAATTGTATGCCTACAAGTCCTACAGGTCTTTCAGGTATCCATGCCGACAAGCGTACATGCCACGTGACCATATCAAGTAACCACGTTGGGGTGAGAAGCTCAATATCATTATTGAGGAGGAGTAGGTAATCTCCTTGATAGTCGGCAATGTGAGCATTGTGCATCGCTGCATAATTAAAAGGGGCATCATAATCCACAAATTTCACAAAGGCATGCTCGGCACTGAGCTTTTGCATCAAAGCGAGGGTTTCTGGATGGGATGATTGATTGTTAATGCCTACAAGGGTGATGTTTGGATAGTACTCAAAGTAAGTGAGTAGGGTCTCTACGCATGTCGCAAGTAATTCAGGTTTATCTCGGAATGGCAGTACAATGGTGACAGGTGGTAAGGTGTCAAGCTTACGGGGTGTAATAAGAAGACTTCCCCCTTGGCGTGACGCTTCAAAGGCGATGTTCTCTTGTTTGTTTGTATTTGTAACATGCTGGAAAAACGTATTTAAGCGTTTGATATGAGGCTCAAGCGTGGTTTGTTCAGGTGGCAGTGTAAACCAAGCGGTGCGTGCTTCAGAGTAAGGTATCCAGTGTGTATGCTTAGAGGGGAGGGCTTTTGCTTGTCCTTTAACCTGATGGTATAACCACAAGCATACCCAGTGCCAAGCATCTTGCCAGCAGGTAGGCGTATGATACTTTAGTGTTTCGGTGAGTGTGAGGAGTACATCCTCATGTACGCATAGACACGTTCCAAGCCAGTTTTGGTACCATAAGCGTTCTATACCGCCATTCCTTGGTTGGGGAAGGTATATAGGGGTATCAACCCCTTTGGGAATATCAGCCATCAAAACAGGGGCATAGTAAAGGGTGGTGGTATCACACTGTTCTAAGGTGTGCTTTAGTTGCGATAAACCATCCAAAAAAGGTAAATGGTTTGGTTTTAATACCAGCCAAGGTGTCCCTGCGACAGGGTTGAGTTGAATCCAAGAGGCAAGAAGGCTAGGAAAAAGAGCTTTTGTAGATACCACAATGATAGCACCAAGCACGATGAAACGGGTGTACGATGAAACGAGGTGAATGCTAACGGTAGCAAACCCCTGTATTGTGGCACGATTTTGACTGAATAGCTAGTTTCAGCCCATGTTTGTTTTATGGAAGTCTTTTATAGACCTGCTTATGTTTCATGGAAGCTTTAAGATGGACGATGTGACCCATGGCTTTGTTCATGCAGCATGTATAGTTTTTCTTGAAAGTATTCAAAGAGTCCCTCTCGGGTTTTGGCAGGGATGTCTTTCCATTGTATGGGGGAGTCTACCGAAATGGCGTACAGTCCTTCGGCGAGGACTTGCTGTACTCGTTCACGTTCCTGTTGAATCAGGGGAATCAGTTTATGGGTGTCTTGAGCATAATGCTGGAAAAGAAGCTTCATTTGGTGGGCCCACTTAATGCCTGCTTTACGTTCTTGGAGTTGTGCTAAGCGTGCGGTTTGTTCACCCCAATTACCCTGAGCTTGTGCGTTGACGAGCTGAACCATTTGGTGTTGCACTTTAAGCAGGTAATGTTTGACGAGCTTAAGTTTTAAGCCACTTTCACTCCGAAGGAGTACATCGGGGTCAAGTGTCTTATACGTGGCAACTTGATGCCATTCTTCAGACGTTATTTGAGGGCATAGGGCATGGAGCCTATTGGTCTCGCCTGGAGGGGTATGGCTCGCTTTGGCATAAAGGGCTAGGGCGGCTAGGAGTTCGGGGCTAACACTTTCAAGGGCAAGGGGGTCTTCAAGGGCTTGGCTTTCCTCCATCGTGTGAGAGGTATAAGTCTCAGGGGGGGCTTCTGTGGGGGTTACTTTGACCACGGAATGATGGACAGTCGCTTCTTGTACATGGGGTGCGTGTTTGTGTTGCGAGCTTGAGGTGGGTGTTTCCTGCTGAGATTCTAGGTTTTGAAAAGCAGCTTCTGGGTTATTATCTTCTTCCCAAGAACTGTTTGAGGGCGGTGTTTCTGGCAGCTCATGGGGCATGTCCTCTTGAAACATGCCTTGAGCCATCTCGGACGTGTTCCCCTCAGGGCTATCGTTTAGTACATCCTGTGTACTTAAAAGTGGTGGCGATGTCTCGGGTAGTTCGTTAGGGGTTGGATAGGCTTCTTCCGTTGAAGCCTCTATGAGGGTGTCATTGGAAGGATAGGTTTCTTCGGGGGCTAACGTATCCAAAGCGATGCTTTGCGGCATTTCTTCGGTCAGTGTGCCTTCAGGGTATTGGCGTTCGATAGGCCCCACTTGGTCTTCAAACTGTTGTGTGAAGTATTCTAAGCCATTCACTGCTGTTTGATGGGCAATGGCTTGCATTTGTTCAGGTGCAAGGGTCTGTTGGAGTTCTTCAGGTAGTCCTTCCATGGCAATGGTTGAAGCCACCATTTGTTTGGTTTGGAAGAACAAGTCCTGAGCGAGTGTTTGTAAAATCTGAGACAAGGGTTCGTTGGGGATACCTTGTTGCCAGCCATGAATGGCAGCATGGATAAGACCATCTACAAAAAGTGTGACGGTTTGCTCACACATGGCATGGGTGAAGTGGATAGGTGCGGGGGATTCAGGTGGCTGGAAAAAAGGTTCTTGTTGAATCAATTGCCCCGCAATTTTTGCAAATTCAAATACAAGATTGGTCGTCAAGTCTTTGAATTCGTCCGTCATGGCTGACCCCGCAATCAGCGGGAAGCATTGTTCCATGGCACCATTGGCAAGTACCATAGGGTCAAGCGTTTCGGGGTTAAGTGGTGGGTTGGACATCATCATCATCATGCGTGACCTATGGAAACATTCACGGTAGAAACGGTAGAAACAGACATAGACATCGCCTTCATTCCCAACTCGTACATGGCATCAGGCTAAGAGCGGGTACTTATGAGAGTTTACCTTGGACTCGTCGCCGTTGCTTTGAGGTTGCAAGTTGACTGACTGGTGAAGTAGGAGGGAGCGTTGCTTGATTCGATGCGACAGGACTCGTGGGGTTTTGTAACGGTGTGGTTTGTGGGTTACTTATGCTTGAACTGCCACTGGGTTTTACTTGGGAGGGCTGTCCAGAAGTTGGTAGTTGTCCTCCGAGTACACCAAGTAAGGCACGAATTTCATCGGCTTCAGGATTGGTAGGTTCTTGGGCAAGGTCTCCTTGAAGCTCATCCTCCAACACGCCTGCGGTACGAGACCCCCCTCTTGAGGGAAGCATACTGGCGGGTGTGGTGACTGTGGCAAGCGTTTGACCCAAAGTACTTACTTGCTGCTGTTGTTGCGTTTGTTGCTGCATAAGGCTTTGTATCGCCTCGGCTTGCTGTTTAATGACTTGATCATTTTGTAAGAGCTGAGTTTGGAGTTCATTCATTGCACGGGATTGTTCTTGAATAAGTTGCTGTGTTTGTTGTTGCATTTGGGTTTGGATTTGGGTTTGAAATTCTGCTAAGTTTCTCGAAACATCTTGTTGCTGCTGAGAGGTTTGCTCTCTGAATTGAAAGAAATCTTGTTGGGCTTGATTGAACTGAGGGTCTGCACTTGGCGGTAGAATTTTTGTCGTTTTAGGGAACATAAGATTGATTAAAATCACGGCAATGAGGAGTACCAATAAGGATGAACCCGCAATCGCCCACCAGTTACTTGGGAGTTGCATCAGGGCGTGGGTGAGAAGTCCGCCATCGGCATGGTCACTTCCTGGGTTGTCTTCCCCAGCACTACCGTGGTCAAGTTTGGTGCCGTTTAGCGTGGATTCAAAATCGGTCATCATGACGCTTACATTGTCAGGACGTGCTTTAGGGCTTGCCGTTCTTGCCACCAGTGCTTTTAACTCACCCATACTCATTGATTTAGGGACATGGGCTTCGTCCAAGGTCACAGCGATGCTGATTTCTTCTACTGTGCCTGCTGGCGTGGTTTCAACATATTGCGTTTTAGAGTTAAGGTAGTTGACATCACTTCCTTTGCGTTGATACCCGCCTTCTCCCGAGGTGTCATTGTCTTGTGTCCCCATAGTTCCTGTGGTACTCAAGAGACCCTCTGCCACGCCTGCATCCCCTTGTGGATTCACGATAGAGGTACCCGCACCAACTGTTTGTGCATCAGGAGGCGGTGCCAATTCAGGTGGTAAATAGGTACTCGTGGCACCACCACTGCCCAAGTTGCTATGTTCTTGGTTTTTATCGCCCATATTTTCTTGAAATTGTTGTTTTGTTGCCACGGTGGAGGCACCAGGATGGTACCGCTCTACCATTGTTTCACGACTTGCAGTCCGTAAAAAAGTACTTACCGTTACCACATAATGACCTGTGCCAACGAGCTTATCGAGCTGGCTCATGACCTTTTGTTTCATGTAGGTATCTTTTTCTTCAAGAAGCGTTTGACCATCTGTGACCGCATCCAAAACACTACTGTAGGTATTACCATTGGTATCTGAAATAGCAACATGGTTTGCGTCCAAGCCCTGAATGGCACCTACCAGTAAATTGATAATAGCACGTACTTTGTCACGGGTAAGACGTTCAGAGGGTGGTAATACAATCTGTACTGATGCAGACATGGGGCGTTCATCTTGTTTGAAGATACTGTGGGAACCCATGGAAATTTGCACGAAGGCATCTTGGATGGGACGTATCTTACGAATGAGCCGTGAGAGTTCACCTTGTTGGGCACGCAAAAGTTTAATTTTTTTATCTTCTCTTGAAGCAGTCATATCACTTTTATCAAAAAGCTCAAACCCTGATGTTGCATCGATTTCGCCTGTTTGTACTAGGGTAATTAAGGCTCTGTCCTTATCGTTTTGGGTGGCGCCCTCTTTGAGTTCAATAAAAATATTCTGCCCTTCACCTGTTTTTTCTACGGTGATACCTTCTCGTGCCATGAGTGCCATGACTTCAATGGCTTTTCCTTCTGAAGGTGCTTTAAAGAGTACCAATTCTTCAGCTTTAAGTGGCTGATTGGCCTCTTCCATTTTTTTCTCAAGTTCTGTTTTTTTAGGGCCAAAAACCACCAAAGCGACAATCAGGACGATTAAAAGTACCAAGCCACCGCCAGCGAGCATGACCATTTGACGGTTTTGAAGAAAGGCTTGTATTTGAGGAGGCATGACGTAAGACGTTCCTTCGTAGTGGCATCTTTGGGTGAGGTGGCTTATGAGTTAGCACGATAAGAGAACACCTCAGTAAGCATACAGTGACTATACTATATCGCTTAGAGGAGTTTCTGAGCATTACCCATCAAATGATTTACGCCAAATAGAGGAGCCAATCAATAAGCATCTATCATGAATAACCCCCTCTCTTTTTAGGAGAGGGGGTTGAATGTTCAAGAGGCTACCAAGCGGCACGCCAAACTTATTGGAAGATTCTAGTCATCTCGGTATGACGTGTATAGCACCCCGTTTGAGGCTGGAAGCTATAGACGGCCACAGGGTCGAGAGGGTTATCAGCATACTGACGAATCACCAGTTCAGGGATACCATCGCCATTGGGGTCTTCCTGTAAACGGTATTGTGTGAGGTTCATAAACACCATCACAGGTTGTTGTTGTGCGTTAGCTACCACAGCATGGTATTTTTTGTTGGATGCTTGTGACTGATACACCAACAAACGGTAACTGGCATCTGTAAGGTTATTGGGCATACCTTGTTTAGCCATAGGTACCTTTACCCACTCACCACTAAGAAATGTGCCTGAGGTTGCTTGGGTATAAGCTTCTTGGTTGACACTACAAGCCATGGTGATACCTGTTGATAGGGGTGGGTTTGCTGAGAGGGGTTTACCCTGCGATGCAGCACCGAGGGAAAGAGGTTTAGGAGAGGGCAAGGTATAATCTTGTTTTACTGCTACTCGGGGAAATAACTGTAGGCTGTAATCTCTTGCAACGAATGATTCATACGCAGCAAAAGGTTTTAATCGGTCGAGTAGTCTAACATAAGTGGGCCAAAAGCCTTGCTTGGGTTGTTCCATTTGCAGGGCAATGGCATCTTTGAGCTTAAACATAACATCTGTTTTACGTACGGTGGGTTCTTCTGGTGGGTTGCCTTCCGCTACGAGGTCAGCTTCAATTTGTGCCATGGCATAGGCGAGCATGGTATCTTGATGGGCAAGGCGGTCATTGGCTTTTCTGAGGAAAAAGAGACCCGTTTTATTACGCTGAAGTGCGAGCTGTGCCCAGCCATAATCAAAAAAACAACGAGGGTTTGTATTGTTTTTTTGATACCGCTGATACAGGGCATACAGTAGCTTTTGTTGGTCAGGGGGTGTAAATTGCTGATGTGCTAAACGAATGACTTCCATGTGAAGTGCGGCGGATGTGTTGTCATTCATTAAAAGGGTTTGTGCTATCGGCAGTGTTAGGTTTGTGGTTTGAAGGAGCTGTGCTTCTGTACGAGGGAGTCCTAGAGGAATGGTACGCACAAAATCCATCGAGGGGCTTGGCATCGCATAGGCTACATATTTAGGTAGGCTTTGTGTGATACTTGCCACGGGAATGACTTTTTTAGGGATGGTGGGGATTTTGTTAGGGCTTGGTTTGGTTGGTCGAGGGATTGCCTTAGAGGGGGTTGTTTTTTTCCAAGCGATGGTCTTAGTTGCTTTTGAGACATGCTTTTGAGGCACACTTACAGGTTTAGCGATTGGCGTTGGGAGAGGAGGTGCTGCCCAAGTGGTCTCTAATGAATGGTGTAAGGTGAGTACCAGCCCCAAGAGACAAAACCCTCTTAAGGCCACCAAGAGGCGTAGATGCTGTTTGGGTCTGTAATGAAGAGGGAGCCAAGGCATAATCGTGGAGGTCCTTTACACGGCTGAGGGGGGAGTACTAACGCTATGGCGTTTCGATAAACATTGCAGTTGCCATTGTATCATAAGAGCGTGTGTTCTGAAGAGGTTGCCGAGTATCTTATTGCCAACAGTGGGATGGACTATGGAGGGTGTTCATTTTAAGTTGCCAAAAAGGCAAACCCGCAGGGCTTCTTTTTTGCCTCTCATACGCTTGGTCTGATGGCGGTTATCACGACTGTACTTTTCACAACGCACAATAACACGCATGCTGTTAGAGGTTTACTTTCACGAGGGACAGTAATACAATAGTGATACTTCTATGAGTGTTTGTTTAACATATTTTGTCTGTGTCCAAGTTTTTATACGCCTACAACGGTATTTTTTCTACACCCCATGATGATGTCTTTTCCTTTTGCTTCTCTTAACCTCCTAGGGTCTTGGCTGGGTCATATCTCCAGCTTGGAAGGTTTAGTGGTGCTTTATCAGGTGATGACTTCAGTACTGCTTCTCAGTGTTTTGACGGTTGTAGGACTCAATTTCCTAAGTTGGCTATCTATCCAAGTAAAGCTACAAGCAATGCACAAGTCTTTCATGGGCTTGATGTGTCGTTGCTGTTGCGAGGGTTGTCTTTGTTGTGGATACCCTTCGTTGATGTGCTTGTTGGATAGGTCATATAAATACTTTAGGATACATACGCAGTGTTTGTTTCAGCAATCCCCCAGAATCAGGTCTACTATACTCACCCTTCAAGGGGCGTAGGGGTTGCTTGTCGCACTTTTTCTCAATCTTCACAACACACTTTTGATTCATCAACACAGGTCTATCGGTCTTTCGTTTCAAACACCAACCCTTCTGCTGCTCGGTCTCAGGATGGCTTTACGAGTCGTTTTGGCATGGGGGTATCCCCTACCATGGCGAATACTTTAGAGAAAACCATCCCTCAAATACCTGAAGCGTGGCGTATCCGTGTCCCTTTACACTGGGATTTAAAAAATCTTGAATACCGTTCCCACATGTTTTTAGCAACGGGCTTAGTGCCTTTTGTCCGTTATACGCAGGATGACCCCAAAGAAAGAAACTTACTCTTTCTGCGTGATTTTACCTCCATGACTTCCTCGGTCATGTTGTACTTCTTTACCCAGAAAGCTTTACTCAAAAAACTTGAGGCGCTTGGGTGGGAAGAAAGTGCTAAAAGACGGTTTTATACCCATGTGCCTTCCCAGATATTGAGTTTAACGCTCTCTGCCACGGTAGGGCCTCTTTTTAGTCAATGGGTTGAAAAACAAGTGAAGGCATGGCAACTTCGTATGTCGCTTCAGTCTTCTATAAATACTCCTTCAAACTCTGAAAAACTTTCACAGCCTCAACCATCCCCCTCAAGTAAGGCGACTCCTTTTGAAAAGGCATCTCAAATGATAAGCTTGCTCCTTGGGGGTAGTACCATGTTACAGGCTAAGAAACAGATGATGGCCTTGGTGAAAGATACGCCGAAAACCTTGCAAAAAGCTTTGCTACACGCCAAGCCACCCTCTTTGGGACAGAACTTAGTACGTATGAGTTATACGGAACTCCCTGTATGGGTACTTGCTACTGAACTGGGTGCCTTGGGGGCTGATGCGTGCTATCACCTCTTGAAGCGTCTCCAGCAACCTTTTCAATCTAGTATCGCTCCCCCAGCTTTGGACACAAAAAAAGAAGGGTTCACCCCTCATGTCAGTGTGCAAGCGTCTCGGACTAAAGGAGGGGCTTCATGAGGATGCGTCCCGTTGGTATATCCCATTTTTTGCTTCGTTTACCTAGACGACCCCTTGCAGTTTCACAGCCATACTTACCTCATGGGATACCCCCTCGCAGGTTGCCCCAGCGTGTTCAAACTGCCTTGCCTTTTGTTGCGAAACTGAGTACCTTAAAACATTGGGTGAACTACGATAGTGTTTATCAAATAGCCCGTTGGACGCTTCCTACGGCGATTGTCCCTACGATTCGTTATTGTTTTATTGACCCTAAAGAAAAGCGCGACACTTACCGTGCGAGGGACCTCACAAATTTTGTGCTTGGTGCTTTAGTCTTTTGGGGTACTAAAAAAATCGCCTTACCCTTACTTCAACGCACACAACTTGTGACACTTACCCTTCCTAAGGGACAAAGGCTTTCTCAAGAGGCGTACCAAAAGGCTTTACTTCAGGCTCAGGAGTTTATTGCATATGCTGTCGCTGTCACGGCACAGGTTTTAAACAATGGTATTGCCGCTGTTAAAGTCTCTCGTTGGTTTGAGGCACACCACCAAAAACGACCTTTAGCTTCTGTGGGGTCTGAGTTTTCATCCACCCCTGTTCGCCCAAGTCCTGTCTTATCCCCTAGTCTCAATGGGGTGAATGTTCAGCCAGCCCAGTGTACCCAAAGTCTTCGTACTTTTCCAGCCATGAGTCACCCACCCTCTCACGCTTCGGAGCTTCCTCCTGTGAATCATCCCTTGAGAACCTTCCCCCAAAAAGCTCACCCATATTTGTTGGTACCATCCTCACCCCATACCACGAAGCCCCCTTCCTTGAAGTCCCCCTGATGTTAGAAAGCCTGTTGGATGTCTTTGCCTTTGATGGATGCCTTTATGACTGCTTTAAGCCCTTCCTTTTTAAGCATGCCACTTAAGTACACGCAAGCGTTGTGGTCATGGCGAATGTTGTGCCTAAGCGTTGTTCTAGCGTTGGGGGTAGGGGGCATGTTCCCCATGGTAGAGGCTCATGAGCATCAAGGTCCTTTCTGGAGTCAGCATCTTACACTGCATCCTAGCGTGAACTGTGCCCCTGTGACCCTTGCCATGGCATTGTCACGTCTGTACCCCAGTCTCATTCCTGATAATTATCAACCATCGCCACCCCCCGAGTTGATAACCTCATTACAAGGACTCCTGCATACAAGTACCATGGCAGGCACCTCCGCTAAGGATATACCTAAAGGACTCAAGCTTTGGGCAAGGCAACACCACGTCCCCTTGCATGTACGCTATATTGGCTGGCATGGACAAACCCATGCACCCTTGAATGTATCGTTTATTCAGGCACTACAGCGATTGTCCCACAATGCCCCTGCACATGGTGCAATGCCTTCTCCGCATACAAAAAAAGCTATAACCCAAATAGGTGTGGCTCACATTGGGTGGTATGTTGTGTCTTCAGATAGTCCTGAGGCACTTCGTTTGCGTCGTGTGGGTGGTCATTATGCTTTGATACATACCGTGAAGCTTACACCAGAAGGCTTAACCCTTCAGCTCATTGACCCCATGAATCGTCCTCGTGTTGTGTCAGAGGACTCATCAACCCCTCGGGTTGCAAGTGCCATGGCTTCTCCGCCTGTAGCACTCACCCAAGGAGAAGCTCCCGCCACGCATTGGCTTTATCCTCAGCCACTCTCAGTGTCGTTTCAGTTCCTAAAAATTGCCCACTTGACAACTTTGTCTAACTATCGTTTAGACTTATCCCAGCAGTCTCAAGATACAAAAGCTTTTGTTGCTCAAGGCATTTACAGTCCTAAAATACCTCCTTTCACATTGCATCTTGAAGAGCCGTCTGGGCAGTTTCTCTCTTTCCAAGCAAGCGTAGTGCCAAGCCACCATGAAACCATCGCTTCTGGCATAACCTCTCGTGCTTCATCCAGCATGCTTTGGCGTGGGTTGTTTGTCGCCCCCCAACCTTTCCCCTATAAAGCAACGCATACGATTCCTATCCTAGAAGGCGTATTGCTCTTAAAGCGTCCATAAACTTTAGGATAAGCCGTTTTTATGTTTCTAAGCCTTTTTTGAAGGCTTTTCCTTTGGATACCCACCGTCATGTTTTCAGACGACTTTTATACCTCCCCCTTTAAAATACCCACTGGCTTACGAGTCGATACGCCTGTTGCCTCGGAGGTAAAGCTACGCTTGAAAAACATTCAACGTGTGCCTCAAAAGCTTGCCTCTCCGAGTGTACAAGACGCTAAACAACCCGTTTCTATCAAACGCTTTCATCCTCAAAGCTCTTTATGGCAAAAATCAGTCAGTACACCTGTGGCTTCTGCACATCAATGGCAGGCAGTCACCTCTTCAGGTACCTCTGAAGCCCATATCGTTGCATCCTCCCAAAAAAAGGGTGTTTTTTTCAAATCTCCCTCGGCGTTTAAATTACCTCGGTCTTTTAGAGCCAATGTGCCTCATGTCCATGAGGTTGTCAGTACGCTACCCACACCATCCAATCTTGGGAATACCGCAGTTAGTCATCTTAAACCTGAAGACAATACGCCCTTTCACTTAGAAAAACTGCCTGTATTGCCTTGGGGGGCTATTCAACAGAGCTTACAGGCATTAGCACACGACCCACGCTTTCAAAAGAAACAATTAACGGGCTGGGGACTTCAGCGGGATGATATTCGTGTTTGGATGAAAAAGCTTTTTAGCCCTACTTTAGGGTTAACCGATAAGATGTACTTACTCACCCAAATCCCTATGGCACAGGCAACACGGAGTTTATTCTCAGCCACATTACGCCAGCTGGAAAAAGACAAGGTGCTTGATGTCACGACAACCATGGGTCTTCTGAAAAAACTTTCTCCTGAAACCCAAGGAGGGACGGTTTCTTATCAAACCATGCTTAACCCTCCTAAAGCACTTTTAAAACAGCTCACATTGCCAGAAAAGCAAACGCTTGAAACCCTTCAGGCTCAGCCAGAACTTTTGCGAGCCGTTGCAGGGATTGATGGTCATCCAGAAGCTCTTGGGGTTGAAGATATTTGGCTTGCCTCCTTTAGCCATGCCCAGTTACGCTTTACACCCGAGCGTGTGCATCAGTTACAAACATTACTCATTCCTGTGACGGCATGGCATCAGACCCATGCGACAGCCAGTTTTGAAAAAGTGCTTACGACCCTTTCCTCCTTACTTCCTCCGCCACTTGCACAAAAGCTGATGCCTACCGTAGATACCTCTTCGATGGGAGGTGCTTTTCTTAAATCTTGGGGGCAGTCTCAAACCAGTTTGATTGCTCAAGGGGTATCCCATCATGTATGGCAAAACCTGAATTTAAACACGGCAAAGCTTGCGGGGCTTTCGCCTCTTGAGCGGCAATGGCTTCTTGATTTACAAAAGTCTGAGGTGCTTGGTTGGCTTTCACCCCTTAGCCTGCGTCCTAATGAACTCAGTGTGGCTGCTCTAAGAGCTTACTGGATGTTGCGTCATCTGTCTCCCGATGAACTTCCTGAGTCACTTACTGTGGAAGCCACTGGTGCCTTTGCCTATGAAGAGGGTGATGGCTCAAGAGGTGTCACCCGCTTGGGGTCTCTTAACCCTCATCATCAACGCCATAAACAAGGACGCAATAAGCCTGAATTGAGTCCAGAGGATGAAGCCTTGATGTCTGACGGCTTAACACCCGCTCATCTTCTTGCTTTGGTCGATATTGTAGAGCGTTTTGGAGGGCGTATGATGTATGCCCAGCTCATCGCTTATCGTCCTCAAAACGACGACGAAGCCGCAGCCATTCAGCAACTTCTTAAAAACCCTCTCACACACCACGCACTCGCTCAAGGCGATGGCAACCCTGAGGATATTACCATTAAAGATTTACAAATGGCATTCCGTAAACATTTATTGATGTGGATGGGACCCAAACGTCTACGGCAACTCTATCAGCGATAGGATGACGGTCTATTTAAGTCTACCGTACACCCTAAACACGCTTATGCCTAAACATACTTCTGTCATTTAGGTGACTATAGCGTTATCTCTATCCTGCATTGTCCAAGAGGGTATCCTCTACCCATACGTTAGCGGGAGGCTCAGAGGTAAGGGGTGCTTGAGGTTGGTAGGTCATCCATAGGTTTTGATGGAACACCCATACGGCAATCATTTGAAGTGCCAAAAAAATAATGAGTCCTGACAGACAAAACCGTTCAGTACTTGAGAGGAACTCGCCTCTTAACGCTCTGTGAAGCAAAGTAAAGTATTTGTTATTTTGGGGCTTGTAGGCGCTCAAAACAGCTTTGTCCCCTTTAGCCTTCAGGGAGGGCTTTGAGGGGCTATAAGAGGTTGTGGTATGTGTACGATAAGGGGAATACATCACAAAATCACAACTCAAGAGACATCAATAGCAAGCAAGCTTTAGTAGATGGGCTAACATGAAACGCCTTTAAAACGGACGCATCAAGCGTTAGAGACAACGCAACACAGTTATAAATTGAGTCCATTATAAAACAGACCTACTACTAATAAACCACAAACATATATAATGCAACACACACGATGTTATATTGTTACACCAAGACGATAAGTTGAAACATGGTACCGTGCTTTAACCTGCCGCATCAGGTGCTGTGATTTTTTGAGAGGGGTGGGTGTACTGTGTAAGTTTTCCTGCACTGAGTAAGATACTCAGTATCTGAATATCAGCTGGCGTAATGCCTGGAATTCTCGCAGCTTGTCCAAGGGTGGTGGGCATAAAACGTGTCAGTTTTTCTCGTGCTTCATGGGAAAGCTGATGGATGGTCGTATACGTGAGTCCTTGAGGCAAGAGGGTATCTTGTTGAGCTTGAACTTGCTCTAATTGTTTCATATGGCGTGTAAGATAGCCCGCATACTTGATTTCAGTTTCTAAGAAGTCAATCATATCGGGGGTAATCGTTTCGGGAGGAGGTGTTTCAGCGATGACCATTAACGGGGTATACTTTACGGCTGGACGACGCAGTAGGTCAAGCAAAGAAGTTTTGTGTTGTAAGCGCTCCCCCTCAAATTGTGCTTGGAGTTGAGTATTTACAGCCTCTGATGGGGCGACTTTGGTATCTGCTAAACGTTGCTTTTCAGCCTCTAATAATGCCAGTTTTTGAGTATACACTCCCCAGCGGTAGGTATCTACTAAGCCGATATCCCGCCCAAGAGGGGTGAGGCGTTGGTCTGCATTGTCTTGTCGAAGCATGAGTCGGTATTCGCTTCGAGAGGTTAGCATACGATAAGGTTCTGTAATTTCTTTTGTGACGAGGTCGTCAATGAGCGTGCCAATATAGGAGGAGTGTCTGGGTAAAATAAAGGGGTCTTGGCTGCCTGCAAATCTTGCGGCATTGATACCAGCGATTAACCCTTGCCCCGCCGCTTCTTCGTAGCCACTTGTGCCGTTTATTTGTCCAGCAAGAAAGAGTCCTTGGATTTTCTTACTCATGAGGCTTGGAAACAATTGCCATGCAGGAAAGTAGTCATACTCCACAGCACATGCGGGGCGTAGCATCTCAGCTTGCTCTAGCCCTGGCAGGGTTTTCAGCATAGCGATTTGGACATCCATGGGCAAACAAGATGAAAACCCTTGTAAGTATACTTCGTAGGTGTTTCTTCCTTCAGGCTCAATGAACAAATGGTGGCTATCCTTGTCTTTAAATCGTGTAACTTTATCCTCAATGGAGGGGCAGTACCGAGGCCCACACGTTGCATCCATGAGTCCTTGCATCATGGGGGAACGATGAATATTCGCTTCAATAATGGCATGGGTGGCAAGCGTGGTGCGGGTTAAATGGCAAGGTATTTGGGTAAGCACAGGGCGCTCAGGCAGAAATGAGAAAAATCCAGCGTCTTCTTCTCCGGGGTGTTTTTCCAGTCCTGTATAGTCGATGGTGCGTCCATCCAAACGAGGAGGCGTACCTGTTTTAAGCCGTCCTGTTTCTAACCCAAGGGCGACAAGGTCAGCGGTAATGCCTTTGGCTGGAGGTTCTCCAGGTCGTCCACCACCATAATTGGCCTCTCCAACCCATAAGCGTCCATTTAAAAAGGTACCCGTGGTAATGACAAGAGAAGGTGCCTCATAACGAACACCTAAAAAATCTTCAACACCTACAATCGCATACTGTGTGGTATTGGGAATAGGGGCGGTGATGAGTTTGGCAGCGGTTGTTTGGCGTAATTTGAGGTTGGGTTCGGTTTCAACCAGTTGCCTACAAAACTCACGATAGGCTGCTTTATCAGATTGCATGCGGAGGGCGTGAACAGCTGCCCCTTTGGAGGCATTGAGTTTTTTTCGTTGAATGTAAGTCGCATCGGCACAGAGACCCATCACACCCCCTAGGGCATCAATTTCTTTGACAATCTGACTTTTTGCAGGTCCACCAATGGCAGGGTTACAGCTCATCTGCCCGACGGTATCCAGATTCATACTCAGTAGAAATGTTTTGGCGCCTAAGCGTGCGGCAGCCATGGCCGCTTCAATACCAGCATGTCCTGCCCCAATGACAATTACATCAGCTTTTTCAGTAACAAATACGGAGGAGGAAAGAGGGCTAGGCATAGTCTTATAATGTGTGTGCGGGCAAGCGTTTGACAGAGGGAGGGGAAGAGAAGCCTATCCATGCGTTGCGAAACGGCGTACATGGATGACATAAAAGATGACATAAAAAAGAGGATACGGTATATATTAGGAGTATAACGCAAAGGCACGTATAAGGTGTTAGTATGGTTTAAGGCATGTAAGGGGTACTAATCTATGTGTACATTTTTAACTCAGAGGATAGTCCTCTTGGCTTTTTGTAAGTAACAGCATGGTGGCTCCGCATCGATACAACAGCACACTGGGATGAATAACAGTATGATGATTTCAACGACTTCTTTTAAGCCAAGGCTTCAAGCACTTGGGAAAAATCTAAAGCCAGCTTTGCAAAATGCTCAAAAGCAACTTACCACAGCAAGTCAGGAAGCAAGCCACTTTATCGGTAAAACGGGGCAAAATTTCCTCGCCACGGATTCGGGTAAAAAGCTCCAAGGGGCAGTATCGCATCTACAAACACAAGCTCAGAAAACACTCAAGAAAAATCCTTCGCTTGAGGCTGGCGTACGTCAAGCACAAGGGGTGCTTCACGATGGGTATAAACAGGTTCTTTCTGCTTGGAAAACCCATGCAGTGCCTTTGGTTGAGAAATCACAAGTATACCTTGCAAAGCTTTTTAAATAGGGTATGTGGACATTGACTCAAGCCATAGGTTCATCCCCCACTAGGCACAATCTTGATGCCGACCTACACAACTTGAAGTCGATATTCACATATCTTAAGTGTCATGATACAACGAAGCCACCCAGTATAGAGACCCGCACACGGCTTGGTAGCAGAAAGTTTCGGGCTGCGTAACAAGTGGTTGCCAGGCTTGAATTTTACTTACGGTCTCTTGAAACCCTTCCGAGATGCGAAGTGTCATGCCCTCTGAATGGGTGAGATGTTTCAAAGCGTTGAGGTCATGGTATGGCACAGGGAGTGCCTGTTGTTCTTCTTCTGTGGGTGTCACAAGAATCAAATGTTTGGGCGTGAGTTTTTCAGCGTAAAGGGCTTCAATAAACGCCTCGATACGCCTATTCGCAGGAATCGCCATCCATAGTGTATCGCATAAACTTTGTGTATCCTGGTTGAAAGTCGTCAGCGTACTGAAAAATGCCCGCCATCCTTCAGGGTTATGGGCACCATCAATCCAAGCTCGATAACTTGGGTGCCACTCGCATCGACCCTGCCAAGGAGGGAGTTGTGTGTGAAGATTTTCACCATAGAAGCACGTGTGCCATGCGTCCCAAAGTCCTAAGGTTTCCCAAGTCATACTTGAGGTTTTGGGTTGAAAAGGGGTTTTAGCAAGGGCGTGGCATAACGTTAAAACAGATTGTATATTTTCCGCTTGATATGAAGCTAACCAGTGCAGACTCCGAAACGTGTGAGAAGAAACAGAAACGTCTGATGCTTTTGAGTACACATGACGATGGCACTGCCAATGCCGAAGCACGTCGGGATGAGCGAGGTTTCGGGAAACGTCAAACTCAAAATGCTGTGGTGTGACATAAACAGGATGTGGCAGTAACGGTATACCCCGCTCCTCCGCTTGGGTGCGAATGACCTCATACGCCATACCGAGGGGGGTGTTGCTTGAGGCTTCAAGCAATGAACGACCCACAACGAGTCCTTGCGTATGGTGGGTAGGGGTTGCTGCTTTTAAGATACCTGCTTTTTCACGGGCTATTTCAGGTAGCGTGTTTCCTAGAACCTGCATGTGGTCATACCCAATACTGGTAATTAGGCTCCAAGCTGCGGGTGGAATGGCATTGGTGGCATCGAGTCGTCCCCCTAGGCCTACTTCAAGTACAACCCAAGCACATCCTTGTTGTGCAAAATGATAGAATGCACAGAGGGTTAAAAATTCAAATGCCGTCGGGGTACTTTCGGTATCCGTCACGGTAGGGGCTAAATGCTCGGCAACCTCCCAAGAGAGTCTTTGAAAAGCGTCATAGCACATCCCATGCCCCCCTACCCAAATGCGTTCTCCCCAGTGGGTGAGATGAGGGCTGGTGGTCAAACCAATGGGAGGCAAGCCTTGACTGGTTGCGACTTTTTGTAAGAGGTTTGCAAGTATCCAAGCACACGAGCCTTTCCCGTTGGTACCAGCGATATGAATCACTTGGAATGTTTCTTCAGGATGCCCTAAACAGGCTAACCAAGCAGTCATACGCTCTAAGGACCATACCATACGGTGCGTGGGTTGGGTTAACCATGGGTGTAAGGGTGCAGTGGGGAAAGGGGGTTCTGTAAAAGTTTTAGGAGGCATGAGGGTCTTCAGGAGGTAGCGTCGAGGGACTTGGCATAAAAAACCTTGCAAGGGGGTCTTGGGCTTGTCGTGCTTCAAAGGGTAAAAGGCACCCTTGAGGCCAATCCTTGACCATGACTTCTGCCCAATGGGTGATGTCTTTGTAGCCGAGGTCAAGCATCGGGGTTTTAATGATAATTTGACAAACCTCCTGCGGGGGCGTGGGGCGTTCAAAGTCTGTAGGAAAAAGTACCCCGAGAAGGGTTTCCATATCTTCACATCCTGGGTCGGGGCATTGCCTTTGAGCAATTAAAATAGTCACAGTGTCTTCAAGGCATAAATAGGCTTTGACCCATTGTTTGAGCTTTGTCGCATGACGTTGCATCATGGTGCGTAGCTTGTCCTGTGGGGATGGATGCTCTTGAGTATCCTCGGGTGTGTTTTTGGGAGAGAGGTCTTTGAGATGAAGGGGGGACATAAAAACCAAAACTCAAATACAGAGGGGATAAGAAGAGAGACGGACTCATGATGGTAGCTTACACTGCCTATTAGTATAACCCTTAATACGATGCGTCGATACTCCTTTGCTTGAGTGACCTTTAAACGGCTTAAGCTTTTATAAACAAGTATTTAAGCCGATACCCTTCCTGTATCCTCAAGGGGTCGATAGGCTTATTTTAATGGTATAGAAAAACAGAAGGAGCTGCTGTGCTACTTATGGTCACTATGCTACAGCGTGCGGCTATGCAAAGCAATAGCGTCAAGATAGTACAGGGTGTCCTAGGGCTAGCTTTCCTAAGTGCATGGGGGCTGGTGTCATGGCTATTTCCGTGTGTGTATGCCCTACCTCAAGGGTATCATACGGGCGAATTGCGCTATACGCATGTAGGATTAGAACCAGAGGAAGCCAACCGACCCCGCAGTGAAAAACTGGTGCGTCGTTTAACCCCACCTGATTTACAAGAAGCCATGACAGCCTTGGTTCACGACCCCCAAAATATTGAAAAACGTATGTTGGTTGCCTATCGGTATTATGAACAACGGCGTTGGGCAGATGCTCAGCGTGAAGCACTCAAAGCAAGCATGCTTTATAAACAACAGTATCATGGAAAGCCGATGCACCCTTTGATTTGTTTAATTCTTGGTGCCGTGCATCGTGAACGTGGTCATTTTAAAGAAGCGGAACTGTATCTCTTAGATGCTATTGACCAATTCCCGCCCGATAGCCCTCAGTACAGTGAAGCCCTCTATGAGTTGGGACAAACCTATGTGGCTTCTCATGACACTGAAAAAGCAACCGTACTTTTAAAACGGCATGTGGCATTGTCTCCTCATCATGCGGAAGGGTGGGCGGCGCTTGCCCATGCGTATCAAGCCGAGGGTGAGCCAATGGAAGCCCTTCACTGTAAAGAGGTCGCTTTACAATATGCCCCTGAAGATACCGCACTACGACAAGAGGTGATTACCATTTATCAAAGTCATCAAGCTTGGAGTAAAGTGCTTGACCATGCCATGCTGATGCACATGCACGAGCCTGATAACCCCATGTGGTTACAAATGGCTCAGGAGGCTGCAAGTAAAAACGGGCAATACACCCTAGCAGCCAGTTTAGGGCAGAAGCGTTTGGGGGTTTCGGGTACTCTAAGTCGGCAAGAGGCTGAAACCGCTGTGGATGATGCTTTAAAGGCCGTGCGTACTCAGCAAGCGACCACTTCTCACAAGGCTACGGGTATGATGGTTGCAACAGTACAATCTTTACCATTTCATAGCTTAGAAACCATTCTCTTGATTTTAGAGCAGTCTCCCGACCCCATGGGGAGCTTGTTCCCTTCAGGTGAACAGCGTGACAAAGTGCTACGAGGTATGCCCCATACCTCAACCGACCATATACTCAGAATGATACTGCTCAGCTGGATGCACCATCACCCTGAAGCTCGTATTGAGGCCGAAGCTGCTTTGGATGCTTCAAGGGCTTCAGATAGTATGTTGGTGAGTGTCGGTGATATTTTTCTGTGCCTTGGTAAAAAAGAGTTATTGCCTGCCGAGCTTGCCTTTATGGCCTATGATGCCGTCTTGCGTGGTAGCCCTGATACCCCTCTTAATACCCCTGAACGTGTGGCTGCTTATAAAGGACTTACCGAACTTGCAGCGCTTTTAGAAGATGAACAAGTACTCCTGCATCCTAAAGTGAGTACCTTAAAGCAGATGTTACCTCAAGTGAAAGTGAAAACGACGTTCGCTGCTGGAGAACGCCCTCGGCGTGGCGACCCTTTACGACCAGTCTCCAAAGCCATTTTTCTTTCACTCAATGAGCATTATCATCGTAAACTGTCTGCTTATTTGGCAAGGCACCACTACCCTGTACCTGCATGGCACCAACAATTGGATACCTTATATCTCAACCCTGTGATGCACACGAAGCAAAGGGTGAAGGACTACAAAAAAATGCAAAAGTTGACATACAAAATCATGGCACCACCTAACCAACAAATGCTACGAAAAAAGCCATAAACGATTGATACGACTGTTTCATAGGTTATAAACGGGTTTTAAGAGGCCCTTGAAACGCTAGTATGTCTTGGAGGGTTAATGTGTTGTAATGCCCTTGCCAAAAGGGTAGCCGTTCAAAGAGTTTATATAAAATGCCTGCTGCCATGATAACATCAGCTTCTGCACGGTGGGCTTGATGGTTAATGACCCCTAAAAAACCACCTACAGCGATGCCTTCATAACTTGGAAGATGAATCAGTTTCTTGGCAAGCGTGAGCGTGTCCAAAGCACTACTCAAGTTGAGTAAGGTTTTTGGTTCTTGGCTGATGCCAAAGCTTTGAAGTTTTTCAACTAAAAAGCCAAGGTCAAACATGATGTTATGTCCGCATAGAATCGGATGATGCCCATCTTGGGTAATAAACTGCACAAATTGCCGTAAGACTTCCGCCGCATGAGGGGCATCCTTGACCATCTCAGGGGTAATCCCTGTTAGAGACTCTACTTCTGGAGGAATGATTGCAAGGGGGTTAATAAGAGAGGAGAGTCTATCGGTTTCAACACCCGCCACATACCGCATGACGGTAAGTTCAATGAGGTGTGATTTTTTGGGGTTAAGCCCAGTGGTTTCTAAGTCTAGCACCATGACAGGGAGTCTATCAAACGTGCTACTAGGTAGGTAAGGGGTCAGGGGGCCCATATTTTGGGTCGGTAAGGTATGTTGTGGTGAGGGGGATAGCCCTTGCGTATCAACTTGCAACGTCAAAAAATGAGGGATATCGGGTGTAGGAACCTCTGAAATGCCCATGGATAAGCCCGAGAGTAAATTGCCCTGTTGAATGGCAGGAGGATGGTTTGCGATAGGGGTTTGAGGCTGTTGTGTAGGCTGATTGAGGAGTGATAAGAGCGAAAGTTGGGTGTCGAGATGGGCTTGGGTCATGGTCGGGTACAACACTCAAAAATAGTCAGGATAAGCAGCAAAATACTATAGCAAGGCTTCCAAAGGGAACGAGTTGAAGGACAGTTAAGGGTATCTAATTAAAATTTAAGCATTAGCCATGAGGGATACTCCACTATAGCGTAAACATATCCAAGGAAGTACACGGGATTTCCCAAGGTGTAGGACAGTTGTCTGAGGGGTTAACCACTGCCACAACTTTCTAGGAACGTATACGCTGGAAAAGGTCATACAGCCTATTTGCGTCGTCGAAAAGTTGACTTAACTCGGGGTCAGGCGTACCTGAAAGCGTTGCTTCTGAGGGCGAGGCGAGTATTTTTTGAATACACTGAAATTTATGAATAAGCCCTTCCACATACGGCAATAAGTGGTCACGGTTTGCCATAAAAATATCTTGCCACATCGCATGAGAACTTCCCGTCAAGCGGAGCTGGTCATCAATCCCCCCGCCTGTATAACGTAAAAGACGTGCGGGCTGATGCTCTTGCAGTAAACTACCTAAAGCCGTTGCATACAGCTGTGGTAAATGACTCACAAGTGCCATGGTTTGGTCGTGAAGTGTCACAGGCATTGTCAGTACCTTAACACCCAAAGAACTAAGAAAACTGGCAAAAGCTCTAAAGCTTGGATGGGTTTCAGGAACCGCCTCTGTAGGGCAAAGTACCCATTTTTTGTTCACAAAAAGGAGTTCTGTGGCAGCATCCAAGCCTGACTTTTCACGCCCTGCAAGAGGATGTCCTGGAATGAAAATAGGTTGAGACGCAGCATCATGCTCCGTCTTGGCACCCTCAAGGTATTCAATAATAGGACGCTTACAACTCCCCAAGTCGGTTACTACAAGATGATTCCCCCACTGTGGGTGTGCCATTAAAGATGCCAAGTTCGCTTCATTTGCTTTAAGATGCGAGGCCAATACCACTAAATGGGAAGTCCCCTCAAGCGAAAGACTTTCAACATCAAGTGCCACTTGATGAATCAGATGCTCTTTCAATGCTTTTTGAAGACTCGTTGGATTGGGGTCCATGGCTTGAATATGGCATTCGGGGTAACGTGCATGAACACTCATGACAAACGACCCCCCCATGAGACCTAACCCCAGTACCGTAATTTTATCGTACGGACAAGCTGGGTAAGCTGTATCGTCACTGCCTTCCGCAAGCTGTTTCAGTTTTTCGAGAAAGGGGTGTCCTTTGGTAGGTAATACTTGGTGGGTGGGTATCTGTGTCAGTGGTGTGACAGTTTCTGTCTTTGCATCAGTCATTGAAGCAGGCATAAAAGGGTCAGGCTGAGCCTCTGAAAAAGCATGAAACATGGCAGGTATTCCTAAACAACTAAAAGGCGACCACTTTTAGAAGACTGAAGCCCCATATGGGCGGTTTTGCTGTCTTCTTTCATTACGTATGTCCATTATAGAAGGAGCCATCTCTTGAATGCAAACCGCAAGGGTGAAGTTAAAACAAGGGATGTAACAAGTCTGTAAGTAGCTTGAGTCAAGCCTCTAAAAGCGGGCGTTTATTTTAAGGGGGCAAAAAGTCAAACCTATAGGACTTTTTTGGGAACTTCTTTTGGGCTTCTTGGTTCACCTTTTGGCTTATCTTGTCCGTGCTGGTGCATGCTGAATGACCTGAAAAACACCCCGTTACCCTGTACAAAGTTACTGGGTCGTGCTTAAGTACTGTGGCATAACTTAAAATGCGTTCATCTGAAAAAACCGCATTATTTTGTGTTGGGCTGTGTTACGATGGTTGAAAGGGCTGTAGGCTATAGAATGCTTGAAAAGTTATCTATCTTCAGCTATCCCTGTATCTTTGCGAGACACCATTCTAACTAACCCAACTATTTTTAAATACAGCAGCTTTTAAACATGACAGTAAAATGCGTCAACAAGATGCGTCAACCTAGTGCCAACCTAAACAGAGAAAGGGTATCCCCCACTTATGTTATCGCAAACCATGTCTTCTCCCATGACACGTGCTTTACAAGAAACAACCCATGCAGGCTCGGTTTCTGCCTTCCCTGAAGCACAAACGTTTTTCCCTGGAGGGGTGAATAGCCCTGTAAGAGCCTTTGGTCAGGTAGGTGGGAGTCCTGTCTTTTTTGAACGAGGCTTAGGACCTTATGTATGGGATGTGGACAACAATCAGTACTTAGATTACGTTGGTTCTTGGGGTCCTATGATACTGGGGCATTGTAATGCACAGGTTGTGCAAGCCCTTCAAGAACAAGCCATGGTGGGTATGAGTTTTGGTGCCCCCACAACATTGGAAACAGATATGGCACGTCAGGTACAAACCATGATGCCCATGATGCAAATGATGCGTTTTGTTTCCTCTGGTACCGAAGCGGTGATGTCCGCCGTCCGTTTAGCACGAGCGTATACGGGGCGACATAAACTTGTGAAGTTTGCAGGGAACTATCATGGGCATATGGATGCCCTTTTAGTGCAAGCGGGTTCGGGAGCCTCCACATTGGGGATTCCCAACAGTGCAGGGGTACCCGAAACGACTGTGGTAGATACACTTTCTGCGACGTTTAATGACCTCGCAAGTGTCCAAGCTCTCTTTGAAAAATATCCTAACGAGATTGCCGCTGTGTTAGTAGAACCCGCTGCGGGTAATATGGGGTGTATTCCTCCAGTGGCAGGCTTTTTGGAAGGTTTGCGTGACCTCACGCAAACCCATGGTGCCTTGCTTGTGTTTGACGAAGTCATGACAGGGTTTCGTGTGGCACGAGGTGGGATGGTTGCCCATAGTGGTGTTACCCCTGACCTCGTGACTTTGGGTAAGATTCTCGGGGGTGGTTTACCCGTAGGGGCTTATGGTGGTCGTGCTGATATTATGCACACTGTGGCACCTTTGGGTAAGATGTACCAAGCTGGCACCCTTTCTGGGAATCCTTGTGCTATGCGGACAGGGCTGGCAACCTTAAACCAACTCACACCTGCATTCTACGAGGCACTCTCTCAGGCAACCACCACGCTTGCCGAGCGTTTAAGTGTCATTTTCAAGCACTATCGAATTCCCGTCGCAGTTCAACATATTTGTGGCATGATTTCGGTCTTTTTCTTAACTTCCGAACAAGTCGCTCAAGGCTATCTTGAACGTTCTGTGCCTATTACAAACTATACAGAAGCACAAGCCACTGACATTGACCGCTTCAAGCGCTTTTTCTGGGGCATGTTGCATCAGGGGGTCTATTTACCGCCCTCTGCGTATGAAGCATGGTTTTTATCAGGTCTGCACCAAGCCTCTCAAATCGAACAAACTTGTGCAGCAGTTGAAAACTGGTGTCAGCAAGAAATAACCTAACGAGTTTATCTAAAAGAGGATTGAATCCATGGCTTTCAATAAATTAGCCTCACAGACACCCTAAGGGAATAAACCATGATGTCCCTCGACGCTTTTATACACCCCCCTCTTGAAGCTTTCCTCAGTGCGATTCGCTTCTTTGATGTCCAAGGTTGGACACCCGCCACAAGTTCCAACTTTTCTTACCGTCGAGATGCTCAAAGCTTTGCTATCTCTGCGTCAGGTTTGGAAAAAGGAAGTTTAAGTCTTCACGATTTTATCTCCTGTGATATCGCCACAGCAACGCCTCTCCCTTCATCTAACGACCCACGTTCCCCCTCGGCGGAAACCCTGCTGCATGCCACAGTCTATGAGTATTATCCGAGCATTCATTATGTGGTGCATACCCACTCCAGCCCTTGTACAGTATTGTCTAAACTGTATGAAACTCAGGGACACCTTGTATTGCAAGGGTTTGAGTTACTCAAAGGACTTCATGGAATCACCACCCATGAGGCACGAGTCACCGTACCTATTTTCTCGAATCATCAAGACATGACCGTGATTCGTCCTCAGTTACAGCATGCGATGAGGCACGCTACTGAACAACATCTTCCGCTTCATGGGTTTATACTTGCTGGACACGGCTTATATACTTGGGGACGTTCTCCCCAAGAGGCGAAACGTCATCTTGAAGTCTTTGAAACATTGATGCACTGTGTATTGGAGTTGAAACGCCATGGCTACCCTGACCCTGTTTAATCCCCACGCTTGCCCTGTAAAAATCATAACGGTCTTTGAGGAGCTTCAGCAAGTGCTTGCATCGTATGGGGTCATGATTGACCAATGGGATGCCAGTGTACCCTTTACTGCTGATGCCTCTCAAGAAACCATTTTAGAGGCGTATGCCCCCCATCTTCAACCATTTATGGCTAAGTATGGCTACCAAACGGCGGATGTGATTAACGTGCATCCTGATACAAAGGGTATCGCTGAACTAAGAGCTAAGTTCATTAAAGAACATACACACAGTGAAGATGAAGTCCGCTTTTTTGTGGAGGGACGAGGCTATTTCTGGTTCCGCTTTCCCTTGACTCCTAATGGGCAAGATGACACTTCGTCTGAAACGACGGTGGCATGTGTGGTGTGTGAAGCGGGTGACTTTATTGCGGTTCCTGCAGGCTACCCACATTGGTTTGAGATGGATGCGGTGCCTCATGTGAAGGTCATTCGTATTTTTTCAGACACCCAAGGTTGGACTCCCCACTATACCCTCACAGGGATTGAAACCACCTATCAACGGGCAAACCACCCCTATTTACAGCCCACAACCCCAGCTCCTTATCGGGTGGTACTACTCGATATTGAAGGCACTATCACCGATATTGCTTTTGTCCATGAGGTACTATTTCCCTATGCTCAAAAGCATTTACAGACCTTTATCACACAGGCACAGGCTCAAGGGCTATTTCAAGAAGAACTTACGGAAGCCTTTCGCCTAACGCATGAGACATTGTCTGAAGAACAAGGTTTACAGTTCCCTACCCAAGCACAAACCCTAGAAGCCCTGACACACTGGATAACCATTGACCGTAAACATACAGGGCTAAAACTCCTCCAAGGGTGCCTTTGGCAGGCGGGTTATGAGCAAGGACACTACCAAGGACATCTTTACCCAGAGGTGCTTTCGGTGCTAAAAGCTTGGCAGGCTCTTGGGATGACCTTAGCGATTTATTCTTCAGGGTCGGTTCAAGCTCAGAAGTTACTCTTTCAATACAGTGAAGAAGGCGATGTGTCGTCTTGTTTTAGTCACTATTTTGATACTCGTGTGGGTGCCAAAACGACGCTTCAGGCTTACCAACAGATTGCTTCCCAGCTTTCTGTAACACCCCATGAAATCCTCTTTTTATCCGACCGTGTGCCTGAGTTGGAAGCCGCCCATGCTGCAGGATGTCACGTCATACAGGTATGCCGAGACAACCGAACCACGCCTTACACCACCTTGTCTGAAACATCCCTACCGCCTCATGTGGCATGTGTAGCGACGCTCTCAGTGCCATTACCATGGCAGGTTCATGCGTTGCATGAAGAGAGAGGCGTGTGTGATTGATGTTGCCTCTGCCCCTGTCCCTGCCCCCCTGCCAATGTCGCTTGGAATCTGGGGTAATGGTCTACGAGTGCCTTTTTATGTTTTCACGTACAAGAGAAGAGCTAGGCATAAATAAGCCATTTTCCTATGCCCTAAGGTACCTCTGAGGGTTGGGTCGTGGGTGCTTCCGTGACGAGCGGCACCATGCTAATATTCGTGATGCGTTGCTGTTGTAACATTTCTAAAGTAAGCATCAGTGCTTTATGGCTGGCTTGGGGATGAATGGAAAGTGTCACCCCGTCAGGATAAGTATCTTTGTGGGTTTTGAGCCAAGAGGTGAGCATCCCCAGTGATAGTTTACCGTCGCTTGTCTCGTATTGTCCTTGGGCATCTAGGGTAAGATGCAGTATCTTAGGAGAGGCTTGGGACGAAGAGGCACTTTGTTCAAAACGAGGTACCACCAGCTGTAATCCTTGCCGTTCCATGAAAGGAGCCACAACCATCATGATAATCAGGAGAACAAGAAAAATATCGGTAAGAGGGGTGATGTTAATCTCACTGAAACGAAGCCGCCGTTGTTGCAAGCGTCTTTGGTTGTAAGGGTTATAATCATCCTCGATACTTTCAGCGTAGGTAGGGGGTAATGTATGCGAAGCCACCCAGTGGGCTTTTGGTGGCTTCGCATGAGGGTAAGCTTGGGACATAAACAAAGTACGACTTTCTAAAAGATAGCAAGGGTCGTCATCGCTTGGTGGAAGATAATTTAACGTGAAGGGTGAGCAGGTGTGGCTTGTAACATGAGCTTCTCGAACTTAGTGGTTTGAGCAGCCGTCATGGTTGCAAGAATCCACTGGGCTTGGGTGGCTTGGTCAGCCTTTACGACGAGGGCGATAGGTGCTTGTTTTTGTTCAGAAGAAGCACTTTTAGTGCGATGGGCATGCCGTTGATAGCTTTGCTGAAGGGCTTGGCTAAAGGGTTCTAAATGCTCTGGGGTAACCCCTTGCACCACTTTACCATCTACAAAAACCTCCCCTTTATCTGTAATCTCAACGGTAGCCAGCTGGGTATCAGTGATGGGTGTGGTGTGTTGAAGATGCGGTAAAAAGAGTTTTTTACCACTTTGTGACACCATCGGGGCAACGACCATCATAATGATGAGAAGCACCAAGAAAATATCTGTAAGTGGTGTAATGTTAATATCACCGAATGACTTTTGTGCGTGACCCTGCAAGGCCATGACCTACAATTCCTTCTAGTTGAACGAGACGTAACCGTAAACTTTACCCTAAATTGGGGAAATTTGTTTGTCCTGGTGCCATACTTGCCATGGGTACATAAGAGGAAGCATGTACAGGAGGTGAGGAAGGCATGGCTGGGGCGTGATAAGCGCTTTGGTGTTGAGGAGGCATGCCTGTGGTGTTTTGAGGCGTGCTAAAAGAAGCTTGGGTGTTTTGTCTGTCAATGACGCTTAAAAAGAGAAGTTTCAAAAGTTGAAAATCATCCTCATACTTAGAAACCACGGCACGGAACTGGTTATTGAGGACTACGGAACCAATGGCAATCAACAACCCAGCAGCTGTTGCAATGAGTGCTGAGCCAATCCCAAACATAATGTCTGTGGCTGCTTGTTGTCCGCCACCTTTTGCCATTTCTCCGAACGTAAATAAGATTCTTACGACGGTTCCAAACAACCCAAGATAAGGTGCAATGGTGGCAACTGTGCCAAGGGTATCAAGATATTTTTCAAGTCGACGGAGGGCGAGGTTCACCGTAATGTCAAACGAGCGATTAAACCCATGGCGGTTTTCCCCTAAAATACGAAGTCCCTCTTCAGCAACTTCCCCTAAAATCCCGCCCAATTGTGAACTTAAAACCTCCGCACCTTGAAGGTTATCTCGTTGTAGCTCACGCTGTAATCTTTGGATGAAACCAACGATGTCTCGTTTGTTTCGCTGATATACTTGGTATCGCTCCAGTGTGACACCTAGCACCCATATGGAACATAGGACAATGGGGAGCAAAACAAACCAGTCGTGCTGAATGGCAAAAAGAAACATATTCATGGGTTAAGGATTCCCGTTCCACACCTTGAGATAACTGTGAGATGACTCTTGATAACTGGCATACCCTTTGAGGCACCTGAACGACGCTAACAGAATAACTCAAGTATGCCATAACCTCCTCTATTGAAAGGACATGTACGCTTAAAATACATTAACCAGAGGAGTTTTCTAGGGGAGGCTGGCTTTTAAGGAGTGTTTCGCAAAAAGCAAGGTCGTAAGGGTAGGTGACTTTTGGGTTGGGTTTAGGGCTGTGTAAGATGTGCTGTTTTCCATGAGGGAGATAGTTTTCAAGGAGTTGCATGTCATCGGTACTGTTGAAGTCTTGGTGGGTATGGGCGCTTTCATGAGCCTGCCATAAGCTAGAGGCTTGAAACACTTGGGGGGTTTGTACTTGCCATAGTGTTTCTCGAGCAGGCGTATGCTGAATCGTGGCACCTTGAGAGGAAGACAGTGTGACGTGTTTGAGGGTATCCACGGCGGGGTTTCCTACGCAACAGCCGTGATAGTCAGGGTGGGTATGAAGATAGGTGATACATGCCATGAGGGTCTCGGTATCCATGAGAGGACGTGCTGCATCATGGACAACCACATAACTTGTTTGGGTTGTAGCGATATCGGTTGCGAAACTTTGCTTGAGGGCTTGGAGTCCTGCCCATACACTGGCTTGACGGCTAGACCCTCCTTCTGCAAATACGAGAGGGACTTGTGTAAGTTCCAAACGGGCAAAGTTTTCCAGTGCCGAGCTTATGGCGGTGTGTGTCACGATACAAACACCCCCTAAAGCATAACCACTGTCTGTTGCAGTCATATACTGTTGCAAGGACGCAATCTGTGAAAAAGCATAGCGAACGAGGGCTTTTCCTAGTAAAGGGGCAAGTAGTTTATTGGATGGACATGGTAGCTCTGGATGATGCGTCTGCCAGTGTTGTAAAAAACGACGACTTTCCCCTGCCGCACAAAGTACCACATAACACATTTTTGTTTTTTTATTTATATCAGTCAATTTGGCTTCCTCACTTTGTTTTATTGTATCACGCTACTAAAAAATCAAACCACAGGCGAAGGAAATGCGATAAGGCTTTCAGAAAGGAATCAATGAGGTATGACGATGGATTTACCTGGTAATCTTACAAAAAGAGGTTTTGTAAGGGCTGTAAAAGTATTAGGCGATGCTTCTTTTACTCAAGATGTGAGTAAGCAATCAACTTCTTTGCTACAAAAAGGTAGGCAGGCAATGCAACGGCTCATGGGACAAGCACCACCAGTAGCTTCTAGAGATGAGACGTATACGTCACTGGCTAGTCAAGTAAAAGCTGTACAAAAGGCACAGCCAGGTATTATAAAACAGCTAGGCAATGCCCTTGACGACACACCTGAGGTACAACAAGCATTGTATAAGCAGGTGAATCCTAAACACAACGGCACAAAAAAGATACGTGTGCCAGGCGAGAAAATCGTACAACAGGCATTAACTCAAGTGCGTTCGGGTAAGTTAGCCCCCGCTGAGCAACAAGCATTAACTGAGACATTACAAAAGCTTCCTCAAAAGGCTTGGTCTATTAAAGTGGCAGAACGGTCGATGCCCTCACGAAATACCCTTACACGAGATGGTGTTTCTGAGTTCAGAGCAGGCTTAACTCCTGAAGGACTCACCTATTGGCAACGAGAAATGGTATCGGGTCAGCGAGGGCTGGGCGATGATGATACTTTGCGTGCCAGAACCCCCGGTGCTAAAAATACTTTTACCAAATATTTGAATACTTCTGGGCAAGTCGTAAAACTAGAAAGCAACATGCATAAACATCAAGAATTTCCTGAGGTCAATGAGGTTCCTCATAGTGCTCAGCAGTTATTAGCCTTACAAGCACCTAAGGCAAAAACGACAGATCGTTATGCAGGATTAGAAACTGAAGGGGTGTTGAAACCTAACATAAAAATGTCGCAATCAGCCATGATGCGTGATGCCATTGTCGCTCAGGGATTGACTTTATCGACCGAGTATCGAACACCTCAACCGAATATCGTGCATCCTGCGTATCCTCGCATGACGGACTCAAATACTGGGTTTGCGAGGAAGTTTCGCTTGAATCAGCCTCATAATCAAGGTTACAGTTATGTACAAGGCACTGTCAATGAAGACCTCAGTAATAGCTCTGCGATAACCTTAAGAGAGATTGGGGATGATTATAGCTTAACGAACCAAACCATGCCGAAAGGCTATATACGCCCAGATGCTATCAAATCTCAATTCTATAAGCGCTTAGAAGATAGCACAACGATACAGCGTACGACTCAAACAGATAAACTTGAGCCTGAAGGGCTATCTCCGATTGGTATGCACTTAGAGCCATCCCAAGAATTCTACTTCCAATTACCCTCGCATCAACCTGTATACCGAACACTACGCCATGAAAGTGTTTTCCAAAGTCCACACCTACCCGTAGGATATTCATCCGCTCAAATGACTGAGATACATCGCTCAGGAAGACCTTCTCAGGCAGCGACGAAAGGACATTTCTACGCTAACAAAATAACCACTCAAGACGGCTTCTTAGGTATGCCTGCTGATAGACCCTTACCTAAAGATGTGGCACAAAGACGACACCCTCAACCAGAAGGTGTGCCAGAACATCATGCGGCGACGACAGAGACTCAACTATTTGCCATGGCTCATCAGCCATTTTCTGGCGGAACCTATACGTCCACACCTGAATTTGCCCCTGTTTTGAGTGGCGTAACTTAAGGTTAACGCACGATAAAAAAGTGTAGGGATGGATAAATATCCATCCCTACACTTTTGGTGAACAGCTTCAAGCTAGGGTGACAGTAACGTGACTATTCTACGATGGTCACAGTACAGCCAGCAGCTTCAAGTTTTTCTTTGGCACTGGGTGTTAGGTAGGTTGTTTCTAAGGTCAAAGGACGAGAGATTTCTCCAGCACCTAAAATGCGTACACCCCAATGCTCTTTACGAAGAAGTTTAAATTCTTTCAAAAGTGCAAAGGTCAGTGTGGTTTCATCTTCTTGAAGAATGAGTTCTAAATCACCCACGTTTAACTCAAGCCAATGCTTTTTGTTAGGCTGACTAAACGTACGAAATTTAGGTAAACGACGATAAGAAGGCATTTGTCCACCTTCAAACCCGCGTTTAGAAGAGTTACCAGAGCGTTGACCTTCACCGTTATGACCACGGCAGCAGGTTTTACCCATACCACTTGAACGACCACGACCTACACGACGACGACCTTTTACGGAGCCAGGAGCAGGTTGTACGTTCGTTAAGTTTAATTCAGATGTTGTTTCAATAATCGTTTGCATGGATGTTATTAAACCTCTTGAACAGTAACCAAGTGACGTACAGTGTGAATCATCCCCAAGATGGTTGCAGAGGCATGATGAACCACGGTGTCATTGGTTTTGTGTAAACCTAAAGCACGTACCACACGGATTTGCTTTTCAGGCACACCAATGAGGCTACGGGTTAAGGCGATGGTAAGCTTTTTTTCGCTTGTCATGATAAAAATAATCCTTTCGTGTGTACTTAGTGAAGCATCTGGTGTACAGACAATCCACGAGCTTCAGCGATTTGCTTGAAGGTGCGAAGCTCACGAAGGGCCTGCAACGTGGCTTGAGCGACGTTGAGAGGGGAGTTGGAACCTAACGATTTGGAGAGAATGTTTTTCACCCCAGCCAATTCCAAAACAGGACGTGCTGCACCACCAGCAATGACCCCAGTACCACGAGAAGCGGGCTTGAGAACCATTTTAGAGGAGCTAAAACGAACCGTAATGGCGTGAGGAATGGTGTCTTTCCAGATAGGTACAAGCACTTGGTTTTTACGTGCATCAGCAATTGCTTTTTGAATCGCACCAATGACTTCATTGGATTTGCCAACGCCTACACCCACAGAACCATGACCGTTGCCTACAACAACAACCGCACGGAAACTCATTTTCTTACCGCCCTTAACAACCTTGGTTACACGACGGATTTGAATGACTTTTTCACGCCATTCGCTACCAGCTTCACCTTCAGGAAGAGCCACTGCTTCCGTAGCAGGGGTTTCTTCGGATTGGGATTGACGGGATTTTTTTTCAAATTCGGACATCATCAGGTTAAAACGTTTCTAATTTGCTGAACAGTCTAATAGAAATCACTTTTAAATCAAACGGCATGCACGACGACACAAGGAAGTCATAAACTATAAAACCAGTACGTAAGGGACAGTGTTAAAACACTACCATCAAGGCTGTTGGGTGGCGTAAGGTACCTATTAACAGGGTATAAAACCTCTCTGACAAGCTTTATACACCATTTAACAAGCCCTCCATAATAAGAGCCAAACAACACCATGACCTCATACTTAACTTAAGTTTTCACCGAGCGACCTCTTTAAACACACGGGGTTAAAGTATGCTTAGGAGCGTCTATACTTGGGAATTTTAAAAGAACTTGGAAAGTATGCACGAAGCCTTACCGCACACGTATGAGTCTGACTATAGGCACTTATGCGTCAATGCGATAAATTACATAGAAATAGACATGTTACGGTATCGTGTATTATGGCTGAAAGATAATCCAAAAACAAGCATGGGCTTCATGAATGCAGGGTAATCATGTCAAAGACTATAGAAGGCTTTATGGATTAAAATCATGAGGTTATGCTTAATACGTCATTTTCTCTCTCCGTGTGGAGAGAGAAAATTGAGTTTGGAAGAGCGGACGTTAGACGCAAGCGTATAGCGTAGGGTGTTAGCCTGAGCAGGAGATGCAATCGGGGTCATCCACACGGCATACCTCGGCACCATCGCCTCCCTTGGCCGCTAAAGAAGCGGGATGTGGCTGATTGAGCATGGCTTTATCTACCGTAAACTGGATGGCTTCGGTTGCTGCTTTACTACGTAAGTAGTACATGCCCGTTTTAAGTCCTGACTTCCAAGCATAAAAATGTAAACTTGTGAGCTTGGCAAACGTGGGATTCGACATATGGATGTTTAAGCTCTGACTTTGGCAGATGAAGGGACCTCGTTGGGCAGCCATATCCACGATAGTACGTTGCTTGATTTCCCAGACGGTCTTGTAGAGAACCTTGATACTATCAGGGATTTCGGCAATCCCTTGAATGGAGCCATTCCCTGCAATGATTTGATGACGCATACGCTCGTTCCACAAACCAAGCTGAATCAGGTCTTCCACCAAGTAACGGTTAATGATGGTAAACTCACCAGACAACACTCGGCGGGTGTAAATATTGGACGTATAAGGTTCAAAGCATTCATTATTGCCTAGAATCTGACTGGTTGAAGCCGTTGGCATGGGGGCAAGCAGGAGGCTATTTCTTGCCCCTGAACGCATCACACGGCTACGGAGTGCATCCCAGTCATATCGAGCAGAGGGACGCACCTGCCATAAATCAAACTGGAACTTTCCTTGTGAAAGAGGGGAACCTTGGAAGGTTTCATAAGCACCCTCACGTTCCGCTAATTCAATACTGGCTTCCATGGCACCATGGTAGATGGTCTCAAAAATATCCCGATTGAGTTGCATGGCTTCTTCACTCTCAAAGGGATAGCGCAACAAGCTAAACGCATCGGCTAACCCTTGAATACCAATACCAATCGGACGATGTCGCATGTTAGAATGCCGAGCCTCGGGCAGAGGGTATAAGTTACCGTCAATAATTTTATTAAGGTTTTTTGTGACCACTTTTGTCGCTTGGTGTAACTTTTCAAAATTAAAGAAGCGTTCTTCACGTCCTGAGGCATCTGAACGGGTTTCAACGTAACGACTCAACGCTAAGGATGCCAAGTTACACACGGCAATTTCATCGGGTGCTGTGTATTCAATAATTTCAGTACAGAGGTTTGAGCTTTTAATGGTACCCAAGTTTTGCTGATTGCTCTTAAGGTTACACGCATCTTTGAACAGTACATAAGGCGTGCCTGTTTCAATTTGGCTTTCAAGAATGGCAAACCAAAGCTCTTGTGCTTTTACAGAACGACGTGCAAGACCCTCTGCCTCATAGCGTTGGTACAGTGCCTCAAAAGCTGACCCTGAGCAGTCGGCTAAACCAGGCGCTTCATTGGGGCAGAATAAAGACCAATCGCCGCCTTCTTCCACACGCTTCATGAACAAGTCTGGCAACCAAAGAGCCGTGAAGAGGTCACGGGTTCTGAGTTCCTCTTTACCGTGGTTTTTGCGGAGTTCTAAAAACTCAAAAATATCATCATGCCAAGGTTCAAGATAAATGGCAAAGCTCCCCTTGCGCTTGTTACCCCCTTGGTCTACGTAACGTGCGGTGTCGTTAAACACACGCAACATGGGGACAATCCCGTTAGAAGTCCCATTGGTACCTGCAATGTAACTATTTTTGGCACGTACATTATGAATATGTAACCCAATACCACCCGCATGCTTGGAAATCACCGCTGTTTGTTTCAGGGTATCATAAATGCCCGAGATGCTGTCAGACTGCATGGCAAGCAAGAAGCAGGACGACATTTGAGGATTAGGCGTACCCGCATTGAAGAGGGTTGGAGAGGCATGAATAAACCATTTTTCAGACATGTAATGGTAGGTTTCAATCGCTGCCTCAATATCAGCTTTATGAATACCCAGTGCCACACGCATCAGCATATATTGAGGACGCTCAACCACTTTGCCATAGAGCTTTAATAAGTAGGAGCGTTCTAGGGTTTTAAAGCCAAAGAAGTCAAATAAAAAGTCACGTTCGTGACGAATGGCGGCATCGAGTTGCGCACGATTGGCACAGACCACCTCATAAACATCCTGAGCAATCAAAGAAGCAGGACGACCTGTTTTAGGATGCGTATAATGATACAGTGCATCGACCGTTTCAGAGAAAGTATCTTTTGTGACTTTATGAAGATTGGAAATACTGATACGAGCCGCTAGCTTAGCATACTCGGGGTGAATGGTGGCAAAACTTGCGGCTGTTTCAGCGGCAAGAATATCCAGCTCTTCTGTTGTCACACCATTGTAAATCCCCTCGATAACCTTTTTGGCTACATCAATGGGTTCTACGGCACGCAATACATCGGTACCAAATTCTGGCCCATCGCAAAGGGTTTCAATGCGACGTAGGACTTTATCAAAACTGACTAGCTCTCGCTCTCCTGAGCGCTTAACGACTTCCATCATCATGGCGTGTGTGTGTTCCCTTACTGAGTTTAATGGCGTTTTAGAACCTCATGCAAATAATACATGCTATTTTAACGTATACTATCTCGATTGAATAGACTTGACTTTACTGTTTTTTCAATACTTCCTTTTATCCCTCACCTTGAGACCCCGCCATAACGTTTACATTACATTATGTTACAAAAGACCCATTGAGGATGATGGTTTTGAGGAAAAGGGTCGATACATCTTAGAGGTATCCCTTTACCTTATGTATGACGCAGTGCCTATCATCATTATCAAGACAGGGTCGCTCGTATACTCGGCATGTCGCATACGTTAAGTAGAGAGTGGAGAGAGGTTTGGATTTTTTCTTAAGGTTTGAATTTGTCGTTGCTTTTTACTTATTTTGCTTATGGTCTGCATGTTAGGAGTACTCAATTTATGACATTACTTTGGAATACCACTAAAAAAGTACAGCTCGCTGTGGCATTGTTTTCAGCTCTTGGGATTGCTACCCTTTTATCTTCAGGACAAAAAGCCTTGGCAGGGAATCAGCAGCTGATTCCAGAAGAGTGCGTGGCGGCCATGACACACTATGACGAACCTTTGATGGGTGGAAGTAGTAGTACTGACCCTTGTGCCGCTTATTTGAAAAGCCCTAACTTTAACATTGCCTTCCCTACCAATCAAGCAGACGTTGAGTTTTTGTTGAAACACATTGATTCCAACGGACCTGTGACGAATGATGATGAAAAAATGAAGCTTGCCAAGCAGATTTGGGCAACCATGCCAGCCAATGCTCGCTTAGGGTATTACGTATTTGGACAATGGCTCAATAATATTGAAGAATCACCCGCTTTTAACATCCCTGCTGGCGGTAGTTATGGAGACCCTCACTACACCCGCTTGATTGGCTTTAAGTACGATTCCAACGGTGGTGCAAATGGTGCCATTAGCAGAACCTATGAACACTTTGACGTACACATGTACGACCCAGCCGATGGGACACCAGGGGGGGTGCTTGACCTTTATAGTCGCCCTGGGCTACAAATTAACCAACTTCAGTTAGATTGTAACCACCAATACCGTTATGGGAACCCTTATGGTACAGGGTGGCAAGGGTATTACCCCTTTGATGTATCTTGGTACACTTGGAATGGTGCCAACGATGTTGCCATTAACTGTGGGTTTGCCTACGGGATTAGCATCAAAGAAAACACGACCAACGTGGTGCATAAGCTCTTTGTGGGTTCGTCCGCAAAAGACCCCGATGCGGCTACTTTGGCAACCGTAAAGTCTTACAGCGATATATTGACGAGCTATGCTGACCAATTTAAAGCGGCTAAAAATGCAACCATTAACGGTGTGAAACTTACCACCGCAGAAACCAATACGGACCCCGATGTTTTCCTAGGGTATGCGAAAGATAGAAAACTGAGTGGGCTTTGGAATCTGTTTGGGCAGTTAGTCCCCGTGCCTAACCAAGCCATTGGCTATAACATTTTTAGAGTGTTTGAGCAGGCTTCTAGTAAAATTACAGGGATTAACACAGGATTGTTCAATACCGATGAACGTTACCTGCTGTTTTACATCCTTGGGATTAAACCCACGCTGAAGTACTCTTCCAAAAGGGTTAAGATGTCTCCTATTGCTGTTCATCCTTCGCAAGTGAGTGGTGTACCAGCCTTAGTCACACCTGGTTATTTTGGAGCTAATTATACAGCGTATGATTCGGGAGCCCAGTTAGCGTATGACAAAGGCTACGATTATGTCCATCATGATGACTTAATGAATAATCCTGACCCAATTAGTTTCTATCGAGGATGGGAAGTTTCTCTTGGTAAAGAGCCTTATGATCCAAACATATACCCCCAATGGGCAGGAATGACACATGCACTTGGGCTTCCTGGAATATGTAGAGTTGGGGGTAAAGTAAGAGCTGGTATTTTACTCTTTAGAAATGACGTACTCAATGGTACTTTGCCCAAAACTGGTCCATTAACGATAATGTATCCAAATCATCCTAAATACTCCGATGCTTTTAATGAAATGAGGTACTTACTTGATAAGCCTAAAAACTTTGAAAGTGAGTTTAAGGACAATGACGTAAGCGTTACAATGGTGAATAACCATAAAAGCAACTGTGGGTACGACTATGTAAATCAAACCGATATTGCTGGTAATGACATTAATAACCCTGTGAAGAAAACAGCGTTTTCATGGGAGGATGATGTTTACGGTGAAGGTGGTTCTCCTATCAATGGCGACTTAAACGCTGGTGGTGGTAAATACTACTACTATGAGGATGCCGCAGAAGCCTTGGGTGTCACCGAAGCACAAATTACAAGCTACTACATTCCCTTAGTGAAGAAAATACGGGATACCCATGCTGCCTTCCACAACTACTTGTTAGGGCTTAAGCTTGACCCGGAAACACGCTTGCTTCTGGATGGTAAGGACATTACCAACTCACCACAGAATGTCCCGATTAGCATCCCTGGAACAAGAGACGTCTACTATTGGAATAAAGCCAAGCAGTACTTGTACTATTTATCCAAAGATATCCAGTTTGTGGCGGTACGGGAAGGGCTGCAGGGGCTTTCTTGGGGCTTCACCTACACCTTCAAGGGTAATATGTTTGTGAATGGTGTGGCTGTAGGGGGCTTGTTAGGTTCTACGGTTGACCTTGAGGTGGTTCGTCCTGGGGCTACGAAAACGGGCATGACTTCCTTTGTGACGGATGCGATGCTGAAACGCCGTCCTGAACTATGCGATACAGGTAGAGGACAATTCCAACCCTTGTGGAAAGCACGAGCCAATTATATGCCGGGACTTGTCGCACAAGGATTACCAGGAAATTGGTGGGCAGCAGAACCAGGCGCTCAAATGAGTGGATTACACCCCTATGGTAGCCCTGTAAGAAACTATGCGATTAGTGACTACGACGTATTCAAGTTGGACGATAAAGGGAGCCGCTTTAAACTCGGACACCCCTTCCCAACCTGTAACGGCTTCCTGCCACTTGACTACCAAGTACAGGTACTTACCAATCCTCAGTTAAAGTCCTACTTTAAATTATAAGGTAGCCTTCACCTTAAAACGTCTCAAGCCCCGCAAGTTACAAATACTTGTGGGGCTTGGTCTTTTATTGCGATAGCTTTCCTGCCATACCAACTGCATCATGCAGGGTAATTGCTTGAATGGCTATAAAAGGCTTTATGGATTAAAATCATGAGGTGATTCTCACATAGGTCATCCTCTCTACCCATGGGGAGAGATAAGAGAGGGGGGGGATACGATTGTCCCTCTTGAGGAGCGTGTTTCTTTTAGGCTATGAGTGCGTATACAAGCGAGTATAAAATGAGGTAAGGGCTTTGCCTTGATAACAGTGTATGAAGGGATGAAGTTTAAGCAGACTTTTTTAATCCCTTTCTTAAAAGTTCATAAAGCATTGGAGGTTGTGCGTGGGCTTTATGGTAGGCTTTGTTCAGGCAGGGTGGGTATTCTTTAAGTATAAACACCTTGTGGTACTACGGCTCTATCATGCTGTATGGCTTCTGTAGTTGTTTTTATAGTGCTTCAACCGTGCATGCTGTGATTGTCATAACCTCATTTTAAGGAGTGTAGACACGATGTTTATGGGATTTGGTGGCATTGACCCTTTTCAGATTGGTCTCCTTGTGGCGGGGCTTGTACTTACATTGGCGCCTCAATGGTGGGTACAACGTACGGTGAGTCGTTTTAATGAGCAAAGTACCCAAAGACGACAAACAGGGGCCCAAGTCGCTGAAAGCATCCTGAGAGAAAATGGTGTATACCATGTCAAAGTGGAAGAGAGCAGTGGGTTTTTAAGCGACCATTACGACCCTTCTGCGAAGGCGGTGAGACTCTCCAGTGATAATTACCATGGTGCGTCAATCAGTGCCGTTGCCATTGCGGCCCATGAAGTGGGTCATGCCCTTCAGCATGCCCAAGGGTACTTTCCTGTTGTGGCTCGTGGGGCTTTATTTCCTGTCGTGAGTATCACGAGTATGGCGGGGCCTTGGTTGATTATGGGTGGCTTTTTACTCATGGCTGCCGCAAGTATGAAGGGGCTTGGGTTGCTTGTGGCTTGGTTGGGGGTCATTTTTTATGGTGGAAGCACTTTGTTTCATCTTGTGACATTGCCGGTTGAAATCGACGCAAGTAGTCGTGCCGTGAAAATCCTTGAGACCAAGTATTATCTGACCTCAAGTGAAGTTTCGGGTGCAAAAAAAGTACTCATTGCAGCAGCGTTAACCTATATGGCAGCAGCCCTATACTCCCTCATGGAGTTGGCTTACTATGTGATGCGTTTGTTGGCAGCGAACCAAAACCGTGAAGAAAGTTGAGGCACTCCCCCAGTGCACTGAAGGTTACTTCATGAATCTTCTTCCTGTCGGTTACACTACTGTTAAAATAGCCATAGTGTTTTACGGCTATGAATCAGTACTTCTTTATTAAAAGGTTAAAAAACCATAACATTAGATACGGTTACAATAAAAAGATGGATAGGAAGCTTGTTGCCCTATAGCTATCTTTGCGTACATTGGGTATGAATACGCATTTAAAAGCCTGAACCCCTATTGGGTAGTGTGTCCTTTTTGGGTTTGGATGTGCCTGTGCTAGGGTTTTTGTCCACCCACAAAACGGAGGGTGTCGAGGTGGTCAGGGTGCATTTGGGTATGGATAAACCCTTGGGCTATCATGACAGTTTGGACGGTAGGTGCTTGGTGCGTACCTACTTCAAACCAGCACCAGCCTTCGGGCATAAGTAGCTGCCAAGCTTTTTGTGCTAAAGCACCGTACCAACTTGCACAGGATTGGTTTTCAGGAAGGAATAGTGCAAGTGGGGGTTCATGTTGATGGACTTCTTGTGCAAGCTGAGGCATTTCCCAAGAGGCGATATAGGGTGGATTGCTCACGACAAGATAAATGGGTTTATCTGCTAGTGTTTGAGGATTTAACTGTGTGGCATCGGCTTCCATCCAACCAATCGGGTAGGAAGGTGGCGGATGTAATAACGCATTCGCTTGTGCAACACGGCATGCCAAAGGGCTGATATCCACCCCTATCCCTTGCCACTGAGGAAGGGCGTGGGCAAGTGTGAGGGTGATGCACCCTGAGCCACATCCAAGGTCTATAAAATGGCGAGGGGTATCGGTGGGTATAGGGGAGTGTGTTGCACGATGTGCCAAGGCAAGTTCACACAAAATTTCAGTTTCAGGCCGAGGGATAAGTACTTCAGGGGAAACCTTAAATCGTCGTCCTGCAAACCATGCCCAGCCCGTAAGATACTGTACAGGCGTACGATGGTGACAGCGCTCTGTAAGCCAGGTTTCAAGCGTCAGACGCAAATTTGAGTCAAGAGGCGTGTCAGGCATGGTAAGCCTTTGCATGCGGGAAATACCCAACCCCTCTTCCCAAAGATGGTTAGCTTCTGCATAAGCCTCTGAGGGGTCTTCTTCAAGAAGAGTGGCTAAGTAGTGTTGGGTTTCTTTGAAGGTGGTCTGCCAGGTATCCCCCTTGAGTAGGGGAGAAGCATGGTCTGAAAGCGGTCTCATGGTGAAAGCACTTGTAGGATGGTGGGTAGAGAGAGCGAGGGTGCTTAAAAGGGTTGCCTAGCGATGATTTTACTTTAACATGAAGCTTCCGTAAAAGCGTTCTATAAATGATACAATGGTGTGCCATGGCGATGGTCATGCGGTGTGTAAGCGATGGTGTGGATGGCATGTCCCATGTTTTAAAAAGATGAGTTTTGAAAACATGACTTGAAGCGTATTTTGGTTTGCTTTATAGTGTAGGTAGTCGCTTCATGCTGAAAGTACGCCTCAAAGCGTTGTTTCTGGAAGACATTGCCTCAAAAATCGTAGCCTGTGCTGTCTCTTAAAAAACCACTTGAAGTTCCCGTTTTATGTGTCAACCTGACTTTGTTTAAACCCTAGTTTGAAAGGTGCTTCCATCATCATGGCTAAGAAGCAAGGACAACAAAAAATTAAATTAAAAAGTAGTGAGAGTGGTCATATGTACCACACCACGAAAAACACCAAAAAGCACCGTGAACGCTTAGTGCTTTCTAAGTACGACCCCCTTGTTCGTCGCAAGGTAGATTACAAAGAAGTCAAAAGCTAGACACTAGCTTGCGTTTATACCCTTTTATTGCTCAAAGAACTCTTGCATGGAACGTTCCTGAGTTGTGTTTCAAAGTGTGAATTCACAACATATACGCTTGTAAGAGTTCTTTTGGGTTCATGGTTTATTGCCATGGCATGCTTCAAATATGATGCTTCAATATTTAAGGTACGCTTCAATCAATCTGCGACTCATACATGATAAAGTCTTTGTTTTTAATGGGGTGATGGCACCCTCCTCCTCCTTGATAATGCAACGTTAAGACTGAAGGGACTTACGAACCGTGACACAAGCTTCTGAAACCACCGCTGCAACCACACCTGCTGAAAAACCTACGCCTGCTAAAGCACCAGAGGTACCCACGCCCCCCCCTTTCTCGGTGGATATCCTACAAGGGTCGACCTCAAAATTTACACGTAAGGGTTGGGACGTGTTTCAATCTATGAAAACCGACTTACAGGCCATTCAAGAAACCCTCGTACTATTTACTTTGGAAGCCCGTTCTCCTCAAGATGTGGGACCTCTCAAAGAGCTTTTGACTTCTGGCGAGGCATCATCAGAGGCTATTCAAAATTTGAGTCATCAAGGACATTACCTTTCAGGACGTACAACCCTTGCAGTGATTCAAACTTGGATTCGCTCTTCCTTGATTCGACAGTGTGATTTAAAAAAATCCCCTGTGTAATGATGCTTTAAAGTAGCGTGTTTCTGTCATAAGTTGGTCATTCACTGTGCGGGATGATGTCACAAGTATGGATGGGTGCATAGCGTCCTTAGATACCTTCCTATAAGCTTATCGATACCAATTTGTTACTTTTTGTAAACTTTGGTTTATGATACTCTCTAGGGTCATCCTTCTCAGTGATGTTAAGTTTGTTAACGACTTGTTACATCTCAGGTTGATAGCGGGTGAAATGATTTGCCCTATCCTTTGGAATCAGGCACAATAGTAAGAAAGCCTACTTGAAGAAAGCCTCTTCCGTCGTGGTATGGTTCTTGTGTGTATCCCCTTTTTAGTTTGTCATCCTTTATCAAGTTAAGTAAGATAGGCATTTTCCCCTATGGAGTCCATGACACATTTTTCTGAGGGTCATCCTCACGATATGTTTGGCAGTATGAGCCTTCCTATTTCCAATCCTAAGGCTACCATTAAGGTGATAGGGGTTGGTGGTGCAGGTGGTAATGCCGTAAACCGAATGATTGCGGATGGGATGACAGGTGTTGAGTTTTGGCTCATGAACACGGATGCCCAAGTATTGGAAGCTGGACGGACGGAAAATCGTATTCAGTTAGGGAATAAAATTACCCGTGGCTTGGGTGCTGGGGGAAACCCTGCGATTGGTCAAAAAGCTGCTGAGGAAAGCCGTGATGATATCATGGTAGCCCTTGAAGATGCTGATATGGTCTTTATTACCGCTGGGATGGGCGGTGGTACGGGTACAGGGGCGGCCGCTGTAGTCGCTGGTATTGCACGTGATTTGGGTGCTTTGACTGTTGCCGTGGTTACGAAACCTTTTATGTTTGAGGGGCGCCGTCGTCAACAACAGGCGAACCATGGTCTTGAAGCACTTCGTGAAGCTGTGGATACCCTGATTGTTATCCCTAACGATAAACTGCTCCAAGTGGTTGAGCGTCGAACCTCGATGAAAGAAGCTTTCCGTTTGGCGGATGATATCCTTTTCCGTGGGGTACAGGGCATTTCAGATATTATCACCGTGCCTGGGCTTATTAACGTGGACTTTGCTGATGTAAAGGCGGTTATGAGTCAATCGGGTTCTGCCATTATGGGTATTGGTCATGGCAGTGGGGAAGGTCGTGCCATTGAGGCTGCGATGATGGCTGTCAATTCACCTCTACTTGAAACCTCTATTGAAGGTGCCAGTGGCGTTATTTTCAATGTCACGGGAGGTTCCGACCTTACCTTGCATGAAGTGAACGAAGCTGCTGAAATTGTATACCAAGCTGTTGATAAAGATGCGAACATCATCTTTGGTTCGGTCATTGATGACAGAATGCAAGGGGAAATCAAAATCACAGTGATTGCCACTGGGTTTGACATGCGTGGCGGACAAGGTGCAGGGTATCAGTCAGATGTGCTAGACAGCTACCGCCAAGGTTTGGGGACTACGCAAGGTATTGATGCTGCTTTAACGACTGCCATTCCTACTGCCCATGCCTCAGCACCTGAAGCTGTACCAGCCATGGCGGGTAATGGCTTATTGGGGATGTCAGGTATGGCTTTCCCTCAAGCGTCTCAGCAAGCTACGATGCAAGCAGGACTCCCTCAAGTTCAAGGAAACCAATTTTTCTCAGCTTCAGGGCAGCCCATGCCTCAAGGACAGTACCAGTTACCAACACCTCCTAATTTTGCAGACACTACATCGCAACATCCTGTAGGTGCCACTAATTCAGCAACTTCTATTCAGGAAGCTGCTCGTAAAATCCTTGATTTGCCTCATCTGTTGCGTTCGCACCAGAAATAAGATGGTCTCAAAATAGAACGTTTTCCCTGCTACGCCTTGTCGTAACTTGGAGCTAAAACACCCTTGAAATCCTAGAAGATAAACCTCTTCTAGGATTTTAGTATGTATGCCTTTCAAAGAAGAGAGACGACCTGCCGTTAAGTTTGGCTCATTTATGCCGAATACCTATCGTAAGTATATGTCTATAAAGGGGCAGACTTAACGAGGGTCATGCTGACGTGTTGCCTAGAAGCCCCCTCTCCCTGCGGTGAGTTGTCATGTTCATGTGTGGCGTGTGTAAAAATGCGAATTGGGTGTTAAGGAAAAGAGCCTGATGTCCTCTGGGAATCCTCTCTACAAACATTTTTATAAACTGTTGCAACCCTGTAAACGTCTTTTATGGCGGGTGCAATATGGTTTGTTTGACCAAGTCGCAAAAACTGCGGACTCAGCGTCTCAAGTCAATTTGCCTCAAGATACCGTTGATTTACCCACAGAAGAGGGGACGGCTCATCGTAAACCCAATCATCATAAACAGACGTATACATTGCATCAGAAAGAAGTCTTGCAGCGTGCCATAGAGACCCTTTCTTCTTTCAGACAACAGGGCTACACCCACAAAGATAAGCAGGATAATCTCCAAGCCCTTGATATACTGCTTGGGCAATGGTTTCACCCAACGCTGGGCAGTGCCATGGTGATTCAATCAGAGGAGTTACTGGGATTTGTTGACGGATTACTTGAGTTCTGGCCTCAAGATACCGCACTCCAAGAACGTAAATGTTTAGCTTATTGGTTGGCGGGGATGCCTCAAGCGGCACAAAACCTTGCCTACACCTTGATTGAACAATCTCCAGAACTACCTTTCTGTAATTATATCCTTGCTGAAATGGCTTTTCGTGAGGGTAAACACCAAGCCTTACAAGCAAAACTTTTCTTTCTTGAAAAAGTCCTACACTCAAGAAAGCGTCAAGGGGTTTCTTTACCCGAGGCGTATGCGTGGATTCGTCGACGTGTGACATGTCTAAAACGGGATTACTATCGTTTACGGATGGGGCATCGGCTGCCAGGGGTGAGTCCTTTCCTCCAAACACCTTATCATACGCAAGAAGCCCGTGTGAGCTGTGTGGGACAGTGGCTTATGGCGGAGTGTGTTGCTATGTTTCAGATGCTCCAAGTCCTTTGCCAAGAACCCGAAAAGTTAGTGCTTTACTATTACCAGTTATGGTTTCGAGTGATGCGGATGTACCAAAGCATCCCCAAACGTATCGAATATTTGCAGGCTTGGCAAAAGGCTTACCCCAACGTTGTATGGCTTAAAACTTTGTTAGGCACCCATTATGCAAAGCTCGGTAAGACGGATGCCGCCATACTACAATGGCAAAGTGCTGTGTTGCTTGACCCTCATGACCAACCTGCTTGGCAAGCTTTAGGAGAGTATTATGAACGTTTAATGCTACCTCAAAAATGCTTGATGATATATGAAAAGCTCGCTTCCCTTTACCCTAAAGACCCCGAAGTGTACTGTCAGATAGGTAATTTTTGTGTAGACCTCAAGCAGTATGGACGTGCCTATGAAATGTATCAGGTGGCATTCCGTTTAGGGTATGACCCTCAATGGCAAGCACTTGTTGCCGTCTCGTTAGCACAATTAGGGTCGTTGTTACCCAGCAGAACCGAGGCTGCAAAGGCTTGGTATCACATTGCGATACAATTAAATCCGCAAGCAAAAGAGCCTTATACGCAACTTGGGTCATTAGCTTTTGACACAGATGAATATAAATTGTCACAGACGGTTTGTGAAACTGCAAGGCAGGTGATGCCCAATGATGCGAGTATGTGTGCCAATTTAGGGTATTTATACTGGCACGAAGGTCGTATCCCTGAAGCTGTGAGAGCCTATGAAGAAGCACTCACGATGAACCCTTTATATGAAGTCGCTTGGAATAATTTAGGCGTGATTATGTTAGATGGTGTGGCACATATGCCCCGAGCCATACACAGTCTTGAAATGGCAGTGCAGTTAAAAAGTGACTATCTTCTTGCACGATTTAATTTAGCTAGGGCGTATCATCATATCAATGAAGATGGTAAAGCCGCCGAGCAGCTGGTTCTTGTGAAACAATTAAACCATATTTTTAAAGAACTCCAAGAGGAGGAGTTACAAGCCCTTTGGCAGCAGGTATTTCGACACAATCAAGAGAGTGATTCCCTTCCAGAGAGGTTCCCCTCAGACACAACGCAACCTCCCGAAATACCCCAAGATGCTTCGGCACACCTGGGTAATATGCTCTTACTACCCGAACGTCCTCATACACCCCATCAAGAGAACCCTTCAAAAAGTCCTCATAAACATCATAATCATGCGGTGTGGCATTATCCGCAACAAACCTTTCAAGAAGACTCACAACCAAAGGCTTCTCCGCCTGTTGATGCGTCGGTTAGAATCCCTAACAGGTCCCATAACTCAGACCCTGCACTCCCAGCTGAGCATACAAAGCATTCCCCATTAGAGTATGTCATTTACGTAGACCCTCAAGGACTGGCTTGGCAAACCCCTGCAATACCCCCACAAGAAACGACTGATGGTACAACCACTGTTTTTTTGACAGATACCCATGCACAACAAATGCTTGAGACTATTTTTATCCAATACCATCATACCCAAGATGAGCAAGCACTATTATACGCACTGGGGAAATGGTTTCAAGGTCTTGAAGGACAGGTTCCCGAAATATTTTTACCCAATAGTCCCCTGACCTTAAGTAGCTTACAGGAAATCTCTCCTCCCCAAGAAGGTGTACCCGTGGAAGATAGTTCCGAACAACCCTCTCATTTCAAACCAAGCACCCCCCCAGCTTCTTCAGAGGATGAAAAAGCATAGGGAGGATGATAAGGATTGCCTATGGCTTGGAAGGTTTAGGCCTTAGCTAGGCTCGTCGGTCTCTGAGCCGCCTTGAGGTAAGGAGGCGAGGGCTTCTTGGAGTTCATGAGGTAAACTTTCAGGTGAGAGGGCTTGTAAAGCTTCAAAGTCCTGAATGCTATCTCCTTCTGCCCCTAGTCCATGAGGAAATGATTGCTCAAATTGACTTTCGGGGACTTGGATATTGATTTGTAGCTGCCCGTTCAAGAGTTGCGATAAGAAGCCGTGTTGAATGTCGTAGCTAAGCTGCTGGAACATTTCATAAGCTTCCCGTTTGTACTCTAGGAGGGGGTCTTTTTGTCCATAGGCACGAAGCCCAATGCCGTCACGGAGTGCGTCGAGTTTTTGGAGGTATTCAATCCAGTGCTGGTCAATCAATTGTAATAAGACGGAACGTTCCAGCTGTCGTAAAGGACTCAGTAGAGCCTCACGCCGTGCTTCCTCTGTCATTTCAGGTGGGGTATCGCCTTCATGTTCAGGAGTCCAGCCCAAATGATTTGCTGCCAAGTCAATACCATGGTTTGTCTCAAGCTGCTTTGCGATGTCAACTAAACTTTCCTCTAGCTGATTCAGTAACGTGAGTGCATAGTCTTTCAGACGTTCTAAAATCTGTTCTCCCGTGAGGTCGAGTAGTACGTCAGGACGTGCGTATTCAGGTACTTCTGTCGCTTGGTAGGGGAAGACCTCGCTCATCGCATTGATGAGTAATTGGAGCTGTTCGGGGTCAGACACACGGGCTTTTAGGTTACGTTCATCAGGCATGATTTGTTTGACCATACGTGTGACGGTCTCAAGAGCCATGGTACGAACATACTCCCGTAGGTTTGTGGACTCTAGGACCTCACGACGTTGCGTATAGAGTAATTGACGCTGTGTTGTAAGGATATCATCATACCTTAATACGTTTTTACGAATCTCAAAATGGTACGCTTCCACTTTGCGTTGTGCACCCTCAATTGATTTAGTCACCATGCTGTGGGAAATGGGCAGCGTTTCTTCTACATTGAGCATTTCCATGAGGTTGGAAATCATGCCACCCTGAAAAATCCGTAAGAAGCCATCTTCCAGTGAAAGGAAAAACTGGGTACTTCCAGGGTCGCCTTGACGTGCGGCACGCCCTCGGAGCTGGTTATCAATCCGACGAGACTCATGTCTTTCTGTCCCAATAATATGAAGACCCCCCGCCTCAGTCACGCCCTGTTTTTCGGATTCCGTGATAGCCTTCATGGCTTGAAGGGCTTCTTGGTAAGTGTCTTCTGGTACATCTGTCCAGTGCTGTCCTTGCGATTGAAAATTCTCTCGTACCAAAAACTCTGCATTCCCGCCCAACAGAATATCCGTACCTCGACCTGCCATGTTGGTAGCAATGGTGATGGCACCTTTTCGTCCAGCTTGAGCAATGATGGAAGCCTCTTGCTCATGGAATTTGGCATTCAATACGGTGTGCGGAAGTCCTTGATGAATCCCTTGTAAGGCTCGTACGGTGTACCAAAGGTTTTCAATATGGTCGTGGAGTTCGTATTGTTTGTGGCTGTGGAGTGCCTCTAAACAGCTTTCTATCGCCTTTTTTTCCACACGAAGCGTCATACGAAGGAGTGTGGTAAGCGTTGTTTGGTAGGATGTTTTATCGGCATCCGTTAATTTTTCACACCATTTGGCAATCAGTGGTTCCACGATAGGTTCAAAACGAGCGAGCTTTTCATCCAAATGCTTTTGAAGTAAGGTGGGGTCTTGCAAAAGCTTGGAAAGGTATTCTGATTTTTCAATGGAGGTGGTACCTACAAGGACAGGTCTTCCTGTTTCGTTTTTTGCAACGATGTCTTCTACGACTTTAAAAAACTTGATGGTCTCGTTTTTATAGATAAGGTCAGGTAGGTCATGACGCTTGTTAACCAAGTGGGTAGGGATGCTTGTGACAGAAAGATTATAGATTTTTGAAAACTCTGCCTCTTCTGTCATGGCGGTACCTGTCATACCACTTAGCTTATCGTAAAGCCTGAAGAGGTTCTGGAATGTGATACTTGCAAGCGTTTGGGTTTCATCTTGAATAGCGACACGCTCTTTGGCTTCAATGGATTGATGTAAACCGTCGCTCCACCGTCGACCTTCCATAATACGTCCCGTGAACTCATCGACAATGGCGATTTCTTGCTTAGGGGTAATGACATAGTCAATATCTTTACGGTAAAGCTCTTTGGCACGAAGCGCTTGAATGAGTAAATGGGCAAAATTGGTTTTAGCGTCAAACAGGTCATCTTGACCCAACATAGCTTCCGCTTTTTCAACCCCCTCTTCAGTGAGTACAATATTCTTTGCCTTTTCATCGACGGTGTAGTCGGTATCTTTTGTCATGTGTGGGGCAATTTTTGCAAACGTCTGATAGGTTTCAGGAGATTGCTCAACTTTACCACTGATAATCAGGGGGGTACGTGCCTCATCAATCAAAATACTGTCTACTTCATCAATAATGGCATAGTAGGGTTTGCGTTGGCATAGGTTTTCCAGATTCGTTGCCATATTGTCTCTAAGATAGTCAAACCCAAATTCGTTGTTGGTACCGTAGGTGATATCACAGGCATAAGCATATTTTTTATGGGTGTTATCAAGACTCATCATCCCTTCACCAGAAAGTACGGTGCCTACCGTGAGTCCAAGGAAACGATAGAGTTTACCCATCCATTCGGCATCCCGTTTGGCGAGGTAGTCATTGACCGTCACCACATGTACGCCTTTCCCTGTAAGGGCATTGAGGTAAGCGGGCAGGGTTGCTACCAAGGTTTTCCCTTCCCCTGTACGCATTTCAGCAATATCGCCTTGGTGTAGTACCATCCCACCAATAAGCTGTACATCATAATGACGCATGCCAAGGACACGCTTACTGGCTTCACGCACGACGGCAAAAGCCTCAGGGAGTAGGGCATCGAGGGCTTCTTGTTCTAGTTGACGGTCTTCTTTAGGGTCATCGCTACGAGGACGTTCCTGTAACAGTGCTTTGAAACTTTCTGTTTTACCACGAAGTTCATCATCGCTTAATGCCGCAAAGGAGGCTTCTAGGTCGTTAATTTCATCCACAATGGGGAAAAGCTGTTTTACTTTTCGGGCATTAGGGTCACCGAACAATTTTGAAAGCAAAGACATGACCATCATCATGGCGTATCGTATCCTAGAAAAACCTAATTGACGTTCAAACACACCCTTCAACCTTATAGCATACTGCACTAAGGTTTGTTTTTATTTGGCTTCATCATACCATAAAGCGTGACATTTCCGAGGCTTTCCTCCTCCTGATATAGGAAACATCCTTCTCCTGAAGGATGTCTTTGTATTTTTGAAAGTAACTTTAAGGTTTGATGGCTTCTGTCGATAATGTATCAGCTGTCGTAGTTATTAAAGTTTTGTTAACGTGTACTTTATCAGTCAGAGTGGGGTAAGGCATTATGAGTACTATGTCTTTATATGAGAGTATAAGAGAGGCTTTGAATACCTTTGATGTAAGAGAAAGTAAGTACAAGGTAAGTATATCAAGCGTGCATGATAGACAGTTGGTATATACACTAAAAGAGGCATCCGAGTACAAGAATAGGGGTAACATTCGACTTGTATTTGGAGACATTAAGGGTGCTGTGTATGATTATGATAAAGCGATTATGTTAGATGAAGCGTATGCGTTAGCATATTATAATCGAGGTTGGTCAAAAGCAAAGTTGGGTCGTCATGAAGAGGCGATAGAGGATTATGATAAGGAAATTGTGCTGGGTGCAGGGGATGCCTTAACGTATCGTAATCGAGGTTGGTCAAAAGCAAAGTTGGGTCGTTATGAGGAGGCAATAGAGGATTATGATAAAGCGATTATGTTAGATGAAGCGTATGCGTTAGCATATCATAATCGAGGTTGGTCAAAAGCAAAGTTGGGTTGTCATGAAGAGGCGATAGAGGATTATGATAAAGCAATTGTGCTGGGTGTAGGGGATGCCTTAACGTATCGTAATCGAGGTTGGTCAAAAGCAGAGTTAGGTCGTTATGAGGAGGCAATAGAGGATTATGATAAAGCGATTATGTTAGATGAAGCGTATGCGTTAGCATATCATAATCGAGGTTGCTCAAAAGCAGAGTTAGGTCGTTATGAGGAGGCAATAGAGGATTATGATAAAGCAATTCAATATGATGCAGAGGATGCGTTAGCGTATCATAATCGAGGTTGGTCAAAAGCAGAGTTGGGTCGTCATGAAGAGGCGATAGAGGATTATGATAAAGCAATTGTGCTGGATGCAAGGGATGCGTTAACGTATCGTAATCGAGGTTGGTCAAAAGCAGAGTTGGGTCGTCATGAAGAGGCGATAGAGGATTATGATAAAGCAATTGTGCTGGATGCAAGGGATGCGTTAACGTATCGTAATCGAGGTTGGTCAAAATCGGAATTGGGTCGTTATGAGGAGGCAATAGAGGATTATGATAAAGCGATTATGTTAGATGAAGCACATGCTTTAACGTATCATAGTCGAGGTTGGTCAAAATCGGAATTGGGTCGTCATGAAGAGGCCGTAGAGGATTATGATAAAGCAATTGTGCTGGGCGCAGGGGATGCTTTAACGTATCATAGTCGAGGTGTTTCAAAAGCAGAGTTGGGTCGTCATGAAGAGGCGATAGAGGACTATGATAAAGCAATTGTGCTGGGTGCAGGGGATGCTTTAACGTATCTCAATCGAGGTTTGTCAAAAGCAGAGTTGGGTCGTCATGAAGAGGCCGTAGAGGATTATGATAAAGCAATTGTGCTGGGTGCAGGGGATGCTTTAACGTATCATAGTCGAGGTGTTTCAAAAGCAGAGTTGGGTCGTCATGAAGAGGCGATAGAGGATTATGATAAGGAAATTGTGCTGGGTGCAGGGGATGCCTTAACGTATCGTAATCGAGGTTGGTCAAAAGCAAAGTTGGGTCGTTATGAGGAAGCAATAGAGGATTATGATAAAGCGATTATGCTAGATGAAGCGTATGCGTTAGCATATTATAATCGAGGTTGGTCAAAAGCAGAGTTGTGTCGTTATGGGGAGGCAATAGAGGATTATGATAAAGCGATTCAATATGATGCAGAAGATGCGTTAGCATATCATAATCGAGGCTGGTCAAAAGCAAAGTTGGGTCGTCATGAAGAGGCGATAGAGGATTATGATAAAGCAATTGTGCTGGGTGTAGGGGATGCCTTAACGTATCGTAATCGAGGTTGGTCAAAAGCAGAGTTAGGTCGTTATGAGGAAGCAATAGAGGATTACGATAAAGCGATTATGTTAGATGAAGCGTATGCGTTAGCATATCATAATCGAGGTTGGTCAAAAGCAAAGTTGGGTTGTCATGAAGAGGCGATAGAGGATTATGATAAAGCAATTCAATATGACGCAGAGGATGCGTTAGCGTATCATAATCGAGGTTTTTCAAAAGCAAAGTTGGGTTGTCATGAAGAGGCCGTAGAGGATTATGATAAAGCGATTATGTTAGATGAAGCGTATGCGTTATCGTATTATAATCGAGGTGTTTCAAAAGCAAAGTTGAGCCGTCATGAAGAGTCGATAGAGGACTATGATAAAGCAATTGTGCTGGGTGTAGGGGATGCCTTAACGTATCGTAATCGAGGTGTTTCAAAAGCAGAGTTAGGTCGTTATGAGGAGGCAATAGAGGATTATGATAAAGCGATTCAATATGATGCAGAAGATGCGTTAGCATATTATAATCGAGGTTGGTCAAAAGCAGAGTTAGGTCGTTATGAGGAAGCAATAGAGGATTACGATAAAGCGATTATGTTAGATGAAGCGTATGCGTTAGCATATCATAATCGAGGTTGGTCAAAAGCAAAGTTGGGTCTTCATGAAGAGGCGATAGAGGATTATGATAAAGCGATTCAATATGATGCAGAAGATGCGTTAGCATATTATAATCGAGGTTGGTCAAAATCGGAATTGGGTCGTTATGAGGAGGCAATAGAGGATTATGATAAAGCAATTGTGCTGGGTGTAGGGGATGCCTTAACGTATCGTAATCGAGGTGTTTCAAAAGCAGAGTTGGGTCGTCATGAAGAGGCGATAGAGGATTATGATAAAGCAATTGTGCTGGATGCAAGGTATGCGTTAACGTATCATAATCGAGGTTGGTCAAAATCGGAATTGGGTCGTCATGAAGAGGCCGTAGAGGATTATGATAAAGCAATTGTGCTGGGTGCAGGGGATGCTTTAACGTATCATAGTCGAGGTGTTTCAAAAGCAGAGTTGGGTCGTCATGAAGAGGCGATAGAGGACTACGATAAAGCAATTGTGCTGGATGCAGGGGATGCTTTAACGTATCTCAATCGAGGTGTTTCAAAAGCAGAGTTAGGTTGTGATGAGGAAGCAATAGAGAATATTAACAAAGTCATAGAGCTTGATGAAGACTCGTATCCAGAGGCTTATGTCATTAAGGCTATGATAAATTTGGAACGAGGCAATTATAATAGTGCAATGATTGATTGTAAGAAGCTCTTCATGTTATCGGTAGAGAATCCGCTTATTTATAAAGTGCGAGCTATGGTAAAAGAAAAGCAAGGTGACAAGACAAGTGCTTTATGTGACATACAGAAAGCAAAAGAACTTTGCTTTTCTCAAGGGAATGAAAGTCTCCCAGAGTTTTATACGGAATTACTAAACCTTGAAAAGAAGTGGAACGAGGAAAGTTAGTACGATTCGAGAGCCTTTGTGATAAGGCTTACACTCCTTCTAATTATCTTAGAGTGCTTTAGGCTAATTTGCTTTATGTTCGGCGGCAACTTTTTCGAGTTCTTGGGCGAATACAGCAAGGGCTTCAGACTCAGGTACCGTCGCAATGACCTCATCTTTTTTAAAGATGTAATACTTGCCTTTGGCACCCGCAATACCAATATCGGCATGATTCGCTTCCCCAGGGCCGTTCACAAAACATCCCATAACGGCGACATTGAGCGGCGTATCCATTTTGGCAATCAGAGCCTCGACCTCATTGGCAAGTTTGTGAAGGTCGACTTCGCACCGACCGCAACTCGGGCAGCTGATTAAATTGGCACCTTCTGTTCTACGCCCAACACTACGGAGCATTTCATGACCCGCAAATACCTCTTCAATACTATCTGCCGTAAGGGATACACGGATGGTATCGCCAATCCCTTCTGCAAGTAGCATTCCAAAGGCAACGGACGTTTTAATGAGTCCTCGTTTTAACGTGCCAGCTTCTGTGACTCCTAAGTGGAGTGGGTAAGCACATACTTTTGAAACCGCACGGTAGGCTGCCACAGCCTCCAGAGGGTCAGAGGCCTTTACAGAGATGACCGTATCATAAAACCCTTCTTCCTCAAGAAGTCGTACGTTTAACAAAGCACTTTCAACCAGTTGACGTACTCGGTCATGGGGGTATTGTTGCTTGACTTCTTCTTCTACAGAGCCACTGTTCACACCGACACGAATAGGAAGCCCTCGTTCTTGACAAGATTTCACAACTTGACGAATGAAGTCCTTGCGTCCGATATTGCCAGGGTTAATCCGAATGGCGGCAACGCCATTTTCAGCCGCTTGTAAAGCAAGCTGATAGTTAAAGTGAATATCTGCCACGACAGGAATAGGACTTTGAGCTGTGATGATTTTGAGTGCTTCTGCCGCTTGTTTGTCAGGAACCGCAAGACGAATAATCTCACAGCCAGCATCTGTAAGGCGTTTGATTTCATCAATACAGGTTGCCGTATCTCGGGTGTCCTGCGTAAGCATGGATTGTACTGAAATGGGGGCATTCCCACCTACTTGTATGCCACCTACTTGTACGGGACGGGTTACTCGGCGAGGACGTACCACTCCAAACGGACTCATCCGAGTGTCAGGCGGTAGAAGGGTGTCAAGGTCGTAGGAGGGTTCAATAAAACTGTGACAAGCCAAGAGGTCAGGGGTAGAAGCTTGCATGATGATAATACCTATGAATGGTACCTAGTGTGGAGTCGTAATGAAAGAAGAAGCAAGGCAACAAACGTTTGATTTGAGTATACCTAGAACATACCGTTAACTGAATGAAAACTTATGATGTCCTCCAATGTGTTTTTGTACTGTGTAACTTTTGTGTTTCTATTAGGACGCTCTTGTATGATTAAGAGGGTTTTCTAAAAAGCTGTTTTGCTTTATGTGTACACCACTGACCCAGTAAGTATAGCCCCCAAATAGCAAACGATAGTTTTAAACTTGCCAGAAGGACTTTAAAGTTTGAAAGGTGTACCTTACAAAACATACTCGTATATTCACTTGTTCCTCCTATATAGTTTAAGATGAGATTTAAAAGCGCTGTGAATACCATACAAAACATAAAAAACAGAGGTGTGGTCTGGTACTTGTACCAAGGCTTCGTTTGTTGCTGAGGTATGTCTTTTTTCTGGAGGCCTTCATAGACCATGTATACAATAAAGGCGAGTGGTAAACCAAGAATGCCTAAAAGCTCCCTAGCAGAGAAATCAAGAAAACTGTGTTTTAGTATGGGCTGAAATTGAGCATAATATGGAACTTCGCCATACCACGGAAATTCAATATAATAAGGTATGTCAACTAAAATAGTCATGGTTACTAAGAAATAGATTAACATTTTAATAAAACGATACCATAAGCTCCAAGTTTCATTTGAGACTTTCGCATGGTATAGACGTACTTGAATACTCAGGTATGAAATACAAGAAATAATCACAAGAGCAAGGGGAGCTGGTAAAAGACCAAAAGTAATTAAAAAGCATAATACTACAACTGGAAAATGTACTGAGATGATTATATATTTTGCGAAAGGTATTTTTTCACAAAGCAGTGCCAATGGTGGGAATAGATATTTCACAACATAATCATCATAGAACGGGTTGTGTAATGATTCTGCCCAGTGAACCAATACTGATATAATTACCATGATAAAAAAAGTCACACTTATGTAAGTGAAAAAGATACCCAAAAGGCTTGCAATGCCTCTTAGTACAGCAAGCCATTGGCGGTTTTTGAGTGCTTGCCAAAGGTCGATAAAGCAATCTCGAACGTAAAGCCACTCCTGTACAAGTAGCTTTATAGGGAGCCTCCCAAGCATGGTGAAAAAACCAATGATGTTTTGTTTCAATGTCATGAGGATGGCTTTCTAAACCACTGTTTTAGCTTCAGCCAAAGCTTCGGGCTATGGGTATGCCATTGCGTAAACAGAAATGTCGATATAATCGCAAGTAAGAGGTTTAATATTGGAAATCCTACTTTAATTGAAGCGATATGGTCTCCATAAAATTCACGGTTTGGAGCGTCTCCAATCCCATTTGGATATAATGTTTGAAAATTTAAAAGGGCTGTGAGGGTCATACATAACGACAGAAAAATGGGGGTTAGATATAGCTCATAGCCATGTTGAGTCTCCTGTTTCTTCTGAGCAACCCTATAAGCTGAATATAAAACAAATAAGATTGGTAGGCTTATAATTACAAACTGTAATTTGTCAGAAATTTCAAATATCATATCCTTATTTTGGATTTTGTATGCAATAAAGCAAGGAATGTCTATGAAAAGGCAATGGGTAATTAAATACGCTGGCATGATGTACTTCACTTCGTGCCATATTTGTACAAATTTAGAGGGTACTTTCAAATAATTTAAACGTACTTGTACACTAAAATAAAGCACTGCAAAAAGAATAAAGGGAACAAGAGGTGTCCAGATAATACCCTCTGAATCTAGGGTGTGTATTTTATAAAACAGGAAAGTATTTGTATAAATAAGTTCTGATAATTGAATAATATTAGTACTTAGGAGTAGTAATGGCTTTAAAAGCCAATCTATCATTTGTGTTAGGAGTAAATCTAAATCTTCCTTCATAGGGAATACAAGAAGAAGAAATAGTTTTAGGAGAAGAACAACCAAGTATACCAATGGTAGCAAAGGTACTAACAAAATTATAAGTGTCAAAGGCTCTAGTATTGTTTTGATAAGAAAAGCGAAGGCTCCATAAGTGAGAAGGACACCCAAAAGGCTTCCCAATCCTCGTAGAATAGCAAGCCATTGGCGGTTTTTGAGTGCTTGCCAAAGGTTCATAAAGCAATCTCGTACGTAAAGCCACTCCTGCATAAGTAGCTTTACAGGGAGTCTCCCAAGCATGGTGAAAAAACCAACGATGTTTTGTTTCAGTGTCATGGAGTAGGCTTTCTAAAAAGCTGTTTTGCTTTATGTGTACACCACTGACCCAGTAAGTATAGCCCCCAAATGGCAAACGATAGTTTTAAACTTACCAGAAGTATTTTTAGATTTGAAAGGTATGCCTTACAAAACATACTCGTATATTCACCTATTCCTCCTATATAGTTTAAGATGAGATTTAAAATAGCTGTGAATACCATACAAAGCATAAAAAACAGAGGTGTTGTCTGGTGCTTGTACCAAGGCTTCGTTTGCTGCTGAGGTATGTCTTTTTTCTGGAGGCCTTCACAGACCATGTATATAACAAAGGCGAGTGCTAAACCAAGAATGCCTAAAAGTTCCCTCGCAGAGAAATTAAGAAAATTGTGTTTTAGTATGGGCTGAAATTGAGCATAATATGGAACTTCGCCATACCACGGAAATTCAATATAATAAGGTATCTCGACTAAAATAATAATGGTTACTAAGAAATAAATTAACATTTTTATAAAACGATACCATAGTCTCAAGGTTTTATGTGAGACTTTCGCATGGTATAAACGTACTTGAATACTCAGGTATGAAATACAAGAAATAATCAAAAGAGCAAGAGGAGCTGGTAAAAGACCAAAGGTAATTAAAAGATATAGTGCCATAACTGACAGAACTACTGTAATGATTATATACTTTGCTAAATGTACTTTTTTATAAATAGGTACCAATGGTTGGAATAGATATTGTGTAACATAATCATGATAGAATGAGTTGTATGATGATTCTGTCAAGGCAATCAATGCCGATATAATTACTATTAGAATATAGGTTACACTTATGTAAGTGAGAAGGACACTCAAAAGGCTTCCAATGCCTCGTAGAATAGCAAGCCATTGGCGGTTTTTGAGTGCTTGCCAAAGGTCGATAAAGCAATCTCGTACGTAATGCCACTCCTGTAAAAGTAGCTTTATAGGGAGTCTCCCAAGCATGGTGAAAAAACCAATGATGTTTTGTTTCAATGTCATGGAGTAGGCTTTCTAAAAAGCATTTGTACAGAAGTGGCATAAAGGTTGTGTGAGGTAACACTATTACCGAATTATATCATGTTTATTATCTTTTTTTGAGGCGTGCTTCATCAAATGCTTTTTGTTGCTCGTTAAGGAAATCATTCACAAAGTCTCTATCACTTGCATCGCTTTGGGCATCAAACGGGCGACTAAACCGAGACCGCCATTCATTTGCCCATTGCGACATGGGTAGTTTACCTGAGCGAATTTCATCAGCAAGTTTAATCGCTACTAAACTGGCTTTCAGGTCAGTGACACTTTGTCCTGCTGAAGTGCCTGAACCTTCATGAACTTTTCCTCCTAGTTTCGCAAACCATACGTCAAGATTACTTCTTAAAGTAAGAGAAAACATTGACATACAGTGTCCAAACTGATTCGGGGATTTGTCATCATAATCAGGATGATACCCGTTTGAGCTAACAGGGACATTTGACATTGCTTTATCGCTTGCTCCATAATTCTTCAATAACTTGTTTCCTGTTAAAAAATAGCCTAAAGCTTCCTTTCCAAATTTCCCAATGTCTTTGGTGAGAGTAGGAAATGGCTTTACTGGTGCGTTGGGGTTGTACTTTTCAATGCCCACACTTTCTATGAGCAAAGCGGCTCGATTGGCATCACCCCCACTAAAGTTTACGGCTTGTTGCATCACAGCCCCTGCGATGTCAAGGTCGTTAATCTGTCCTTTCTTACGTGCATCAAGCAGTTGATTCGTATACAGGTTTAATGTTTTAGCAGCCACTAAAAAGGCAGGGTCGTTTTTATGTTTTTCCCCGTAAGCTTGTAAGTCCTGAACTTTAGAGTCAGTGAGTGTATCGTCTATGGTACCCACGGGAGCAAGTCCTGCCTTTTTAAGGCGTGCGTCACTTTCCAAAACATTGGGGTCAGGCGAAAACACTTTGTCAGCATTCATATCATAGCGTACATCAGATTGGGGTGTGGATGGGGTGGCAGATTCATCAGAAACGACCCTCCCTTCAAATACAGGAGCATTTTCAGGTTCAGGGTAGGTATAGGCAATCTGTGTGCCGAGCTTGGCGTATTGTTTTTCCACCTCTCCTGTTATGGGGTTGAATCTTCCTGTTAGTGCATATCCTTTTTGGCGCATGATGTTGGGGTCAACCTCTTGCAATTGTGTATGGGTAGCGTTGGGTTCAAAACCTTGTTTTAAAAGCCGTTCTAAAAGATAGTCAGGGACTTCTTTCTTTGTCAGTTTATGTTGATACCACATGGTAAAAGGTGGGTCGGGGTCAATGTAGTTTTTGTCGAGGTCAACGGTACCCACTTCATGAAAATCCTGTTGCATACGCTCCCATAGGTATGGAATCGTGGCTTTCAAGTTTTTTGCTTCAAACGGTAAATGGGAAAGCATCTCAAGTTTATGTTCCCAGTGGTCGTCATGCTGATGGTGGGGGCAATCATAAATAGAGCCTTGAAAGCCATCTGGAATAAAACGGTGCTTGCCTGATTTATCGGTGTAATGACACATAAACGGTGTATCCTTTCTGGTGTGTTTTGTAACTGTTTGTGTAAACGCTTAAATAAAGATAGCCGATGATGAAGGGGCTATCTTTCTAGCATAGGGGATGAAGAAAATACTTTGGGTGATGGGTGCTTACTGGAAACAGCACCCTTGCTTTATTTGGAAATAGCCCCTATGGTATCATGTGAAAAGATTTGAGATGTCCCGCCTGCCATAGTTTACCAGAACGTTGTTGTTACCATGTTTTCTCAACCTTTTCGAGCCACTTCTTCTTCTCAAGTCCCTGACACTTCACCAAGGCTTCATACCCTTGCCACACCTTCTGAGGTGGATAAGGTGCTGGTGGTTGAAACCCTTATGCTCAATGAGTTAGAACAGCAAAAAGCTTCTAATGAAAAAGCATCGGGGTGGCTTGGTACTGATTCACCCTTATGGCAGTATGCTTCTCATGTTGAGGAATTGCGACAACGTATTGCGTGGTGTCTGCTAACATGGGTGCTTGCTATGGCGGGTTCATGGTTAGGGGCGAGTACCATGGTAGGTCGCTTTAAGGCGATTGCACAAAGCCAGTATATCCCTAGTCCGACCACTTTGAAGCAAGGCTTAACGTTTATTCAGACGACACCAGGTGAGGTGCTAGGCGTACATTTGAAGTTAGCAGTGATAGGGGCCTGCGTCTTCAGTTTACCTGTGGTAGGGTACCATGTGGCACGGTTTTTAATGCCCGGTTTAAAGAAGCATGAAATTCATTGGCTGTTGGCTTTGTCGGGGACAGGGCTTACACTCTTCTTTATAGGACTGTGGGTCGGGATATATTTTATTTTACCGCCTACATTAGCCTTTTTCTGGCAATATGGGCAAGGCGATGCCCAACCTTACCTGAGTATTAGTACTTACGTGGAGATGTGCTTACTGGTGACATTGCTTACAGGGGTATTATGTGAGCTACCCATTTTGGTGATTGTATTAGGGATGGTAGGCATTGTAAAAACGGAGATGCTTTTACGGTTTTGGCGTGAAACGTTTGTAGTGGCTTTAATACTTGCTGCTGTCATCACCCCCTCCCAAGACCCCTTTACCATGATACTCGTGACAGTACTCTTGGTATTTCTTTTAGGTGTTTCCACCTTGGTATTAAAACTGCTTGGTAAGTAAGTATGAACAATAAAGGGATGGCATGAAGCCACCCCTTAAAGTATAAAAACCGTAAGCTTTGATAAGCTCTAAACCGTAGCAGGTACTTGGCTTGCTAGGCATTCTGCAATACGAATGGCATTGAGGGCTGCCCCAATGCGTAAGTTATCGGCTACCACCCACAGGTTAAGTCCTGTTTCGGGGTTTGAGGTATCTCTACGAATCCGACTGACATAGACGGGGTCGGTACCAGCTGTTTCACGAGGGGTGTGGTAATCTTCTTTACTGGTTTCGACGATAACATCAGGGACTTGACGTAATACCTGACGGGCATCCTCAGGGGACAAAGGACGCTCAAAGGCAAGGTTGACAGACTCGCTATGACCCACTAAGACAGGCACCCGAATGGCAGTTGCTGTGATAGCTAATGAAGGTAAATGAAGGATTTTTTTAGTTTCGTGAATGAGTTTGAGTTCTTCAAGGGTGTAATCTTCACTGCCAAACTGGTCGATTTGAGGAATCAGGTTAAAGCCAATAGGACGTTTAAAGGTTTGGGCTTGGAAGGCACTTTGGGCAGGTAGCTCGGCATAGTATTGACCCGTCACATCGTTGAGGTCATGACGGGTTTGCTCGTGAAGGTCTTGTAAGCCTTCTTTCCCTGAACCGCTCACTGATTGATACGTACTAACCACGACACGCTTTAACCCTGCTGCTTCATGCAGGGCCTTTAAGACGGGCATCAGTTGTGCCGTGGAACAATTGGGGTTTGCGATAATACCCTGATGATGGGCAAGGTCGGCATCATTCACGCCAGCCACGACAAGCGGTACACCTTCCTGCATTCTGAAGTGACTGGTGTTATCTACCACAATGGCACCACGTTTAACCGCCTCAGGAGCAAGTAGGGCGGATACACTCCCTCCCGCAGAAGCAAGCACAAGGTCAACGCCCTCAAAAGCCTCAGGACATGCCAGCTGTACAGGCACATCGTTTCCTCTAAAACGGATACTCCCACCTAAAGAACGTTCACTGGCAAGGGGTATCAAACGTGTACACGGGAATTGCCTTTGTTCAAGAAGTTCAATCAACATAGAACCTACAAGACCCGTTGCACCTAAAACAGCCACTGTTGGAAAACGCATGGTCATAGACATCAGTCTCCTTTGAAAACATTATCATCAATCAATAGCACATTAAAACATGAAGCCTTAGGGTGCAAGGACTTACACCACGGATTCGCCTAAACTAAAAAAAAGAAAACACTAAAAAGCTTATGCACTAAGCGGGAGGGGAGGTCTCGCAGGGGAAGCTTCCTACATTACCACCACTTAAAATACACACCACAAGATGCTCCTCAGTTGGGAGAAGCTCACTGCGACTCATGGTGACTTGATGGGTTACGCCTGAAGAGCCTTCCACTTGGTCGCCCAAGTCAAGATAAACCCCAAGCATGCCTGCCATTAAATGGGTATTTGTGACATTCACAATCGGGATACCAAAACGTTCAAATAAGCGTTGGTTTCCTGAAGCAACGACTTTGACCTTAATCGCATCGCCGTAACTCGCCGTAAGGTCCTCTAGTCGTATTCCCACGAATTGTACTGAAACTTGTTGTAAGTGGCTATCCCACGCTGTAGCAAGACGAAATGCTGTGGCAATGCCTGCTAACAAGCCCCCGCCACCAATAGGACACACAATAGAAACACGCTTAATGTTGGAGGTTGTGGTAAGTACATGCTTGATTTGTCGGTACAATTCTAAACCAATGGTACCTTGCCCAGATACAACCCAAGGATTACCGTAGGGGTCTAGGTAATAATCTTGGTTGTGGTCAGCATCGGCCTGCTGCAATGCCCAACGTTTGGCATCGTCGAAGGTTTCACCTTGGAGGGTGACTTGGGCATCAATGCCTAGGTTTTGACAGTCTGTCACACGTTGACGAATGCCAGCCAGTTTCTTCTCCAAAGTGTTATGAGGGACGACGATATTGACCCGTTTAGGTTTTAAAAGAGAAGCAGCGTAAAGTACCCCAAGTGCGTGATTCCCTGTAGAGACTGCCAAGATACCAGAATGGGGATTGGATTGTAAAACACGTCCCATGCCCACAAAGGCCCCTCTCAGTTTATAGGCACGACTTGCAGTGAGGTCTTCCCGTTTGTACCATAAATTGGCGTGTTGCGTGGAGCCGTCAAGGGGGGTCAGACATCCTTGAAGAATACGACGACCAGGTTGCTTCTCTGTGACACTAGCGTCACGAAGGGCTTCATAATGATACTCAAGGAAACGGTCCGCATCTTGTGTCAGTGCGTATAAGTGCATGAGGGGAATATACTCATTGGGAGAAAGTCCACCACCTGGAATACCAGGAAGGGGTATCATACCCTGAGGGGTGCCAAAAGAGCTTCCAAACCCAGAAGCCATTCCTGTGGAGACCATGGCGGGGTGCGCAGGTGGTATCGCTGAAGTAGGTGCTGTAAGCGTATGAGGAGAGGAGAGCGCTTGTGTATTTTGGTTTGGGTAAATATCGTCAAAGAGTGGGTCGTGCGTTTCTTCACAGGACTCCTCTTCTAAAATGCCTGTGGCACGCATGGCATCCTGTACACTCCAGCCCACAGGTGCCGCCACATGGGGTATGCGAACCTCAGAGTGTCTTTCGGTGGGTCTCTCGGCGAGTGGTTCAGACGGCTTTTTAATCCCAGAACTTAACGCAGCGTGCATCTCTACCGTGGCGGTTGCTACAGTACTAGCCTGAGCGTGACGCATTGTTTCCTCAGAAGGGTGTATGGTGTCGTGTATCCCACTTACCATAAGACTCGTACCAAGACCAGATTCTGCCATAAAAACCACACGTCTTTCATCCATCACAATGAGAATACATACCTACCTTAGAGATAGCCCCTGCCCTTCCTGATAGAAAAGGCAGGGACTGGTCAATACCTGTTAGTTACTACTGCGGTCCACGAAACGGCTTTCTTGGAGCCAGCTCATCATGCCACGAAGTTTTTGACCTGTAACTTCGAGAGGATGTTGACGGTCAGCTTCCACTTTGGCTTTTAGGTTGGGCATCCCTGCACGGTACTCGGTAATCCACTCACGTGCAAAACGACCTGATTGAATATCATCGAGGACAGACTTCATCGCCTTTTTGGTTTCATCCGTAATGACACGAGGTCCTCGAGTGACATCGCCATAGCGTGCGGTATCACTGATAGAGTAGCGCATGTCTTCCAAGCCACCTTCGTACATTAAGTCAACAATGAGTTTTAATTCATGAAGACACTCAAAGTAGGCAAGTTCAGGAGGATACCCAGCTTCTACGAGGGTTTCAAACCCTGCTTTTACCAAAGCACTGGCACCACCACAAAGGACGGCTTGTTCACCAAAAAGGTCGGTTTCGGTTTCGTTTTTGAATGTGGTTTCAATCACACCACCACGACCACCACCGACACAAGCGGCATAACCAAATGCGAGGTCACGGGCTTCGCCTGTGGCATCTTGATGGATGGCAACCAAAGCTGGTACGCCACGACCACGTTGGAACTCACCACGTACCAAGTGTCCGGGGCCTTTGGGGGCAATTAGAAACACGTTGATGTCGGCAGGTGGGTTAATTTCACCGTAGTGAATCGAAAAACCATGGCTGAATACTAAGGATTGTCCAGCGCGCATTTTGCCTTGCAAGTACTGCTCATAAATATCTTTATGGAATACATCAGGAGCTAAAATCATGATGAAGTCAGCCCACTCGGCGACTGCTTCCATATCAAGGACTTCAAAACCAGCTTGCTCAGCTTTTTGACGTGTTGCACTGCCAGCACGAAGGGCGATACGTACGTTGGCACCAGAATCTTTAAGATTCATGCTTTGACCAAACCCTTGGCTCCCGAAACCAATCACGGCAATTTTTTGGGTAAGCAATTTACTACGGTCAATCTCAGCATCGTAATGTACTTTAAGGGCTTCTTGAGATTGAGGGGCAAGCATTTGAGACATCATAATAGGAAGGAAAACCTTTCAAAAAAAACACACAAACAACATACAAACAACTAAAACGCTATATTTGATTATAGAACACGCACAGAAGCCGTGGCACTGGCAGTACGAACCTCTTCCGAAACGGCATTTTCAGAGCATGAGACGCTTTCGGACCATGCCTCATAATGGGCAAGGTTGGTTATTTTACAAGCTTCAGAAGTGACAAGAAACTCCCGAGTGGCTGTTTCAATGCCTTGGGCGACCTCACGACTTGAAATCACAGGATGGACACTCAAAGTAAGTACTTGTTGCTGAAGTGATTTGACAAGTTTATTGAACCCTGCCATATCTTCAAATTCAAAGCTCACAAGGACTTGGACAGTTTGACGGTCATGGCTCAGGGTGCATAAAAAAGCCAAAGGTTGAATCCCTCGGTGGCTTAACGCATCCAAGATACGATTCACTGCTCCAGTGCGATTTTGTATCGTAATGGACAGGGTTTTTTGACAGGGCTGTGCGTTCATCATAGAGAAACTTTCGTGGTATTTAGGTGTCAAGTCAACATTGTGGCACGAGTTAAAGGAAGTCCAGTAGGATAATCTATCCCATGGTGGCGATACTCGGGTCAGTGAGCATCTCCTCATTGGCTTTACCAGCTTCTACCCAAGGGTAAACATCTACTTCTTCATCGACAACAAGGTCAACAATTACAGGACGGTCCGTAATACGGAACGCTTCCTCAAGGGTTGCATCCAGCTCACTAGGGCAAGTAATACGATAGCCAGCACATCCATAAGCTTCCGCAAGTTTAACATAGTCGGGACCCGTCATACGTACCTCGGACTTCCGCTCAAAGAGTTTATCTTGCCATTGGCGTACCATACCCAAATACCCGTTATTGATAATCACAACTTTAACAGGTAATTTGGCTTCTACAGCCGTAGCCAGCTCTTGAAGGGTCATCTGGAAACTACCGTCACCAGCAATATCCACCACGGTTGCTTCTGGGCGAGCTGCTTTAACCCCTATGGCGGCAGGAAAGCCAAATCCCATGGTGCCAAGCCCACCCGAGGTAATCCAAGAACGCTTCCCTTGTAAGTTAAACCTTTGGGCTGACCACATCTGATGCTGTCCTACTTCAGTGGTCACAATGGCATGTTCACCTGCCACTGCATCCAGCATTGCAAACACACGACTAATGGCAAACTGTGGTGTGATGGGTTGACCCTTTTGGGTTTCATACATCGGGGTAGGACGACGGGCTTTGAACCCCTCAATCGTTTTGAGCCAATCTTGATAGTTGGCTTGTGGTATTTCTTTGGTTGCAATCGTTTGCAACGCCTGAGCTAACACGGCTTTAATATCCCCTTGAATGGCGTAATGCGTGGCAACGTTTTTGTTCAAAGAGGTAGGGTCAAGGTCAATATGAATGACTTTGGCATTGCGGGCAAAAGTACCTGCTTTACCCGTTTGGCGGTCGTTTAACCGACTCCCCACCACGAGCAATACATCAGACTTGGCCACAGCAATATTTCCCCAGTAATGACCGTGCATCCCTGAGTAACCCACGTTTTGAGGATGATTCATAGGCATCCCACTTAAACCCATTAAGGTCATGGCAAAAGGAAGGTTAAAGTGTTCAATCAGCGCTAACATTTCTTCAGTTGCATCGGCATGAATAATGCCACCACCACAAAGCACCATAGGACGATCTGCCTCCTGTAGCATCGTCAGCATGGCATCAACGTCAGTTTGTGTCCAAGCTTGTGCCGCTTTTTGAGGCTGATACCCAGGTAAGCTAATGGTGACTTCATCATAGGGGAGAGGCGTGGATGCACTGGCAAGTAACACATCTTTAGGAATGTCTACCAAGACAGGACCAGGGCGACCACTACGAGCAATGTAAAACGCCTCTTTTAAAGCCTGCTGAAGCTCGTCCACGTGTCGTACTAAAACATTATGTTTGGTACAGTTACGAGTCATGGAAACAATATCAGCTTCTTGAAAGGCATCATTACCTAACAGGGTGCTAGGGACGTTGCCTGTAATCACAACAATAGGGATGGAGTCGTAAAAGGCATCGGCGATAGCCGTGACGGTATTGGTGGCACCTGGGCCTGAGGTTGCCATGGCAACGCCTACTTTTCCAGTGGCTTTGGCATAGCCTTCTGCCATATGGACGGCACCTTGCTCGTGACGAACAAGAACATGGTTAAGTTGAGGGTACGCATGTAAACCCTCGTAAATAGAAAGAATGACACCACCAGGTAGCCCAAAAAAAGTATCTACGCCCTCACAGACCATACTCTGAAGGAGTAGATGGGCCCCTGTATGGGGTAACTGGGCAAATGCTGTGCCATGGTGTGTCATGGGGGTCTCTTGTAACTCTCTTGGAAGGGCCTCTGTAGGAGGGTGTCCTGTGTTGGTGGGTAGTGGCTTTACACTGCCGTAGGCATCGCCACCAAGGGTACGAATCCCCAATGATACGGGGTTTTTAGACTTTGAAGCCTTAGCGGAAGTGTCAGCGTGGGCTGCGAAGGAAGTGGTAGGTGTCATCATGATTAGTGTTGTGTCTCCGAATACTGATTATAACTTATGCAACGACCTGCTTTGGGCAACCAATTGCCAACGGAAAGTAGCCCTAAGAGAGGGGCAGGGTAGGTAATAGCACGTACGACGAGAGGTAGCATGGAAAGCGATGTATCCTTCTAAAATGATGGAAGAGAGGTACTAATAGCAAAAAAACAAAAAACCCGCTGATTGTGTTGCGAATCAGCCGGTGGAGAGAGAACTTGATTGGGACGTGAGTGCTTTTAGGGCAGTGTGTCCGTTAATCAGTGTTCCCCACCGGCAAAGCCAATGAGGAGCATAATGCTAACGAGGACGTGATGGGTTGAAAACTGTTTCATCGCTGTTGAAGGTTAAACACCAACCAATTTTGAGAAAAGACAATCAGAATGCAATCGAGAACCCAACAAAAAATCTTAACACAATGATACCTAAAGCCTAGGTATCTTAGCATTAAATGACATAAAGTGCAAGTTTTAATGGCGAGTGTTTCTTTTACGGGTTTGAAGTGTAAGCCTATTCCTGAAGCGTGCATGCGGAGAGTCGTAGGTGCTATTTTTCCATCTATTATGCTGAAAAAGGAGTGTGTTATAGCGTGCGTGTTACAGAAGTCGCAACCCATTTGCATAAAGAGGGATTCATGCCATGATGTGTTTCTACAGTACAAAACAGGGCAAAAGACGGTTTTTACAAGATGATTTTCAAGGTTCTATTTATGATTGTCCTCATCATGGGGAGGAAGCTCGTTCTCACAAAAGAGATTCCGACGCATTTGATGCTGTCGTAAAACGTTTGGGGAAAACAGGACTTCAAACAGAGAAGGACTATCAAGACTTTCATGGTGTGTTGGCACGTTTAAAGTATGCTCCTTTACCTAAAGAGCAAAACTTATGGCAAACCGTATGGAAGGACATGCCTCCTTCTCGTACGAGTTTAGAAGACTTCATGAGTTATGACATGCAAGAGCGTCATAATATCCGAGCGATTCAAGGACTTATGTCACCTCGAATCCCAGACGATATTGAGCATCTTGACCCAAACCTGTATCGTCATCTTATAGGGAAAGAACCTTCTGATATTTCGACGCTTGAAATGCCTTACGGGCATAAGGATTTGTGGCACGTAAAGCCTGCTTATCCTGGTGGTAATGACGTGCGTAAGTTATCAAATAATGCTGAAGAGGGCAGGGTGTACCAAGGGCGTATTGTCAAGGAGCAAAAAGCACCAAGCCCTAAACCTTCTTCACACCCCTCACCAAAAACGCTTGCCGAGTATGCAGAACAAGATAAAATGGTTGAAGTGGATAATTTAGAGGTATTAGGGACTACTACTAATACTATAGATTCCCTTATAAAAGACGTAGACTTTGTCAATAAGGCAGGTATCAATTTTAAAAAGTATGTCGGTAAAACATCCAAAGCTTTTGATATAGGCACACTAGTGATTGAGAGTGCAAATGATTTAGCCCAAAATAAAACCATAGAAACGGTCAGGGATAACCTCAATCGTAACTTATTGGCTATTGGAATAGGTGTTGGTATAACAGGCTTAACAGTTGCTGCACTGGCTGATCCATATGTAACATTGGCGATTACAACAGCAGTCACTACAATGCTATCAAGAGTTCCCATGGAGGGTCGTGAAAAGGTTATCCAAACTACTTCTAATGTGATTAAAGGAGCAATAACTGCCTTGGCAGGTAGTAAAGCATCAGAATTATATAAAAACATGGCACCCAAAGTAGAGCAAAAATATAATCTTCCAAAACCGAAACCAAAACCCAAGCCATGGCCTCCTGGTGCTAACCCAAAATCTATGACCCCTGCACAGTATTATCGTGGGCTTTCTGCTAGAGATCCTTATGCTTTTAATGACTTTTTTTTAGGAAACTACCCAACGTTACATGCACAGGAGAAAAAACGCCTTGATGCCTTATATAAAAAGGGTTCAAAGCGTTTACCTCTCAAGTAAATATACTGACTTACATCGCCTTCTTTATAAATAAAGGAGGCGATGCACTATATGCTTAAGTTATAATGAGCCTATAATTTAATTTTTTCGTTTTTTATGGTAAATAAAATCTATATTGATTCATGGTTGGATCTAAAGTTTCTAAAAACCAAAAACTATGTTTTACGATGTTTCTTCCTCTTTTCAAAATAGGACTATATGTAAGTGATGTTCAAAGCTTATACCCGCCATCTTCAATGGTTCTTACAACATCGAGTTTCTTGTTTAGGGCATTTTATTGTTGGTATCGCAGGGCTTGCGTCACTTGCTCAAGTTTTTTTTCTTGGTCTGGACTTTTTTTTGAGGTGTTTCTTAGCTTTATTATCAGTCTATGTGACTTCCTCTACAAAAATTACGGAACCCCTTATAAATTGGCTTATTGCTTTTGATGACCAATGCTTCTTTTTACGGCAACATCGTTTACTTATACCCTATATATTTGTATGTTGTATACTTTTTGTTTTGGTGAGAGCATTTAAAACCTACTTTTCCTCTTCTCATTATCGTCTTCTTACAGTTAGCATGATTGGCTGTTTATGTGTTTTTCAAGTAGTGCGGGTATTAAATACAAATAATTTTATTGGTAAACCTTCTGGATTTCTTGGTCCAGCATTATTACAACCGTATATTGATTATATTATTGCTATTTTACTCATCACTTGGCTTATAGATACGTTTAATGGATTACAATACCCTAGTATTAAAAAAGCCATTTTCAAAAAAAAAGTCAAAAAGAATCCAACATCTACCTCTACGCTTTATGAGACTATGTTATTTCTCGCTTTTAGTACGTTTATTAGCCTATTACCTTTACTAATTATCCTACTACCATTGACTGAGCCTCAAATAGAACAAGTCGCTGGATCTTTAGGTTTTGTGATTGACCTTACACTAATGGGTATTTCGATCAGCACACTATTTGTTTTTTATGGGCGAATGCCCCAAAGAAAGTTTAGTTTGTTTAAAGTCCTTATAAAATTATATGGCTTTATATGGAAAGACTTTCAATTTAAACCTACCCTCAAAGCTCATGAAGCCTATGCCAAGGCATTTGCCACTTCTCAGCATCAAAACCAAACCCTTTTTTGGCTGGTTACGTTTGCAGTAAGTATCCCTACCGCTGTGGCAACCTACAGCTTATTACAAACACACCTTCCTTACTGGCAAGTTCTTATGTACACCATGGCGGGTAAGGCATTACTATTTTCACTTGTATTACGAGTTATCAATCAACGCTTACAGACCCCGATAGTTTTTAAAGACTGGGTACCTTGGCTCATATTAGGTTTTTTTACCAGCCATACGTTACCTACCATTGTGAACACGTTTAAGTTTCTGGATACTTGTGTTTTCAAGCTTTTGGGACTTCATGACATTGTGGTGTCGGTCTTAAGTCCCTTCTTGGCAAGCCCTTTCATGGCAAGTATTTATGCTTGGGGACAAACGTTAGGGGTAGGTATTACGGTGGACCTTCTTGCCTTTGGTGGGTTACTGTGGTGTTTCTGGTATCGAGATATGTGCTACTTGGCAGAAGTGTCTCCTGAACGTTGACCCAAGAAAGAGGTGTAATCGAGGTGTTTGGTAGCATCCCCTAGGGCAATTTATCTGTTGAAACTGGGTTTAAATGATTAAGTAAGGCTTTTGAATCAGAGTACTCTTTATACTTCTTTTTGTACGATAGCGATAGGGTGGGCTTTCTTTTTTGAATGAAATGTTGGGGATGCGTACCAGAGATGTTGTTGAGTCAAAATGAATGATATTCCAAAGCAATATTTACGGGCTTATACTAGTAGAAGACCTTTCAGTCTTCACGCTGAGATAAAGTCCGATTGCCTGTGGCATTTTACGAGATAAGCTTTCTGGCTCGTGTTGTTTCTACCGTATGTAGCCCCTCTTGGTTGTTTCGTGTTAGCGTCATTCCTTGTTGTTGAATAACACTTCCTTAAAATGGTTCATTCGTTGGCACCAACTGTTACTGATGTAGCCACTGTACCCCTTGCTTGGATGGAAACAGTGGACTCCCAGAAAACCTTGCAGCAACTTAATAAAATCCTGATTGTCTCTTCCAATACAGGCGGTGGACACCGTAGTGCGGCACTTTCCTTAAAAGAAAGCTTGGTGCAATGTACCAAGCCTTACTGGCATTTGTCAGTGAGTATGACGCAAGTGCTTGAAGAAGCTTCTTGGGTAACCCAGCAAATGGCACATTTGTACAATTGGTTGTTACGCCATAAACAAAGTTGGATGAAGTACTATTACAACCTCATTCATACTGTAAAGCCTCATGAACACCCGTGGGTACTCCAAACTGCACTACCTTACGGCAAACGTATTATAGAACGTACCCTTCCTAAAATGCTCGTGTCGGTGCATCCTATGACTCAGCACTTTTTTGTACACGTGTTAAAGGAAATGGGCCTATTACATCGCATCCCGATTATTACAGTTGTCACTGACCCCATTGCTCATTTTTGGCGTGGGTGGGCCTGTCATGAGGTGTCGTTGTATTGTGTGGCAACACAGAGTGCCAAAGAAGAGCTGATAGCTTATGGGGTACATCCTGAAAAAATCCAAGTCGCAGGGATGCCTATCCATAGTCGTTTTCAGCCTGCTACACCTCAACAACGAAAAATCCTTGAAGCCAAACACCAACTCCTACAGGACGGCTTTAATGTCTGTTTTAATGCAGGTTGGGTAGGTGGGGGGAATATCCCTGCCTTGCTTCAAGCAACCCTTCAGGCGAATCATCGTTTTACGGATACCCCTTTACAGCTTATGTTCTTGGCAGGTAATAACCCTAAGCTATTACGTATGGGATATGAACTGGCACAAGCATACCCTGAAATCCCTCTTAAAGTCCTTGATGCGAGCCATGCCGATATGCTCGATGTGATGCAACTGAGCCAAGTATTGGTCTCGAAATTGGGTGGATTAACGACTTTTGAAGCTTTAGCCTGCCATACCCCACTGATTGCCGATGCCTTAACACCCCCTATGCCCCAAGAGTCCGCCACAGTTAATTGGCTGAAACAACAGGCACTAGGGGTTGTAGCCTATGACCTTGAAACTTGTGTAGATACCCTTACAGGGTGGCTTTACAATCCTGAGCAATACCACAAAATTAAGCATCACTGTGAGGCTCAAGCCTTCCATAAACACAATGCCACCTCAATTGCCTCGCATATTTTAAATTATGCAGCCTTGCAGTACGGCACAGGTGTGACCTTTCCAGTGACAGAACACCACCTCATGCCTCAGTGTTCTGAGGAACAAGCCTCTTTTGTAGCGTTTTAAGAGATTAGACTTCCCCAGTAAGTAGCCCTGCCACGGCTCGATTGGTCAGGTTACTTTGTGCAAGGACACCCACAGAGGCAGACTGCTGAAGGCGAGCTTGGAAATTAAGCGTTGCCTCTTTAGCATAGTCTACGCTCCGAATTCTTGCTGCCGAGGCACCAAGATTTTCCTCACTCACTTGTACATTGTCCAAAGCACTGTTAAGACGCTTGCTCAAAGCACCTACCGTGCTACGCTGTTGCGAAATACTACTTAACGCATTATCAATACTCGCAAGGGTCGTTAAAGCATTGCTACTGCTAGAGACATCAGGATTATTGATTCCTAATGTTGTCGCATCCGTAGCATTAAAAGGATTGTTTTGTGAAGCCTGTGCGAGGTCTAGGGAGTCTTGGGAAGCTTGGGTGCCTACTTGAAGACTATACTGCGTGATAGAACCATCAAGGAGATTTTTCCCATTAAAACTTGTGCTACTGGCATTTCGGGAAACCTCTTGCTGGAGTTGATTCAGTTCGTCCTGAATCGCACTTCTTGCAGAAGGGTCAAGGGTGTCATTGCCTGCTTGTACGGTGAGTTCTCTCATCCGCGCTAAGGTTTCACTGGTTTGACTTAAGGCACCATCTGTAATATCAAGCACGTTGGTACCATCTTGGATGCTATCTTGTGCAGCACGCGTTGCTTTGATGAGGCTGTTGAGTCTTTCTGAAATTTGTAGTCCTGCCGCATCATCGGAAGCGTATCGTATCGCATTGCCTGACCCCAGCTTACTTTGCGTACTAGCCAGTGTTTTATTTAAACCATCAAGGGTGTATTGGGTGTTGGTACTATTGGGGTTAAAGTTTAAGTTCAATGCCATCATGGTAGGGTGGTTCCTTACTTAAAAAGGGTGGGATAGCCTTTGGCTTTGCGTCTTGCTTCATTTGCTTAATCAAGGGTTTCACATCGTGTGGGTTACGTTATTGAGGAAGCAAAAAACAGTCAATCATTTTTTCTTTAAACACACACATCCTTTGATGCACCTTATTGAGGAAGCATCCCGCTAAAGGGAGTCTCTTATTCAAGGCGTTTGACTAGGTCATAAGGTAAGTACGATGCTCTCTCCAGAACTCCTTCGGCTAGAGCCACACAAAACTGGAGCGATGTAACGCCGTCGGTGGCATCTGGTGTCTATATTGTTACAATTTAGAAGCATTTTAGAAGCATTGAGTATGAGGACGCTTATCCTCCAAGGACGTAAAGACCTATGGAGATAGTACTTTACGTCCTCTTGGGTAGGAGGTTCGTAGGAGGAGGTCTCCTCCTACGAACCTAAGCCTTACTGTAAAAAGTCTACGAAAAACTAGCCTCGTAACAAGCTCAAAGCACTTGAAGCGCTTTGGTTGCTTTGAGAGAGCATACTGATACCAGCCTGCTGAAGAATCTGGAAGCTCGATAGTTTTGTGGTTTCACGGGAAACATCCACGTTACGGATACGTGCTTCCGAAGCACCTGTATTTTCGTAGTTGATTTGTAGGTTGGTTAACGCACCTTGTAAACGGTTTGATAAAGCCCCTACAATAGAGCGACGTTGCCCAACTGTGGTAATGGCAGTATCAAGAAGGGCAATAGTGGTTAAAGCCGCACCATTGGTTGCCACTGTTAAGTTGGCAGAGGCAACAGAAAGGGCGGTGGCATCAATATCGGCAAAAGGGTTTGTTGCACCTGCAACGGTGGCAAGGTTAATGACATCATTGGTGGCTGTAGAACCAGGTCCGAGCTGAATGTAAAAGTTGGTTTGAGACCCATTTAATAACGAAATCCCGTTAAAAGAGGTTGAGTCAGAAATACGTGTAATATCCTGTTGGAGTTGGAGCAGTTCATCCATAATGGCTGTACGTTGGTTAGCCCCTAAGGTGTCGTTACCTGCTTGAACACTGAGTTCACGCATCCGTTGAAGGTTTTCAGTGATTTGCCCTAACGCACCATCCACAATCCCAAGGACGTTAATACCATCTTGCACGTTGTCTTGTGCCTTGAGTGTCCCTCTCAACGTGGAACGTAAACGTTCGGATATTTGTAATCCAGCGGCATCATCTGCCGATTTGTTAATTCTAAAACCCGATGAAAGGTTTTGCTGTGACATCGACAACTGACGTTGAACATTGTCTAAGGTACGTTGAGATGAAATAGAACTCTGGTTAAAGTTTACATAAAGTGGCATCGGTCGATACTCCTCCTGAGTGGTGATACAACATCATCCAGCAAGTAAAACCAAGTCCTACGCAACGGTTCTATGTCTCAAACACCTTACTGAAAAAGTATTTGAGGATGAAACGTGCGTGTTTTACTTGTGATATGCACTGATGTGAAGCGTCCTGCATACCATACCGTTGTAGATTGTGTACTTACCCTACGATGCGTCTGTGCTAGTAGCTACATTTGGAGGATACTTTTAGGTGATGCCCTAAAAGGGGTTCCTTCGCATGAAGTATGCCTACATGTTGATAGCGAAAAGCCTTAAAATCCTGTGTGATGGCTGCTAAAACGTTGTAAGCTCAATGACAAAACGACTCGTAAGATGATTCACTTTTTTACTACCTGTGTTTCGGTACTAATCACTTCGGTCAATGAAACATGCCATGTACAGAGGCATCCATAAACTCCTATGAAAAAATGAGTCGTGGGTGCCAGTACGGATAGTGCTTGCCCTTTGTATGTTTAACAATCCACAATAAACACATGCATCTATGTGCTTCTGTAACGCATCGTGCTATCTTCTAATAAAAAGGTTTTTTTATCTCTCAATACGCCTTATGATAAAAGTACTGACTGCGTCCATAAAAAAACTGCCCTCACAAAACCATAGCATCTCATTAAGGTAGGAAAAAATGTTTTCTGCACTTTCAGGCTGGCACCGTCACATTACGACTCCCAATCAGCTTCATAAACAAACCTATCAAGTGCAAGTACTTCAAGACAAAGCCGATCACCATAAGAGTACCACGCCTTCTACTGAGGATGGTTATGGCTACCAAATGACACAGGATAAAACCCATAAACTTTACACCGTGGCTTCTTTGGCGTTTCTTGCGGGTAATATTCAAGAAGCTAAAGTATTACATGATTTTGCTGAGGTCTATCAGTTACTCATGAATCGTACGCAAGCACATCTTAAAATGCCCTTCAAGCCTAAGGATGCCACGGTGAGCAATCCTCCTTCATCATGAGGGGTTTTTAATCCAACGAGTCAGGATGTGTTGCGAGAACCCCTGCTTGTAACTTCCCCACCCTTAATATATGAGGGTATCGTAGTGGTACCCAGTGTGGTATGACCTCTTGGGTGTGTAACCATGTGAGCGAAAAGTTTTTTGGGAAAGCGTCATGATGGGCTTCATACCACGTGTCAAAACTGTCTGCTTCCCACTGTCCTTGGTGAGATACCCATAGGAGTGTAGGATGCTCTTGAGAGGCACATCTGAAAAGGCTCTCCCAAAATGAAAGAGGCTGGTAGCTTTGTGCAGATAATCCCCACGCTTGATGGGTCTCAAGTTGCACAAAAGGTAGAAAAACAGCCAGTAGGTTGTAGTGTTGCCTACTTTGTATTTGCCAAGTTTGGAGACTTTCAGGAATGTAGCGTGTGGAGAGGGGGTGGGATGACCTTAATAAGGAAGGATAGCGGGAGAGTATCTGTTGTGTGTACTGTGCTTTTTCATAACGACTTATAAGCCCTTCCTGTGTCATGGTAAGTTGCCAAGGGGCTAGCTCTACACCATGAAGACATATAGGGGTGTTGGTGTTTTGCTGATGCTGTAACCAGTGTAACGCCCCCGCCATGGCAGGTAAAACAGCCCAGTCTTTAACCCCTACTTCTAGTAAAGAGGCAGTAGTGGATACGGGTTTCATGTGGTGCCATAGGGGCAAACTGTAAGGTAGCATGTGTGCTAATTGCCACCATCGCCATAGAATTTCTCGAATCATGGTTTCAGGCAGTGGTGGTAGCGATTCAAGGTAAGGGATAATACCGAGTCTCTCAAAGGTAGCCCATGCCTCAGGGTGTTCCTGTGCAAGGCTTGAAAGTTTTTGAGCATGTCCTTTGTGCCATAAAGGGAAGCTTTCGGGACTTTGAAATGTCCGTACCTCTAAGGGGATGTAAGAGGGAAAGCCCAAAGTCTGTTTAAGTTGATACCACCATCGCATTTAAAAGTAATCCCACGCACACAGGCAAGAGCCTCCGTGCTTGCAAGCGTCTTCTTTTTCTTTTTCAGTGATAGCTTCTGCAGAAAGAGGGTTCCCTCGTTTGAGGATTTTTGCCAGTGTGGATTGTCCTAGTTTGGTTTTAAAATCTCGGACTAACACGGCACCACAAGGGGGGCAGTCTAGAAGAGGCTCCTCGTGCATAGCATGTTCATAGTTTCCGAGGTATCCACACGCATTACAACGGTATAGATACTGTGGCATGGTTGATATCCCTTTTATGAGAAATGAGGCGACGCAAAGGACATGAGGACATACCACAGCAGACTAAAGCAAAGAGGTGTGTTGGAACTGTCTCAAGCTAGGGTGTCCCACATAGTCGGCTACAAGATGCCCAGCACCCTGTACAATAAAACGGGTACTTACAAGCCCTTCAAGCCCAACAGGACCCCGAGCATGGGTTTTACTCGTGCTAATACCCACTTCAGCACCTAAGCCATAGCGGAAGCCATCTGCGAAGCGTGTAGAAGCATTCACCATCACACTGGAGGCATCCACACCCTCAAGAAATTGTTGAATGGCGATAGGGTCAGTGGCAAGGATACCCTCTGTGTGTTTTGAGCTAAAACGGGCAATATGATGTAAAGCACCTTCGAGGGTTTCAACACAACGAATGGCAAGTGTGGGTTCCCCATGTTCTACATGCCATAGTGCTTCAAGCGTTTCGGAAGGTGTGTGTTCCGTATAGCTTGGTAAAACGGTGGTATGAGCCTCGGGAAAATAACACGCCAGTTCAGGGGGGACTCTAAAATGCGTGATACCTCGTGTCATGCCCTCCGTAGCTAACCATTGGCAAACTTTGTCGACAGGGCAAGCTTGGTCAATCAATAATGTTTCCAGAGCGTTACAGGCCGCAGGATACTGCACTTTGGCATCGACAATCACAGGGAGAGCAATGTCCAAATTGGCACTGGGATGTAAATACATGTGGCATACGCCGTCAGCATGACCGAGCACAGGAATTGAAGTATGCTGCATAATGTGCTGCACAAGAGCATTGGAACCCCTTGGAATAACTAAATCAATTCCGTGAGACATCTTGAGTAATTCAGATACCATCTCTCGTGTTTCAATCGCTTGTGCCCAGTATGTAGGAAGTTGAGGTACCAGTTTGCAAAGAGGTGCCATGACGGCATCCATCAAAGCTTTGCAAGTGTGTGTAGACTCTTTGCCGTGCTTAAATAAAACGGCATTGCCACTTTTGAGCATCAACGACAAAATTTGAGGGAGTGCATCGGGTCGAGATTCAAAAATAATTAAAATCACGCCAAGCGGACAAGTCACTTTCTCAAGGATGAGTTCATCGTCGAGTTTCAGATGCGTCAGTCTTCTCCCTGAGGGGTCAGGGAGTTTGGCAACCTCTCGGATACCTTGCGCTAATTGTGCAAGCTTGGCACGGTCGAGCTTTAAGCGTGCCATGGAAGAGGTACTCAGATGGTAAGCTTGTGCTTCGGTGAGGTCTCTGGCGTTGGCTTCCAAGAGGCGTACCTCTTGTGCCAGTAAGCCTTCTGCCATGGCGTGCAGAAGCAGGTTTTTAGTCTCGCTTGACATTGAGGCAAGGATACGAGAAGCCTCTTGTGCTTGTGCGACGTATTGTGCGGAGACAGTAAGTTGCGTCGTGTTCATCCGAGCCACTATACTCCCTTACGTAGCCAGTCAGCAATGCGGAATGCAAGTTCTAAAGACTGTGAGGCATTTAACCGAGGGTCACACGCTGTACGGTAGCACTCACTGAGGGTTTCATCGGTAATGTCTGTTAACCCGCCGATACACTCAGTGACGTTTTCACCCGTAAGCTCAAAATGAACCCCCCCTGCATGGGTACCTTCTGATTTATGCACTTCAAAAAAGCCTTGAACTTCTTTGAGAATAGCCGCAAAATCACGGGTTTTATAGCCACTGGAAGCCGTATGGGTATTGCCGTGCATAGGGTCACAAGACCATACCACGTTGAAGCCTTCTTGTTTTACTGCTTGAATCAGCTTGGGGAGGTGGCTTTCCACTTGGTTGGCACCCATACGTGCAATGAGCGTTAAACGTCCAGGGGTGTTTTCAGGGTTGAGAGCCTCGTGGATACGACGCAGGGTGTCAATATCGGTGTTGGTACCTACCTTAAGCCCGAGGGGGTTTTGAATCCCTTTCAGGAATTGAATATGAGCACCATCAGGTTGTGCGGTCCGATAACCAATCCAGAGCATGTGCGCCGAGCAATCGTACCATTCCCCTGTGGTGGAATCCACCCGAGTGAGGGGTTCTTCATAATCAAGAAGAAGGGCTTCATGTGATGTGTAAAAGTTGGTTTCTCGAATTTGTGGCGTGGTATCGGAGGTCAGTCCACAGGCTGCCATGAAGCCAAGGCATTCATCTAAACGGCTTGCAAGGGCATGGTATTTTTCACCAAGAGGGTCGTTCTCTATAAATTCAAGCGTCCAACCGTGAACACGATGGAGGTCGGCATAGCCCCCCTGTGCAAAAGCTCTCAGGAGGTTAAGTGTTGACGCTGATTGATGATAACTCTGAAGCATACGCTCGGGTTGAGGGGTGCGTCCTTCCAGTGAGAACGCAAGGTCATTCACAATATCACCACGATAACTCGGTAACGTGATGCCATGCTGGGTTTCCATATCGCTGGAGCGAGGCTTCGCAAATTGTCCTGCCATGCGCCCTACTTTAACCACGGGGAGTTGTCCGCCAAACGTTAAAATAACCGCCATTTGAAGTAACACTCGGAACGTATCTCGAATCTTGTTAGGATGAAACTCGCTAAAGGATTCTGCACAATCGCCACCTTGAAGCAGAAATGCTTTACCTGCTGCAACTTCGGCGAGTTGTTTTTTTAAGGCTCTTGCCTCCCCACCGAATACAAGCGGGGGCATATTTTCGAGGGATGTTTTAATGTTCTGAAGTGCTGTTTTGTTTTCGTACACAGGGACTTGCTGGATAGGATAATGCTGCCATGTTTGAGGGGTCCATAGCGAAGAGACGGAGGGATGTCCCTGAGGTGACACTTGAGTGGGTGCGGGTGACGCTTGAGAGGACAACATCATCATGACAGTCGAACAGAGTCTTTCTTGTATTTTATCAGCATGACACAAGGCACAACGTACACGCTCGTTAAATAGAGAGGGTGTCTCAGTATAGCCTAGACTAAGGCATGATTTCAAATGCAAGTTTCCCCTTATGGGGCTAAATGGGTGAGCTTCAAGCGATAGTCCTCGTTTGAGTGCTATGAATGCTTTGTGTTATACTTTGGAGTCACTACTTAATTTTTGAGTGGTTTTTGTACCCAACCTTTTTCTTTTGGAAATACCCTTTATGACGCTTACCTCTGAAGCATCCTCCCCTGTGGCACTTCATGCCACACAAGCTGAAACACTTTCTTTGCCTTTGGATGTTATCGCCATTCAAAAATTGATTCCTCATCGCTATCCTTTTCTGCTTATTGACCGTGTAGAATCGCTTACACCAGGGAAGCATGCCATAGGGTACAAGTGTGTTTCTATGAACGAATGGTATTTTCAGGGACATTTCCCGCAACACCCTTTAATGCCTGGGGTACTTATTACCGAGGCTTTGGCACAGCTTGCATGTGTCTGTGTACAGGTGTTACCTGAGTTCAAGGGGCGCTTAGGTGTATTCAGTGGGATTGATGGCATGCGCTTTCGGAAAATGGTACAACCTGGCGACGTGATAAAGCTTGAGGTTCATGTGACGGCACTACGCAAAATGCTCGGGAAGGCTCATGCCATTGCCACGGTCGATGGGCAGTTGGCTGCTGAAGGTGATGTGATGTTTTCCATTTTACCCGCAGAGACTACTACTTAAGTGTGTTTGGATAGTAGCCCCTTTGTCATTTTGTGCCTTGTGATGAAAGTGACCCATACTTCATGATGTTCTCTGTGTCTGCTTCTGTTTCTCCTAAAACCATGATTCATCCTACTGCCATTATTCATCCCACAGCAGTCATTGAGGAGGGTGTGTCTATCGGTCCCTATGCCATTGTGGGAGAAGCGTGTGTGGTGGGTGAAGGCTCTGTGTTGGCCTCTCATGCCGTGCTACAACGCTGGGTTCGTTTAGGTAAGGAGGTGCGTGTCGATAGTCATGCGACCGTCGGTGGCGACCCTCAAGACCTCAAATATAAGGGGGAGCGTAGCTGGGTTGAGGTGGGCGACCGCACGCAACTACGTGAATGTGTGACGATTCACCGTCCGACAGGGGAAGACCTCATCACCAAAGTGGGTTCCGATTGTTTACTGATGGCGTATAGCCATGTGGCACACAACGCCGAAGTTGAACAAGGTGTGATTATGGCAAACGCCGTACAGCTTGGAGGACATTCGTTTGTTGGGCAGAAGGCTTTTCTTGGGGGAGCCTGTGTGGTGCAACAAGGATGCCGTGTAGGTGAGTATGCCATTATGGGTGGCTTTGGTGGCACGCGCCAAGATATTCCGCCGTTTGCAAAAACAGCGGGGGGTGGTATGGCGGTTATTCAAGGTATCAATGCGGTAGGCTTACGTCGTGCGGGCATGAGTGTTCAGACCCGTAAATTGATTCAAGATGCGTTCAATCTTCTGTTTTTTGAACATCGTAATATCAGCCAAGGGGTGCTTGAGCTTGAAGCCACATTCCCTGTAGACACAACGCCTGAGCTACAAAGACTCCTTGCCTTTGTGAAGAGTAGTACCAAGGGTTTTAGAGCACAATCTAAACGAGCCATGACCCATGGGGATGGTAAACGCCAAGAGTCTTCTTTGGAATCTTCATCTGAGGATGATTTAGACTAGTAAGAGCCTCCGTGTGGTGTGCTTGGTCGGTGTCTTTTTTGTACGTACTTGTGTTCAGAAACATACTAACGATAAAAAAGGATTTTGTACCCCGATGATGTACGTTATCATTGATTTGTGTATTGTGCCTTTGGGTGTTGGTGTCAGTGTGAGTGAGTACATTGCGGTGTGTGAAAAGCTTATTCAGCAAGCTGGTCTTTCGCATCATTTACATGCCTATGGCACCAATATTGAAGGGGAATGGGATGAGGTCATGGCTGTTGTAAAGGCCTGCCATGAGGCATTACATACGATGGGGGTTCCAAGAATCACGACGACCATGAAAATGGGTACACGTACTGACAAACACCAAACCATCGCCCATAAAGTACAGAGTGTTCAAGCGAAGGTATAGAAGGTAAGGGTAGGGTCTATCGTCTAAAGTGAGAGGTTTCTTGTTGTAGACGTGGTGCCTTCCTTTTTTTGTTTTGATTTTTATGTGTTTTTCTAATTTTTTTTGTTTTTGTTTTTGTTTCTGTGTGACTTCATGAAAAAGGATGATGTTTATGTCGATTAAAGCCATTGCTGGTATTCAAAATCTGGATGTAGCTTCTGTAATGACCCTGACCCGTGCGGCCATGGCAGCAGGTGTTGCGGCTGTGGATGTCGCCGCCGATGCTGAGGTGTTGCGTGCTGTGCTGGCTGAGGCTAAAGGGCATATGACAGTGTTTGCTTCTTCTGTGAGTGCTGAAGCCCTTCTTGAAGCAGAGGTATTAGGGGCTGATTACCTTGAGCTTGGTAACTTTGATGGCGTTTACGAGCGTGGTCACTTCATTACAGCTGAAGAAGTAAAAGCCCTTTTGGATACACTGGCTACGTCTTGGAAACGTCAAGCAGGTTTGTGTGTCACGATTCCTGGACATCTTCATCGTGAAGCCCAAGTACAATTGGCACAATATGCTCAAGAGATGGGTGCTACATTGATTCAAACCGAAGGTGCCACACGCCAGTTACACCAAGAAGCCACGGTTGCCCATACTTCGGCCACCAAATTTGACATTACCTTAGAAAACACACGCACGCTTTCTCAAGCGGTCTCTATCCCCGTGATGAGTGCAACAGGCGTGACACTTGAAAATATGATGACTGCCTACCAAGCAGGAGCTACGTGGGTTGGTGTGGGTCGTAGTGTGAATACCTTGGGTTCCTATGAAGCCATGGTGACGATGCTTGCCGCCATGCAAACACAAGCTAAAGCCCACCAAAAGGCCGCTTAGTCATTCTCGTTTTAGGTATCGGCTTTTCAAATTCAACCCTTTTACGGAGTTTTCTGTAAGAGGGTTGAACTTTGAGTATGCGTAGCGGTATACTATAAAACATAAGGCGAAATAACAAACCCAACACTAAAAAACGCAACGATACACTGACTCATTGCGTGTACGGTAGAGGTTTTCCTGTGGTGACTTTATGTGTATTGCGGTATACTTTTGAGTGCCTGTGAAGGGCTTTTCTTGACGCTGTAAGTTTGCTTACTGTGTGGGATAGCCGTGTTTTGTAATGTGCTTGTGTCTGTCAAAAAACTGATAAAAGGATAATACACCATGATGATGCGTCAAAAACTTGTGGTTGTAGGTGCTGGTAATGTTGGAGCCACCCTTGCACAACGTGCTGCTGAGGCGGAACTGTTTAAACAAGTGGTACTCATTGACATTGCAGAGGGTATTCCTCAGGGTAAAGCGTTGGATATTTTACAATCGGGTCCAGTGTATGGCTATGATACCTATGTGGTAGGTGCGAATGATTATGACCTTGCTCAAGATGCCGATGTGGTTGTGATTACTGCTGGCGTGGCTCGTAAACCTGGTATGAGTCGTGATGACCTTTTAGACATCAATGCCAAGGTACTCCAAGGGGTGTGTGAACAAATTAAAGTCAAAGCGCCTAACAGTATCGTGATTGTGGTCTCGAATCCCCTAGATGCTATGTGTCATGTGGCATATGCAACCCTTGGCTTCCCCAAAGAGCGTGTGCTTGGCATGGCTGGTGTGTTGGATACAGCCCGTTTCCGTACGTTTATTGCCCAGCACTTAAATGCCTGCGTGGAAGATGTTCAAGCCTTTGTACTGGGTGGACATGGTGATTCCATGGTACCCTTAACCCGCTATACCTCGGTGGCTGGGATTCCTGTTGAAACCCTTATTGATAAACCTGCCCTAGAGGCCATTGTACAGCGGGCCCGTGTGGGTGGTGCTGAAATTGTTGGCTATCTTAAAACAGGCTCTGCCTTCTATGCCCCTAGTGCTTCTGTGATTGCGATGCTTGAGTCTATCGTCAAGGACAAAAAACGTATTCTGCCTTCGTCTGCACTCCTTGAGGGTGAATTCGGCGTAGAGGGTTTATACGTTGGCGTGCCTTGTAAGTTAGGTGCCAAAGGGCTTGAGCAAATCATGACCATTACGCTTACGGAAGAAGAAAATGCCATGTTGCAAGTCTCTATCAATGATGTTTCTTCCTTGGTATCGACTTTGAAGAAAACGGGCTACGTGAAGTAACCTTACCTCTGGTCAGTGTTGATAAAAGCCCTCGTTTCATCCAAGCGGGGGCTTTTTCATGCAATTTGGTAGGTGCCTTTACCCTTGAAGGTAGAGGCTGAGGGAGTGTGTAGAAGCCATACCCTTACACCTTGTGGATTACGCTATCTGGGTTCCTCTATACGCTCGCATGGACGGGGTCATATTCAGGTTTTACTCATGATATACTCAAAAAAGCGTCTCTTTCGTACCTCCATACGATACCCCTAGTATCGAACCCTCTACCAAACCCTCTTTGTAATGCCACGCCTATGATACCCACTCAACCCATCATTCAACGTTTACCCGCTGCTGTGGTTAGTCGTATTGCGGCTGGCGAAGTGGTGGAGCGTCCTGCTTCCGTGGTCAAAGAACTTGTAGAAAACGCTTTGGACGCAGGGGCAAGCCGTATTGAAGTTCAGGCAGAACAAGGCGGACTCTGGTTACGTATTGCGGATAATGGCTCAGGGATTCACCCCCAAGATATGCCCCTCGTGTTTGAGAATCATGCCACAAGTAAACTCACCCACTGCACGATGGAGGCTGTCGGCTTTTTAGAGGACGTGAACACAATGGGCTTTCGAGGGGAAGCGGTTGCGAGTATCGCCAGTGTGGCGAGGGTTCGTTGTACCACCCGAACCTCTGAGATGCCTCAAGGTTATACCGTACTCCGAGACCCCACCCACCTTGTCGCTTTTGACGACCCTACGACATTCACGCCTGCTGCGTGTGAGGTGGGTACGACCTTTGAAATAGAAGACCTCTTTTTTAATATTCCTGCACGCAAGGCGTTTTTAAAACAACCTAAAACGGAACTTAGTCTGATTGAAGAAACCCTCCAGCAACTGGCACTTGTTTCGCCCCATGTGCAGTTTCGTTACATGACGCAAAACGCTTTAAAGTGGCAAACGACTGGCACAGGTGATATAAGAGACGTGCTTGCCTTGTTTCATGCGGGTCGTAGCTTAGAAGCACAAGACACCTTTAAAGCGATGTTACTCCCCCTCCATTACAAATCTCCGAAAGAGGGCTTAATCCTTACGGGATGGGTGGCTTCACCCTCAGCATCTACTTGGCATAAAAACCATAAAAAAGCGTGGCAAAGCTTTGTAAACCTACGCCCTGTACGTAGTCCTGAAATCCTTAAGGCGATTCAGGATGCTTACCATGCCCTTGTGCCTGATAAATGCTATCCTCTGGTATGTGTCATGTTGACATGTCCGCCTGGTTTTGTAGATGTGAATGTCCATCCTGCCAAGCGTGAGGTACGGTTTCGGACCAATCAGGCGGTGTACCTTACCGTACACCAAGGGGTTCGTGAGGCTCTCACAGCCCACGCAAGCCATCATTTATTAACGGGTACCTCTCCTATGTCGCAATCCTCGGAAGGTACCGAGGGTTCTGGTGGGCTGGTATCTGGTGGGGATGGGTATAGTACGTTAAAACATTTTCCTGAGAAGCATGTTTCACAGCATGGTACTTTCTCTGGGCATGTTAAACCTTTTTCAGAAGTCCCTATCCCTGCTTTTGAAGCCCATCATTTGCATTATGAATATTCTCAACCTTCATTGTCAGAAGGGGGTATGGGAAGTGCTTTCCCGCAACCAGCATTACCTTCTCGTCAAAATATTGCCCTGAAAGCATATCCTACGACACCTGCATTGTCCTCACTCTCTTCAGCTACCCATGAAACACATACGCCTGAGCCTGTGATGCTCAATACTCGAGAACCATGGCGGGTGATAGGGCAGATGGCGAATACCTATATTTTACTTGAAACCTCCCAAGGTCTTATGATGGTCGACCAACACATTGCCAGTGAGCGTGCTTGGTATGAGCGGTTTATGAACCAACTGCTAGCGGGATTACATTTATCGGACATTTCCCTTATTGAGGAAGATGCACCTACTTCAGGAGTCCCTACGCAACTGTTATTGGTGCCACAACCTCTCACATTAAGCCTGAGTGCGTGGGATGAACTGAAGCCCTTTCAGAAAGTCCTACAAGCTTTAGGGTTTCAGCTCCACTACCCTCAAACACCCGACACCACGGAAGGGGTTTTACTTGGTGTTCCTAATCTTTTTCCTGAAGATAAAGTTCATATGGCAAAGCCCTTGCCACTTTTCATGTCTTTATTTGAACTCCTCACCACGTATGCACACACACTCACCCCTGATGTCGTACCCTCTTCGCAGGGTCTCATACCTGTGGTACAACATTGGGCGAGCGACCATGTAGCGACCATGGCATGTCATCGTGCTGTGCGTGCAGGCGATACCTTAACGATGGACATGATGCAAATGATTGTAGCCGATTGGTTGTCTTCTAAACTTCCTTGGAGTTGTCCGCATGGTCGTCCTATTGCACACACGCTTACAATGCGAGAAGTCAATCAGTTTTTTGAACGCCCTTCCTTGCCAGCGAATGCCCTCACGCAAAGATAGTCCATATGACGGCTGATTCCCCTGAAGCGAAGCCCACCTTTTTAAAACCCTCCCAAGTGGAAGCTCTTGCTTTGGCACAAGGCTTTACCCAAGCCAAATTTCTTCCTAATGCACCCCATGTACGTTTTCCTTCCGAGGCGTTTGAACATTGGTTACAGCAAGGGTATCATGCCGATATGGCTTGGATGACACGCCATAAAAGCCAACGCCTTCATCCTGCTACCCTTGTACAAGAAGCCCAAGAGGGTGGCTTTATGGTTGAAAGTATCTTAGTTGTCACCATGAATTATGCCCAAGATGTGCGCCGCTCAGACACAACGACTCCTAAAATAGCACGTTATGCCCGTGGAAGAGATTACCACCGTGTGATTAAAAAACGTTTGCAAACCCTCCTGAAACACCTACAAGCTGATTACCCCACGTTACAAGGCCGTGCATTCACAGACTCTGCACCTATGCTCGAGCGTGCCATGGTGGTTCAAGCGGGTCTTGCGTGGCAAGGGAAAAACTGTAATATCATTAGTCCTGCTCATGGGTCGTATTTATTCATAGGAAGCTTATTTTTGAGCTTACCTTTAGAATTAGAAAAGGCTGATGCCTTCTCTTTACCCGTCATGCCCGACTTATGCGGTAAGTGTAGCCGTTGTATTCAAGCCTGTCCTACCGAGGCTCTGTTGGAGGACACCCGTCAATTAGATGCCAATAAGTGCATTGCTTATTGGACTATTGAAGCCACCCATACGACCCCCATCCCAGATACCATTGCCTCAAAAGCCCAAGGTTGGGTGTTTGGGTGTGATATTTGCCAAGAGGTTTGTCCTTGGAATATCAAGTTTGCACGTCCTACCACAGAACCTGACTTCCTTACGCCGAAACATCCTTGGCAACAACACCCTACAGCATCTTGGCTCTCTCAAGCGACTGAAACGACGTTTGCTCAAGCCATGGCGGGTACCCCTTTAATGCGTGCGGGTTTACAACGCTTACAGCACACATGGCAACAAGTGATAGCAACGCACTAAGTGTCGTGTTTAAGACACCGCACGCCTACAAAAGACCGTCTTTCATCATGAGGGTGAATCCGCTCTGGTTCAAAGCGGTTTGTTTGGCTTCTTGTGAACCACTTTGTGCTTTGGCTTTACGGTTGAGGGCTTTATCCAAACCACCCTCTAACGGATGTCCATGTAAGCTACTGACGACTTTATGGTTGGAAGACTGTTCAGCTTCTTGTTGCAAAGATGAAGCCACTTCCATCAATGCGTTTGAGATAACTGACACCCACGGTACCTCACGGTTTGACACTTCTACCAAGTTAGTTTCTTGATAACTATGACGATAGGCATCTGAGGGACTGGGAGGAGTGGTCATCATGATTGGCAAAAGCTTTCATCCATTATTGATTTACGCTGAGTGGGTGATACCTACGGGCTTTTGAAAAGGGCGAGCCTCAGCATGGCAAAATTGAGTTACAAGAGAAAACTTCTTGATAACCTTCTGAAACACCTATAGAGTGTTTCGGCAACTTACGAGGAATCTTTATGAACCCCGAAAGGCTTCATCTATCTGTTTGAAAAAAGCCCACACGAAAAAATCGCTTCTTTTAACCGAAATCAAAAGAAGCGATTGGAGCGGGCAAAGGGACTCGAACCCTCGACCCTCAGCTTGGGAAGCTGATGCTCTACCAACTGAGCTATACCCGCAAGGTTGGTACACAGATGCCTTATCATTTATTTATGCCTAGTTATTATCTTAAAAGCATGATGTGAAGTAAAGCTTTTTATGTTTCTTTAGGCAAGGTGTTTGGGTTAATCAAAGCACATTCGACTTAGAAAAAGAGGGATAAACCCCTGTTTGACCTCATGACCCTAAGCCCTACGAGGATACCCATGTGGTATCATGGCACTGAATTTTTGTCTTGGTTTTTTCATGGTAAGATGGTACCTTGTCATTGGAATAAGTCTTTTTGCACTGTTCTTTATCTTTCTTTCTCTTTTTTTCACACTTTGCTTGCGTTTTCTTTTTACATTCACTAGGTACGTTTTAAGGATTCATCCCCATGTTTTCAACCTTAGATGCAACACAGGCAGATGCTCAAACCCAAGCCCTTGTTGAAACGATTCAATCTGAAATCACTCAAAATACCATCATGATTTACAGTAAAGGCAGTGACACGGCACCTCGTTGTGGCTTTACTATGGAAACGGCTGAGTTCTTCCGCAAGTTAGGTGTTCCCTTTGTGATGCAGGATGTGCTAGACCAGCCTGAAAAACGCCAAGTGCTTTCTGAAATGACACAATGGCCTACATTGCCTAAAGTGTTCATCAATCAAAAGTTCTACGGTGATACTGATATTCTTGCTCCGATGCTTGAAAATGGTGAGCTTGAGCAAGTATTACGGGAAGCCTTTGGGGACAAAATCCAAAACTAGTGAGGTATAGGACCTTGATAGTTTAGGTCATCTCCTTGTTCTCTCTTTTTTGAGTGTGTCGTGTTCCGAAAAACACGACACACTTTCTTATTGTGTTTAGGTTTAGGTAAGGGGGTCAAGGAGTATACGGGGTTTTGGGGTTGGGAAGTCGTTAAGGACGGCTTCAGGTAGTGTTTGGTAAAACTTTTTTAAAGCCCCATGATAGGTGGAGAGTCTGATATACAGCCCAAAAATCCATAAAAATGCGTTGAGGGTCGTAAGCCCATAAATCGCAATATAGGAGACCTGCCCTTGGAGTAACTGGCTAATATCCACCCACCACAATAACCATACCACGGAGCTGAGATGGAATATCCCCAAGAGCGTGAGAAGGACTTGGAGTCCGAAAGACCGTAGCCCATAATGTTGAAGTCTGGAAGAACGTTTGGCAACAAAGTCATAGCTAAGATAGGGTTCTGTTACGGCAATAACCGAACCAAACAAAGAGCGTCGCCAAATTAAAAGACTCATGCCTGTTCGCCAAAGGGCAAGGATGCCAAGCCCGAGCAGTAAAAAAGCCATTAAAATAAAGCTAAAAGTTTGCATGACACCTGCGGTGCCTGCAAAGCTATTAAACACCATAAAGGCTATCACTATCACGATGGCAAGTAGTACCCACAGAAGTAATTGTGTGCCAATAATGCCCATAAATCTTTCTGAGTACCATCGTATCAGTGCCATGAAAGAAGCCTGCTCATGGGGGACATAATCGCAGTGTTTCGCATGAGGACGATGCAATTGCCGGCTCCACTGCGTGAGGTAAATCACTTGAAGACGTAAAAAAATCATGCCATAACTTGTGACGGCTAGTCCTAAGAAAGCGATAAGCTTGAGCCAGTAGTCCCAAGGTAGTAGCCAATGACCCTGTGCAAGTTGTTCAGGAGCCATGGTCGCAACTTTTGGAAGTAACATGACAAGAGGCCCGAGTAGATTTTCACTGGTCAACAGGAGGAGTGGTGCAAGTATCATGTAAAACAGCAGTAAAGGTACTGCTTGATAAGGCAAGACACTCTGATACCAAGGGGCATGATATACAGGGATGTGGGTAAGGTGAGTAGGCTCAGGGTATAACTTGCTTGAAGGCATGGTAGACTTACTTAAGACGAGAGAGAGGGAATGACTCTTTACAGTATCCTTGAAAGGCAACTCATTTGCCAAGGCTTCCTCTTGTTGTGTTCTCATCCTCTAGGATGGTAATACTTAAGAAAACCTTACAAAATGCTTGTCTCTACGCCCTCAAGCCTTATGCTGGAGCAAGGCTTGATTATCCCCTGCTTTGCTGAAAGAATAATTATTAGTAAAATGACATATTTTTCCACAAAGCTAAAACGTGTTAGGTTCATGAACAGTGCTGTGCTAAGCCCTTTTTGTTTGCCTGATATGATGCTCATTTTTCTTTCTCTCTGTGTATCGTCCTTTCATCTGAATTGCTTAGTAAAGGCTTGATTAACGATGTTTTCTACCGCCACTGCACTGAAGCCCTATGAGGCTAAAACTTGGAACTTGTCACTTGAAGGGTTGTCTCCTACCCAGTTAGAGCAACATTACAAGTTGTACCAAGGCTATGTGACGAACACCAACATTTTAAACCAGAAGCTTGCCGAATTATTGGAAGCGGGTCAAATCGGTACCCCTGAGTTTAATGAGTTAAAGCGCCGTTATGGTTTCGAGTATGCCGGGATGAGACTCCATGAGTATTACTTTGACAACATGACCCCTCAGGGTACAGCACTTAATCCTCAGTCTGCCCTTGCTGCAAAAATCAATGCGTCTTTTGGTAGCTTTGCAAATTGGGAAGCAGACTTCCGTAAAACAGGTGCCATGCGTGGGATTGGCTGGGCTGTCTTGTATGAAGACCCCACCAATGGTCGTTTAATCAACTTCTGGATTACCGACCACGAAAATGGCCATCCTCCTGGCTTTAATCCCGTACTCGTGATGGATGTTTGGGAACACGCTTACACTGTGGACTATAAACCCACAGAACGTCCTCTTTACATTGATGCTTTCTTTAAAAATATTGATTGGTCAGTGGCTGAAGCACGCTTAATCCACAAATAAGCTGTGTAAAGATAACGCAAAAGCCCCCTGTTTCTTTTAGAGTAGGGGGCTTTTGGCTTGTTCTCAACAAGGGTTTAAAAGCTTAAAAGCATGCTTTAAGCCATTGACTCGCCTAGGGCTAAGCTTCAGGGGTGTCTGTTGAAGCGGTTTTTTTCAGGCTATTGACCCCCTTGACTAGTAAAAAGACACAGAAAGCGATAATGATAAAATCAATAGTTGTTTGAATAAACATACCATAGTTAATCGCTACATCGGGCATGAGCGTGATTTTCAAGTTTTTAAAGTCTACTTTGCCCAGTAAGGCACCCATAGGAGGCATTAACACGTCAGACACTAAACTAGAGACCACTTTCCCTGTGGCACCTCCAAGAATAATCCCAACGGCGGTATCAACCATATTCCCTTTGAGGGCAAATTCTTTAAACTCTGCCATAATACCAGACATCATCATGAGAAGGCACTTTCTTAAATAATAGATTGTAAAGAGGACGGGCTTGGAGAGGAATCCCCAAGGCATATATCACCTAATATATAGATACACACAAAGATACCCCTATGACCCTTTATATCGATACCGAGCTATTTCAAAGTTAAGTAGCTACACTAGGATAATCATGTTTTAGGGGACAGTAAGATAGCATTATATGCTTTTTTTATAAAAACATGCAAATAGTTATCATTGCCCCAAGGTAATTGCTTGAAAGATTAGCTGGACAGGAGCTTGAACACATGAGGCAATAGGAATAACGCCTTTTTTCTCACGTCATACAGATGCAGAGTCAGTATCCATCTCTCTGTTATACTGTAAGCTCTCTGGATTCCGACGTAAGTCGGAATGACGGTACCTACTTTATGCAACCCGAGTAAAACGCAATAACAAAGCATTCTCTAAAAGAACACCTTTCCTTCAATCAAAAGCTGGATGCCATTCATGGGTTAAACTTTGTAGTCGGCAAACAAACTTTCACCCCAGTACCAAGCTCTGTGAATGGCTTCATCGCTCAGGTGTTCTTTTGTGGTGCCAAGTTGTTCACCTAGGGTTTGCACATCAATCAGCAAGCGTCCAAAATCTTGAAGCTCGTGTTTCATAACGTTTTCGGTGGCTTGCGTCTCACGGGGTTGACGAGCATCTACAGTGGGTGCCTGAGCCTTGGGTGCTTTTTCTAATACGGGGTCTGCACTGGTGGTGGTTTCAGCGATTGGGTTGCTTACTTGCGTTTGAACGGCTTGACGGAGTGTTGCAAGCTTGGCTTCAAGGGCTTGGAGTGCCTCTGTTTTGGGTGCTGTATTTGAAGTAGAAGTGGCTGGACGGGTAGAGAGAGGAAGGTGTGAGGAAGATGTGGAGAGGGAGGAGGAGGACTGACGGCGAATAGAGAGAGTCATGAGATAGTGCGTGTCTATGTGTTACAACAGCGTAATAAAAAGTGGTTTGTGTTGAAAAGGTGTTTCAGAATTGACATGAATGCGTCGAAAGCCTAATGAGGTCGCCATGGGCTTATCCTGCCCGATGACTAGGTATCGTTTTGATACCTATGCCCTGATATTAAGAGATATCACACCATGCTTGAAGTGCTTGTCTTGAAGTGCTTGTTAAGCAGGTTTTACTTTTTTAGAAGCTGAAGCTTAAGAGAGGTTTGAGGAGTGCGTTATCTAATCGTACGTTTCTGCTTCAGAGTACCTTCTTCCTGATGATGGTTTTCTGCATAGCATAGACATCATCCGTGTAACCCGCCCTTGTAACCTGATGGTATCGATATGGTATCGAGTCTCAGCACTTTGTAGGGTATGAACATCACGGGATTCATTCAATTGGATGAGTCTCTCAGTAGGTAAGACAACTTTTGAGGCCATTTACTAAGACGCTCTTGTATTAAGCGTATTTTGTATCAGGTATCGTGCTTGCCTTGTTTCGTTCTAATGCCCTTCTACTTTATGCTTAGTTGATAATGAAAGTATCTTGCATGCCCCCTTCCTGTAAGCGTTTTAAACAACTTAAACAGTCTCCAGTGTCAAGGTCTTCCATATCTTTGAGAAGTCCCCTGAGACATAAAAAAATGACCTATGCGTTAGTGGAGCTTGTGATTTTATTGGTCGCTCCTGTGAGCTTTATTCAAACTGCTGTGATGTGGTCGCAATATCTCCATTTAGTGAACCATCAGGGCGATATGATGCGCTATACGGCAAAGCTTGACCATGTACTTCATGAGTTTTAAAGTGCCTTATCTGTAACAAATACGTTACATCTTGAGCCTTGTCTTCAGTTTCTCCTCCATATCACCGATACAGTATTTATCTGAAGCTTACTGCAACCGTGAAGCCAACTTAACCTCCCACTTTTGAAGAGATTACCTTAAGAGTGTGGTGTGTTTCTTGTCACGAGGTTTGTAGGTGTCACAGATAGGATAAGTGGGTCGATGCTTCCTAAGGATTGTGAAGTATCATCCTGACTTAAAATAAAGAGCCTTGCCTTGTCACAAAATGATTGATGATGGGGTACTGTGTTCTGTTTTGCCAAGGATAGCAACGATACAACAAGGAGAGAAACACCATGATGGTACTTTACGTGAACTACAACCAGTCCTCAATGTCTTCCCAACGCTTAATGGATGGTGTCCAAACAAACTTGGCTACCAGTATGCAGCGTTTATCCTCAGGATTTCGGATTAACAAAGCCAGTGATGATGCCGCAGGGTTACAGATTTCTGAACGTTTGCGCTCAACATTACGAGGTACTCTGAAAGCACAGGATAACGTTCAAGACGGGATGAACGTCATGAGTATTGCCGATGGTGCGTTAGGACAAATCACTGAAAACCTACAACGGATGCGAGAGCTAGGGGTACAAGCTGCCAATGACACCCTTGGTGCCACTCAACGAACGGCTATTTTGGATGAAATGAATCAGCTTCAACAAGATATCACCCGTATTTCTAATGCGACTTCCTTTAACGGGGTGAACTTATTGGATGGTTCAGCGACCAATTTTAACGTTCAGATTGGTTCAGGGTCAACCGCTGCGAATGATGTCCTTAACCTCGCTACAGCGGCGGGTACAAACCCTTTTGGTGATATTGATGCTGCGGCATTAGGGGTGGCTTCTGCGAACTTGTCAGTGGGTTCAAATGCCTCTGCTTTAACGACCATTGCCGCACTTGATACAGCCATTACAACCGTCAACTCACGTCGTGCAACGATAGGGGCTTTAACCAATCGTTTACAAGGGGCATTAAACAATTTACAGGTGAACTATGAAAACACCTCGGCCTCTGAAGCTCGGATTCGTAACGTGGATATTTCAAGAGAAAGCACCCGTATGACGCAATTCCAAATTGCCCAACAAGCGGGATTGAGTATGCTGGCTCAGTCGAACCAGTCTACCTCTGCAGCCTTGAGTCTGCTCCGTGGCTAAGTTGCATTTGGTTGAATGACTTCTTAATTACAAAGAATGAAACCCATGTCCCTGTGCTTTGTAGCGTGCGGGGACATGGGTTTTTGCGTGGCATACACCCATAGGAGAGACTTCCTCAAGGGGATGCTCAATAAGGTACTTTCAATGTTACCTCATAAAAAATAGGCTTTCTAACACAAGAGAACCCTAGTGAGGGTTTTATCTCTATAGCATGACACGCATGTATGGATGGATATGATGAAAGCCACGCTAAGGCATCTCTTATAGAGATACGTATTTAACGTATCTTCTTGACTTACTTTCTTGGGCTGAAAGCCAAGCACTGCCTTGTTTACAGAATCATTACTTGCATAAAGCAAATAAAATTCTTACAATAGTGTTAGGTGCTTCTTTTGTCCAATGCAGTGAAGGCATACCCCGTGTCATGTTTCCTACTATCTTATGATGGGCTTTTTAGTCTATTGTGGACAGTATAAGAGTTCATCTTATTGTGGTGACTCTTGACGGCATAACTGTGTACTTCCTGAATTAAGCAGAAGGGGGCGTTCAAACGTTTCTAACATGATGAGTATGTATCCTATTCACCCACATCCCGCTTTACGTCACGGTTCTATGGCGGAGGAGTCCCTCTCAATGTACAAAAAACTTTTAGCGTTAGTGAATGCTTTTGTTTACTTACGTCAGGGGTATTTTAATCGTTATTACGAGGGTAAAATCCTTGATGTAACGCCAGATACGCTTACTATCCAAGCCTATAAAGAAGATGGCGTACCAGATGCTGTTTGGACACTGTCTCTTAATACCATTACTGAATTCATGGTGGGTGACCGTGAGTTGGATGAACTCAAGATGCGCGTCTGTTTAGCTAAAACCGTGCATCATGAACAGCAACTTCAAGAAGATGAAATGCTTACCCAAACCACCACGACAACCACGACCATGCTCGACCCTGAGGTCGCCTTTATGCGTGGTAGTACGGGGCGCCATACCCATACAAGTGCCACCACAGGTGAGGATGACCAGCCAGAGGGGCCAGACTCCCATTCCTTGCTCCTTTAAGGGTGTAACCTCGTGTTTTAACAAAGGCTTACAAGTACGCTACTGCCTGTGATAAGGTAATAGCGTACTTGTGCTATAACAGACCTATCGTGGTTTTTGTTTATATTGCTTCCTTTTCACGTCTTCTCTTCATGTCTTCAAGTTTTCAAGTTTTCAAGTACTAAGGAATCTATTGCAGTATGGTCACTGAGCTTATGCAATCTTTTTTTGACTCGGTCTTTAATCAGTTCAAAGTAAAACTTGTGGCGGGTGTACTGGCTCTTATGGGGACATTAGGCTTAGGGGAGTATGCCTGGATACAAACCACGCCTGAGTATGCCATGGCACAGATGCTGCTTGCCCTCAAACATCAAAATATGACCGAGTTTAACCAAGTTGTGGATACGAAAAGGGTCATTGATACCAGCTTACAAGGCTTTCAAGAGAATCATCCTCTGCTTGGGAGTTTGGTGACATTGGGCAAAGGCGGTTTACGCACCATGGCGGAAGGGAAAATTGAACAGACAGTCACCTCGGGAACCCCAGGCACGGAAACGCTCCCTGATGCCGCTTGGCTTATTGCGACTGCTTTAAAATGGCTTCCTGACACTCCTCTTTACACCTTTAAACAGGAGCCTGTTGCTAGTACAACGGCAGAAGTTTTACACGGTACCTTTGATGTGAAAGGACAACATCTGACCCTCACATTTGAAAAATCGGGTGTTTTGGGAGCTTGGCGGATTGTTTCTTTAGAGGTCCCTAAAGTGACAAAACCTACCCCTTAATGTGTTAACTTCAAACGCTCTTTTCTTGGCTCATGTGCAGCCCCTATGTCTTGAAGCCCAGTGTGCTTTTGACACACTGGGCAGTGCCTTACACATGCCTATTGCTCTTGAGCCATGGCGGGTGTGTGCCTCAACCCAGGTCTTCGCTTGGGAAGGCGTGTCTACTCAGGAGCCGCACACGTTACGTGTTATTTGGACACCCGAGCAAACGCAGGGGCAAGGTACCCAAGGGCGCGTTTGGCACAGTACCCCTTGGCACACCTTGACCTTCAGTTTTGCCTATGTCTTGCCTGAAGCACATGAGAAGAACCACTCTTCACCGATGCACCATTGGTGGCAAACCACGCCTCTGAGTGCTTGGCTGATGCAGCAAGTACATCAGGCACTTCAGTTACAATGGGATGCCCATCATCAAACCCCTTGCCCTGTTTTATATAAACCTGTCAACGATTTGGTTGATACCCAAGGGTTTAAGTTAGCAGGTGGGTTAACAGAACATCGACGCTTCCCGTCAACGACCCCTCATGGGGTGCTAAGACACTGTTATGTGATGGGGGTTGGTTTAAATGTGTGGGCGTTACAAACCCCTCTGGTTGATGCACGTCATACGCCACAGGCACTGGCAACCCTTTGGAAAGCCTCAGGGCAACCCTTCCCCTTTGGTGATACGCCAACGCCTCAAGGTTTGTTACGGATGCTCCAATATCTTGTAGTGCATCTTTCACAACGCCTCCCTCAAGTAACGCACCCTTACATAGACACAAAATCCCTTTAAAGGGGGAGGTGTCTCTAAGGTGTGTTTATGGTAGCATAGGAATAATTTTAGTGTATGGTGTTTTTAAAATGTTCTGCATCCAGAAAGACTAACCTCCGTGAGATTTGCACTTCAAGGATTCCCCCTCTTTTTCTATTTGGTGATGCTCTGTGGTGTGCTTGCCTTTACGATGCTGATTGTTTCCCGCTTGGTTCAGATTCAGCGTCCAACCCCTTTGAAAATGTTACCCTATGAGTCGGGTATGCTTCCTTATGGGGATGCTCGGATTAACTTTGATATTAAGTTCTACTTGTATGCCTTGCTCTTTATTTTGTTTGACATTGAAACCATTTTCCTCTTTCCTTGGGCGTTAAGTCTTGAGAAGGTGGGGCTACTAGGCTTGATAGAAGTCTTGATTTTCGTTGCGATTCTTTTTGCAGGTTTGGTATACGCTTGGCGTAAAGATGCTTTACGTTGGGAATAAGTTTGCGTTTGTTGACTGATTGGCTCGCTGGCGTTTTGAATTGCGTCTTTAAAGGTGTTTTGGCGCTTAGTTGATTTAAATCGTACGGTTGATGCTTCGCTTACCTGTTTTTCTGATGTTACCCAATTTTTCAGAAAGTTATCTTTCACTCATGATGAACGCTGTCGTCAATGCACTCCAAGATATTTTGGAAAGCAGTGGGATTTTATGTACAACCATTGATGCGGTCTATAACTGGGCTCGTTCCAATTCGATATGGCCTATGACCTTTGCAACTTCTTGTTGCGGGATTGAGATGATGTCTACCAGTGCCTCTACGTTTGATATTAGTCGTTTTGGGTCAGAGGTATTTCGTGCTACCCCTCGACAGTCCGACTTGATTATTACGGCGGGTACCATTACACATAAAATGGCACCTGCTTTGGTGCGTTTGTATGAGCAAATGCCTGAACCTAAGTACGTGATTGCCATGGGTGCTTGTACGGTGACGGGTGGGATGTACGAAAATGACTCGTACTCGGTTGTCCGTGGTGTGGACCGCCTGATTCCTGTGGATGTTTATGTGCCTGGGTGTCCCCCTCGGCCAGAATCCTTGATTGATGCTTTGATTCAGCTTCAGAAAAAAATTCGCACGGAGTCGATTCGTGACCGTCGTAAGCGTGCCGAAAGCCATCGTAGCCGTGTGATGCTCGGTGATGGTGAGGTTTTATTGCCTGCTGAGGGGATTGAAACCCTTCGTTGGGGCGTTCAGACAGAGGCGTATGACCTCGATGCCCTTAAAGCCGAGGGAACCTTGGTACGTGGCAATATCAAGTTCCGACATGAACGTAAAATTCCGTTTCGCCCCGTGGCTTCCGTCGCTCAAAGTTAGTTTAGGTCATAGGGCTTTGCTCGTTTGCTTCTTAAGCACATGGCCCTTATGACACTTTGTTCACTCTGTATGACCCTTTTGTCCTGTTAATCTCTTATTAGGTTTGTCACCCTTATGATGATGTTTTCTTCAGATACTTCTACAGTACCCACCACTGTAGCCTCTCCCGAGCCAGAGCCTCTCCCTCTTGGTCCTATCGGACAAGCCCTTCAGTTAGCGGGTGTCACCACCGTGGCGGCCTTAGGCGATGATGCCAAACAAGTTGAAATGATAACGGTTGCTGCCCAAGAGGCACATCAAGCCGCAAAAATCCTCAAAGAAACCTGTGGGTTTGACCTTGCCTTGTCTTGCACTGGGATGGATTGGAAAACCCATCGTGAGGCTGTGTATCATTTCTATGCCTTATCAACGCATACCTATGTGGTGTTAAAACTTACTGCGGATGAAGCCGATACTGTGCCGAGTTTAACCCCCATTTATCCAGCGTTGAATTGGCATGAGCGGGAAGCTTATGACCTTTTGGGTATTCATTTTGAAGGACATCCTGACTTACGGCGTATTCTTATGCCTGCCGATTGGGTGGGTTACCCCCTTCGTAAAGACTACAAGGAAAATGATCCACGTTTGGTCTGGAATCAGCGCTAAGCCCTTGTTTTTTACGAAATCATCGTGATTATCAGCGTTCCTGATAAGCTTCATTCAACCTTGATTCAGTATTATTTACTCCCCCTTAATCATGTAATACCTCTCCTATGATGATGTTTGCAACCGATACCGCCCCAAGTGCAAAACCTGAGCTTTCTGCTCCTAAGCTTTCTCAAGCTCCTGGTGTTACTTCCGTGCTACACCGTGACGCTCAAGAAGGTGAACTCATTGTTAATATTGGCCCCCAACACCCTTCCACACACGGGGTACTCCGTCTTGTTACGACCCTTAAAGGGGAGCAGGTGCGGGATATGGAATGTATCATTGGGTACCTCCATCGTTCCAAGGAAAAAATGGCAGAAACACGGACGTATTTCCAGTATCAGCCCACCATTGACCGTGTAGAGTACTTGAGTTCTTTCTTTGACCACTATGCCTTTGTGAGTACCATTGAAAGTATCTCGAATCTCAAAATACCTAAGCGTACTGAGTATATTCGTATGATTTGTATGGAGCTTAATCGTATCAGCTCACACTTACTCTGGTACGGTACTTTCCTGTTAGACTTAGGAGCCACGAGTCCGTTTTTCTGGGCGTTTCGTGACCGTGAGATGATTTTTAAACTCTTTGAAGAGCTTACGGGTGCTCGGATGATGTACAACTACTTCCGTTTTGGCGGGGCGGTAAAGGACATCCCTGAGGGGTGGCTTGATCAAGTACAACAATTTGTGGATTACTTCCCCGCTCGTATTGATGAGTTTGAGGCTGTTGCCAATAAAAACCCCATTATCTTAGATAGAACCGTTGGTTTGGGGATTATGGATAAAGACCATTGCCTTGCCTATGGGGTGACAGGACCCAGTTTACGTGCAACGGGTGTGGCTCAAGATTTGCGTAAAACCAATCCCTACGGTGTGTACTCTGAGCTGGAGTTTGATGTTCCTGTCTTTACGCACGGGGATGTGTATGACCGTTACCAGGTTCGTATGCTTGAAATGCGCGAAAGTCTTCGTTTGATTGCCCAAGGCATTCAGCGTGTCAAAAAAGAATACGGTGGCGAGCCTTCCAATGTGGATAAACACCGTAAGGCTGTTGAAGAAGCCAAAGCAAAACTGAAAGCCGAGGGAGGCGACCCTAAAACAGTCGAAGATATTAACTTTGATTGGAATACTTGGGGTCAAAAAGTAAACCTCATGCTCTTTAAACCCGCCAAAGGCGAGGGAATGACCATGGTGGAATCACCTCGAGGCATGTTAGGATGCTACATCGTGTCCGATGCTTCCCCTAAAGCCTATCGTATTAAGTGGCGCGGTGCTTCATTCTCTAACTTATCTGTACTGCCAAGTTTAATGTACCATCAGCCTTATCCTGACCTCATGCCCATCTTTGGGAGTTTAGATGTTATTTTACCTGAGGTAGACAGATAAACTGTACTCCTTCCCTGCTTTTGAGGATTCATTTTGACCCTCAAGCTGTATCGTGTTTCGTTCAGTCGTTTGTACATTTAGTTTTGGACAGGTTCCGCCGTGAGTTCAACTGTTGCACTTCTTAAACAAGGCATAGATGCTGTTGTCAAACTATGGCAAAGCTTCCCTGATGCTGGACAAATTGGGCTATATGCCCTGCTCGTTTTTATCATGATTACGGTGGTCACGAAAGCTTCTGTCGTTTTCATGGTTTTGTTGGAACGTAAACTTCTGGCTTGGTTAACACAACGTAAGGGTCCTAACCGTGTGGGTCCCTTAGGCCTTGGGCATACCATTGCCGATGGGGTGAAGCTGCTCTTTAAAGAGGATGTCATGACGGATTGTCAGGATAAGTTCCTTTTTACCATTGCACCCGCCTTGTTCTTTTTACCTGTGTTTGCTTTGGTGGGTTTCCTGCCTTTCAGTGATACCCTTCTTGCTGCAGTGGTCCCTTCGGGGATGTTGTTTTTGTTCGCACTTTCATCCATTAGTGTGCTAGGGGTTGTGTTAGCTGGTTGGTCCTCTAACAACAAATACTCGCTTTTAGGTGGTATGCGGAGTGCGGCACAAGCCATTAGTTATGAAATCCCCTTGATTTTAAGTGTATTGGCTTTGGCGGTGTTTTCGGGTTCGCTCAATATTGCGGAAGTCGTGAAGCAGCAGCAAGCTTGGGGTGCGGCCTCGTGGAATATCATTTGGCTGTTACCAACATTTTTGATTTTCTTTACATCGGCGATTGCTGAAATCAACCGTGTTCCGTTTGACCTTCCTGAAGCTGAGAGTGAGCTTGTAAGTGGCTACAATACCGAGTATTCCGGTATGAAGTTTGCGATGTTCTTCTTGGCTGAATATGCGGCTTTGTTTGTGATGGCAGGACTCATGACCAGTCTCTTCCTTGGCGGGTATGGTTGCCCCTTTGGGTTTTGGATGGCTGATGTGATAGGTCCTACCCTCGAAAAAACCTTTAACCTTCCTGCTATTACAGGCTTGATTAAACAAACTGAGATGGTGGTTTGGTTTATTTCAAAAACCTATTTGTTTATCTTTATTATTATGTGGATTCGTGGTACGCTCCCTCGTTTAAAACCTGACCAGTTAATGGGTTTTAGCTGGAAGTTCCTCATTCCGCTTTCCTTAGTGAATATTTTTGTAGTGGCACTCCAACGTTTCGTGGTGCTTAACCGCTTCCAAGATATTGGATTGCTTCTGTTGTTTGTGGTTGTGGCAGTGGGTGGTTTCTGGGGCTTTGCCCGTCTATCCTCTGATATGTTAAATAGTCAAATCCTCAAGCGTCTTACAGCAGGAAGGTAGTACATCTCCATGATGATGATTGGCATGAATACCGAAGACTTGGTAAAAGAAAACCGAGTTTGGAATGGTCTCAAAGAGTTGGGTCGTGGTATGCAAACTGTGATTAAGCACATGGCACGCCCTTCGGTCACGTTAGAATACCCAGAAGTATTGCCTGATTTAAACGCCCGCTTTCACGGTCGCTTAGCACTCCTTGCTAAGAGTGATGGTTCAGACCTCTGCGTAGGCTGTAAAGCCTGTGCAAGAGTTTGTCCTTGCGATGACCTCATTCAAATTGAGATGCACCGTGATGCAAACAAAAAACCTGTCATTGACCGATTCACCATTGACATTGGACGCTGTATTTTCTGTGGGAACTGTACCGAGGTATGTCCTGTAGATTGTATTCAGATGTTACCCGATTTTGAACTTGCAGACTACTCCCGTGAAGCCCTTGTGTTAGATAAAAAAGATTTGACACTTTCAGGGGATGAATCAGATGAGTGGCGCGTGGGTCATGGGCTTGCACCCAACGTGGTTTAATTTAAACTCTTGCGAGATGTTCTCCGTATGATGCTCGTAATGCTTTAACGCTTTGTAACACCAAGCACACAGTGTAAGAAATTGCTTTTACACTGTGTGCTTTCTTAATGGATTGACGATGAAACACACACCTCCTATTTATACTCAAGAGACACCTCAAGAGACTGCTCTCCTTCAAACAGCGAATCTATTGATTCAAGAGGTCGCTCAAACCCTTGCGTTACCTCATGTTAGTAGTGAGCCAGCCTTATACAGTTTGATTGACACAACCCATGAACGCTTCCAGCACTTGAACGTACTCCTCAAGCAATGTCATGAGCAACAACAATCTTTGCTTATGTGTATGGAACATCTGGCAACACAAGCCCAGCAGTTGCATACTGTCTTGAGTGCTTTACAGTGCTTGATGCCTCATCCCGCATTGTCTACTTTACCGAGTGTTTGGTCTGTAGAGCAGTTGGGTATTTCTGCTTCTGTTTGGTCGTCTCATCAGCACACGGACACACACACGAGGAGCATTCCACATGTCATTCAGTGTAGTACCCCCTCTGAGCAGTACCCTGAAATTCCTCAAGACCTTACCAGTGCGACTTTTGTACCTCAAAAAGCGTTTGAACAGACAGCCCAAAGTTTTAAAAATAAAGACTCCATTATTTACGCGATGTTTCAAGCCATCGTGCTTCAAGGTGGCAGGGCAACGACCGAGGAAATTAAGCAGTATCTTGTACGCTCTGGTGTGACTCAAACAGATGGCAGAACGTACGAGCATGCACCTGCGACTAAAATCACAACCCAAGTCAACTATCTTGTACGCCGTAAACTTGTCGCTTTGACAGGTACGGGAGTCTATATTAGTCGATTTGGATGGGAATTTCCCAGTATGTAATGAGGTTCAATGAGACGATGCGTTTTAATCCCGCATATACTCATTGAGTGGACGGTTGATACTGGTACCATTCTGACTTACGAGCGTAATGGTGTTCATATCAAACGTGTATACGTTGGTGTCAGCCCCTTTGGTAAGGGTTAAATTGCATGTCGTTGTAGGGCAGGCAAGGTTAATACCTGCCCCATTGTTATAAGCAGTTGCAATACGGTTACGTAGTGTGTTAATCATGCCTGCACGCATGGTGACATCCGCCATGACTTCCGTCGGACTCATATCGTTGCGAAGGCTTGCTTGATGTAGTAATACGGCATAACTTGCTTGCATGTTTGCTGCGTTGACGTTGAGAATCTCACGTTCTTGATTTGCACCAACGAGCATCGCAATGCCACTAATAGCACCTACAATCCCAACGACCATAGCGAGTTCAACAAGTGCAAAACCTTGCTTCTTTAAATCAGGGTGTTGATTGATTGTCTGATTCATTGCAAGTACCATCCATTCTACAGGGTTTGATGACAAAAAGAGGCTTGGACTTTAGAGAGACATTATTGCTATCTGTAAAGTACGCTACAGTATGTATCGACCGTCTTGAGAAAAACTAAAGTCCTTTTGTTGTTTGGGGGGTTAAAAAACAAAAGAGGCAGACCTCCCTTAGAGTGTCTGCCTCTTTATGTTTGGATAAGGTGCGGTGTGCGTTACTTGATAAGACCAAGTACACGACCTATGGTCATGAGAGGGTCAAAATAACGGTCAACGACACGCTCTTTTAAAGGAATAATGGCGTTGTCCGTAATGTGAATCTCCTCAGGACATACCTCAGTACAGCACTTGGTAATGTTACAAAGTTCAATACCAGCTTGTTCCTTGATGTAGGGGAGTCTGTCAAGTGTGTCTTTAGGGTGCATAGACAGTGAAGCTAAACGTACCATAAAGCGTGGCCCTGCAAATTGGGCGAACTTTTCATGGTGACGCAAAACGTGACATACGTCTTGGCAAAGGAAACACTCGATACACTTGCGGAATTCCTGAACACGGTCAACATCCTTTTGTTGTAAGCGCCAGTCTTTGTTGTCTTCACCCTCAGGTGGAGTAAAAGCTGGAATCGCTTTATTCACAGCGTAGTTCCAAGAGACATCGGTTACGAGGTCTTTAATCAAAGGGAAGGTCTTCATCGGAGAGACTGTAATGGGTTGGTCGGTGGGTAAACTGTCAATACGTGTTTTACACATAAGACTGGGTTTACCATTGACTTCAGCACTACAGGAGCCGCATTTTGCCGCTTTACAGTTCCAACGAACCGCAAGCTCAGGGGCATCTTTTGCTTGAATGGCATGGATACAATCCAGTATGACCATACCAGCCTCAACTTCAACGTCATACACCTCATAACGTGCGTCAATGCCTGTTTGTTCGGCATTAGGTTCGCCACGAAATACACGTAACTGAATAGTTTGGGGAGTGGTTTCAGTACTCATCATAAGTAAAATGCTTTCTATCTGAATGAAAAGCGCGGTAAGAGATTCATTAAACGGTAGGAGGAGATGTTTCTGAGGAAAGTTCTCCTCCAAACACTTAGGCGATTAGGCGTAAGGCAGTTCATCCGTTTCAAAGAATGCACGTAAATCAGAAGGCATACGGTTGAGGTCTTGGGTATAAACATGAATACCACCATCACGTAGGGTCGTGATAGAGTTTTTATACCACCATTCGGTATTGAAAGGCTTTTTCGTGGTAGGGTCGACCCAGTCTTGACAATCAAGACGTGTATGACCCCCTCGGCTTTCTTTCCGTTGTAAGGCACAGCGTGCCACTACTTCAGAAATTGCAATCATGTTCTCAAGGTCAAGGGCAAGGTTCCAGCCAGGGTTGTAGCCACGTCCACCCGCTACACGTACTTGTTTGATACGGTGCTTCATTTGCTCAAGGATTTCAAGGGCTTCAAGCAGAGGCCCTTCCTCACGTACGATACCACATTTAAGCTGCATCATTTGTTGCAACTCTTTATGAATGGCATAAGGCGATTCCCCAGCGGTTCTTGTGAGCGGTGCGTCTTGAGCTTCTAAGGCTTCCTCTAACTGACGTTGTTCAAAACCAGGCAAGGCAGGCATGTGCTGACGAATGTACTCACAGGCACCTATCCCAGCACGTCGTCCAAATACAATCAAGTCGGAAAGAGAGTTCCCACCAAGACGGTTCGCACCATGGAGTCCAGCAGCGACTTCACCCGCTGCAAACAATCCAGGTACTGTCGTTTGTTGACTTTCAGCATCTACTTTCACCCCACCCATGGTGTAGTGTGTGGTTGGGCCAACTTCCATAGGTTCTTTGGTGATATCAACGTCTGCAAGTTCCTTAAACTGATGGTACATGCTTGGCAGCTTACGTTTGATGTAATCCGCATTTTTATGAGAAATATCAAGGAATACCCCACCGTGTGGGCTACCACGACCTTCCTTCACTTCTTTGTAAATGGCTTTTGCGACGATGTCACGGGTTGAAAGCTCCATACGTTTCGGGTCGACATTTGCCATGAAACGTTCCCCTTTGGCATTGGTGAGCAAGCCACCTTCCCCACGTACCGCCTCTGTCACGAGTAAGCCTTTGACACCAGGGGGCCATACCATACCTGTGGGATGGAATTGAATAAATTCCATATCCATTAACTCAGCACCTGCTTTCATAGCCATCATCTGACCATCAGCAGTGTACTCCCAAGAGTTCGAGGTGACGGCAAACGCTTTCCCAATACCCCCTGTTGCGAGAATAATGGCTTTGGCACGGAACAAAACAGGTTTACCCGTTTGTCGCCAGTACCCTACAGCACCCGCCACAGGGTCTGTGGGGGCTGAACCCGTTTTAAGAAGATGGGTTAAGGTACATTCCATGTAAATATCAATCCCTGAATGAACCCCTTTGTCTTGGAGGGTACGGATAAGTTCCAAGCCTGTACGGTCTCCCACGTGGGCTAAACGACGGTAGCTATGTCCGCCAAAGGCACGTTGGTTTAATCGACCATCAGCAGCACGGTCAAACACAGCACCCCATTTTTCAAGTTCATACACACGTTCGGGGGCTTCTTGAGCATGGATTTGAGCCATACGCCAGTTATTCAGAAACTTACCACCACGCATGGTGTCCATGAAATGGGTTTTCCAGCCATCTTGTTCATCGACATTGGCAAGTGCGGCTGCCATACCACCTTCAGCCATGACGGTATGTGCTTTACCAAGGAGGGACTTTGTGACAAGACCTACCGATAAACCTTGTGCGGAAACTTCAATCGCCGCACGGAGTCCAGCACCACCAGCCCCAATGACAATGACATCATGGGTGTACACTTCATATTGCATTGTTGTATTCACAGTAACCAAATCCTATCCGTTGGTTGTTATAACACATTGAAAGTATCACGTAAGAAAACGACAGCAAAAGCCGTGGTACGTTTTCTATAGGGTCTTTCTCAAGAAAAGAGAAAACGAAAAATACAGAACGCTTTTTAAGGTCTTAGAAGGCGAACAGTAACACGTCTTTCCACTTGCCTGAAGCCACGAAGTACACAAACACGTCTGCAAGTCCTACTGTGGCTAAGCTAATCCATGCCAATTGCATATGACGCTCATTGAGCCAAGTTTGAAGCTTCCAAGCCTCATGACGACCTTCATTGAAGTTGGTGCAAGAGAAACAATCGAGCTTCCCAGCTAAGAGATGTCGCCAGCTATGGCAGGAGGTCACATAAGCGGTAAGTAAAATGGCATCCGCAAGCATAACCAACGTCCCTAACGACATCCCAAACTTATGTTGGCTATGGTCAGGGGTGATAAAGTGCATGGCTTCCCATACGTGGTAAATATGCAGTACTGAGAAGGCAAGTGCCAAGTAAAAGAAGTAACGATGCAAGTTCTGAATGACAAAAGGAAAACGACGCTCGCCCGTATAACCGTGGGTATTATTGGGGTCTTCATTGACACCACACCCAGCAGGGTCACGGAAAAACGCACGGTAGTAAGCACGACGGTAAAAGTAACACGTGCCACGGAAACCCACAGGAACCCACATCACTAAAAATGCTGGAATCGCTTTTAAAAACGGATAGGTTTCAAAGAACTCAGGAAACCATTTCTGTAGTGGGGGGGAAAAGAATGGCGATAAAATATGAGGTAAGTATCCTTCAACGCCCGCTTCGGTATACACATTCCCGAACGCACGAAAAGTAGCCCAAATACCAAACACCACAAGGGCTAAGATGGTCATTTTATTTTCAAAATCCCAATCGTCACGACGCTCGGTATGACCCGACTGACGAGGGTCAGCATGTAACGGTTTAAGCTCTGTAGCGGGTTGGGGATAAGAAGCACACATCATGCTGCAATTCCTAACATGATTGATTCATAAACGTAATAGTGAGACACACAACAATGTCAGTTATTTTACAGCATTTTTGCTTAGCATGAGGTTAGGCTTGGTATTAGCTTAGGCATGATAAGAGACTCTCAAGCCGCTTTGTAAACCTTATTCAAGAAAAATGCAGGTGTAAAAAACTTTCATAATAAGACACACTAGCCCTGCCAAAAATGGTGTCATGCAACATCTTTTTGCAACTTCTTGAAAAACCACAGGTGTCGTTGTTGAGAGGGTAAACCATAAACATCATCAAACATCATCACAAACACCTCTAATGTCATAGTAGCTTCACGGTATCCATCTTTATGATGTACCCAGTGAAATACATGACGACCTCTGTTTCAACGACTTTGTTTCAGTGTAGATGCTTCTCAGTGAGGTTGAAAAAGTACAAGAAAGTCATTGTCTAGCAGACTAAGAACAATAATCCCAGCGGTTTCTATTTTACAGTACTCCAAGGGCTTAGGGCAAGCATTCTATTTTGGGCGTTGCACATTATCATAGATAGGCTTGCCAATCAGGTGTGAAAAAGATAGTGAGTGTAGCTTTTACCATCTGCAAAGACTTAGAATAACAAAACGTCTTTCGTCTGAAACGAGCTAAATAATGA
>JBIIZQ010000011.1:0-68073 GCA_044346175.1 Vampirovibrionales bacterium
CTTGTGGGTTGTTTCCCACCGTGGGTCATGACTTCCCAGCCACTCGGTGTCGCATGGGTTAATTTGGCATCCACTGCTAATACGGCACATTGATTACCTGCTTTTTGGGCTACTTCGGTCAATAGTTCAGGACGATACACCGCTGCAGAGTTCATGGCTACTTTATCTGCGCCTGCATCGAGCAGTCTTTGAACATCCTCCAAGGTTTTAACCCCTCCCCCCACGGTAAAGGGTATCATGAGGCAGGATGCAACTCGGCTCACCCAATCCAGTAACGTGGCACGATTTTGATTAGAGGCAGATATATCAAGAAACACAAGCTCATCGGCACCTTCTTCTTGGTAGTATTGTGCCATGGCTACAGGGTCGCCAATATCACGAAGACCTTGAAACTTGACCCCTTTCACCACACGTCCTTGAGCATCTACATCCAAGCACGGTATAATCCTTGCACAAAGACCTAAGGGTTTTGCTGGCACTGCGTCTTGCGATGCTTGTGTGAAGGGTGTCATAAAACCATCAACTCCATAGGCTAGATGTGAGGAAGTGTACTGTATGATTAAAAAACTTTATCATTAAGAAAACGAAGCATCCGCCCCATGATGCAATAGCCTCATCCACGGATGGTATCTTTCTAGGGGTTTTTCTAGGGGGCTATTGGGGTGGGGCGTTTGGCTATCATAGAATATGCAATTACCCTTTATTATAGGGCAATAAACTAACGTTTGCATCTGTTAAACCTTCACGCTTATACTGAACAAAATACATAGCATCTTGATGCTAAGACATTTCACACAACGATACGTGCTATACCCTGCGTCACCTACCTACAATATCCCCAATCATTGCCTCACTGGAAATGCACACAACCATGTCTTTCTCATCTTCCGTGACCCCCTCTTTTTTACCTGCCTATATTGAAGCCAAAGCTCCTCGTTGGATGCAATGGACGTTGCTTGTTGCCGCTATTTATAATGCTGTATGGGGTGCTTGGGTGATTTTATCGCCGATGACCCTCTTTCAATGGATGGCGATGCCACTCCCTAATTACCCTGAGCTATGGCAATGTGTTGGTATGATTGTAGGGTGTTACGCCCTTGGATATGCTCTTGCAGCCCTAGACCCCTACCGTTATTGGCCTATCGTATTGGTAGGACTAGTGGGTAAAGTACTAGGTCCTTTGGGTTTTGTGAAAGCTGTCTGGTTAGACCATCGCTTCTCGCCGTGGTTTGGGCTGAACATTCTTACGAACGACCTCGTGTGGTGGATTCCCTTTTTTCTCATTCTTCTTGGAAAGTATCATGCCTTTCAGGCTGCCGATAAAATTTACGGGGAAGCTTTAGCCTCTCAGGGCGAGCAACTCCTAAAGGCTATGCCTTACCCGTCCTCAGAACACTCCCTGTGGGAGAAAAGTTTTTCGGAGCCGCTTCTCCTTGTTTTCCTCAGACATACGGGATGTATTTATTGCCGAGAAATGCTTACAACTCTGGCAGATACGCTCAAAGAAGCCCATCAACTTGGCAAATCATGCCCTCCCATAAGTATCATACACATGAGTAGTCCTGAAGAAGGGGAGGCACTCCTAGCACAATACCAATTGATGCCCTATGGGGTGTGTGCGATTTCAGACCCCGAAAGACGCTTATACAAGTGGGCAAGTTTGCCCCGAGGTACCTTGAAAGATTTGTTTGGCTGGCAGGTCTGGAAACGAGGGTTTGAAGCGTCTCTCAAGGGGCATCGGGCGGGGTGGTTGCAAGGCGATGGTTTCCAACTTTCGGGGGTGGTGCGTTTATTTGAGGGTAAAATAACCGATTATACACCCCATCCTGATGCCCAAACCCCTTTAGATACTCATTGTATACGCTCTTAAACATTAGTTATCCGCCCTGTAAGTGGCTTGACTCACAGGGAGGGGCTTTAAGGGCTACTCGTCATGTATTAACCTTCGAGTGAGAGTTGCTTAAAGCTTGGCTGTGCTGTGACTTGATGGTCATCTTTTGCACCATCTTTTCGAGGGAAAAGTGCTTGAAAGGTCTTGGAACTTTGATAAAAAGGCATGGGGGCATTGTTGGGGGTGTTCCAGTCAAAGGTTAACAGGAACCGCCCCTTGAGTTGCTCTTTTTCATTAAACTTGAACGGGTCAATGCGATGGGCATATTTGTTATGCCAACGTATCGCTTTTTGATGTTCCTCTGGGGTAAATGCAGGGTGTTCAGGTGCTGAACCGTTAATTCGCTTGAGGATATCGGCACTTACAAAAGTGAGGTTATCCATATCGGGGTGTGCTTTTTTAATCCCTGCCACGCCATCTGGGTTTGCTACCAAGGTGGCATAGTACACATTAGGAAACATCTTAAGTGTTTGCTTAATACGAGGACTCTCAAGAAACTCTTTAAAATCGGTACCATTTCCTAACATGTCATCCAGAATCACCAAGTTTTTAATGCCCCCATGTTTATCGGGCTGTACCATGGTTTCAATTTGTTTGGGATTCAAAAGTTGGCTATAGTCTATAAATGGACCAGAGTCATTTTTAACGTTGAGGTGTGCAAAGGGGTTGTAGGGGCTTTCCTTCAACTGAGAAGCTTGGCGCATTAAATAGGTCATCATACCCCCACTCTTCGCCGACCCCAAGCTTGTAAAGACCGTTTTTTCAGGCTCAAGCCCGTATCGGTTCCGCAACGTATCATAGATTTCCTTCATCCCGACACGTGCATTTTTCAATGTAACCAGCTGTGTGTGTTTGAGCATGTGTAGTGCCGTACGTTGGTCTTCCTGTCCTTCAAACTGAGACACCCAACGTTCTACAGGTATGGCAGCATGACGTACGAGAGAGGGTCTTAATTGCTTGAACTGTTGAATCTCTTTCATGACTTCTGGACTGACACCCAACACAGAAAGGGCTTTTTCTTGTGTTTTAGGATGGCACATCATCTCAAACCAAGCCTTATGCTCGCTCCCCTTAGGGGTACGTTGGGTGCCTGAAGAGGTACCTTCAGGCACACTTGAAGTGCTACTATCCAACGCAGGCAAGGTATTCAGCCTATTTTGAAGGGGTGCGTCAGAGGCTGTATGTGCCGCTTGACGGATTAAACGAGGCACTTGCCCCTGAGAATAAGACCGCATCACAGCACGGGGTGTTAATTGCATCACGCTGGTTATACCTCATAGACTACCCAATACCACATCAAAAAAAACTACAAATGCTGAAGTCATATACTTCAGCGGTCTAAATAAACGTTTGTTAAAGTTTTTCTACTAGGGAAGACCCACCCCTGAAAAAACTTTTTTAAGAACGCTCTTTGAAAAAATAAGTCTGTCGTATGCTGAAACGGTATATCGTTTTTTCATCATGGAGGAAGGATACTTACAACAGATAGATACCCCCCTAATGTAAACAAAAAGCAAAGAGACAGATAGTCTTAGCCTTATCTTTTTGCAAAATCATAACAAAACTTAACAGAGGTTTCCCTTCACAGAGGCTCTCCGTCAAAGTACGCCAACATGGATCCGATATGAGGGGGTATGAGTATTGGGTGAGCCTTTTAGAAAAGCTTTTTATAAGCCTCTTTGAGGGCTTTACGGGAAACGTGCGTATACACTTGTGTTGTGACAACATCTTGATGTCCGAGGAGTTCTTGTACAAAGCGTAAGTTCATCCCACCCTCAAGTAAGTGGGTTGCAAAGGTGTGGCGTAGCATGTGAGGATGCACTTTTTTGGATAAACGTAGCCTACCATGGGTACGTAACATACCCCACACTTGCCGCCGACTCCAAGCCTTCCCTGTGGCTATCCAATGTTTCCCCATGGACGTTTCAGCACGCTTACGAGGTTTATGAGTTGAGGGAGATGGTTTACGAGCAGTCAAAGCCTTCTTTTTGAGACGTTGAAAAACAAACGCTTCACCCTCGCCTGGGGTTTGGTTCATCCATTGTGTCAGGGCTTGTGCCGTGGTGCGTGGCATAGGCACTTGTCTTTGTTTATCCCCTTTTCCGATACATCGTACGACCCCTCGCATCACATCTACATCCTGCTTACGTAGGGTGACGAGTTCACTTACACGGAGTCCACAGGCATAGAAGAGTTGCAACATGAGTGTTTCTTGAGGGTGACATTGACTCTGAGGAGACGATTTTCTCTCGCAAAGGGTTTTGACCTCTTGATGCGAAAGTACTTGAGGCAGGTGCTTGGAAAGTTTAGGGCGTTCCATCAGAGCAAACGGGTTTCGTTGAATGGTGTCCGTGGCGTGTAGTATCCCCCACAGAAAGAAACCTTTTAAAACGCTTATTTTTCTTGCAATACTACTGTTTTTAAGCCCCTGTTGTTTGAGGTACCCTAAATAGCTCAAAATATTCTGCCGTTCAAGAAGACCCGCTTGTAAATGATGCTGGGCGGGGTGTGCCAGCCAGTGAAAGAATTGTAATAAATCTCTTTGGTAAGCACTTAAGGTCAACTTACTCAAGCCTTTTTGTAAAGAAAGCACGTCGATGTAGCGACTTACCAGCGAAAATTCTTGTGAAGATTCTTGTAAGGATTCTTGTAACATGGGGTGGGGTTTAGCATCTTGCATGATGGGTTATTGTTTTAAATTTTCTTTTTTCTTTAGGGCTTTTTTCTTTAGCGTTTGAGTGGCTGTAGATTTTTTCTTCAGGCGTGGTAAACCCCCCAAGCTTTCTGTACGATCTTGAGATAGGCGAGCTTGCATTAAAGGGTGTGCTTCTTTGTAACTCTTCATTAAGTGTAAACCGCTCACATGGGTGTAAATTTGGGTTGTACGAATACTTGCATGTCCCAAAAGCTCTTGAATGAGGCGTAAATCAAGTCCTTTATCGACCAAGTAAGTGGCAAACCCATGGCGAAACATGTGTGGATGCACCCGTTTTTCAAGTCCCGCAGCCTCGGTACGAGTGGCTACAATACGTTGTACACTCCTTGGGGTAAGTCGTGTCCCTTTCTGACTCATGAACAGCGGTTGACCCATGGCATCGCTGGGTAAATCTTGGTAAAGTGCCTCACACGTTTTTTGATACTGTTGCACCAAGTGTCTGACCTCGTGGGCTAGATAGACAATCCGCTGTTTGTCGCCCTTGCCAAGCACTCGCACCTCTAGCGGCTCGGTGTTGTCTTGAAGCATTTGAGGATACAGTGCTTCCCAGTTTAGCTGGACAAGCTCGCTCACACGTAACCCTCCTGTAAATAAACAGAACGCAAGGAGGGTGTCTCTTGCCTTACGCCACTTGGATTCTAGTGACGCAGTTTTGCCTCTTACACAAGGGGGGGGGGTGGTCTTTGGACGACCTCTTTTTTCTTTTCGCTTGGGAGGTCTGCCTCGTTTCACAGGTGTAAGGGGTACGTTTTGCTTTAATGTGGTAGCATCAGACTCAGACTGAACGGGAAAAGCACGTTTTACTTCTTTCAAGGTCAGCACTTCTGGTAAGCGTTTGAAGACCTTCGGACGTTGCCAGCTTTCAATCCAGCGGATATTTTCTAATACCCCCTCTCTCAAAAGAAAGCGTAAAAAAGTCTTTACACTAGAGACGTGTCGATGAATGCTCCGACGTGCAAGGTCTTGTTGCGTAAGATACCCCACATACAATGCACACCAATGTTGAGGGGGAGGCATCGGTACGCTTGTATCTAACAAAGTCGCTTGGACTGAAAGCCACGCACAGAAAGTTTTAATATCCTTGGCATAGGCACGTAGGGTGTGCGAAGCACTGTTTTTCTCTAAGGAGAGCATGGTCATAAACTGCATTTGGTACTGTGGCTTTGTCCATTCGGCAATAGGCGTTTCAGATGGGGGGCGTGTGAGCTTTTGACTTTCAAGCGCCCCTCGTGTGGTACGACTAGGTTCGCCTAGATAGGCCTGGAGAGGCTGTGTAGGTTTACGAGACACTTTGTGCAAGGGAGACATCATGAAGCAAATGACCCAACATGACTAACAGGGTATCCCTCAAGAGGTCTTGTGGGGACTCAGAGGACTAAAACGCAAGATTATGCCACAAATCAGCATAGACCAATTCAGGCGATACATAACGATGGAGCATGCGTATTGCCGCCATAACATGCTTTAAAAGCTTATCGGCGCGGTGCCTTGCTTGATAAGAAAGATACTCTGGACTTTGAGCGTGTTGGTGCAGGGTATGTGTCATGCTTCGTTGCAATAGGGTTAACCAAGCTAAAAGATGGACTTCTTGAATGGTGGTTGTTTTTTTAGGACTTGTTTTTTTTGCACTGGATACCTCCTGCCCTTTTCCTTTGGTTTTTCGAGGTGTTTTAGTCTCTTTGTCGACAAGGGTAGAGGTGGCTTCTGTTTCCGCTTGAGGATTCGTTGCCAACGTCATGTTATGGGAAGTACTTTCAGTGACAAAAGCGTGATAGGCCTGTGTGAGGTCATGGCATACTTCTGAAGAAAGTCTTGTGGCGGACTCTTGGGTAATCACACGATGCCAATAAGGTGTAAGACGTGGGTACCATACGGTTTCTATGCTAGGGTCTATCGATGAGGTTAGAGACACCTCTGACAGTAACGTTGGTGAGGGACAAGCGGAGGTAAGCGGAGGTAATGTGCTGGGAAGCCAGAGCGATACACACCTGGAAACAATCGTAGGGAGAAGTTGAGAAGTATCTTGGGCGATAAAAATGAAGAGGGTTTTCTCGGGCGGTTGTTCTAGTGTTTTCAGGAGCCTATCGGCTAACTGAGGCGGGAAGCTTTGTCGTGTAAGGGCTTCAGGTACCCACGACATACTTTCCTCTTGAGGAGCGGTGGCTCCTGAGGCGATATCTGTTGTTGCTTCACATCTCAGAGGCGTGTAGTAGTCATGGTGCGACACACCGAGGGTGTCTAAATCTTGCCCTGTGCCTGTTTTGGGTAGCATGCGGCTATGGCATACAAGCACCACCCGCCAATGAGGGGAGGTTTTCATCCACGCTTGTAATATATGATTCATATGAGCCACCTTGAGTGAAGGGACTTTGTCCTGTAACGTCACAGCTTCTTCTAGTGGTGTGTGAGGGGAGAGGGTCATGATATCGGGGTGCGTATTGGCTTGAATCCAGCGGCAATCTGCACAGGTTCCACAGCCACCGAATTGTTCAGGGGAGACTTCACATCGTAGCCCTTTCACCCATTGCGTTACCCAAGCGTAGGTATGGGATGCGTCAGGGTGTAGACATAACAGTGCGGCGGGTAATTGGCGTGTCTTGAGGGCGGCTTTTGCCCATTGTGTGGTTGCGTGTTGTTCAGTCATATCAGGCATCACGCCAAGACCTTTGTGTATCTTGCTTGGTGAAAGCTTATGGTTCAATCAGGTAACGCCACCATCGCATGGTTCTCTTGATAAAGAGAACCTCTTGCAAATAAAGTGGTACAGAAGCCCCTAGTATACCTAAAGAAGCTCTATCTATTGTACCGCATCCATATCTATACTCAAAATCACCCGCTTTTTCTCCGTGTTTGTAAGACTCCTCCGAGTACGATGCTTGGGTGCATCCATCTTGCACAGTATTTCCATCAATTCTCTGAGTGTTTTCTCTTCATTTTTCCTCTCAATAGCCGAAAGCTTACATAAAAGGATGAGGCTTTACTGGCATCATTGGCTCTAGTCTTTACGTTGTGTTTGCCTCTTTTTTTACATTATTTCCTTTGTGCTTATCTCCTTCGTGCTTTTTCGTCATGGGACTCATCTGATACGATGCTCGCTTCCACCCCCACTTCTATTCGAGACCCTCTCAGCCCCGCACAAATTGCCTTATTGGAGCAGTTAAACAAGGGGAAGCAAATTTTTGTTAGACCCCTTCTCGGGCAGACATTAACCCCTGAAAATATTTCACAGGAACGCTATATCGTGAGTGTGCTAGCCTATGAAATGCCCCATCTTCTTGTGAGTTGCCGAGTGCAAGCCATTAAACAAAATCAACAAGTCAATTTTTTACTTGAAGTCCCCGATGATAGTCGCCTAGGGACATCTATTGGGGTAAAAGCCCAGTTTCTCGGTACGGATGTACGTTATGAAAGCCACGCAGGCGGCTGGTTTTTGTTGGACACTGAACAAATTCTCAAAGAGGAACGTCGTCAGTTCTTTAGAATTAACACCCAACGTTGGGTGTTTGTAAAGCAACAAGGCATTGATGCTTTGCTTCCGTGCTTTATGGTTGATATGGGTGGTGGGGGATGTCGACTTTTTAGCCCTTATCCGCTCTCAATGAATCATATGGCAACGCTCAATATGAATAGTACGAAAGACGAAGGGCTACCCCGTGATAATATTGAGTTTCATGTGCGAGGGTGTACTCAAGCCAATGATGACCAAAGGCGTTATGTGCAGACCTTTCTCAATCGTTTCACAGGGAGTTTAGGTCATATCTCCTCAGGCACAGACCGTTATGAGCGTGACCTAAGACGGAGTTTGGAAAATGCCACGTGGTATATGGTACGGTGTCGTTTTGCAGGATTTCAGGGCAAAACCGACCAAGATATGATTTTTAAGTACTGTTTCCAAGAGCAACTTAAACGTATTAAAAGCCAGCAGCGCTAGGGGTTATCCGTTACCAAGTATCTTCTCTGCTGACCCTTGGCACTCATCAGTCTTGTCTTATCGTTTGTGAACTTCTGTTGGTTCGTGCGATGTGTTTCGTTAGTAAGGTGTTTGATGTGTTATGGTTCATATTCACGCTACACAACAGCCCTCTTATGCTAAAAACAGTGGTTCTAAAGGCAAAGAAACGACTGTCACCACAGAGACGCATACCAAGACCTCAAAAAACGCACATGCCGCCAAGTCCACTTCCCCTCAAAAAATCTCGGGCATGATGTGTCTTGTGATTGGATGGAGTATGGGGTGGGGTATTTGGTTATTGTGGTGTGTGAAGCAGGCAACGCCACAGCCCTCTCTACCATGGCACGCTTTGCTGCCCGCTTTTATTGAAGGGGGTATTTGGAGCTTAATGTTTATTGTAGGTTCTGTACTACTGTGGCAAAAGCCTTCTCAGACATGGCTTTTATTATGGCTGAGTGTTCTCTCTTTAGTGTTGGGTCTGCATCAGGGTTTTTCGGTTTCCCCTGCTGCTATGACACTCCCCAATGCTTTCGCACGCAAAGAGCTTTTCTGTGTCTTAACGCCTTTGCTGATGACAGGTATGCTTTTGGCACAAATAAGGTTGCTGTGGTTTGACGCACGGATGCGTCAGGTGAGTATTTTGTGGCAAAAGACACAACAACATTTAAAATCCCTCCAGCAGCAACCCAAAACGTATGTATCCTCTATGGGGAATGCCCAGCCCCAACGACTGCAAAAACCCGTCCGCCATGATTTAACGGCTATGTTCATTGACCTTCGTAACTTCACGACGATGGGGGAATCGCTTCCTGCCCCTGAAATGATTGACCTCCTCAATGAGTTTTATGCCATTACTGCCGAGTGTGTCACCAGTGCGGGGGGATGGGTCAATAAATACTTGGGGGATGGGGTGCTGGTGCTTTTTGGCGTGGATGCCTCAGGGAAGGCGTTTCATCCTGAAACGCATGCTCGAGATGCACTCAAAGCGAGTCTGTTACTGATGAATCGTTTGAATGCCATGGCTGCACGTTGGCAGAAAGAACGCTTTTTAACCATTTCAGTAGGTATGTCCATCCATTCAGGCATCACATTGGTGGGTTGTTTCGGGCAACACACTGAAGAAATTAACGTGGTAGGTGATACGATTAACCTTTGCTCAAGACTTCAAGATATTAACAAGCATTTCAAAACGCAATTAGTGGTTTCTGCTGCCACAAAACAACGCCTTGAAGAGGGTGAGCCTTTGAAAGGGTGTCTCTTGCATCTGGGCGAGGTTGAGATTCGAGGTCGAGATAGTAAAGTGAGTGTCTTCACACTTGCCAGTGCCATGCAAATCCCCTCTACTTTTTCGGGGAATGCTCAAGCCAGTACGACTGTCCATTTCCCTAATCCTTCTCCTAGCTCTCATGCTTCCCACTCGCCTACCTTGAACAAGCCGACACGTCATGCAAAGTATCCCTTTGAACCCTTATCTGGCACGAACTAGCTCAATGCCCCCATCTGAAAAAGCACGCCCACCTCTTTGATACGAAGGCAGGCGTTTAGGCAATAACTTTTTAGGTATGGATGCTCCAGTACACCAGATACGATGTTACGATGGGCGGTGAATGGTGGCAAGGGTATGTCCCAAAAATCTTTCTGGGTCAACCGTGTGTCCGAAATGCTTTACTTCAAAATGAACATGAGGTCCCGTTGTGCGTCCTGTCATGCCAACAGCCGCAATGAGCTGTCCTTGTTGGACACGCTGCCCGGGGCGTACAAAAGCCTGCTGGCAGTGGGCATAGCGCGTACTCAGTCCAAAAGCATGGCGTAATTCAACCGTTAGGCCATAACCTTGCTCAAAGTGTACCTTGGTGACAATACCCTCTTCGGAAGCCATAATATTTGACCCAACGGGTGCAGAGACATCTAAGCCCAAGTGCGGTCGTCCCCAACGATGTCCGAAATGGGAGGTAATGAGTCCTCGTACTGGAATGGTTAGGCGAAAAGCTAAACGCTCTTGAAGGGCTTTTTTGAGTGCCGCCAGCCGTGCGAGTCGTTTTTTTTCAGCCCCCACCCGTACAGTATAGGTATGTTGGTTATCAGCACGCTCTTGCATCGCTTCCATGGTTTGAGTCACGTCATGGACATGAGCCGTATCCGTCGGAGCCTCCTCAAGTAGCTTGGTTTGCAAAGACTGAAAATCAGCGGTTGTTTTTAAAGGCTCCTCCTGAAGTAGCACAGGTAAGGGTGCTAAAGAAGGCTTTAATGACATTTTGAGTTGCCAAGACGCATGGGCAATTGCGGGAGCCTTAGTATGAAACAATGCCTGCCAAGCACCTACCAGCCACAATGCCAGTACGACTAAACTGACCGACCACTCCGCTTGACGCTGTCTGAGTTTATGGAAAAGCCAAACATAATGGGTTGGCTTTTGAGCTTGTGTCACCCCTCTCAAGGGGGACTCCATCGCTAAGGCTAATGACAACCAACGCTGCTTGACTTGGTGACGAATATGCCTGAGGGGGTAAAAAGGTTTCATGGGCATCGACATGGTCTCGACATGCTTGGAAGACCTTGCATCGTGAGGGTTTGTGTGTGAAGCTTCTGTGCCTTTATCATCTGCTTTATGGTCTGAAAATACCTCTTGAGGGGCAGACCCCTCGGGGGGGGGGTCCTCTGCAACCTCTAGTGTCCCCACGCTGACCCAAAGTGCATGTTCGATGATGCCTGTCACGTCGACTTTAGATTCTTCAGTATGGTCTTCACGAAGGAGGGAAGCTAACATATCCAAGGTGTCACGTGCTTCTTGGGAAGCCGTTTCCAGTGGTGGTACTAAAAGAGGCTCCGAGGCCAAGGGGATACTTTCTTGGAGGGTACGTGCGGTGGCTGTGTCAGACGACGCTTCAGCGTCGTAGGTTTCTAAAGCCATGGATGTCATCTTTCCTCGTGTTTCTGAGGCAAGCGAAACCCACTTAAAGGGTATCACTGTACCCACAGTGTCTGTAGAGGCATGAGGCTTATCCTCCACAAAATGATATTCAGCATGCCCAGTATTGATGCCACGGGCATGGTCGTGGGCTGGATGTTCCTCTGTGGCACCTGATGAGACCTTCTGTTCTTGGACGGAAGTCTTAGGGGGTGTTTCAGTGAATAGGTCATCACATTGCAGGTGAGTCATAGTATCACGTTGCATAGGGGTGTGGACTCCCTTCTAGTATTTAAGTTTGCTTTGATGAAGAGGTCCCTATTAAACAGGTTAAACAGAGTATCTTCAGGAGTAAGCATTGGTTTATGGGGTAAGTTTTAGTCTTTTTAGGGCAGTATAACCCATGATGAATCAACAAAGGCTAAAACTTATGGCACAAAGCGGGGTAGTAACATCGCAGGCACTTAAAAACCACCATGGTAATACACTTTTGACACAAACAGTAAAAGCATACTAAAACCAATGAAAGGACACTTATTTTAGTGAAAAGCTATATAAAAACACGCTTATATAAACCATTTTTATAGAAAGCACTTTATAGTTTAAGTTTTTACTATATAGCGTTGAAGGTTAATCCTATAAAACCACACAGATACACCCGATAAGGCGTTAAGATACAATACAGTGGTGGTTCACTAAAACAAAATGCTCAGTTATCATACTCAAAAAAAACATGGGTTGCAAATACAAATGCGTTTTTAATGTCATGATATAACATTCTGTGTTTGCCGACGGGCATGAGGACTCTATGGTTTGGGCTTGTGTCGTGGTCATGTTTTTGAGAAAATAACATGGCGTTTTAGAAAGTGCTTGCGGGCATTGCTCATAGCCTGTTCTAAAGTGCTATATTTGATTTTAGTATTAGCCTCAGTGTGATTCGGTTTTTGCATGACTGCACCGTCCACACAGTATTTTCTACTAAAAGCGTTTTTAGTGCCTATCCCAAGTCAGTCCATAGCCAACCATTAAGGAGACACCCTCATGCGTGTCACTCGTGGAAACGTTTCTCGTAAACGTCACAAAAAAATTCTAAAGCTCGCCAAGGGCTTCCGTGGTTCTCGTAGCAAGCGCTTTAAAACCGCTAACCAAGCCATTTTAAAAGCTCTGAAATTTGCTTACCGTGACCGTCGTAACAAGCGTAGAGATTTGCGCTCGTTATGGATTACCCGTATCAATGCGGCTGCACGTCTTCATGGTCTTTCCTATAGTCGTTTCATGAATGGTCTCAAAAAAGCTGAGATTATCGTGAATCGTAAGCATTTAGCTAACTTGGCTGTGCTTTACCCTGTCGCTTTTGAGCAACTTGCTGATAAGGCCAAGGCTGCTTTAGGCTAGGGCGACGACCCTATTATAAGGAACACGCCTTTGGACTTTTAAAAAAGTCTAAGGCGTGTTCCTTAAGTTTTGACTGTTTTTAGATGCTTTTATATTTTTACGATGCTTTCATATCCATCTTCTCTTCCATAAAATTCAGAAATTGTCGCCATGCTCTCCGAAACAGATTGCCTCCCCCTCCCTCAAGATAAACACCATCTTCCTGTGCTTGGACAAGGTTTTATCACCCTTGTGGACTCTTTGGGGAGCGACTTAACGGTTGTCAATGCGGCACGGGTTTCTTTTGGGAAGCGTAAAACAACCCTTGAGCCTCAGGATGTAAAACTCATTGATTATCTTGCCAAGCATAAGCACTGGAGTCCGTTTCGACATGTACAGTTGCAATTTCATTGTAAGGTACCTGAGTTCATTGCACGCCAGTGGTATAAACACGTGGTGGGTATTGCCTACAGTGAGGGTGGTGTAAGAGACATTGACCACGCATGGAATGAAATTTCGTTACGGTATGTTGATGCGGGGTCGTTTGATTTTTATATGCCCGAGGTGTTCCGCAAGCAAAGTCCTAGTAACAAACAGGCCTCCATGGATGAAACATTGAACCCTGTACTCCTTTCGGGACAAACAGGTACCCAAGCACTTCAGACGCATGCCGAAGGGTGTTTTAAACTGTATCAGGAGCTTGTTGCTGCTGGGGTTGCTAAAGAGCAAGCACGGATGATTTTGCCTCTGAGTATTTTTACGGAGTTTTATTGGACAGCCTCCTTACAGGCGGTCGCCAATTTTCTACAATTACGTTTGCATGAGGGGTCGCAGTACGAGATTCGTTGCTATGCCCAAGCACTTGAAGCCCTTGCCCGTCAGGTGGCTCCAGAGAGTGTGAGTGCTTTAATGCGTTATTAGGGTTGAGTCAAAAGGCACCTACTTCGATGGTTGTTATAGAGTCAACACCACCCCCACCCGCCTCTTCGGTTGTGGCACAACTTCCTGTAAAGCTCCTTGCTTATATGGGCGACGGTGTTTACGAGCTTTGGGCAAGATACACCGTACTACAAACCTTGGAAGCTGAAATGCTTTCTCAGGGAGTGTCGCCTCCTTCTAGCGTTGAGAGTATATCGGTAAGTCCTCCTGCTTCAGCGTGGCAGGGACTAACCCCCCTTACGAATCAGTGCTTAAATACGCTTCATACCCGTGTGACGCAGTTCACCCAAGGGTGTTTTCAAGCCCATGCTCTCATGGCATTGTTGGCATTGGAAGTGTCTCAAGAAGGATGGCACCTTACGCTGGATGAGCAAACGCTGATTCATCGATTCATGAACACCCGCCACAAAAGTACACGGCATAAGCGGCAAGACCAAGCCATTATCAGACAAGCGACAGCCCTTGAGGCACTGATAGGCTATTGGCACATGCAGGGGGAGCATCATCGACTGAATGGCTTTTGGCTATGGCTCAAAGGCTTCCATGAGGGGTATTATCCACGGCCTGCTATGCCACAGAAGCCGTAAAAAAAGGTTTCATTCCTTTGGGCTTTCGCATACACTAACAGTTAAAAGACGCTTTCTGTTTTCTGTGTCCACACGCCTGTTTATAAGGTTTTTAACCATGATGCTTTCTGTTTCCTCCCGCACCAATGCACCGTACTACGAGTTTTTACTTCCTGACCTCGGAGAAGGTGTCGCCGAAGGTGAGGTGTTACAGTGGCTTGTTTCTGAGGGGGATACGGTTGAGGAAGACCAGTCTATTTGTGAAGTCATGACCGACAAGGTCACGGCTGAAATTCCTGCCCCTGTTGCAGGGGTGTTAAGAAAGCAAGGTGCTAAAGAGGGTGAAAAACTGGCAGTAGGGGCTATCCTTGCCTTGATTGAGCCTTCTGAAGCCTCTACCTCTATCGCTGAACCTCTTACAGGAGCTTTCACAGCAGCGGATGACAAAGAAATGCGTGAGGTTCCTTCAACGCCCTCAAGTGGCTTACTCCCTGCACCGCAACCGCCTGCACCCCCTGCATGTGGCGTGCAAGCCGCTGTTATGCCTGATGAAAACAAGGATAAAATCAAAACTTCACCTGCGATTCGTCAGCTTGCCAAAACCCTTGATATTGACCTAGCACTTATCCAAGGTACGGGTCAGGGAGGACGCATTACTCGGGAGGATTTTGAAGCTTATCGTCTTGCCGCTCTTCAGGCTGAATGTCCCTCTGCCTTTGTGAGTACACCAACGGGTACCCCTTCTTTACAACAGGATTCTAGCACTCAAGCACTTTATCAAGACCTTCCTTATACAGGGATGCGTCGCACGATTGGTGAGCATTTAAGTAAGTCGGCGAGTACGATTCCTCATTTTGCCTGTGTCGAAGCGATTCGCTTTGATGCCCTCATGGCGTTGCGTCATGCCATGAAGCCCCTTGCGGAAGCAGAAGGGGTTCGTTTGAGTTATTTGCCCTTTGTGCTTAAAGCCCTTGCGGAAGCATTACGCCAAGTGCCTTCTTTGAATGCCCATTTTAATGGTAGCACCATTCGTCAATGGCATGTGGCTCATATTGGGGTTGCTGTGGCAACGCCTGAGGGCGGGCTGGTTGTGCCTGTCATCCATGATGTTCAAGCGAAAAGTATTAAGACCCTTGCCCAAGAACTTCAATCCCTTGCCCATGCAGCACGCCATGGTCAGCTTCAACGTCATCAAGTCCAAGGGGGTACCTTTACTCTTACCAATGTAGGGGCTGTAGGAGAGTGTTTATTTGGTACGCCTATTATCAATGCCCCTGAAGTTGGTATCCTTGCCATGAATACCTTGCGAAAAGCACCTATGGTGGTTTCCGACCCTCATACGGGGCAAGATAGTGTTGTTGTGGGGCATGAAATGTACCTTACGCTCAGTGCTGACCATCGGGTATTGGATGGGGCTGATGCGGTACGCTTTCTCAGTATCCTCAAAAGGCTGTTAGAGACTCCTCAGCAGCTTCTGTGGCTTACCTAAGTTTACTTGCTCTTGTGCTGGGTGTTTTACCAGCGTTTGGGATAGGTTCTGTGTATTCTTTCTTTGAAAAATGGGACAGCTCATTGCCATGACAACAAGTACCCCTTCTTATGATATTGCCATTATTGGTGCAGGGCCAGGTGGTTATACCCTTGCGAAGCGCCTCGCCAAATCGGGAAAAAAGGTCGCTTTGATTGATAAGCAACCTGTTGGAGGCACGTGTCTTCAAGCAGGATGTATTCCTTCCAAAGCCATGATTCAAGCTAGCCATGGATGGGCAAGTTTAAAACAGCAAGGAAGCACTTGGGGAATTCAAGGGGTGGCACATACCCAACTTGACTGGCAAGCTTTGCAGGCGCATCAAACGCAAACTGTGACCACCCTTACGCAAGGGTTGCAACAAAGTCTTAAACATGCAGGGGTCACCTTGTGTCATGGGGCTGCTCGGTTTGTGGATACCCATCAGTTAATGTGGACTTCTCCTGATAATACCTCTCATATGCTTGCTTTTGAGCAAGCGGTTGTTGCCACTGGTGGTAAACCTTTGGCTCCCCCTTGGCTCCCTACCCCTGACGGGCAACGTATACTGACCTCTGACCACCTTTGGACACTCCCTCAAGCCCCTGAGCATTTACTGGTACTGGGTGGTGGTGTGATAGGTCTTGAAATGGCGTGTATGTTTGCTGGGCTTGGGATTCAAACCACGGTGATTGAGCTTCAAGAGACGTTGTGTAGTACCATGCTTGACCCTGATTTATCTCAACAGCTACTACAAGGGCTTAAGCACCTCCCAGCACTCAGTATGCATCTTGGGTGTAAAGCCCAACAGCTTGACCTCACGCCTGAAGGCGTTACACTCTCTGTCACCTCTATGAAAGGGGCACTTCAAACCCTTTCAGGAAGTCATTTATTACTTGCTTTAGGGCGTACCCCCTATACGGAAGGGCTAGGACTTGAAGCACTCGGTATCGTTCCTGAAGCCCAAGGTGCTTTCAAGGGGACTATTCCTACCAACGCCTATAGTCAAACGCAGCATTCTCATATTTATGCACTGGGCGATTGTACGCAAGGTCTTCCTCTTGCTCATCGAGCCAGCATGCAGGCGCACGCCATTGCCCAAACCATGCTCATGCCGCATCGTCCTCGTACGCTTGCTGACCACGTTGCTTTGCCCTCAGTGGTATTCTCAAACCCCGAGGTTGCCAGTGTGGGACTCACCCAAAAGCAGGCACAAGAAGCAGGTTATCGTAACGTGAAACATTGGGATGCCCCCTTTAAATTGAGTGGCAAAGCGTGGGGACACAGTAAGCACACTGCCATGGCGGGTGTGTGTCGTTGGGTGACGCATGGGGAACATCATCAAATTATTGGTGCACAAGTCATCGGAGAACAGGCCAGCGAACTGATTGCTCAAGCAGCCCTTGCTCTTGAGTTTCAGGCCACCCTTGAAGATATTGCCCTTACCATCCATGCCCACCCTACGCTTTCGGAGCTTTGGTGGGAAGCCGCCCTTCTTGCATGCTAACCTTAAAGTCTATGGGGTTTCCTCGCTTAAGATGTTTAGAGGATACTTATTTTAAAGCTTGTCTTTTATTGACCGATAATTTATAATATAGATACAAGGTTAGAGTTTAACTTATTGTGAAAGTCTAACGCAAACTTAAAAATACCTCCTAGGGCTATGTCATTTAATATTAAGAATGATATCCTCAATACGGGGGGTGCTTTTTTGTAGCTTTGTATTTTCAATAGTACACAAGGTTATATCGTGGTTTCATACACAAAACCTCATTTAAACTATACTAAAGTACGAGCGAATATTACCCCAGCTTTCTGGCAATGGCAACACGGCGAAGCCATGCCAGTGCCATGCTGTGAGGCACCCTTCACCGATGAGGCATTTTTCAACCAGCCATGGATGATAACGCCCCCTCTCTTAAACGCTCATACCCATTTAGATTACACACTTTCAGAAGAAGAGCGTTCTCTTGCACCCCATGCTTTCCCCACTTCTTCAGAGGCTTTGCTTGAGGGCGAACGTTTCACGTATGGGTTTGATACGCACCCGAACATGGCACAGTGGCTTCTTTGGTTAGTGAAAGATTATCTCCCTAAACTTCAGGCATATACACAAGCCCATGACCCCCTTATTGCCTTGGAAGCCACCCTTTCCCGAGCCATGGGCGACCTTACACGCTATGGCGTGGGATGTATTGCCGATATTGCCAGAAGTCACCATGGGTTGGATGCACTCCTCACCATGGCTCCTGATACGTTCCAAGCGTGGATAAGTTTTGAAGCGATTGGTTTGGGAGACCCCACCCTATCCGTGACACCCCTCCTAGGGCAATGGCATCATACATGGCAACAAGCTTGCCATCGGTGGCAAACCCTTCCTATATCCACACAAAAAAGAATTCATTTGGGGCTTTCCCCTCATTCCCCTTACAATGTGTCTCAACAAACGTGGCACTGGCTGATACAGGAAGCCCAAAAGGCTCTCCCCAAAGCTCATCCGCCCTTAGCCATTCACACCCACGCACTGGAGTCGGAGGCGGAACATGCTCTCCTCACTTTAGGTCCTTCCAATATGCCCAAAACGGTCTTTGGCTTAAAAGACTTTCACCAAGCGGTTCTAGGGTTTGAAACCCCTGAAGCCTTATGGCAATGGGGGAATACCCCTGAAGCCCCTTTTTGGCATCAAGCCATTGAATCGTGTCAATATCCGCAAGGGGTGACGCAGAGTTTAGTGGCTCATGGGGTGTATGATACCCATGGTATTTTTGAACACCCTTACCCCTACACGGGTCGTGCTTGGGTGGTGTGTCCTCGTTCTAATGTATGGTTGCAGGGTAAAACGATTGCCTTAAAAGAAGACTGGCTCATACACCATACCTTGCCGTTTAATCTGGGTACGGATAGTCTTTTGAGTACCTCTTCGCTTGACCCTCGAGAGGAAGCACGTTTCCTTCAACGATGGTGGCAGGAACACCCTCTTGAAAGTTCGCCCAGCACATCCATAACGTATCTTGCACTTTGGCGTGCTATCACAGTCCCCATCCCAGCGTTAAAAGCCATTCTTCCTCAAGGCTCCCCTCAGGGACGTGTGGCTTGGTACTGGCAAGAGGGCGTGACGCTTAAAGAGCGGCATACGATTCATCGGGTATGTCAACAGGCCTATGCCACACAAAACCCTGAACCATTCGCTCAATACCTCCTAGATGGTCGTCTTGTACCAAGGTGCCTGCCTGCATAACCCTTGGAAGCGTGATGTAGAGATAAGACTCCCCCTCAGGTTAGGAAACTATTGTTATGGAGATGGCACGTTTTTAACTTGATGCTTTTTATGTCCTATACACTCTCTTTCATGAAGTATTCTAGACATAAGGGTGTATTTTAAGATATTTGATGCTGCTTTGTTAATATAGGGTATTATCCTGCATGCGACTTCCTTCTTTTTTTCATAAACCCTTTGCCCATAAATCATTACCTCCTATGAAGCCTCTTGCGGCTCAGAATGCCAATGTGAACCTTACGCCTTCTCCTAATGGTGAGGGAAAACCTTTGGTGACTGTCACTTATGATAAAGATGAAGTGTCCTTAGCCGAGCTACAGCAAATCGTAGAGGATGCTCGTGCTGTGGCAAAGGAGCATGATACCAACGTGAAAGATGTAAAAGGCTCCTAGCCTAGGCTCCGTATGGCTTTCATGATTACTCCCCCCTCTCCCTTAAAGAGAGAGGGGGGAGTAATCATGAAAGCGTCATACCGACCTTATGGAGGTATCCAGTAGAGAAGGGTTTATAACCCTCCTGCTTTTCGTTTTCGTCGTCGGGTTTTCGGGACGGTTACAAACCGTCCCCTACGCTTCAATCAGCTTACACGTCATTCCGACGTAGGTCGGAATCCAGAGGGCTTGCGGTAGAAACGAGGAGTGGATACCGATTTTCATCGGTATGACGTGAAAACCCTTATGCCATTCCTGCTGAAAACTGATACAGTTGCTACAAATCCATCGTGAACCTATATCAAGGATAGCCTCGCCTCTAGCCTCTTGAGACCATAGAAATAACGCCCGTTTCTCATGTCATACCGATGTAAATCGGTATCCAGAGGGCTTTCATACGATAGTTCTGCACGCCAACCCGTAACGCATGCAAGGCATTAAACCCGCCATGGTATAATGCGGGTAGTGTTGCCTTTTTATGACGTTTTCTTCAACCCTGCTTGAAACCCTTTACTATCATGCCACTACTTCTTACCCGTAATGCTAATGGTGGTTCCACTGCTACTACTGAAATAAACGCATTGCCAGCTTTTTTGCTGGAGCTTCAGGTCTTAGAGCGGCGTTGGCGAGCTGGCGAACAAAATTTTCAGGTTGTAATTACTGGGGAGTGTACTTTTGAGTTTCGTTTCCCTAGGTTATCTGAAGAACGTACACCCATTTCCTTTCCCCTAAATTTTGAAGATGTGATTTTTCAGAAACCTTGTTTTTTTCACAATCTGACTTTTCACAAAGCCGTTGAGTTTAGAAACGTTATTTTTGAACAAAAAGTATACATGTATCATGTCCACTTCCATCAAAACTGCTCGTTCATCAATACCTCCTTTAGAGCGTCTGCTCACTTTCAAAACATTACGTTACCTGCATCTTTTTTGCCAGAACTTATATTTAGGGATTGTTATTTACCGCCTGATACTGTCCATCTACATGCTTTTAATATGTTAGAGAGGTCATTAGTGAGTATTACGGGTGGGAATGGCATCACGGGCTTTATATTTGATAAGTGTAGATTTAAACCTTTAAAAATCCAAGGGGCAGGATGGCTAGATACTTTTTTTACTTTTTGCTCTAAACATGCAGCTTTGCCACAAGCCATGCACAATCAGTACGTTGCAGACCCCATGGCGGGTATGATTGCTTATAGTAACTTGAAGGCACAGGCTGAATCCAAAGACGAAAAAACATTAGCGAACGATTTTTATTTTTGGGAAATGTGGTTTAAGTTGCACACTTTCAGATGGTGTCAGCCAGAGGTTTGGGTGCTAAGGGCTTATTTGTGGACTTCTCATTTTGGTTTGTCGATAGTGTTGCCAGTGTTTTGGCTTATTGTTATTTCTGAAATCTTTGCTCGCTTCTACCATCATTTTTTCAATACTAAAAATCATGTTATACCCTTTCTTTCTTCAATAGATTGGCTAAAACAATGGTTAACAAGTTTTGGATTGACACTACCAACAGACTTTTTTGTGAAAAGTTCCATAGATAGTACTTGGCATAATATGGCACATTTCCAACCTGTAATAAGCGGTGTTTTCGTTCCATTTCAACTTATTATTCAAGGCTTTTTACTGTTCCAATTTGGTGCGGCACTCCGCAATAAAGTAAAACGTTAACCCCTCGTGATTCCCCCACCCGCCATGGCTTTGGTTCAGCCGATGTTTTCACCGATGCTTTCATCACGTTCAAGCACCCCGCATACACTCACCCTTGTACGGACACACGCCGCTGGCGACCTGTTAATGCTTACGGCGTTACTGCCTGCATTGAAGGCACGCTATGCCCGTGTAGAGTTGGTGGTGTCGGAACCCTTTGCCACGGTGCTACAAGGACATCCGCTCTTGGATGCCCAGTACGTCATACCGCATGGGAAACTTGGCAACCCGTGGCGTATGTATCAACTCAAGCAAAAAGTGAAACAAGTCCTTGCGGAGCAGTCGCCTGTATCCAAAGCACAAAGGCATGTGGTGTATCTTACCTACCCCTCGGGGTTGCAAAGTTTAGGGCAGCTGCAAGCCTTGCTGCTTCACCAGCCATGGCTCCCTCATTTTTTACAAACCGCACTGACCCCTAAGGAACACCTTTTACAACACTTTGCCAAACAAGTGGCTTTGTCGGAGCCTTTGTCGGTATTGGAAGCCGCATTAAGTTTACCTCCTCTTCACACTGAAACGCCCTATCCGTTACCCTTAGCACGGTTACAAAAAGCCGTGGTGATTCAAACCCGTGCCAGTGTGATTAAAAAAGAATGGCCGCTTGCCTTTTGGGAAACGTGGGTGCAACACATGCAAACCCTGTACCCCGATACCCCCTTGTTGCGTATAGGGTCTGCGGGGTATCATCCGCCTTTGGCGGGTGTGGTGGATATTGAAACCCCCCACCTCCATGATGCCTTTGCCCTGCTGGCACAGTGTCGATTGTTTATCGGGCTGGATAGTGTGTTTAATCATGCGATGCAAGCCCTTCAAAAACCCAGTATCATACTTTACGGGGCAACGCATCCCGCACGGTTTGGGTATCAGGCCCATGCCAATATCTGGAAGGGGCAATGTCGCCAGTTTCCGCATCTGCGGTTTCCTGCCATGGCGGGTGAGGATGGGCAAGGGCAAGGGGTGACTCTGCAAGCCATGCAGCGTTTTCAGAAACAGGGGTATCATCCTGCGATGTTACATACCACCCCTGAGTGCCTTGTGGCTGTAACCCAAGCCTGTTTGTCTTCTTTATCATGAAGCTTTCTTCTACCTATGTGGTGTTTGTTGAATCGTGCCTTTTGGTTGTTTAGAATAAATGTAGGAACCCCTCCCCATGATGATGTCAAACCCTGTGCCTCGTATTGCGATGGTGATTGCCCCTGAAACTTTTCGGGATGAAGAGTACCTGGTTCCTCGAAAAATCTTTGATGAAGCAGGGTGTTTTGTCACCGTGTTTAGTACCCAACTGGGTACCTCCACAGGGGCATACGGTGCTGTGGTGAGCATTGATGCGGACCTAACACAAACCCCACCTACGCCTGAAACGTACGATGCCCTCATGCTTGTAGGCGGTTTTGGCAGTGTGACGCATTTAATCCCTAGCCCTCAGGTGCATGCTGTTATTCAAGCGTTTGACCAAGCCCAAAAACCAACGTCTGCTATTTGTATTAGCCCTATGGCTTTAGCAAAAGCGGGTGTACTGACCCATAAGCAAGCCACGGTGTGGGCTTGTGAAGATTCCTTACAGTGTTTTGAGCAATCGCAAGCCACTTATGTGGAACAACCCATCGTGCAAGATGCACATCTCTTGACGGGGAACGGGCCTGATGCCTCCGAAGCGTTTGCTAAGGCACTGCTTGCCATGCTCCAAAAAGTCTAAGTGACGGGGTGCCAGACAGAAAGACATGAACGACCATGACCACTCGTGAAATGGTATGGGTGCTTTACGACGGCGATTGCCGTTTATGTACCCGTTGGCAATTAAGCTTGTATCAAGAAACCTTTGTCTCTCAGGAAGCACAGCTGTTGACGGTATGCGGCGTATCGCAACGCACACCCTTAGGGGAAAAATTGGTGGCATTTTCAAAACCGTATGATGTTTCCAAATATCTTGAGCCAAACAAAGTTTCTCAGGTACCAATGTCTGAAGTCCCAGTACCGCAAGAAGGGATTTGGATATGCCGTATGGTGTTTGACGAAGCCATCCTATTTGCGGCGTATCCTTCTCTTGCCGAAGCCCTTTCCGAAACGCCTACGATGCCCAAAGCAACGCCGTTAACTGAAGCCTTGCATGATTTTATTGCTTGCATGCTTGACCAACCCGCCATGGCGGGTTTGAGTCACTGTGAGGCTTTTTGGGGTGGGGAAGGGGTATGTTGGCTTTACAGTCAGTTACATCCTAAAACATGGCTTACACAGTGCCAAAAGCTTGCGGCTACTTGGGCGTATCATGCCTACCATATGCCCGTGTTAGCGTGGGGGCTTCATGGTGGGTATCGTATCTTGGCAAACCTTCGTAAGCGGCTATAGCGTCAATGTGTCATGAAGAGGGTGTATCTGATAGCCTTACGTATACCTTCACGCTACTATGTGAGTAAACTACCAGAGTTACCCAGAGTCACCTTGTATGGATGTCTTTGGTCTGATTTTTAACCTTTTCTAAGGATGTCATTGCTTTACTTGTATCCCTCTGTTTATCCCTCTGTTGTTAATGCGAACGCCCCCACCCACATGATGATATCTGCACCTGAGTTTTTTCAACCTATTGTCCATATTCTTGAGGTGATTTTGTTTACCTTGATGTATTGGGTGCATGCCACCATTGATGCCTTAGGCTACCTAGGGGTTGCTTTGTTAATGGCGATTGAATCGGCAAACATTCCTTTACCGAGTGAACTTATTTTGCCCTATGCGGGGTTTTTGGTACAGCAGGGTAAGATGAACTTTCATTTGGCTGCATTGGCAGGGGCTGTGGGGTGTGTATTGGGGTCGTGGCCTTGTTATGTCATTGGGGCAAGAGGCGGTGAAGACTTCTTGCGAAAGTACGGCAAATGGCTTTTGCTGACGACGCATGACCTTGAAAGTGCCAAACGTTGGAGTGCCAAATGGGGCGATATGGCGTTTTTTGTCTGCCGTATGTTACCCGTCTTGCGGACGTTTATTTCGTTACCCGCAGGGATTTTAAAAATCCGTTTTGGGCTTTTTATGTGGCTCACGTTTTTGGGGTCTTGGGTTTGGAGCTATGCCCTTGTTTATGTTGGCGTGCTATTTGGCGAAAATCTGGAAGCCTTTAAGCATTTTTGGCATAAGTTTGATGCTCTGATTCTTGGCGTACTCTTTGTGCTGGGTGTACTATACGTGTATAAGCATGTGAAGCCCATGTTCGCAAAACCCTAAAAAAGACTAAACGAGAAAAGCCTTAAAACGGCATGCCTTTCATGCCTCTTGTAATAGATAATCCATCATGATGATACTTACTTCTTCTTCTTCTTCTTCTTCTTCTTCTTCTTGTGTAGATACTGTGACCTTGGTATTGGTTGTGCCGTCGCATGTTCAAGGGCTGTGGTCGTGGTTTCAAGCGTGTTTACAGCCTATTTGTGAGACGCATGCCCTGATGGATACACCGCCTGTCGTTTTGGGTACGACGGATTGCGGTAACTTCCCTATCGCACTTTCCTGTCAACTCAATCTCTTTGATGAGAGCCTACGCCCTACGTGTAAACAAGCCTTGACGCAACAGTGCCTTGACGCTTTTAAGTCTCATGGTTTACCTCTTGATTGGGCATGGCTTGATGCTGCATCGTCGCCTCGCCGTAAAAAACTACTCGTGAGTGATATGGACAGTACCTTACTTCAAGGTGAGTGTATTGACGAACTGGCTGAGCAGATTGGCTTAAAACCTAAAGTCGCTGAGATTACGGCACGTGCCATGCGAGGGGAGCTTCCCTTTGAGCCAGCGTTACGAGAACGGGTCGCTTTGTTAAAGGGTCTTTCAACAGAAGTCATTCACAAAACACTGGCTGCCCTCCCCTATATGCCAGGGGCTGATGCACTGTGTGCCACCATGAAGCATTATGCTAATGCCACATTGGTATTGGTTTCGGGGGGATTTTCTCTGTTTACTAAGCCTGTGATGACTACCTTGGGCATGGATGCTCAATACAGTAATGTGCTTGGCGTGTGTCCTGTGACGCAAACGCTTACAGGAGAAGTCCTTGGAGATGAAACGCTTGGCGTGCTGGTGGGGCAGGCTACGAAACAACAGGTTTTGGAAATGTATACTCAAAAACTGGGGTTAGCTTTGCAGGACACGCTTGCTGTAGGGGATGGGGCGAATGACCTTGCCATGATTTTACGTTCAGGGATGGGGGTCGCCTATCATGCCAAACCTCTGGTCGCTGCACAGGCACATTACACGGTTCAGTATACCGACCTAACAACCTTGCTTTACTTTCAAGGCTATAGTCAAAAAGAATTTAGAGTCCCCTCTGCCCCCTAAGGTTGGCAGGCTCTAGCACATCTTTTGAACTTAGCGGTTGGTGGTACCTGTTGGGTTTGTTTCCAGCGTAACTTTGTTGTACATTGAATACTATGCTGTGGCTTTGTGCCTTTTTTCATGTGTTCCATCGTGCCGTGTGTATTTTGAGATGAGCCTCCTATGATAGAATCTCTTTTTTACTGGCTCTTTGCCCTCCTCGCTTTGGTTGGTGCTACGTTTGTAGTGTTACACCCCAGCGTGGTTTACAGTGCATTGGGCTTATTGCTCACCTTTATGATGGTGGCAGGTATTTTTGCCTTGAATAATGCTGACTTTGTCGCCATTTCACAAGTGCTGGTTTATGCCGTTGGGTTGGTGATTGTGATGCTGTTTGCTCTGATGTTTACTGGGGCAAGTCACATTAAGCTCCCTACGTATATACCAAAGTCCCGCTTTGTACCGCTTGCTGTCATTGCAGGGCTTTTTTTAGTCCTCATTATTTGTGTGCTACAAGGTCAGTTTTTACCTGTGGTGGATGTTAAGTCAGCTCAAGTCCAGCAGTTTACACAGCTTATTGCAAAAGAGGGAACCACGTCCTCTTTGGGTGTGTTGCTTTTTAACAAGTATCTTCTCCCCTTTGAGCTCGCTTCTATCTTGCTGACTGCTACCATGGTTGGTGCTTTGATGATTTCCAGAAAAGACCCCTCTGAAGAAGATTTGGCTTCTCAAGCAACGGAAAATCAAGCAGAAGTGGCGGCAGACCCTCTTGTGAAGCTCTTTGATGATGCCCCTTTGTCATAGCCTGCTTGGATAGAAGATTGGATTCCCACCTCTATGGATATTACGGTTTATCATTACATTGTACTGGCGACAGTACTTTTTGTTATCGGACTCTTCGGGGTACTCACCAACCGTCATTTGGTGCGTATGCTTATGTGTGTTGAGTTAATGCTTAATGCTGTCAACATTTGTTTTATTGCCATTAACAACTACGTTCACCCTAGTGCGGATGGTTTGCATGGTCATATTTTTTCCATGTTTATCCTGACGGTTTCGGCTGCTGAGGCTGCTCTTGGTTTGGCGATTGTGCTTTATTTGTTCCGCTTGAAGCGTTCTGTGGACGTTGCAAGTTTTGAAACATTGCATGGCTAGTTGGGGAGGGCTTGCTTTTTAGCGACCACCCTGCCTCGTTGGATACGAGGTGTATCACTAGCGTGTTGAGGATGTTGTCTTAACCGTAAACAGGGCATACTTTTTTCCTTGTTGGTTTGATGTTTTAAGTGTTTACCTGTTCACACTTCCTGTTGTTTCCCTTGTCGTGTGTTAGTAGAAGGTTGCTTCTTTTTCATGGCTTCTGATTTTTTACTTCTCGCAACACAATGGCTTGTAGACCATGTATGGCTCACGCCCATCTACCCATTGGTGGCTTTTTTACTTATTTTTATTCTGCGTAACTTCCCTTTACCCGCTTGGCGTGTGGCAAAGCATGACGGCTGGTTCAAAAAAGAGTGGGCGTTTCTTTTAACTGCGGCTTCCTCTTTTTTGGGTATTTTACATGCGGTGGCTGCTGTCGCCCATCTTTTTGCGGGAAAGCTTGAACATCCCATTCAGCACAATTTAACGTGGCTAAGCATTTTGACCCCCCAAATCCCTGGTTTGGCCAGTGCCTCTCAAATCCCTGGTATTTCAGTGGGCTATCAGCTCGATGCCTTGTCTGTGATGATGCTTTTTGTCGTCACGTTCATTAGTTTTTGGATTCATGTTTTCACGCATGGTTACATGAATCACGATAAAGGTTATGCAAAGTTTTTTAGCTTCCTTGCACTGTTTAACTTTGCGATGTTAGGCTTGGTGTTGTCTACCAATTTGGTGCAATCCTTTGTCTTCTGGGAACTCGTTGGGGTGTGTAGCTACCTCTTGATTGGTTTCTGGGTTAATAAGTCTGATGCTGGCCCCGCCTCCTTTAAAGCCTTTATGGTGAATAAAATTGGGGACTTTGGCTTTTTGCTTGGCACGTTGTTGCTGATGCTGGTGACTTTCTTAGCATCCCAACAAAACTATCTTTCAATGCCTTCGACACTCCTAAGTTTTGACAGCCTTTCCTTTATGGTACAAGGTTTCCCTCAAGTTTATGCACCGCTGATGGTGGTTGCGACGCTTCTGTTATTTTTGGGACCTGTGGCAAAAAGCGCACAATGGCCTTTGCATACGTGGTTGCCTGATGCCATGGCGGGTCCTACGCCCATCAGTGCTTTGATTCACGCCGCCACCATGGTTGCAGCGGGTGTGTACTTAATTGCACGGATTTATCCTCTTGTCCAAGCTTACCCCGTGGTGCAAGATGTTATCCTGCTGATAGGTTTAATCACCGCATTTGTCGGTGCAACGATTGCCCTAACCCAGTACGATATTAAAAAAGCCCTTGCTTACTCTACGATGTCTCAGCTTGGGTTTATGGTGGTTGCAATGGGCTGTGGTGCTTTTACCGCTGGCTTATTTCACCTCTTTACGCATGCCTTTTTTAAGGCGATGTTGTTCTTGGGGAGTGGTTCAGTCATTCACGCTGTAGAAGATGAACAGGATATGCGGAAAATGGGCGGGCTTTTCAAAAAGTTACCCGTTACCGCAACAACCTACCTTCTGGGAACCATTGCTATTTCTGGCTTGGGTTGGACGAGTGGTTTTTGGTCGAAAGATGAGATTCTCTTAGGGCTTAAGCAAGCCTCACAACACTTTGTAATTCCTGGCTTAACGCACCTAACCCACGCCAACCTTTTCCCTGTGTTGGCTCTCATTGCAGGCTTAACGGCATTTTATATGTTCCGTACTTTCTTCCTGACCTTTACTGGGAAATATCGTGGTGAGGCTCATGTGCATCATGAAGATAGCATCCTGACCTCCCCTCTGGTCGTCTTGGCAGTTCCAAGTGTTTTTATTGGTTTGATACTTTCGGGTGTTTTACCTCAGTTCCCTGCTTTTGCAAAATACATTAGTCCAGCGTATCTCTTCCCGATGGGGAAAGCGCTCACCCATGAGGCATCTGCCCATGCCCACCATGTGCCTACCTTCTTTTCAGAAGTTGGGAATTTATCTCAGTTGATTGGTTTAACTGGGCTGGCTTTGGCGTTTGCGTTCTATGGTCCTGTACGTTTATTCAGTGCAGAGGCTGTACGTACTTTGCCTATCGTCGCTTGGTTTGATACGCTTTTCCGCCGTAAATGGTTCTGTGACGAAATCCAAGAAGCGTTTTGGGTTAAGTCTATTTTTAATTTTATATGCCAAGGATTGGCTTGGTTTGATAAATACGTGGTAGATGGTTTTGTGAACCTCCTTGGGTTTGTTTTAACACAGGGTGGTACCGCACTGAAGCGTCTTCAGCTTGGCAGTGTTCAAGTTTCCTTGGCTGTGGCTGTGCTTGGTGTGATTTACCTGTCGTGGTTGATGCTTCAGCATTAAATCAAAGGGATATGGTTAAGAGGTGGTTGCTTCCAAACGGTTTAACTCCCTCTTAACGATACCCACACTTTTATCATTAAAAATGATGCTCGTATGTAATCTTGAACACGTGTTCTTTTCTCTGATGTTTTAACCTTTGACGGTGATATCTCATGTTTGAATCAACTTTTATTTATGCAGTGTTACTTACAGGATTACCCATCCTGTTTGCAACCGTATTTGCTTGGCAGGCAATCTATCCTCAAACTGAAGCCCGCCAAAAAATACAACATAATCTTGCAACCTTCTGTGCCAGTATTCTTCTCGCCATTGCTTCATTTGGCTTTTTGAATGTTGCAGAACTTTCAAAACACCCCGTTCATTTTCCTTGGATGCCCTCTTTAGGCGTTTCCATTGCTTTTGGGGTGGATGGTATTTCAGGGATGTTGGTCTTGCTAACCGCATTGATTCTTCTTTTGTCAGTGGTGGCGAGTTACACCAATATTCAAAAGCGTTTACCGCTTTACTATAGCTTGCTGATGGTTTTGGCGAGCAGTCTTTTTGGGGTCTTTCTTTCCCAAGACCTCTTTCAGTTTTTCTTGTTCTATGAGCTTGAACTCATCCCGATGTATTTGCTCATTGCCATCTGGGGTGGTCCTAATCGTCAATATGCTTCGATGAAGTTTGTACTGTATACCTTGTTTGGTTCGGTGTTCTTGTTTGCAGGTATCTTGCTTTACTTTTTCCTTGCCAAATCGATTGGATTCCCTGTTGAAGAAGGTGTCTTCTTGTTTGAGACCTTCTCTCGTATTGTAAGCTCTCCTGTTATTGTTCAAACCCCTTATCAAGCCTTACCCCTCTTTACTTTGCTCTTCATTGGTTTCGCTGTGAAGTTGCCTGTGGTCCCCACGCATACTTGGCTGCCTGATGCACACGTGGAGGCTCCTACGCCTGTGAGTATGCTTTTAGCGGGTATTCTCTTGAAAATGGGCGGCTATGGGATGTTTCGTCTTTGTTTCGAGTATATGAGTCCACAAGTGTATCTCCTTGTATCTCCTGTCATTGCACTGTTGGGTACTGTGAATATTGTCTATACCGCAGCCATTGCCCTCATGCAAAAAGATATGAAAAAGCTCATTGCGTACAGTAGTGTTAGCCACATGGGCTTTGTGCTTCTCGGTTTGGCGGCTTTCCTGCCGTACGGCTGGACAGGTGCGGCTTATGTGATGATTGCCCACGGTATTGTTTCTCCAGCTCTGTTTATGGCAGTGGGGACGCTCTATCGTCGTACGCATACCCGTATGATTAGTGATTATTCTGGTTTCGGTGGGATGACACCTACGCTGTATTATTTCTTCTTGTTCTTCTCTATGGCTTCCTTAGGACTCCCCGGTTTAATCAGTTTCCCTGGGGAATTGCTCACGTTGATGGGTGGTTTTCAAGGGTTTCATGTGGCGTATGCTCAGCAAGCCCAAGCAGGACATTTGCTTTTAGGGAAAACATGGCATGCCATTGCTGTACCGCTTTTTGGATATAACTTTAACCTGATTCAGATTTTCACCATGATTGCTTGTATCGGTGTGGTGCTTGCAACAGCTTACTCCCTGTATCTTGTCAAACGTGTTTTCACGGGTAAGCCCAGTGCGGCGTGGGGCTATATCAAAGACATCAACATGAGTGAGTATGTTGTGTTGGGTACTTTGGCGGTTATTAGTCTGGTGCTAGGCTTTTTCCCCAATGCGATTATTCAATCGATGGGCTTTTTATTCCCCCATCAACTGCCTATGGGTTCTGCACAGCTTCCGTCAATGACGCAAGAAGCCCAAGTGTCTCAAGCCCCTGTTTCCCCTTCAATCGCTCTTAAAGTTGTGAGGTAACTGATATGATGACTGTTCCGCTTACGTTAGATTGGCTGGGCTTGTTTCACCAGCTACAGTTATCCAACCTGTCTTTTTTAGCTCCTGAGCTTGCGGTTGTGATTACCATCCTTGCTTTACTGGTATATGCGATGTCTTCAACATCCGCAAGCCCTAAGCTGGTTTGTGCCACAACGGGTTGTGATAAAACGCCTCTACTGATGACCGTCATGGGGGTCTTTATTGCTTTAGTGGCACTTGTACTACAATCAGGACTGTTGGCACATCAAACTTATGCAGTTATGCAGGTGTTTCAGGTAGATGGCTTGTCTTTACTCACCCGAGGGTTAATTTTAGTAGGCTCTCTCTTTGTGAGTATGTTACTTGCCAAGCACGTTGCCGTGTTTTCTGCCAAACGTCAAGCTGAAATTTATCTTTTACTCCTGACAGCCGTTCTGGGGAGTATGCTCCTGACGGGTGCAAGTGAGATGATTACCCTTTTCGTTGCCTTGGAAACCCTGAGCATTCCTTCCTATATCCTTGTGGGCTTGCTCCAACGAGGTCATGCACCCTCTGCTGAAGCTTCCTTAAAGTATTTAATTTTTGGTGGTGTGGCCTCTGCCTTCTTGTTGCTGGGCTTTTCCTTTTGGTATGGTCTTGCAGGCGGCGTTACAAACTTTGCCGAACTTGCTGGTGTCACGGTGGCGACAGGCAATCAGTTTGGGTTATTTGCTGGATTCGCCGTCGTAAGCATTTTGGTGGCTTTGGGTTTCAAGCTTTCTGCTGCTCCTTTCCACATGTGGACCCCTGATGTTTATGAGGGTTCTCCTACCCCTGTTGCAGCCTTCCTCGGTACCGTTTCCAAACTGGCTGGCTTTACGGTGGCCTTTCGTCTAGCGAGTCTCTTGGGGAATATTGATACCCATGCTTGGCAAGGGGTTATGCTTACTGTAGCGATTGCTTCCATGGTGGTGGGTAACTTAGCAGCCTTAAAGCAAAAAAATGCGAAACGCTTGCTGGCCTATAGTACCATTGCACAGTCAGGGTATATGCTCCTTGGTTTGGTGTATCCAAGTTTGGAAATCTCCAGTGGCATGTTTTTCTATTTAGCGTGCTATACCTTTATGAGCTTTGCTGCTTTTGCAGGTGTCACTTACTTCCAAGAAATGACTGGCAGTAAAGCGGCATTGGAGGATTTTTCAGGCTTAATTCAGAAGCGTCCTTTCCTCACCTTTGGGTTAGTGATTGCTTTACTTGCTTTGGCAGGGATACCTATTACCTCTGGTTTCTTTGCAAAGTTTTTCCTGTTTGAGTCTTTAGCTGCTGTGGCTCAGCCTTCTTTAAATTCTCCCATGCCTTGGGCGACATGGTTGGTTATCATTGCAATGTTGAACAGTACCGTGAGTTTGTTCTATTACGTCGGTTGGGTTAAGACCTTGGTTGTGGATGCCCCTTCTGCGACGGTTCAGGCTTTACCAGATAAATCGGTGGTTACAAAAGGTTGGCAGGTCAACCCTTCCGCTGTGGTGTTAGCGGTCTCTACGGTTGTCACGCTTGTCCTTGGTTTTACCAGTGAATCGGCTTTAGGGTTCTTTAAAAAAGCGGTTCAGCCGACGATTCAACAAGCGTCTGTCGGACAGCCTGTGATGCCCACGGGTAACCCTCAGCCCTAGTATTTGTTGTCATCCCGAACAGGTGATGATGTCTTAAAGTCCTACCCTTGATGCACAATCATGAGTAGGACTTTTGACGTATACGGCTTGCTGCATAAGAAAAGCCCGTAACATGTTCCCCTGAAAGCTTGCTCAGTGATTGATTGTTACGGATGCTTATAAGACAATAAACAGAACATCTATGCGACTAAGCAGTAAATTTTTACCCCTCTATCTGTTTTAAGATTGAAACGTAGCATCTTCACTAGGAGCCAGTGTAATACTATGCCCAAACGTACTGATATTCAGAAAATTCTTATTTTAGGTGCAGGTCCTATCGTGATTGGTCAAGCTTGTGAGTTTGACTATTCAGGGACGCAAGCCTGTCGTGCGTTGATGGACGAAGGGTATGAAGTCATTCTTGTAAACTCAAACCCTGCTACCATTATGACAGACCCTGATATTGCGACCAAAACCTACATTGAGCCACTCACCGTGGAGTATGTGACACGAGTGATTGAGAAAGAACGTCCCGATGCCTTATTACCTACCATGGGTGGACAAACGGCATTAAACCTTGCCATTGATTTGAAAAACGCAGGTGTTTTGGATGCGTATGAAGTTCAAATGATTGGTGCGAGTCTTGAAGCCATTGAAGTGGCGGAAGACCGTGATAAGTTTCGTAGCTTGGTTGAGTCTATTGGCTTGGAGCAGTTACGCTCTCGTGCTGTAAACTCTTTGGCTGAGGCTGAGGTGTTTATTAAGGAAATAGGTTTCCCTTTTATTTTAAGAAGTGCTTTTACCCTTGGTGGCTCGGGAGGGGCTGTGGTTTACGGTGCCCATGAAATGGCAGATAAAGTCGGGTTGGCTTTAGCCCTTTCGCCTATTCATCAGGTGCTTATGGAAGAAAGTGCCTTGCGTTGGAAAGAGTATGAATATGAAGTGATGCGTGATAAGGCTGACAATGTTGTGATTGTCTGTGCCGTAGAAAACCTTGACCCTATGGGGGTTCATACGGGCGATAGTATTACGGTGGCACCCGCTCAAACCCTTACCGATAGAGAGTATCAGCACTTGCGGGATGCCTCCATTCGTATTATTCGAGCTGTTGGGGTAGAGGCTGGCGGATGTAACATTCAGTTTGCGATTCATCCAACGACTGGGCGCGTGGTGGTGATTGAAATGAACCCTCGTGTCTCACGGAGTTCTGCACTGGTAAGTAAAGCCACAGGGGTACCCATTGCCAAGGTCTCTGCAAAGCTTGCGGTTGGATTTACGCTGGATGAAATTTCAAATGACATTACCCAAACGACCCCCGCTTGTTTTGAGCCTTCTATTGACTACGTGGTCACTAAAATCCCTCGCTTTAGTTTTGAAAAGTTTCAGGGTGCGAGTACCGTGCTTTCTCCTCAAATGAAGTCTGTCGGTGAAGTGATGGCAATTGGTGCCACATTCCAAGAATCTTTCCAAAAAGCACTTAGAGGGCTGGAAATTGGCTTGTCAGGGTTCTATTTCCCTACGGTGTTACAGCAGTCTGAAACAGAGTTGCTAGACGCAATGCGCCTCCCAACGCCTGAACGTTTGCATCAGCTCTATAGTCTTTTAAAACGAGGTACCTCGATTGAAGCGATTTATCAAGCCACGGGGATTGACCGCTGGTTCCTTTCCAACATGGCGACCCTCGTAGCCTTTGAAGACACGCTACGCCAACATACGCTTGAAACCCTTACACCTCAGCTTTTTGCCTTAGCAAAGGCGAAGGGCTTTTCTGATGTCCAACTTGCAAGCATTTTGGGATGCTCTACAGAGGCAGTCAAGGTTCATCGTTACCAGCTGGGTATGACTGGGGTCGTGAAATCTGTCGATACTTGTGCCGCTGAGTTTGATGCCAAAACCCCCTATTTTTATAGTACCTATATGGGTCAAGAATCTGAGTTGACCCAAGCCCTCGTGAATAACACAACGCCGCCACACCCTCAGGGTGAAGGCACCTCTCAAGAGCAGTCCGTTGTGATTTTGGGTGGCGGGCCTAATCGTATTGGTCAGGGGCTTGAGTTTGATTATTGCTGTGTGCATGCGGCATTGACTCTCAGAGAGCTAGGCTACGATGCCGTTATGGTCAATAGTAATCCTGAGACGGTTTCTACCGATTATGACATCAGCGACAGGCTTTATTTTGACCCCCTCACTGCTGAAGATGTATGTAATCTTCTTGATAAAGAACAGGCACTTGAAGGACGCAACGGCACTTCTCGTTTAAGAGGCGTGATTTTGCAATTAGGAGGTCAAACACCCCTCAAGCTTGCCAGTAGTATTCAAGCAGAAAAATATCCCGTATTAGGTACAACGGTGGATGATATTGATTGTGCTGAAGACCGTGAGCGTTTTAGACAATTGTTGAATACATTGGCGCTTCAGTGTCCAGCCAGTGCCACTGCCTTTAGTGTAGAGCAAGCACTCAAAATAGCCCAAGAGATTGGCTTCCCACTGATTCTCCGTCCTAGTTATGTCCTTGGTGGGCGTGCGATGCGTGTGGTGTATAGTGAGGCAAGTCTTCTGAAGTATTTACAAGAGGTTGTGAATGTTGAGCCTGAGCATCCTGTCTTAATTGAGCGTTTCCTAGAACAAGCCTTGGAGCTGGATGTGGATGCTATTAGTGACGGTGAAGAGACCCTTGTAGCGGGCATTATGGAACATATTGAGCATGCGGGGGTGCATAGTGGGGATAGTACCTGTGTGTGGCCTGCACAGAATGTGTCTCAAACGATGGAGCAGGAAGTGATAGAAGCTACCAAAGCACTTGCAAAAGCATTGCGTGTGAAGGGGTTGCTTAATATTCAATTTGCCATTCAGGAAGATACCCTTTACGTGCTTGAGGTAAACCCACGTGCAAGTCGTACGGTGCCTTTTATTGGCAAAGCGACAGGATGGCCGCTGGTACGTATGGCTGTTGAGTGTATGCTTGGTGAGTCTGTGTCTGTACTCAAGGCACGCTATCAGCCAAAAGCTCGTGGTATTGTGGCGGTGAAGGGACCTGTATTTCCGTTCTTAAAGTTTAGAGAGTCTGACCCCAAGCTAGGACCTGAGATGAAATCGACGGGTGAAGTGATGGGCATTGATACCAGTTTCCCTGTGGCTTATGCGAAAGCATTGATGGGTGCCAATGTAACCATTCCTGATAAAGGTCGTGTCTTTTTCAGTGTCAGCGATAAGGATAAAACCTCTTTGGCCTTGGATACCATTCGGTGGTTTTTAGCCCTTGGCTTTGAGATTGCATGTACAGAAGGGACTGGGGAGTTCCTTAAACAGCATGGCATTATGCCTGCCGTTATCTTCCTCAAAAAGCATCAAGCAGAGGCTCAAGGGGTAACGAGTAGTGCGGAAACAGCCATTTTAAGTGGTGAGATTCAACTTGTCATCAACACTCCTCGTGGTGAAGGTGCTTTGGCGGATGACTCTTACTTGCGTAAAGCTGCGATTGCTAAAAATATCCCTATGGTGACGACCATGACAGCGGCCTACTGCATGGCACAGGCTGTCGCAGCCGTAAAGTCGTCCCAGCCTGTTGTGCGTCCCTTGCAGTGCTTGTAACGCCGAGCTAATCATGAGGATGCTTTAAATAGAGGATGTATTTAAGACTGTGCTTTCATTATGATGATAGTGCAGTCTTTTCTATCTTGACGGGCTTTTTTGGCTTGGATTTTATCTCTTTATGATACGCATCTTATTTGTTCATCAAAATTTCCCTGCGCAATTTAAATACTTGGCACCCGCTTTAGTGGCACAGGGACATCAGGTGGTTGCTCTGCGTGCGGATTCAAACACTGGCTTTATCATTCCTCCTGAAATTGATGTCCATAAATATCAGCGTATTACGCCCGTTGCCGCTTATGAAAATCCGTGGTTTAAAGAACTGAATGCAAAACTTCACCGTGCTGAAGATTGTTTTCATGTGGCTTTGAAGCTTAAACAGCAAGGGTTTGAACCTGATGTCATTGTGGCACATCCTGGTTGGGGAGAAAGTCTTTTTTTAAAACAGTTGTGGCCCGATGCTCGACTGGGACTCTATTTAGAGTTTTTTTATCACGCAGAGGGTGCTGATTTTGGCTTCGACCCTGAGTTCCCCAAAACGCACCTCGACCAAGCCAAAGCCTCACTAAGGCTTAAAAATCTTTGTTTCTTAGCCCATTTGGATGAAGCTTCGAGCTATCTTACCCCTACCCAGTGGCAAGCCAGTCAGTTTCCAGAGGCTTTTAGGTCTCATTTACATGTCATTCATGATGGTATCCCTACAGAGGTCTTGTGTCCTCGGCCAGATGCAACCCTCACACTCAAAACGCAATCAGGTCAGCACGTGACCTTGACACGTGAGGATGAAATCATTACTTTTGTGAATCGTAACCTTGAGCCAGCCAGAGGGTATCATACCTTTATGAGAGCTTTGCCTGAGCTTTTACAACAGGCTCCTAAAGCAAGGGTTTTGATTATAGGAGGCAGTGGTGTGAGTTATAGCCACTCACCCCCACAAGGTACCACTTGGCGGGCTTATTTTCGTGATGAAATAGCCCCTCAGATGTCTCCAGAAGCGTGGGAGAGGGTTCATTTTCTTGGGCAGATTCCTTATGCTCAATTTGTGAATGTTCTGCAACTCTCTAGGGTTCATGTTTATTTAACGTATCCTTTCGTCTTGAGTTGGAGTTTGCTTGAGGCGATGAGTTTATCGTGTGCCATTGTGGGCAGTGCAACGCCTCCTGTGCAAGAGGTGATTCATCATGAACGCACAGGACTTTTGACAGATTTTTTTGATTCTAAAGCTTTGAATCAATCTATCCAACGCTTGCTTGAGGATGCACCGCTACGTCACACATTGGGCTTGCAAGCCCGTGCGTATGTGAAGGCTCATTTTGACTTGCAAACAGTCTGTTTACCTCGTCAGTGTGAGTGGGTCTTGTCCCTATAGGAACCTTTAAAAAAGGGCTTGTATTTCCATTATGTTGCGGTCACAATATAAGACTGTAGTATGCTCTTTTGTATTGTGTGGCTTTTTCCGATAAGTTGTGAAGTGCCACAGTTCAAAATGAGTGTACCCCTGTACTTTTAGACACATTGTGGAGTGTGTTTTGAAAGTGGCAAGCTTGGAAGGTTTGTCATATAGGGTGTTTCACTTCGTTTAAAACGCTACAGCTTCACTTTAGGTAGTGTTAACGTGTAGGTGAAACATTGTTTCTTTTTCCAGTTTTTCTAACGAATGGTGCCTATATTATGCCTACTTTCGCTGATAAGCAGCAGGTAGTTACTGAATTAACTTCTCCTCTTGAGCATGCGTCTGCCATTGTTGTGGCTGATTACCGTGGCTTTACGGTTGAGCAGTTAAATCAGCTCCGTGCTGAGCTTCGCAAAGAGGGTGCAACGTTCAACATTGCCAAAAATACTTTGATTAAACGTATGGTGGCTGGTACCTCCAAGGATTCTTTGGAGTCTGTGCTAAAAGGCCCTACGGCATTGTTAATCGCTTCTGGCGAGCCTGTTGCCCCTATTAAAGTGCTGAAGGACTTCTATAAGAAAGCAAAGCGTAACGATGATATTCGTGGTGGTTGGTTAGATGGTCAGTTCCTTTCTTCCAAAGATGTGGATGCTGTAGCCGATCTGCCTTCTATCGACGAGCTTCGTGCCAAGTTGGCAGGCTGTATTGCCAAGCCTCTTGTCAGCCTTGCTTCTGTTCTTTCTCAGCCAAGCAAGCAATTGGTTTATGTTATGGAACAAGTCAACCAGACACGTCAGGGTGCCTAGTATTAGGCTTCTTTCACCGTAAGGTGAAGTGTTTGTGTGCTTGATTCTTTTTTGGATTCAATGATGTTTTGTATACTTTTTTAATACTCTATGAAAGAGGTTCTCTATCATGATGATGGCTGTTGAACTCGACGCTAAAACACAAGAAATCTTTGAAGCAATTAAAGGTCTTACCTTCCTTCAAACGGCAAACCTTGTAAAAGCTTTTGAAGATGAGTTTGGTATTTCTGCTGCTGCTCCTGTTGCTGTGGCTGCTGTGGCTGCTGCCGCTGCTCCTGCTGAGGAAGAGCAATCTGAATTCACCGTCATTCTTAAGGATGCTGGTGCCAACAAAATCAACGTCTTGAAAGAAGTCCGTGGTATTACGGGTCTTGGCTTGAAAGAAGCAAAAGACCTTGTAGACGGTGCTCCTAAAGCCGTTAAAGAAGGCGTTAAAAAAGAAGAAGCTCAGCAAATCAAGGAAAAACTTGAAGCTGCTGGTGCTGTTGTTGAGCTTAAGTAAGCATTTCAGCTGGAAGCGTTTTGGGGTATCTATCACCCTGAAACGCTTCTTGTTGCCTTTTGAAATAGGATGGGTAAAGTCAATTATGACCCCTGTCCGTTTTTTATTTGTTTTTAATCTCTCTTGAATTTCTTTTAGCTCAAAAGGTGCGATAGCCTTTTCGTTTCAATCGTAAAGCTTTCTCTTTGATATAGTATTGTGATTTTCATACTGCGCTGTTTACTTTGTTGATGTTCTCTTGTCACTTTGTCCCCATGTCGTAGTATCTTGAGTTGAAAATTCATCTTCTTTTTTGTGTTTATCGTGTGTTGTGTTTTTGTTGACATGATGTTTTACAATCGTGTAAGTGCGGCTTAGGTTTTTCTTTAATCTATCTGAAAAACGATGTTTTAAAGCGTGCTTTTCGACCTTTTAGTATGCTTCATGCAACTTCTGTTTGCTAAGGAACCTTGAGGTATCCATGATGACGCAGACCCCTGCTGACACCCTGTTTACAGATGCTATGTTGAATGTTCCTTCTCCCAAGGCTCATCGTGCGACCTTGGATGGTTTAGGTGCTTTAGCCCTAGATTACTTGCCTGACCTTTCAGAAATTCAGAAGCAATCTTTTGAGTGGTTTATTCGTGAGGGACTCAAAGAAGAATTGCTTTCTTTTTCCCCCATTCGTGACTACACAGGACGTTTAGAGTTATACTTTTTGCCCGAGTATCGCTTTGATAAGCCAAAGTATACTGTGGATGATGCCCGTCTTCTTGAGACGACCTATGCAAAACAACTGCATATTAAAATGCGTCTTGTGAATAAAGAAACGGGTGAAATTAAAGAACAAGAAGCGTATATTGGGGAAGTCCCCATGATGACCGAGCGTGGCACCTTTATTATTAACGGTGCAGAGCGTGTCATCGTGAGCCAATTGGTGCGTTCACCAGGCATCTACTTCAAGCGAGAAACGGCACCCAGTGGTAAGAGAACATTCAATGCTACCTTGATTCCCAACCGTGGGGCTTGGTTAAAGTTTGAAACTGACCAAAATGATGTCATTTACATTAAAATCGACAAAAACAGAAAAATCCCTGCCACGACCCTTTTGAAAGCACTCGGGTTGACTTCCTTGGATATTGAAAACCAAGTTCGTCACGTTGATTTCTTGCGTAAAACGCTTGAAAAAGACCCCACAAACACCATGGATGAGGCTTTGATTGAGGTTTATCGTAAGTTACGTCCAGGTGACCCTCCTAGTGTCAGTGGTGGAAAATCTTTACTTGAAGGTCGTTTCTTTGATGAAAAACGTTATGACCTTGGCAAAGTGGGACGCTATAAGCTCAATAAAAAGCTCGGACTCTCTATTCCTGATGAAGTTCGTACTTTGACACCTCAAGATATTCTTGCTGCAATTGATTATCTTATCAATGTGCATTATGAGGAAGGTATCATTGATGATATTGACCACTTGGGAAACCGTCGTATTCGTGCCGTGGGCGAGTTGCTGCAAAACCAATTCCGTGTGGGTTTAACCCGCTTGGAGCGTATCGTGAAGGAGCGTATGACCCTACAGGATGCGGATGCCCTTACCCCGAGTAACCTGCTGAATCCTAAGCCTCTTTTGGCCAGTATCCGTGAGTTCTTTGGTAGTTCTCAGTTGTCTCAGTTTATGGATCAAACTAACCCTCTTGCGGAATTAACGCACAAACGTCGTTTATCCTCCTTAGGGCCAGGCGGTTTGACTCGTGAGCGTGCTGGGTTTGCTGTTCGCGATATTCACCCTAGCCATTTTGGGCGTATTTGTCCTGTTGAAACGCCAGAAGGTCCTAACGCTGGTTTGATTGGTTCTTTATGTACCTTCGCCCGTGTGAACCCCTATGGTTTCCTAGAAACGCCCTATCACGTTGTCCGTGATGGTGTGGTGACGGAAGAAATCCATTATCTTTCTGCCGATGAAGAAGACCGTTACCGTATGGCACCTGGTGATGCACGGCGGAGTCAAGACGGTACACTGATTGCGGAACAAGTACCTGTCCGTTATCGTAACGAGTTTACGGTTACTTCTCCCAAGCTGGTTGACTATGTCGGCGTTTCGCCTATTCAGATTATTTCTGTGGGAACCTCACTGATTCCTTTCTTGGAACACGATGATGCCAACCGTGCTTTGATGGGTGCAAACATGCAGCGTCAAGCGGTGCCTTTGGTTAAGACTGAGCGACCGCTTGTAGGTACAGGTTTAGAGCGTCGTGCCGCTCGAGATTCTGGGATGATGGTACTTTCCTCTGTGGCTGGTACTGTAGAGCGTGTGACGGCTTCTGAAATTGATATTCGTGAGTCTGTTTCAGGGCGTGTTTTCCGTCATAAATTGATTAAATATCTCCGCTCGAACCAAGATACCTGTATCAATCAACGGCCTGTGGTTTCCCTAGGGGATGAAGTCGAAAAGGGGTCATTATTAGCTGATGGTGCCTCAACCCAGTATGGTGAGCTTGCACTCGGTAAAAACATCCTTGCGGCTTTCATGCCATGGGAGGGTTACAACTTTGAGGATGCTGTGTTGATTAGCGAACGTTTGGTTCGTGATGATGTTTTCTCAAGTATCCACATTGAGAAGCTTGAAATCGATGCCCGTTCTACGAAACTAGGTCCTGAGGAAATTACCCGTGAAATTCCTAACGTTGGGGAAGAAGCGCTTCGTCATCTTGATGAAGAGGGGATTGTTCGCATTGGTGCACGGGTGTTTGCTGATGATATTCTCGTCGGTAAAGTGACCCCTAAGGGCGAATCTGAACATCCTCCAGAAGAAAAACTTCTGAGAGCTATCTTTGCTGAAAAAGCACGGGATGTGAAGGATAATTCCTTGCGTGTTCCACACGGTGAGGGTGGACGTGTTGTGGATGTTAAAGTCTTCCAACGTGAAAAAGGCGATGACCTTCCCCCCGGTGCCAACACAGTGGTACGGGTGTACATTGCACAACGTCGTAAAATTAGTGTCGGCGATAAAGTGGCAGGTCGTCACGGTAATAAAGGGATTGTCTCCAAGATTCTTCCTGTTGAAGATATGCCATTCTTGCCTGATGGTACCGCTGTCGATATCGTCTTGAATCCGCTTGGGGTGCCTAGCCGTATGAACGTTGGGCAGACCTTTGAAACCTTACTCGGCTTAACGGCTTACTTGGATGGGAACCATTATGAAGTACCACCTTTTGACGAAATGTACGGTGAGGAGTCTTCCCATATCGCTGTGAACAGTGCTTTGCGCAAGGCGATTGAAACCAAAGGGATTGATTGGATTTATCCTAACGGGAAAGCCCATTTGCTGGATGGTAGAACAGGGCAACCTTTCCATAACCCCGTCGCTGTGGGTAAAATGTATATGATGAAACTTGTCCACTTGGTGGATGATAAGATTCATGCACGCTCCACAGGACCCTACAGTTTGGTCACGCAGCAGCCTCTTGGTGGTAAAGCCCAGTTTGGTGGACAGCGTTTAGGAGAAATGGAAGTGTGGGCTCTTGAAGCTTACGGTGCCTCCTATACCTTGCAAGAGTTACTCACATTGAAATCTGATGATGTGGTGGGTCGTTCTCGGGCTTATGAAGCGATTGTTAAGGGTGACAATCTTAACCGTCCTGGTATTCCAGAGTCCTTCAAAGTTCTTGTACGTGAGCTACAAAGTATTGGGCTTGACATTACCGTGAAGAAGTACATGTCCGAAGGTGAACCTCAAGAGGTTGATTTGATGGCGGATGACCCTTCCGTAAATCGGAATCGTCGTCGTCCCTCGATGACCTCGGTTGCTGATGATGACCTTTTAGGTAGCTTCTTTGCACTTGGTAGTTAGTCTGCTTTGCGGAAGGTGGGTTTAGAGCATCATAGATGTCTCTCAACCCCCTTCTTCAAACCTTCATGCTTCCAATAGTTTTCTTTTAAACTGTATAACACGTTCGCCTTTTTATTGATTTGCCCTCTGATTCTAGGAGGAAACCTCTTTTATGACGACCCCTACTACTATTGACCAATTTGATTTTATCCAGATCGGAATTGCTTCTCCTGAACGCATTTTGAGCTGGTCTTTCGGGGAAGTGTTAAAACCCGAAACCATTAACTATCGTACCCTCAAGCCTGAGCGGGATGGTTTGTTTTGTGAGCGTATTTTTGGCCCCACCAAAGACTGGGAATGTTACTGCGGTAAGTATAAACGTGTCCGCCATAAGGGGATTATTTGTGAGCGTTGTGGCGTTGAAGTCACACACAGCAAAGTGCGTCGCCATCGTATGGGACACATTCAGCTAGCCGTTCCCGTGGCACATATTTGGTTTTTAAAAGGGATTCCAAGCTACTTGGGGCTTATTTTAGATACGCCTCTTAAAGAGCTTGAAAAAATCATTTACTTTAACGAGTATGTGATTCTTGACCCTGGGAATACCGATTTGAAATATGGTCAATTACTGACCGAAGATGAGTATGACCGTGTTTTAGAGATGCACGAAGAAGCTCAATTTGAAGTGGGTATTGGTGCCGAAGCTGTCAAAAGAATGCTTGCCAATATTGATATGACGCAACTCTGTGAAGAACTGCGTCAAGAGGTTGCAAACACCACAGGCACCAGTCCCAAACGTGCGAAATTGATGAAGCGTTTACGTCTGGTTGAGTCGATGCTTACGGCTAAAACGAATCCTGAATGGATGATTATGGACGTGCTGCCTGTCACACCTCCTGACCTTCGTCCGATGGTGCAGTTGGACGGTGGACGTTTTGCCACCAGTGACCTTAACGACCTTTACCGTCGTGTGATTAACCGGAACAATCGTTTAGCCCGTCTTCTTGAAATGGGTGCCCCTGAAATTATCGTGCGTAACGAAAAGCGCATGTTGCAGGAAGCCGTCGATGCTCTGATTGATAATGGCCGTCGTGGTCGGACTGTGGTAGGTCCTAACAACCGTCCTCTTAAGTCTTTATCGAATATCATTGAGGGGAAACAAGGGCGTTTTCGTCAAAACCTTTTGGGGAAGCGTGTTGATTACTCTGGTCGTTCCGTTATTGTGGTTGGGCCTCGTCTCAAGCTCCATCAGTGCGGTTTACCTAAGGAAATGGCGATTGAACTCTTTAAGCCTTTCGTTATCAATAAGCTCATTGAGCGTGGTGAATGCCAGAATATCAAGTCTGCCAAAAAGAAAATTGAGCGTGCTGAAACAGTCGTTTGGGATGTCTTAGAAGAAGTGATTAAGGGTCACCCCGTATTGCTTAACCGTGCACCAACGCTTCACCGTCTTGGGATTCAAGCCTTTGAGCCTGTGTTGGTTGAAGGGCGTGCCATTCAGCTCCATCCTCTGGTCTGTTCCGCTTTTAACGCTGACTTTGATGGTGACCAAATGGCGGTTCACGTCCCCTTGTCGCTTGAAGCACAAACAGAAGCACGTATGTTGATGATGGCTTCTAATAACATTCTGTTACCTGCGACGGGTAAGCCTGTCATTACACCTACGCAGGATATGGTTTTGGGGATTTATTACCTCACCATTGATAATCCTCGTGCGACGAAGGGTTCTGGCATGCGGTTTTACAGCTTTGAAGATGCCCTTTCTGCACATGAGGCAGGTGTGATTGATATTCATTCCAAAATCCATGTCCGCCAAGAAGATGGCAATATGATTGAAACCACGCCTGGACGTATTATTTTGAATAAAACGATTCGTCAGGTTCTTGGGTAATGCCCGAGTGATACGTTGAAGGATTTATAGGGTCTCCTCTTATAAGTCCTTCTCGTTGCTTCTCTTGTCTTCTTCTTGCGACTCAAAGTGTACTTCATAGTACCAAGCTGTTCGCTTTTGTATTCACGTTCTTGAAAGAAAGCATCCGACCTTTATGATGAGTTCTCCTTATACCCAAGATGCCTTTATCGCTTCGGCATCGGTTACTAATAAACCTTCTTTTGAGTACATTAACGAAAACCTTAATAAAAAGGGACTTGAAAAGCTCCTTCTCAAAGTCTATGAGACCTTAGGAACTGCTAAAACCGCTCAACTTGCAAACGCATTGAAAGACTTAGGGTTTCGTTATGCTACTTTGGCAGGGGTGACGATTTCTATTGAAGACCTTGAAGTGCCTGAGGCTAAAAAAGGTCTTTTAGAGCGTGCTGAAAAAGAAATTGAAGTTGCAAGTAAACGCTACCAACAAGGTGAAATAACCGAAGTAGAACGTTATACCAAGGTTATTGATACTTGGAGTGAGACTACGGTTAAGCTCACAGAAGAGGTTGTGAAGTCTTTTGACCGACTGAATCCTATTTATATGATGGCGTTTTCTGGGGCGAGAGGGAACCTCTCCCAAGTACGTCAGCTGGTTGGGATGCGTGGTTTGATGGCTGACTCTCAGGGGCAGATTATCGACATTCCTATTAAAACCAATTTCCGTGAGGGCTTGAGTGTTACGGAATACATTATTTCCAGTTACGGTGCAAGAAAAGGGTTGGTTGATACGGCACTTAAAACGGCTGACTCTGGGTACCTAACACGTCGTTTAGTAGACGTTGCGCAAGATGTTATTATCACTCAAGATGATTGTGGTACCCATAAAGGGGTCTATCTTGAAGGTATTACGGAAGGTGACACCCAAGTGGTGAAACTTCAAGACCGTATTGTGAGCCGCACCTTGCAAGAAGATATTAAGGATGCCGAGGGGCAGGTGGTGTATGCTCGGGGTGAAGTCATTTCTTTAACCATGGCTCAAAAAATTGCGAGCTTGGGTTACACCCGTGTCTTTGTGCGCTCTGGCTTGACATGTGAATCTCAGTTTGGGATTTGCCAAAAGTGTTACGGTTGGTCTTTGACCACAAATCGTATTGTAGACATGGGTGAAGCCATTGGTATTATGGCTGCACAGTCTATCGGGGAACCTGGTACTCAGCTCACCATGCGTACCTTCCACACAGGGGGCGTATTCTCAGGTGGTACGCTACGTCAGCGTATTACGGCAGATGTCGCAGGAACCATTGTGGGTGAAATGCCACCTTTACGTGAAATTCGTACCCGTCATGGGGATGTTGTTATGACAACGACCCGTGATGCGTTTGTTAAAATTAAACCCGACAACGGTAAAAAAGAAATTGAAGTGTCGATTCCTTTTAACACCGTGTTACATTTTAGTGCCATTGGTGAAAAAGTAGAAAAAGACCAGCTCTTAGGTGAGTATGAACTAGGGAGTCGTGATGCGGGACGTTTGACAGAACGTGCCACGAAAGATATTTCTACCGATGTGCCTGGGTTACTCTCTTATGAGGGCTTTGAAGTGGATGAGAAACGTGACCGTCAGGGCAACATTTCTCGTACAGCCACCCGTTCAGGTACTATTTGGGCGTTAAGTGGCGATGTTTACACCTTGCCTGCTTCTTCCCAGCTTACAGTGGACGATGGTCAATGGGTGATGGAGGGTAATACCCTTGCTGAAACCCTCATTACCACTGAGTTTGGTGGTGAAGTACGTCTTCCTGAAAATCTTGAAACAAAAACCCTCACTGTGGATGGTGAATCACAAGCGGTGATTACCCAAGGTAAAGAACTCACTGTGGTGATTGCAGCCATTGAGCCTTCAAATGCCGTGTTCCAGCAAACCAAGAAAGAAATTCTCTGGAAAGTTGACACTGCTGAGGGGCAACCTGAAGAAACTTATGTGATTAAGACCCCCCATGGTAGTGTGATTGAGAACGGCACCCCGATTGCTGAATTGATTGACAACACGGCTGAGGTTCCTTGCAGTGGTGAAATCCGCTATCATGACGTTGATATTTCTGAGCATGAAGAACTTCTTTCACCCAGTGTGGTGTACTTTATTCCAGAAGAAATTCATACGATTAGTAAGTCTTCTTCCTTGAAGTCGCCAGGCTTAAAGCACGGGGAGTTTGTGAAAGCCCATACGGAGCTTGTGCCAGGTATTATGAGTCATAATGAGGGCTTACTAGAAATCGTTGAAGATGGTGAAATTATCCATGAAATGATTATACGCCCTGGTGAGTTGCACCGTGTCACGGAAGTTTCAGGTTTGAAAGTGGAAGATGGTCAAATCATCGAAGCGGGTACTGAAGTGGCACCTGGTCTTGTCACCAAGGAACGCCATATGGTGAGCTTGTTCTATCCTCAAGTGGCTTCCGTCCATGCCTCAGGTGATGATGAAGACCTTGGCGATGATATGGAAGATGGTTTGTTTGGTGATGACGATTTCTTTGGTGAAGAAATTGATGCGACACCTGTAGAAGCCGCTTATGTTGATGTCTTGTTGCGTCCTGTATACGAATATGATATTGCCCCACATCAGGCTCAAATTACTTTTACAGGACCTGAAGAACAAGACATCACCCTCAAAGCAGTGACGAAACTCCAGTATGCTGACCGTGAAAAAGTCCGCCATTTAGAAGGTGGTTCTTTACTTAAAACGCAGCTGGTACTCTCTATGGAAGGTCAGCTTTCCCGCCTTAAAGGTGCTGTAGAAGTGTATCAAACTGCTGATGAAGTTCAAACGTTGCGTCTGGTTGTGCTTGAAAACCTCATGATTCGTAGAGACCTAGGGGGCGAACAAGGGCATAAAATGAATGCCGCCTTGCAGACACTCCTCATGGTGAAGCATGGCGATATCATTGAAAAGAAAACCCCCGTGGTTAAAACCCGTGTTTTGGCGAAAAAGGGTGGTCAAATTGCGCTCGGACATGTCGAGGAAGGTAATGATATTAGCCGTCTTCTTGTCATCTCAAAAGACCACTTTGAATCGCTGGTACTCCCCAAAACGGAGAAGCCACTATTACAAGCTGGGGATTATGTCCGTTTGGGTATGTCTCTTTCTGAAACAGTGGTCTCACAGTTTTCTGGTCGGGTAAGCCATTGGGATGAAGAAGCCCATGCCCTCGTTTTACACAAGGGTCGTCCTTACTTGATTAGTCCTGGGACGATGCTTCCTGTGGAAGACCAAACCGTGACCCAGCAAGGCGACCACATTGCCACCCTGATTTACGAACGTCAGAAAACAGGGGATATTGTTCAGGGTCTTCCTAAGGTTGAAGAACTCTTGGAAGGTCGTCGTCCTAAAGAACGTGCCTTTATTGCCAGTTATGAAGCCACAGCAGAGGTTCAACGTGACGAAGAAGGTGTGCGTCTCTTCTTAATCAGCGATGAGCGTGGTCGTGAAGAGGTCGTTGTGCCTCTTGGTGCGAACGTGCTTGTGGAAACGGGTGAACGTGTGGCTGTGGGGCAACGTATTACGGATGGTTCTTTGGATCCGCATGATATTCTTGAGGTGCTTGGTATTGAAGCGGTTCGTACCTTCCTTGTGGATGAAGTACAGCGCGTATACCGCTCTCAAGGCGTTGATATTGCCGATAAGCACATTGAAATTATCGTGCGTCAGATGACTCGTAAAATCGTGGTGGATGATGGCGGTGATACCCTACTCCTTCCAGGTGAAATGATTGACCACAAACTCTTTGAAGAAGCCGTGCGTAAAGCTGAGGCTTTGAATCAGCAGTTGCCTGTCTGTCATCCTGTATTGCTCGGTATTACTAAAGCCAGCTTGAATACAGAGAGCTTTATCTCCGCCGCAAGTTTCCAAGAAACCACTCGTGTACTGACTGAAGCTGCGGTTGAAGGTAAAAAAGACATCCTTCGTGGCTTAAAGGAAAACGTGATTATCGGACGTTTGATTCCAGCAGGAACAGGTTTCCCTGCATTCAAAACTGACCGAGATGAAGTCCATGAAGATGACCACTTTGGTAGCCGTAGTGGGGCTCGTAAACCCTCTGCGATTCTTGAAGAAATCGAAAGTATGTTTGGAGCACCTCAAATTACCGAGGAAACCATGGCTGCTTTTGATGGTGAAGAAGCTCAGGAAGCTTTGGCTGGTTTGTCTGTCATGACGCAAGAGGAAATCACTCGAGATGTAGACAGTTTCGGTGAAATCTTCACCTCGTCAGATGACCAAGACCAAGATGATTTGGGATAATTAAGCACTCGTTTTATCTTTTTCATCAAGAGGGGGACTCTATTTTGGGTTTCCCTCTTGATGTTTCTTGTGGGGTAAGAAGGTATGTCATGATGGCACCATGTTTAAGTCGGTTTGAATCGTTATGCTATAAACTCTTGTTGTGGGGGTACATTGGCTTTGGGTTCCCTGTATGGTTGGTATTATTACCTTTATACGTTTACTTTCGTGCCAAGCGGGAAGTGACACCCCAAGACCAACAAGCTTTTTATCAGGCTTTTGCACAGCGCATGAAGATGACACGAAAAACAGAAGCCTCTTGGTTGAAATCTGCCGATACCCCTGCGGTTCGTCAGACGGTGATATGGTTTCATGCGGTTTCTGTGGGTGAGGTGGTTGCACTGTATCCCTTTGTGTTGGACACGCTTCGTCATTATCCGCACTGCCGAGCTTATCTCACGGTAAGTACTTGGCGTGCGATGCAGTGGTTACGAAACCAAACGCTCTCTACGATGTTTCAAGAGCGTTTGAGGTTTGAAATGGCACCTGTTGATTTACCTTGGTTGGTTTCTGCTCGTTTGAAATGCTATGAACCTTCAGTCCTTGTGTTGATGGAGGGGGAACGTTGGCCTTGTATGACTTGGCTGGCAATGGGAGCTGGGGTTCGAGTCATTCAGATGAATGCTCGTATCGCGCCCAAAAGTCTTAAACACCTCCAGAAATGGCCAATCTTTTTACGCCAATGGCTTTGTGTGGCACCTTTTGATGTCGTTGCGAGTCAGTCTGCACAAGATACACAGCGTTTACGCAGTTTACTCACGCCCAAGTTCCATGCGTGTATTCAGACAGTAGGACAGCTTAAATATGCTTACCCAGCAAACCCCCAGCCCGTATTAGTGCATCAATTACAGCGTTGGCTAGGACTTACTTCACAAGATAAAACGGATATTCCTTGTTGGGTGGTTGGGAGCCTTCATCCTCAGGAATTACCTACGGTGCTTGAAGCTTGGCAAGTCATTCTGAAACTTTCTCCCCTTGCGAAAGCCGTTTGGGTACCCCGTCATCCTGAAAAAATAGCACAGTTTACCGAATGCTTGACGCAGGCAGGTATTCCTTGGGTAAGACGAAGTACTTGTGATGACACGACGACGGATGCTTTACCTCAGGGTGGTGTTTTTCTCATGGATACCATAGGCGAGCTGCATAGTGCTTATGCTCTAGCAACGGCTGCTTGGGTTGGAGGGAGTTTTCATGCTTCCTTGGGGGGACATAACCCTCTTGAACCTTTAAGTTTAGGGGTTCCTACAGCGTGTGGTCCTTACACCCCAACGTTTGAATCTGTGGTTGAAACACTCGTTACGCATCAAGCATTGGAGGTTTTACCCCTCTCTTGTGCCGAAGTACAGTATCAAGCTTGGTGGCAACGGGTTACACATCCTGACAAGCGTCAAATCTGTATCAAAAATGCTCAAAAAGCCATGGCCGCTTATCAAGATGTAGCAGCTACTTACCTCAACTTACTTTTGCCATCGTCGTAGGCGTTTAAGAGGTTTTTTTGGTTTTAAAGCAAGGAAAGGTAATTGTGACCCAAAAAATAGCACTGCTTTCAGGCAGTTCACGCCACTGAGGAGGGAGAACTTCTTCAGGCATACGGGTGCTTTTGTAATCGCTGAGGCAACGGCTATGAAGACGTAGGGTAGCCCCCATGGCTTCTGTGAGTTGGTGCATAATGTAGAGTCCTAGTCCTAGCCCCTCTTGGGAACGGGTGAGTGGGTCGTCCATACGACTAAAAGGCATTTGGATTTTTACTAAGGCTTCTTCACTGTATAAAGAGGCACTGATGTTTGCCATCTGCCACACTAAAGTGGGTGGACTTTCATCACGAGTACTCTGATGGGCAACGAGACTACTATAAATAGGGTAATTGGCATGGCCATATTTAATGCCATTTTCGAGAAGATTCCAAAAAATGTTTTCTAAAGCATCGGGGTCGGCATGAATCCATGCCATTTCGTGAGTTTCTTCTATCAAGCTTTGATAGTGCAAAGCTTTGAGAGGCTCGGGCGTGTCATGTTTCATATGATGCGTACGTACACATCGCTGAAGGAGGGGAGCTAACGGGAGTGGACGGGGCAGTAACGAGGCAGAGAGGGCTTGACCTTGTCGTGCCATGGTCGTGAGGTTATGGGTTAAGCGAATCAGGCGGTCGGCCTGTTGTTGAATCATTTCAAGCATTTCAAGCCGTTGGTCGGACGCTATACGCCCTTCAAAACGTTGGAGGGTTTCTGCAAAACCACGAATACTTGTGAGGGGGGTTCGGCACTCATGTGCAAGCACGTTGAGCAAATCAACCTGAAGCTTAGGAGGTCCTTCCGTTGAGGGTTTCGTCTGTGTGGTGTTGTTGGGTGTCGTCATACGAGAAAAGCCTCTCAACGGCTATGAAGGAAGCGCTAAGAAATCAACTTTAGCCCCCGTAGAGGCAATTTCAAGAGGATGGATGCCCACGTGATACTCCTCTAAGGTACTTTGAAGCCGTGCGAGTGCGTCGTCTGAAGGGCTACACCGTCCTATCCATAAGACTGTAGGACCACTCCCGCTTAATGCCATGCCAATGGTTTCAGGGGTATCGTTTGCCCACGCTTGAAGGACAGACCAATGCGGTAAGGTCTGTGTGCGGTAAGGTTGGTGAATCACTTCAACTTGAAGCCCTTTTGCTAAGGTGTCAGCTTGTGCCAAGGCTAAGCCAAGTGCTGTATAGGTACTTTGCCGAACACTGGTAATGACTTCTTGACGTGTGTAATGACTTGGCAGAACGGCACGAGAGGCTTTTGTTGATGTTTGAGAACTTTCAGGGACACAGAGTAAACACACCCACCCACTAGGCCAAGGTAAACGTAGCACATCGACGCTGGCAAGTGCGTTGGTATGCTCCAAGGTTTGAGGTGAAAGGACATTGCATAAACAGACTCCTCCCAAAAGTGCGGGGGTGGTGTTGTCAGGATGACCTTCTAGCAGGCAAGCCACTTGTAAGAGGGTTTCTTCAGACATACACGCAAAGCCATAGCGTGGGGCAAGTAACGCATTACAAGTGAGTAACCCCGCAACCAGTGCCGTTGCACTGCTGCCCAGTCCTCGTGCGGGTGGAATATGCGTTAGTAGCTCAATGTGTAATGCTGGAAAAGTATGACGAGGTTGCTGCCACAGTTCGCACCAAACGTAGAACATACTTTGCGTAAAGATATTTTCTTCTCGTGTCGTGCTATCCCAAGTGTTCGCCGCCATGGTGTAATGACTCTCAAGGGCATCGGAGAAAGTTGGCGCATGACCTGAGGGTCGATGCCCTTCAAGACGCACTCGAAAGGTGTTATAGCATGAAAGTGCTAACCCGAAGCTATCAAATCCAGCTCCCAAATTAGCACTGGTGCCGGGGACTGTAATGCTACAATGGGATGGGTAAACATGGGGCATTATCAACGAGTGTCCTAAGGTTGCTTTTTGCTGGCACCCGCCAGTTCGCTGTCCAAACGAGGGAGTACGGGTGACCCTTTTTGGACTTTGCATCCTGCTTGGAGGATGTAACTGGGGTTTGCAAGGTCGGTATAGTGAAGTGGGGTGGCAGAAGGAAGCCCCAGTTGGGTTAAAATAGCCTCGGAGAGGTTGGGCGTGATAGGACTCAGCCACATGGCACACTGTCGTAAGCTCTCAAGGACTTCCGTAAGTACCCAAGCGAGTTGACCGTGGGTACTTTCGTGTTTGGAGAGTTGCCAGGGTTCTGAAAGTTGGATGAGTTGGTTGAGACCGTCCACACACTTTAATACAGCTTCACTGGCTTGATGAAACTGGAGGCTCTCATAAGCTTGATGGATATGACGTTGGGTTTCTTCCCGCCGAATCGCATACGCAAGGGTTTCCCATTCTGTAGGCAGGGGGTCTTCTAAGGAGGGTAACGATTCAGGCAATTGCCCCTCAAAGTATTTATGGGTCATAGAGAGAGTGCGGTTGAGAAGATTCCCAAAGTTATTGGCAAGGTCTGCATTCACTCGGAGTTTGAACTCTTCTTCAGAGACATTACCATCCTGTCCAAAAGGAATGACTGCCAATAAGTAATAACGTAAAGGGTCAGCGTGAGGGAGTTGGAGGGCATCGATATAGGCGCGGGGGGCAATGCTATTCCCAAGGCTTTTTGAGATTTTTTGTCCATTGATATTCACAAACCCATGGGCGAAAATCCGAGTGGGTAAGGGGAGATTGGCTGCAAGGAGCATGGCTGTCCAGTAAATGGCATGGAAACGTAGAATATCTTTGCCAATGATATGGGTCACTTCGCGCTCAGCTTGACCCCAAAAAGTATCATAACGCTGTGCATCGGTTTGAAAACCAGCCCCTGTGAGGTAGTTGCTCAATGCGTCAATCCATACGTAAATCACTTGCTCGGGGTCGTTGGGGACAGGGATACCCCAATGCACAGAGCTTTTAGTACGAGAGACGCTAATGTCTTCAAGCTCATCGAGCATGTTGAGGACTTCTTCACGTCTGAAGTCGGGTTGGATGTACGTTGGATGGGCTAGAATATGTTCACGAATACGCTCTTTGTAGGCGGAGAGACGGAAAAACCAGTTTTCTTCACTGACGGCGACGGGGGGGCGGAGGTGAATGGGGCATTCGCCCTCGTGTGTGAGGTCTTTCTCAGGTAGGAACCTTTCGCATCCTGAACAATAAAGGCCAGTGTAGGAGGCTTTATATAGGTCGCCTTTTTCTTCGAGTCGTTGCCACATCCACGCAACGACTTGATGATGGGTGGTATCGCTGGTGCGGATAAATTGGTCAAAGGTAAGTCCTAAATGGTGCCATTCTGTAAGAAAGGCGGAGGCAATCCCATCACAAAAGGTTTGAGGGGTTTGTTGGGCTTTTTCGGCAGACTGTTGAACTTTAATACCATGCTCGTCGACCCCTGTAAGGAATCTTACGGGGCGGTTCATAAACCTTTGAAATCGTGCGTAAGCATCGGTTGCCATTTTTTCATAGGCATGGCCGATGTGTGGCGTACCGTTGACGTAGTCAATTGCGGTAGTCACCATGACAGGAGAAGTATGAAGCCCAAACACAATGTTAGGAGAGGTATAAGTACGGGTCATGCGGGACACACACAGCATTTTCTAAGGAGTATGAAGAAATGAAGAAGCATGCAAAGACAGGGTCTAGGGGTGGCAAATCAAAAACACGACCTTGCGTCATCACCTTGAGGGGTTAAGGTATAGCCACAGGTTAAACACAAGACTGTAGGGTATCTTGTAAAACGCCAAAGTCAGGAGAAAGTCATCCAAATACTTTTGTATCATCCCACATAGAAGGCTCAAACTCAACCGTACAAAGCCTTGTCATGTAGAAGCGCGTCTCTTGATACTTTACAGAGTGAGGTCGTTTAAGTATAGGAGTTTTCCTAGCAGGATGGGACTTGTTGTCCCCGTTTCCTCCATCATATGGGGGAGGAGTACTTCTTGGGGTTCTATCCAAGCCCAAGTATTCAGGACACTTGTCACGTCTGACTCATGAGGCATTGTGTCAGGAATCCATACCCATATACGAGTATAGGTATCGCTAAGTCCCTCAAGCCAAAACCCTGAGTCATGGGTGGGGGTGTTGGTACACAAAAGTTCAGGCAAAACATCCACGGGTTTTTCAAGTAAGATACGCATCGGATGTTGCGCATGGGTGTAGTGGTGTGCTTGTTTGTTGACAAACGCTTTGTAGTGCGTTTGTGAAAGCTGGAGGAGTTTGCTGGCACGCTCTTTACGGATACGCTCAGGTACTTGGGGTTTCATGGTTGCGGCGGGTGTACCAGGGCGCGGGGAATAACGAAAGACGTGGAGTTGGTCAAGTGGGGCGGTGTGGGTTAGTACTTCAAGGGTTTCTTCAAAATGAGCGTCCGTTTCTGTTGGGAACCCTACAATGATATCCGACACAATACACGCTTGAGGCATGGCTTGACGAATCCTGTGGACGCTCTCGCAATAGGCTCCCACATGATGACGGCGTGCCATGGCTTTCAATACGGTGTCTGAACAGCTTTGGGCGCTTAAATGAAAGTGAGGTGCAATCCGACCATGGGGCTTTTGGGCTTCTTCTGCGATGAGGTCAATGAGTTCGGGGGTGAGTTCTAGGGGGTCGAGTGAACTTAGTCGAAGGCGGAACATGTGAGGTGTGTCGAGGTTGACCAAAGCCCGTAGTAGGCTTGTGAGGGTATGGGTTTCAAAAGCATACTGCCCGATATTGATACCTGTGAGGACAATTTCTTTAAACCCTTCATGGACTAAGTCCAGAACCTTCTGCTTTAACAGTGCGATAGGGACACTGCGACTTGGACCACGTCCTTGCCAAATGATGCAGTAGGTACATTTATAATCGCATCCATCCTGAATTTTTAGACTAGCTCGTGTGCGATGGTACCCCTCGTCATTGAGTCCTGCCGCACCCCCTACGGCTTCTGCCATGCCCTCAAGCGTGGCTTGTTCACGGCTTTTGTCCCAGTCACTCACCCATATCTTGGGCCATTGTCCAGGGAGTGCGGCTTCTGTCGCTTTGGAAGGCTTTAAATGAGGCAATTCCTGTACGAGTAAGCTGGCGAGCTGCTCTTTGAGATGATTCCCTATCACGAAATGGACACCTGCCATGGCTGCAACTGCTTCAGGATTAACCTGTGCATAGCACCCAGTGACGGCTAATTTGGCGTGAGGGTTTTTTTTGTGTGCAAGACGAATCATACGACGGTTTTCAGCATCGGCACGCTCTGTCACCGTACAGGTATTAAAGACGATAAGGTCTGCACGACCACTCTCCATCGCCACGACTTGCCATCCTAAAGTACGAAACTGTTTTGCCAAGGCCGAGGACTCTAACTGATTGGCTTTGCAGCCTAGTGTGGTAAAAGCTACACGGTAAGGTAGCGTGGCATCATGAGAAACTTCCGAGTACAGGGTTTCTTCGGAAGTGTCGATTGTATCAGCCATATCAAGCACATCGTGATTCAAGGCTTTTGAGGCGACCATAGGAAAGCTACCATTCTGTCTGAGTCATGAAAATATAGGCTGAAAAAAATAGAGACTGTAGAAGTGAATAAAGGCTAAAATGCGTATAAAGTGGGTTTATAGGGCATGGGTTTGAAGGATATCCCGAGGGGAACGACCTTCTAAAATAAGGGTTCGTATGGTCTGTGTCCACTGAATTAAATAGTGTAGGTTATGGATACTTAGCAGCGTTTTCCCTGTGTCTTCTCCTGCTTTGAACAAATGGCGTACATAGGCTTTACTATGGTGGGTACAGGTAAAGCAGGTACAATCTTCATCCAGTGGGGTGAAGTCTTCACGGAACTTTTGGTTTGTGATAATTTTACGTCCTTCTTTCGTGAAGAAAGATCCATGGCGGGCAATGCGGGTGGGCATGACACAGTCAAAAAGGTCTACACCATGGAGAATGCCCTCAAGCAAATCTCTGGGGGTACCTACACCCATCAGGTAGCGTGGGCGGTTAGTGGGCAACTGAGGTACCGTATGTGCCATGATGCGGTGCATGGCTTCGGGAGGCTCCCCAACACTCACCCCCCCCACGGCGTAACCATACGCATCGGGAACCAAGGCAAGGGTTTCTTGTACCGAACGGGTGCGTAAGTCAAGGTAAGTTGAACCTTGAATAATAGGGAACAAAGCCTGTGATGCGGGGTTTTGATGGGCTGCTTGGCACCGTTCCAGCCAACGCAGTGTACGCTCAAGAGCAGCCTGTGCTTTTTCATGGCTTACGGGGTACTCTGCGCAGTGGTCAAAAGCCATGATGACATCGGCACCTAAGGCATTTTGAATCGCCATAGACACTTCAGGTGTAATATGGTGCTTTGAACCATCAATGGGGCTTTTGAAAGTTACACCTTCTTCGGTCATCGTATTCAGGTGTGCAAGACTAAACACTTGAAACCCCCCTGAGTCGGTTAAAATGGGTCCTTCCCACCCCATCCAGTGGTGGAGTCCACCCGCTTTGGCTACCAGCTCATGCCCAGGTCTTAGATAACAATGATAGGCATTACATAAAACCATGCTGGCTCCAAGATGCTTCACCTGCTCCCAAGTAAGGGCTTTCACGGTGCTTTGTGTACCTACAGGCATAAACATAGGTGTGGGGATACTACCGTGTGGGGTATGGAATACACCTGCACGAGCTTCACCAACTTGGTTTAATAGTTCAAAGGAAAAGGGTGGTTGCGGGGTCATAAAATACGGGGATTGTATCAAGGGTGGCACATCATCGCTTAGGGTACTCTTCTAGTATAGTATGAACATATGGAAGTACCCTTGAGGATATAAAAAGTCTAAAAAAAAGCCTGTTAACAAGTAACAGGCTCGATTGAAGAGAGTTTGAAGAGAGAAACTTATAAAAAGTGTGCGACCTACACGGCACAGGGATAGCCTTTTCTATTCTGTGGGTGTTTCTGTGGCAGGAGGCTGGTCAGTAATATCCATCGATTTGCTGATGTTATTCATCTTGAAGCCTTTTCTGCCCAGAATTTCAAGGAATTGGTCAACGTTTTCAACCGTCACAGTACCTTGCGTGGCAACATCTTGACTTAAACCAGAGTCGGAGGCACGTAAGCCATCTTGACCTTGCCCACCTGTCGCAGAGAAGACTTGGACTTCACCGTTTTGACCAATCGTTAAGGTGACATCGGTTTTACCATTACTCATTGACAGTACACCGTAATTACTCCCAGTGGAGGAGGCAAACACATAGCCGTTTTCATTTAACGATTTTGAGACATTGGCATTTAATGTTTTCTGCTTACCTTTTAGTTGTGTGGATAAGTTATCCACATTGCTTGCAGCGACTGCACCTGAGAGGGCAATATTCGCTTTGTTTTGTCCTGCTTTATCTGTAAACTGAAGGGCAATCCCACTTTGCTTTTTCCAAGCATCCTTGAAGGAAGCCCCATTTTTCACTTCTTGTTCTACGGCACCTTTGGCGGCGAAGGCGACTTTGCCGTCTTTGGTGATGCCACTGGAGTAAATACCACCGTCTTCGGTTTGCATGAGGGCAGTCCCGCCGATGGTACCTGCTTGGCGACCAGCGATTTCTTTGATTTTCTTACCACCTGTGGCAGATTCAAAAGCTTTGGTTAGGGTGGTGTTGGTTTTATCCGACTCAAAGGCACTCCGTGCTGCTTCACGATGTTCTTTAGGGGTTAACGCTTCGTTTACAGCATTATTCACGGTACTGCTCTGAGTTTGGGAGGTTTCTGTTTGGGTTGTTGTTTGTTGTGTGTTTTGGTCATTGGTTTGAGTGTTGTCACCATACTTGGGTGATTGGTCTTCAGGTTTTTGACCACCCATGAGTTTGCTTGCTCCCCAAATACCTGCTCCTACAACCCCTGCCGTAATCAGTCCTGAGCGTACAGGATGTTGTGTGAATTGGTTTTTAATTTTTCCTAACATACCAGGTTTTACCACATCTTGTGCAGTCTCAGTGAGCTGTTGTGCTGCACGAGTGGCTGTTCTTTGATTGATTGCTTTGATGCCTCTATGGGCTGCATAGATACCACCCGCTAAAAGGGCCGGTGCTTTAATGAATCCAGGTAGAGGAACTGCCTTGTAAGCTGCTTTGGCAAACTTACCTGCACCACCCAGTGCCGCTGCGGCTGTGGCACCCACCACATTGTCTTTTACCATATCGCCGACTTGTTTGGCAGCACCTTTAAAAAATTGTCCTACACGTTGTGCCGTCGTTGGTTTGGGTTTTAGACCAGGTATCGCATTGCGTACCGCTTTAAAACCATTTTGTAACATAGAGCCAATAGACATCATCATCATTGTAAAAAACTCCTAAGGGACATGTTTTGGAATATGTCGTCTCTGCTTCAAGGGGCTGATAGAGGAAATAAAAAAAGTGTTGTTTTTCTTGTTTTAATAAACACAGGCTCAAGCATAAAATTGTCTTTATTGCTAAAGAAAAGGTTTTATGGTTGAAAGCTCGTAGGTTTGAACTTTGGTTTGAGCTTTTTTGAAGCCATTGTCAATCAAAAGGCAGGCTCCTTCGTGTGGAGGATGCCCTTAAGTATGGATTCACAAGAGTGTGTTTCACGGGCTATACTGAGGGTGAAGCACTGAGCCTGTGCATGAAGGCTTAAAGCAAAACGACTGATTTCTTGTTTCTCTCATGTATTGCCATGTATTGCAGAAAGTTCTTGCCCGTGAAGTCCCCATTTTCTTTGTATCCCCTTTCGTTTGTACGTTCGGTTAAAGTGCAGTGGCATGCAAACCTTGCTGTAGGGCTTGGGGTGCTTACCGTGGTATTGAGTGTTACGAGCTTAGTGAGTGTGGCCATGGCGGATAGTGCCAAAGAAGCAGGTACTTCTCAAGCAAATCAAGTAAAGATACAAGTTAAAGAAGCCACTGCTTCCAAGGTGCAAAGGCCGTCTCGTTGGCCTTGGTTGCTACGGCGTAAGCCCCAAGCCCATCAGGCAACACCCGAAAATCCAGCCTCCCGTGTACCTGTAAGTACGGTCACGACACCCTCTGAGGTGACTGAATCGCCAGAGCAGGCACAGGTGCGTCAAGTGATGCACACACTGCATCAGGCTGCCAATGCCCATGATGTTTCAGGTATTTTGAAATTCTATGCCCCTGACTATGTCAGTGGGGATGGGTTTAATGTCACGCAGCTTAAAAGTTTATTAGAAGAAACATGGCAGGCTTACCCTACCATGACTTACCAAAACCGTATCACCGCCATTCGTATTTCGGGGACAAGTGCAACGGTTGAGTCTGAAGAACACTCTGATGCAACCCTTAACAATTTGCAAGAACTTCAACTCAATGAAGCCACCAAAGGCTCTTTGCGGAGTCATTCCCAAACGATTACCTATCTAAAAAAGGTTTCTAATACTTGGGAAATTACCACAGACCAAATTGTGCAAGAGGCGAGTGAGTTGCGTGTAGGACGTACGGATAATCTTGTGATTGATTTACAAGTGCCTGAGCAAGTTTTTCAAGGCGAGCAGTATGAAGCACGTGTGCATAGCACATTACCCCGAAATGTGATTGGCTTATCCTCGATTACACAGGACGTACTCAGTTACCCCTTGGTGAAAAGTAAGGGTGGGTTACGTCAACTGATGGCATTTCAGCCAGAAATTTCAAGAGTCTTTAGTGCGGGCGGGGCTTCAACGACTTTCGGACCTTTGAAGGTGAGTTTATCGCAAGAGCATCCTTTAAACGAGATGGTGACGGCCATGGTGGCGGTGTCAGAGATTTTACCTAGTGAGGAGGGGGGAAGTAACGTGCAAGTTACGGGGCTATATTCCCTCTCTAAGCGTGTGAATGTCTTGGCAAAGCGTAAGGCATTGCCGCCTTCGCCTGAGCCACAAACGCTTCAGCCCGCTAATGGTAAGGCACTTTCGTCAGTAAAAGAGTAGTCTCTTATTCATATTACTTGATAGGTTTTTCAGTCCATTTCTCAATCAAGAGAGGAAGTCTTGTAGTCAGGACTTCCTCTCTTGTCTAGATAGCGTGTGTGAACATTACTCTTCGATTCCGCCCTGCTAAGGCTCTCTTTAAAAGTCTTTAGGGTGTGTGTATACAAACCCGCCCCTCCACTGTAGGGGAGACTCCTTCGGGGTGGGCTTCTAAATAAGTTTTTAAAACCAGTGCATCATCCGCTTTGAAGTACGTGATATGTTTAGGGTGGGTTTGGGCGAATGCTTTTAGCATGGCGTATCCGTTACCACCTTCGAGCATGTAACTTGAAAGGCTTATATTCACGGGTGTGTCAGGTTCAATATTTTGATTGGCTGTATGCTTTGTATCAGGTAGCCATTGCATGTGCATGACTCGGTGTCCAACGGGCTTTGTAAGGTCGTAGGTGACTTTCATACCGCTGAGATGAAGCCAACCTCCCCACAGAGGCTCCTGAGGACGATGGGAGACGCTATGCTCTAAGATGCTTCTGAGGAGCTTCCCATCCCCTTGTACTTTAGCAATGGTGTTGCCAAAAGGGAGCATTTCTAAGAGGTCTGCCCACGTGTAGCTTTGAGGCGGATAGTATTGTTCTGAACGAACCGCACCACCATTAAAAAGGGCAATATCGCTTTGTGTAAAAGTCCTTTGTGCATCTGCAATGAGGTTTCCTAGAGGCGTTTCCTCATAACGAATGGCTTGTCGGCGTGCATCAAGGGCGACAAGCGATTGCCCCACGTGGGTTTTTAAGCCTTGCAGGGTAGGGGAAAGTTGTTTTTCAATGTCATTTTGGAGTTGCTTGTCCACGGGTGTGTTCAGCAAAGCGTAGGCTTGGTATTGCCAGCTGATGGCGTAGGGGCGTGTTTTGGGTGTTTCTGAAGGGAGTTGTAATTGTAACCTACCTAGGCTTTTAGCGTCGCTGTCCATCTTGAGGATGGGAATATGCTTTGAGTGTCTTCCTCTTTTGACGTGAATGACCTCTAGGAGTTGGTCATGGTCATGACCACCCAGAATCACATCAATATCAGGCACTGCTTTTGCTAAAGCAATATCTTGTTCAAGGTCTAAGTGCGTGAGGGCGACGACCACATCAGGCTTAAGTTGTTTGACCAGTAGTGGAAGATGTCCTTTTGCATAGGCAATAGCGGGTAGTACTCGGTAGCCTTGATTGATTTTAGAACCCACATTGGTGCTTTCAGTGAGCAAGCCATAAAATAGAATACGCTTTTGGTTAATGGTACCAAGGTACCAAGGTTTTACGTGGGTGGGTGTACCTTGTGGGACGACTAAATTAGCGGCAAGCCATGGAAATGTTGACCGTCCTATTTGTCGTTCCATATTCTCACTGCCAAAGTCAAATTCATGGTTGCCTAGTGTGGCTACCATGGGCTTTAGGGCATTCATGGCATCAATCATATGGCTACCATGGGTGTAGTAGGAAGCTAAACTAGGTGAAAGTAAATCCCCAGCAAAAACCAAAGCTGTGTTGGGGTTTGCCTGACGGAGCATTTGTAAAAGGACACTTGCACGTGCCAAAGTCCCCCCCATGGCGGGTGAACTTGGATAGGCTTGATAGACATCGTTTAGTAGGGTAAGGGTGACGCAGGTATGCTTTGCACCACATTGAAAGCTCAACGGTGAGTTTGAAAATGCTTGGAGGGTACTTTCAGCTTGAGAAACTTGGGTAGGGACCTCTACCTCTCCTTGTACAGGTGCAGGGTGGAGGCATAGTGTCACGCATGCCCCTATCGTGAATCCGATAAAAGCCTTAGGGACACTTCCAAAACGGGGAGTCAAATCATATGGTGCCATGGTGGGGCTTCCTGACTATGGAGGGATAAAGAGCATGAGGGGGTTGACATAAAATGGCTTACGGTGTTAAAAATCTTTATGTAAAGATTTTTGTCATGCGGTTTATGTTTAAGCATGGCGTTTTATGAAGACGTTGCATCATAGTGTACCCATGGATGAGCTTTGTCATGCTGAAGGCTTCTTTTATTTTAACAGAGAGAATGCTTTTGGCTTCTTCTTAAAACAAGTCTGTTACTGATGAAACATTGGAATGTTTTATCGTGTGAGTACTGTTAAGTTGATGAAAGTGGTACCGTTATGCGTCGTATTTTAAACCTTCGTTCGAGTGTTTCAGGGGATGCGTCAAGTTCAAGAACAGTGGCTGCCGTGTTACTTGAAAGGCTGCAAGAAGCTAATGCTTCTGAAGAAGTATCAGTGGTGGTAAGGGATTTGAATTTGAACCCTGTGCCTCATCTTTCTGGTGAAACATTAGCCAGTTTGTTTGGTGGGGAGCCTTCTCAAGGTGGTGCATTGTCCGATACACTCATTGATGAAATCATGCAAGCAGATATTTGGGTCATTGAAGCTCCTATGTACAATTTAGGGATACCTTCTTCTTTAAAGGCTTGGATTGACCATATTGTTCGTGCTAAAAAAACATTTGCTTACACGGCAGAAGGTCCTAAAGGTCTTATTCCTGAGGGTAAAATAGTCTATGTTGTGAGTGCAAGAGGTGGTGTGTACGTCGATACGCCAGCGTCTTCTGTGGATTTTGTCAGTAGTTATTTAAAAGCTATTTTTCAATGGCTCGGCGTTCAGGATGTACGCCTTGTGGCAGTTGAAGGCACCAATATGCAAACGATTGGGGTAGAAGCCGCTCGTGCAAAAGCCATTGCATCGTTGAGTGCCTTGGTGTAACGCTCTTTCGGTATCACCGTTTGATTTCGGGAATCACAATGCCTGAAATCCCGTCGTTATGGCTCATAATGACAGGGGTTTTCAGGCTATAACTCATCCAGTAGGTGTGTTTAAGAAATTGCGTTTGCATTACCGTTTGCTCATGAAACCATCCCAAGTTACTGAGGTTTACCACAGCGTCGAAGTCAAGACTTGAAGAGGTCGTGTGAGAGGCTTGCTTTAAGTCCCACAGGGTTTTAAAAACTTGAGGGTGTAGCATCTCAAAACAGATGAGAGGCTTAAGTAAGAGGGGCGTTTTGGAAGGATGGCTTAGGTTAGGTAGTAGGAAGCTTGGGATAGCTGGCGTTGACCTTGGCGTAAAACTTAGCGGAAAAAAACGGTTACAAGAAAAGCCTTTCGGGATGGGCATACCGATGGATGCTAGCCCCTTGAGTAGATTATCTCCTAAGGCCACGGCTTGATTTCGGGTGAGACCTACCCATGTTTCACCAAAAGGCACTAAATAACGCTTACTGACCCATTGAAAGGATGAAGCCTGAAATCGTGTTGAATGATAGAAGGGGGCTTTTAGCTGTACTTTGGTTTGTATGGCAGGAAGCGTCGTTTGTAAAAAGGCGATATTATGATGTTCTGGGGTCGCTTGTACACCCGTGATGATGCCATAAGCCCCTGACAGTAAGGCAAAAGGCTTTTTGTGTTGTGTGGAGGCTAGGCATGCTTTTTGCCATGCCTGAAAGGTTAAGTCGTGGGTACTGATGTGAGGGGATAGCTGATGCTGCCTCAGCGTCAGGTATAGGGGAGATGCAAAGGCACCCTCTTCGGGGAAAACCCATAGCCGTCCAAGAGGCACTGTATTTTGTTTAGAGTCGGTTTTCTGTGCCAATAATACGTTGGGGTGATATTGAGAGGAAGCTTCTTTTGCTTGGTGTGGGTGGCGAAGGGTTTCGATAGGTGCGGGGTATACATAGGGCGTGATGTGCCATCCCTTTACCTCCCATGCCGTACTTAATGTGGGCTTGGCATGTGTGAGTGTCTCATAGTAGCCATAGCCCAACCCAATGACCACCAACAAGCCGAGTCCGCCGTGTTGCCATGTGCATGTTTGTCTGTGTGAGGCTTTTTCTACTGCCTGTTGCAGGGGTTTATTGATGTACTGTAGCAACCCCCGAATGGCAAGATAACCCAAAGCACTACTACACGCCATGCCTAACATGAGACCTTCCGTATACTGCGTACTGGAGAGGTGCCAAGTGTGTGCCACTTCTCGCCAAGCTTGAAGACTTTGAATCCCCAGTGTATGGTCTACAAGGGCTAATGGAGGGGCTGGCCAAGGCATGGTGAGAGGATGCCACGTATGACTTTTAGTCCACCACCACCACATCAAGCACCAGCTCACAATAGAGAGTACCCCGTTTGAGGGCAACGCCATACGATGTTTTAAAAAACGTAGGGCTATCCCATAGCTACCCCACCCCACAGCACATTGTAGGCTACTGTAACCCACTAAAACCAGCCATAATAATGCCGACAGTCCCCATCCCATGCCCGAGGGCATACCGAGCCAGTCTAGGGGCATGAGTCCTCGTGTCCACTGGTAGTTTAATCCTTGCGTCACGAAAGCACCTAATAAGCCAGCAAGCCAAGGTAAATGCGTGCGTGTGGACGAGGGTAAGCCTACCCAACGCTGTGGGATGGGTGCTTCTTTCAGATGCCACCACACATGAAACCAGCCCATCATACCAAGTAAACCAACCCATCCCCACCCCCAGTAACTTACACTGATGTGCAGTAAAACACTGCCTAGTAGTAAGCTGAGCCATCGTCTTTCATGGGTAATGCCAGTAAACAAAGCACCGCCAAAGATTTTGCTCTGGTGATGCTTTGTAGAAGGATGAGGTGTCATTTAGTCAAGGTAAAAAGCTGTAATAAGCTTCTGACGGTCTTCCGCATACTCAATGGCAAGTTTAAGCGTATTGGAGTTATGGAACAGGAATAAAATGAGCTGGTCGCAGTGGTCAATAATTTCTCGGTTGCAAAGGCGGCTTGCGTCTGAAAGAGGCATCATTTGCCATTCAGGATGCTCAATAATGTTAGGAATACCAATCAGTTGGTCCTGTACATCGCTGGGTTGTTGTCCGATGGTTTGCGGCAAGATGACTTCAAGATGTTTAGGGTTGGCACGCATGGCACCACGAATCGCAGCGGCGTTAGGCCCTGAAGACCCCCCAGAGGTGACAATCGTATTGCCATTTTTAGCAAGGTCAAACGCAAGGGTTTCAATGAGCTGTTGATGCGGCAGGGGAATATTACGACTTCCAATAATGGCAATTTTTTTGACGCTTTGTTGAAGGGTGTAAAACTCGGCAGCGAGTTTGTCAAAAGGGTCAGGCGAGTCTTGATGAGGTGCAACACCAGGAAGACTGACCTGAGGGATATGAGGCTTTTGGTTAGGGTCTTCGGGGGTCTCCACTGAAGAAGAGACTGCAACAGAAGTACACATCATGGCATCAGAAAGGTCTTGGTTCATGGAAGGTCATCCAGCGTAAAAGCGTGTTTAAGATATGAAACAATCGATAAAAAATGTTGTAATAAAACGTTTTCTAAAAGGATATCCTGTCCTTCGTCTTTTTGGATAAAAGAGGCGTGCTATCCAAAATATGCTAAAACGTTATCCAAATATCCCACGAAACGCTTAAGCACTTTAGGGAGGGTATGCTTTCTTTTAGGACTTACAGTATACCTAATAACAGGGCTTTCTGTCACTACAAAGGAAATTGTTGGAGAAAGCGAGGGTCGTTCTGATAGAACAAACGAATGTCATGGACTTGGTGGCGTAACATGGTGAGGCGTTCTACCCCTAAACCAAAGGCAAAACCCTGTACTTCTTCAGGGTTATACCCCGCTTGGGTGAGTACATTGGGGTGTACCATGCCGCACCCTAGTACTTCAAGCCATCCCGTATGACTACATACTTTGCATCCGTCACCATGACAGAAAATGCAGGCAACATCCATTTCGGCACTGGGTTCAGTGAATGGAAAATAACTGGCACGAAAACGGGTACTCAGATGGTCACCAAGGTACTGTTTGATGAAACTATGAAGGATGCCCTTGAGGTCAGAAAACCGAGTAGGGGTGTCTCGATGACTAATCCAAAGCCCTTCAATCTGGTGGAATAGCACATATTTACGTGCTGTAATATCCTCGTTACGGTACACACGCCCTGGTGCAACAACCGCCAAAGGTAAGGGTTGTGCTGTGTGTTGGTGGGTTTCCATGTAGCGTACTTGGGCGTTACTGGTTTGGCTTCTTAGTAATACGTGAGGGGCAACACGGGTATAGAACGTGTCTTGCATGTCACGGGCGGGGTGGTCTGGTCGAAAATTGAGTGCATCGAAATTGTAATGGTCGGTTTCGACCTCGGGGCAATCTTGAGGGTCAAGAATTTTAAACCCCATGGTTCTAAAAATATCCGTAATCTCCTCAATTGCCTGACTCAAGGGGTGAGGTTTGCCAGCGTGTAATGCGGTTCCTGGAAGGGTGATATCAATACGTTCTGTCTCTAATTGTGCCTTTAGGGCTTCTTGAGTAAGGCGTTCTGTGGCTTGTTTCAGTGCGGTTTCAATGGTTTGTCCTAGCAGTGCCATATTTTGACCTACACTGGCTTTGAGGTCAGGGGGAACATCTTTGAGATGCTTTTTAAGAGACCCGATAATCCCCTTTTTTCCTGTGAAAAAAAGTCTAAGGCTTTCCACTTGGGGAGCTTGTAGCTCAGGGTGCGTGATGAGCGTTTGCAGACTGATAAGGGTTTCAGGTGCTGCTAACGCCTCTGGGGCTGAACGCATGTTGTCAGGCCAAGCTTTTGCTAGCTTGAAGCACGTTTCGGCAACAGGTAAGGGCAACGACTGCAAAAAAGGCACAGCTTCGGCGCCAAACACCCAAGATTCTTGCCATTGTTGGCATTGGGAAACGTCCACAGTAGGGGCGGATAAAAGCGTGGTGGTGTTGAGAAGAGTTTGCTGCATGGGAGGGTTCTGCTTATGGATGAGAATGGTTGATAATGATAAGGCTTATTTTATGAGATTCTATCATAAAAAAGCCCTGTCATCAGGGCTTTTTTCCTTACTGTGAAAGCTTTTGAAATTATCTTTTGAGTCGACTCATCCAAGAAAGTAAATACTTTATTTCTTGGGCGACCATGGTCGTATCTCTTACGGCTCTTGTGCTGAGATACTCTAAGGGGTCTCTGTGCCAAGAGGTTGCTTTCATCGTATTGCTTAAAATCTTGGTGCTGAGGTTGTCTACTTGGGTTTCAAGCGGTATCTTATCCTTGGGGACTTCAGGGACAATGCTCTGTAGCTTTTTTAAAGCGGGATAGCTCTTGTGTAGCTCGCGAATGAGATGGCTTCCTTCAGGGTTATGGACAAGGTGGGTCATGACTTCCGTACCATTTTTGAGTGTTGCTTCAGGATTGTTGGCGATGTATGTCCCTATTTGACTTGTCACCTTTGTTACGACCTTGTTGGTATTAGGGGCTTGCCATACTCTTCGTAGTAGATTTTGGGCGGTGTTTTCAAGGGACATGGCTTTATTGAGGAGTTTGGGGTGATGTTGAAGTGCTAAGTAACCTTTATCCAAGAGCGTTTTAGGGGCGTTTTTGCCGCTTTCAAGACTTTTGCGATGTTTCTGGGTTGTTTTCCATTCCAAATGTCCAGCTTGGGTGAGCATCGTATGTCCTTTTTCGGGGTTTTTTTCCAAAAATTTCCCCAAGTGGTGTATCCCTTTTGTTTTGAGTGATGCTTGATACCGCCAAGCCATGCCCCCAGCAAGACTGATTCCAGCGGCTGTGATAAGCAGTGCTTTGGGTACAAAGCTCGAGTCTTTTCCAGAATGTTGCTTTGCACTTGAACTTGAATTTGATTTTATGGAATCCCCTTTAGAGCTTCTGAGCTTTTGAGCTTCCGATACTTTGGATGAAATAAGAGACATAAAAAATCGGAGACATCTAACTAATTAGCTGTTATAATGGTCATTATTGTTTGTCTATAAGGATGATACAACCATGACCTGTTCACACTGTCCAAAATGTGGTTCCGCTAACCGTGCGAAAGCTGGCTTTATTCAA
>JBIIZQ010000012.1:0-66763 GCA_044346175.1 Vampirovibrionales bacterium
GCACGCAGGACGCAAGCTTTTCCCTGAAGCTTATGTTCATCAAAAAAAAGAAGCATGGATGCACAAGCAGGAACTTCCCCAAGTAGGTTTACGTAGTGCCTATACCGTTGCACTGCCAGGAGGTCCTGGTACTGTGATGGAAATCATGAAAAAAGCCGTTGAACTTCATGAAAACAGAACCCTTTACCCCGCTCAAAAGCAAATCATTTTGGTCGACTATCAAAACTATTACTCACGACCAGGGGGATTCATGGCACACATGAACCATCTTGTGAAAGAAGGAATGGTCTCAAAGCCCTTCTTAGAGATGTTCACACTGGTGAAGTCACCCGCAGAAGTTGCACAAGCCATTCAAGATACCAAACGACCTTGGACTTCAGGGACACTCAAAGAACATGCACCCCTTAAAGAGCATCCCCAAAGTAATATGCCTAAGCTTGTCCTGAATGCCTAATAAGGTAAAAATCTGAAGTTCTTACGATTAGGTTTGAGCTTGGACTTGGGTAGACACTTGGACAAGGTCCTTAAGGCGAGAAGGGTGAATGACACCTACCTCAGTAATAATCCCAGTAATAAGCGAAGCGGGGGTTACGTCAAACGCAGGATTCCAAACAGGGAATCGGGGCAAGGTAATAGGATGTCCGTCAATTAGCTTGACTTCACTATCTTCTCGCTCCTCAATGATAATCCCATCACCCTTTTCTAAAGACCAATCAACGGTGGAAAGGGGAGCTACAATGTAAAAAGGAATATTAAAATACTTTGCAAGCACAGCTAGCGTGTAAGTGCCTATTTTGTTGGCACTATCCCCATTTTTTGCGATGCGGTCAGCACCCGCTACCACGGCATGGACTTTATGAGAAGCCATAAGTGCCGCACTCATCCCTTCGGTAATAAGGGTACGATAGGGGACTTTTAATTGTTCTAATTCCCACGCTGTGAGTTTGGCACCCTGTAAACGAGGACGTGTTTCGCATGCATACACATGCAAGCCAAGATGGTCACTTGCCCACTGTGCAATGACACCTAACGCTGTACCGCCCCCACCTGTTGCTAAAGCTCCAGTATTACAAATGGTTAAAACCCCAGCAGGTGAATCTGAAGGCATCACTGCTTTTGCATGATGACGCATGGCACTAGAACGGTTGAGGTCATCTTGATGCAGAAAAAGGGCAACCCGCAAGGCTTCTTTAAACAGCTGATTCGGGGTAGTACCTGGCTCTCGCCACATATGAGCGATAGACTTCATGACAAAATCAACCCCCCAAGAGAGGTTTACCGCCGTGGGACGTGCTTGTTTGAGACGTTCGGCTTCACTACGTACGCTTTTTCTTAAAAGTTCGATATCAAGAATGTGCTTTTGCGTCGCAAGGCTTAATACAACGCCGTAGGCTCCTGTGAGCCCTAGCAAAGGTGCTCCTCGTGTAACCATATTTTGAATGGCATCAATGAGCTGTTGTATATTTTCACAATGTAGCCAACGAACCTGCTCGGGCAATGCTCGTTGGTCTAAAAGGGTGACTCGTGTGGTGGTGTGACGTTCTGGGCTACCAAGTTCAAACCCAATAGGCATAACGATACCACGTTGGAATAAAGTCTCAGGATTCTGCATCAGTAGTGGGTCAGGTAACTGACTCAGTAAACGGTCTACTGGAGGGCGAGAGGAGGAGGTATCCGCTGACTGAAAAGAGAACATCGTTAAAATACTGGAGGATTAGGGGAATTTGGTGCAAGATGAAACGTTATGATGAAGCATTCAAAAAGGATAATATGCCTATGAAAGTGGTTCAATGTACTTTAAAGACATAAACTATATCGCTTCTTTTACCCAATATCATAGCACAAAAACCCTCCAAGAGAGGACGTAAACTTCAAATTTCCATAGTCTATAGGGGTTATGATGACATAAGCACCCTAAAGCTAGATGAACTTTAGGGTGCTTACTTGTTATAAAATCTTGTTATACAGGCTTGACACTCTATTCGACATTAAAGAAGATACGGTAGGCTCTACCGTCTGACTCACTGCCTGTAATGACATTTAAACCTTTTTGACCTGCCATGGTTGACCCTGAATAATCTCGGATGGCACTGCTACGAATATACAACTCATGTTGACGTGCTGCACCATTACCAGGAATAAACCCTGTACCCAGTAAGAAGTGAGCGGAGGAAGGTAACATCGGTGCAATATTGGCATTAAGTACCGTACCGCCTGCCCCACGGTCAATCACCATAATATTACACTGGTTGGCTGCTTGGTCGCATCGTGCAGGGTCGTAATTACTAATGGAGCGGAAGTCAATAGGCCCTTGGAAAAAGAGCTTCACCATCGAATAAGGAGGAATGGCCGCTGAGCCAGTCGTCCAACTTACATTATTACGAAGGATTTTTGCACCACCTGTTGCCGTATTACCATTGAGTACGACTGTATTACCAGGTGTTACCCCTGACATATCTACATCATAGACAATCGAACCTTGGGGGTCTACAGACTTAAGCCCTGCATCGTAAAAAATCACGCGCATCAAGCGTGAGGGGGCGAGTTTCCAACCGTTATTCACATTCGCTTGAGCATACGTTGTGTTAAAGTCAATCCCTTTACCGCCTGTTGATTGCTTACCATTTGTCCAACCTACATTGGGGACAAAGCCGTACCAATTGTTGGGTAGTTTAAAAAAGTCATCGTTAAAAACAAGCATCCCCTCGGCGTAGTCACGGGCATTGATATTTGTGTTGCTTTGGTCTAAGTTGACTGCTAATACCACGATTTTTGATTCCAAGCGTGTATTGGCAAGGTTACTACATAATGAAGCGTCTCTGTTGCGGATTTTGTTAATGGTTGCTTGGGTAAGTTGTTTAAATGCAGATTCTTTCAAAGCACCTGGTACGACTCGTCCAGAACTGGTGTCCGTACAATGTAATGAGCGGGATACAATATAAAAAGGTGTCGTATTTGGGACATAGCTTACGTTATTCAGGAGGTCTTTATAGCTTTCCAAATAACGTTTCATTGGACTTACACCATTCACGTTATCTGCTTTGGCAAATCGGTTTTGAGCGGAGTCGCCACCTAATACCATATAGTGGTAGACTCCTAATAGCTTACGGTTAGGATTCCCACCGTCAAGGTTATCATAGACAAACCCCGACTCAGGAAAAAAGGGAAACTGACCGACAAGTTTGCCATTACTATAAATAGAGCGTCCTTCTCCTTGAAAATTGGAAGGATTATTCTTAAACTCTAAAAAGTTTAATTGGTTTGATCGAGGAAACATCCTCGATGCGAGGGCTTCTTGAACCCCTTGTAATGCAATACTCAAAGAAAAATCATTCGTTTGACGAAATGTGGTTTGCATCGCTACTTGACGTTGAATGCCAGCGACCATTTGTGCCGCAAACATCAATACGGTAAGGGTCAAAACGAAAATTGCCAATACGGCTGCTTGTCCTGAGCGACGATGGTGTGGTGCACGAGCCTGATTTTCAAAACACATCTGTAACAGAGGGAAAGGTAACATCATCTTGTCTCAAACCTCCAAAGCGACCAAAACGTAAAATAAAGAATGATGCAACGCATGGGCTGCTCACACAAACTTAATCCATTCCTAGCAAACATAGTTCTTTTATTAAAATATCCGTCAATTTATCTTAACAAACCTTGTCAGGTTAGGTTATTGTCATTCTGTAAAGACTCCGTTCAATCACCCGAATAACGTTAAACTATCAGGTATATTGACAAGCTTGCAAAGACTTCATAAAGATGTTTCGACCAAAACCTACCGAAACTTTATGAAAGAAAAATAAAGGATTGTAAACCATAGGGGCTTCACCGAGAATATTTGACTTAATTTTTTACAAGTATGCGTCGAAACATAGTACAGCTAGTATAGCGAGTACGTTAAAGATAGGTATGCTTTGGACTACATCAAAGTAACGATTGAGACAGTCTCTACACAACGACCATTGATTCTTAAACACTTGCACTACGCCTAAAGCAGTATGATTATCTTTCACGAAACAAGATGGCAAAAAGCGTCGCCCCCAAAAGCGTCGCTCCCAGTATGACCCTTAATAGAAAGTGTGACCCTACCTTATGCAGTACTTACAACCTCATATCAATGTAAAATGTAAAGGCTTTAGTTTAGCTGAAATGACCGTCGCCCTTGTCATTGTCAGTTTTGCTATGTTGGGTGTTTCCCAGCTCTCTATAGATACTTACAGTGTTCAAAGAGATGAAATGCGTCGTATTACGGTAGACTCTCAAATGAATATGTTCGTTGATGACATTCGACGTGCCGCCAAAACGGCGACGGAGTTGCGTGCCAATGGGGGTGCGATGCCTGTTCCTGCAACCAGCGGTGTAAGAGTGGTGCAAACGAACGTTATTGACTTGAGAGTTGCCATGCCAGCTGCCCAAGACCGCTTTGAACGTTATGGTATTGCTCTGGATGGCAGACCCTTTAGACAAATTTCAACCGATGGCGGTAATACTTGGGGTGCTCAGTTCTTTTACTTAGGTAGAGTTGCTAACCTTGATGAGGGCATGCGGGTGTTATGTAATGGTGGGCAACCCTGCTTTAATGCAAGAAGTATTGCTTCTGGCGATGGTACAGGTGTGTTCTCGGTTAATTTTAATGTCGGACTTAATAACTGGGTCGTGCAGACAAGTCTTGCTAATACCAATGCCAGTAACGTTGCAGCGGGTGAGAACACTCAAAATAATAATTGGATGGGTTCCATGCGCTATGCGATTCCTGCGACGATGATATCACTCCCAGGTGCCCAGCAGTTTATGTAACACGATGAAACACCTCATATACGCCATCATTCCGACGAAGGTCGGAATCCAGAGAGCTTGCCCTAGTATGACCTGAAAAACCTCTATCATCCCTGCCGACAATGTCTCCACCAACTAATGTAACAGACGATGCTGGATGGTAATTTTGGCACCTTGCAGGGAGTGTCTTGCGTCCCATTCCTCTAGCATACTGAGAAAAGCATGGTCGAGGGTGGTGAGGTCTCGTAAATGGATATGGATGTGGGCATCATGAGGTAGTGCTTCTAACGCTTCGCTTACAAGGGGTAAACGTACAAAAGTTGCAGCACCTTTCAAGTACATATCATATTTTTCCTGACCATCAGGTGTAACGGTCTTGTTGAGTGTCATGGTTAACTGGGAAGCCTTATAAAGTAAGTCGCCCAAAGCAAGTGCCATCCCTACAATGACCCCCAACAACGGGTCACCCACCACCACTGAAACAGCCGTGGCAAGTAGAATGACAAATTCATTTCTACCTTGCGTTTGCCAAGTTTCCTTGTAAATGGCAGGGTTTACTAACTGATAGCCCACATAAATGAGTACACCCGACAAACAGGATTTAGGAATACTACGCAAAATATCTTGTCCTAACGTAATGGCTAGTAGGAGCCACACGCCTAATAATACGCAGGACATGCGCGTATTTGCACCACTGGTGATATTGGCAACACTACGCACAATAACCCCTGAAATAGGCATTGTACCGCATAAACCGCATAGCATGTTTCCAATTCCTTGTGCAGATAAATCCCAATTTGAATGGGTTTTATGCCCAGGTTTAATTTTATCGACCGCCATCCCATCTACGAGTGTTTCAGCACTTAAGACCATCGCAAGCCCTAGAATAAATGACCATGTTTGACGCTGTGCCAGCATATCCAAATGGTTAAAAAGTTGTCCGAACGGAATCGCCTCAAAGAGATTTTTAGGGAAAGTGATGTACTGTACAGGAAAATCAAACCAATGTGCAATGAGCGTACCAGAAATAACTGCCATTAAAGCGGGAGGAATCAGTTTTAAAACCTTGGGTAAACGAGGCGATTGCCAGACTATAAAAATAATCAGTGTCGCAATACCGAGTACAAAAGCCATCTGATGTTGAAGTTTTCCTGGACTCCGAATGAGAAGCTCCAGAAGGTGAGGAATCGTTTCTAGGTTGACAAGGGTCTGATGTTGAGGCTTGACATCAATAATGGCATGGAGCTGACTTGCCACAATCATCATCCCAATACCACTCAACATCCCGTGAATCACTGAAGGGGTAATGGCCCTAAACCAATGCCCAAGTTTAAGCCTTCCTGCAATAAACTGAACCACCCCTGCACAAAAGACAATAAGCCCTAGCGGTTGTAATCCTAAAGCACTGTTAATGGCTGCGACAAAGGCGACACCACTATCGGCAGGCCCCGACACCCGTAAAGGGGAACCCGAAATAGCACCTATGATGAGTCCCGCTAATACGGCTGACACTAATCCCCAGATAGGTGGTGCCCCAGCAGCCTGTGCCAAACCTAAGTTCAAAGGTAACGACACTAAAAACACGACAAATGAGGCAATCACATCACCACGCCAATGACCCTCTTGAAGATACTGAGACAAACTGGTGAGTTTCACAGACGGTTTTACAATGACATCTTGAGAAGGTGCATGACTCATCATCATCTATCCACTTATCCTTTTAGAAAACACAAAAGTAAATCAGAAAAGCCTATCACTAATTTAGCACATTTAAGTACGCTCGTGTTTTTTGAAAAACAAGCTTTTCAAAAAACACATACAAGAACCCTAAGGTATACTTCATGAAAGACACTTAGGGTTCTTGGTGTGTTAAGCAAGACTTACCATTTTGATAGGTCATAGACCCCCCTCAACACGCAAGCAATACGTCATGGGAGGGGGGCAAAAGGGCAAGCCTTTTAGCCTACGCTACACGCAGTTTTCTTTTTGGCAAGAACTTCTGCCATGGCACTACCAAGCTTGGCAGGGCTATCGACTACAGTAATCCCACATTCAGCAATGAGACGCATTTTCTCGGCAGCTGTGTCAGCGACACCACCGACCAATGCACCTGCATGCCCCATACGTTTGCCAGCGGGGGCGGCTTGACCCGCAATAAAACATACAATGGGCTTTGTGACATGGGTTTGGGCAAATTTGGCGGCATCTACTTCGGCTGAACCACCAATTTCACCAATCATGATGATGGCTTCTGTTTCAGGGTCGTTTTCAAAGAGGGTCAATGCGGCGGTAAAATTCATACCATTCACAGGGTCGCCACCAATCCCGATACAAGTTGACTGCCCTAAGCCACGTTGGGTCAGTTGGTCAACGGCTTCGTAGGTTAAGGTTCCTGAACGAGAGACCACACCAATGGCACCCTTCATGTGAATATGCCCAGGCATAATCCCAATTTTTGCAAGCCCTGGAGAAATGACCCCAGGACAGTTGGGTCCGACCAAGGTGACTTCAGGATGGTCAGCCAACAAGTGCTTTACTTTCATCATATCCAAGATAGGAATACCCTCAGTGATACAAATCACAAGAGATACACCTGCTAAAGTGGCTTCTGTAATGGCATCTGCAGCGGCTGGTGGTGGTACAAAAATAACAGTGGCATTCGCCTGCGTTGCAGCTTTGGCTTCAGCGACTGTGTTAAATACGGGAATGTCAACCTGATTGAGAGTGACCACAGTCCCACCTTTACCAGGTGTGACACCTGCCACCACTTGTGTACCATACTTTAAACATTGTTCAGCATGGAAACCACCCTCACGACCAGTAAGACCTTGAACGATTAAGCGGGTTTGTTCGTTAACGAGTACAGCCATCATGATTTGGCGTGTCCTTTCAAAAGCAGTTTTAAGATTTCAAAATGAAAAAATCAGAGGTTACAGCACATCCATCCTTGCATAGGGCATAGGATGAGGGTCACTAGCCCACAAAGGCAATCACTTTTTCAGCCGCTTCGGTCAATTCTTCAGCCACGGCGTATTTTAAGCCAGATTCTGCAAGAATTTGTTTTCCTTTTTCCACGTTAGTACCCTTCATACGAATGACAATAGGTAACTGTACGGGTTGTTTTTTGGCAGCGGCTACCACGCCTTCGGCAAGTAAGTCACAACGAAGAATCCCACCAAAGATATTGATGAAAATAACTTTTACGTTCTCGTCACTTTGAATAATACGGAAGGCGTTTTCAATGGCCTGTGCATTGGCACCACCACCAACGTCTAGGAAGTTGGCGGGGAAAGCCCCATGAAGTTTGATTAAATCCATCGTTGCCATGGCTAATCCAGCGCCATTCACCATGCAGCCCACATTCCCATCAAGCTTAATGTAGTTAAGGTGATGTTCGGAAGCCTCTACCTCAAGGGCATCTTCTTCAGTGAGGTCACGCATTGCTGCAATTTCAGGATGACGGTAAAGAGCATTGGCATCAAAACTGACTTTCGCATCTAAGGCGCGAACATGACCATCTTTCGTAAGAATGAGAGGGTTAATTTCTACCATTGCCGCATCGGTTTCAATGAACATACGGTAAAGGTTCATAAAAATAGCGGTTGCTTGCTTTGTGGCTTCTTTAGGTAGATTGAGGCGGTAGGCCATTTCACGTGCTTGGGCAGTTTGTAACCCAAGTGCGGGGTGAATAAACGTGCGATAGATTTTTTCAGGCTCCGTGGCTGCGACTTCCTCAATATCCATACCCCCTGCAGGAGACACAATAAGGACAGGACGTGAGGTCTCTCTGTCAAGTAAAATAGCGGTATAGATTTCACGCTCAATATCAGAACCCGATTCAATCAAAATTTGGTTGACTTGTTTCCCTTCAGGCCCCGTTTGTGGTGTGACGAGCTGCATCCCTAAAATAGCCTGTGCTGCTTTTTGGGCATCCTCAGGGCTAAAGGTTACTTTTACACCGCCACCTTTACCACGACCACCCGCATGAATCTGTGCTTTAACCACAAAACAGTTCACGCCTGTAGCATCCAATAAACGCTGACAAATGGCAGGGACTTCAGCGATATCCGTCGTAACTTCTCCCATGGAAGTTGGAATATCAAACTGACGGAAAAGGGCTTTTGCTTGGTATTCGTGGATTTTCATCATCATGAGAATCAATAACCTTTGTTAGGAATGTTCAAAAAGCGGTAAGACGTTACACAGTTGCAAACTAGGGGACACACAGGGTCATATCTGTACGAAAAATGTAATATGGGCTTTGTTTGAGTCATAGAAACTATCACATACACCACACAACATCCTCATGTTAGTGTATCCAAAACCAAGCACTAGGACAAATCCCTTGAAGTTCATCCGCTTGGGGTGGAAGTATCGTAGCCATCCGCGTCGCTTATCAAGTGTACCTGATGATGTAGGGTTTTATGTTACCTGCTTATAAAAAACAAACGTTACAATAGGGCAACTATTGGGGGACGCTATGTTTATTATCAGTGTCATTTTGTCGAAACGTGTACATCAGTGTGCGTTTTTAGCTACCTCTTTTAGCTATCTTGCTACTTGACTGATTGAGTACGCCTACCCATTTAACCTCTCCTTAAAGAAGGCTTCTATAGATGATGAATAGTATTAAACCCCAAATCACTATCCGTAATAATGCGTACGTAGATCGTAATATTTTACAACCAAATGGTAAAAAAATTCCTGTACTTCGGACACCTCCCTATACAGGTGAACAAAAATTGCCGTTAGGCACAACGGGAGGGATTGCGGTTCAGAATCGAATCAATTTGAATCAAATTACACCTGATGGAAAGACACTACAGTATAGTGTACCTGAGAGTGTTGTACGCAAGTATATTGAGGGTAATCAGACCGATGGAAACTTGTATATCCAAGTTAATGGCAATGCTAAAACAATGCCAAACCAAAAGGGAAAATCTGAACGTATTGATTTTGGTGTTCAAGGCATCCATGATTATGCAGGCACCCTTGGGGCGGGTTCAACAGAACTGAATTTGACGGATTATGTAGACCCCTCAGATAGGAATACCCAGACATTCCGTATCCGTACAAGACCAAATTCGGGTAAAGATATTACCGACCAAATCCTCAATGACAAGGAGACGCAACGAGGTGTTTTACTACCCAACAACCAACAACCCATCCCACCTATGCCGTCCCCACCTCCTTCAGAAAACCCCTCTTTTTCTATTTACGGTGATGCACCAGATTTGAATTTGCCTCCGTTGCCATAGGTAAAGAAGGCTGCAATCGTGGCTTAGTGGTCGATAAATACACCCAGCCATGCCCTAAACGAATACCCACGAAGGTTTTTTACCACAGTCCTCTTGCTCTTAGCGTAAGAGGACTGTGGTCTTGCAAAGACAAAAGCCTAATAAGGTAAATGCTAAAGGTAGGAGGCAGCATGCGTTTTGAAGTGTTGAAGTTTAAAATCATTGTGACGATACTACTTTAACGTCTACTAAGGCACCATGACCTATATCCTTGAGAGAGAACAGACCCAAAGATAACAGACACAGAAAGACTTATTATAAGATGCACACTTTGATGTCCCCAGCCAGAATGTTAAAAGTCGTATTATGCGTGTGTATTACTATGGCAGCCCAGGGTTTTATGTCTGGCATGCAAACTGTTATCGCTGGTATCGATGACCCACTCCCCATGAAAGTTCGAGGGTATCCAAGGGTTTTTATGAATACCTCCCAAATGTTAGCGGTTCAGTCCCTTCTAAAATCGAAAGACCCCGTTGCTCTGACGCTACATCAACGGTTGCTTGAAAACGCAGAAAAAGGATACCAAACAGCACTCCTTTTACCGATAAAAACAGCCACAGGTCGCTCAGTGATTCAGGGGCATATGCGTCGCCTTTTTGATGAGTTTCAAAATTTCGGATATGCCACAGCCGTCACAGGAAATCAGAAGTACTCACAACGTGCTAGGGAACGTATACTACAAGTCTGTCAATATCTTGAAAATTGGAAACCCGAGATTATGATTGATATTGGTGAGGCCGCCTTAGCCCTTGCCATGGGGGTTGATGCGAACTATCGGGTACTGACCGATGCCGATTTAGTCTATATTCGCTCGGTAGTTTATGGAAAACTTTACAAAGAATGGGACATTGTAGATAAAGATAGCAAACGCTGGGGACTACTGAACGGAAGTGCCACGGCTAATATGGAAAATAATTGGTCAATTGTCACCAGTGGTGGCATTGCAGCCTCTGTACCAGTCCTACTAGAAGCCCCTCAAGATGGGAAACGCTTTTTTGATGAGATGCCTCAAAATAAGGCAGCCCTTAGTATTTTTAGACGCAGTTATAAAAGTCTAAGAGACGGTAAAGCTATTGCGAATTACGGTCCTCATGGTGGCTGGCATGAAGGGATGGGATACTGGGATTTCTCGGGCAAATATCTTTTTGGGATGTCAGCCACTGCCCAACGTGTGTTTGGAGATGATTTTGGTTTAATGAAACTTAAAGGTATCCCACAAACAGGTCTTTACCCTTTGTACATGACAGGTAGCTCTCGATGGGTCTTTAATTATGGCGATGCTCATGCGGCTTCTTTTAATTCATGGGTGCCTCATTACTTGGCTAATTTTTATGGGCAACCTCATATGACACAGCTTATCGTGCAAGGTATTGCGGAAAAGAGCTTAACCACGGCTTCAGTCCCTCAGTTAGCAGAATATGCCCAATTAAAAGTACGTACACAGCCACAGCTTAAGCCACTCCCTTTTGACCGTTATTTTGCTGGTAAAGGAGAAGTCGCCAGTTTTAGAAGTAGCTGGGAGTATGGTAAGGGGCTTTCCTTGATGATTAAAGCTGGGGAGCTATACAGTCAATACGGTATTACCCATGCTCAGTTGGATTCGGGTTCTTTTGTCCTTGATTATTCAGGGGTTCGAATTGCCACAGACATTGGTGCTGAAAATTATGGCGTTTCTGGTGTCGGTTTATCCTCACCCAATAGTGTCCGTTGGAAGCTGTACCGTGTCCGTGCGGAGGGGAATAATACCTTAGTACTGAATCCAAGTTTAGCCCCTGACCAATCTTTGAATGGCAGAACCCGACTCTATGGATTTCAAAGTACGGCACAACGTGCAAGAATCTTTGCAGATTTAACCCCAGCGTATCTCCCTTTCTTAGGAGAGAATTCACGAGTGACTCGAGGCGTGATGCTGGACCGTGTAGGACTTTTTACAGTCATTCGGGACGAAATCCGAAGTAAAAAACGTATTCAAAAAGGGTTATGGAATGCACATTTTAGCAAAACACGTACCCCTTTGTATGTCATTTCCCATGACCATCGTTGGGCAGTGATTGGCAATCCCTCTCGGGGTGCCGTCATGGTATTTCATTTACAAGATAACAACAAAACGACAGGCTTTCGGTTTGAAGCGGCAACCTACCAAGTAGAGTCTCGAGTACCTGCTTTTAAAAATGAAGAAAGTCGTGCCGAATTTTTAAAACTTGTATACGGCTTTGAACAAACATCTCAGTTGGATGCTCAGGTGGTTGCCTACGGGATTTCTGCCCATCAGGCAAGGGTCTTTCAAGGGGTCGATGTTAAAACCTTAATACCGTGTATTAAACAGCTACACCTTCCTGAAAGTAGTGTACCCAATGTACCTTTGAATCAATGGTAAGCTGGCACGCAGCATTAAGTAAAGATCTTACTCAAGTAACGAAGAGCTTGTATCAATCACTGGGTCGAAACGACGCAGGCTAATACATACTCGCCTTTGGGGTTCCTTGCCAATACTCATACTCATGAGAGGGGCTTCATGGGCTTCAATGGCTTCATGCTGGATTCTTCTTAGTTTGGCGGGTAAGGGGTCAAGGGTAACAGGTGAGCCTGTTGCGATGACTTTTGCAATTCCTGTAGCGACCGCCTCGGCGGCTGCCTGTTGGGCTTCAGGAGAAGGGGTTTCATAAGAAGTTTGAGGGGCTGTTTCTTGCCAAGCTTCTAAAAAATGAGTCCAATGCGAGGCAAATGTTGCTTGGAGAGGGTCTTGCGAAGCTTTTTTTAGGGCTTGATAAATCCCTTGTGTCAGTTGACTTGGGGTGCTGCCACCAATAATGTGCAAAGGCAAGTCATATTCTTGCGCGAGTCGTGCAATCCGACTCCCAGAACGAGCTTGGTTCCGAAGGGTGATAATGGCATCTGCATGCTCAATCGTTTTAGTGACCGTAACGGTATGATGCAACTGCACGTGATGGATGGTTTTTAAAAGAAGCCCGCTCGGGACACCATAGGCGTAAAGGTGAAAGAGCTTTTGTTTGGGTTGAAATGCAGGAGCCTCGTGGACACTGGGCATGGTTTCTTCTCGTAACCACATGGCTTCTTTGAGGGTATCTAGGGTCGTATCCGTTATTGTGCTGGAAGAGAAAGCGTCGTTAAAACCAAGCTCATGAAGGGGTGTCATGGCGGCGGACTCTCCATACCATTTTGCAAAGCGTTCTTCAAGAGGACGTTCAGCGTGACGTTGGGCACCGTGCTTTTTGGAGTGTTCTGCCCAGTGCTTTTTAGGGTGTGTGGGGTCGCTTTGAAGCGGGGCAAGTTCCTGATGGTTTGAAATACCCGCACCCACCTTATGTGTCATATGTGCTGGGAGCGCCGTCACACTAGGACGTTTCGTCACGACTTCTCCCGTTTCGGGGTTTAAGGTACGTACTTCAGGGAGAGGCGTTTCACCTCGTAAAAGTCTATCCACAGAGGCTTGTAAATCATGATAAATGGCAAGGGAGTCTCGGTCACGGAGTTCAATGAGGGTTTGAAAGGTGGTTGGTTTTTCACGCTCTAGGATACTCTTTTGGGTACCACGACGGCGGGCTTCCTCATCCGACAAAGTGACAGACTGAATGCCACCTACAAGGTCACTTAATGTGGGGTTTTTAATAAGGTTTTCCAAAATACGACCATGTGCCGTTGCAATCAGCATGACCCCACGCTCTGCAATGGTGCGAGCTGCTTGGGCTTCCTCTAAGGTGCCAATCTCGTCCACAATAATGACCTCGGGAGTGTGATTTTCTACGGCTTCAATCATCACCCGGGCCTGTGCTTTTGGGTTAGATACTTGTAAGCGTCTGGCACGTCCAATACCCGCATGAGGAATATCACCATCACCCGCAATTTCATTGGAAGTATCAATGACCATGACTCGTAAGCCTCGTGCATTGGCAAGTAAATAGGCCATTTCTCTTAAACGGGTGGTTTTCCCTACGCCTGGCGGACCTAAAAAGAGTAGACTTGGGTAAGCCCTGTGGGCTTCAGGAAATAAATCAAGCAATGTATGCACAGTACCCTGAATGGCACGACCCACACGACAGGTTAACCCCACAATATCACCCTGACGGTTCCTCATCGCACTAATACGGTGGAGTGTACGAGGGAGTCCTGTACGGTTATCGTCCATAAATTTAGGGAGCTGGCGCACCATGGTATCAAGGTCGGCTTGGGTCACAATATATTGTGTAAAGACTAGGCATTTTCGGTATTGTTCCACACCTTCAGGCACTTCAGACATCAGTGCGAGCGTTTCTTCAAAGAGACGACATTCCAGCGGTCTGCCAAGGTCCAAAACGAGTTCCAATAAACCATGCTGCCAACCTTCAGGGAGTGATGTTTCAAGCAACGTTTTAAGAGGGGCAGGTAGGCTATGAAAAAGAGGCAACCATTCGGTATCAGGAAGTGCTGTGGTAATACGTGTGCTGAAACGGTCGGTCATGCAGGAGGTCAGGTTTGAAGAGAGCATTGAATAAACTTTAAAGCAAGGGTGGACATGGTATTTAGGTAGTATAGGTAAAAACATGGCAAAATTAGCAACATGAAGGCACATGGTACACAGGATGTGACTTTGATACCTATCCTTTTAGTATACCCCAAATTACCTTAAAACATGGCACATCAGTACTTTAGCTTGCTTACGAAGGTACTTCCCCAAGTGCCAGCCCCCTAATCCTCCTAAGACTCCCGTGGTAGCCCCTACACCTAAGCGTTCCATTTCACGGGTGGCACCTGTATTTTGTGCCATTTCATAGCCGAGGTTTGCCGTATATTGTCCAACCCCAAGAGCGGTTAAATGTGGAAGATGCTCCTGTATGAAACGATAGCCAATCAGCCCTGCGGTAGGTCGATAACCAGGCCAGAGGCTCCCGTGTTTTACAAAGGCTCGTGCTTGAAAACTTTCCAACCCTCTGCCAGCCCAAGTGTCCCAAGCCTTTGCAAGTGGTTTTAAGGGTTGGCTTACAAGCCATCCACACCCAGCTATCAGTGGGAATAATCCCAGCGTATATACGCCACCAGCAAGTGCAAACACGGCACCTGTGGCACTGCTGAGCCAAGGGATGGTTTTTACAGCTCGTTCAGTCACGCCTGCTTGTACGGATGGGCGATAACGCCTAAGAAAAGTGGCTTTTACCAAGTGTTTATGGGGTAAAGTAGTCACCACTTGGTTCGTCATTGGTTTTTGAATACAGGTGCGTATCGAAGAAAGGCTTATCATGGATAGCAGGTACTTTGTGATTAAAAATGGGGGGGAAGGGTTTTAGCGTTTCATACCGTATGAAGTTCAGTGATAGCATGCCTAATCCTTACGAGGTGTGGCCATCACTAAAAGTCAAAAAACCTGTCAAACTTTGGAAGTGCTATCGGCTTATTGTGTGTGTCAAGGTCAAATAAAACCCCCTCAAAGCAAATACAACCTTGCTTTGAGGGGTATAAAACAGAATGAGGAATGATTTAACCAGAAACTTCAGCCAGCATAGCAGCATCCGTGGTGGTGGGTACTCCCCCCATTGCCATTTGGTTAGCTTGATTTTGTTGGAGTGCTTGTGCTTTTTGTTCCGCCACTTGTTGACGGACTTTTTGGTCAATTTCCTGAACTAATTCTGGGTTTTCACGTAGAAACTCCCGTACTTTGTCTCGTCCTTGTCCTAGACGCTCGCTGTTATAGCTAAACCAAGCACCCGCACGTTTAATAATACCAAAGTCTGTGGCGACATCAATCAGACATCCCAGCGTGCTAATGCCTTCACCGAAGAGAATGTCAAACTCTGCAATTCTAAACGGGGGGGCTACCTTGTTTTTAACAATTTTAACTTTGACACGGTTTCCGTACTCGGCACCATCTTTTTTCAAAGACTCAATCCGACGAATGTCAAGCCTTACACTGGAGTAAAACTTAAGGGCATTGCCTCCAGTGGTCGTTTCAGGATTACCGTACATCACTCCAATTTTTTGACGCAATTGATTGATGAAAATAACCGTTGTTTGGGTTTTGTTAACAACCGCCGTAAGCTTTCGTAACGCTTGGCTCATCAATCGTGCCTGTAAGCCGACATGACTATCACCCATATCGCCTTCAATTTCTGCTTTGGGTACCAAGGCAGCCACGGAGTCCACAACAATTAAATCCAAGGCACTGGAGCGGACAAGCTGTTCTGTAATATCTAGTGCTTGCTCGCCTGAGTCAGGCTGGCTCACAAGGAGGTCGTTAATATTCACCCCTAAACGACCTGCATACTCAGGGTCAAGGGCATGTTCGGCATCGATAAAAGCTGCCATGCCACCCGCTTTTTGGGTTTGAGCAATCACGGTGAGTGTCAGGGTGGTTTTACCGCTGGATTCAGGGCCGTAAATCTCGATAATACGCCCACGAGGTAAACCGCCTACCCCTAAAGCAATGTCAAGCGACAAAGCCCCCGTAGAAATGACATCCTGTACCAAGGAGGTTTTATCTCCCAGTTTCATGACAGACCCTTTACCGTGGGTGCGTTCAATGGCATCCATGGCAAGACTAAGGGCTTTACGACGGTCTTGAAATTCAAGCGATTCAGAGTTATTAGAGGCGTGTGGACTTGCCATCATCATGTGTGTTGAAACCTTGTTAAATCGTGGCATGTCGTCCAGTAAAACATCTGAAAGACGACAGCGGGGGTAGGAACTAGTTTTAAGAGACTGTCTTGCTCGTAATACCTTAGGAGCCAATAAGACTATGACATGTAGTGTACTGCATTTATATACATTTGTCTATAAGAGAGTGTTTAAAATGAGGGGTGTGACACTTTGGGCAGCTTGAAATAAGCACCAGCCTCATCTTCTGTGTTGCGATACTTTGTTACTATAGTGGGTTATGCGTTGTGCTTGAATGGTTCATGGTGTTAATGAGTGAGGTGAGGCATGAGGTTTTGTGCTTAGGGTACAAGCCATCCTATACTTTTGAGTTGCCGTGCAAAAAGCTCTAAGCTGGTCATGTGCTGTGTGGATAAGTGGTATGCCAGTATTTCATTGAGGTAGCTAAGAATGCTATCTGTGAGTAATGGGTTCATTTGTCGATGAATCAGTGCATCCTTTACGATGAGTCGTTGTTGCTCTTTGTTTAATGTTCGCCACTGGGCATGAGAATGCACTAACATTTGTACGACGGTCTTAACACCGTGTTTATCTTCTGCTGAAAGATTGACAGGTGAAACCCATACCCCAAAAACAAAGGGATGTTTGGTTTGGGCATACCACAAGGAAGCAAGATCGAGAGGGTGCCATATGGATGGTTTCACAGAAGTGTGGTTTGTGGGTGTATAACGTGTACTTGTACGTGGTTTGGAGTCGTCGATATGTTGTGTGGCGATGAGTGCTTCATCGCCAATCATTAAAATAGGGGTTTTGTCTTCCTCTTGCTGAATATGGGCGAGTCCTTCACCGTGGCGATAGACTTCAAATCCGTCCTGCCACCTTGACGAGGGGGAAATCATCTTGTTGAGCATGCAGGCAAGCAGTGCGACGGAAGTTTCGGACGCATCAGGTACCAAAAAACGTTGCCCAGGTTTGAACCCGAGTGGTGGCGTTTGCGTATACAGTGCGACGCTCAGGATTTGGTCTTTTTGAGAGACGATGCCAAGCTCTGGCCACAAGGTAAATTTTTCTCGGTTTTGCAAGTATACTAAACTTGAAATGGGTGAAAGGGCTAGTGCTTCTTGCAAGGCCAGCTGATTGAGATAGGTCGGTGTACCGTGCTGCCATTGTACTGCCATGCCATGGCAAAGCGTTTGTTCTACGGGGCGTGTAAATCTTTGCTTTTGCAGTTGCTCCTGAAGGGACACCGCCATAGAGACTCGGGGCATTTCTGTTGAGGTTCTTAAGCGAAGCATATCCCAGTAAAGAGGTAAGCAGTTGAGGAAGTCAAAATACCCAACTTTAAGATGCGACGGAAATCCGACATCAGGTAAAATGGCTTCCTCGTGGTCTGGCTTAAGGTCTGGCTTGTGAGGCCCATTGATGTAACTATCGAAATCAGTTGTCATCGTCATTAACCCTGAAAATAGTAACCTATACGCACAACCACTGCTGCATAACTTTTACACAACTGGCGTAAAGCTTGAGAAACGTCACAGGTAGGGACTATCTTACAACGGGTTGATAGAATAAATCACGCTCTATAGGGGTTCTGCCCGCCGAACGTATGAGATGTGCCAGTGCGACATCGGTGAGCTGTTGCGAGGTTGCAGTACCTGCAGCGTGTGCGATTTTTTCTTGCACCACGGTACCGTCAATATCACTAACCCCAAAGTAGAGACCTACTTGCGAGATTTTTTCACCGATATGAATCCAGAACGACTTAATATGTTGGAAATTGTCTAACATTAAACGAGAGACTGCAAAGTTTTTAAGGTTCTCTAGTCCAGTGAGGGCAAGGGAGGGGTCCATACTGGTATTGTCATAGTAACAATTGAGAGGGATAAAGCTATAAAAGCCTCCACTGAGGTCTTGCTGGGTACGGAGTGCCATCATGTGTTCAATGCGTTCTTGTGGCGTTTCGCCTAATCCTGCAAGCATGGTGGCATTGCTACGAATCCCCATGCCATGGGCGATGCCGTGAATACGGCACCAATCTTCTCCAGAGAGTTTATCAGGACACACCAGTTGTCTGACACGCTCAGAGAACACCTCGGCACCGCCTCCTGGAAGTGCTTGTAAGCCAGCTGCTTGAAGGGTTTTTAGGGTTTCCTCAATGCTGATACCATCCAATTTGGCAATGTAGGCAATCTCAGCTGCGGTGAGAGCTTTTCTACCTACATCAGGGTAGTGCTTGCGGAGTGCTTCCAATAATGAAACATAATACTGAAGGTTCATTTCACGGTAGTGTCCAGCCACAATATGAAACTCTTTCAAAAGGTGTTTTTCGCTGTAGCGTTCAATCCCCTCAAGCACTTGTTCTACCGAGAGTTTATAAGCCAAGGGAGATTTTTCCCCTTTTTTGAAGGCACAAAACTTACAATGGTCTTCGCAAATATTGGTGGGGTTAATATGGTAATTACGTACCCAGTAGACATGGTTTCGGGTTTCGGGGGGCATCGCCTGTGTGCGAGCCAGTTCTGCAAGCATACCAATGGCAAGTAAATCGGTTGATTCATACACTTTTAAGCCATCTTCCAACGTTAAACGTTGACGATGGGCAACCTTCTCATAAATCTCAAAAAGAGGATGATGCGGTGTGATGAACCCTGAAGTTAAAACTACCTCAAGGGCTTCCTGACCCACGTTTGAGAATGAGGGGGCAACCATAGGATAATCAATAGCGTGTTGGGTGCGTGCAGAGGTGTGTGTGGTCATAAGGTGAGGCTGTGTTCTTGTTTTTTAAATGACTGACTGTGAGTGAGCGGACGAAGCACCAAGTAAAGTGAATCTTAATCAAACAAAACCCTAAACAACAACCATCCTAGCATAAACACATGGCTTTAGGTTGGCATGCTAAGGCTAGGATACTGGCATGCTTTATGGTATGAATCATTTTTATAAAGTATACCTTAACGTTGGCTTTTAGTATTGTGCGTCTTTGAAATTTTGAAGTCACACCATTTGAATCATCTTTCTTAGTTTAAGAGCATGTTTCCCTATGATGATGTTTGCCAATTCCTCTGTATCCTCTGCTGGGATACCCAGTGAAGTACCTATCCCATTTGCCCATGTAGCCGAAGCCACAGAAGAGCATCACGAGACCCTTAAGCTCCCTAAAGAAACCGTGACCCGTCAAGGGCGTGTCCTTAAACTGGCGAATCATGCAGGGTTTTGCCATGGGGTGAAGAAATCTGTCAATAAGGCTTTTGAGACCGCCAAGGAAGCCAAAGTGCAAGACCCTTATGCACCCGTTTATGTGCTTGGAGAGCTGATTCATAACCCACAAATGATTGAAAAACTCCGTGCTGAGAATATCTTGACTGTACAGCATCTTGATGAGGTGCCTTCAGGGTCTCAGTGTGTGATACGTACCCACGGGGCACCGCCTTCCCTGTTTGAAGAAGCGGCGGCACGAGGTATTCAACTCAAAGATGCGACGTGTCCAGATGTACAACTTGTGCAACAAAAAGCGATTCAGCTTGCCCAAGAAGGCTATACCGTCGTCATTGTAGGCAAAGCACAACACCCAGAAGTCATTGGGATTATGGCACACGCACAGGCGATTGAAGGGGCTACGATTGTTGCTATTCCTCGAGTGGAAGCGCTTGAAGCCAAACTGGCTGGTTTACCCCGTCGGCGTATTGGGGTGGTCTCGCAAACCACACAAATGGAAGGTGCTTTTTTTGACATGGTGAAGGCTCTTAGTATGATTGCTAAGGAACTCAAGGTTTTTAATACCATTTGTCCTGCCACTTACTTTAGGCAGCAGGCTGCTCAAGAGCTTACGCAATCTGTAGAATATATGGTGGTGGTAGGCGGTAAAAATAGTAGTAATACCACACACTTGGCCGAGGTTTCCCGAGATAACCAAGTGCCTGCTTGTCATGTTGAAACGGCGGCTGCTTTGGCTCAAGTGCCAGACCTGCACGAAACCCTTGCCACAGTAAAAACGATCGGTATTACCGCTGGTGCTTCTACCCCTGACTGGCTGGTACGTGATGTTATCCAGTATTTGTATGAAAACTTTTAGGGGTGCTGAGTATTATCCTCTCTCAGGAGGAGGTCTTGTCACGTTAGGCTGAGTCAGTGGGTTTTATACGTTATAATCAATCCCAAAGTCATATCTTTCCCCATACTATCGCCTTTAGGATAAGCCTACTATGATGATGATACGTATTCAAGGTCAAAATCTTCCTCCTGAAGTGACCCATCCCCTAGGGGTGCAAGCCCCCTCTGTGGAAACAACCCAAGGGGTAGGTCATGCAAAAACACGTAAACCCCTGCCACAGCTTGAGGATAAAGGGGGTGTCGATGAGGCATTTCAAGCGGATATTTCCTCTGATGCCATGACACGCTACACCTTGCAGGAAAGTGTTTCTGCGGGTATGGTTGAGCGTGCCAAACGAGAAGATACCTTTGAACAGCCCGACAAAGTCGCCTATTTTAAGCAGCTTGTTGCCGAGGGCCGTGTGGGGGAGTATTTAAACACCCTTGATACCAAAGCCATGGTGGATGCCATGTTAGCTCATCCCTTTAATCCGTTTGCCTGATAACAGTATCATACGGGGGGTGAGGGATGCCACCCTGATTTAAAACATGCTTGGGATACGATTGCTATCTTTTTGCGGGTGGTTTTATCTTAAGGATAAGAGGTTCCCAGTGCATGGTAAGATGTCCTTGGGCATCTCGATGAATCATGACGAGGGTATGGTCAGGAAACCATTGCCAGCGTGTGATGCCTTCTGGAAATCGTTCCCCTGCAAGGTAGAATGAGGCTAAATTCGTGGGTTCACTGGCAATGACCATCGTGGTCACTTGCTCGGGATGGGAAGCCGTTGCGGGGCTTTTATGGAGCTGGTAAAACAAAGGATACTCGTGAAGGAGTAAAAAGGTGTATTCGCCATTACTCAGGACAACCGAGTTGGGAACATGCCGAGGATAAAGACTTTCAGGGGTCATGAACCCCTCGGGACCTTTCCCTTCCATGTACCCTTTGCCTTGTGCAAAAGGTTTTAGAATACGGGTGGGATATTGACTCATCGTACGTTCATAGGTTCGTCGAATACTACCTTTAAAGGCCTGCAGTTGTGCCTCTGAAAGCGGTTGACCTTTGAGTGTCGGTAGAGCCTCTTGTAACATCAGGTGAAATAAACGCTCGGTATCGGTCATTTCTGGGGCAAGGGAGGGATGACTTTGAGGGGGCGAGCTTTGGTGCAAAGTATGTGCAAATTTCGTGTTGGCTGCACTGGCACTCTGGATACGAGGGTCATGAATATGTTTGGTATAGTAGGCCATGGTCATGGGGGAGCCGCCATTACCCATAAAGCTCCAAGTGTCTCCCGCTCTTTCACTGAGTACGATTTGATAAGGATGATTATTTTCAGCCACGGCTTGCCCTACCGTTGCAGCGCGGCTGTGGAGTAAAAATACGCTGGTTTCAGGGAGCCATTGTGCCAAGGCATTTTTAAAAGCGGTATCCTCTTGTTGTAATGGGATACTCTGACGGAGGTACCCTTTTACTTTCATCGCAGCTTTCTGAGAGGATACCTGTGTATAGCCCACCATACCTGCACCATCGATATTAGGGACAACCCCCGGTATGGTATTGACGGGCGTGCTAATGCCCCCCAGTTGATAGTAGGGTTCTTCAGCGTGTCCTTGATGTTTTAAAGCACGTGTATCTTCAAAAATGTAGTTGTTAAGCCTTTGGCTACACGCTGTATCTGTTTTTTGACAAGGCTGTTGTTGTAAAATCACCATCATACGACATGCCCATACGGTGTTTTGAATACCCAAAAAGCCGATGCAAGCCCCTAGAAGCAGTAAAAGTTTTAGTGGCAAAATTTGTAGTGGCAAAATTTGTACTGTACGTAAAGAGATGAGAGAAGCCATAGGTTAAAGTAACACCTTTCAACAGGGAGGGTGGAAGGATGTATGAGGGTGAAGCAATGCAATCATACCATCCAGTTCATGACATTCATGGTACCATAAGCGTAGGGTTGACTGCTTTTTTTCGTGATACCCGTCCGATTCCCTTTTCAATTCACCCCTTAATTTCTATTTTTTAATGTTGAGGGTTTTGCGATAAAAACTTTTTTCTCATCTTATTTATTTGCTTTTGCGCCGTTATTGACCTCGTTAAAGAAAGTGATGTACCTGTCATGATGACCCTTGAACTTTTTTCTCAGAATGTCACGCAAGGTAAGCTACCTTCTCCTCACGCCCTTGACCTTCAAACGCTTTACAATGTAAAAGCACCTGAAGTTGCTCAAGCGGTGACGGAACTCTATGCTAATCAGACTAAGTCAGGGGCTTGGAGTGCATGGTTAAATCTGCCTCATCGTGATACCATGTGGCAAGCCATGGAAGCCTTTGCTCAAGAGGTTGAGGGGCAGTTTGATGACCTCGTGATTCTGGGTATTGGGGGTTCCTGTCTTGGTGGTAAAGCCTTGATGAGTGCTTTATTGCATCCATACTGGAATAATCTTACAAAAGAACAACGTGGTGGTAAGCCTCGGTACCACTTTATTGATAACGTTGATAGCGACCAAATTCACGGCTTGCTTGATATCCTTGACCTAAGCCGTACCTTGGTGAATGTCATTACCAAATCGGGTACAACGGCTGAAACCATGTCTGCTATGATGCTCTTTAAAGATGCCTTGGTAGCCTCGTTAGGCGCTGATGCCGTGCGTCGTCATTTGGTGGTGACGACCGATGCCCAGAAGGGTCTGTTACGTCAATTGGCTGACCAAGAACAGTACCGCACTTTTGAAGTCCCTGATGATGTAGGCGGGCGCTTTTCTGTTTTTTGTGCGGTAGGGTTGTTGCCTGCTGCGGTGTGTGGGGTGGATATTCAGGCTTTACGGCGTGGGATTCTTGACCTTGAGCCTCATTTAAAGCATCCTGATATTCATCAAAACCCTGCCGCACAATCTGCTTTGATTCATACGACCATGTATTTCCAAGGGTATACGCAATCAGTCTTAATGCCTTACAGTGCAAGACTTTACTGGATTGCACATTGGTATGTCCAACTTTGGGCGGAGTCCTTAGGTAAAAAGTTTAATAAGGAAGGTCAAGTGGTGCATTTAGGCTGTACTGCGATTCCTGCCGTGGGTGCTACTGACCAACACTCTCAAATCCAGCTTTATAATGAGGGTGGCTTTGATAAAGTCATCACTTTTGTGGAAGTCTCTGAGACCGACCACACCGTGACGATTCCCGCCACCGCCTATCCTCAAGTGGCTGACCTCTCCTACCTAGGGGGTAAAACCTTCCACCAGTTGATGTTGGCCGAGTTGGATGGTACTCGTGTTAGCTTGCTAAAGAATGAGCGTCCTACCTTGTCATTAAAAATTCCTAAAGTAGACGCTTACCACGTGGCACAACTCTTGTACTTCTTGGAAGTACAGACAGCATTGGCAGGTGCTTTCTTTAATGTCGACCCCTTTGACCAACCTGGGGTAGAGCTTGCTAAAAAGTACACCCATGCCTTAATGGGTAAAGCTGGCTATGAATCCTTATTGGCCGAATTGGTGTAGTACCACTTCGTGTAACGCTAATGTAGAAGATGCAAAGCCCTGTTCTGATACCATGACAGAAGAGGGCTTTGTGTCTTCACGTAAAGCAAGCAAGCAACGTGCCATTGCCTTTGTGATGGGTTGCCCTGTTTTATATTCAACCCATAGCCATTGTGGGTTGGCGTTGATTTCTAAAAATATTAACTCGTTTTCAGGGGTAAGAATGAGGTCAATAGCACCGTAGTGTAGACCAAGGGCTTGGCATAGTGCCACGCATTTTTTCTGGATACTTTCATCAAGCGTGTAGGGCAAGATGGTATAATCTGTGGCATGTTTTCTGAAATCAGCAAGATAGGTACCTGTAACTTGAGAGTCAATACTTGCAGCAAACACCTCATCCCTTACGACCGTGACTCTTAATTCAAGACTTTTTTCAATGTAATTTTGTACCGTAACAGGGCATTGTGACAAGGATGAAGCATAGGCTTTGAGGTCAGCTACAGATAATTGACGTGTGTAAGCCCCCTCTAGGCTGCCGTCTAAGTGTTTAGGTGCTGTGAGGGTTATGCCTAAAGCGTCTTCGAGCATACGATGGAGCCAATGGCGAAAGAGTTCCCTTTTTTTGAAGGGGCGAAAAACCGTTTTGCGCTCAAAAGACTTGATAGCCAGAGAGGTATCGTCTTGAGGGAAATAAGTTTGGAGTGTGTGCGTTTGGTCGGTTACTAGTGTGGTTGGCACGTGGAACCCAAGTTGATGGGCAATTTTGAGTTGGTACATTTTATGATTTGCAAGACGAACCCCAGCTAAAGGGTTGAGCCATTGCATGGGATAACCCTCCCATATGGCTTGAAGACAAGCCAGTTTTTCTTGATGGCAGTAGTAGTGAAGAGGGTTTTTTAGCCAAGAAACAGGGGTGTTTTCTCCTAAACTTCTTACCCATCCTACGGTTTCTGAAGTACAAACTATGGGTTGGTTTTCAACATAAAAGGTCAATGCTTCTTGAGGATACGCCCAGCTAATTTGAAAAGTTTGCCCAGATTCTATAGGTGGGACACACTGAAGGACTGCTTGAGGACTTAGTGTAAGGACTTCTTGGGTGAGTGCTTGCACATGTTTATCATGGGCATCCCCAAACACGATAAAATGGGCTATCGTCATGATGTTAATATCCGTTTATGATGGATGGGTATTGAAAACATAAGAGTGGCTACTTACGTTTGATTTGGAAGTAGTCACTCTTATTGATGAAGGGGATGGCACACACAGAGAACACGGTATGTGTAGGGACAATACCGCTCTTGTCTTGTTTAGTGTGTGGTTTACTCACCATTCTGACCGCCATTTGTGTTAATCCCACTGAAGAGGTCATGCTTGAGTGTTTGAAGCGGACTTGGCGTAAAGCGTCCCATGTGATGATTGTCTTTTCCTTGGACTTTTTCAAAGGTAATGGGGCCGACATCTTTTTTTGCTTTTGCTTGAGGGAACAAAAACTTTGCAGCATTCGCAAGAGGATTTAACATGTTCAAGAGGCTTTCATTTGAAATGATAGGACATATCTACTCGTTAGCATTGCATATAGGGCTTTTACGTGACCCTATATTGCTTATTATAAAGTTACGATTACGTTTGTGTCTAGTCTTCAATAGCCTCTTATGTATTGGTTGAATAGATAACGTTCATTCTTACAGATTATTAGGGATGACCCATGTCATTGGAAAAGCTCATACTTGGTGTATAGAGGCTTTTAACAGTCGTATTCGTCGTTATTTAACTCGTTTCAGACGAAAGAGGTTTTTTATTCCAAGTCTTTCACACATGGTAAAAGCTACACGCACTATCTTTTTCACCGCTGATTGGCAAGCCTATCTATGATAGTGTGTAACACCCATTGTTTACTTCGCACGTTCGATACGTCGTACAACATTTTCAGGGGATTCAATATGGTTTCCTTTTGCAAATTCTGAGGCACATTCCTTAGCGTAAGGGGATATGCTAGTTACAGTTGGAAAGTACCGCTTAAATTGCGGGTCGTTTTTTACCATAGCATGGTATCTTACCTTTTCTGCGTCAACTTCTTGGATACAAAACGAGTTGTCAAAATAGATATTTTCTTGTTGTGTGGGTGTATAGCCCTTACGCCCTAAAAGCCCGTTAATTTCTCGATGCCGTAACTCATGTTTAAATGCACCTAGCACCATGAGTCCTTCATCTATCTTGGGGTATGTTTTTCTGTAGATATTAAGCTGCTTTTGAATATTCGTACGATTGAAAAGAATTGTGTTAGGTTTTTCAAAGTCATAGGCGGCAACGCTCTGGTCTGCATGTGGGTTTGGTTCGACACTTACACCCGTTGGGAATACCTCGCCATATTTTTGAAACAGTTTTCTGGCATCTGCCGTAGCCTTTTTTGCTTCATCTGTCGTTTTAATACCATTTTGCTTTGTACGATTTTCGTTAGCACGTGTATTGTGGACTTTCATATGCTTTTGCCTATCTGCGTGTGTTTACTTTAGGGATGAACGACACTGAATGTGGTTTCGCCTGACGCTTTTGCGTATGCACACTCGTCAAAAGGGACAAACAGCTTTCAAGCTCAATGTCTTTGTTGCTTTAAATAAACACCCGCTACCAAAGAGAAATGTGTATTAGGTTACAAACGAACGCTCATCAGATAAAAATGCACCTAGGAAGTACGAAGAAGGTTTGTATGGGGCGTTTTGCCACTTTTTCTTTACAAAGTTTTACAATTATAGAGGCGTATGTTACACTGGTGTACATATAACTTTACAATTGGCTTTGCAATACTTCTTGTACTCGTTGATATGGGTATCTCTTGTGCCTTTTTACGCTTTTCTCCTTCAGCCTGTTACAAATCGTAGCAAATCGTCAGGTGTTTTCTGTCTGATGCTATTGGCGTTTGCCATGACGAATGTTGCTCGGTGGGTTTGGGCGGAGAACACGCTTGAGAGTTTTGAGCTTGTACAGGATGATAATCAGCAGCTGGAAGTGCGGGTTCGGAGCGATAAACAACCCGAGGTGGTCACAGAAACCAAAGAGGGTACGGTTTCTATTATTTTGAAGGGTACCAAGCTTTCCGCCAAACAAAAGGGTATGCCAGTTGTGCTGGATAACAAGGGGCAGTATATTGGTCGTGCGGTACCTAACGATGATGGTAGCGTCAAGATTGTGTTACCGAACATGCACGCCAGCCAAGTGAAGCTCAAGGTGAATTATGTACCATCGGGTACCACGGCGAGTAAGCCTGCTCCTCAGTATCACCGACAAAGTGCTGGACTCACCGTCCTTCCTCAGCCGCCTACGCCTCTCAAGCATCAGGGGGGATGGCAAGCCCTTGAACCCTCCTTAACCCCAGTGCAAGTGTCCGACCCCGCTTCAGCCACCTTGCCCCGTCTTGGCTTTTCAGGACACGCTCGCCGTTACGCCTACCATGCTACGGTTAAGCCTACTGTTAAAAGCCCTGTGGCACACCGTAAGCCAGCTCACCATGGCTGGTTTTGGCAAAAACCTGTGGTGCAGCACCCTGCACACTCACCCGCCATGGCCTCTGTGGCGAAGAAGACACCCCCTAAGCCTACGCATGTGGCGGCTCAAATGCTTGCGACAACATTACCCCTACTGGCATCTCCTGCTACAGCTTCTGGAACAGTGCGTCCCTTACAAACGCTACGACCTTGGCTTGAAGCAACGTATCGTCCTCATCTTGCATTGGCTTTACCGATGCAACAGCAGTCCTTACTCCCTTGGCTTTTGAAACATCAAGATACCCTTGCCTATAGCGACCTAGGCTTTTGGTGGCACTTTAAACCCACACCGCTTACCTTAACGCAAGCACCTTTTCACCATGGCGGGTTACGTCCCTATCGTTTGGTGGATACTGCGGCACATCATGCACTTGGTGCATGGGGTGCTCCTGTTGAGGCTTCTCAGGCATGGCACTGGAGTACAATGCCTTTGGGTATGTTAACGGTATTACCTCGTTTACAAACACCTTATGCCGTCATGGAAACCGATTTACTTGCGTGGGAAGACGCAAAAGAAACCCCACTCACCCTCATGGCTCAAAGCCCGTCGGAGAGTGATGCCAACACCAACCCCGCTGTAACAACTGCACAGGGTGGTACTCGTGGGATGCCCTCTGAAAATCCTTCCGTCCAACGAACCCTCCAAAGCCAGCAGCCCGCTACGGCAATTGCCTCGCTGGCTTCACCAGAGGGCCCCGTTAAGGTCATGACCCAAGCTTCTGCTGACCCTGTCACTGAAATGTTACGAGGTATGGGACTCCCTGAGAGTGCCACTTCTTGGGGGTATATCGGTTTTTATGGTGCTGTGGTATTGGTGGGTGTCTTGTTGCTAGGTGCGTTTGGACGGATGTTTTTAGGTGGTTGGGCAGCCAAGGCACGAGGGGCTTTAACCTCGCAGGGACTCCCTTCCGAGCGTTCCCCCGTGGGCATTAAATGGGCTTCCTCTTCTGTCGCCGCTTCCAATGCAACACTGACAGACACGCTTTCCCCTGACCATCCTGAACAAGCATTTGCTGAGGCACATCCTTTTTGGCAGGACATGCCCACAGTGTCTTCTTCCGAAGAAATACCGATGCTTGGCGTGTTGTCATCGAGGCATCAAGCACCTCATGAGGTACCCTCAACGCCTGACATGGCACCCCATACCGCAGAAGACTGGCACCCTGACACCCTCGGACAAGCCTTTCAGGGCTATCAAGACGAGCCTTCTCAGCCTATTGCTTCACAGTTTGAAGATGACCTTGCGACGCTTCACGCTCCCCATGTTGCATCTGCGTTATACGCCCCCACCACTGAAGGCACCCACACGCCCCCTTCAGTGAACCCATCGCAAAAACCATCCCATACGACGCATCATGAATCCGAAATGCCCTATGAGGCACCGCCTTCTATTGAAAGTCTTGAGGCGGATTTAAACCGTTATACACAGGCTTATTTGTCTAGTGCGGAGTTATCTCAGGTACAACATACGGTGAGTGAATCGTCAAGCCAAGAGGTTGTACCGCATCATGAGGTGATGGCATCTGAGAATGCTGTAGAGATGCCTTTGCAAATACCGCCCTTGCATCATCCTAGTACGCACCTTTTTGACGATGCCCCGCTTGAGTCACCTTTAGCGTCTGCTCGTTATGCCTCTAACCCCTCTTTGGATACATGGGGGGTGGCACCTTCTCAGGCGTGGATATTTCAGGAGCAAATTGGTGCTGGGCTTAAGCGTCCTGCGTTGTCTGCTGCAACGGCTGCAACGCCTGCTGTTTCTAATGTGCAGTCGGCTCAAGCCAACACTGCCCATGGGGTTCATTTTAGAGGGCAATCCACTGCCCGACAAACCCCCCAGCAAAAGCGTATGCAACGTTGGATGCGGCGTTTACTCCCCCCTTCTATCCTTTCCTCTTAACGGATGGATGGATTTATAGTTTAGAGTTAAAGCAGGTGTGTATGTTTGCTTTCTTACTTTGTCGCCTTTAAAATCAAGGTAAAGTAAGTGTTGTTCCAAAGCAAACAAGGATACGTTAATATGTCGACTGAGTTTGATAGTTTATCTACATTTAACCCTGAGCAACAAGGGCTACATGAATCCCGACTTATAGAGTTAACCCAAGCGATTGCGAACCTTATACTTGGGCATTGCACTCCTAATATAGGTATAACTCACATTAAGGCGTAAAAAACACTATCGTTTTCCGTCTTGGAGCAAACCTTATGGAACTCTGCCCTCATTTCTATAATCTATTTTGAACACTCTCAAATTTCTCTTTTGATTTTCAAATTATTGGTTTAATATAACTCTTAGTTCCATCATTGTTCATAGGATGTAAGATATGACCTGTAGTTATATTTACTCTCATAGAGTGTATTACATTATTGCCGACTAAACAGTGAAACTACCAACTTCAAAATTTAGGTCGTTCAAGAGGTTATAAGATGACTAACAGTAAGCACATGATTGCCCTTTTGAGGAGCCATATGGATGGAAATGATGATCATTTCTATTCAATTGCGTTACAAATTGCAGCTCATGAAGCCCACTTAGGTCACGGAAAACTAGCACAAAAATTGCGAGATATAGTCGAAACAGGTAGAAAATCTGGTCGGAGGGAACAGGGAAAACCAGTTCTTCTTGTACAACCAAAAGGAGAACTTTCTGGGCTTGTTGAAGCTGCCTATCCCGATACACGACTTACCAATATGGTGCTGGATGTAGATATTGAAAAAGCCCTGAAAAGGATTCTTACAGAAAGCCGTCAACGGTCACTGCTAAGAGAACATGGTTTGTCACCAAGAAGAAAAATTCTTCTGATTGGTCGCCCAGGTTCTGGGAAGACCATGACGGCCGCTGCATTGGCAGGGGAATTGAAATTACCGTTGATGACGGTTTTGCTAGACGGAATTATTACACGGTTTCTTGGCGAAACGGCTTCTAAATTGAGAGTGATATTCGATGCAATGCCACAAACTCGAGGCGTTTATTTTTTTGATGAGTTTGATGCTTTAGGTTCAAGACGCACACAGGGAAATGATGTTGGAGAAATTCGTAGGGTTCTGAACTCATTTCTGCAATTTATTGAGCAGGATACAAGTGACAGCCTGATTGTCGCAGCAACCAATCATGTTGAACTGCTCGATCCTGCACTGTTTCGACGTTTTGATGATGTGATTGAATATAATTTGCCAGATGAAAAGATCATTCAGCGTCTGATTAAGACTCGACTATCAGCTTTCGGTTTTAAGGCACAATCATGGGCCGATATAAACGTGGCAGCGGAAGGCTTGAGCCATGCAGAAATTGTCAAAGCCTGTCAGGATGCAGCAAAAAGAGTCATTTTGGATTCGCGTAAATCAGTAGGACAGAAAGACCTGATCACGACCCTTACTGAACGTGCTATAACGCAGAAACAGGATGCCCAATAATGACGGGCAATGATAAGCAAAAATTACCACATATTTATTTGGATAAGCACGGAAAAAGTGAAGTCTATACTTCTACAAGCCGTGGAAGTAGTGATTCAGTAATTCCCAAACCTGACAGACAGAAACATGCCCAATATCTGAAAGATTCTCTTGAACAGGCTATCTCTAAGGCAATGACTGAAAGACAGTCTTACTCACCTGATGAGATGATCGGTACACTAGGAATTTACCTACAAATCCAAATGACACCTGATGGTAAAAATGCTCTTAAAAGTCTTGAAAACAAAGTTAAAGGCAAAGAACCGATTGAACTAGTACATGCTGTAGAAGTTAGGGATCAAGAGGGTCAAATTTCTTCGATTGATGCAACAGTGTTTGTTCCTGATTCACGGATTAAACTTTATCAGGATAAAATTGAAAAATATCAATCCGAGAACACGAAAGCAGAAAAGCCAAAAAATGAAGCTCTGATTGCCAGAATTGAACACATTACGTGGGCACAGAATTTGCAGTCTTTTTTCACAGGAGCTGAGAACAGCTTCCCCAGTGTTGGAACAACTGTCTGGTGGGAAGTGTGGTTACGCTCTGGAAAGAAAAGCCATTTTGACCAAGCTGCAATTAAGCTGAACATCAAGGTTTCTGATCATTCCTTTCATTTTATTGAGCGTGAAGTTGTGTTAGCCTGTGCAACGCCAGAGTTGTTGGGTCAGCTTATTCGTATTAGTGACTGTTTAGCTGAAGTAAGACTGGCAGGGGATACACCCACTTTTTTCATGAACTCAAGGTCAGATGAACAGATTCCATGGGTAAATGATCTGATAGACCGAATTCTACTTCCTTCTAGTGATGCACCTGCTGTATGCCTTTTGGATAGTGGCACAACGCGAAGACATCCCTTGATTAGCCCAACACTTAGGCAGGAAGATCAGCAGTCATGGGATTCCGCATGGTCTGTTGAAGATATTTCAAGACAATGGCAGGGGCATGGTACGCAAATGTCTGGCCTTGCCCTGTATGGTGATTTGGTTCATCCCCTTGCTATTACTCAGCCTATTCAACTAACACATTGCCTAGAATCAGTAAAAATATTGCCTGACACAGGTGAAAATGAGCCACGTTTATACGGCTTTATTACTTCTGATTCTGTTGCAAAGGCAGAGATATCAGCACCTTTTGAAAGAAGGCGGGTCGTTTGTCTTGCTGTTACATCACCAGAAACCTATTTTCTGGGTAAGCCTTCCCAGTGGTCAGCCGCAATAGATAACCTTTTGTATGATGGAGAAAATAGGCGGCTGATGATTATATCAGCTGGAAATATCAGAGAAGATATTCTCCAGAGTGACTATATTAATGTAAACGACAGCTCACCTATTGAAAATCCTGCCCAGTCTTGGAATGCTCTGACCGTTGGTGCTTATACAGAGAAGGTCAATGTAACAGCTACTGATTATGCTGGATATACGCCTATTGCAGAAGCTGGAGATTTATCTCCACATAGTCGGACAGGCATAACACTTTCTAAGGAATGGCTTAACAAGCCAGATGTTGTTTTTGAAGGTGGGAATTTAGCTTGTGAACCAAATGGAGATAAGGGATGGGATATTGATGATCTTCAATTGCTAACAACTCATAATCGTCCTGAAGACCGGCTCTTAACTACGACTAACGCAACAAGTGCCGCCACTGCACTGGTTGCACGAATGGCTGCACAGATTTTAGCCAATCAACCACAACTGTGGTCACAAACAGTTCGTGCCTTGATCGTTCATTCAGCAAAATGGACAGATGCTATGATGAACAGGCTTCCTGGAAGCTATAATAAGGCTGATATAAGACAACGGCTCTTAAGACGTTATGGCTATGGTGTACCTAGTCTGGAACGTGCCCTTAACAGTCTTTCAAATGATGTAACCCTTGTTGTTCAGGATTCGCTTCAGCCTTTTGAAAAGGTTAAGTCTATCAAAACTAAGGACATGAAACTGCATGAATTCACTTTTCCTAGGAGTCTGTTAGAAAGCCTCGGAGAAGAGCAGGTAGAAATGCGGGTGACGTTGAGTTACTACATTGAACCTAATCCAGGGGAACGCGGATGGGCAAAAAGTTACACTTATGCCTCGCATGGCCTACGCTTCAAGGTTAAGAGTGGACAGGAAACCGTTGAGGCTTTCCGAAAACGGATTAATAAGGCTGCACAGGATGAAGAGGACGGCAAGCCAGAGTCAGCGGATGAAACAGGTTGGTTTATTGGAATAAATGGTATTACAAAAGGTTCTATCCATTCTGATATATGGACAGGTCAAGCAGCGGAGCTTGCCAGCAAGGATGCTATTGCTGTTTTTCCTGTGGGTGGATGGTGGAAAGAAAAGCCGTCCCTAGGACGCACCGAACGTAGCGTACCTTATGCTCTTATTGTCAGCCTCAGGGTACCTAATCAACCTGATATTGATCTGTACACGGAAGTCGCTCTTCATAATACTGTTGAAACACCTGTGACCAGTGAAATTTCAATTGATGTTGACTTTTAGTGAAATCTGGATCTTCCCCCTATTATGACCTGTAGCAACGTTCTCAGTAATACCCTATTCTATGGCATTGTGCAACGCACTCTTTTTTGTATCAAGCTCTCTTTTTGCTAAAATAAGAATCTGATACATGTAGGCTTCTGCTCTGTAGGTTCCCTTCTCCCCTCCTTTCTTGAATTCCGTAGAAACGACACCTTCTCTCATGATGATGATGTTTGCATCCTCCGTTCAATTATCTGACCCCGCAACGGCCGTGGCACATGCCTTGGCAAACCCTGCCCTTGCCGACCAAGGTCTTAAACAAATCGCTTGGGCTGAGGCGGATATGCCCGTGCTACGCCTTATTACAGAACGTTTTGCCCAAGAAAAACCCTTCCAAGGATTAAAAATCTTGGCCTGCGCCCACGTCACAAAAGAAACCGCCAACCTAGGGCGTGCCTTGGTGGCTGGTGGGGCTGAATTAACCCTTATTGCCTCTAACCCCCTGAGTACCCAAGATGATGTTGCCGCTGCTCTGGCGATTCATGATGGGATTCGTGTGTATGCCATTAAAGGTGAAACCACCGAAGAGTACAACCATTACTTACGCATGGCATTGTCGCAGTCTCCCGAGCTGATTATTGATGACGGTGGCGATGTGGTGAGTACCCTCGTGCAGGAGTATCCCCACTTGGTAGACCGTCTTGTAGGGAGTACTGAGGAAACCACCACAGGTGTGATTCGTCTCCGTGCCATGATGCAAGATGGTGCCTTGAAATGGCCCGCCATGGCTGTGAACGACTCCAAAACCAAGTTTATGTTCGATAACCGCTACGGCACAGGGCAAAGCACGCTGGATGGGGTCATTCGTGCTACCAATTGGCTCCTTGCGGGTAAAACCGTCGTGGTGGTAGGCTACGGTTGGTGCGGACGTGGTACCGCTATGCGCGCGAGAGGTTTAGGGGCTAAGGTGGTTGTAACAGAAGTGGATGCCTTAAAAGCCCTTGAAGCGGTCATGGATGGTTTTGACGTGATGCCCATGACGGAAGCCGCCAAAGTGGGGCAGGTTTTCATTACCGTGACAGGGAATCGACACGTGATTGATGGCGACCATTTTGCATGCATGCCTGATGGTGCCTTGGTGTGTAACTCAGGACACTTTGACCTTGAATTGAACCTTGAAGCCTTGCAAGCCATGACGGTTCAAACTGAAGAAGTGCGTCCTATGGTGGTGGCTCATACGCTTAAAGATGGTCGTACGATTTACGTCGTGGCTGAGGGTCGTTTAGTGAACCTTGCCGCTGCGGAAGGACACCCCGCCAGTGTCATGGACATGAGCTTTGCAAACCAAGCCCTCGCAGCCGAGTATCTTGTGAAGCATCGTGGTACATTGCCTCATGCCGTCCATGTGTTGCCTGAAGCCCTTGATGCTGACATTGCCCGCTTAAAACTCAAAGCCATGGGCATTGCCATTGACACCCTCACCCCCGAAATGCAGCATTACCTTGCAAGCTGGAATATTGGCACCTAAGCCTTTCATAGTATGAGAGGGCGTACCCATGGGGTCGCTCTCTCTCGCCCTCTCTTTTCTTGTGCTATCGACACAGACCTTGTCATACCAATAAAAACGGCTTCCTCTTCCAAGTCCCTAGATTCCGACTTTCGTCGGAATGACAACGTAATGGGAATGGCACCTTAAAAGGTATACAATCTCTCTGTCCTTCGTCCTACCGATGAAAATCGGTATCCACTCGATATCATAAGTCAATAGCTATAAACCCTCATATTACCGACTTTTACCCCTCCCCCTCTCCGTGATAAACATGCTTGCTAAAGCAAAAACTCATTATGAATGTCGTGCCTGTGAGGCCATTAGCCCTGTCCTTCTTGGGAAATGTCCTGAGTGTGGACAATGGGGAACCCTTGAAGCGGTTGTACAAGCCCCGCCCGTGATACCCTCAGCGGGTGCGGGGATGGTGAGTTTCAATATGCCACGCTTACATGAGCCTGACATGGCGTTACAGGCAGAAGAAACCTTTCACCAAGGTAAAAAAAGTCGTGCCAACGCCCCACCTGCCACGGCACTTGCCCAACTTCAACAGGCCTACCCAAGTACGGCACAAGCCATGGGTGCCATTACACAGTTTACGCAAACTGAACGCCTCTCGACAGGCTTACCCGAGCTAGACCGTGTGCTAGGGGGTGGTTTGGTACAGGATGCCTTTATCTTGATTGGGGGTGAGCCAGGGATTGGTAAGTCAACGTTATCGCTTCAAATGGCGGGACAGCTTGCGAGTCAAGGGCATCGGGTGCTGTATCTTGCGGCTGAAGAATCTGCCTCACAAGTCAAAGGTCGTAGCGACCGTCTAGGTGTGACGGCAAGTCTACAAAGTAATACCCTTTTTGTCGTTGCGACTCACGAGCTTGAGCAACTCCTTGCCGAGGTGTTGCATATTAAACCCCATGTTGTGATTGTGGATAGTATCCAAGCGATTGCCTCTCGTGAAGTGACAGGCACCCCAAGCAGTGCAAGCCAAGTGAAGGCATGTGCGCATCGTCTCCAAGAAGTGGCTAAAGAGGGCGGCTGTTGCGTGGTCATGATTGGTCATGTCACGAAAGAAGGTGGACTTGCAGGCCCCAAACTCCTTGAACATGTGGTAGATACCGTATTGCACTTTGAAGGCGACCGTTACCAAGACCTCCGCTTGCTACGTAGTATCAAAAACAGGTTTGGTACCACACAGGAGCTTGGACTTTTCAGTATGGGGGAAACGGGTCTTGTACCTATCCAGAACCCAAGTGAACGCTTTTTGTCTCATGGGCTTACTGCTGATTTGTCAGGCTGTGTTACGACTTGTACAACGGAAGGCACCCGCATGCTGCTTGTGGAGCTTCAAGCCCTTGTGGGAACCACCGCCTATCATTACCCTAAACGCATGGTGAATGGCTTGGAAACCAATCGGATTCATCAGATTGTTGCCGTACTGGAGCGTAAACTTGGCTTAGACTTTTCTCGGCAAGATGTTTATGTGAATGCCGTGGGTGGGCTAGACATCCGAGAACCCTGTGCCGACCTTGCGACTGCCTTGGCTCTTGTGGGGAGTCTTCAAAACTTGGCACTGCGTTCGGGGTGTATTGTTTTGGGTGAGGTAGGTTTAACAGGTGAAATTCGTCCTGTGCCAAGCCTTGCCACTCGTTTAAAAGAAGCACTCCAGCTTGGGTTTAGCTGTGCCATTGTACCTAACGTGAATATTGACCCCGCTCTCCTTGAAACCTTTACCCAAGCTGGTATGACCCTCCTAGGGGTTTCCACTGTGATGGATGCCGTCCCGTATGCTTTCCCGAGTCACCCGAAAAATACACCCTCTTTCTAAAGCCCGTGTAGGTAATCATGGGTGTTGGCTTTTTGCGGGACGGTTATAAACCGTCCCCTACGGGTGAGAGGAGTCCTAGCTTCAAAGCGTGCCTTTAAAACAGCACACTCTTCCCTTGGAGAGAGAGGTATCTATCGTTGATACTACAAGCCCTGTGGATTCCGACCTGCGTCGGAATGACGAGTTAAACCATAAAGGGATTCAGTGGGTTTGAGGAAAACCCTTGAACGTTTTGTAGGGGAGGGTTTGTAACCCTCCCGCTGGTTCAAGTGTTAGATTTTTGCGGGACGGTTATAAACTCTCCCCTACAGGACTTCAGCAAGGACGAGGGTGAGTGAGTGCATCCTATGCCCATAGGAACTTTCAACCGTTTGGCTCATGCGGGTGCTTACCTTTCCCGAAAAGAGTAGGAACCTATTGTGATGCTTCATGATTGTCACTGTTCCCGCTAAAAGTATTGGGCCTTTTGCTATGCCTCGTCATGCTTCTTCATCTCGCTCGCTTACCCTTCAGGCATCTGAGTCTTCAGAGGTGTCTTCAAACAATACGCACCGTGGAAGGATGCGTAAGCAAGGCACGATGCAGGAAACAGCGAAGGAAACAGTGAAGGAAATGGCACCAGAAACTATCAAAGGAAGTAAACGAAACGCTAAAAGTCAGCTTGCACATGCACAACCCGTGACACAAGGTACCGCAAAAAAACAATGGCTTGCTAGTAAAACACAGGAAGCTTTTAACCCTTTTACGCCAGAGCTTCCCATTGAGGGCGCTACCCTAGAGGCATTACCGAAAGAACCTCGCCCACATGCCAAAAGAAAAAATAAGCAATCCGAACAAGCTTTACCTACTGAAGCTCTTCCTGTAGCTGCCTTAACGCCTATTGAGGTACTTAAGCCGCTTGACATCCAAACACGACCCACAACAGGAAGACATAAGCGTTTTCCTTGCCAAAGGGTTTCAGACCTTGACCCTAGAGCTTGGCGTGAGCTATCCAGCGATTTACTCCTCAGTAGCTTATGGCTTTTTCAAGGTCGTAGCCGAGAAGATGGGCATCGAAATATCTACCACGGGAACTGCATCCCTCAAATTGTTTACCAACTTCTGAGACGTTACACCCGCACAGGTGATACTATTTTAGATTGCTTTTTGGGGTCAGGTACTTCCCTTATTGAGGCTTATCGCTTGGGGCGTTTTGGTTTAGGGTTAGAGTTACAACCTTCAGTGGCTGAAGAAACCCATCGTCATTTGGGCGGTTTAGGAGCGTGTGAGCGACGTTGGCAGGTGGCCTGTGGGAATAGTCAAGATGCTCACTGGGTTAAGCAAAGAGTTGCGCAATTTTTGGAGCATTGTAACGAGTCACCTACTGATGTGAAAGCCCCCTCGGCTTCAAAAGTATCCAAAAAAGCACCTAAAGAAGCTCTTGGACAGCATACAAGGCAACATGTCGACTTTTTATTTTTACACCCACCTTATGATGACATTATCCGCTTTTCAGAACACCCTGACGACCTTTCAGCACAAAGTTCTACGCAGGATTTTCTTACTGCATTTAATGACGTACTCAAAGCCAGCGTACCAACCCTTAAACCAGGGGGCTTTGCTGCCATTGTCATTGGGGATAAATACACTGCGGGGACATGGCTTCCTCTTGGGTTTTGGTGTATGAATCTTGCCACGCAACAACATGACCTTGCACTGAAAGCGATTATCGTGAAAAACATCACGGGGAATGAGCGTGGCAAAGGTAGGACAGGGAATCTTTGGAAGTATCGTGCTGTAGCGGGTGGGTTTTATCTGTTTGAGCATGAATACATTTTCATTCTTGAAAAGCCTTTGAAAAACCCTTAAAGTTTTTACCCCTCTCTCCCCACGGGGGGAGAGGGTCGTTTTACAAACCTTCCCGCAAGTAAAAACCTTATACACCCCTCTTTGGACACTTCCAAAGAGGGGCTTTGCATAAGCTTTACATCTTCTTTATTCCAGATTCTCCCCCAGCTAACCGAGAACTTAATTACCGAGGGTTAAGTGACTCAGAAAGCTACCGAAACCCTTAGCAACGCAAGCTGACCTTGAGGTACCTCACACGTAGAGCAAGGTAAAGTAAGCAGGTGTTGGTTGACTGATTTTTGTTTGTGTTTTGTGTGCATTGTATCCCGTTGCGAAATAAAGTGATAAAGGAATAACGACTATGATGAACGTACTTAAAAAAGGTTTTACCCTTGTTGAACTTGCAATCGTTGTGGCTATTGTTGGTGTTATGGCAAGTGTGGCTATGACTCGTTTCACAGGGTTGAGCGAAACTGCTGAAGCTTCTCAAGCACGTATGTTCGTAAACCAACTTAACTCTGGCGTTGCAATGTACATGTCTCGTACAGGTACTCTTCCCAATAGCTTTACTCAGTTTGTTGCAACAACTGATGCTGCTTTAACTGCTGCTGGCGGAAACCTTGCGGGTGGTGGTACGGCTGTATTTCCCACGGTAAGTATTCAGCGTTTAGGTACAGGGCAAAACCGCTGTACTGTTGCCGCTCAAACCATTACTTGTGGTGCTGCTGGAGGTACAGGGGCATTCAGCCAATTATCGGTTGCTACTTATACTTTCAACGCTAACGGTGGACAGGTAACTGCTGTTATTACGGGTCGTTCTGGTCAGCAATACGTCCAGTAAGCTTAAGCACCTTAAGGGTGTGGCTTAGTTAAAGCATACCTCCTTGTGGTTGAATATCGTCATACGATGTTTTAACGCAAGGAGGATGTTTTTTATTCCCTCAAATAACCTGTTTATTTACCCGTTTATGATTTTATGATACGTAATCGTTCTTGTTTTTATAGCTTCATTACCGCCACACTATTTTTCAAAGACCACACATCGTATAGAACAGCCGTTGTTTAGGGAGCCATTTACCCTATGTTCAGTAGCCACAACCGAGTAAGTGTTTTTAAGCCTCTTGTATTGCCTACCCTTCCGTTAAAAGGATACACCTTGGTAGAGCTTGCCATGGTCGTAGCTTTGGTAAGCGTGATGGCAATGACAGCTGGGCTAAGAATGGGGTTTCAACAAGAGACTGCTGAGGCAGCTGCGGCTAAAAACTTAACGCAACAGCTACGAGCTGGCGTTGCCATGTACATGACACAAACGGGAAGGTTACCCGCTAACTTTCGACAATTTGTGACTTTGAACCGTGATGACTTAAATGTCCCCCGTGCAGGTAATCGGTTTTACACCGTGAGCTTGCATCAGTTAGGTGGTATGAATAATCGGGATGCGTGTGTGGTGAATAACGCCCAAATTCGTTGTGGAGGTCTAGCTTTTTTGAAGCTTAGAACTGCAAATTATACACTGACTGCAGAGGGTTTGGTGACCTCCAATCTACGAGGCCAAAGTGGGCAGTTTTATACGAATTAGGGTTTTTGCCCTCTCCCCCAGCCCCTCCCCCTTCAAGGGGGAGGGGAGTTATGTGTTTGAAGGATGAGCTTGTAAAAAAGTTCTCTGAGAGTTAGAGAGAGGGAAAATGCACACAAAAACGGCAAAGCTATTAGGCGACGGCAATACCCGCTTGAGCGTTGCTTGTAATAATGCCCATGAGTGTGGCATTGTTACGCACCACATTGGCATCAGAAATATCAAGCGTACCACCCTGAGCTGTGTTGTAGTTCACAAACGCCGTGTAGATATTTTTGATATCTCTACCGTTAAAGAAGAAGTTGGAGGTTTCACCACGTACCTGTACAAGGTCAATACCATAATCAGTATCACCATTTTCGGCAAACCGAATGGTGTTGATGGTGTTGCCGTAGCTGATAGTAGCTTCATAATCCACAAGGGCATTCCCTGTGATGGTTTTGAAGGCAAAGGCAAAACGGCTTTGAGCTGTGGTATTCACGTCAATGGAAGCATACGTCGCATTGATTTCATACAGATTAGCAGGGTTGAAGAAGGTTGGATCCCAAGTGCTTAGCACATCGTTACCATCGCCATCATTAAACCACATCCGGACACGTCCAGCACTGTCTGCTGGGTGTCCTATAAACAAAATATCTTGTCCTTTGCCACCCACCAAAGTGTCAAGCCTATTTTCAAAACCATTGGTAGCACTGTTTACAAGAAGAACATCGTTATGGTCGCCACCATCAAGGTAATTTCCAGGACCTATGCCTTGAGACTCCAAATAGTCGCGACCTTCTTGACCGTAGATGTAGCTACTACCAGCCTCGCTGGCAACAAGCCAATCATTACCAGCACCCCCGTAAAGAAAGTCAGTAGCATAGTTTCCTTCTATGAAATTACCACCCGTACCACCCCAAAGGGTATCGTTGCCTAAGCCACCCCAAAGGCGGTCTTCACCATTACCACCGATGAGTTCATCGTCACCTGCTCCGCCAAAAAGGCGGTCGTTGCCGTCTTCGCCATAAAGCCCATCGGCACCATTACCGCCCCAAAGCTCATCGTTACCACCTTCACCCCATAAGCCATCGTTGCCGTCGCCACCGTACATGGTATCGTTACCACCCGTACCCGTGATTTGGTTATCAGCTTCATCGCCGTAAAATGTGTTGTTATCTATGATTGTAATCATTATGTTGAAAAAACCTTATCCTTGTTTAAAGAGGGAGTTAAAGAACACGAACACGAAAAAACGGATTCTTAAAAAGAAGCTATAGGAGTTTAAGCTTGTAAAAACCCTAAGTCTATTATCCTAAAAAGCTTTTTTTGAGTAAAGCAGACGTTTTGCACGCTATCGTTGCGTAACTTCGTGCGGAACGACGGTGTACGTTATAAAGTCGTTATTCATTCGTCTTGTGGTTGAGGTGTTGGCTTCTACCCTCTCCCAAGGGGGAGGGAGTTATGTGTTTGAAGGATGAGCTTGTAAAAAAGTTCTCTGAGAGTTAGAGAGAGGGAAAATGCACACAAAAACGGCAAAGCTTTTTAGTGGCTTGGCTGACGTGACGGCTTCTACCCTCTTTACAGTTCTTATTTTTCTTGCCCTTTTTCAGGGCTAGCATAGAACTGTGCTAATGAGAGTTTATGTTGAAGTTGGCTCATGGTGTGATGCCATGGCGGTTGAGGTGTGAGGTCTTTAGGGGTTGAAGAGGGTAAAGATTTCATTGAAATGTTAGCCATATGGCGAATGACAGGCTGGTAAAGAGGGTTTTGCTCTAAGGCTTGCAGTTGTCTTTCAAAACTTTGGATAAGTTGTTTTTTCTCGGAAGCAGGTAGAAACACCCCCTTGGCTGCATTGCGTGTAATGGTTTTAAAATCCTGCCAAGAGGTGACCAGTCCGTGCTTATAGAGGCGTTCATATTCTTTGGAAATCTTCGTTTTAAAAACACCAGGGTCGTCTGTACAAACAGACACGGGAATACCTGCATCCAAGAAAGTCCGAATGGGATGGGTTTTCCACGAGGTATTCCCAATCGCAACATTTGAGGTAGGGCATGATTCCACAATGGTACCTGTTGCCTTGAGTCGCTTCATGACTTGTGCATCGTGCGTTGCAAAAAGGGCATGTCCTATGCCATTGACACCATACTCTAAGGCTAAATTGACAGAAGCTGCCCCTGTGATATTCCCTGACATGGGTGTTTCTCCAGCATGGACAGTGACAGGCAAGCCCTGTTGTTTCACATAATGAATCACATCTTTAAAATGATATAAAGGGTAACGGCTTTCATCCCCAGCAATGTCAAAGCCTACCACGAGTTTATCAGGGTCGTGTTTAGCGTAGTGTACTGCTAATTTTGCATCTTTCATTGCACGAGCCACAATCGCTTTGATGTCTTCTCCCTTCCGCCCGTGCCGCTTGGCTGCTACAATTACCCGAACCTGTTGCGTATACCCTACTTTACTTAAGTCCTCCTTGGCTTCACTGATACCTTGACGAATGGCATTCAGAATGGTGTCAGGGGTTTCTGTTTCATCTGCCAAGCCGATACGCAGTGCTAGATACTTTACGTTATCTTCAGCGGCTTTTTTACATATTAAATAGGTTGCAATCCTGAGTTGTTGAGGCTCTTTCGCACCTGTGGCAAGGATGTCATAAAAGGTGTTGAAGTGTGTCAGGTTTTTGAAACGTTCAGGGGTGCCTGTGAGTTTTGCGATGGTTTCGTCGTCTAGTCCGTTACGTTCCAGCATTTTACGGATAATACGCTTGGGTCTTGCACCGCCAAGGTGTACGTGACGTTCGGCTTTGGGAAGTGCCACAAAAAGGGAAGAAAGCAAAGGGTGGATAGGATTTTCCTGTTGAAAGTCATAAATGACACTATCGGCCGCTTCAATACTAAGAGGGGGGACTTTCTTGAGTTGGTTTTTTAAATCAAGGGTGTCTTGAGTGTCTGTGTGATTTTGTGTTGAGGTTGTAGGGTGTTCATTCTGAGAGGGGGATTCACTTAAGCCAAAACGTGACTTTTGGACGGGTAATGCTTGGGCTTGAGGGTATGGCGCCATTCTGGGTGTATGCGTCATGTGAGCAATCATTGTAGGGGGAGCCTCTCTAAAAAATCGTTTTAAATGTTTTAAACAATGTCGGATAGTACCATCACAAGGAGAAGGTTTTATTTAAAAAAGCTACGCTTACTCTACCATGAAGGATGCCTCTATGACCCCACCCTCTGGATGCCGTAACTTCGTGCGGAATGACGGTGTACGTTATAAAGTCGTTATTCATTCGTCTTGTGGTTGATGTGACGGCTTCTACCCTCTCCTCCATCCCTCCCCCTTCAAGGGCGAGGGAAGTATGTGTTTGAAGGATGAGTTTGTAAAAATGCCCTCTCTCCCATCGAGGAGAGAGGGGCAAATGTCGGCGATGAAAATCCTTAAGTTATTGTCAAAATTTAACGATATTACCTACATGAAGAGATGCGTTTCTCAATATTGTATGTGGGAGCGTATAGAAAAACGTAGAGCAACAAGCATTTTTGCACTATACTACAGGCATCTCCATTTTACAGATGCGTTCTAAACGCCCTGTTATTTTCCTGTGTTTGCTCCTTATTTGATGGCATCTCCACAAGCTCATGATGACACTAACTCACCCCTCCCAAGACACGACCCCCGCAATGCGTTCTGTCACCGAGTATGACACACCTTTAAAGGCAACTGCCCTTGAGTTGGCTCATGCCATTCAAACCCAAACGCTACAGGCAACCGAAGTGTTAGACGCTGTGTATCAACATATTCAAGCCCAAGACACGCACTTAGGAGCCTTCCTCTCCTTGACCCAAACACAAGCTTATGAAACTGCCCAAAAGGTTGATGCACAAGCTAAAGCAGGCAATCGCTTACCTTTGCTTGCGGGTGTCCCGCTTGCCTTAAAAGATAACATTCATTTAAAGGGGGCAAAAACAACATGTGCCAGCAAACTGCTTGCAAACTATGTTGCGTGTGAGAATGCCACCGTTACCCAGAAGCTTCATGACCATTATATCCCTATTGTTGGGAAAACCAACTTGGATGAATTCGCAATGGGTAGCTCCTGTGAAAACAGTGCTTTAGGGACAAGTCGTAACCCTTGGCATACCGAGCATGTCCCAGGGGGAAGCTCTGGAGGGTCTGCTGTGGCGGTGGCTGCCGGGATGGCGCCTTTAGCCTTGGGGTCTGACACAGGCGGTAGTGTTCGCTTACCTTCATCCTTCTGTGCTTTAGTGGGTATGAAACCTACTTATGGCTTGGTCTCCCGCTATGGCTTGGTTGCATACGGTAGCTCTCTTGACCAAATCAGTCCTTTTGCACGTACGGTTGATGACTTAGCCGCTATTTTGCAAATTACGGCGGGTGCCGATGCTAAAGATAGTACCACTCGTCATGCCCCTAAGGGGTGGCAAGCTTACCCTATTCAAGCACTGCCTTCTTTTGAAGGCATGACTTTTGGCGTGATTGAAGAACTCGATAAACCCGAGGCACTTCAACCCGAAGTGGCACAAGCATTTCAAGAAGCCTTGGCTCATTTGGAGTCGTTGGGAGCCACCATTAAGCGTGTGTCGATACCTTCTATCGCACTGGCGATTCCTACTTACTATCTGATTGCCACAGCGGAAGCGAGTGCAAACTTGGCTCGGTTTGACGGTGTTCGTTATACCTCCCGTGCGACAGGGGAGGACCTCACCGATGTGTATGCCATGATACGTGCCAGTAGAGGGGAAGGCTTTGGTAAAGAAGTCAAACGTCGTATTATGTTAGGTACCTTTGCACTGAGTGCGGGCTACTACGATGCGTTTTATGGTAAAGCTCGTAAGGCACGTGCTTTGTTAGCCAAGGCGTTTCAAGAGGCACTACAAACATGTGATGTTTTGCTATCGCCCACTTCAGCCACTACTGCCTTTAAATTGGGTGAAAAAACAACCGACCCTGTCCAGATGTACCTTAGCGATATTGCCACCGTCCCTGTGAACCTTGTGGGTATGCCTGCCATATCATTGCCGTGTGGGTTTGATGCCAAAGGACTTCCCATCGGTTTGCAAATGATTGGTGATTACTTCAAGGAGCCTACTTTACTCTCCGTGGCACAACGGTTTGAAGCTCAATGTGGTATCCGTAACCGTGTGGCACCTGTGCTGTAACGAGTTCGTTTACCTTTTAACCAGTCCAAAGCCTCCTACAACTTACATGGTAGGAGGCTTTTGTTTGCGGGTTTTTAATGCACCTGCCATACGCACATTTGAAGTTCAGGACTTTCCCAAGACAAATGAAACGCTTGGGGATAAAGTTGCAATGCCTGCTTCAAAATTTGACGTTGTTGAGGTTCTCCTAGTTGTTCTACCACATAGAGTACGGCTTCTTTGTGAGTGTCTTTTAGATTTTTGGCTTGCGTGAGGAGAGCATCTGCTAAAAAAGCAGGGGTTCTGTGAGGCGGATAGGTGATAGCGTACCGATTACCATACAGGCTCAACATACTGGGGGTTGCACTTACAAACACGCTATAGGGGTGAGTATTACGTCGCATCCAGTCAAACAACGTCAGAAAACCTTTGGCATCATTGGCAACGACGGGGGTATGAAGCGAAGACTTTGGAGGCAAAGCTTGTCCGAGGGTGTTAAGGTCCAGTGCGGAAAAACTAAACCCTTCAGCTTGCGATTGCGTTGTAGCAAGGGCTGTGACTCCCGAACTGTGAGGTATTTGGGGTACCCCGCCGTAAAATAATTGGATTGCTTCCTGGTGTTGCAAATGGTTAAACCCCATATGCGTGAGTCCAAGGCAACTTAAGGCAACGCCCCATACGAGGAGTACCCCACGGAAAGCGGGTTTTTGTGCATGATGACATACACGCATGAAGCCCTCCATACCTAACACTGCCCAAAATCCAAGTAATGGAAACATCCATAACCATACTTGCGGACAAAGTGTGACACCTAAAACCAGAATAGCGACCATCCATAAAGCACGTCGCACGTGTACACTTGGCATATACAAACCCAGTGTAACCCCTAGCCCCATAAATGCAAGGGTAATATACCCAAATGTTTTGGATAACTGAGGGAGCTGTGACACAAGCCCATTCAATAGGGGTGTCAGCCAACCCCAAAGCCAACCCATAACCCCCGCCATGGCAGGTGTGGCGACCATACTCGCAGGGGTTGCCGTTTGCATCAACGTAAGTTGTTGCTGAGGAGGGAGAAAGGAGGCTTGTATGCCATGCAACACACTGGGCTGATACCCAAGGGTGACTTGTCCTAAATAATGTATACTTTGTTTAAAAAAACCTTTTGGCATCCAAGTTTTGAGGTTCAAAAAATTTGAAGCCTCGCTCCCTGCTTGAGAACCTCCTCCAAGTAGCCATTGTTTCCCTTGCATAAGCCATTGTGTGAGCGAGGGCTGTGCCTCCATGTTCATGCTCGTGCCAAACGGGGTTTGCCATGGCATATGCCACCCTTGTGAATGGGTAAAAAGCCAAGCCATAAAGAGTAGCACAACGACCAAATGCCACTGATACGCTTGCCTGTGATGACTTTGCCATTCTTGTTGTAAGCTCCCTATCATATGCGCCACCACCAAGGTATAGCCTAACGGATGTAGCAAGGCACAAGCCCACGCTCCCAAAGCACTCCAAGCCCAGAGTCCCCCTGCCTGCCATCCCTCATTGTCCATTCGCCATAACCCGACCAGTGTCCAAATACTGCATGCCCAAAAAAGAGGCAAAGGACTGGGAAAGGCAAAGCTACTTAAGGTGACACCGCTTAGAAAAAAACATCCTAGTACAAGTAATTTATGCCACCCTTGGTAGTCTGTGTCTTGGTATCGACCAGACACAACCATCAGACGGAGTAGCCCCCAGCCTGTCATGAAAACCCCGAGTATATTCAGCCATTGTAGCTGCTCAATAAAGTTTAAAATACTGGTACTCACGCCCCCTAGGGCGTGAATGCCCCCTGCAAGTGCCAGATAGAGAGGACTCTCCACTAAGTGTTCCCAACGAGGTACGTGCCACAGTTGTACACTACTCACAGCTTCAGGGTTGTGTACATCTTGACTGGCAAGAATGGCTTCGAGCATCTGCTGATGGTTCGGATGAATCACAGCCCCATGCCCCACATGCCACCAAAGCAATGCCACCAAGCAAAGTACCACCCCACTTGTCCAGCGTTGTACGGGGGTAAGGGTTGACCAAAAAGAAGGTGGGTTTGGAGAAGCGATATCACTATTCATCATAAACAATAGTATAACAAACGTCATACGATTGTGCTAGCACCCCACTGAAGAACATGGGGTGTTGCTATCTATGGAAGCACAGAAAAGAGTTATCTTAGATAAAGTCCTGTCATCCACATACATAGACCACTGAGGAGAACCCCCATGCCTAAAACCCCCACGGCATAGGCATAGTGTCGATGCCGTGTGACGATAGGTATCATGAAACACCCTATAAAAAGCCATTGATACACACCAAAGCCCTGCTTTTGGACTTGATTGATACTACTCAGCCAATCTGTTTGAGGCACATAACTCAATAGGATGACGCACAATAGCCCAAGTCCTCCCACAACAAGTACATGTCCGAGCATGACATCTCTTACACCAAGGAGTACATCCCCTACATGACGTTGGAGCCAGTTATCGAGTGACCTAGCTGGGGTAAGATACACCTGCTTTTTATAGCGTGTGCGTTGATACCCCAAAGGTAAAGCCTGTAAAGCACCCTGATACCCCGCATACCCTACCGTATGAGGACTCATCTTCTCAGGAACCATGGGGGTGTCGTCGAGCATATCGACAGTGCCAGTAAACCACGCCTCTTGTGGGTATGACCCCTTCATAGGATGTGGCATTGCTCGTCCAGAAAGCCCTTGTTTTAAGAGGTCTTTTTGAGGGTCGTTGTTTTTTTGAGAGTGTGGCATGGGTTTCTCCTGATGGGTACAGCTCCTGTTACGCAATACTTTACTTATATAAAACAATGTTGTGACGAAAGAGGTGCTACTGGAAATGGGTTGATAAGTCTCTTTCTTAACGCAGTGATGCCCTCGCCATCACAGGGCAAGGGCATGCATGGGAGAGGGGGATGCCGTCATCGGTTATGATTTGAGCGTAAACCACCCCTTGTGCTTATAAAAAGGGTTCAGTGCTTGGTACCAAGTAGGTGGAGGTGCGGGTTTAATAAAACTCAAGGCAAGGTCATGAGAAGGGTCAGCCCAGCCAGCCACCATACTTGTCCCACTCGTAATTTGAGGCGCCCATTCAGGTTTGGTCGCTTTGGCAAGTTGATACCCTGCATGACCCGCAAGTAAGCTGGCGGGTTTGGTAACAGGGTAAGCCAAAGCAATCGCAGCTGGTGCGAGAGGTCCTAGGGTAGGCATTGCCATTAAACCACCCAGTGTGACACTACTGACAAAGTCTTTACCCAAACGCTCAGGGGAAAGATACAAGCTCTTTCTTGCTTCGGCTAAAGCGACGTTTTTACTGTGGTGGGTAGGGTCAATGGGAAGACTTACACTATGCCCTTCTCCTGGTACAATCTGACCCAAGTAGGAACCATCTATCCGCCGCTCTACTAATTTAAAGCGTGTCCCTGGTGCGAGTAGTAACTGTTCATCCATCATATTGGCAGCTTCAGCGGGTAACACTTGCTGCATGAGCTGCTTGTCCACTACGGGTAAACCCTTGGCATCTACTAATTCAAGCATCAAACCGTCTTTTCTCGGGTTACCTGCAAACAGTTTAGCAAGTCCACGTTTTTCTGCAATACGAATTGGGGCAGGGTCACTGTACACTTGTCCAAGTTTTAACTGGTTATGGTTAACACCACTCATCACGCCTCGATAGGCACGGGTGGGTGTTTGTAGTTGTAAGCTTTGAAGCGAGGCACCATCAGGGTTACGACGGAAGGCATCTAACTGTGTCATGAGTCCTTCCATAGACCCAGAACGTTGACGTAAGGCAGTGTACACATCGGGTTGTTCGGCAAGCATCTTATTGAGTATTTGTAGGGTTGCCAATCGGTCAGACGTGCCTACTCGATGCAGGTCAGACAGTAGGGTAGACTCTTGCATCATGCGTTGATATGTCGTGGGTGATTGTGTTTGCCACTGGCGAATCAACGGGTTGTAATGGTTTCTGTGGGTCATGTAGTATTGCAGGTTGTTCAGGCGTGAGTACATCTCGGGCATGGCAACTTGTAACCTGTCCCCATAAAGAGGACCACCCTGTAAGCGTTGCAGAACGGTATTACGAGGGAGATAAAAACGGGTGCTATCCCCGCCCACAGTGGCCGGTGTCATCAGGGCGGAACCTTCAGGCAATTCCACAGCCATAAGCTTTTTACCTTGCGTTGTACCAAGGTTTTGTAAGGCACGGCGAGCTTCATCAGGGGAGGCATAGAGTTCTTTAAATCCTGAATCACGAAGTGCTTTGCCTTGAAATGCTTGCAGCTCTTGAGTATCCACCATGGTGTAGAGGACACGGTTTTTATCCAAGCGTTGTAGATGTGAAAGCGATTCCATCTCGGCTAAGGTACCACGATTCACCTCCTTGGGGAACAACGGTTTTTGTTGGGTAGCAAGAGGTGGGGTTGCACGTTCAGCTTGGGTTGCACGTGCCTGTGCCGTGATAGGTTGCCCACTCTGAGGAGGCTTGTTGGTGAGAGGGGTTGTACTTGAAGAAGGCGTCTTTTTCCCTAAGCTCCGATAGTAGCTATTCACCTTATCCATGACCTGATACACTTTTTGGAACTGTTCCGATTTAGGCGGGGCTGGTTTAGACCCTGGAATATATGCCATGGGGGTTTTTACGGTGGGCATGGTTTTAAGTGCCTCTTGGGTTTTACCCACAAAAGCTGCTTGTTCGTCCTTATGCCAGAAGTGTTGATAGGAGCCACTCGGCAATAAAATACCACTTTTAATACGGTTCGTAAATCCGAGAGCATTACTCTTCCCTAGTTGCACACTTTTGGCAAGGGTCTCTGGATGTAATGTTTTGAGAAGGTCTTTCGGAGCTGCCTTGAGGTATTGCCAAGGATTTTGCTTGAGTGAGGTTTGACTGAGTCCTTTGACTCCCAAGCTTTTGCCAGCTGGGTTTGCACCCAACAAAGTACCCACGCCACCACTTAGAGCCGACCCTAGCTCGTAAAAGCCGTCTGCTTTCTCAGTTGCTGTTTGTCCAGTGGTTGTTTTCTTTAAACCTGAAAGAGCATTGATGCCTGTATAAATGGCACCCGCTCCAAGGAGCCAAGGTGCCAGTGCTGCGGCACCCACCACAGAAGTAGCCGCTCCTACGGCAGCCATTCCCGCTAATCCCTGTAAGCTAAAGAGTCCTGTGATAGGAGAAGCCACACCTCGTAGGAAGGCACCCATTGGGGAAGTCTTTTCACTGAGTCCATGCGCACTCTGATAACTCGGTTTTGGAGGTAAGCTCACAAACGGACTCGATGACTTACTCGTAGCCATAGCGTCTGAACTTTTATTGCTTTGCGACCCCAACAATGGGGCATTGATACGCAAACGATTCATACTATCCTGTGTTACAAAGGGGTCAGGTAGTTTTAATGGCGATTTTTGACTAATAGAGGTCCATCCCTTGTCTTTCTCATACACACGCTCTGGTAGGGAAGGGGTTGTATCGGCAGCTGGGCTAGGTGTTTCCAAAGGTTTAAGTTGTGCTTCCAAAGGCAGTTGTTTTACAAACTCATCGGCTCTAGGAATCGTGACCATCTGCGAAGCGATGCCAAACTTAGGGGTCGCTTTTGTCGTTTGGGTTAAGCCTGTGGCTTGGTTAAGACGTGCCATGGCGGGTTGTTGATTAAACATGGTACTTCCTTTTGAAGTCGAAGTTTTTATGGTACGACCTGAGGGCATATCATTAGAGGGTGTATTGCCAGCAGAAGCCTTAGGCGTTCCTATGGAAGGTATGGACATACTAAACAACCCTTAAAATCTCGTTGAACCTGCATAACCCCAAAATAACCATTAAACATTGAAAGAGATACTGTGTTATCGTGCGGCTATTACAAACCGCAAGCCTTGGTAGACTCGAAATATGCTTATTTTTGAGAACCTACCAAGAGATAAAGCCATGCTATTGTGTCATGCTCACAGGCTATTTACACGTATAAAACCTGTTGCTTATCCTTTTGATAACAAAATGTTAAGCATCGTCTAATGTTTGTCTAGTTTTTGTTGCATAGCCCGCTGTAATACCTGTGTGAGGGAAGCACTTTGCGGGTATTGTTGATGAAGCATTTGCTGATAGCGTGCATCCACGAGTAAGGTTCCCACATGGGTATGGGTGCCATAGTGAGAGGCAATGCCGTACCCTACGAGTGCATCGTTTACTTTGTCTCGTATACTGATGACTACCGTTTGTGGTGTACGTAAAGGCGGTTTTGACGTTAAAAGCTTAGCCAACGATGACCACCACCCTTGCGGTGTGGGTGGCGTGTGTTTGGTGGTTTCGCCTTTGTGTTGACTTACCAAACGTCGGAACTCATCTCTGCTTGGCACTTCACGATGGGTGACATGAATGCTGGGAGGGAGTGCTTTCAAGCCTCGTAATCTGACGGTATGATTTTGAGGAACTTTCGTACCAGAGAGGGCTTCACTGGTAAATGCAGCCCCTGCCTTTTGTGTGTTACACCGACAGGCACAAGGCGGACATGCTTTACACGTTTGTTGTAAGTGGGTTGCCAAGGCTTGACGATGAGGGGTACTGGGCAAGGCACGAAGACGCTGGGCAAAGGTCGTGATAAAAGACATCATCATAAGGAGAGGGACTTTTCCAACAAGGTACAAGGAGAGTGCAAAAGAACATGCCTAACATGTATATCAATGCGTCAACATACTTTTGCTGTGCCTAGTGGATGTACTTAGCCCTATGCGCGTGATTTTAAGCCCATAAAATACACGCCACTTCTTGATGTAAGAAGCGGCGTGTAGATGTTGTATTGGTGTGGGTACTTTAATTAAGCATCCAAGCCCTTGAGTTCAGCACTGATAACGCTTGTGTCAAGTTTGATAGAGGGTCCATGGCTGGTGGAAAGGTATACAGATTTAATGTAGGTTCCTTTTACGGCTGAGGGTTTTGCACGCTCTACCGTACCGTACAATGCTGCCAAGTTACGAAGAAGGCGTTCTGCTGTAAAGCCCTTACGACCAATAACCACGTGGAGGACGCTGGTTTTGTCAGGACGGATTTCAACTTGACCCGCTTTGAGGTTTTTAACCGCCCCTGCAACGTCGGTTGTCACGGTACCTGTTTTAGGGTTGGGCATTAAGCCTTTAGGTCCAAGGACTTTACCTAATTTACCTAACTGAGCCATTACATCAGGTGTGGCAACAAGAACATCAAAATCTAACCAGTTTTCGTTTTGGATTTTTGCAATAAGTTCATCAGAACCAAAGAAGTCAGCACCTGCTTCTTCAGCTTCTTTGACTTTAACCCCTTTGGCAATCACGCAAACACGTACCACTTTACCAGTACCTTCAGGAAGCACAACCGTGGTACGGATTTGCTGGTCAGCTTTTTTCATGTCGATACCAAGACGGATGTGGGTTTCTACCGCTTCATCGTACTTGGAAAGTGCGTGGACTGCTTCAAGCAAGGCGGTGATACCTGTTGTAGCACTTGTGGGTTGTGCAAGTGGGGCAAGTTTTTCTTGGTAAGCTTGTTGGCGTTTGCTAAGTTTAGCCATGATGATGATGAGATTCCTTTCAAGGGTGACATAAAAAGGGCATTTTATTCCGTAATACACAGGAAGGTTTACGGATAGGATGCTCCCTCCAGAGGGCAAATCAAAAAGATGCTTAGGAGGTGGTGTGTGCATTGCTAGGCATGAGTATGCACAACTTTAACACTATCCATCAAACATGGGCTTAACTCAAGGGGAAGCTTGCGCAGGTGTGTTTAAAATCGTGGGTGTGTGACATCCTATTTGTAGGTTGTTCGTAGTGAAGGTGCATTTATCGGAAACCTTTTAGAGAGAGCTTCCAAGTACTGACATAAGGTAGGGAGGGACAACAGGGACTGTCTGTCTCTTGCCATTGCCGAGAAAGTACTTGCACTGCGAATGGGTATTGATGGGTATCAATACCCAAGGTTTGTACTTTACCTCGAATGGCTACGGTGCCGAGGGTTGTTTGTTGCTCGGGTGTATCCACATGGGTGAGTGCCACTAAATAGCTCTCGATGTTGCCTTGGGGGTTGCCAGTGTGGTGAATCCCATGAAGTAAAAACACACCATCTCTTGCACCATCACCGTCGAGGTCGAATAATCTAAATTCTGAAGCATCTAAAGATAACTGTTCATAGGGTGTGTGTTGGCTTACCATCGTATTTTCTGAAACCCATGTCCCTCGTATGAAACGATAGGGCTTGCCCCACAGGGTTAATCGGCAATGTTGAAATATTTTGGGGAGTCCTTGGAGATTGCTAAGTGCCTCTTGCTGTGAAAGCACTGTGATATCTTTACGAGATGTTTGCGTGGGTGAGGGTAGAGGGGTTAAGGGTAGCCAGTGTTGGTGGGTGAGCTGAAGGTCAAAGGTCTTACTGGTTGATTCATAAGTGTCATGGGAAGCATAGGTGGTGTTTTTCGGATACATGCCTAATCGGACAACGGTTTCTCCTGTGGGTAGATGTCCTACACTAAGTGCGTGTACGTCCCCGTATAGGGCGGGGGAACTTGCAATAAATTGTGGGTGGCTCATCCATATATTATGAAACAGCAGCAAGTAACTCCGTTGGGTTTCAAGGGGGTTTTGTGGGTTGCTGACCCTGACAAGTATGAGTGCATCTTGTTTACCGTCTTGATTGATATCTGTGAGTCGGTAAGTATCTCGAAGGAATGTCACTTGGGCGTAATCGGCTAAGTGGGGATGGTATTGCCCTGAAGAGAGGTTAGCATGTTTACTTTCCTCAGTGACTGTTTTTAATCGACCTTGATGCATGGTAACACGCACGGTGGTATCTAAAATAAAGGTTGCATCGTCAAGGCTTTCTGGCCAACTTTGAAAAACGTGTGGCATCTGTTGATAAAGTCTTGGTACCCCGAAAGCGAGTGGTACTTGTTGGGGTTTGGGCGATACGTCTCGATAAAAACGATGCCGAATGGTTCCATACCATAATGACGCATCTCTTTGACGCTGATAGTCCTTGTCTTGTCTGAGTGGCAAGGCGACTTTACGAATCCCCGTTGTGGAGGGTGCGTGCAGCGTTGCACGTGTCTCTGTTTGGAGAAGTATCCATGTAAGCGGCAGGAGTATCCATACGACAGCGGCTCTGAGTTTTGAGGGCAAGAGGGGCTTCAAAACGAACGCTTGGAAGTACGCCCTAGATGAATGGATATGTAGGCTAAGCCAGTGTGCAGCCATAGCATATGCTCCAAAACCCTACCACTGATGAGAAAAAAGGCTGATACGAGCATCTGAGCATCACAAAAAGTTGGCACGCCATGGTGTGTTGTCGTTGCTCCTGAAAATGATTGAGGTGAGGCGATACGTTTGATAGACATCCTAGCGATACACCTCCTCGTTTAAACCTTTTCGTGCGTGAGACCCTTTTACATCGATGCTCAAAGCTTAATTTACTGTTAATAAAGGATAGACAATCAAATACAGAAAGTGGTTTCATTGTAGGATACATTGCATCGTATCTTTTAACGATTGCGACTGTGAGATTTCCCTTCTGCGTGTCCTGTTACCCTGTGTGCCAACCCTTGGAGACTTAATGCTTTGCGCATCCCTTCTTTTGCACGTCTTGACCGTCATGCTCGCCTAGGCTATTGCTTCTTGCTGTTGAGTCTTAGTTTGGCTGTAGTGATGCTGGTTCGTCCCATGGCATGGATGAGTGTTGCAGTCACGCCCTCACCTGTTGCCCCCAATGCAACGGTACCTGAACAAGCACTCAATCAGCTCTACGATACCGTATGGCAAAGAGTGCAAGATAAGTTTCTGGATGGTCATACCAATGGGCAGGCATGGCACATTTGGCGCCATCGTTACGATGGTAAGCTTCATACCATGGAGGATACAAAAGTAGCGATTGACTCCATGCTGGCGAGTCTTGGGGATGTGTATACCCGATACCTTGATGTTGAAGCGTTCACCGAAGAGACTCAAAGTATTCAGGCAACCCTTTCTGGGATTGGTATTCAGATGGGGATGAAAAGCGATAAAATTGTGGTGATTGCTCCGATTGAAGACACCCCCGCTGACCGTGCTGGCTTGAAAAGCAACGATATTATTACCGCCATTGACGGTAAAAGTACCCGTGGGATGAGTATTGAAGATGCCTCTAAGCGGATTAAAGGCAAAAAAGGTACCCCTGTGACTTTAACCGTTGAGCGTAAAGCACCCGAGGGTGCTACGCCATCTCCCAAAGCAACGATGTTAACCTTTACCGTTGTGCGGGATGATATCAAGCTCAAGGCGGTAAGTATTAAACACCCTCTAGACCTTACTGTACCAGAAGACGTTGGTTATATTCGTTTGAATGCGTTTATTAGCCAAGAGTCTGCCCGAGAAGTCGCAGAGGCGATTGCGAAGCTTAAAACACGTAAAGGATTTATTCTTGATTTGCGCAGTAACCCCGGTGGTTTGGTCACGAATGCCCTCCGTATAGCGGATGACCTTTTAGAAGAGGGTGTGATTGTTTCCACCGTAGACCGTGATGGTTATAAAGTGACGCAACGTGCAAACAAGGGTACCCTGACCGATAAACCTGTGATTCTCCTCATTGACGGTGGTTCGGCAAGTGCAAGTGAGATTCTCAGTGGTGCTTTGAAAGATAATCATCGGGCTTTACTTGTAGGGCAAAAGAGTTTTGGTAAGGGGTTGGTGCAGGAAATTACCCCGTTGCCTTTGGGGGCTGGCATGAATATTACAACCCAAAAGTACCTGACACCCAATAATGTAGATATTAACCTGCAAGGGATTCAGCCTGATGTTGAGGTCAAACCTGCCATCGCACAGGTTGTGCCTGATAAGAAAGCGGGTGGCAAAAAAATGACTTCCCTCAAAGAAGAACGCCCGAAAGATGACCCTGTGTTTCAGCGGGCTGTAGAACTTTTAAGGGTGTTAAGCGAAGGCAAAGAGACCATTCGTAGTCTCAAAGCTAAAAGCGAGTAAAAACCATTGCTGAGACTAGTAAATGGATAAAAAACATCCCGTTAATGTTAAAGTTAACGGGATGTTTTTTGAGTCGTTAAGGTTTACACTTTTCCTCTAGGAGGCATGGGTGGATGCGGGATAGGACGTTTCCCTGGAGGGGGAGGGGGCATCCGTCTGTCATCCTCATCTCTAATGGAAGCAGAACCATTATTCGCATACATAGCACTGAAACGATTACTGCCCGGGGGTGGCGGTGGTAAACGACGCATAGGAGGTTCAGGTGGACAATCCTCTTCAATCATGGGTCTGCCACGGAAGCGTGGGGGAGGTAGTGGCAGGTCTACATCAATATCTTCTTGAATCACTTTAACATTTGAACTTGCCTTGGCGCCCGACTTGGCAAGTGCCATCGCAAGAATCAAATCATCGTCATTATTTTTAGCGGGTGCTTGCGGCTTATTCATCATTGACATTGCCATCATCATGAACATCATCATCATGGGCATGCCATTACTTTGACTAGAAGCCTGAGCTTGAGCCTGAGCATTGACGTTAATCAGTGGTGCAAAGAGACTAATCATATCGGTGAATTGAGGGCCACCCATGTGGATGTTAGGAGGAATGACACCACCACGGTTAATGTGTCCACCCGCAACCACACCAGCACCTGCACTGGCAGCAGCACCTGCATTCACACCACTAATGTGTGTGATACCAGCTCCTGGTATAGGTGGCATGGGAGGACGCATGCCAGGAGGAAAGGGCAATCCAAGTTGACCAGCCGTGAAAATATTAGCACCTGCCCCAGCATTAGCACCTGCTCCTGCTAAATTGGGTGGGAGTCCAGGGAGTCCGGGAAGCATACCAGGTAAACCTGGGGGTATATTAGCGCCATTGGGAGGAAATCCAGGAAGGGTTGGCATTGAACCTGGAAGTGGCAATGGCATGGGGCCATTGTTGATAGGCGGTGGATTACCAGGTAACGGTAAAGGTGGCATATTGGGGGGCATACCGATAGTGTTCATCATAAAATGGGAATCCTCTCTCTGAAACAAACATATGATAGATTAACATCGTAAATAACGAAAGGGATGATGCTTTCAGGTGCCCGAGGGTGTCCCTAGCACTTATTTACGTTGAACGGTGTTGATGACTCTCTCACATAAAGGGTGTGTATTTTACCGATAGTATTATAAACACTTGGTATGGTTTTAAATTGCCTTCAGTTTGAGAAGCTTTGGTTTATCCTCTTTCCTTTGGTTAAGGAAACTTAATATCACGTACCTTCTTTTTGTGTCCTGTCCTCTTTAAAGAGGGTATAGGGAAACCTACATAACACAATGATTGATGAGGCAGTTGGGGTTTGAACGTGCGTGTTCAGGCTCCTCTTTCCATGGTTAACGTGGACAAATTAACGTGGGCTTATGCGACCATTTATGCAACACACTTCAGTCAATCACCTCAGGGGGAAGGGAGGGACTGGTTCACTGAAACTTGCTATGTGTTTCGGATGATTCAAAAGAAAACTTTAAATATTGAATATCCAACCAACACGTATGCTAAAAGCTTAGGTTGTGTGACGATTGACACAGCCCAGTTGTAACGTTGGCGGATGTGTAGGCTAGGGCAGTGCTTACGTGTCTAACACTTTAAGAGGACGTAAAAGACCATCTCGGAGTGTGATGACGGCTACGATTTTTTGGGTTTCAGGGTGGCATGCCAGTAAGGGTTGGTTTGCCTTGACATGCTCAGGGGTACGACCCGCCTCAAAGGGTTGGGGTTGTCCTTGGCAGAGTTTAACCAGTGTCTCAAGTGTGTGGGGAATCCAACGTACTTGCGGGAGTGCGGTCTCTAAGGAAACGGTATGATGTGTAAGCATGGTTTGAAGGGCTTGCCGTTGGGTAAGGTCTGTTGATTTGACTTCTTCTTTGAGCGACTCTAATTGACCAAACGCCTGTGCCAAAGTGAGTTTTCCATGATGGGTACGGCGTAAGGCACTCAAATGGGCACCGCAGCCAAGTTTATCGCCGAGGTCTCGTGCTAAGGAGCGTATGTAGGTGCCACTCCCACAGTGTACCCAAACATTTGCTTTCGCAGGCGTTTGGCTTACAGTACAGGCGGGTGTAAAACCCGTGAGTGTGAGGGTGAAAATCGTCACTTCCCTGATGGGAAGTAAGTCTGTGGGTACTTCTAACCCTGAGTGGGCATACCGATAAAGCTTTTTACCATTCACGTGAACTGCTGAATGTAAGGGAACTTGTTGCCGAATGGTACCAGTGAATTCAGGGAGGCATGACGCTATCATGTCTTGTGTGAGATAGGATGTTCCCTCAGGATGGATTGTAACCGTTTGTCCCGTACAATCTAAGGTGTCTGTGGTGGTTCCAAAGGTGATTTCAGCCTCATAAGCCTTGGTATCGGGAAAATATTCAATCATCCGTGTGATACGTTTACCTACGGCAACGGGTAATACGCCTGTGGCAAAGGGGTCGAGGGTGCCGAGGTGACCTGTACGACGTTCCCCAGTGGCTCGCCGTACCCACTGTACGACATCATGACTGGTCCATCCCACGGGTTTATCAATGACCAACAGACCCTCAAAGCCATGGGGAAGTTTCAGTGGTGGTACTTTAGAGGGTTGGGTGTGCGTTGGCATCATTGCGGTAGGGCTATGGCTATGGGAGAGTGCTAGGGGGCGTAAAGCGTCACAAAAAGTGTGGATAGGACTGAAGGCTCGTTTAAAGGGGACGGTTTACCTTAACCACTTTCACGCTATATTATAATAGTATAGATTGACGTAAAACTAAAATGGGTTCTTTTCCGCATGCTTGCCTCCCCTTCTTCCAAACGCCCGTGTCGTATCCTCAGTGTTTTTGGCACTCGTCCAGAAGCCATTAAAATGGCACCTCTCGTGAATACGCTTGCACGTCATGAGGGCTTTGATGCAAAAGTATGCGTGACCGCTCAGCACCGAGATATGTTGGATCAAGTATTGGACCTCTTTAGTATCCGTCCAGATATTGATTTAAACCTTATGCGGGCAAACCAAACCCTGACAGATGTTACCATAGGTGTCCTCACAGGGATGCAACGTGTTTTGTTAGAATGGCAACCCGATATGGTACTTGTCCATGGGGATACCACCACGACGCTTGCCACGAGTTTGGCCTGCTACTACAATAAAATCCCTTTGGGGCATGTGGAAGCGGGCTTACGTACCTATGATTGTTGGAATCCTTATCCTGAGGAACTCAACCGCATTGTGTCAGACAGTGTGAGTACGCTGCATTTTGCACCTACAACAACGGCTCAAGAAAACTTGTTACGCTTGGGAGTTGCTCCCGAGCGTATTACGGTTACAGGAAATACCGTGATTGATGCCCTGTTTTACACCCTTGCACACACCAAAGCCCCTCGCCATCAAAAAAACCTTGTCGGTGATGCCCCATATTGGCTTGTGACTCTCCATCGACGTGAGAATTTTGGAACCCGACTCACCTCGATATGTCATACTTTACTTGAATTGTTACGGCGTTTCCCAGATAGACATTTGGTATTGCCTGTTCATCCAAACCCCCAAGTGAAAACAACGGTTGAAGCGATTCTTGGCAATACGGCTATGTCTGAATCAGCACGTATTCACTTACTCCCACCTCAAGACTATGCACCTTTCTGTCATTGGATGCAGGGTGCGGAACTAATTTTAACCGATTCAGGTGGGGTTCAAGAAGAAGCCCCTTCTCTTGGGAAACCTGTTTTGGTGTTTCGGGATGAAACAGAACGTCCTGAAGCTGTAGCGATGGGAACGGTCAGACTTGTGGGTGCCGACGCAGAGCGTATCATGGCTGAAGTAACCCATCTATTACAAAATACCGATGCTTACCAAGCTATGGCACAGGCTGTGAACCCCTATGGTACGGGGCATGCAGTTGAAGCCATTGTGGCATCACTCCTGGATTGGTGGACGCAGTTGGACTAGTATCTATCATTCCTTTTAGGAGAATACACGTAGCGGCATTGCTTGCATAAAGTATAAGTACCGAACGCTATGCCAATAGCCCCTATGTAAAATAGGTAGGTAGGTCTTTCAAGAGGGGGTGCGTTTGGTCTTTTGGAGAAAGCTGGCATGCTTCTTCAGGAAAAGGCCATTTGATGCCAAGGGCAGGGTCGTGCCACGCAAGTCCCTTGTCGTGGGCGGCTGCATAGGGTGCTGTGACCTTATAGGTAACAAGGGTATTGGCAACAAGGGTACAAAACCCATGGGCAAATCCTGCTGGAATCCATAATTGTCTTGCATTGTCTTCACTCAGGACGACGGCAATGTGTTGACCGTAGGTCGGGCTATGACGGCGAATGTCAACGGCAATATCGAGTAAAGCGCCTTGTAAACAGGCAATAAGCTTGCCTTGTGCATAGGGTGGTGTTTGGAAATGAAGCCCTCTTATTACGCCCGCTTCTTTGGAAAGCGAGGTGTTATCTTGGCAAAATAGCGTTTCTGAGGGAAGTCCCAAGTTGATATACCGCTCGGCGTGATACATTTCTGCAAAGTAGCCTCGGTCGTCAGCAATTTTTTTGAGGTTAAAGAGGCGTGGTCCCGCCATGGCGGTAAGCACATGGTCAGTGGTTTCATAAACGTGGGGTAGGGAAAGAGGCATCATGCACTGAAACACTCATAAGGGTGTAGAAAGGGTGTAAGAATGGATATAGCTTGACTCGCATGGAGAGCATGCGTTGATTGATTCAGTTTAGTATACCCTAAACAGGTCGTAGGCTAATGAGGGAGATATACTGGTAAGGTCGTTTTTAACGGTTGAGAGGTTGCGTCCGTAAGTGGTTTTGTATGGTGCTGTGCCAGCCATGCTCGTAGTGCTTGGCTGACTTCATCGGCAGGAAGCTCGGCATTGAATACGATAAATCGTTGAGGGTCTTGGTTTGCAAGGTGTAAAAACCCTTCTCGTACACGAGTGTAAAACGCCTGTGCTTCCTGTTCAAAGCGGTCTGTTTTACCACCCCGTTGACTGACACGTGTTTGAAGTACTGTAGGGTTGCCATCCAGAAGGATAGTGAAACGGGGTATCATATCCCCCTGAGCCAGTGTTGTGAGTGTTGTAAGCGTTGCGATATCAAGCCCTCGTCCCCATCCTTGATAGGCAAGTGTGGAGTCTGTGTATCGGTCACACAGTACCACAGCCCCCCGAGTAAGTGCAGGGCGAATCACTTGGGCAATGTGATGCACTCGGTCTGCAAGATATAAATATACTTCTGCCCAAGGGTCGAGGGGTTCAATCCCTGTTTCAGTTTCAGGGGTTAATACAAGCCGTCGTAAGGCTTCTCCTAAACGGGTGCCACCAGGGTTGCGTGTACGTACGACTTCGTACCCCTGTGCTTCAAACCAGGCTGCCAGCACTTCGATTTGTGTGGTTTTCCCAGCACCGTCTATCCCCTCAATCGTAATGAAATATCCTTCTTGAGTAGGAGGAGGACAGGGACGTGCTTGCGTATCAGTAAGAGAAGCCATGGCATGGGTTCCTTGGGGTAGATGCAAATGAATGAGATAAAGGAAGACGTGGGAAGCAATCTATGGGGTCGGTCGTTTCTCAAGAGAGATGATGCTGAATGGTTCCTTTGATTGGAGGATGTTACGCCCATGGCTATAAGTGTAGCAAAGAGATAGAACCGAACCAATGTGATATGGTGTTGCTGCTTTATAAATGCTTGTATGATGATGACTCCTTTGTGTGAGTTTGCGAGGTTGCCCCTATGATAATGCGTCGTGCGATGTTTACCGCTCGTCTGTGTAAGACAGGTTTCTTTTTAGTACTGGTGTCCTTGATGGGTGGTTTAGCATGGCAAGATGATTCCGCTTTAGCATGCGGGTTTGGGTATAGGGTCTCTTCCGAGGTGACACAGGCTCCCCAAGATACGGCTTTATTAGCAACCTCTGAAGTTGCCGAGCCTGCACCTTCCATAAAAACAACGATACGAGACATGGAAATGTCTCCTGAGATGTCCCTAGAGCCTATTTACATGATGCCCGCTCTTGCTCAAGAGCAAGACGAGGCTCCGCCAATGTTAACCGAAGATGAACCTCCTCTTGTGCGTCAGGCACCTGACGAACCGCTTGCTGTGCCTGACGCACAAGAAGGTGCTTCTGAATCAGAACCCTCAGAAGAAACCCCCGACCCAGCTTCATCGTCATTAGAGGAATCTTCTCAAACGATTTCTGATACAGAAGCACCTGTAACACCTTCTAGTTCACAAGAGGCTGATGCGCCAGTGTTGCAAGTGCCTCCTCCCACTTGTACGAGTTTGACGCAGCCCATGTCTCCTGAAAAAGGTATGGATTTAAAAGCACTTATTACCTCTCAGCAAACCACTTGGCAAAGTTATCTACCGCTGGTTAAAAAAACGTCACCCTCTCTACAAACACTGTTTTATCTATGGCAGTACGGGCAAAAACCGACAGATGAAACGCTCGTTCATACGTTACTGGCAACAGGTAAAAAGTGGACAGCAACCGAGTGGATGGCATTTTATACCGTGGCTCCTCATCCTGCCTTGAAAGCACGTGTTGACCAAAAACTTGCCCAGCATCCATGGTTACAACCTCATGGCAAGCACCACGGGAGTAAGCAAAGCGTACAGGCGTTAATGGTTTCCCTCGCACGTCAAGATAACCCTGCACTACTTGAAAGTTTTGATGTACATTTGCAAGCACTGTCTCAGGTGAAAAAACTTACGGTGACGGAAACTTTCCTACTAACAACACTCGCAGCGAAGTCATGCCGTGCGGAAAGCTATGCTGAATGGAAAGCCAAGTATATGGAGGCGTTTAAACAAGCGGTACGTCGTAGTAAGTTTAAATACTAAGCACTACGCTCCTGAAAAGAAGCTTCTACCATGAGGTGGTAAGCTCGGCTTTAGTTTTTCCCTTGTTGACATTCCCTTGTTGGCATGTAGCGCTTTAATGACACTGACCCAGAGCGATAGGACTATCTTCTTTAACAGATGGGGATGCACTTATTAAGTGCATCCCCATCTGAAGTTTTATGAAATGGATGCTATGCCACCGAGGCAGAGAATGGCTAGCACAAGGTGAGCCATTGGCTATAAGCGGGGATTTTGTTACGTACAACATCAAAATAAAGGTTTTGAAGCTGTGTGGTGATGGGACCCATTTCTCCTGAGCCAATCACACGATGGTCAATACTTCCCACGGCGGCCACTTGAGCCCCTGTACCGCAGAAGAACACTTCATCCGCTACGTAAAGTTCGGTACGGTCGATGGTGCGTTCTTCGCACGTTAAGCCAAGTTCTTTCTTTGCAAGCTCAATGAGTGTGGCACGGGTGATGCCCTCAAGAATATTGTCGCTCACGGGAGGCGTAATGATTTTACCGTTACGTACGAGCATGAGGTTCATCGCCGAACCCTCGCCCACATGACCGTCCTGTGTCAGTACAATCGCTTCATCAAACCCACCCCGTTTTGCATCGGTGACAATAAGAGCGGCGTTCATGTAGGAACCCCCACACTTGAGACGAGGCGGGAGGGCGTTATCATCCACACGTCGCCAGTTGGAAATACATACGTTGAGTGCTTTGGAGGTTGAGACATAATCCCCCAAAGGCTGTGTCCATACCGTTAAACAGGTAGGTGCTTTGTCGATGTTGGGCCCTATGACATCAATGCCGCCCTTATACACCATGGGACGAATATAGGTGTCTTTCTTTGTGCCTTTGTTAAGGCGTACGACTTCAACCGTTGCCGCTTCAAGCGCTTCAAAAGTGACAGGAGGCTCCATATAACACATTTTCGCATTCGCATAAAACCTTTGATAGTGTTCCCGAAGACGAAAAATAGCCATCTGGTCTGTATCTGGCAGGTAATAGGCACGAATTCCTTCAAAGATAGAAGTACCGTACATAAAGGCATGGGTACGTACATTGACAGTCGCCTCTTCCAGAGGGACAAATTGACCATTAAAATATACAACAGAACCAGAGGAAGTTGTCGTCATAGGAAGGTATACTCTTTGAGCTAACGGATAATGACAAAATAGAGAATAAAACATGAGCCTAGTAGTAAAGCTTCATGATACCATAAGAGGCAACTTCATGATGTTCCAGTTTGCCTATGATTTGCAATAGGTTTTTAGTGCCATCGTGCCAGAATGGTGATGCAATGGTGACGAAGTTTGCTCGTTTTAAAAACACACAAAGCACCCTGCCTGTTAAGGCTTGGCGTGTGTTTGTGAGTGCGTGTTTGGCTTTGATGTGTGTGGGGTGTCAGGCTCCGTTTCAGACAAAGCCGTTACGCTTCCCCAACGCCAACACGCCTCGTACACCGTTGTCTCAGACGTATCATGTGGCTTTGCAAAATGACCCTCCCACGCTCGACCCCGCTCGTATGACTGATTTAGTCTCGTGGAATGTGATGGTTAATCTTCATGAGGGTTTGTATCGATACAGTTTAGTGACGGGTCGTCCAGAGTGGGGATTGGCTGAGAGTGTCACGAAAAAGCCAAGTCCTATTGCACCGCATGCGGAACGTTGGACATTTAGCTTGCGACCTCATTTAAAATGGTCGGATGGTTCGCCTTTTCATGCCGAGAGTTTTTGTCGTGCATGGACTCGTGTGTTGATGCCTCAAACCCCTGCAGAATACGCTTGGATGCTTCGAGGCATTGTAGGGAGTGAGGCTGAAGGGTTCCTGAGTGGGAAAAGCATTTTAAGAGGTCTGACATGTCCCGATGCGCGCCATGTGGTGGTGGATTTCAAAACCCCTATTCCCTCTTATTTGCCTGATTTTCTCGCCTCACCTGTAGCACTCCCTTTGCCTGCTCATCCTTTTAATCCGACACAAGGATTTCAGTTTAAGTTGGGGATGGGAGCCTATCGTCTGTCAGACTGGCATCATGGGCATCAGCTTCGTCTCATACGGAACCCTTATTACTGGGAGAGGCTTCAAGGGGTACGCCAAGCCAAGCATACGGTTACTAGACATATGTCCCCTTGGGAACAAGTTGTATTTCATATCATAGCGGAACCTACAACCGCTTATATGGCGTTTCAAAAAAAAGAATTGGATATGGTAAGTGGTCTCCCACCCCTCTTATTGCGTCGCTTGCATGATACCCCAACGTATCATGCTCAGCCCCTTCAGGCGATTCAATACCTTGCTTTTAACACACGTAAGCCTCCCTTTAATAACCGTTCCCTCCGATGTGCTGTGGCACGTACTATTGCACCCTATCGAGAAGGAAGTGCTTGGCTGAAGGCTTATTTGGGGATAGATGACCCTGTCTTGATGGGGCTTTTCCCACAGGATAAGGCTCTCATGTTCCTTAAAGCGGAGAATCAATCGCTTGGCCAAGCATCATTACGTACGGCTTTGAGTGACATAAAGCAACCCATTGTTTTGGGTATGAAACAAAATTTTGTGAATAAACGTCTTGGGGAAGTACTCCAGTGGCAGCTTTCTCAAGCCCTCGGATTACGTATCGTACTCCAGATGCAAGATTGGAAGGTGTTTTTGCATCAGCTCCGCCATGACCCCCCTTCTATGTTTAGGCTTGACTGGTATGCCGATTTTCCTGACCCTGATACCTTTACAACCCTGTTTCTTGCTGAAAATCCAAACAACTATACAGGCTATGCCAATGCGTATTATCAAGCCTTGGTGAAGGAAGCCCAACGCACCCCGTCTCTTGTAAAAAAGCGTTGGTTGCAGTCGCAGGCTTCCAACCATTTAGTCCGAGAAGCCTGTGTGGTGGTGCCTTTGTTTCAGCCAAGTTATGGCTACGTGGCTCAAAAAGAAAAGCCCCGTCCACACGTCACGCCTATGGGGCTTGTTCAATATCGGTAGGGTTTGAAGTATGAACGAGGTCTAGATGACGGTAAAAACCTCGTGTCGTCATGCCGCACAACGTTGCGGAATCCAGAAGTGTGAAGTGTAGTAGACCCTGCAACTGCGTGCAGGGTGACAGTGGGTATAATACAATACGTTTAAACGACTGAGCTTTCTTGCGGGTTTATCGACAAGGCATGTTGGAGGATGGTACTAAGGAGCGTTTTAAGTGCCTCATCAATCATGGTATGGGGCTGATTGAGATTCAAATGTGCGACATGAAGGGTTCCTACCTGCCATGGCACAGGCTCAAATGAAGCCTCTTCTACCGTTTCAGGTT
>JBIIZQ010000005.1:0-152814 GCA_044346175.1 Vampirovibrionales bacterium
GATTAAGGGAGAAGGGGAAGTCATTTAAGGTGGCAATCGTGGCATGTATGCGTAAGTTGTTGACGATATTGAATGCGATAGCACGTGAGCATTACGCCACACTAAACTGATACTATTGACACAGTTGTTCTCCCCTTGGGGAGAGATAAAAGAGAGGGGTGAAAAAGTTAAAGAAAGGGATTGAAACAAAGGAACGCCTCAAAACACTACAACGGATAGAGGATAAACCCCCCAAGAGCATACTGTAATACCCTACGCTCACGTATGATGCAAACATCTCTCCTAATGCACTCATAGCCCCGAGTGTAAGTGAATGTGCCTTGTTTCTAAGTTGAAGGAGCACCCCCTTGTGCTACTTTACCCGTATGCCCTAACGCTGTAGGATATTCCCGTTATGATGGTGACGTTGCGATTTTCGATTTCCTCCCTGCTCAAGCACATCAACCCCTGTAACCGTCTGGGACATCCTAAGCGTTTGGCGTGTGTCATGGTCTTATTACTGCTTTGCATGCAAGCGTATCATCCTGATACCAGCCCCGTGGCTTGGGCAGGGGTACAAGAAAGTGTGAGCATGAAACGTCTTGGCATTGTAGAAGAAACCATCTATTTACCTACGGTATCTTCCAAGCGGGATGTTCATTTCTATGTGCCAAAAAATGCACAGCTTACAGGGGCAAGCCATGTGAATGTTACCTTTCAACATGCGTACACGCTTGACCCCTCTCGCTCATGGCTACAAGTGCTGATTAACGACCAAGTGGTGCATCAGCTTGCTTTAGGACCTCATAATACCAACGCCACAACGCTTAAAGTCCCCCTGCCGATTGGACGGCTTAAACCCAAAAATAAATTGACCTTCCGAGTGCGTCAGCACTACAAAGCCAAGTGTGAAGACCCGACGGATGCTTCACTCTGGACGCAGATTCTTCCTTCCACACGCCTTGTGTTGGATTATCAAGCCGTGGCCGCCCCCCTTGACCTCTCTCGGTACCCTTTCCCTGTGGTGGATACCTTTAGTTATTTACCCGCAAAAATACAGTTTGTATTACCTAACCAGCCTCAAGATGCCCATTTGGAAGCCATGGGGATTTTAAACGCCCACTTGGCGATGAAAGCTCCTAAAGAACCCAAAGTCATGAGTGCCGCAAGCCTCGGCACCCAAAGACTCACGTATCCCTCAGGTGATATGATGGTTGTAGGGACAGGGAGCGAAGTTGCTGGGTTGTTACAAGGGTTAGGAGTCGCACAACCTGCACAACTTTCTGGCGGACAGTGGGCGAATGTCCCCAATGGCGAAGGGGTCATTTGGTTGGCACATAATCCTAAGAATCCTGCCCATGTGGTGTTGGTGGTTTCTGGCAACGAGGCGAATGGGGTCATGAAAGCGGCTAAAATGCTTTCCAAAGCTCCTCGTGATATGGGGCTTAAGGGTCAGTATGTGACCACACAAGCCATGGTAGGTGGGTTAGATACGGCTCCTGAAGCGAATAAACTCTTTATCGGTACGGAAGCACGTAGCTTGTCCGACCTCGGATTTCAAACCACGGCGGTTTACAAACTCCATGCACCCCCTGTTTTTTGGGATGTCCCTGTGGTGAGAGACTTTAATACGGGCAGTGGTAAGCTTTACTTAAACCTCGTTTATAGCTATTCCATGATGCTTAACCCTAAGTATTCCTCCATTGAGCTTAAGGTGAACGACCGTTCCGTGGCGAACGTCCCGCTTCAAGAAGCCTATGGTGAAAAGCTTGCCAAAACTCGGATTTATATCCCAGGGGATGTGCTTAAGCCTCTAAACCGTTTTGTCGTGCAATTCCACTTGCTCCCTGATAAATACGGCTACTGTAAGGGGGATTACATCGACATTGCCCACGGTATTTTGCACGACTCAAGTCGGTTTGAAGTGGAGGGTATGCCCGATAGTGCCTTGCCTCGTTTGGATATGTTCACGAACAGTATCGGCTACCCCTATACGTCGGATAACACCCTTCAAAACGTATGGGTTCATGTGAGTAACCCCACAGACCCCCGAGTCCTCAATACACTCTTAAACGTGACGACCCACATGGGACGGCATTTGAAACTGCAACGAGGGCATTTACAGCTCCATGTGAGTGCACAACCCAATTTGATTCCAGGGGATAAACATCTCCTTGTGATTTCAGGAAATGGTGAAATGCCTCAAAGCGTTGCGGGTAAGTTTCGTTGGAACCGTATGGCAGGCAATGACGTGAAATATAGCTCTCAAAATGAAAGCTTCTATATTCAACAAGGTGGCGCCATGCGTGTGTTAGAACAAGCTGGTGATGACACCCAAGCCTTTACCCATTTTGGTGGGTTTAATACCCCCGCCAGTTTATATGCCTTGAATAAAAGTATGGAAGCCACGCATTTGGAACAAGCCATCAGCCAGCTTCCTGTGGTGAAAGTGCGTCAACTGGCACAGTTAGATGTTAAAGAAAACGCCCTGATTCCCGCCGATGAACCCCGCAAGGTTACGTTTGTTTCGGCTGCTGAAGATAGCGGGATGAGTACCCAAGAGGGGGGTACTGGTAGTAAGTCCCTCACGGCTGTGGTGGGTGGGACTGCGACAGGCAAGGGAAGTGTTTTAAGTGGTCCTATGCAATGGCTAAGTAAAACTTTTTCACCCATTGTATCGCCTGTGTATCATGCCATTCAAGGGTTTTTTGAACGCATTGGCTGGGGTACCTTCCCTTGGGTACCTATCGTGATAGGGCTTGGTTTATTACTCGTTGTACGCTTTTTGCTGGGGTTACTCGGTGGGGGTGGCGGTCCTCGAGGAGGTGGCGGTTCTCGTCAGTACTATTAAGCCTTTTTTAGAGGTATAAGCAAACACTTGCTAAGCACGCTTATTTCTCAAGCCATATTTCCCAAGATTGATTCATCGTTATTTTTAAACACATCTTGCTTGACCTCTCGTTTGAAAGGATGTACCCCCGTGATACCCCCTAGACGTTTCTCTTCAAAGCTTTCAGCATTGACCTTGACCGCTCAGTTTCTTCATACGCTCCTGCCTACGCTAACACGTAACCTCTCCACTTTCACGCTGGCTTTGGCCTGTACCCTTGTGGCTGCTTTCGCACCCGTTTGGCATAGCCTACCCGTTTTAGCGGATACGCTTTTAGAAACGCCCGTCCAACTCCCTGTGGCACTTCAACAAGATGACCATCACCTTGTGCTGAACCTTAAAAACTTTGGTGACAAGGAAGGGTTTACGCTTAAAACCGTTAAAACCGAGCGTCGGTACTTTTTCACGAAGCCTAAAAGCTGGGCGATGCAGGGTGGTACTCATATCTCTGTGGCATTTCAGCATTCTTCCTCTTTATTGCCTGAACGCTCAAGCTTAAACGTATTGGTGAATAACCGTATTTTGAAAACGATTCCTCTCACCAAAGCAAATATGAATCGTACCGTGGCGAATATTCCCATTCCGCTTGAGATTCTCAAAGATGAAAATACCCTCACGTTTCAGGTAGACCAACACTATACCTACCGTTGTGAAGACCCCCTCGCCGATGACCTCTGGACGGCACTACTCCCTGAAACCTCCCTGCACTTAAATTACAATCTTAAGCCTGCCGAACTCGACCTTGCCAAGTTCCCTTACCCACTCTTTGACCCCCTCGGTTACGGACACACCAAAACGGGGTACGTGGTGCCTAATGGCGTAAAATGGTCCAGCGACAGCCTGAGTGCCTTGGCCATGGTGACGGCAACGGTAGGTAAGTCGGTCTCATGGCATCCTAGCCACGTAGCACCCCTTGAACCCACTGCCATGTATGGTGCAAAAAGTAACTTGGTGATTGTAGGGACACCCTCAGAAAACCCTGCCATTAACCAGTTGCGTCTGCCTAAAAGCCTCAGTGAATTGGGACAAACCGACGGACTTATTGCACTGATACATCATCCAAGCTTTCCTGATAAGGTTGTGCTTGTGGTGACAGGCAATACGCCCGAGGCGGTTAAACGTGCGGCAGGTTTCCTCGCACAAAGCCCAGGGAACAAACTCATGAGTGGTACCTATACCGTGGTGAAAGACCACAAGCCTGCGGGGGTACATCCTTATCGTCATTGGCCTGGATTTATTCAAGGCACGGGGGCTACTTGGGAAGAGCTAGGGCTTGATACCTATACCACCCGTGGCTACACCTCATTGCCTATCCTTTACACCGTTAAACGTATGCCTGACCTTTGGATTAAGCCTAACGGGAAAGCGAAACTTCGTACCGTTTACAGTTACAGTAGCCAGCTTGAAACAGGGCAAGCCAAGCTTGAAATCATGCTTAACGGGAAAGCCATTCGGAGTATTCCTCTTGCTAACGTTAAGGGTGAAACCGCTGCCGTGGATGAAGTGGATATTCCTGTGCAAGAGGTCTTTACTTACAATGATGTGGAGTATCGGTTCCATATTTTCCCTGAGAAATACGAAGAGTGTCGCTTCGTAACCGATAAGCATATCTGGGGTACGATTCATAACGCCTCTGCTATGAGCTTTGATGCCGAAGTACGTACGCCCTTGCCAGATATCGGCTTCATGAATGATAACGGTTATCCCTTCACGGCACACCCTGACCTCTCTCAGACCTTGTTTGTACTGCCTGATAATCCTACGGAAGGACATTGGAACGTACTGTTACAGGTTGTGAACCGTCTTGGACGGGTGTCACCTACCACAACAGGCTTTCAAACCTCTGTACGTTCTGCCAGTACCGTGACTGAGGGCGATAAGCTCAGTAAAAACTTGGTGGTGATTGGTGGGCAAGAACTTGAAACCACTTGGTTGAAACAAATCCCCAATAATAAGCTCAAAGTGGTACTTTCTGGGAACAAGACCAACTTGCAAAAAGGGGAAGAAACCTTAAGTAGTATCCAAATAAACCCTAATCAAGGCATTTTAGAAGAAGTCCTCAGCCCTTGGAATAAAAACCGTGTGGTCTTGTTCATGTATGGTACGAGTGACAATGCGATGAACGCCATGGGACGTTTAATGTTGGATGACCGTGCCTTTGCTTCTATCGAGCCAGGTAACCTGCTCACGGTCAATCATGATAGCTCTTTCCGAAGCTTTGGGTCGGGTTTCAATAATGGTAACATGGGTGCGACACCCAAAGGTGCCTTGGATGAAAACGGCGACGTAAAGAGTGACGTGGCGACTAAAAGTGTCGTTGCACTCAAGCAAGGCGATGCACGCTATGTGACGGAAGGCGGTATGGATAAAACCAACGAACTTGACGCACAGCCATCATGGCTCAAGTGGGTGCTTTATGGTCTTGCCTTCTTAGGGGCATTATCTGTTCTACGAGGCATTATTGGTGGCTTGTTCGGGAGTAACCGCAATAGTAACTAACGTTTGGTAACGTGCGTTGCCTCATGCGAAGTGTTCTTATGATTTGTCTTGATGATAAGTCATAAGGACACTTGTTTTAGGTTGTATGGAGTGGATACCGATTTACATCGGTATGACGAGGGAGAGAAGTCTATGATGCTGACCCCTACATGACCCAATGTCCACACTTCCCCAAGACACACGGCGTTATAGCACCTTGGAGGTCATGGTACCAGAGCGTGAAAAGGGATTGCGTGGTGTGTTGAAATCCACTTGAGGCACAATAGGATTGACTAAGTCAGGGGTATGACCAAATAAAAGAGGCGGTGCGAAGGCAAACACAGGTACAAAGGCACTTGAAGCCTTAGGAAACGAAGGCTTATGACCATGGAACGCATCATCGGACGCATTTGAGGCTGAAGGTGGTGTAGGTATTTTTGAGGGGGCTTTCGATGCCATGTTTTCAGGGGCTGGTGGTTGCGTTCCCTGAAGGGGTAATGGCGTTGTGGTTTGTGCTTTACCCTGAGGCTCTCCTTGGGTGTGGGTTTGTTGTTTTACAAGCTTGTAGGTCAGCCAATTGTTGATAAGTGGTATGGCACCACCCAGTGCCACCCCTGAAGCTAGAATACCTGTCCACATGGCTTGATTTGCCGCCTTATAGGCAGGATGTTGCGTAATTTTTTTAGCGTCGTTGGTGTGTAATATTTCACCCACTTCACGATAGACTGTTGCTAAACTTTTAGGTTGGGTTGCTACCCAACGAGGCATATGGGCATGGTGTTCCAAAATAGACACCCCAGGCTTTAAGCCTCGTTGCAATGCCTTGCCCACCACGGTATTGATAGCCCCATTCCCCACAAAATAGAAGCCATCGAAGGCTAATGCACGTACAAAAGATTCCCTGAGTTCGTGCTTGTCTCTACTCGCTACCAACATAGGCAGGGTATAGTTGGCAAGGTCTGTCATGAAAACGACCAATCGAGGCATGTAGGTCGCCTCGGTGTACTCAAACCATTTCGTGAAAGGCTTGAGATGGTGCAATAAAGCATGTATACCCGTTGTTGGGTTTTTCTTGGCTTGGTTTACAGTATAGACTAAGGCTGGTAAGCCAGCAGACAACAAAGCACCTACGCCTGCCCCAAAAGCCCAACGCCTCTTGGCACTGGCTTCAAAGGTCTTGGAGGTGTCCTTGCGGAAAGACTCATCCGTATAGTTAAACTCACCCACAAAACCGGACTTGCCTGAAAAATGTTTAGAAAGTAAATTCTTGGTACCAAAAAAAACATGCCCCTTGAGGGCTAACATGCCCATATCAATCGCCATGAGCTGGGTTTTTGCTTTTGCCAAGGCCTGTTTAAATTCTGGACGTGTCAAGAGCTTTTCTAGTGTGGCAGGGTCAAGCTGTAGTTGCTGTGCCGTGCGTTGTAAAGCCTCTGGTGTAATATGAGCAGTCCCTTGTTTTGCAGCATCAACCCACTGTAGCGGGATGTGTAATAGGGAGGTTTCAGTGGCTTGTTTTCCTTGTTGTAGAGCAAGTCCAAACTGACGACGTAACTGATTTGAAATCGGTCGTGCAGCATGACGCTCCAGCAGCAAAGGGAGTGTGACACCTAAGCCAAACCAATAAGCCCAATCGGCAAGGCGTTCGCCTCGCTCTACTTTGTTGCGTGCCGTTGCAACGCATAAAGGCTCGTAGCCTAGTGTTTCCATCATCGTCTGACCCCATACTCTGTTGCTATCTAGCATGACAGATAAAGGCAACGACGAGGCGGATGGATTCATTCCTGAAAATTTAACAGATAAATCTCGAACAGAACCCCTGCGGGGAGGAGGTTGGCTGGAAGAGGAGGGAATCTTCAATGCAACAAACCCTAACTATGATGATTGGTCGGAAATATTCACAGTACACTCAGAGAAAAGGCAAAAACATATAGAGGGTAAGTCTATCCATATTTTTAAACGGACTCATTTGGAAACAAGGGTTTAAGTTTTTCACTTAAAGGACACAGGGGACGCTATGCCATTGCCCAAATTTCTATCAATACAACATAACCTTGACTACCAAGAATACTAAGAATACCAGCCTTATCAAAGAAACACAGCGAAGCGTTAAACGCAGCTTAACCAGTGATGAACAGCAGGTCTTTTTGGTAGTTAGGCACTTTTAGCATTTAGGGGAACAGTATACTATACTAACTTAAAATAAAATACATGCAATTTTATAGTATAAGGTAGGGGTACTTCCAAAAAGGGTATGCGTTTAAAAACAGGGTGTGCTGATTAGAAGGCAATGCGATGCAAATCTCTAAACCTACCAAGGGTTTGAGGTGTACAGCACAATTTTAATCTCTAAATTGTGTTTATTAACATATAAATAATAATTCAATCGCTGCCACACTATCTTGTTATTCGTTTGCCACAGGAGTTAATACACGCATTATGATGTTTTCCTATGCTGACCACCCTTCCAACTCGTCTTATTCCAGTGATGACGCTACCCACAGTGATGTGTTAACGTTGCAGCTTCAAAACCCTGTTTATGATGGTGGGATTGAAATCCACCTCAAGAAATACTTTCAACTCCAAGACCATATGCTCCAAGAAGTGATGCAGATGGACCCTGATGAGATTCCTGAAGACCCTTCGGCGTATTTAAGAGAACCTCATATCCAAGCCCAATATGTCACTCATTTTGGTAAAAAGTCTCGTGTGTTCCAAGTCGCTGATAAAGAAAGTCTTCTTGAGAGTTTATTGGAGCCTCAGGTTGCCTCAAAACAGAGCCGTGTAAAATCTCAAGGGATTGCCACTACCTCTCAAAATACCAAAGGTATGATGGATTCTCCCTTTGTGTATGCTGTGGCGGATGCGATGAACCCTTCTGAAGCCTCTGCAAGTCCTGCCGACTCCCTAGAACATGGGATGAGCTTCCTAGAGACCCTTGAGCATGAAGCTCAGCGTCATAAAAATCCCCTTGTAAGATATTTTTCTGAAGGACCTATGACACTGTTTGTCTGTTTCTTTGGCTTCCTCATTGGGGGTATTGCCCTAGGGAGTGCTTTAGCAACGGGGAACGTGCATTTAAAGCAACGGGCTTTTAACTTGTTTTTACTCTCTCAAACGGCATTAAACATTGGGGTTCGTAGAACCTGCTTTTTACCTGTTGCGTAACAATCTAATGAGTATGTCTCGTATCACTTCTGAGCAACTACGCACCAAAGCCCCCGCCATTGCAAAGACTCTTTGGGAAAGCCATACCAAAGCGGGGAACCCGCCATGGCGGGTTCCTTTTGGCTCAGGGATTAAAAGTCTAGCAACAGGGCAAGTACGATTGGAAGCCCCAGGAAAACTGGGGGAAGTACTCTCGGGGAAGCGGCAAGCAGGAGGCTTCAAACTTTACCAAGACCGTTTGCCCATGCAAAACCTCCCACAGCAAGCCTTTTACCATGTCACGTTTCAACCTGGAGCGTCCTTTGTGAGTGTAGGACATACCGCCTTGCCTCAGGAAAAGGTGCGTGTTGCACTTTCTGAAGTAACACGCAATGGGCAATTCCCACAGGCGTTTGAGCGTACGATACTTGCAAACTACCGCCGAGAAGCAAACACCATGGCACTTGCAGAGGGAGCAACCCTTGCAGGAGGTGCTTTACTTGTGGCAGGCACAGGCTTGGCACTTTGGCAAAATGCAAGACAAGCCTCAAAATGACAAGGGGGGTTGTTGTTGCATCATCCCGCCATGGTAATACTTCTTGGTAACAGGCATACACCAAGTAAAATCATCCACACTGATAGAATCGGTGTGTGCTTATGAAAAAACGTTTGAAAGAGAGACCTCAAACATGGCTTCAAGAGAGTGTACTCCTAACTTAAGCTAGCAAAATAACCAACGTCCGCCTACTTTAAGGAATTGGCTGTGTTCCTCTTGTCTTGTCACTGTTTCGGGTTTTGTAATGGGGTCAAGTTTTAAACTTGCAATAAAATGCACGGTACCTTGAGTACTTTGTGGCGTAACAGGAGACGCACTAAGTACCTCTAAGCCTACAAACTCAGTTTGTTTACAGTAGCGTCGTAGTTGTTCACGCCAGAAAGCAGTTGCTTTACTGTAGCTTTCACTTTGACGATGGGTGGTTGCGATAATGTAATCGACCAATCCTAAAACAAATGCGGTGTATCTTGAACGCATCATCTGTTCAGGGGTTTCAGGCACAGCTTGTTTCTCGTGGTAAGGTTTACAGCAAGTCTCGTAAGTACGCCCTGAACCACACGGACAGCTAGTATGCTCAGTCGGTGTTTTGGCAGGTTCGTTAGAACAATCAGAAGGAGAAGACGTAGTAGAAAGCATGATGGTAAGAGTCTCTTAATAACAAGCAAGATGAAAAGACGATGAGGCAAGAGGCCTTGTAAAGAGGGTGTTAATCAAAAAAATGACCTTAGTATCTCTTGAGGTTTTAAGGTGAAACCTAACACATGTATTTTCCCAATGGAAAGTACATCTATTATGACATTGATGGTAACGCAAAGTACTTAAAGAAACATCTTTCATTGTTGAAAAAATCGAGCGGGTTTAAAATAGGTGCGTAACCTCATGCGTTTTTAATGGATGTGGTTTATGAGGCTCTAAAACAGGAGGGGGTGGTGTGTAAGAGGGTGATACTATTCATCACTTTAACAGTAGAGGTTTAGCCTCATGGAAACCACGCATACAAAGTGTTACGATATGCTGTATGCGTGGTTGTTTTAGGGATGCCACAATAACCCCAGTATGATACAAGCTTGGACACTTCAAAAACAGTATGCGGATACCCGCTTTCCTTGGCATAAAGCAGTCGACAAGTGGCAGTACCTTTTAACCTCACTACTGTAAATCATACTGTCACAAGCGCTCACGTCTTTCGCCATGGGGTCTTTTTGACCCGCCTGTATGCTGTGGGGATACCTTCCTGATGAAGAATATGGTATAGTAAAACGATGAAAACAAACATGAGTGGTTTCAGGCTTTGTTTGTGTTTTACTTACTTTTTTATAATGTTATATCGCCTCTTCTTGCTCATCTTTTTGAACCTAGATGAGGTAATTAGGTACATACCTTATTATGATGGTCTTTGACTTTTTACGCAAAACCCTTGGCAACCCCTCCTCAGAAGTCGCCCACACAAAGGGTGCCTCACAAAAGCCTACGTCAAAGCCAGTATCCAATACAGGCACCAAGTCTTCTTTGGGTAGTAAGCTGGGTTTCCCTGTGAAACGTGCCTTGCAGGTTTCAAAGACTTTTTCAGTGCCACTTGAAGATTATGCCCAAACAGGCGAAAGAGATGCCATTTTGGCAAGCTCAGGTATGGGTAAAAGTTATTTAACGGGTGTCCTCATGGAGGAAACGCTTGAAAATGGAAGTTTACTTTGCGTGATTGACCCTGAAGGCGAGCATTTCACCTTGGCGGAACGCTATCCGATGCTCATCGTAGGGGGGGAGCAAAGTAATGTGCCTTTTGACCCCGATGCGCTTGAGGTGTATATTGAAGCCATGCTCGGGAGCGGTATTTCTGGTATTTTTGACCTTTCTGAGTTTGTGGATGTGGAACAACAAGGGTATTACGCCATGATTGCGGATGCGCTTTTTACGGCGGAACAGAGGTATCGACGTAAAATCCGCTTGGTTGTTGAGGAAGCCCAAATTTATGCCCCTCAATCAGGCAGTACCGCAACGACCGTAAAAGCGAAGGGGCAGGGTGGTTCTAAGCTTGACCCCCTTGTAGCAAGTCAGCGTATTGCAAAACGAGGGCGTAAGCGTGCACTGGATAGTTTATGGGCAACGCAACGTCCTGCAAGTATTAGTAAAGACATCTTGAGTCAGTGTAACCGATTTTGGTTTGGGGGGATTACCTCCGAACTGGATTATAAAGCCATTCGACCTTTTTTAACCGAGGCGGGCATTAGTTTTAATGATGTAAAATCACTCCAGCCCGGTGAGTTTTACTGTTACAGTAAAGGCAAAACCACTAAAATAAAGGTGCGTAAGCGCTACTGTAAACATGCGGGTGCCACCCCAGAAGCGGGGGTGTTATTTCAAGCAGCAACCGATAAAACGCTCGATACCACGCTCAATAAACTCATTGAGCAAATCAATCGTGCAGCCTATGAAAAGCAAAAAGAAGTCAATGAAGCTGAACGTTATAAAGCAGTGATACGCCAGCTAGAAGATGAAATTGCCAAACTCCAAAAAGAGCTTGATGAGGAGCGTATGGCGACTCGGGTCATTGAACGTCTTGGGGGAATGCCTTCAGGGACAATGACCGACCGTAAGAAAGAACGAAAAGCCCAACAAGAGGTGCGTACCCGAGATGCTAAAATGGCTCTTGGGGAGTTAGAAACGGGCTTGGCACCCATGTCGAGTTTGTTTGATGCTACGATGTCTCAAGGGCATGTTGCCTCAAGTTTACCACCTGGGTTTGCGGGTGAGGTGTTTGATACTTCTGCGGGGCATAATCAGGGGTATTGTATTGAGGATGCACCCTCTCACGCTATGGCTGTGCAACGTTCAAAACCAACACGCCTACCTTCTCAAAAACCCTCCGCAGGGTCTGCTCAGCTATCGCATTATGATGACCCTGCTTGGATTCGTAGTAAAATTGAGGAGCTGTCCCGCTCATAGGGGTTTTATAAGACACTTATCTTCTTACAAATCCTTACAAATCTTTAGTTGGCTTGTGGATGTGCTAGCATGAGGGACTTGCTCATGTTAGATTCTAACTACTATAGGGTTAACTGGAGTCTTTTGTATATTTGGATTGATTTTATGATACAACATGCTTTACGTGTAGCGAATGAGACTGGGCTTTCCTTGTCTGTGTCCGATAAGTATGCCAGCACTCGTCATGCGACGGTGACGACGACTCCCAAAATTGTCACAGTCGGTGCCTCAGAAGATACCTTTAAGCGTACGGCTCACGTGAAAATCCCTGTTGAAGGTGAACTTTCTTCTGTTGCTTCGTGGCGTAAAACACTTCACACGTTAACCCCTTGGGAAACCCTTAAACAGCGTACCCAAAAGCGTGTACACCATGCGATTAAACGCTACTTTGAAAACAACACCCTACAACACAACCCTTATCACTTGCCTAACGAGCAAGAGCCTATTCCACAGGGGATTCGTTGGCACCCTAAAACGGGTGTGGTGGCACAACCTATTCAAGAGGTTTTGAAAGTCTTATTAGCGGATGCCCATGTGCCGGGGGTTATTTTCGGTGAAATTCACGACAGTGACGCACGGAACCAAGTGTTGATTAAGCATATGCCTCTTTTTGCAAAGCATGGGCTTAAGTCCATTTTTTTGGAAGGATTTGCAGACCATCCCGAAAGAGGACAAGTCTCACAGCAAGACTTAGATGACTACCAAAATCAGCCTTCTTCTGACACCAAACAAAAATTGTTTGACAAAATGAAGTGCCATCTCCACGGTGGAGAAACCCTCCATAAGGTCATTGAAGCGGCCGTGACACATGGCATAAAATGCTATGGGGTTGAGGATTGGCATTTGTACGATGAAGACGATGAAACGGAACGCCCTGTTGAGAATGAGAAGGGTGAAACGGTCTTACGTACTAACGAGAACCTACGTGATGCCAAACGTAATGCACACTGGGCAAAGGTCATTCAAGCCCATGCTGATAGAGGTAAGTTTTTCGTCCTTTCTGGTAATTTTCATAGCTACGATGGGGCAAGATTTATCCCTGAAAAAGATGATAAATACTTTGGGGTTGACCATTTACTCCCTGGGGTGATGTCTGTGGATGTGGTGGATGAACGCTGTAGACGGCATCCTATTTTTAGGTCGGATAAGCATGAATATCTGGATTTCCCCAAAAATAGTACCGTGGACACGGTTTTTATTCCCCTTGACCCTGCCCAACGAGCCCAAGCAGACTTCGTTTGGATTACGCCCCTGCCGCATCATCCTCAGCGTTCAAATCGTCAGCGAGCTTTTGACTATCGGCGGCAAAAGCATCCGCAAAAGCATCCTTTGTTTAAGCCTGTTTTGGAAGCCTTTAAGCTTCAAAAGACCACGCAGCACTAGCGGTGCTATGGTCTTCAGTGTCTCCATCATAACGATGGTGTAGGGTTTGGGTTTGTTGAATAAACTGTACACGGGTTTGGCACCACGCTTGAAGTGCCTGCTGTCTTGCAAGTCTTAAGGGTTCATCCGTTTGGTGTGCTTTCAAGCACGTCATCACACAGGGGGCTACGTTTTGGTGTTGTATCAGCTGTGTTAGAACCTCACCACGTTGCAGGAGGGCTTGCTGATATTGGCTCATGAAGTGTAGCCATTGTGTGTCCCATGTGTGTAGTGCTTCCTCTTGGAGTGGGTCACTCAGAGCGTGTTTGGGATAGGTCTGTAAGCACGTTTCTAAATGGGTAAGGGTCGCATCGAGGGTCTCGGTGAGGGTATCAAAAAGACGACAGGCTGCCTCTACCTTGACGACTGTATCGCCAATACTTGCATTGCTTTTAGGCATCATAGGACGCACGACTTTGAGCCTGCTCTAGGGTTTGCTGAAATCCTTCGCCCCGAGTTTTTTCTCTTACGTGTGTTTGTCCAGAGGAGGGAAGAGGGTCTGCACTCGTATTTGTATCGCCTTCTACTGCCGCTTTTTGAGAGGCTTCCGCCCATGTTTTGCGTAGCGTACGAAGGTGCCATAATACTTCATCGAGCAAAGTACTATCGTGGGTGACATTCGCTTGTACTAATTGGTAGTGCAAGTATTCGTAAATGCTATAAAGGTTTTTTGCAATGTCGGGTGCAATCTCAAAGTCTAGTGTATCCATAAGTTCACGCAGGATACGCTGGGCTCGTACAAGCTCTTTGGCAGATACTTCAAGGGTTCTGGTTTCAAAAGCTTTTTTGCTTAACAGGACACTTTTAATGGCACCGTCAAATAGCATTAAAAGGAGTTGCTGGGGCGAGGCGTTTAAAATCTGTTCTTCTTCATAGGTAGCACGTGCTTGTGCAAGCGGATTCCGTCCTGCGGATGTGCTTTCACGAGATACTTGTTCTGGGAGGCTGTTTAAACCTGTGTGAGTACCAGTGTGAGCATCGGTTGCGTTTAATAATTCAGGGATAATCGCACGAAAGTTCATAGGTAGTTTGAATCCAATGACTCTAAGAAATGGCTAACGACCACGGTAGGCAAAAAGCACCACATTGGATGTGGATAGTGCATACACAGTAGCAAGTATGCTTCTGAGTTTATAGGCAATCATACTCTTTCACCAAGAGGTTCTGTAAAAAACTCCTCTGTGCAACTGACTTTTTAAAGCATTTGTGAAGTTTATTAAAGAAAACCATAAGCATGACCGAGATATCATAAGCATGACCGAGATATTGGGATAGTAAATAATAAGGATACTTTGTGAAGCCTTGACCACTCTAAAAACACTCTAAAACCCTACCTTACAAAGGGTTGCTTAGTAGGAAGAACAATCTCTGTGGCAATTCAACGTATTATCACTAGCGGTGCCACCCAAGACCCTTGGGAAAGTTTAGCATTTGCCAAAGCCCATACACTGGGTTTTGAGATTCCTTCTTGGGTCTCGCCCTATGCTTGGCAGCATTTTCAGCAAACCGAAGCGAGTTATCAGAAAGCTTGTGAGGGGTGGGATGGTGTTAAGACCCTTCACGGTCCTGTGATTGATATGAATCCTGTGAGTGTTGACCCTCTTATTAAAATTGCGAGTCGTGAACGCTACCAACGTACTTTGGAGCTTGCTGAGCGTCTGGGTGTGACGACGGTTGTATTTCATACCCAGTGGACACCCATTTACTCTTCAGCACGCATTGAAGCGGGCTGGCTTTCAAGCTTGGTGGACTATTGGCAAGAAACGGCGGAAAAGACCCTCAGTGCATACCCAGGGCTTACCTGTGTGATTGAAAATTACCTTGATGCCTCGCCAGAGCTTATGGCAACGCTTGCCGAACGGATTAACCATCCTCAAGTCAAGCTATGTTTGGATATTGGGCATGTGAATCTTTTTTCTGAGATTCCTTCCACCACATGGATTGATGTATTTGGGGCACATTTATATCACGTGCATTGCCATAATAATGCTGGCGATGGTGATGACCATAATGCTTTTCATGAGGGTACGGTGCCTCTTGAAACTATTTTTACGGCACTGATTGAGTCACCCCATCGGTATCAAATGGTATTGGAGTTGTTTAATCATCAAGCCCTTGAGCAGAGTTATGCTTGGTTACATCAGTGGGCAACTGAAACCCAACTCATTACGCACTTGCCTTTACAAAAACCTACCGCATGCTTGCCTTAACGGCTTAAGGATTATTTAGGGATGTTTTTATGCCAAGAATTGTTCTGAAAGGACTTGCAGGTGCTTTTTGGGTTTTGTCCTTACGGAAACTCCCCATGTCTGTCAGGATGATGCGCGAGGTGTCTGCATTGGTGTACACGTTTTGAGCCCCAACGTCATCGAGTACAGTGGTACTATCTGCGAGGGTTTCTCCTCGAACACGGATAGGGTTTTGTTCAGTTAAAAAATCTTGTACTTGTTTGAGTTTTCCGTAACTGTTAAGTTCTCGGGTACGTTCTTCAGGTGGAGCGTTATAGGTAAAGAGTGAAGGGAGAGGCTTTAAGCCTGGCTCAACAGACTCTAAATGGGGTTGAATGGCTGCAATCTCTTTTGCAGGTTCTTTATCAGGTATCTTTTTACCACGTCCTTGATACAACCCTTGCAGAGGTAGTACTTCCACCCCATAGTCTGTTTTTAGTACGTCTCTTACACTTCTATTTGGTTGTATCGCTTGCCCTGCTTGCTGTGCGGGTTGATTAAAAAACGCATCGACATGTCGTTTACGGGTGTATACACCAAGCTGGTCGTTTTGATGAATATTGACATTACTTATTAAGGAGGCACGAGGGACACTGGTAAGTTTCAAGACATGAGTAGGTGGATGCCTTACTGCTTGCCGTGTTTGTTTACTGGCATGCCATGTTGTGTCTTGGGTCATGCTATAAACATCAAATTCAGTCCCCGTTTTTGGAGGCGTAGGTGCTACCGTAAAAGAAGCGAGGGGTGGCATTTTTGCGTTGCTTGGTGGGTCGTCAAAGAACGAAGGCTCTTTTTGAATCCAAGCTCTTACAGGCGGTTCTGTGGCGCTACCTTTTTCTATTTTACGAAGGAGGTGCAACTGTGAACTATGATTCGGACTAAACGTATGTGGACTCCCCACCAAGAGGTCACTGTTAAATCGTTGATGCCGATACCTAGGGGCTTGTGACTTTACGGCAGGGTTACCTTTGAGCTTCAATGGCTGTGTGCTGGGGAGGTGTTTCAGCCGTGTAAGAGGACTTTTAATCCTACGGGCTAGTTTCTCAAAAGAAAGGAGAAGCGGTTGAGAGCGAGAGACTGAGAGCATCGTTTAAAAGGGATTGTGTGGGTAAAGACTTTTATATCATGACACCCTTAAGAAAGGACTACGCTGTGGGGGTGTCCTTTCTTAATGAAACCTCAATGGGAGGGCTGATTGTCTTTAGTTTTATTTTTCTGGTGCTTTACTTGTGAGTGGGCAGGTCGTTGATACGTACCCACACTTCATTCCGCTTCATCCAAGGGAGGGTAAGCGGGTTATTATAAAAGGCATACAGGGGTTTCATGTCAGGGTGGGTAGGTGTGAGTTTGTGTTGTTGGATAAGTGCTTCAAGGGTTTGTGCATGTTTTGTCATGGCAGTAGACCTACTTGAACCTGAAAATCGACACACCGCAAAGGTCTGCACAGGACGGTCTACAATCACAATGCCTTTATCCAGAGGTTTAGGAGCCGAGCTGGCTTTGTAGCTTGTAGGCAGAATAAAAGCCATGTGTTCATGAGACGCTTTTGTGTCATCGCCAGGGTGCATGGCGGGATGGGTGTATTGCAATACAGGGATAGTCATCTCTATTTTTGTATCGGTGTGATTATTTCCTGCAATGTAGCGAAAGAGCCGACCAAACGCACGATTCTCTTCAGGTTTGGAGGTGTTTTCTGTTAAAATCGAGGTGGCTAGCAAGGTCATAGGCTCGTAGCGTCGTATTTCACACTGATTTTTAAACGTTTTTACAATGGTGTAGGAGGGTTCTGCATACTTACCTGCATAGGCTTGAGGTTGGCTCATGATGGATAACACCATCCCTAGTCCAAAAATACTGAAGGATACAAAGGCTATTTTAAAAAAACTTGTTTTTAACCAAGTACTTACTGTAAGCGTCATAAGGAGAAAGACTTTCTGCAAGCCCAAGAGAAAAACAACAAGGAACAACAACAAGGTATTGCATAACACACCACACAACGTACACAACATACCTTGCATCATAACACTTGCGGAGGTGTCCTTGAAGTTTTTTTGTTTTTATTTAAGTATCTTGTCAACGTGCTTTAAACCAGCCAGCCAGCTTCTTAAAAGTCTCCGCTGTGGGTAGCTTTGTTTTTAGTTGTTCTAAATGGTTACTGGTTAAAAGATTCTGAATCCGATGGTTTGCACGTTTTGCGTAGTGTTTCATCGCTGGCACAGAGGCTTTGACACCTTTCGCAACAGTATTGACACCATCCGCCATATGTTCTGTGATACCTTGTAAATGCCCAGCACTATGCCGTAAATCTACCAAAATGGGAATGAGTTCGTGACGTACCAGAATAAAGAGTTCTCCAAATTGTGTCATTAAGCTCACAAGACGGTACAAGACCAGTCCGATTAAAATCCCTACAGGTATCAAAAGAACCACAAGGGTGAATAGCAACCACTGGAGCGGTAGAAGGATTTCAGGGGGGAACACCAATTGCACCATGGCTTAGGAGACTCCTGCCTCGTTGGGTTCATCATGAATGAGGTCATCTTGCTTGTCTGTGGCTTCAGGCTTAGGTTGCTCATCGAGGTCAAGGGTATCCTCCATGTTATATTCTTTGTTTTTAGCAAGGGCTTGTTTGCGTGCCTCAGCTTGCTTTTTGAGATGCTCAAGTCCTTGCTGAAACTTAAAGCGGGTTTTGTCTAGCATGGTACGGGTAATGCCATAGGGGTTGTCTAGGTCTTCATGGATTTTATTGGAAAGGTCTCTGATACCCTCTACCCCTTTTTTACGACTTTTTTCGCCACTGTCAGGTGCTAAGAGTAGCCCGAGTAAGCCCCCTAAAAGCCCCCCGAGTACGAGTCCTAATACTAAGCCAGATTGATTGTCTTGACGTTGTCCCATCATAAAAGGGTTACTCCATCGTTAATGCGTGCTATGAGCTTTACTTTGCAGAACAGGTAAGCGACCTACTTCATAGTATAGTATAGACCCTTACCTTTTATATACAAGTTATTGTTTCAGGGTAACTCCATTATTTGGCGTAACTTGCTACTTTGATGCTACTAGTATGCACGACCTGTTCAAGTGCTTAGATGAATTGCCCAGATGAAGTGATAATAGGCTTTAGGGAGAGGATGAAACCCCTTGTTTATATCCACAGAAAGGGCTGCGAAGGGTTGGGGGGTAAATGACTGACACGAGGGAGTGGGAAGCCTTTGAGCTGAATCCCCCCGTAGGGGTTTTGGGTATCTACATGATAACATCCTGATTCCCCACAGCGTTTGCTTAAACTGGGTAGGAGTTTACCGGGGTTGCATCGTAAATCGGGGTCAAAGGTACGCTTTAAACGCTCAAAGCTGGTTAGGGTTTCGGGTGAAAAAGCATCTTTCATGAACGCCATTTTTTCAATGCCTATGCCATGTTCACCGCTTAAAACACCCCCAGCCTCCAAACACAGGGCAATAATCGCATCATTCGCTTTTAAAACGTTTGCGGTTTCCTCAGGGTCTTGCGGGTTCAGTAAAATGTTGGGGTGTAAGTTACCATCTCCCGCATGGAACACATTCCCCACCAACACCCCGTAACGTTCGCAAATGGCTTGAATACCTGCAAGCACCTGCGGAAGGGCTTCTAGGGGAATTACGGTGTCTTGAACGACCATGGCGGGTCGAAAGCGTCCGTATGCTGCCACGGTTCCTTTACGTGCTTTCCATAAATAAGCACAAGCTTCTGGGGTTGTTTCCCACGCATACAAGGAGGGGGTATGAGCGTTCAAAAGCTTTTGGAGTGTTGCGTATTGTGCTGTGAAGGAGGCTTCATCTTGTGCATCTAGCTCAATGAGGAGCAGTGCTTCAAGGGTTTCGGGAAATCCCATGCCAAATGCTTGATTCACGGCTTGCACGGTCAGTTTGTCCATAAACTCCATTGCAGCAGGCAATAAACGACTTGCCATCACCTCGGCAATACATGTTGTGGCTTCTAGGGTGGTGTCAAACCCCAGTAAAGCAACTCCTACATGGGTAGGTAAAGGGGTTAAGGCAAGTTGTAACTTCGTGATAACTCCCAGTGTTCCTTCACTACCGCACCATAGACCTGTGCAGTCAATGTCAACGCCTCCTCCTAAAACGCCTTCTGCTTCAGGGCGTTGTAGCCACACGGGTTCACCTGTGGGCAAAATAACTTCCATACCGAGTAAGTGGTCATTCGTTACACCGTATTTTAAGCAATGAATGCCACCAGCATTTTCCGCAACATTCCCCCCAAGACTACAGGCCGCTAAGCTTGAAGGGTCAGGGGCAAAGAAAAGTCCGTAAGGTTTGCAAGCTTCGGTGAGTGTGGCGTTTACAACGCCAGGTTCTACAAAGGCGTGTCGTTTTTCTATGTCGATGTTAAGGATACGGTTCAGCCGTGTCAGGACAATGAGTACCCCCCCTTCAGGTGTTAAAGCCCCTCCGCTTTGTCCTGTCCCTGCCCCTCGGGCGGTAAAGGGAATATGATGTGCATGGCAGCAGGCAATCGTGAGGGCAACTTCTTCTGAGGTATAAGGCAGCACAATGAGTTCTGGCGGATGTGGAAATAGCACGGAAGCGTCGCAGGCATACGCACGCTGGTCTGCTTGCCCCGCAAAGACACGTCCTTCACCGAGTGTGTGTACAAGCTGCTGATGCAGTGCCTTGATGTGTGGTGTGGGGTATCCTTCAGGTGGCATGAACGATTGTCATTATCTATTTTGTATTTTTATTTTAATGATATAATATCTTCAAACACGTTTTATGTATCAATATATTACCATGGAAGCCTTTATAAGCCTTATCATGCGTTTTTTTGATTGCATCACCACGTGTCATCACGTATACTTTAAAGTATGGGAAAGCTCTTTTTGTAAAGTATGCTTGTGATACGGCACAATATAAAGTAAGCGGCGTGAAGTAAAGTAATTGACATGAAATATGGTTTGATGGGTCTTGAAGCATCAAACTATGGATGACTGGGTAAACACTTCACGAGCGAGGGAAGCCATGCGTTTTAAAAGAGTGTTGCGTCTTGCACATAATGTCGTGAGGATGAGCCATGATGATGGGTAGTTTTATGGGTTCAGGTGCCAGAGGTGCTGGGGCTGGGCAATCGTTAAATCCTAGTGCATTTTGGAAATCAAACGTTTGTGCGACCTATTTTGACCGCCAAGCTTTTTCAAAAGCTGTCGCCGACCAACGAGAAACCACACGTATGGTTTTTGACCAACAAGGAAGACAGGCTCGCCAAGACCTTTGGCAACAAACTGGGCTGACCCCTCAAAGTCCCCAAGCCCTCCGAGCCACACTTTTGGCGGGTGTGACCCTGCCTGGACTCCCTCAAGCGTCTCCTGTGCCAGTGTGGCTGAGTCGTTTTACAGCTGGACGTTTTTTCACTTTTGAGTTCTTTCGGAATGCTCCTCAAGCCCCTTCTCATCCCTCTGAGTCACGTCAGGGTTTTCTGCATCGTTTACTCCAGCAGGCACAACTGATAGGGCAAGTGGTTCAGCAACAGTTTGGACGAGATAAATCGCTCAACCAAGCTTTGCGAGAAGAAGAAGCCGAACTGATGGAACAGTCAGAAATGATGCAAGAAGTTTCAGAAGATAAGCTCGTTAAAGAGCAGTTTAAGAATGTAAAGCAAGCCAAGCAGGGCTGATGCGATTATCTTAAGCGTGTATATGCCCTCTTTTTATCAATATCACGGCGCATTCTGATAACCTGTTGAAATATATGCAAGTTTGATTCATAATCATTGCATCTGTTTTGTGGTCGTCTTTAAAAGTTGGGCTTTGTGATGAAAAAACTCGGTATTGCTTATAATGTGTTTGAGGTGGATGACCTTCTTGAAGCGTCATTGCGTTGTATGCGTCCTCTTGCGGCATACATTGTGGTGGTGTATCAGGTGCGTCATTACACGGGGCAGCCGATAGCCTCTGAGCATTTAAAACGATTGAAAGCCTTGAAAGCCTGCCAGCTTGTCGATGAGCTTGTGCTTTTTAAGGGTAGCCCGAAGCAGTCTTGGATACGTCAGGAACGTACAAAACGGAATATGGGTCTATTTGCCGTGGCACGGGCGGCGTGTTCTCATTATTTGGCAATGGATGCCGCTGAGTTTTATCTTCCTGAGGCGTTTGAAAAGGCAAAAGTGCTATTGAGTTCTGAAAATTATGATAGTTCTGTGTGTGTAATACGAGAGTATTTTAAATACCCTACGGTACAACTTTGCTTGCCAGTGCAAGCCGAAGGGTCATCCACCGCTTTAAGTACTTTACGCTATGTGCCTTTCATTAGTAAATTACCCGTGAAAGAGAGTGTTACAAGGCAAACGCTTGAAGCAGGCTTTTTCATGTGGGGGATGTATGGTCATGGGAAGCAAAAGCGTTATCCAGTCCCGAGCAACCCTATCCGACAGTTACCTTTCAAGCGTGTGAAGGTTTTTCAACCTGACACCCTTGAGATGCACTGTATGGCGTGGGTGCATCCTTCACGCAATCATTGGCATCCTCATGTGAGTGCCTCACCCCATGTTCAGGCTTACCAGAAGTATTATGAGGCTTGGGAACCCCCACAGCCGATTATTACTTGGGAACAGTTTAAGGTTGTATCTGATGAGGTACCCATGCACGATACGCTCTCATTACCCATGACAGGGTTTGAGACGTATCCTTATGTGATTATGCCACATGACCCTTTTGGTATCACGCTTCCACACGCATGACAAACACGCCTACCTTTGTAGAGGGCGGATAAATCTTTCCCTACACTTTTCAATTTGTATCTATCTATCTATCTATCTAGGACTCAAGCAAATATCCACACACGCTAGGTATTTAAACCCCTAAAACAACGTTTCCCCTCACACCTAAGCATCAGAGGAAACGTATGAAACGTAGTGTGTCAGCAAGCCTTAGCCAACAAAATTGACGTTACTTCCCGTATTGGGCGGTAGTGTGGGGTCTGCGGGCATGGTGGGCATGGCACCCATCGTATTCATATCACTTGGAGGCTGTGCTGGTACCTGTGGTGCAGGTGCTGTGACTGTTTCACCCTCGCCAAACTTTGGTTTGGGCTTAAACTGAGCAACATGAGTGCTAATGCCTGAAATCATAGTAGTCAATATCCTTTAACCATCTCACCATCGTGGATTGCAACAAAAGACTGATACGAAACACAAAGGGTAAGTCCGCCTGAGGAGACCTGCCTGCCATGGCGGGTTATCTTACACGTATTTAAACCCCTGTGAAGGTATAAAAAGGCTTATCTTGTGGATTTGTGCTAATCGTCGAGATACGACAGAGGTCATATAGGCATTTGTAGGTCAGTAAACGCCATGCAGGAAGTCGGGCAGCTTTGTTCAGAAGAGGGCTTGTTACATGGACATTGTTTGGATAATCGACACGGTACCTGATAAGGGCGTTGCGTCGTGAGGACACGATGCTCGGTAAGATAAGCGGGGGTTTGAGGTGTAACGGTTTTGGTGTGCCAAGCCCACGGATGCCACTGTGTTTCATCACTGGGGCCAAACAATGCCACGCAGGGTACCCCCACCGAGGCCGCCATGTGTAAGCCTACGGAGTCAGCCCCAATAAAACAGGCACTTTGTTGTATCATATGCCATGTGTCCTCAAAAGAAAGCTTGCCCGCCAGTAGCACCACACGTTCCTTTTGAGAAGCCTCCAGTGGAAGCGCTTTAAAAAGGGCTTCAAGCCTCACGCCATCTTGATGGCTACCTATGAATGCGAACGTGATATTTGGGTGTGCCACCATACTTCTTTGTAACCAAGTGAGGAGTGCGTCAGGGTGCCAATCTTTTCGAGGGTTGGATGTAAACGGCTGAATACACCACCATGGTGCTTGTGTGATGGGGATAGTAACAGGAAGCGTCTTTGCTGCCACACTCAAAGGGTCGGGGGCGTAAAGACACAGCACCTCATCCGACAGATAAGGTTTTTCAGAAGGCGTTCGAGGTAATGAATCAGATGGGTGAAAGAGTCGTAATAACTGTATCAAGCGTTCTATTTCATGGCCTGTGGTGGGGTAAGGCATGTGGCGATGCAGAAACCCCGCACGTCCTTGACCCGAAAACCCAACACGATACTTTGCAGGAATGAGTCGTGCCAATAACGCACTGGATAAACTTTTTTTGAGTACCAGTATGGCATCATACGCCTTGGTGTGTTTGGCTATGGTTTGTGCCAGATGCCACACCCCGAAAAGCCCTTTGGGTTTAGGGTAGGGTAGTAGTGTAAGCTTCAATGAAGTGGCATAGCATGCCCACACAGAAGCTACTTGAGGCTCTACGAGAACATGAAACGGCACTTGAGGATACATCCTACGCAACGCCACTACCAAGGGGATACTCAAAATGGTATCTCCAAGGTAACGCGACGGTAGTATCAGCAAAGGTGCCTTGAGGGTGATAGCTTCCGTTGTCATGTTAAATCGTCGTTACAAGGAAGAGAACAACCATGGCTATACTTTGGCTTCAAGGTAAGCAGCAAGGGCTTGGTAGGTCGCGGGTAAAGTCACAATCTCTGTTTGAGATTTACCCACAGCCACAGCATTATCGGGGTCTTTCAAGCCATTACCTGTTAAAATACATACCGTATTGAATGTTTCACCTTGAGGTAACTTACCAAGACGGGCATGCTTTAATAAACCAGCAACGCCTGCTGCACTGGCAGGTTCACAGAAAATACCTTCTTGACGAGCCAGTAAAAAGTAAGCTTCAAGGATTTCTTCATCTGTGACACTGTCAATAAGTCCATGAGAATCCGTTTTAGCCGCCATGGCTTTATCCCAGCTTGCAGGGTTGCCAATCCGAATGGCGGTTGCCACCGTTTCAGGATGTGCAACAGGGTGTCCTAGTACCAAGGGGGCTGCACCCGCTGCTTGGAAGCCGAACATACGAGGAAGCCCCTCGGAGCGTCCCGCAGCTTGATAATCCTTAAACCCTTGCCAATAGGCACTAATATTACCCGCATTCCCTACGGGAATGGCTAAAATATCAGGTGCGGTGCCACCCAGTTGGTCGCAGATTTCAAAGGCACCTGTACGTTGTCCTTCAAGACGGTAAGGGTTGACGGAGTTCACGACGGCAATTTCAGGAGAGGTTTCTCCTAAGTGACGTACAATGGTGAGGGCTTCATCAAAGTTACCTTGAATTTGCACAATCAATGAACCGTAAAGCATCGCTTGAGAAAGCTTCCCAAGGGCGATTTTACCTTCAGGGATTAAAATAATCGTTTCCAATTTGGCACGGCTGGCGTGTGCCGCCGCTGAGGCACTGGTATTCCCTGTACTGGCACACACAATGGCTTTGGCACCATGATGTTTTGCCATCGTGACGGCGTAGGTCATACCACGGTCTTTAAAGCTCCCTGTGGGGTTCAAACCCTCATATTTAAGCCATACCTCAAAGGTGCTTCCTGAAAGTTTACTCAGTTCCTCGGACAGCCAAGGGGCGGGAATCAGGGGGGTATTGCCTTCATTGAGGGTAATGATTTCAACCCCTTCACTTTCAGGGAAGAATTCTCTGTAACGTGCTACCGCGCCTACACATGCCCGTTGATTCGGTTTTTTAGGGCAAGTTGTTGCCTGGCAATGAGGCGTTTTAACCTGAGTGGAAGACGTATCGCAAACGGATGACCCTGAAGCACAAGATGAAAGCATAAACAAACCCTGCCAAAGCCCATATATTAAAGTATATAAAGAAGCATCATAAAGAAAAGCGTAGCATACACGCATAACCCCCTCATTGTAGCACAAGGGATAACCCTAGGGCTATGAGGGTCTGTCTTTGAGAGTGCCAATGTCATCCTGCCCTCTATAACAAGACACATGACAACTTGATACGCATTCGTTTACACTGGAGCCATATCGTTTAAATGATAGCCCATGTTCCAAGTATTCCATACGACTCGAAACCCAAAGGTGTTGTTCTCAAACATGTTGAAACTCAAAGCTCTCTTTCTTGCCCTAACACTTATGATAGCTCACCCTTGTTGGAGCTGGGCAAACCCATCAGACCCTCAACCCATTGAAAAACCCATCTCTCAAGTCTCAGAATCGGGTGCCAAGGAAGCCTCCGCACAAAAAGCTATTGACGATTACACCAAAGCCATTGCACAAGACCCTACCAATCCTCAATATTACATCCAAAGAGGCTTAGCAAAAACATCATTAAAAAATGAGCAAGGCGGTATTGAGGACTTCACCAAAGCCATCCAGTTGGATAACTCGCTCGCCTTAGCGTACATTTTAAGAGCCATCTCGAAACAACAACTTGAAGACTTTACGGGTGCCATAGAAGACTGTAACCAAGCCATTGCCTTACAACCTCATAAGGATTTTTATATCCTCCGAGGCAATGTTTTACTTCAAAATCACCAATACACTTTAGCCATTGAAGATTACAACAAAGTCCTCAAGCTAGATAAAGACAATGCAGACGCTTACGCTTTTAGAGGGTATGCAAAAAAAGGACTAAAACAGTACCCTGAAGCACTCAAAGACTTGAATAAAGCCATTACACTTAACCACCAGTGTGTGGAAGCTTACTTTCAAAGAGGCCTGATAAGAAGCCTATTCAATGACCACACCAAGGCTCTTGAGGATTTTAACAAAGTCATTGCCTTAGACCCAAGCCATGCAAATGCCTATTACAACCGAGGCAACCAAAAGGTAAAGCTGGAAAACAGAACGGGTGCCATTGCAGATTACACCAAAGCCATCAAACTAAAACCCAATCATTTCCGTGCTTACCACAATAGAGGCTGTGCGAAAAGCGAGTTAGGGAACTACCTAGGTGCCATTAAGGATTTTAGCAAAGCCATTCAGCTGGAACCCAGTAGTGCTGAGGCTTATCGCTACAGGGGTGGCTCAAAGTATGGCTTGAACCGCTATACGGAAGCACTTGAAGACCTTAACAAAGCGATTGAGATTAACCCTTTATATGCTGATGCTTATCGTTGTAGAGGTATCGTAAAAGCCTACTTGAAAGACAAAAAGGGTTCTTTTTCTGATATGGAAAAAGCCAAGGCACTCTTTCAAGCAGAAAACAATGTCGAGGAGTATCATAAAACAGTTGAAGACCTCAAGAGAGTCAACGAACTGCTTAGAAATTGATAAACGTCTATCATGCTTGCCTCCCATAGTCGTGAACTTAAAACTGAAGCCCTTGTCCTGAAAGCCTGTGACTGGAAAGAAACTGATAGGCTCCTATGGGTGTTGCTTCCTTCCGAAGGGCTGAGTAAAGTCATCGTAAAGCGAGCCAGAAAACACGGGGCTTCCATGGCAGGTGCCGCCCAAGCCATGGCATGGCATACCCTTCACTTAAAACGCATGGGGAGCCAAACCCTTAGTAATCCCCTACGTTCAGGGAGTGGCACCCAACCCTACTCGCAAATCACAGGTACGCTGGGGAGCGAACCTAGCTGGTGGGTACTTGCACAATACGTCCCTCAGCAGATGTTTCCTAAGCTAAAAGCCCATATGCCGAATCATACTTTGGCGATGTTAGCCTGTGAAATGACGCTTGGTGTTTTAGAAGCAGGGGGCGGTGTTCTTGAAACAACCTCTCAAGAAACCTCACAACCCTACCAAGCCTTATGGACGCATGTACTGGCACTGCTTAACGTGTTAGAAACCTCTCCTACCGAAGTGACGCACACCCAAGAAGTGACACCTTGGCACTATGTGGTGCTACTGCGTTGGTTGAGGAAACTTTTGCATTTGGAAGGTTGGTTAGCTGAGGAGTCGTTGTGCTTACGTTGTGGCATCACGTTGATAGACTATCCACACGCCATTTACTGGGATGCGGAAGCCCTCGGAGGGGTTTGTCATGACTGTGCTACCACGCACACCGCATCACAGACGGACACCTCAAGATACTCTCAATCCTCCATGCTTACCCTACTAGGCACTGAAGAAGCCCAAGCATGGTGCCATCAGTTTGCCCCTTTTTGGCATATGCCCGCAGAGGTTAGGTTACAGTATGGGGCTTTGTTACAACAATGGCAAAACCGACTGCTTGATGCTTGGGAAAGGCAATACGGGCGAAAGCTTCATACCCGTTGCTTACTTTAACGCTTTTAAAAAGTCCTTGTTAAGAGTGACTCTCTAAACGAGGGTTACTTGCCCAGCCCAGTTTTTTACGGAGCAGGTCGTAAAATTCAGAAGCCTGACCTGAAAACCGCACTAACGATAAACTTGTACTTGCCGTTGTCACATGAATCGCTTCATTGGGTTGAATACTAAAGAGTTCCATACCGTCCATGGTGACAACTAAAGGCGTTTGGTGCCGAGGTTCACACACGACGGTCAATACAACACTGGCGGGAATAACAATAGGCTTGGCGGAAAGGGAATGCGGACAAATAGGGGTGAGTACTACCGCTGAAAGTTCAGGGCTTAATACGGGACCTCCTGCCGCAAGGCTATACGCCGTAGAGCCACTGGGCGTAGAAATAATCAATCCATCCGCATCGTAAGTTGCAAGGGGTTTATTATCAAGAAGTACGGATAACCGAGAAAGCTGAGAGGCTGTACCACTTTTAACCACAACATCGTTAATCGCAAAATGATTCCCAAGCTGGAGCATCATACGAGACTCTAGCTCGTACTCGCCTCGGCAAAGTCGTCGGATAGCCTCGGGGATACGTTCTTTTTCAATACGAGTTAAAAAGCCTAAATGCCCTGTGTTAATGCCTACCATGGGTACTTGTAAATAAGCAAGACGTTGGGCTGCACGTAAAAAAGTACCATCGCCCCCTAGGACAATGATGAGGTCAAAGCGAATGTCTGGTAGACCCTCTTGAGACCATGCCACTAACGCAGAGGTGCTATGATGTACGGCTTTGAGAGGCTGGCTGCGGTCAAGGCGCTGATGGGTCACTTGTGTTGACACAACCTCAATGCCTTCTCGTGTGAGCAAGTGGGTTACAAGAGAGGCTAAACGAGCTTGTTCGGCTTCATCGGCAATGGTTTGACTCGCTGCCCCCTGATGCGTTACAAGTAAGACGTGCTTTATTAAGCCCTGAGGCACCGATAAACCAGACTCAGAACGTATCTCCGAGGTATCCATTGCTTCAAAATCCATCGCACAAACCTGACAATGCCTTACGCTAACCCAAAGGCACAAGAAGATGATTATCCAATAAACGTACTCTGGGGACTTCTTCAGAAGACCGTTTGATTTGAGAAACGCCCGCTAGCAGTAACGTAGCCTTCTCTTGCTGATACGCCTGCCAACATGCGTCTAGTGTATCTAAGGTCGTCCAAGTATGCCACTGTTTTACTAAAAGATACTCCTTATGGCTCCAAGGTGCAACGTCTTGAGGGGCTTCCTGATGACAACGTTTCCAGTGGGCATCCATCCACGCTTCAAGTGAAAGTGTCTCTTGAGGAGGTGTATCGGACTGACAGACACGTAAAAGAGATTCCCGTATGACCTGCAATGTGCAGGCAAACAATTCACCAGCTTGATACATCGCTTCTGTTTCGAGGTAGCGGTTTCTGGAGCTTTTCGCAAGCCCTTGGGGTATTGAGCATGCTTGTGCGAAAGAAGAGCATGGCTCTCGTACAATCGGGTGTGAAACAATCTCAACGGAAAGCATCAACTCGGCAACCATATGTTGGATGACTCGGAGCTGTTGGGCATCTTTTTGTCCAAAAACGGCCACATGCGGTTTTACACACTGCATGAGCTTAAACACCACCGTGGCAACCCCTGTAAAGTGTCCTGGTCGGGTTTTTCCGCACATATCATCGGTCAACCAATGAGGCGGCGTAATCACAGTGCGTTCGGTATGGTCTGCCTGTGCGAATGTATCAGGATACAGCGTTGTGACAGAAGGTGTCCACACGGCATCAACCCCCACACGTTCACACAAGGTAAGGTCTTCAGTAAGCGTCCGAGGATACTTTGAAAAATCTTCATTCACACCAAACTGAAGCGGGTTGACAAAGATACTTACGACGACTTTTTGTCCTTTCAGTTTAGCAAGCTTCATCAGTTGAAGATGCCCTTCGTGTAAGGCACCCATGGTGGGTACCAGTACGACACGTTGGCTGAGGTCTTCTTGTTCGTTTCGCCAAGTTTGAAGGGATTCCAAAGTCGTGAGATGTTGCATCAGGTAGGGTCTCCTTGAGGGGCTGAAACCTCTGAAGGGAGTCCTAAAAGCATTTTTACGCCCATGGTCAAGGTATAACGGGCTTGCCAATCAGGGAGGGGGGTAACGGCATGCTGGGGCGGGGTGAACATCTCTCGGGTACGGTAGGGGTATGCTCCCCACTGTGGTTGAAGTGCCGTTTCAGGAGGCAAATGGGCGTTAAAACAAGCCACTACTTCTTGGAGCGTTACAGTATTCGGGGACGGTAAAGCGTACTGTGCCGAGAGGGTGGTCATATTGGGAAGTGTTTTAGTCACGGCATGCGTGAGTGCGTCGCAGAGGTCGGTCTCGTAAAGAAAATGGAAGGACTGGCGTATGCCATCAGTCAATTGGATGGGTTGTCTTTCAGTGAGAGGCGTTAATGCCGCTTGACGCAGTATCGGTAATACCTTACGACGTGTGTCACTTACGCCATAGGTGTCGTAAAGTTTCAGGGTTAAAGTTGGTAGGGTGTATACCTCGGTATAGTATTGTAGTAGGGCTTCAAAAGCCTGTTTGGTAGCGGCGTAAAGATTCACAGGTGCATAAGGGGCATCTTCAAAATGTTGCCATACTGTTCCCATGTTGAGTACCCACCCAAACCTATCTGTTGTGGTATGTGCTTGCTGATGGGTACGTTGCTGATGTACATAACGTCCCCAAGCCTCTAAGCACACGGTACCAAACAGGATATTGCTTTCTATCAGGGTTGCCAACTGATGAGGTTGATGTTCGCCTAAAAAGCAAGTGGCAAGATGTAGGAATCCTTCAGGGCGATATTGATTGAGGTTCTCAAGTAAAATTTCAAACCACATGGCATTATCCACAGGTAAGGATACTAAAGTAGCACCCTGTGTTTGAAGGGCTTGTGCTTGACTAGTACTTACATCACGCACCACACATACCACATGCCACCCTAAATTTAACCAGTGTGGTACCACACACTGCCCCACAAACCCCGTTGCTCCCGTGACCCACACCGTGGGTTTGGGATGAGGTGTATTGAGGGCTTTTTCTGAAGAAGGGTTTGTCAGCTTAGAGAACATCATAAGTGTAAGGCATGATTAAGGAGAGAGTGAGGTTTGGGTAGAGGGCTTAGGTGTTGAGCCATGTTACAGGAAAGGTTGCAGGCGATGTGACAGGCAATGACATGGGCAGAGGGTTTAGGCTAATGGAGGTTAAAGCCTTCCTCCATAGTGTACCCTAAAGCCCTTAGAGAATATAGTGCTATCTGGATGGAAAGCCCGTATAGCGTATCTTATTCTACCGATATTTTTAGTAGGAGGCGATTTGTAATCATCCCGTTTTTTAAGTATCCCCATGGGTTAGGGGTGACAGACACTTACGCTTTGTATATAAAACAAACAGTTACTAGGGTGGATGAATCTTTTTATGGTATTTTTGTAAAAATATTGTAATAAGTATAAATCTTACGCTCCCAAAAATGCGACCTATTTGACACATGTCCTACGGTTTTTTCTCATTGTTACTTAAAATAGTATTCGTGGCTTTGTTAGTAATCCCCTTGGTGGGCATCATCGCAATGATGCTTGTTTGTATAGAATTACTCGTTTTAGGGTATCTAACAGTTACACTGATTAGAATATGCTCTTGGATTAAGCGCGCAGGGGGAAAACTGGTTTCCGACATTTGGTCACTTTGGGTAGATATTCATCCTTTCAAGAAAGAATTTTGGAATGGGCATTCCTTTAGCTTGCTATTCCATACATGCCATGATGTCCTGATGAAAAACTGGCTTTCGGATAACGCCCTAGTAGACATACTGGAAATGTTGGCTGACCGTTTTGCCTCTTTCTTTATGCGTATTATGACTATCGTATGGGATATGCTGAAAGTTGGTTTACTCGTACTGATGCCTTCTATCATTCTAGTTCTTACAGTGCCAAGCTTTAGAAACAAACCCCAGATAGAGTCGGTTCTTCAAGCGTGTAGCAATAACGCTCTAATACAGGATTTGTTTTACAAAGCCAAAAAAAACGAAAACGATTCTTCCAAATCCCAAATTGATTTCCAGAAGCTTGCCGAATTTATTAGAAACAAACCCCAGATAGAGTCGGTTCTTCAAGCGTGTAGCAATAACGCTCTAATACAGGATTTGTTTTACGAAGACAAAAAAAACGAAAACGATTCTTCCAAATCCCAAATTGATTTCCAGAAGCTTGCCGAATTTATTGGAAAACTTACCGTTCTTTTTGCAGCCTTAACCTTGATATTTAACTACTACAAGCACCGTAATGATGAAGCCAAAAACCTTATTAAAGACTGGCTTCATACCTCTGAAGGAAAGCTCATTTGTGATGTGCTTGAAAATGAACTTTCAGTGATTGAACACCCTTTTCATAAACAAGACAAAGATAAAACTGACTTCTTAGTAGATTGGAGCTATACAGGGCCTGCAACACTCATTATTCAAAGTAAAACCGATCCAAAGTTTAAGGATTTATCTTTAACGTTTGCACAGTGGTGGCTAAATGCTTACAACCTGATTGAAAAAGATGACTCCAAAGACCGCTCCTATGCTGATGTTTTAAGCAAAGCCATAAGACCATTTAGCCTATGTCTGACACAAAACGAAGCATGCAAGGAACGCAAGGAATGCCAAGAATGCAAAAGCATCACAACATTAAAAGACTTACTAGAGGTTTGTAAAACCATTGCGGAACAAAAGGGAAACGGCATTTTTATACGTACGATGCAGGGCTATCCCGAACTATTAAAAGGTTTAGAACATGAGGTAAGGGAGCAACATTTCTTTAACGACATTCTTTCGCCAGACCTTTTAAATAAAACGCCTGAGCAATTGCTGGTGTCTCCTACGACCCTTATCACCTATACTTATTACTTCTTATCAAGACGATATCTATCAGTTATCAATGCTTTTTACAATGCTATTGCGGATAAAAAAGTAAACTTGAGTTATGCAGAAAAGCAACTCATTTTCGCTTTTGATACCTTTTTTCAAAGCTTACGTAAGGTGGCACTGAGCATCAAACAACGCAACGTGACGTATGACGATGTAGAACCCACCGTATGGTATTGGCTTGACCGTATTGAGTATCTCATTGTAGAAGGTAGACTTAAAGACCCTAAATACGAATACTACTCTTTCGTTGCCCATTATATTATAAGAGACTACCCTGAGATTTTTGAACTCCTTGCACGTCGACATCTTGATTGGCAAATCAGCTGGCGTAAGCCTCGGTATCGAACCTTAAAGCAACAAAAACATCGTGAAGCTTACAATGCTGTGATTAAAAAGATGATTTCAGACAATGAAAAAGCAATGAAAAAAGCTACAGAAACCCCCTACGAACCTTTAAAATTCTATGAAGACCTCGCCATTGAGCTTTCTGAACTCAAACGAATCCAACTCCTCAAAAAGAGTCTTTACGTGAGGATGAAATGCGAAAGCTTAAAGGAGTAGGATAGTCGAGGGGCTTGCGTCTGTGGTAGCATAGGGCGTAAGTGTTCCGTCATGCGTTATAACTTAAGGCATGAACCCCAAAATGTTTCACCTGCTGTGTAGCCCCTACCATAGTTTTTAAAGTGTCGACCCCCTATGATGATGACTCTGTCTCTTTCTTCGATTAAGCGATTCTTGATTGGTGAACCCCTCCGTACCAAGTTTGCCAAACATCAAAAAGTCAATGTCCCCATGGGGCTGGCCATTTTTGCTGCCGATGCACTGTCATCCTCGGCATACGCTACGGATGAAGTTCTCATTGCCTTAAACGTGATGTTGCCTGGCGTGGCTGCTTCAGCCGTGATTCAGCAACTTGCCATGCCTGTGGCGGTTGCGATTGTATGGCTTATTTTATTAGTCGTTATTTCGTATCAGCAGGTCATTCGTGCGTACCCTTCAGGTGGGGGGTCTTATATTGTTTCAAGAAGCAATTTAGGCGAAGGACTGAGCCTGGTAGCGGGTTCTGCACTACTCATTGATTATGTTCTGACCGTATCGGTGAGTATTTGTGCTGGTGTTGGTGCGATGGTCTCTGCGGGATGGATACCCCATGAACTCCAAGTCCCTGTTGCGGTTGGGGCGGATGTTCTCATTTTAGGGATGAACCTCCGAGGGCTTAAAGAATCTGCTTCTGTGTTTTTGCTACCCTCTTTTTTGTTTATCGGTGCCATGGCGTTCCTGCTCATTTCTGCACTGTATCAAATGTTCACAGGCTCTTTGCATATTTTGCATCCTGAACCCGTTGCCCAACAAGTGGCAGGGTCGGGGCTTGGATTGTTCCTCGCTTGTAAGCTGTTTTTTAATGGCTTCTCACACGGTTGTGCAGGCTTAACAGGGATTGAGGCTGTTTCAAATGGTGTGAATGCCTTCAAAGAACCCGCCTCTAAAAACGCTAACGTAACGATGATGTGGATGGGTACCATTCTGGCGGCTATCTTTATTGGCATGACGTATTTTGCAGTCAAAATTGGCGTAGTACCTATAGAAGGTAAAAACGTGGTTTCCCAGTTGGCAACCGCTGTGTTTGTAGGACAGCCCATCTTGTTCAACATTGTGATGTTTGCAGTCATGCTGATTCTGATTCTAGCGGCTAACACTGCGTACTCTGACTTCCCAAGGGTGTCTTCATTCTTGGCAGACGATGGCTTTTTACCGCGCCAACTCATGAGTATCGGCGACCGCCTAGTGTTTAGTAATGGGATTATTATGCTGGGCATCATTTCGATGCTCCTCATTATTTTCTTCAAAGGCGACACCCATGCCTTGATACCCCTTTACTCGGTGGGTGTATTTATTTGTTTTACCCTCACACAATTGGGCTTAGTGCGGCACCACCTGCGGGAAAGAGAAAAAGGATGGCAGCTGGGGATGTTAATCAATGGCATGGGGGCTGTGATTACAGGGATGGTGCTTGTTGTGTTGGCGGTTGAAAAGTTCCTTGAGGGTGCTTGGCTTGTATTTATCGCCATACCGTTGCTTATTTATATGTTTAAGTGTATTAAAAATCATTACAAATCAGTGGGGAGACAGCTTGCACTCCCTGAGGCAACCCATTGTCCTGTGAAGGTTGAACACACCGTCTTGGTGCTAGTGGCTTCTTTGAACCGTGGAACGATTGCCGCCTTGGAATATGCAAAGTCTATCAGTGAAAGAGTTGAAGCGGTTCACGTTGAGCTTAAACCTGAAGCCACACAACGTTTACGCCATATCTGGGATGATTGGGGATGCGGACTCCCTTTAACCATTCTTAAATCGCCTTACCGTACTCTGGTGAATCCTTTGATGGATTATATCGATGAGGTAGAAGGACGATATGACCATGACCTTGTAACGATTGTGATTCCTGAGTTTGTCACCAAAAAAATGTGGCATAACATTCTTCATAACCAGACCGCTTTTTACTTGAAGGCTATCCTATCCCGTAAAAAAGGGAAAGTGGTTACGACCGTAAGGTATCATCTTGAAGAGTAAGTCTTCTGAAAGTCAGTGCCATTTTTTATCTCATACGGTCATACCGACGAAAGTCGGTATCCAGCTCCTTATGCCTCTTGGATTCCGACCTGCGTCGGAATGACGACTTAGGTTGTAGTGAATATCTCCTACTTTAAGGCATGTACCCTATTGGAGCATTGCTTTCAAAAAGTCTCATCAAAAATTAAGCATCCAAGTAGTATCTATTGTTTGGACATATGGTATAATACATGAAGATGTTCAAATGATTTAATCGTTTTAAAGTGTGTTTTGTTAAAAACGTCTTCCCTAAACTATCTTCTTGACTACCTTCATAAAAGTCCTTAAGAAGATACATACTCAACAGACCTTTTAAACCTCGTGTTTTCTAATACGCTCCTGTCTTCAGCCTGCATACCTTGCCAAACACCTAAGGTGACGGTACCTCGTACGGTAAGCCCTACGGCTTTACAGCGAGGTAAGAGTCTTAATCGAGCAGATACCTTTAGCCAAGTATTGGCACAGCACTTGCCCCAGATGCGTCCTCAGGAGGTACGCCCTTCCGCCTTGACCTTGCCATGGCAAGAGGTTTCTCAAGAAACCCCTAAACAATCGCAACATCATGCCTTTAAAGGTTCATTGCATCCCGCTTCTCATTTGCAATCTATTGAGAGTGAAAAAAATCAGTTTGCATTACAAACCACACGAGGGGATGTCTTTCAACGACGTTTTGGACAAAATCAAGAAACCCTCACAACACAAGTTCCCACGGCAATTAAACCCAACTTTATAGCGGGGCTGACCCATCAAAGTGGCTATGCACAACCACAGCCCCTTGCACTTAAAGAGACGGCTAAAGTGGGTTCAGATGTTTTAAAACAACAATGGACGCAGCAGGGTAAGCAGGTGATGGGTCGGTTACGGATGTTAGGAGGACAGCTCAAAGAGCAAACGCTTAATACCGTTGTGCAGTCTTGGCAAACGGTGACTTCTTCGACAGCTGGCAAAGCCCTTTTACTTCCCTTGCAGCCTAGTATTGCGGCACTTTCAGTGGGCGGTACCGATATGAAGACCTCTTTAAAATCGACAAGTCTTACCACCACCCTAACGCCTTCAACCTTAGCGTATCAACCCAGTGCTGATAATATGGGCGTTCATCTACAGCCTGGGCATCACCTCATTCAGCCTGAAACCGTTCATTACGCACAATCTTACGGACAATACCACGCCGTTGGGCATAAGCTCAATATTGTAGGGTAAATAAAAAGGTCACATACTTTACCGAGAGCGTAAGGTGTGTACTACAAAAATAAAACAAAGATGTGATATGATAAGGTGCCTTGCTCCTTATCATGTTCTCTTGATGCTTTAAGTCCTAAAGAGTCCTTTATGCCTTTTGATGCCATGCTTGACCAGCCCCCAAGTCCTCACCTGCCAGGGGTTCATCTCTCTGAAACATGGATTGACCAGCTCATCCATGTCGTACTGAGTTATGTTGAGATTGGCTCCCTTGTACTTGTGTTTTTGTGGGTTTATTGGCGATTCATTCGAGGCAACCAAGCCGAACCTCTACTGAGGGGGCTTTTACTCATTTTATTGGGGGTTATGGGGATATGGCTCCTTGCTAGGGCATTCCATTTTACCCTTTGGGAGAGTCTTATCAGCTTAGGTACCCAACTTTTTTTAGTGGGTCTGATGATGATTTTTCAACCCGAGTTGAGGCGTATTCTGCTTTATATTGGGCGAACCTCTTGGCTACAAAAAGTGTTACAAAGTTTAGGTCTCGGGCTGGAGCAGGACCGAGAAATCGCCACGCTCAACGCTGAAGAAATGACACGTTTTTTACAACGTATGGGCGAAACGGTAAGGTATTTAAGTAAACGACAAATGGGTGCTTTAATGGTGATTGAGCCTATGAGCTTGAACCGTCATGAACTGGCCTATCAAGATGAATTTTTAGAACAGGGGGTACTCCTCCATGCACGTCTTTCGGCTGAACTGCTCATTACCTTGTTTCACCCCAATACGCCTTTGCACGATGGTGCATGCCTCATTCGGGCAAGAGGTTCTAAAGTTGTGGTGGCAGGGGCATTACTCCCATTAACAGAAGACCCCCATTTAAGCTGGCAATACGGAACCCGACACCGTGCCGCTATAGGTCTTAGTGAAACCTCACCCTGTGCTTGTGTTGTTGTGAGTGAAGAAACAGGGATGGTTAGTTTTGTGCATGAAGGTAAAATCCAGCGCACCAAAACGATTGAAGAACTCAAACAGTACCTCAAACAATACCTTACCTCTTCAGGGACTTAGCCTAAGCCGTGACACGCTGAGGTGCTGAAGGGGTCATGCTCGGTAAATGGCTCGAAAAATGGGGTGGCTCTACCGTTAATACGCCCAGTTTTTCTCGTTGGCGACGTTTTTCTAACGAATTCGTCACCCAAATACCTAATTGTGGTTCAAGGAAAGCAAGTAAGGCGACAGAAATGGCAGCACTCGTTAGGGTGACACGATTTTGTGTATGTTTTACACGGGCGACTAAGTCGGGCAAGTGCTTGATTTGAGACTCACTTAACCGTAAGGCATGTTGCATCATGGGGCGTGTAATTTCTTGGGCATCTCGGCGTACACTGTAATCAGCCGTTTTAAACAGGAGTTGATGGCCTACTTGCTTGCTTTGCTCAAAAGTCATTAAGCCATCCCGTACCAAGGTGTGCATAAGCTGTTTGTTTGCAAGACGGCTCAAACCCTGGCGTAGCCACTGGGTTCCCCAAGTGAGGGTAGGGAATCCTAATATATTGTCACGCAGTAACGTTTCTCTAAAGTCGGCATCGTTTCTACTTTCCATGAGACGAATGCCACATAAAGCCCCATACGTGAACTCCATTTGACGTAAGGTTGTAAAAGGAAAAGTACGCTCAAAGGACAGAAACTCTTTCATGCCCTTGGCAAAATCTAAACCCAAACGTCCCGCTTTCTGAGTCACAAAGTGTCGACCCGCTACAGCACCCAAAAAGCCGAAAAAGCCTGCACTTACAAGAGCAGGTGTCAAGTTGCCTTGTTTCAAACTTTCACGGATGTAGGGAAACCATTTCACGTGAGTTTTAGGGGTTGGCGTATTAGATGCTTGGACTGGTGCTTCTTTGCTTGCTTGGGGTGTCTGTCCAAAACGAGTTTGAAAGGTAGGCACTTGAGAAGAAGCGTAAGAGGCGTTGGTCTTTTGTGTTGACACTGCAAAAGGTTGGGTTGCACCCATAAAGGGGGTTGCCACGACCATGGCGGGTACTTTACTCAGCAGTCCAGAGGACGTATTGGAGATGGGGTGAGTACTAGCGGGGGTTGGATGACTTAGGGGGGTATTTTTACCAAGGGATTTTGCTAATTTATCGTAGTGTTCCGAGATGGCACGGGTAGCAGGGTTGGTATCAGCCTGTGGCCCATAGCGTTTTACCATCATTTGACGTATCCAGTGAGGAATCATCAAAGAAATGCTAAAAGCAGCCAATGTACCAAGCCCCTGCCAAGGCTGATGTTTGAGTGTGGTTTCCGCCATATGTGCCAGTTTACTATCCCACGCATGCCCCTCATGGCGTGCCATGCGGGTAAGGTCATGCAAAATATTGGGTAGCGTGGTTTCAACAGGGTGTCCCGTGTGTGGGTGTTTTAAATGAATATCCAAACTAGGGAGGCGTAAAGCAGCCGCAAGGTTTTGTGCTTCATGCGTGTAGGGGTCTTGAGTTTTGCCTAAAAGGCTATCAAAGGCATGCCGAAAATGTCCGCCTGTTTGTTGTGCAGTGGTGGTTTCCCACTTGACCAGTTTATCCACAGCTTTTTGCAATGATGTTTGACCTAAAAGCCTTTCCTGTGAGGTCTCTTGGGTGATGGTGGAGGCTTGCGGGGACTGCACAAGCTTTTGTAATGTATTGAAAAAATCTTGTTGATGACGACTTTTCTCGGCAATGGTTCTATACACCTCAAGACTATCAGCATCAATATTGTGTTGTATTAAGCCACCATGACGTTTGTCCAGATGTTTTCCTACAACGTAAGTTGCAAGTAGACCAGGTAAAAAGGTATCAGTAAAATCTGCCGCTGTATCTCGGATGAACATTTCCTCGCCAGCTTGTTTGTTTTTCTCACCCGTGATGTCAAAGGTACGGTATTGTTGCTGTACAAACCTTGGTACGGTGTAACCAAAGGTCTGTTCCACAGCGTAACGTACGCCTTCTCCTCGGTTATATAAGCTATCGGCAACCCCGTTCATCAGTTGCGTTGCAACAGAAGCACCCCCTGAAAAGCGTGCTGTTTGGGGTACACGATGCTTTGTTGGCGTAGGCAATGACAAGGCAGAAGAGGAAACGAGCATAAAGCGTAAGGCAACTTCAATAACAGGGAAAACAAGGAGGAAACGGTGACCTAAGTAAGCCTTAAAGACTCAAGGACCAATGGAGTCTCCCATGTAGAAGCAGCCATGCAATAATGCGTATGTTTTAAAACCTGTGTTGTGACAATCAAGAGAGTCGTAAGGGGATGGTGTTTTAATGAAACCACCATACATAAACCCACTGTTAAACATTTTACTTTCATGGAGAACCAGTGTTTGCATTAAAACTTAAAGCTGAATGGGGTTTAAGGTTAAAGATTTCGTGCAGTAACGAGAGATTGATGCACGTCGTGATACGATAAAACACCCTCAACAAAAAGCAGTGCGTCCAAAACCCAAAACACATGCTAGGGTTCAGGGCAGCATGTGAGTTGAAAGACTCACATTGACTGCGATACACTTATTCAAAAATCCAAAAAAGCAACATGACACAATCTTGTAGCACTCCACGGAGGTTATGAGGGTCTTGAAACCTCAACATACCACTTCCATGACAGTTGTTGGGTATTAACCTCAACAACCAAGTATCTCTGTGCCTTAAGCAGGATACTTTCGGCATCACTTCCCTTTTTGTGAAGTTACTTTAGAGATGGCACTCTAAGAAGAAACCAGGCAGTTTCAAAGGCAACCGCACATACTTTTGAAGGATGCACCTCTACAGGGCAATGTTATTATGCGTGAAATAAACCCACGATACAAGCCCTTATCTCTCATAAAGAAAGCATGTAACGCAAAGATGTAACATCCTGTGAATGTCGGTCTGGTGTCGTCCTGTAACGAAATGTTACAATCGGGCTTTTTTGTCAAAAGCAATCTTATTTCAAAGGGTAAGTTTGATGAAACTTTGTTAAAATAACAGGATGCTCTTCTACAGTGTTAATAATGTAATAATGTTGCATTAAATGTATCTTTTTCATATACTCTATTTGTATAGAGTACTTGAGATAGATATTTTAAGCTCTGTTTTAGGCTGATACGTTCTGGTTTCGGTAACTGCCTGAGTGATGATATTCGTTTTAAATGATGTGTGTGTGCTACCCATTTGCTTCATCACAATGTTGAAACCTAGCCATTCTTTTTTATTCTCTAGATTGTTCACGTATTTTAAAATTGTTTCATAAGGTCTTACAAAGGATATGATGATGCGTCTCTCTTCTTTAGCTTCACCTATGGCGTTTAGTGCCACAAACCGCTTAAGTCGTTCTCAGCAAACACCTAACACGCAAGTACAAAGCCGATTTGGCGATGCAGGATGCCCTGTCTGTATTTCTCGTGCTGCACTGAGTGATACGGTCGAAAAGCTTGTTAAAGGCGATGTTGTGATGCCCTCATCCGTCATGGCGAATGTATTGAAAAACGTAGACCCCAGCATCCAACGTCCTGAGCAAGTACAGGCACGTATTCCGCACTTTAAAGCAACACGCTTAGCCCCCATTCGTTCAAGTGATGTACCTGCACTGATGCTTACCACCTTAGGGCTTCCTGACCCTTTGAAAAAGGATGTCATTAGAGGCATGAAGCACTATGAAAATGTCACTCAGTATCCTGATGTCCCTGTACAGGCTGTCGCAGTGCCTCAAGATGAAGCGGTTGCTGCCTTTACAAATCGTAAAGCAGGTACCGATGATGCACACCAGGCTCAAATGTTGGCAAAATGGCTTAACCCTGACACTCAAAAAGCCAATACCCACCGGTTTTTTGTAGACCTTGTGCCTGTGCCTTTAAAGCAAACGCTTGAAGCCAAGCAACATGCCGATTTGCCTCAAACGCTTACCGTGGTTCATCATACCGTGAGTGGTGAGGGTCGTATCAATGGCGAGGTTAAAAAGATTCCCGGTGGTTTGACGACCCTTGGTGTACTTTCCATGAAAAAAACAGGTCATGACCACAGCCAGTTGTACATATTCCATAACAAAGAACTCCCTGGTATGGAAGGGTTTGGACAGCCTGCCGCAGGGTTGATGAATGTGATTGCCATGGTTGCAAACCGTGAAGAAGGCTTCAAACAGGTACAATCTTTATCGGTTCGTGTGCCTAAAGACCAACCTGACCTTAAACACTACATCCACAAACTTGCACAAAAAGTAGATACGCCTTTAAAAAAAGAAGTGAAGGATGGCGGAGAAGTCCTAACATTTGAGCATGTTTCAGGGTTTAAAGGACACATGGACAAGCTTGAAGAAGCCTACAATGAAATCTATAAGCACCATCAAAAAGACCTTGGTACGAATACGCTTGCGCCTGCTACCTTCCAGTTTTTACATGCCATTCGTCCCTCTCAGTTTCTTTCTAAGGATGCTGCAAATGCCAATGCTTTTGCATTAAAGCCTTAAGGTAACGCTTGGGGTTTCGTCACGAGTATTTCAAAATCGTGGCGAAACCTCAAGCCCTCTGTATGTCCCCTGTTTTCATTTGTGCCATTGATTCTCTGTCTGCCTGTCTGTGGGAAAGCTTTTATGACACTTGCTGTCACCTCTCATATGCCCTCCTATGCCACAGTACAAGCCCCACGAGGTGCATTTCCTCAGCGGGTTGATAATCTTAATAGCACACCCCTTGCCCTTGATAGTTTCTTTTCACGTACCGACTCTGCCCTTTACGCCTACCCTAAACAAAATAATCCTATCGCTCCTCACTCTGATGTATTTACCTCTGTCACGTCAATAACAAGCGATGTAACCAAAGTGCCTGTTTGGTCGCAGACACTTTACGGAAGTGGTGGTATCAATGCAGCAGGACGTACTATGTCTGAAGCCTCTCGGAGAGATGCCACACGTCATAATCCCTTCAGGCTAGAGTCCCATCCACCACAAAAGCCTTCACCGTCTTCTTCTCCAGATACCCTAGAAGAACAAAAAAATTACGTACCCGTTACCGCACTTCAAGTTTCGGCACCCCTCTTGGAACTGCGTACTCAAAGTGAGCATGCCACCTCCAAGCGAGAGAATACAAAAACGCTTTTCCATTTTGATTTACCTGTGAGTGGCATTCTGGTTGCTTACCTAACACGTTATTATCATTTGAATCATCATCCAACACTCAACACGTGTCGCCAAGTGGGTCAATTGCTTGCAAAAGGACAGAAGCTCCAAAAACTTGTCCCGAAAACATTACAAGAAGCGGATGCATCTCTCAGTTCTCCCATACGCTACGACCTCCTTGCTTCTCCTGAAGCACTCTATGATAAAAACAAAAGTATCAGGCGTACACTCCTTCACCAAGCAGATACCTTATTCAAGGACCGTCCTGCACTGCTCCAAGCGTATAAAGAACTCATTGCTAGCCATGCAAACCAAATTGCAGCTTCGAGTAAAGAGGAACAACAAAGACAAGCACGCAAGGGGATTCATCAGTTACCTGGTAAACTTTTAACGCATGAGCTTCCCCAAACGTGGGAACCCAATAAAAGCCTTAAGCTAGCCTATACGCAAGCGGCTGAAAGTTTAGAACATAACCGAAAAGCAACTTGGCAAACACTCCATGAAGCCTTAGAAAAAACCCTTCAAGTACAAGCGGAACATACTCACTATGCAAAGGCATGGCATGCTTTAAATAAAGAGCGGCAAGGGATGCTTAACCTCATGGAGAGCGATGCTCCCCAAGCACAGGGCTTTAAACTAGGGTTCAGTCCAAAGCTTTACCCTTTTAAGCAGTATGCTAAAGAGCTTGGTTTATCACCTGATACTTACAGTAAACAAGCTGCTTGGCGACCGATGGTAGCCCTTCATCAGTTTTTAGCAGATAGCCATAAGAGTATGGCGCAAAAGCTGCATCAAGCAGGGCAAATTCAACACTTGGGTACTCGTTGGGCAGGCTTTGCCGAGACGTTTCGTCTTTCACAGAAGCGTGCCGTTCAGTTTGCGAATGTGGAGTCTTGGATTATGGGCGTTGCTACAGTGGGCATGATTACCCTAGAAAGACGGGTTCATCAGGCGAGTGAACGTCGTGACCAAGCACAAGCCTAAAAAGCCATGACAGGTGCCATAATGGCATCCTTCATGCCATGGATGATTTTTTTGTCCTTCGGGCATCCCGTTGCTAACACACCCGCTAGGGTTGTTTTTTCTTCAACAGGATGGACAATATAATAGGGGCAGAGTCTTACTCGTGCTTCAAATGGATAAGCTTGTAGTGTGTCTGTATTCAGGGCATGCCAAGGTACAACCTGCGTGTTGTGATAAGGCTGTAAAATATGAGGGGTTTGGTGAAAATCATCCAGAGCCTTCTGAAGGGCTTCAGCCCAACCCTGACTTGCGTGGTCATGACCTATCACAACGCCTCTTGAACCCCAAGCTTGAGGCGAAAATCCAGAGGGTTTTATTACCCATTGCCGTGCTTTTTGACTTGCCGTTTTAAGCAAGTGCCAAGAGGCTAAGGGTTTACCCTGATAGACGAGTGTAGGCGTATACGCTGCAGAGGGTGGTAAAGGCGTGGGGTCAAGCACCCAAGTGGGTGGGATGATAGCATCTAAAAGCGTGATAGCACAAGACGATTGTAGTAAGGGGTACTTGGTACGCATTTTTTGCCAAGAAAGCTCCCAAAAAGGCCGTAGTGCTGGATGATGCCACAAAGCCGCCATCATTTTTTCCTCTAGGTGAGGTTTAATAGGTGGGCTACACACCAGCCATTGCTTTTTAATCGCATGAACGATTAACTCGGCGTTAGGTAACGAGGTGACATCAAAGCATTCAAAAAAACGATACAGGACATCTACACGGTGTACTTTGCCCTGAAAATCAAAATATAGCCCATCAGCAAGGGGAAAGAGGTCTTTAGGGTGCAGGGCTATTACGCCTGATTGCTCAAACCCGCCTAGGGCTTGCGTAATGAAGTACTCCCATTCTGGTGCATAATCCTTCGCTTCATCAGAAATGCACACCACAATATGAGGAAAAGGCTGTCCAAACGTTGTAATAGCTTGGCGACGTTTTTCGGAAAGCCCTGTTTGAACCAAAGCTCGAAAAGCCTGAAGCCATGTGGTGGCTAAATCCTTAGAGGCCGGTGGTAGATAGGGGTTACCATCCATGTCATGGTAATAGGACTGAAGTGCCTGCGTAAAACCCAACCCGCCAGGAATGGCATCCACTTCACAAAGGGTTAAGGTGTCCCCCTCACCCCAAAGTAAATCAGGACGAATGACCAAGGGGATGTGGCTTTTTTGTCGTTTGTGGCGTGCAAGGTCAATCACCATTTGTGGTTTTCCTTGGTCAAGCCACTGAGAAACCCAAAGTGGTACCTGCTCAGGGTGGGTTTGTTTCCAGCTTTGTTCGTAAAGGGTATCCAATGCGGTCAGCCACCAATGTAGTGCGTCTCCTATGGCTGCTAGCTTTGAAGTAATGGCTTCAGGGAGTGGTAAAGGATAGGCTGCTAACTTCCAAGAGGGTGTATGGGCTACGACCTCTTGGAAGTTAGCCTGCCCCTGATACAACCCCTCCCAAGTAGGGAGTGCTGTCGGTAAGGGGACGGGTCGTATGATTGGCTCATCACTAAGCGTATGACTCAAAGCGGTGCTGTAAGAAGCAGAGGAAAGTGTCATGGGTAAAATGCACCGTGTTACGCAGCTTAGGAAGATACGAGGCTGGCATCTTGAGCAACAGCAAGTGCCGCCGTAACGTAGGCCTCTAATTTCGGTAACACGTTTGCCATGACTTCAGCACGAGTCCCTTTTACGCTACAACCAGCTGCCATGGTGTGTCCACCACCTTGGTAGTAATGTTCTGCAAAGTGTGAAACATCGATGCGTGGTGTGAGGCTTCTAAAGCTTATTTTGGTAAGGTTAGGCGTATTCTCTTTAAAAAAGGCACACGCTTGCACCCCTTTTAATTGACGAAGCACATCAATCCCACCTTCAGTATGTTCTTCACACGCATTTAAACTTTCTAAATCTTCGGGTGAAACCCAGCTATGGGCAATCGCCCCTTGGCATATCAATTCAGTACGCTCAATGACCCGCCCCATGAGTTTAAGTTGGCACAAAGGGGTTTCTTCGTAAATATCACGATACAATAAATGCCCCTCGGCACCCGCTTCGGTTAAACGCTTTGCTAATTCAAACACCTCAGGGGTACTATTGGGGTATTTAAAATTGCCTGTGTCGGTCATTAAGGCGGCGTAAAGATTCACTGCAATTTCTCGAGTAAAGGGTACCTTCATGGCATCAATTAAATGTGCCACGACCTGCCCAGTGGCACTGAGTTCAACATCTACCAGATTCAGCGTTCCAAAACGCTCGTTACTTACATGATGGTCTAAGTTGACTCGAATAGGTGCTTTGTCAAAAATCTGTCCATTAAACCCTAAACGTGCTTTGGAGCCACAATCAAAGCTTAAGCTCATGTCATAAGTATTCAAGTAGTGTGATTGATGCAACTCAGATTGCAATACGACATCAATCCCAGGTAGTCTGTGGTATATATCGGGCTTTTTGCCTTCCATTGCCACATGCAATACCTCAATATGAGGGTAATGCGTGATTAACGCACTTCTTAATGCCAGCATAGACCCCAGCGTATCCCCATCAGGATTGACATGCACCGTCATGAATACTGTACGTGCCTTTCCAAGCAAGTCAGCCACCTGCTGATAATCTGCCAAAGTAGGTGTAGGGTGCAAGGAATGGGAAGATGAATGGGAGTGGGGGTGCGTTATCATGCGAGTGAGTGAGAGAGAAGGATGCGAGCGTAAAAGAACATTCGCACAGTGTGACAAAAAAGAATGGACCCTAATGGTTAAGCCTATACACGAATAAAAACAGGGTGCCAAGATAAAGTGTGAGTTCGACACTATATAATATCAATATAGTATCAAGCCATGCCCTCAAACCACACTTTGTGAATATTTTGTATCATAAAGCATTCACAGGCTTTAGTGTACTGTAAACATAGCCTAGAATATAGCCTTTTACAGGAGGAGTGTTAGGACTTAATCACTCAATACTACCTACGGCATTGACCTGAATATCTGGAATTAACTCCGAGTAAGACAGCACGGAAATCATGGGTAAGTGGCGGTCAAGGAGCTGATAGAGAGGAAGTCGAATGCGAGGGGAACACAGAATGACAGGAACACGGTCATACTGCTGTTGCACGGCTTGAAGCGTTTGGGCAGTGACTTCAACCAGTTGTTGGACTTGTGCTGGATTAAGTAAAAACATGGTACCTAGTTCAGTACGCTGACAGGAATCATCCAGTGTGCGTTCCCAATCGTTGGAGAGTGTAATGGCGGTAATACTCTTGTTTTGGTCTGCTTGCATGACACAAATTTGTCGTCCCAAAGCCGAGCGGATGCGTTCGGAGAGGACATCAGGTTCTTTGCTGAAACGTGCATAGTCGCTCAGACGCTCAAAGATAAACTGCACATCCTTGATAGAGACCCGCTCACGGATAAGATTGACAAAGATTTTACGTAAATCGTTGGGTGTAAGCATTTGAGGTACAAGCTCTTGGACGAGAGAAGCGTCATGCTGGCGTACAAGCTCCATCAGCTTGAGTACATCCATTTTGGTCATGACTTCATCGACGTACTTAATGGTGATTTCCTGCAAGTGGGTAATCACAACATCGGTGGCTTCCACAGCGTGGGCTTGAATTTCAGGCGGAATCTGTTCAGGTTCCAGCCAAAAAGCAGGGGCATTAAATGAGGGGTCAATGTCTTGAACCACGTCTGCTGGAGGCTCCTGTCCCGTAGACTGGTAAATAGGTGCCAGAATCATATAACGCCCAGGATACACATTCCCAGAACCTACAGGGTTTCCTCGAATTGAAATAAGATATTCAAACTGTCCTATGGACATACTATCCAAAATACGCACATTGGGCAGAATAAAACCAAGTTCATCCGTAAGGCGGTTACGTAGCCCCGCAATTTTACCTAAAAGTTGGCCATTCTGTTCGGGGTCAGCGATTTGGAGCAAGTTCATACCCACTTGAACACTCACAGGGTCAACACCAAGCTTTTGATACATACGGTTGGGGTCAACCATTTGGTTCATTTCTTCTTTTACGCCCTCCAGTTGTGCCATTTGTTCGGTCATGTCTTTATTCAGAAACACACTAACCCCAAGCACAATAAGCCCTATTGCCAAAGGGAGGAAAACATACCAAGGTAATCCTGTAATGGGTGCACTGAGTGCAATAAGAAGCATGAACAAGCCTGAGAAAATCAAGCTAAAGGGTTTTAATTGAAGGGTTTGTAAAAGGTCTTTTGCCAAACTATCTGTTTGGGCGGTGGAACGTGTCATGGTAATACCAGCGGACACCGACATCATTAAGGCAGATACTTGTTGGGTTAAACCATCCCCGATGGTCAAAATGGAGTATTTATTGATAGCCTCTTCAAAGGGCATTTGCTTAATGGCAATCCCAATGGCTAATCCTCCAATTAAGTTAATCAGGGTAATAAGAATCCCAGCAATGGCATCCCCTTTTACGAACTTCATGGCACCATCCATGGCACCATAAAGGGCGGATTCTCGTTGTAATTCTTCACGACGACGCTGGGCTTCATCAGGACTGATGAGACCTGCGTTAAAGTCGCCGTCAATCACCATCTGTTTTCCAGGCATAGCGTCCAATGCAAAACGAGCCCCGACTTCTGCCACACGCTCTGACCCTTTTGTGATGACCATGAAGTTAACAATAATGATGATGATGAAAATAATCATCCCCACCAATAAATCGCCCCCTGTGACAAACTTCCCGAAGGCGATAATCATTTCTCCTGCTTCCCCGTGGGCAAGAATGGCTCGGGTGGTTGCAATCCCAAGGGCAAGACGAATCATTGTACCCACCAAAATGACAGAAGGGAAAGTCGCCATTTCAACTGGGTTTTTGACGAAAAGCGACATCATCAATAAGAGAATCCCAAGGGCGATGTTGATACAAATAACCACGTCAATCAGCCACTCGGGTAACGGCATGAGGATGATAAGAATCAAGCCCAAAATACCGAAAACCAGTGCAAATTCACTGGGTTGCGGGAGGGTAAACCCCATGGGATTATCAGAAGCCATCATCATGTTTCAGTAGTTTCTAGGACATAAGTCTCAAAAAGTATCAAGGGTATGTAAAAAGATAAACGTTCGTCTCAACCTAATGAATGCTCACGCTCACTTTAGGAGGGGTTATCAGAAGCTTGGATAGGTGCACCAACCACCGTCTGATTTAAGCCCAACAAACTCTTTAGCGATTCTAACTGAGTACTAAACCTAGCATCAAGCATACCATTTTTTGTTTCTATCATACAGCTACCCAATTCAACATTAAGGTTTTCCTCTACGCTAATTTTACCTTCTAAACGAAATGGATTCGGGTGTTCCGCAAGCCATTGCTCAACCACGACGATATTTTCAGGATGGACATGCACAATAAGCTGCTTGGCGTTACGGTCACTTTGACGAAGGCTGTCTTTTAACAAATGTAAAACAAGCTCCGGGTCGCAGGTTGCTTCAGTTTTAATAATTTTTTCTACTAACTGGTAAACCAATGGTAAGAGTTCGTCTTTGACGGACTCAAAAGCTTTTTCTTTGGCAGACAAAATACTCTCAATACCATCATGTAGGGTCAAAAGCTGCTCCTCTAAGCGTCGTTCGGCTTCTTCATACCCTTGTTTAAGCCCCGCTTCGTAACCATCTTGATACCCTTGTTGACTCGCTTCCTGATAAGCGGACTCTCTAAGCACTTGCAGGTCTTCTTGAAGTGTATCGGCAAGAGGCAAAGCACGAGGCGATTGAGGACTATCTTCTGCTAAACCGTACTCGGTATGCACTGCGACTGTATGGTTTGAAAGTGTCTCATGAGTTTCATGAGGCAAACTATCGGCACTAAAAATGTCAGAAATAGGGGGTGTTTGAAAGGAGGCTGTTTCCTCTATGATAGATGCCGCATGAGGATACTCAGCTGTAGGATGAAACCCTTGGGTAGGCATTGACGCAGAGGGCATGGGATACTGTGCATAGAGTGGTTGGGTGCCTAAGGTTTCTTCTTCATCGAGGTAAGAGGGTGCTTGTAAAGCAGCATCTATAACCCCTCCCCCTAGAGGAGGCGTGCTACTGTGCATGAGCTGGGCAAGTTGTTCTTTTGTTAATTTAGCCATGGGTATCTATGCACCAAGTTTAACACCATACATGTATGAGAAGCCTACTTTTTACTGTACCACAATGAAGCTCCTTCAAATGCCCTATATTGAAACCACCTCCACTGAATAGAGGACTAACCCTCAAGAACGCTAGCTCAAACACAAAAGAGGTCTTTCCTTAAGGGAAAGACCTCTTTTAACACGTAAAAGGAAATGACAGAACCAGTAACACGATTCAGCCTAGCATACCTCGTTAAACTTGAGGTGGTGCCATGGTGGTATTGGCTGACTGTGCTGTTTCTGGGTGCTTAATACTGTAAAGGTATTTAGATAGGGCTTCAAGCTCACTCTTTTTACCAATCACAGGAGGCATAATCGTGGTGTAAGGATTTTGCTTGGGGTCAAGGTTTTGCATGGTTTGCAGTAAAGCCAGAATGGCTTTTTCATCGCGCTCACCCAAGAGTTGCTTCATACTACGATACCCATCCACTGTATGACAGCTTGCACACTGATTACGGAACATATTCTGCCCTAACTCAGCGGGGTTTTGTGTTGCCCATTTGAAAGAGGCAACATACCCTTTTTCAATGAGTTTAGGTACTTCCGACTTTAATACACCGTTGGAATACATATAGTTGTAAACCACATAAGGTTTACGCAACATTTCTCGAGACCACTCTGTGGTACTTGTAACCAGCAACCCACATACCAAAAAGAGGAAGGAAGCCACTGTGGTAAAGCCTCGTGCGTTGAGATAAGGGCCCACAAGTACAAATCCCATAACCGTTGCTGCCGCAACGACAGCCATATAGATAGCACGGGTTAAAACTGAGAAGTTTCCAGCCGCAGCCGTTTGAAAACCGTGTGTTGCGTTTTGAAGCACATCAGGAGGAAGGCTCAAGAAGTACCAAGCTAACCCGATAGGCGCCGTGATGGCGGCAGGGATAAACCACTTGGACGCATAACGCATCATTTTCGCACGGAATTCGGGGTCTTTGAGCTGAGACGTTGTTAAGAAAGCGTACATACCCGCCATGGCAAAGGTCATACCCACACGAATGACGATAGCAGGTCCATACCCTTCATTAAGCCAACCATCAAACCAGTAGTGTGAAGTGGCCCACTTACCAGGGGTTAACATGAAAGTTAAAATCCCGTTAATGGTAAAGAGTGTGAGGTAGGAAATAATCGCATACCAAATGGCAACCGTTACGTGTTGCTTGCGAGGCATGTGGTTCCAAGTGTAGTGATACACCGCAAAGGTCGCAATTTCGGTTAAGAAGAACAAGTACTCAATCGCCCAAGCGAGGGAGAAGTTCTGAATCAGCGTTGCAGTACCATTGGGGCTTGCTAAACTGATAGACCACCAAATGCCCACCCCTGTTACAGCACCAAAAACGGTGGTAACAAGTAAGAAGAACAAGGAGTGCTTCTTAAGGAAGTCGTACATTTTTTCATCGTTGTTTTTGTAAGCGAGCCACTCTGTTAAAGCAAAGAAGGCACCGCCACCCACTGCAAAGTGTGAGACAAACACGTGAAGAATAGAAATAATCCCAATAATCCATGTACCGCCCAACGTCGGCACGTCCCATAAAGGATAGTTCACGATAAGTACCCCCAAATTGTGAATACAATCATACCAACCAACACAGCGACACCATAGGCAGTCATGATGGCAGAACGGGTTTTACATTGACCATTATCAATGAAGGGTGCAAGACCAAGTCCACCAGCAATCGCACCAAAAAACATCATGCCCACTTGTTCCCCTTCAATGAATCCAATCATAGGAGGTAACAACTTTAGGAACTGGAACATCGACAAGAAGTACCACTCGGGCTTAATCCCTTTAGGGGCAGCTGCAAAGGGGTCTGCTTCAGGTCCTAATCCCCAAGGGCTTAAGCACACAATCGCAACAACAAAGTTCACTACAACAAGCCACACCATTAAATCCTTGAGCATAAAGTCAGGGAAAAACTTCTCTTCTTTTTGTTCGGCAGGAGGCAGTGCAACATAAGATTCTGGTTTGGAAATCCCGTGAAGTTGTACCATTAAAAGGTGAAGTCCCATTAACCCCATCAATGCCAAGGGAAGCAAAATGACGTGAATCACAAAGAAGCGTGAAATCGTAGCTTGTCCCACTTCAGCCCCGCCACGGAGCATACTACCCATAATTTCACCTACGAGAGGACTCTTTGAAGTGATATCAAGACCAATCTTTGAGGCAAAGAAGGCGACTTCGTCCCAAGGGAGCAAGTACCCCGTAAATCCAAAACCCATCAGTAACACCAACATGATAAGCCCTGAAAACCAAGTGAACTCACGAGGGCTACGATAGGCTTTCATGAAGTAAGCACTAAACATGTGGATGAACGCAAAAAGAATGGCAAGGTTTGCTCCCCAACTGTGCATGGAACGTACCAACCATCCAAAATCAACTTTGGTGTTAATTGCATTGACAGAAGCATGAGCCGACTCTATCTCAGGGATGTAATGCACCATCAATAAGCCACCAGAAACAAACTGAATGATGATTAACACCATCAAAATACCACCCATGTAGTACCACACGGAGTGTTTATGGACAGGGACTGTTTTTTTACCTGCAAGCTTCATAAATTCTGCAATGGGTAAACGGGCATTGACCCAGTTAAATGCTGCCATTTTTAAGGCATCAGTATCAAGTGCCATCATAGGGGTTACGCCTCCTTGCCTGCACGAGGTAACTTAGATACAACAACATCCCCATTGACCACCTCTGCTTTGAAAGCAACCAGGGGTTGAGGTGGAGGACCTGAAATATTTTTGCCTGAATTGGGGTCATATTTACCACCGTGACAAGCACAGAAAATGACACCCTCAGGTTTATCGTATTGAACCGTACATCCTAAGTGGGAGCATATGGCACTAAAGGCATGGAACGTACCAGCATCATCACGGATAATGACACCAGGTTTTTTACCAAACTGGAAGTTCTTTCCTGTGCCTTTAGGAATGGTATCGACTTTACCAAGGTTAACGCTTGTGACCTCAGGGCCAGCTTCTTCTTCACGAGGTAATAAATACTTGATGATAGGGAAAGCCGCAGCACCACCCCAAACAACAGCGACCCCAGCAAGAGCGACGGTTGTAAGAAACTGACGACGTGCCTTTTCGGCAACCCCAGGGCACATTTCACAGGAGGTTGTTGTGTTGACCTCAGGTGCTTCGGGCGTTACATGAGAAACCATAAAAAGAAAACCTCAAATTGTTTCACTTAAAACAGAACATTCAAAAAGTAAAAAAGAGGAATGAACCACGATACTACTTGGACTCATTTAAACGGGGTTTGAAGGCTTATCGAATGACTTGATGGTAATTTTGCCAAGCCATACAAGATACACAATGGTGCCTACTGCCAGTACCCCAAAGGCAATCAGTAAATCCCACTGAGGGTTTACTGCAGCCTTTTCAGGTGAAAAGAACGAGGACACTGTGTAATCACGTAACAAATGGCGCATCCATGTCATGCTAAAGACCACACCCAAGGCTGTGAACAACCCAGTACGGAACCATGCGAATGACTGACGAGACCAAGCCAAAGCCATTGAAATAACAGACACTACACCCAACACGTTGGAGAAGTTAAAGAGATGTGTTCCCATTTTATCGCCACCCAAAAAGTTTTGGCGAATTGGTTCAGGAAGGGCAAATAAGAACCAAAACCCAACCACGATTTGTAAAAGGGTTACGCCCAAGTACCAAGCAGAACCTTGACGAATCAACCAGCCTGCATACTCAGCTTGACGCTTCTCCCAGTAAAGCCCCATGGTGCCAATGCCAAGACCCGTCACGGCAAATGCGGCTAAGGCAAAGTGCAGGTAACGAGACCACAGCGTAGGCTCTAACAAGTTTAAGGCTAACCCTGTTTTACCTTCTACAATAAAGTCTTGCCAAGTGTCAGGCTTTAACATAAGGGTCATGTTATTGGTGAAGAAGAAGCCAATAACTGCAAAAATAGCAAACACACCCATCAACACATAAGGCACCCAAGCACCCAAGGCTTTTTCTTTAAACTTCGCAATATAGGTAGCGTAGTAAGCCACCAGTAGCATGGGGATGATGGCAATCCAAGGGACACCCATCAAAATAGAAGAGGTGTAGTACAAAGGACCATACACCAATTGCAAAAAGAGCAGGGGAACAATCCCTTGAGTAATCGCCAAAGAAATCGCAAAGGGTAATGAAAATACCATGCTATGTCCTAAACGACTGGCATGAGCATTCTCTTGGTGTTTCCCAGCAAGCAGGTATAAGGCGGATACTAAAGCACCACCAAGTGCAAGGTTCATAGGTACCACGTGGGTAAAAAATCCTACAACCAGTAAGGTTTTTAACAGACCCACAGGGGCTGGAAATGGAATAGGTTGCAGGTCAGGAAGAATCATGTTTGGCACGATGGCACACTCCTCTTTACGAAAGCAGACATCAAACAGGCGGATATCACAAAAACTTGGTTACTCTGTGAATGGGCGTTTCAGATAAGGTCGTTAAAACAACCTCTCATTAAAGAGACACTTCTATCAATAGACTACCCTGCAATAAGTGAGGCATCAGTAAAAAAGTAAGCCCCAAAGAGTTTAAGATAAGTTATGCTAGAAGGCACATATAAAAGTAAGATAAAGCATTTACCTTACCATTCACCACGTTTATATTTCACCACATTTGTGCCAAAACAACAACCACCCCAAAGACGATTTGATGTGAAGGCTTTATAAAGACACAGGATGCGAGAGGCTGTATTGGGCTGAAAATAACCAAAAAAAAACAGCGTTTGTGGAAAAAACAACGCTGCAACCAGGGGGAATATAAAATTGTAAAAGCGTGACCCAAAAGGTCGTATCAAAAGTGTTTGAGAGTAGAGGGAGGTTTTATTTTGAATCAAAGAATGATGGTGGCTTCTATTGCCATAAACCGCTTGAAATGGGGTTGCCAACAGAGCCTGTCCAAGGTTGCCCAAGGAATGCTGGTGGTAAACCACGTGTTGGGTTATCGGGTCCGTAATTTAAAGGTAAGCCTAAGCCTGCCGCATAGCCTAGCAAAGCGGGGAGGTCACGGGAAGCCGCAGCGGGTGCAAAATAAAATTTAGGGTCAATTCCCCTTTGAGGAAAGCTACTTGAGAGGGTTCCAGGTTTACCAAAATCGGCATAACTATAGCCCGCTGGGTTGGAGGTGGGTCCAAAGCCTGTATTGAGCATATAGGGGGAAGTGCTTTGTTGCCAAGCGGGTTGTTGATAGGCGGCTATTTGCTGATTCAGGCTATTACGGTCAAGTTGTAGGCCAGGAATGGCATTCTGAAAATTACCAGGGGGTGAAAAACCAGGTAATCTTGAAGATAAGGTACTGTTTTGATTTCCATTAGGCGACCCTACGAGAAAGCTTTGAGGACTTGTCCAAGTAGGACTTGCGGAGGGCTGTTGGGCTTGTCCACCAAGTTGGACACTACCACCAGAGATATTTACAAGTGATTGACCATTCTGAGTGATATTGACCCCTTGAGGCGTAATATCAATATGGATGGGGCCTGCGACGGAAATACTTGTCATCATCACAAAAGGTACTTTCTGGAAGGGACTTAGAGTGTTTTGGTGGATTATGTTTGTTTCTTGATTTAATAAAAACAATTTATATGAGATAATTGCCTCCACCCCCTTTGATGCACACCTGTATATCTCGTGTATAGTTAAATATGGGCATGTTATGGGCATGTCATTGAAGTGGTTAAAAGCTTTAGGAAACAGCCCAATCACCCGCTAAATCATGACCCCTCAGTAAAACGAAACAATCCTAGTGATGAAACTTGGTATAAGCTATAGCGTTTTTGATGGAGAAGAACTCCTTGAAGCTTCTTTAAAGTGTATGCGACCCCACGCATACCATATCGTTGTGGTATATCAAACCGTGAGCTATACAGGAAATCCTGCATCTCAAACCCTTCTACCCCTGTTGCATGATTTAAAAGAACGTCAATGGATAGACACCCTTCTTTATTATCCTACACATCCCAACCGAAGCCCTAGTGGCGAAGAACGACGGAAACGTAATGTGGGGTTGCGTCATATCGCTGGGGTGCATCACCAAGCTTGTACACACTACATGACGATGGACACCGATGAGTTTTATTTGCCTGAAGCTTTTGATGCTGCCAAGGTAGCCTTTTTGGAAGGGGGGTATGATGCCTCCGTATGTCCGATGGTGGATTATTTTAAGTCCCCCCGTGTACAATTGGCTCCTTTTGAGCAACATCAAGATTATTATGTGCCGTGCATCAGTGCTTTGCCTGTCAAAAATACACTTGCTCGAAGCCTTGTTGGATACCCTTTCTGGGGAACCCATCGACACGGAAAACAAAAACATTACCCTGTCCTTAGTGACACCACCCGTCAAGTGCCTTATCAACGTATGAAAATCTTCAAAAGAGAAGAGCTTGTGATGCACCACATGAGCCTTGTACGTAAAGACATTAAAAGTAAGTTTCTCAACAGTAGTGCCCAAACGATATTAAAAACCTTGCCCGCTTCGCATCTTGAACGTTATGAAGCCTATTACCAAGCATGGCAACCTCCGCAAACGATTCATACCCCCTATGACACAGCCTTTGCCGTGGGGTATCCTTACACGGTTTTGCCTGATGACCCTTTTGGTATTGCGTTTTAATACTAGGGAGCTCAGAAGGGTCATGGGTCTCAGTGTATCCTGTATTTAAGGGACATCCCTGCCCTAAAGATACACTGTGACTGTCCGTGTTACGAAAAAATGTAGTATACTTTTAAAAACGATTTTAAAATACTTTGCTATACGTATCCTTCATCTTTTAAAAGCCTATCTTTTGAAAGCACCCTTTTCACGCATGCAACCCGACGCTACCATGATGAACTTAAATCAGTCACAAAGCCATCCAAAACGCTGGCACCATTTATGTGGATTAAGTCAGGCTCCTTTTTTACGGGGTATGACTTGGGGTCTCGTGTTTTTAATGCTCGCCGTGAGTGTGAGTCTTTCAGGGTGTAAGCCGATGACCCCTGATGAAATTGAAAAAGCGGTGCAAGCAGAACAAGCACGCTTACAGGGTGTGACGCAAGTAACCCAACCTAAACATAAACCCTCACCCTATAAAACCCAAACCATTGACGGTGTCGATAGGCTCGTGTCTCCTTATGCGGTAGGGCAGTTTGGAGGGATTTTAAGAACGTCTCAAATGGGGAATGGACCCCAAACGTTTAACCCTTGGGCGGCTTATGATGCCACCTCTTCAGGGTTAGGGGGGATGTTCTTTCCTGGGTTGACAACCACCAATGCCTTTACAGGGGAAGAAATACCGTATCTTGCTAAACATATTGAGATTAAGCCAAACCACACGGAGTACATTGTCACGTTGCGTAAGGGCTTGAAGTGGTCTGACGGACACCCTCTCACGGTGGAGGATGTTCTCTTTACATGGCAGGTCATTATGGCAAAAGGGCTTGGTAATCCTTCTACACGGGATGGTCTTTTGGTAGATGGCGAGTTCCCTCAAGTGACTAAGCTAGACGCAGACCGTGTTAAGTTTACAACCAAAAAACCTTTTGTACCTTTCAAGGCCGCCTTGGCAAGTAGTATTGCCCCTAAGCATATTATTGAACCCTTGTTGAAATCTCAAGGTGCTAGAGGTTTTACGACTTTATGGAATCCTGAGAGCATTGCAAAACATCCTGAAAGTATGGTGAGTGCTGGGCTTTGGAAACTGAGCAATTATAAACATGGACGAGAACTGATTCTTGTAAGAAATCCTTACAGTTTTGTGGTTGACCGTGAGTTTCAAACCCTCCCTTATCTTGACCAGTATTTGATTAAGTTCGTAAAAGACCAAAATGCCGAGGCACTCCTTTTTGAGCAAGGTCAACTTGACACCCTTGATGTACGAGCAAGTAGCCTGAGTCGTGTCCGCCAAATCAAAAGTTTTCCTCTCAAAATCTACGACCTTGGTCCTACCTCGGCTTCTTCCTTTATCACGCTAAACCAAACTCAAAAAGTAGACCCCACCACGCATAAACCCTTGGTTGACCCCATCAAGCAACGTTGGTTTCAATCTCGGGCGTTTCGGCAAGCCCTTGACTGGGGTATTGACCGACAAAAACTTGTACGCAATGTTCTCCGAGGCATGGGGGCACCTCTCTTTACGCCTGAGCCTATCAATGGCGTATTTGTACACCCCCAACTTGTAAAGGGGCATCCGTATCATCCCCAAAAAGCCAAAGCCATATTACAAACGGCGGGTTTTACTTGGCGTGCCGATGGACAATGCCTTGACCCTGACAAGCACCCCGTACGCTTTACCTTGATGACCAACAGCGGTAACGAGGAGCGAGAATCCACACTTGTCTCGATTCAGCAAGACCTCAAAAAACTAGGTATCCTTGTGGATTTACGCCCTATGGACTTTAATATGTTGGTGGGTCGTATCAACACTGCCAACTGGGAGGCTATTATGTTAAGCCTTACAGGGAGTCCATTAGAACCTAATGGTGCCAAAAATGTGATGCGTAGTGATGGTGCTTTACACATTTTTCATCAACGCTTTCCTGCCAAATTCCCTAATGACCCTGAAGCCTACAACCCACCGCCTACCCCATGGGAACGGGGTCTCAATACCGCCTTTGATGACGGTGCCAAGACGTTTCATTTGGCACAACGTAAAGCTATTTACTACCGCTATCAGGAAATTGTGGCTCAGGAGCAACCCTTTGTGTATCTTTACAGCCCTCGGAGCTTTTTGGCGGTACGTCGTCGTATTCGTAACTTTATGCCTACCCCCCTTGCCACATTCCATAATATGGAATCCTTATGGCTACAGGAACGCATTACGCTACCAGAGGGGGTGCAAGTAGAAGGCTTTGACCCCAACGCTGACGACGTATAGTAGCCATACTGTTGTGACGTAACCCTACCCCTAGAGGCTCCAATATAGTTTCTAGTTGATAGGGCTTTTCATGAGTAAGGTCATGACGGTACTTAGAATTTTGTTTTTGGGTAAGCCCTTGGTTTTAAGGGTTTGCTGGATGGCAAGGTTTTGCCAGTTCAGGTTATTCATAATCCACTGAGGTGTATTCATGACTTTCTGAAATAGATTGGCACTGTCATCCAACTTAGCGAGTGCCACTTTAGCACCAAGCACTTTACTTCGATTTAAAAAAGCACGGCGTGTTAGGGGTTTTTGTAAGGCGGATTCAACCCCTGTTTTAAGCACTTCGTTACGGACTTGCCCCGCTCCGAAAGATTCAATGCTTGCCACTAGAGGAGCTTTTACTGCTTCTTTGATGGTTTGTTGACCTTGAGCCACTATTTTGGGGGTTCCCACAGACAAGGCCTTTAAAAAATTACGACGAGATACAGTCACGGCAGGAGGTGCAATCGGACGAGACATGAGAGACAAAACCCCTATAGCGATATAAGCCAATAGTGCAAGATAATACGTTTTATTCAAAAATAGAACCTGATGAAAAAACCATGCTTTACATTTTAGTGTGATATGCCTTTGAAAGCAAGTGCATGGTTTTGAAGTGCGTGTGATAACTGTATGATGGATAACTCCTTAGAGTTGGTATGACGAGGAGGAAGACTATATGAAAAAAGCCCTGCTGATGAAGGGTTTCCCCTATGCAAGAGCAAGGCTATTTTAATAAACGAGTCGCCAATAAAAAGCGAAGCTTAGAGTAACATATCCGACATACGGAAATACCCTCTCAAGCCTCTAGGCTGATGTGTCGCCTGATAGCCTTGAGGTGGGGGTTGCACTTGTTCAGAAGAACCTGTAGAGGGTTCTTCTGTTGAAGCAGACTGCACTGACATATCTGTGTCTTCACTGCTACTTGAAGGAGGCGTTGCATCATTGCCAGTGGGACGAGCCTCTGCAATAGCTTGGAGCTTTTCAGCGTCTTTCGCTTGAGGAACACCGATGATACGTTCTAGGTCTGCATCATCAAGGGTTTCTTTTTCAAGGAGTTCTTTGACAATGGCATCCATGGCATCACGCTTACTGGCAAGCAGTTCTCGGACGTAGGTCACACGCTCAAACACTAAGGTTTTAACCTCTTCATCAATCTGCTGAGCAATTTGCTCGCTGTAGTTACGCTCCGAGCCAAAGTCACGGCCCATGAAGACATGCTCTTGTCGGTCGCCATAAGTAATGGGCCCTAACAACTCACTCATCCCATAGGCTGTGACGATACTACGTGCAATCTTCGAGACACGTTGCAGGTCGTTAGAAGCGCCTACCGTGACATCACCATACACTTGCTCCTCAGCGATACGGCCACCAAGTAATACACTAATTTCAGCCAACAAGTGTTTGCGGCTTGCATTGGTTGTGTCATCGGGCATGGTCCAAGTAATCCCAAGTGCCATCCCACGAGGTACAATGGTGACTTTGCGAACAGGGTCAGCTTCCTCTGTAAACCATGCTACAAGCGTATGTCCCACTTCATGATAAGCCGTAATTTCTTTGTCTTTGCGGTTCATGAGTTTAGACTTGCGTTCAACGCCTGCCACAACACGGTCAATAGAGGCCTCAATGTCAGACTGTTCGATTTTGGTTTTATCTTTACGGGCAGCAAGCAAGGCTCCTTCGTTTAAAAGGTTTTGCAAATCAGCACCTGTAAACCCTGGGGTTGCCTTGGCAAGACGATTGAGGTCGACCTCCGTATCTAATGCCTTATCTTTGGCATGGACACGTAAAATCTCCTCACGTCCTTTTACATCAGGGTGGTCAAGAACGACTTGACGGTCAAAACGACCAGGGCGTAACAAGGCTTTATCCAAAATATCAGGACGGTTTGTTGCTGCAATCATGATAATGCCCAAGGTTGCTTCAAAGCCGTCCATTTCAACAAGCAATTGGTTTAAGGTTTGTTCACGCTCATCGTGTCCACCACCCATACCAGCCCCACGTTGACGACCCACGGCATCAATCTCATCAATGAAAATGATACAAGGGGCGTTTTTCTTGGCTTGTTCAAAGAGGTCTCGTACACGAGAAGCCCCTACCCCGACAAACATTTCCACAAAGTCAGAACCACTAATACTAAAGAACGGCACCCCAGCTTCACCCGCAACGGCTTTAGCGAGGAGGGTTTTCCCTGTCCCTGGCGGTCCCACAAGTAAAACCCCTTTGGGGATTTTGGCACCCAATTTTTGGTATTTTTCGCTATTTTTAAGGAAGTCTACAATTTCTTCAAGTTCTTGCTTGGGCTCATCTACGCCCGCCACATCTTGGAAACGTACCTTGATTTTATTCTCCATGACCATTTTGGCACGGCTCTTCCCAAAGGAGAGGGCTTGCCCACCGCCAGACTGTAAATTACGCAAAAGCATAATAAAGAAGAAAAGAATAATCCCAGGTACAAGTAAGCTCCATAACACAGCCGTCCATTGGTTAGGTTGTGCGGGTGCCTCAAACGTATACTTGACGTGATTTTTTTCTAGCTCGGGTAGGAGGGTTGAAGGAACCCCCGAAGTAGGTAACGTGACCTTATAATGTTGCGTAGGCTGAATGGGTTTTAAAGACAAATTCTGAAACACAGGTAAGTTACCGGTTGCATGACTTTGAGAGGCTTCAGGCTTTGTAACAGGCTTAGAAGAGGGTGGTTTAGCGGGGTTTGTTTTTTCTGTAGAGACCCCTTTGTTTGCCAGTGCTTTATCCTGACTAGAGGGCAAGGCAATAAGCTCTTGGGGTTTAATCACCACTTCAGCAATCTGATGATGTGAGACTTTGTCAATAAATTGTGAATACGGAATGGGCGTGACAATCTTGGGGCTACGTGGCACCAAGTAACTGGTTGCAAGTAAAAGGGCAATCAAGAGAAATACGGTTACAAATAAACCGTTTTGGCGTTCTTTCATAAGGTGAATACCCTAATCTTTCCCGTGAAAATCAACGGGCATCTTTATGGATAAAGTAACACGACATTGTATACACAACAGAAAAGCATAGAAACTTCCATCAGCAGTACCCATACAGACACAGTAACAGAATCCAACGCTTTAGAGAGGAAGGTACACACACTATGTTAAAAATTGTAACAATTTTAAGAAACTTTGCAAGCTATTTTTTGAAAACTCCCCTTAGTATGCCTCATTTATGCTTCCAGTTCATAGCCTGAGTAAAGCCAAGGGTTCGGTAAAGAACGGGTAATGAGATACAGGGCATTCCTTGGGAGGAAAGGATTTTGGGATGGTGTATCTGCAAAGTCAGGATGAATGGGTGAAGTGGCAGAGGAGCTAGAGAGGGAGGAGGGTGCCACTGGAGCGACATTTTGCTTAGGTGTGTCTTGAGGTGATGATTGAGAACTATCGGGTATGGGTTTTGCCTTTAAGGACGTAGGCGCATAGGTGGCGGGGTTTAAATAGGCAGAGGTCATGAAATGATTCACCTGCTTGACGCTGGGGCGTACAATGAGGGGTTTAAGGATATTGTCATAGTAGAGATTTTCGGCAATCACAGCAGCATGGGTCACGATAAGTGCCTCGGCAGTGGTGACAAGCCAATGGACGGGTTTGGGGATTCTGTCTCGGTACCAATGCCGTCCCTGTTGGATGGTATGCAACGCTTTTTGCCCCCAAGAGCCAGCCATGGCTTTAAGACCTGTTAATGTGAGTTGCTTTACAGGCGTAACTACAGGAGAGAGTATCTCATGATAGGTGCTTAAAAGCGGTGCATTACCAAAACGGGGCTGTTGGCTTTTTGTGAGGGATGTTGACCCTCTTGAAAAGCGATGCACCCTTTGAAGTCCAGTTGAATGAGACCCTTGAGCCACTAAACCCAAGTAAGAACCAGCACACATCATACGCATCATTGAACCACCAAGACCTAGGAACATGTTCCCTGTAGAAAAGGAATACAAACGATAAGAGAAACATTCAAATGTAAACAGTATTGAAAGCCGCATGTCACTGTAGCATAAAGAAGCCTCAAAGATAGGGCGTGCTATGAGGTCACTCGGGACACTCGTATGAAAACGACTACCATCCTTATATGTCTCGTCATGCCGACGCAGCTCGGAATCCAGAAGAAGCGAGGTAAGAGGTTTAAAAGCCTGAATGCCTTTTTTCAGTGGCCTCAGTAGCTACTGTGGATACCGACTTTCGTCGGTATGACGCTTTCACATATTCACATATACAACATCCAACCTTACGGGATGTTGGCTTTTAAGTACACGCCTAGACTACCTACAATAAGTCCATTCCCTCAATTGTGCCAAAAAGGTTACGGGGCTTGCATCGCTTGTGGAAACTGGGTTTGAAGGGTCTCAAGAGCCGTCACAATAAAGGGGTCGTATTGGTCGGGGGCTCGTTCTAATAAATCAGGCGAACGCTTCAATGCTTGTAAAAGAGGTCGCCAACGTGCTTGGGTTAAATCAACCTTCACATGAGGTGCAATCCCCTTGTGATGAATATCTGTACCATTAGGGGTAAGATATTGAGCCACTGTAATATTCACACCCGTTTCGCTGGGAAGGGTTTCAATCCGTTGTACAATGCCCTTGCCAAAGGTGGTTTGACCTACCAAAATAGCACGTTGATTATCTTTTAAGGCACCAGCAAAAATCTCACTGGAGCTAGCACTGCTTTCATTGGTGAGGAGAACGATAGGTTTATCGGTAAAGATGGGGGGAGAGGCATCTAAATCACGAGAGTTCATAGGGTTACGCTCGTTCACTTTGAGGATGAGTCCTTTTGCTAAAAACATGTCTGCAATGTTGACAGCCTCTGAGAGTAACCCGCCATAGTTTTCGCGCAGGTCAATGATATAAGCTTGTTTAGGTCCTAGTTTTTCAAGGGCTTTGAGGGTCTCTTCCGCCGTGTTTTCTGCAATAAAGCTTGTGATTTGGATATAACCGATTTGAGGGTGTTTGGGGAGAGTATGTGTGTAAATACTCTGAACCGAGATTTTGTCTCTAATGAGTGTAAACACCTTTTTCATAGTTTTCTCGGGAGCCTGTGCTTGTCCTGCACTTGGCTCTAAATGACGTAACACTGTTATGCTGACCTTGGTACCCTTAGCACCTCGAATTCGGCTTACGGTCTCTTCCACAGAGAGGTTATCAGTAGGTTGATTATCCACTTTTAAAACAATATCGCCTGCCATAAGTCCTGCCCGTTTGGCTGGAGACCCCTCAATGGGTGTGACCACTACCACACGTCCCTGACGTTTACTCACTTGAATGCCTACACCAAAGAGTTCTGCAGCAATGGATTGGCTTTGCTCCGTCACTTGCTTGGGGGTAAGAAAACGTGTGTAGGGGTCGCCTAAAGAAGCAATCATGGTATCAATGGCAACATAGGCATCCTCTTGGGTCATCACAAAAGCATCGTAGCGGTGTCGCCAACGTTCCCAGTCTTGATGATTCATATCAGGGTGTAAGTAATCTTGTTTGAGGCGTTGCCAAACTGTGTCATACAAGCGTATTGCCTGTTGAGCCTCGGGGGGTCTGTTTGCACCTTCTTGCATACAGCCTGATAATCCTACTGTGAGCAACATGCCCACCATAAACACGAGTGTTTGCAGGGACTTTAATAAGGGCGTACACGCACGGTGAGGGGTGTTCATAAGACGTTCCAAAGTGATTTATACCTAAACAAGCAATCAAAAAGGGTGAAACCTATCCTAGCTATTAAACATTAAAAAGTTGCTTTTCTTCTATCACAAAGACAGAGACTCCTCTATTATGAGGGTAATCACTTGGACACTAAGTGGTTTCTGCTTGTGTCCACGCAGATTGAATTTGGGTCGCAAGGGTGTCTAGTGTGGCATGTTCCTCATGGGGAATCGGTGGGCAAATCGTCACCGTATATTGAGGGCGAGAGGCCCTAGGGTGATACTGTAACACCACAGGTAAAACGGGGGCTTTATTTTTAAGTGCAAAAAAAGCAGCACCTTGTTTAATACTTGCTGTATCGGCTGTTTCAACAGGTGTTTGGGCTTCATCAGTCATAGAGACTTTTTTACGGGTACCTTCAGGAAAAATCCCTAAATGCCAGCAATCCTGCGTCATGGCTTGAGGTTTTAACACACGTTTAACGCTTTTGACAGTAGAAAGCTCTACCTTGGTACGGTTCACGGCAATAGTACAAAACCGAGAAAGAAGCCAACGAATCCACGCTTTTTCATACAGCTCTTGCTTAGCAAGGTATGCAATTGGCATGGGCCATAAAGCGACTGACAGGGCAGGGGGGTCCCAGTTGGATTGATGTGTTGCAGCAATGACGTAGGGTGTCATAAAACGTTCAAGGGGTAAATGCTCTTTCCCTTTTACTTGAATACCCTTCCAAAAGACAATCGGAAGATGCAAAAAAAATACGGCTACATAGTAGGCACCTCTGAAAAAAGGGTTTTGAAGCGTCTCTTCTGACACTGCATTAGGGGTCTCTGTGTTCTTGCAAAAGGCTTGCCATTGTTGCCATAAAGTCATCATGACGTTAGAAACTTCCCGTAAAGCATGGACTACGATAGTAAGAGTAACATTTAAGGGTCTATATTGTCCAAAGTATAGCTGAAATGCTCCCGCAAAACAAAAGTAAAAAGAGAATGCCCAAACAGAAGTGCTAAAATACCCTTGCTCTTTTGCAAAAAATAACAAAAACTAAACATCGCCTTAAACAGGACTCAATAAAATCAAGGAAAGACTCGATGATAATAGTATCCTTTAAAAATAGTGTAATATCGTTTGTATCTGTAAGAAAGCTATCCCTACAATGACAGACTGGCAAAACCTTGAAACCCCTATTAGAAATCTGAATGCTTCAGGCAAGAAGTATTATGTTATTGGTGACTACAAGAAGCATGGTCAAAGACGGCTGTATGCTACCAAGATAGATTATAATCAAGTCAAACAAGGTGATCTTGTGTTTCCAGCAGGAGCAGGAGGGATAAACTTTAAGAACTTACCAGCGAGTAATCATGTTCGTGGTTTCAAAACACCAACAACCTTTGGTCTAGGCGAACTACGAGTCTATGATTTGTCAAAAGGGTTTGGTCGTGGTTTAAACTATGAAAGCACGCAAATGCAGTATGACCCTTTGGGTAATCCGATTGGTCAAGCTGATATGACCAGTATTCCCGCCACGGTACTCTATGGTGTCATAAGAAAGACTACTCCTGATGATGCAGGAAGTGTAAATTTTGAAGAAGGTATGGAAAAGATGAATGGGGGATGCCCGATAGATATTGATGTAGACGAAAATAATGATGGCAAAACGGATTATACGGTGCGACATCAAGGTAACAGGATTTGTAAGTAATATACCTTAGATACGGTGAACATTTGCCTAGAGGGTGTAGCGTCGATAGCATCTCACTCTAGGGGGAGGGGCGTTTGTCATGTCGATACTTGTCACGTCATAGCTGGCTGTAAAGAGGTATGGCAAAAGAGGATACAGTATAACTTCTTGTCAACAGCCATGCCGATATAGGTTCAAAATCCAGAGGATTGTGAAGTGTGGCAAGGGAAGGAGAGAGCTTCTTGATTGTTTCACATACAAGTAAAGGGTGCTGGGGAGGCTTTATGATCCCAACACGAGTACGTATATCTCCTATGGTTAAACGAGATATGCACCCTTCACACACCATAAATACCCTTCCAACTCGATACTAGTAGTACTATAAAGCTTTTTTATCGCTTGTTTTACTGATGTACACTGTTGGAAATGACCCGTTTTTATGATGAACTCAACGAACTTTTCCTCCCAAGGTGACTTTTCTCAAGATACCCCTACCCAAGAAGCTGGGGGAGGACAAAGCACCTCGTTTTCAAAAAAAGAAGTACGTCGTACCCCTCTTGTCCCGCCTATTGCTTGGCTCTGTATGGGCGTTGTACTCATTGGAGTTGTGTTTTTTGCGTTTCAGTCAAACCCAACGCTTCATGCCTTTTTGAGTGGGGTGACTGGGGAATCAAGTACCAGCGTTGGGAGTGTTGCCGAAAACTATTTCGGGCAGCTTTCTCGTCCGCTCATTCCTGAAAGCTCACTGTATTTACCCCTAGGGGTTCAGGCAATTATCTCTTTGGGGATTATTGTGGCCATGCTCACCATTGGTTGGGCAAAACCGCAAGCCCGCCGTATGATTATGCTGCTGACAGTATTCAGTGTGACACGTCAACTTATTTGGCGTGCTGTGGATACGATGGACTTTCAGACACAATCTCCCGTGGTACTTGCCGTAGGTTATGGGATTTTTGTGGCTGAAGTGCTTTCGTTTATTCATCTTATTTTTGGCTACTTTCAGCTCTGGAGTCCGACGCATCGAGAAGCCCCAAAAATCAATACGTCTGACCCGTCTCGTTTGCCCTTTGTGGATGTATTTGTCCCGAGTTATAACGAGCCTGTGAGTGTGGTTTACCGAACCTTGGTAGGGTGTATCGGTATGGATTACCCTAATAAGACGGTTTATTTGTGCGATGACAAGGCACGTCCTGAAATGGCACAATTGGCTGAGAAACTAGGGGTACGTTATTTGTCTCGTGTGGATAACGTCCATGCAAAAGCAGGCAACTTAAACAACGCTTTGCGTCACTCTCGTGGGGAGTATTGCGTTATTTTTGATGCCGACCATGTGCCTTGCAAAAAGTTTATCAATGAGATTATCGGGTATTTTCAAGACCCCGAAATTGGCTTTGTCCAAACGCCTCAGCACTTTTTCACTCTTGACCCATTTCAACGTAACTTGTTAGCCGAGCAAATCGCTAATAACGAGCAAGACTTATTTTATCACGTGATTCAACCAGGGAATGACCACTGGGGAGCGGCGTTCTTTGCTGGGAGTGGTGCGATGTTCCGTCGTCAAGCTCTCAATGATGTTGGTGGGTTTGCCACTGAAACCATTACCGAGGACTTCCATACCAGTATTCGTGTGCAAGCCTTGGGTTGGAAGTCTGCCTACCATCCTAAAGACCTTGCCGCAGGGCTGGCTCAAGACTCCTATGCCGACTTTGTCAAGCAACGTCTACGTTGGGCAAGAGGGATGACCCAGGTTCTCTTTTATGATAACCCTCTCTTTAAGCGCGGCTTAAATTTGGCACAGCGCATGTGTTACTTCACCAGTATTTTATACTTCTTCAATGCGATTCATCGTGTGGTATTCCTTACGGCACCTCTTTTCTTCCTTGTGTTTGGTTTAATGACCATTAACGCAGGCTTCCTTGAGGTTGTGGTGTACTATTTACCTTCCTTTGTGTGCTTGTTTTTTGGCTACAGTGTGCTTACGTATGGTTTCAGACACACGTTCTGGTCAGAAGTGTATGAATCTGCAACGTGTATTGACCTTTTATGTGCCACGGTAGGTACGATTCTTAGCCCTAAGGGTAAAATCTTTAACGTGACCCCCAAGGGTGGTACCAACGCACAAACGGTGTTTCATTGGCAGTCTGTGTGGGTACAGATTTTTCTTACCGTGGTAAGTGTCTTTGGGATTTTTATGGGGGTTTTCCGAGCCTTAACCACTCCCAGTTATGTAGGCGGTATTTTTACGAACCTCTTCTGGACAGTGTATAACATTACCTTGCTTGTTGGGGCTTTCTTTGTGGCTCAAGAGCGTCCACAACTACGTTTAAACCCTCGTATTGACCGTCGTATCCGTTGTGACCTTCGTCTTTTGGATGGGTCTATCGCTGTAGGGTACACCACCAATATTTCCGAGAATGGGCTTGCCATGGAGTTTGAAGAACCCGTGCCTGTTTCAGGGACGATGGCACTCAAAGTACTGGATTGGGAAACCAACGAAATTAGCTTCTTGAGCGTCCAGGCGGTTCGTAGCGTGATGGATGAACAAGGCAAGCATTATGTCGGGTTCCGAGTCGTCAACCGTACCGAGGAGCAACACCGCAAGCTTATTTATCATATGTTTGGGTCTGCCGAAGCGTGGCACCACGACCAAACGGCACTTACACCGCTGAGTGCCTATAAATCCTTCATTGAAAGTCCGATGCGTCTTTCCACCATTGAGCAGATGACCTTCCGCCGTCGTAGTCCCCGTTTCCGTGCCAGCTTACAAGTGCGTCTTTTCAGTGGTACGCAGGATTACTCCGCTACAACGATTGATGTTTCTGAAAGTGGCTTGCTCCTAATGATGTATCATCCTAAGGAAAACCTATTACAATCACGGGTTGATATTCAAATCCAGTGGAGTAATGGCTCCGTAGGTACTTTACAAGGGATTGTAAAACGGGTTGACCCCATGCTAGGTACCCCTGGTGCTTTCAAACTTGCCCTTAACTTTGTTGACCTCAGTCGTGAGCAGCGTCAAGCACTGATTAGTCAATTATTTGGTCCTCGTCCTGGGGTTGTACGTGTGGCACCGCCTTCACACCTCATGATTGGCTGTAAAGTACAAAACGCCCAAGGACAAACCGTAGCCGGTGTGACGCAAGAGGTGAGCGAAATGGGTATCAGGCTTCTTCTGAATCAATCGCTTCCTGTTGAGATGCACGAGGAAGTTTCCATTATGCTCCACTGGGAGCAAACACCCCATGTTAAAGCGGGAGGGTATCCTCCGCAAGAGATGGAACAAGTCCCTCAGTCTAAAGTGTATAAGACCATTGTGGTGGGGTATCAGCACCCCAGTGCAGGTAATCCTCGAGCGGAGTTATTGCTATACTTTAAGGACATTAACTTGCAAAGTCTGGATGAAATCTCACAGTACTTGCATCAAAGTAACACCTTACTTGAAGCCGCTCAACGAGGTTAATCTAAACGTTTCAACACCAACCCCAACCCTACGCCTTCTCTTGGTTGATTCAAGAGGAGGCGTAGGGGGTTTTTAGCTTTGGCTTAGGCAAATAAAGGGAGGATGCTCCCTCTTAAGGGCTTGACTATGCTAATTTGTAAGCGGGGAGTTGGAACAAGGGTAAACGAATACAGTCTGCGGGTGTGAGTTCAGTGGGGTCGTAACGAGCATCTAAGAGTCCGACGTGTTGATAGGCAGCACTTACAAGCTCAGAACAGAAAAAACGTGACGCATCCTCCTGGGTATAATCGTGGTGTGGATTTTTATTTTCTCGAGGGGTACCGAGTGGGTCAATGGCCGAGAGTGCTGCTTGAAACATATCGTAAGGTTTACCCAACTGGGTCTCAAGATACCGCTCAAAGGCTGGCATGACCGCAAAAAATCTCGGACGTATTTTCTGAGGTTCAAGGGGTAACCACCATATATCGCCTACATACCCACGGCATTTTTCCTCAAGGTCAATGGTTTGTACGCCATTAAACGTACCGCCTTGGTTGGCTTCAATCAGAGTCACGCATCCGTCCTCTTCACGACGTGCAACAACCGCAACGTGTGAAACCTCCGAGCGTGTCACCCACTGAATGATGCGACTAAACGGTGCCACACCTCCAAAAGCAATCATATCCCCTATTTGCACTTGGGCGACTAAACGTTGTAACGGGGTCTGTGTGACGGCTTGCCATCTCGGTAAGGGTTGGGCATCCCAGAGAGGGTCTTGTAAAAGTCCAGCAAGCCAACGTTTGGGCTGTTGTAGTACCGCTTCACGAGCGGCTTTTTTTGCTTGGCATGTCTTTCGATTCACATAACGTTGGAAGAGTTTCGGTGTGTGTGGATGGTGCATGACCATAGCATATCCCTTTCAGCATTCGTGAAGTAGTGGCAAGTAATCTCTATCAAATCATCCGTGATAAATACTGCGACATCAAGTATTGATAGCACAGTACAGTCACTGACTTTCTTTAGCGTACCACTGGGATTAAATCCTTTTTGAACCGAACCAGCCGCCCCTACACCATACCCTAGATTCCGTCCTGCATCGGAATGACTCGGCAGGGCGGAATCTAGGGACTACGATAAGTAATAAAGTCGGTCGCTACGCTACAGGTCGCAATAAAAAGTCCTCCCAAGCTAAGGTGCTAGGAGGACTTTTTGAAGGGTTATCAAAGTGTGTAGGGTTAAACACCCGCCAAAATAACAGGCACTACTCTAGGGGCTTGAGGTGTTTCTGAAGTATCTTCAGAAGGAGAGGTTGCCTGATGAAGAAGGTCAGCAATTGGTTGAAAAAGTTGCATGGTTTTTTTCACGTGGGTAAGATACGCTTGCTCATACTCTAATAACTCAGGGTGAGGATGGAGGGTCTGCGTTTCAGTCTCACTGCAAAGAAGGTCTCGTTGAAGCTTAGGGGCAGTCAGCGGAGCCAGTTTAAGCGTAACCGCTGTAACACGAGCCGTGGTACCTAAAGGTTTTTTGCTATGAGAGGAAGACATATCTTGTAAACGTTCCAAGACACATTGATGGAGTTTATCGCAAAGTCTGGAACCAAGCACCACAAGATAGTTACCTTCCAAACCCAAATCCCCTATCACACGTGCTTGATTTGCCAGTTGATGAAACTGTTGAATACGGAGTAAAATGCTACCCGCTTCACTGAGTGTCATGGTATGTGCTTTTTGATACAAGGCAAAACTTGCTTCAAAAGCTACAAGAGCATCTTTGAGTTGTGGTACAATGGTATTCATAGTAAACATTACCCTTCTATTAAAAAAGCAAAAAAAGGTTTGAACACTTCAAAGAGAGTTAATAGACGTGTAGAGAAAAACAAACCCCGTAACCATACCAAAGAGCCTTGGCAGGGCATAGGTTTGAAGGTTCAGAAGAGGGCAATCACACCGAGATAGAAGAGAGCGGTTGTATAAAGCGTTTGGACAATAACAGCGGAAAGACATCCCGAATAAAGCAAACGGTTCGTCTTTTGGAGGCGTAGACATGTAAAACCGCAGACCCGTCCTGATGAGAAGTCATAAAAAGGATTGACAAAGCTTCAGAAGCACTTCAAAAAGTAAACATGCTCACATGACTGAAACGTTTGTTAAAACTTTGCGACACCATTCTTTAGACCATTCAGGGACGATACTGAAGCGATACAAACAGAACTCACCTCTTGGTAGGAGCAATCAAGATAAACTTCAAACAACATACCAAGTAACCAAGCAATCAAGCCCAAAAAGTCAAAAGTCAATTTTAAGTTTAAGAATTTAAACTTAAAATTCAAAATAACTTCGCTACATACGAACACACTATCCTTTTTTATGTTACATAAACATTCATCTAACGAGGGGGAAGGTTTCATTTTAAGAGTTACCAGCTTGCCCCAAAATGCTTACATGATTATGCAACACGACTTTTTACATTGAAAAAATGTCTATGCGATAACAACGTTTATAAGTAAAGTATACGCTATTTTTTAATGGACGTGAAGCATTTTTAAGATTTTTATGGCAAACATGTCATAAAATACGTCATACAGTGTAGATTGTAACACTATTGTTACAATCTTACTTTTTATCTGTGGGTTTAAGCCGTCGTTTTGTTTCGTAGAAGATACATGAGTGCCATTAAAACACTCGTGATAATAAGAAAGGGATAGATGGTAAGCAACACGAGTTGCCAAGCATCATGGGCTAAAACCCCTAGGGTACTCATTGGTGGTTGTAAGCCAATCCCCACAAAACTCAAAGTAGATTCGGCAAGTATGCTGCGCATTAAAAGCAGACGACTATATACCATCAATCTTGGCACAACGTGAGGTAGGCTGTAACGTAAACCAAAACGTAGTGCATTGCCCCCAAAAGTCTCATAAGCCTCGGAAGCCGTCGTATGTTTTAATTCCAAAACACCTTGTGCGACCAAACGTGCAACATCGCTTGCATGGAGGAGTCCGATGGTGGTACCCATAAGACACGCCTTCACATAAGTTTCACTTACAGCGGTGTCAAGCCCCAAAGAGAACCAATGACTCATCGTGTGATTCTGGGCTGCCGAGGGGAGTTGTGTCCATAGCATGGAGGCAAGCAATAGCCAAAGTAAACTAGGTACGGTATCCCACAATTGCAAAGCTTCTTTTAACCACTGACCCCACCAACGATGGTACCCCTCTCCCCATAATAGCCCTACAGGCACGCCTACCAGCCAACCTACTAGGATACTCCACACCCCTAATCCTACTGAGACCCAAACGCCCAACCCTACCCTAGCCCACATGCTTCGCCCTAAGTCATCCGTCCCCAACCAAGCAAATAAAGCCCCCCTCTCCCATAAGGCTTCTCCTGGTGCCTGAAGTAAATGATCATGATGCAAAGCGTTGGCATCAAAGCATAAAGCACCTATCCCCCAAAGTAACACATACCCTAGTAGACTCATATCATGCCATGATAAGCCCTTTTTGAGGGATAACAATGCTTGGAATGTAGGATGCAACAAGGGGCGTGCTTTAGAAACTGGTGGCATGGGATACGGGAGATTCTATTTGGAAAGCATGAAATACGATGGATTGAGGATAGCATGGCAATCCGAAACGACTTAATGTTTTTATAATAATATAAATAAAAAAGATACAGTCGTTGATAGTTGCATTTATCTTTGTTTTAATTTTTGTTTTTTGTATTTTATGATTCATGATAAGTTAATCCGTTCGTTAGAAAAAAGATTACAGGAGTAAACGTAAGCCATGACAAGCCTCGGATTTTGCCAACCTACTGCCAACTATTGCCGTCCTCAATTTGGTGGATTTCATAGAGGCTACGCCCAAGGGTATTATCAAGGAGCTGCGAATATGAATCATCAGTGGCATAACTGGTACAACAATGCTTTTTGTCAGCCTCAAACATGGCAGTCTTCCTATTGTTTACCTAGTACTTACACCAATAGCTGGGCGAATGCCAGTGCTTATGCCAATGCGGGTAGTTGGGGTGGTAACGCCTATGCGAATGCGTATGCTTATGCAGGGGCAGGCTCTGGAGCCAATGCGTATGCCTATGCCAATGCGAGTGCAGGAAGCTGGGGCGGTAATGCCTATGCGAATGCGTACGCTTATGCAGGAGCTTGGAGCTAACCATACGCTGGTGCTTGAACCTTCAGGCTTCAACGATGCTCACAAACCCCCGATACCGTACTTGGTATCGGGGATTTTGCGTGTACTACAGTTTTTGAGCCAAGCTAAACTTTAAGTTTGCCAAAGCCTCTGCGGCGTTTTCACCCTGTTTACCCCCTGCCATGGCAAGTGTGGGTTTACCCCCGCCGCCACCACCGCAGGCCGTGGCAAGTTCCTTTACGAGTTGCCCCGCCTGGAAGCCAGCTTGTACTAACAAAGGCGATACAGCACACACAAACTGTGCCGCTTGGGTGTCGGTATTCAGGCTACCCAAAAGCAAAACACTCCGTGTATGTTGGGTTTTAGAAGCAAAGGTTTCAGCAAGCTTTCGTAAAATGTCGCTGGGTGTATCGTGGAGTAATGTCCCGACAACATGAGGTGCTTCAGGCTTAGCAAGAATGGTTTCTAACCAGCTTTGAAGGGTACCTTCGTGTAGCTTTACTTGGAGTTGTAGCACTTGCTTCTCAAGCACTTTTTGTTGCTCTATAAGGCTTACAATACGAGTATCAAGCTCTTTGACAGGGACGTTAAGCACCTCGGAACAACGTTGAAGCAAGGTTTGTTCCTGCTTGAGCAGTTTATAGGCAAGTTCCCCTACGACGAATTCAATACGACGCACCCCTGCCGCAATGCTTGCTTCGCTTAGAAGTTTGATAGAACCAATACGACCAAGCTCGGTGATATGTGTACCCCCGCACAGTTCAAGAGAGGCATCGCCATAGCGAACCACACGAACCGTTTCGCCATATTTTTCGTCAAAGGCTGCCACTGCTCCTGAAGCTTTGGCTTCTTCAAGCGGTAGGTTCATGACTTCACGAGGATGGTTTTCTCTTACCCATTTGTTGACAAGAAACTCGACACGATTGAGTTCGGCTTGGGTAAGTCCTCGTTCAAAAGTGAAGTCAAACCTTGCCCCTGTTGGACTAACGTACGACCCTGCCTGCTGTACTAAACCCTCTTGCTTGGGGTCAAGAATTTTACGTAAAGCGGCATTCACTAAATGGGTGGCTGTATGGTGAGCGGCACTACGAATACGGTACACGGGTTCCACGATAGCGGTCATGGTAGTGCCAACCTGTAGAGGGTACTCTCCTTGGTCAAACTTGCATCGATGGACAATTAGTTCCCCTCTTCGGTACGTATCCAACACCAATGCTGTCGTACCCTGAGGACCTTCCTCAAGAACAAGGGTACCTTGGTCGCCTACTTGACCGCCACCCTCAGGGTAAAATGGGGTGTTATCGAGAATACACTCAAACACCGTGTTCGTCCCGTGGATACTCCCAACCGATTCACCTTCCACGATGAGGGCTTGAATGGTCACGGTGGTGTTTAGGGTATCGTAGCCTACAAACGTACTGCTACCCACTTCACGTAAAAGGTCACTGTAGAGGGTGTCTGAAACAATCATCGCATTTTTACGATTGGCACGAGACAGTGCTTTTGCCTGCTGAAGTGCTTCTTCATACCCCTGTGTATCCACGGTGTACCCCTGAGCCTCAAGGACATCTAGGGTTAAATCGAGAGGGAATCCGTAAGTATCATAGAGTTTAAAAGCCGCTTGTCCCTGTAAACATTGTGCCGTAAAGTACGCTTCAGGCTGTGCAAGCCATTCTTGTAGTAACCCCATACCTCTTTCAAGGGTTTCAAGAAAACGATGCTCTTCCTTGGTGAGCATTTGTACGATACGGGACTGGCTTTTTACAAGTTCAGGGTAGGCTGTGCCGTAGGCTTCTACCAGTGTAGCCACTAATTGACCTAAAAAGGGCGTTTTAAGTCCAAGCCATTGATAGGCTTGGAGGAAGGCACGACGAATCATCATCCGTAAGATATAGCCACGCCCTTCATTGCTGGGGACTACCCCATCGGCTATGGCAAAGCTCATGAAGCGAATATGGTCTGCTACAATACGGCATGCCACGGCAGGATTTTCATTGGAAGAGGTACTTGCTCTGAACTGTGCAAGGTCCGCCACTTTGGCGACCAAGCCTGATAGTAAATCGGTCTCAAAGGTATTGTCTTTATCTTGCACCACCATCGTGATACGTTCAAGCCCCATACCTGTATCGACGTTTTTATGTTCCAAGGGTGTTAGCGTACCAGCCTCATCCTTGAAAAACTCCATAAAGACCAAGTTCCAAATTTCCATGTAACGGCGACAGTCAACCGTTTCACATTGGTCAGGGTGACATCCTGTTGTGGGTGTGGGCTTTTGGCAAGCAACGTCTCCCGATTGGCACCCTGGGCATACACGGTCAGGGCGGAGGGTGTCGAAATAAATCTCAGTACAGGGCCCGCAGGGACCCGTAGGGCCAGGAGGCCCCCAGAAGTTGTCCTTATCGCCACGGCGTAAGATACGTTCAGGGGCAATCCCCACTTTGGTTTCCCAAATAAGAGCGGCTTCATCATCGCTATGATGCACCGTTACCCAAAGCCGTTCCTTGGGGAGTTGTAATACCTCTGTGATAAACATCCATGCCCAAGGAATCACTTCTTCTTTGAAGTAATCGCCAAAGCTAAAGTTTCCCAGCATCTCAAAAAACGTATGATGGCAAGGGGTTCGTCCTACGGCACGCAGGTCAGAAGCCTTACCACTAACTCTTGCACATTTTTGACTACTCGTAGCCCGAGGCGGGTTAGGGGCGGGTTCTAAACCCATAAAAATAGGGACAAAGGGTAACATCCCAGCGGGTGTGAGTAACACGGTAGGGTTTTTTTGTGGTACTAAGCTGGCACTTGCCATCCGACGATGTCCGAGCTTTTCTTCAAAAAAGCTAAGAAACGCTTCTCGAACCTCATGCCCTGTTTTGAAGGGTATGTTGGGGCAAACCTCTGCAAGGGTGTGACAGGTAGAATCGAGCGTGTGCATAGCCAGCAAGTCGCCTTATGGTAGTTCGGTAAAATGAGTAAAAAATCTAAGTGTATTTATAAAAAAACTAACGCTATTCTAGCATGAAAGAAATGTTACAGACCTTTTTAAGGTTTTACTTTTATACTTTCATATCGTCATTTCGCACGGCGTTGCGGAATCCAGAGGGCTTACAGTATCACCGAGGGCTGGAGATGAATTTTCAACCGATGTGCATTTGGTATCACGTGAGAAAACAGGCATTATTCCTATTGCCTCATGTTAAAGATTGTAACGTTTTATGCTGACAAGAGGGTTTTAAGAGCTTCCAAAGGTAGCAGTCTTGTTTGAGCATCGTTTATACTCATGAATCATTGGGGTAATATCCCGCAATTAGGTTTAGAGATACCCGTACGCCTTAAGTACAAGCATACGAAATACCAGGGTGTGTTGAGAGCCAATAGATGTTCCAAAAAACTTGCAAATTGATAAAGAAAGTTTGTGTTACCTCATGACCAATACGCAAGGTGTACTGCCTTCCTCTACGATGATGCGTCCAGTGCCTATGGCACCCAATATGTCCATGATACCCCCTGTGTCTGTGAGTGCGTCAGCATTGGTGAGTTCAGCAACGGCTTCTATTTCTGGTGTGGCAAAAGATACTTTAGTCACATCGTCCAAAGTAGTGAATCTTGTTGACCCAAAATCGAAAAACCCTTTTACGGATACCCTTGCACGTTATACAGGGTATTTTAATGAAATGACTGCCGCCGCCAATACTATTTTGCAGGACACTGTGAATCAACTCACCAAGTTTTCACCCAAATACCATGGCGTTGCCGACACCCTTGATGCCTTAGCAGACCAAGTGGTACTTGCCTATTGTGGTATGGATGCGGGATATGCTGGTGCTAAAGCGTATTATGGTACTAAAGAACGCTTGAAAGATAAACCAAAACAGAAGGAAATTGCCACTGCAAGAGGTATCCAAGCGGCAACCAAGCAATTTATTTTCCAGTTTTTTGCCAGTTTTTACTTGCCTGCTCTGGTCATCCGTAAAGTGATTCGTCCTACAGGGGAAACTTTGGGTGGTAAACTGATGCATCAGGTGTTGCAGCAATCGCCACAGCATGCCCAGAAAGTACTCCCTCGTATGACGCTAGAAGTGATGAAACCCATGACGGAGGAAGCCTTTGCACAGTTAAAATCTCAGGCTTTGCCAGGGCAGATTTTTAAACCCTTACGTGAAGTGTTGCACCCCGGAGAGGTCGCCAAAGTGGTCGGGTATCAAACCCGCTTTACGAAGTACTCCAAGGAGGCACTTCAACAAGCCCAAGCACTGCTACAAAAGACGCATACATTGCCTCGTTCTTCCATGGCAGGTTTCTTGGCAGGGATGGCTTCCATTCCTATTTTGGTGAAGCTCATTGACCCCGTGGTGCATCATGCCGTAAAATGGCTTATTGAAGCACCTAGCAACGCCCTGATTGAAAAGCGTTGGGGAGATACCCCACCACCAGTAGCACCTCATCACTAATGGCTTATGGCGAGTGGTTTGATAAAGCGTCTGTTTTTGTGTTGATACGTTTGAAAGCCCTTTCCCTATGTTTGCGATGAAGCCTGTATTCTCGCCTGAATACTGTGCCACAGTCTTACTTGAAAAACGCCTTTTACCTGTGATTGTTGGTTCAACAGCGACGGGTAAAACAGCCTTGGGCATTGCCTTTGCGCAATGGTTGGAGCGTTCAGGGGTGAAGGTGGTTGTGCTATCGGCGGATTCTCGTTTAGTGTATCAGGGGCTTAACGTGGGGACGGCAAAACCGACCGTGCTTGAGTGTGCGGGGATTGCTCATGAGGGGATGAACCTTGTGCCACCCACGCAACCCTTTACGGCACAAGACTATGCAACTTGGGCAGAGGCATGCCTTGCTGAAGTCCATCAACAGGGGGCTATTCCTCTTTTTGTGGGAGGGACAGGCTTTTACTTACAAAGTGCGTTGTGTGAAACCTTGATTCCTGCCGTTGTGCCTGATGAGTCCTTGCGTCATGCGTTGCATCAAGAAGCGAGTACGCCTGAAGGTCGGTTGTTACAATGGCAGCGTCTGGAGTGCCTTGACCCCAACCGTGCCATGCACCTCCATCCTAATGATACCCTGAGAGTGGTACGTGCCTTGGAGGTGATTCAACTCACGGGGAAGCCAGTCCCCCAAGTAAAGCCTTTGAATCAAACGTACCGATACCCCACCCATTGGTTTAATCTGTATGCTTCCGATAAGCTTTGGTTGTGGCAACGGATTGCTCATCGTACACAGCAGATGCTCAAGCAGGGCTGGCTAGACGAGGTGGAAGCACTCGTGGCACAGTATGGTGAGCAAGCCCATGCCCTTGGTGTGACGCACGGGTATCCAGAATTGATTAAGGTGTTAAAAGGCGAGATGACACCTGCGGAGGCAGAAGACTCTATTAACATCCAAGTAAGGCAATATGCCAAAAGACAACAAACGTGGTTTCGTCGTTTAACGTCGATTGATACCTTGGATATTACACACGTTGAGCCTTCGCACCATCTAAAGGTTTATTTGGAAGCACTAGCCTCTTTCATGGCACTCCCCACCGTTTAAGGGCTAATACCCCTTTGTAATACCTGCATTACTGATTGCGATGTGCAACAAACGTGGTGAGTTCATGTAGGGTATCCAGCGTGTCAAGGGCGTGTTGATGATTCAAAGTATATAAACAGGCCTGTGCCTCTTCAAGAAGGAGGGTTTGTTGAGCCCGAGCTTCATGAAGACCAAGTGCAGTGACATACGTCCATTTATGCTGTGAGGCATCTTTGCCAGCTGTTTTCCCAAGCGTATGGGTATCGTGTGTTGCATCAAGAATATCATCGCTTAATTGAAAAAGCAGACCAATACACCGTCCCCATTGATGAAGAAGTTTTGCAGTGGGATGAGTCTCAATATCCTTAGGCCACAACCCAGCAGCTACGCCCAACATGACAGAAGCTTCAATCATGGCACCTGTTTTCATACGATGAATCCACGCCAAGCTCTGTAATGACTTGGGTAAAGGTTCACGCTCATGATGAGAAAACCACATATCGGCGTATTGCCCCTCAATTAAGCCTGGTCCGAGTATCGCTTGGGTGAGACACTGACTCGCCCAAAGCCTTAGCCCGAGAGGTATTTTTTCATCATGTAGCACGTGGTGTAGTGCAAAGGTTTGTAAAGTATCACCGATGAGAAGGGCTTCCCACTCAGAAAATTGCTTATGGAGTGTTGGTAAACCACGTCGTAGTTCGTCATTATCCATACAGGGGAGGTCATCATGAGCTAAGCTAAACGCATGAATGCTCTCTAAAGCCACACCAAAGGACAATGCCCATTGAAGATTTTCTTGATTGGCTCTTAATGCCTGTGCCACGCTGTAGGCAATAAACGGACGAAAGCGTTTGCCTGGTGATAAAAGTGCGTAGCGTAGTCCTTCGTGATAACGGGTGAATACGGGTGGTAAACAAGCCTCAGAGGCTGGCAAACTATGCTGGTGTTTTTCTTGAAGCGGATGGAGTGCTTCTTTGAGGGTTCTCTCGAAAAGCGTTTGAAAAGATTGCAACAGTACGGTACACGATAAGCTTTCAGCTTCATGTTCTACTTGCAAAGAGGATGCTTGAGCCTCTTTTTGACTTGGATTTTGGCAACTATCAGATGACAAAATAGAAAGCTCCTTGAAGTCGTTTATGTAAGTAACCTGTCACAAGGAAGATGCATCCATGAAAAAATCCCTCTTTCTTTATGTTTGATATAAGGAAAGAGGGATTTGCGATTCCTGGGATTCGAACCCAGGACCTATCCCTTAAAAGGGGAGTGCTCTACCGCTGAGCTAGAATCGCATAAGTTTAATGATACGCATATAAGCTATAAAACTTAGTGATGCACGCAACGTGTCATCCACATAATAAAAGGTAACAAGGACATGCCACGGTGTCAACAACCTCTCTCTGTTGCACGTACAAGGTAGGGTAGGGACGGAGGTTAGCATCGTCAGGATGCTTTCATGCTATGCTAAAGAGGCATATATTGAAGTGACTGTGCTTTTTGTGGCTTGTGCTTGTCTCTTGCGTATACAGGGTTTGAAGGTTAGGAATCGTTTTTTATGACACTTGCTGTATCGTCTTCAAATACCATGAAACATGTCAAACCCTTTGAGTCGACACAAAGAGGTGCGATGCCCAAGGTGGCACTGGTAGGGTGTGGGTATTGGGGGCGTAACCTAGCACGTAATTTTTATCAGCTGGGTGCATTAGCCGCCGTGTGTGACCCTTTCCCTGCTGCAAAAGCTTGGGTTGAAGAGACTTTCCCAAACCCTGTGCCTGTTGAAACCTCCTTGGAGGTGCTTCTTGAGCATAGCCATATTGATGCCCTCGTGATTGCCACCCCGAGTGAGACCCATCATGAGATGGTAGCTCGTGCTATTCAGGCTGGGAAGCACGTTTATGTTGAAAAGCCATTTACGGTGAGTGGTGTCATGGGGCGAGACCTGATTACGCAAGCCCGTGAGCGAGGGCTTATTCTGATGGTGGGGCATTTGCTCATGTACCATCCTGCCGTATTTCGTCTGAGAGAGTTTATTGCGTTGGGGCATTTGGGACGTGTCACCATGATTGAAAGTACCCGACTTAACTGGAATGCGAAGCGTGCCGATGCGAATGTGCTATGGGACCTTGCACCTCATGACCTCTCCCTCATCAGTTACATTGCCAATGCCAAAGCGGGTAAGGTCATATCGGCAATGGGACTAAACTCTCAGGGGCATCCTGATGGTAAAATCGATATGGCTGATATGTGGGTGACGCTTGAGAAAAACACCACCTTTGACCCCCAGCATCCTTTACAAACGCAAGATGCCACGCCTATATTGAGCCGTGTTCAGGTTTCTTGGGCTTACCCTGTTAAACAGGTACGTTTATTGGTGCGTGGTACCAAGGGTTCTATGTTACTGGATGATACCCAAACGCAAGATAAAAAACTCATGTGGTTTCCAGCAGAAACGCCTCAACAAGGGCAACCGCTAGATGTACTAGGTGTGGAACCCCTCAAGGTAGAGTGCCAACACTTCTTGAATGCGATTCAAGCAGGCACACTTCCTAAGAGTGATGGTGAAAATGGGGTCTATATTGTGGATATTATTGAGTCAGCACTCACCATGATGGGAGCCTAATGTTTCATTATGAAAATAACCATTCAAAAAAAAGTGTTTTTTGCGGCTCCTCTGGATTTAGTCTTCAAAACAGTTTCGGCTGAAGATATTTTACCTAAAGTACTTTTAGGCTCTTTGGGCTTACCAAGCGTAGTGAGAACTTCCGATGTTGTGGGGCATTGGGAAGCTATAGGAAGTACAAGACGGGTTCATCTAGCCGATGGCAATGAAGTGAAAGAAAGGCTTATAGTTTATGAGCCTCTTACAAAATTTGCCTATGAGGTTTATGAAGGCACGCATCCAGCTTTTCATTTTTTGGTCTCTAGGGCTGAAGGTACTTGGCATTTTATCCCTCAGGATGACGGGGTTGAGGTTATTTGGAGATATACTTTTTTTGTGAAACATGTATTTTTTATTGGGCTTTTATGGATTTTTGTTCACGTTTTTTGGTCGAGATATATGGATGTTTGTTTAAATCAACTTAAACGATTAGTTTCTTCCAGTAAGGTGATATGACGCAGCTTTCCCTCATGCCTTTGGTGCGTGATTTATGAATTTTTAGAAAACAGAATCCTCAGCCAGATTTATGAATTCCTCTTTTCAAACTCTCCCTAACGCTACTGTTAAGCCTGACTGGCTCAAGGTGAAGCTGCGTACACACGAGCCTTGGCTACAGGATATGAAAAACCACGTCAAGCAACAGGGGCTTAGTACGGTGTGCCAAGAAGCCCAGTGTCCTAACCTCAGTGAGTGTTGGGCTGGGGGTACCGTCACACTGATGCTCATGGGGGATACCTGCACCCGAGGGTGTCGTTTTTGTAACGTTAAAACAGGAAATCCCCATGGCTGGTTGGATGAGGAAGAACCTCAAAAAGTAGCCCAAATGGTGGCACAAGGGGCTTGGCAGTATGTTGTTTTAACCGTTGTAAACCGAGACGACCTTCCTGATGCTGGGGCGGGGCATATTGTTCGGGTATTGGAAGCCATTCGTGAAGCCTCGCCGAGTACGGTGATAGAAACGCTCCTTCCTGATTTTAATGGCCAGGTTACTCAATTTCAGCAAATCCAAGCCACAAGTCCCACACCCCCTGAAGTGATTGCCCATAATATGGAAACGGTCGAGCGGTTAACCCCCCTTGTAAGAGATAGACGTGCGACGTATGCTCAAAGCCTTGCACTTTTACAATGGTTTAGTGACCACCGTATAGGCAAACAACTTGTTAAGACCTCTTTGATGGTAGGTTTAGGTGAAACCGATATAGAGCTTGACCAAACCCTTGAAGCCCTTCGTGTTGCTGGGGTGGATATTGTGACGTTTGGGCAGTATTTACAGCCTACGCCTAAACATTTACCTGTGGTGACTTACCAGCCACCCGAGTGGTTTGCACATTGGGAGACCCGTGCAAAAGAGGTTTTTGGATTTAAAGGGGTTTTTGCGGGTAGCTTTGTCCGAAGCTCCTACAAAGCGGGTGCTTTATACCAAGAGGTTTTCGCTCGTAGGGGATAATCTGTCTGAGGTAATCATAACCTCTCTAGAACCGCTGGATGCCGTAGGGGACGGTTTATAACCGTCCCGCAAAAACCCACCGTAAAAACGACAAATGTCATACACAAACAACCCTAACGGGAGGGTTACAAACCCTCCCCTACGTTACGTTTCAATTATCTTACACCGTCTCTGATGCGGGTCGACATCCAGCATGTGTTCTGTAGGGGACGGTTTATAACCGTCTCGCAAAACCCCCACCGTAAACACGACAAACGGCATACACAAACAACCCTAACGGGAGGGTTATAAACCCTCCCCTACGTTACGTTTCAATTATCTTACACCGCCTCCGATGCGGGTCGACATCCAGCATGTGTTCTGTAGGGGACGGTTTATAACCGTCCCGCAAAAACCCACGGTAAAAACGACAAACGGCATACACAAACAACCCTAACGGGAGGGTTATAAACCCTCCCCTACAATAGGGATAGCATGGGGATGATGTAAGATACGTGAAAACGGTTTTTAGGTGCAAGCCTTCATGCGATTGACCTGTGCCAGCTTTTTGTTTTGCCTATCGGCTAGGGTGTGCGAGTTGGCATAAGCATTCAGGGAATCCTTCTTGATTCAGAAAGACTCCCTGAAGCCTCGTTGCGATGAAAGGATTAAGTGGAGGGTTGGTATCTCAGAATGTCACCTAAAGTGGTATTCCCTAAGTTACCATTTGCACCCGCTGTGGCATCAGCAGCGGCGGTGGCTACTTTCTCAACAAAGGTTGTATCAAAATAACCTGTTTGGCAACCGTTAGGGGTTCGTACGTTCATGTGGATTTTGTACTCACCGTTTTCAACGACAATCCGCTTTGCCATGGCATTGTTAGCCCCGTCAATTTCTTGACCTGTCGATACCGTTAAGCCGTTGGCATTGATGGGTGCAAAGTTACCGCCGAAGAGGTTGCCTGCACGCATGTAACTATTCCCTTGTTTCACAAGAATGTCGCCACGTTGTCCTTTGCTACCATCGGCAAGTACAAAACTATCATCGTTGTTGGCAAGGGTAATCACGCCACCCCCATTAAACTCATAGCGTCCGACCCCAGGCCCGTTTAGGTCGCCTTTCACCCCTACGCCTGCAATTTGTAAACCACTGGAAGGGTCAACCAGCAATTCTTTACGTTCCCCATGATTGATGGGGAAGGTTCCCATTTCACCTTTGGTGTAGTTCCACCATTCGGGGTCGCCACAAATGCCCGCTGAGTTTAAAGGGTTATTGGGTGCAGGTGGCGGAGGTGGCGGCGGTGGTGTAGGTGGTAAAGGTGGTGGTGGTGTAGGTGGTAAAGGAGTAGGTGGTAAAGGAGGAGGCGGAGGTGGACACGGTGGGGGTGGACATGCCGCTTGTTGTTGATAGAACCAGTTTCCTTGCTCATACCAGCTGCCTGTAAATTGTTGTGCCATGGCAAGGGCTTGTTGCTGATAAGCCAGTGCAAAAGCCATTTCTTGGCTGTTATCTCGTGCCATGTAGTTGGATAGGCTTCCCATTGTGTTTTGTACAAAGGCGTTGTATTGTGCAACGTCTATGCCATCATTACACTGAGAAAGTACACTACCAGCCCCGCCATACCCTCCGTAGCACCCTAAATTAGCATAGGGTGAAAAACAGGCATTGCCATAGCCATTTTGCCATGCACCAGCAGATGCGTCTGCAAAGGCACTACTAGCACCAAATACATTGCCAGCTAAACTTTGCCCTTGCATGTAGGGATTTGGCGCATACAAGGGGGTGAATCCCGCACTTGCATTGGCTTGTCCAAAACTATAGCCGCCATTGGGGAGAGGCTGAGACCATTGGAACATCTGGGATAACATCATCATCATCTCTCTGTGACTCTTTCTTCAGCTTTTATCAAGATAGTTGGGTTATAAGGCTTTGGGGTGTAAGCAAACGATGAAACACACCACGTAAATCATACGTACTAAGGGACGATTTCGTGTATCAAGGCAAGCACCTATCAGGGTTATCTCTTTTCCTCATAGGTAGTTTCGGATGCTTGTTCCAAAAACTTTAGCCCATACTGTAAGACCCCTAAGGCATCTTCAGTGCATAGGGTGATTGCACCGACTCTTGTGTGATGATGGGGGCTTGTTGAGAGGCATTTTGCGGTGTTTCAGAGGCTGTTTCGGGTGCAATGTCCAGTGCTTCCTGACCAGGCTCCCAAGCTTCTTGCATCATCCAATTTTGAGGGACTTCTGCCCGAGTCATAGCAGGTGTGGGTACTTTTGTTGTGGGTAAAGGGGTGATTGAAGAAAGGGCTTCAGGTTGGGGACTTGGGGTGAGAGGTGAGGCATTGCTTTTTACAGGGTTGATTGTAGCACGTTGTGCCGTGAGCGAGGGGGGTGCTTGAGGCGAGGCATTTTGACTTTGAGCATAGTATGCCATGAAGCTGGGGTCACGAAGGGCTATAATGGGGTCTTTACCCAGTTGAATGGCTTTTAGATAAGGCATGGGGTCTTGAAAAACACCTTGGAGCCTTACTTCAAAGTGTAAGTGAGGTCCTGTTGCGACCCCTGTTGCACCGACAAGAGCAATCACCTCTCCTGCACGAACATTGACCCCGACAGGCACAAGTAACTGACTCGCATGCCCGTAAAGTGTATAGTGCTGTAGGCCATGTTGAATGACGATAGCTTGTCCATAGCCACCATATACGCCCGAGAAAACGACACGCCCTGGAAGAATCGCACGAATGGGGGTCCCTGTGGTGGCTGCAATATCAATGCCTGTATGGAATTTTTCTTTTTTAGTGACAGGATGTACACGCCAGCCAAAAGGTGACGTAATTTGAGAATTTTGACTAGATTGACTCGTTTGATGCGTGCCAAGTTGACGCACTTGAGCCTCACTAGGCTTTGTGGGACTACTGCTAGGGGGGAGGGCTGGTTGAGGGCGTGTGACTTGTGGGGAAGGGGAGGACTGTTTGGGCTTTGTTTTGAATCGGTCCCAAAACATGGCAATCTGTTGCGTGGGAACCTCTTGAAGAAGGGCAGGTGTTTCTTGAACGTCCGTCTTAGCCCATAACGATGTGAGAAACCCACTCGCTATAAAGCCCCCGAGTAAGAACCCATAGCCTATAAAACCCATCATGCGATGATGCACAGACCTACACAGTAAAGCTATGATTTGAACAGATAACACCATGGCAACTGGCTCCAACACAGAAGGCTAAGGCACTCAAAAGATTATCGACCCACTTGCAGGACATGAAAACCCAATTTACGATAGGTTTCTGCAGAGAGGGCTCGTCGACCATCTGCAATCCAGCGTCCACGCATCCGTGCAAGGACTTCAGTGGCGGGGATGGTTTTAAAGGTTTGCCATTCCGTTAAGAGGAGTAAGGCATCGGCTCCAGTAAGGGCTTCAAGGGCAGAGGTATGATAATGCAATGAAGCGGGTGCTTCGGGCTTGAAAAGCGTCTGAAAAATCCTTTGGGCATTGCTTGTGGCTTGAGGGTCGTACACATGCACTTCAGCCCCATGAGAGAGTAAATACGCCACAATCGGGATACTGGGTGCCTCGCGCATGTCATCGGTATCAGGTTTAAACGCAAGTCCCCACAAGGCAATACGGGTTTGATGAAAACTTTGGTGAGGGAGTTTATGCTCAAGACGTTGAAGAAATCTAAGAGGTTGTCGGCGGTTGGTTTCATCTACGCCACTCAGCACCAAGGTGTCGCACTGATGGGTTTGTCCCATGGCTTCTAAGGCACGTACATCCTTAGGGAAGCAGGAACCCCCATAGCCAATCCCTGACTGTAAAAACTTGGCACCAATACGCTCATCTAAGCCCATGACCTTCTGTACATCTTCTACATCAGCTCCCATGGCTTCACAGAGTGTTGCCATTTCATTCATAAAAGATATTTTGGTTGCGAGAAAGGCGTTACAGGCATATTTTGCCATCTCGGCGGAGTGACGGCTAATATGCACATAGGGTACGGGGGATACAGGGTGATGCAGCCAAGGTGCGTACATCCGACGCATGAGCTTATCCAAATAGGGAGAGACCTCTCCCTGAGGATGTTCCCCCCATAAGGACCCTACCAAAACACGCTCAGGGTTCATAAAGTCTGAAACGGCAACCCCTTGTTTTAAAAACTCTGGGTTTGAAATGACCTCAAGCCCTACGCCCGCTGCTGTTAAACGCGCCTGTAGGGCAAGGCACGTTCCCACGGGGACGGTACTTTTAACGATAAGCACCTGTGGCTTGAACGCTTCTTTTAAACGATGGTAATGTTCGATAATGGTTTCCACAACCGCATATAATGCGGAAAGGTCCGCAGAACCGTCCTCTTGTTGTGGCGTACCAACTGCCAGCATACATAGTTTCGTTTGTGTAAGTGCTTCTTCTAAGGTATGACTAAAGCGTAAATTGCCGTGACGTTGTGCCTCTTGTTGTAAAGCGGGTAATCCCATTTCATAGAGGGGGGTATGCCCTTCTTGTAAGGCAAGTATTTTTTGTGTGTTGGTATCAATACCTATGACTTCATGTCCCACAGCGGCAAGACATACGCCACTTACAAGCCCTACGTACCCTGTACCAATCACCGCAATAGAGAGTGCTTCATGAGGGGCTAAGCGCTTCAAGCCATACTCAGACTCACACAAAAAAGAGGGTGCTTCCGCTTGTTGAAGGGTAGGGTGTGAAGGATGGACTGAGGTTTGAAAGGAAGTTGATGCGGGCATGACGGGTCAACGAAAAGGTGTCGTTATCGTTAATGAGGAGGGAAAAGGGTCTTAAAACCAAGGGCGTAAGCACATAACGATATTATACACTAAGCCTTCAAAAAGCTTTCATAAAAATTTATGACATTTTTGTGCGTAAAGCCCTCTTTACAAGCCCGTGTGTTTTAAGTAAGGTAATAAATGTTGAAACTAAACCTAACAATAATCGCTTAAATGCTTTAACTGCATTTTATGTGCTAGTTCGTAGGTTGGTTCCAATACCCTCAAGCCCTTCTTTGTCGGAGTGGCGGAATGGTAGACGCGCACGTTTAAGGGGCGTGTACTTTATGTGTAGGGGTTCAAGTCCCCTCTCCGACACCAACATCCCCATTACTTTTAAGGTAATGGGGATGTTTTTTGTGTACAATCAAGGTTTGATGCTTTTTGTTTATTTTTTCAATGCAGTACACCGTTCGTTGACCCCATTTGTTGCCATGTCATCCACAGCTTTACCGCTAGCTTTTTATTTGCACACCCATTGGGATAGAGAATGGTATGAAACGCATACGTGTTACACCCTTCGGTTACTCACGGTATTAAACCAATGCGTGGATGCACTTGAGCAGGGTGAGGTGAACCATGTGGTTCTTGATGGACAAACAAGTTTACTCGAGGATACTTTGTCCTATCATGACGCGCCTGAGGCATTAAGTGCCAAGCTTAAAACCCTTGTCAGCCAAGGGAAGTTGAGTATAGGACCTTGGTATGTGATGCCTGATAGCTTTTTGTGTCACCCAGAAACCTTACGGCAAAACCTTAAGCTTGGTATGGCACAAGCCCAAGCGTGGGGACAATCTTTAGAAACTTGTGTTGGGTATTTACCAGATACCTTCGGACATCCTGCGTGTATCCCTCAATTGTTGCAAGAAGTGGGCATAAAGTATGCCATTGTTTGGCGTGGCTTAAGGAATGATGCCCCTAATGTATGTTATTGGCGTACAGAGGAGCATGCAGCATCCCTTTTAACCTTGAAACTCACAGGGGGTTACTTTCAGCCATTTCTTCACGGGAAGCATTGGTGGGAGAATCCTGAAGAGGAAGCCTTGGCATTACCGTACTATCTGCAAGACCCTCTTGATGCAAGCTCTCAAAGTCTTTCCGAGGCACGCATTGCGGGATACCCTTTTCCTAACTTACCGCAAGCGTTACAAACCTTTATTGAGGCACTTCAGGCATGCCACCCTGAATGTTTAACCATGGCGGGGATTCCTCCCTTACTTCCTGTGGGAGGAGACCATCTGGGGATGCCTGTCATGTCTCACTTGAAAGCAATGCAGCGTGGCGGTGTACTCGCCTCACAGGCAACCTCATTGCATGACTACCTGCATCAAGTGGCAGATTGTGTCTCTAGTGCAACGCAAGCGTCATTGCCGACTTACACGGGTAAATTGATGGCACAGCCAGTATGGCATGATGCGACATCACCCTCGGCACCTGCCCTGTTAACGGGTGTATGGAGTAGTCGTTTATGGTTAAAGCAGTGGCACAAACGGCTTGAGTGGCGGCTTGTGATTCAAATCCCCCAGCTGCTCCAAGCTTTTGCACACGCTGAGAAAGACTCGTGTGGAAAACCTACCACACAAGACTATTTTGCCCGAGAGATTCGTTATACGCTTTCGCAATTGGAAGGCATGTATACCAAAGCTTGGCGTTTTTTATTGGAGAATACCCCTCATGATACCCTGTGTGGCTGTTCGGTCGATGCTGTGCATCAGGAGCAGGCACAACGCTACCAACACTGTGAAACCCTTTTGGATACGGTGTATCGTCATGCCCGAACGTCTTTGGTTCAAACTTCAGACCCCACCCTTACCCTTGCCTGCTATGAACCCTATACCAATCCAATTACGTGGGCGGTTGAGACGCTTGGAAAATCCTCGTGCTTAAAAAAGTGGGGTGACTCATTTTATGAGGGAACACTGCTTTGGCATGAAGAAACAAATTTTTCTCCTGATACACCCACGCCTTCAGCCGATGCACGCCATGACCAAGCTTACATCCCCACCTCACGTGCAAGCTGGCACCAAGCGGGGTATCTAAAAACGCATTTGGAAACCACCACCTACCACGATACCAATCGGGTACCTCTTTCGCACCGTTGGGCGACTACGCAGGAAACGCCCCATTGGCTAGCGGTATCTCCTCCCATGCCCTATGCCCCTTATCGACGGACGGAAGCCTTACCCCTTACAGGACAGACCCCCCTACCAGAAGGTATGGCGCCTGTGTCGGTGCATTTGGATACCAAAGCTTCTGAGGGTGTTGGTGTTTGGACATTGGCACATGGCACATTAAAGTTAAAGGTCAATCCGTCGGAGGGAACCCTCTATGTGGAGACACCTACCCAAAGGTTTCAAGTTTTTCTTGTAGGTGTTTGTGATGCTGGAGATAGCTATAACCGTTCGGCACAAAACCCACGTTTACCCATGATTGGGTTTGATATTGCAAGTGTATCGCCTTGGGTGCGTCATGCCCAGGCACCAGACATAGCCCAAGGACTCACGCTCACGCTGTCACCTAGTAGGACACAGCATCCTGTCACGCAGGAGCCGCTCCCTACGGTCTATCTGCATTGGTATCTTGAGGCGCATCGTCCTGTGATTCATGCGGAAGTTAGTTTTGTGAATACGGCAAAAGATTGGCGTTTACAGTGTGTTTGGAAACCCGAATCGGGGTTCCGTCCTGAGCCAGTATCTCCTGAGCATCAACCGAGTCTTAGCTTGGAAGCAGGTACACCCTGGGAAACCCCTTGGACGTTTCAACCCGAGCAGTATACCGTACCAGTATCTTTCTCAAATACAACCGTTTTACAGCCATGGCGGGAATGGCTCCCTTTAACTTTTCCTGTGCATACCCACTTTACCACTGCCTACGGCACTTGGTTTAGCGAGGGGCTTACAGAGTGGGAGTATTTTCCTGCGTGTGGCGTAGACGCAACACAGGCAACCCATGAAGCCTTTGGATGCACATTGCATCGAGGGTTTGGTTGGTTAAGTCATCCTGACACAGGGACACGGTACGGCAATGCGGGCCCCTACATACCAACCCCCGAGGGGCAAGGTTTAAATCGACCCCTTCGGTATCGGTTTGCCTATGGAGCCATTCAAACGCCATAAAGCGAGAGAATTTAAATGGGGTTGTTTATACAAAAATAGTGCGTTATCCGCATAACGCACTTGACCTAAAGGATGCTCTTGTATACCATGATTATGGGTGAGTGTAAAGAATGTAAAAAGCACCCACTTTACAACTGAAATTCTTTAGAAAGGACATGCCATGGAATTTATTATCCATAGCGATGTTATCATCATGATCATCAAGATGATAACTAAAATTGCATCCATTTACATGTAGCGTAAAACTTAAAAAAGCCTTTTCTAGCTGAACCCTAGGAGGGGCTTTTTTAGCACTCATGACTTCTATTCCAAATAAACAAAGAAATCACTGCACAAAAGACCGAGCTTGCGTTGAATTAGTTTACACAAGCTATTGATTCACCATACATATATAGTAGGTCAAAGTGTTGCATTTTGCAACATTTATTTTAAAATATCATCCATTTAGAGGAGAAAGCCCCCTTCGGGAAATGTCCATCAGATGGATACTCAAGAGTCTCAGGTACAAGTACCATAAGGCTTTTTCAGGCTTCTGCGGACGCTACGCACTGCATTGATTCGTAAAATGAACCCATCCAATTTTATGGCATGACCTTAAAAGAGCTTTTGTCACCTTCTATAGCTCTCGATGGATACCCATGTTTCATCTGTATGACAGTAACACATGGGTATCGTCATGCCGACGAAAGTCGGAATCCAGAAAGAGAGCTGACATTTAAACCTTACTCCCATTCTCCTTGCAGGGAGAGGCGTAGGAGGAGCGGGTACAAGCCAACACCTTATGTTAGGTTGCTAAAGGGTGCCATGCAAAGGTTTCCAGAGAAGGTTTAGGGGCTTTTGTACTAGAAGACCCCTCTTGTTTTTCAGTGTGATGCCAACGAATAGGCGTTGCCTGATTTTGAAGGCTCTTGGGAGAAAGTTTCCAAGGGGCTACCAAGGGCTTGAGTTGAAGGGTATCCAACACGCTTTGATTGGCTGTGATAACACTTTGCGAGGGTTTGTTGAATGCTTGTACCAGCATTGCCTGAAAAGCCTTGGCGGTTTCTTCGGGGTGTTGCTTCATGTGTTCAAGTTGCTCAATCGTTTCCTCGGGGGAGGGCGTGCCTCCGTGGCGATGGGTGGCAATGGATTGTGCCAAACCGCTTTGAGAGAGTGTACTTTCCTTCAAGCCTGTGATGAGCTGGTCAATACACCCTACAAGGGTTTCGATTTGAATCGGCTTTTCGGCAAGGCTATCCAGTGCATTTTGAAGCGTATGGGTACTTTCTTTGAGTTTGTCTTTTGACGTATGGGACGCAATGACCCATCGGTCTTGATTTTGCCCTGATTTATGACTCTTCATGTAGGTGGCATAACCAAGCTGACTTTCGTCGTTACGGAAGGCTTCATAAAGAAGGGTCAAGTTTAGGTACATAGGGGCGAGATGCCGCAACAAGCGTGTTTGATTATCTTTTGCCGCAGGGAGTAACCACTGACGTTGCAAAATAACTTGGTCGTCCAAGTCATTATTTGCAAAGGAAGCAAGGGTGTCTTGTTTAATGTTAAGCGTTGCACGTTGGTTTGGATGCGACTTTACAGGGAGTTTTAAGACGGTAGCTTGTGCGATGTCGGTCAGTTGGGTCTTATCAACAGGGCCCGTTACGGTGAGGGTATGAGACTGCTGATGCTGATAGGGTTGTAAAAGTTTGGAGACCATGGCAGGTGTGAACTGTGCCACAGCTTTTTTGATGTGGGCTTGCGGTTCGGTTAAAGGATGGTGGGTGTCTGTGGTAGGGTGTAAACTCAGGCGTAAATACTCGTTGCCTTCTGCGGTACGTCCACTTTGCAACATGTCGAGAACATTGTAGGTATTCTGTTTGGTTTGTTGTAACAACTTGGGGTCACGGATAGGGCCTTGCAATAAAAGCTTTTGCATTAAGCGGGTCATTTCAGGGACTTTTTCAGGCAACCCTGATACGTGAATGTTGAGGTGGCTAGGTAGAACATTCACCCCGTAACTGAGACCGTGTTCATCAACAAACTGCTGGAACCCTTCCGAGGACTCCCCCGCAACACCCAGTTGATACAGTCCTGTGAGTACGTGGGCATAAGGCTGAAAGTTTTTGTCACTTTGCCAAGGGGTGACATGGTTGTGTTTTAAAATCACGCTCATGCCCACTTTAGGGGCAAAGGGGTCCTGTTTTAAAAGCCATTCTCCGCCATGGGGTGCGTCTATCGTGAGGGTGTTGTTAGGTAATTTACCACCAAAACGACTCGCAAGCGGTTTTTTTACCTCCGCATCTTGCACAGGAGCCTCCGTAGGATGATTTACTTTTGAAGCTTTTTTTGCAGATGAGAGACTAAAAAAACGTGGTAACTCAAGGGCTGGTAAGCGATTGCCCTTTTTTTCAGGAAGGAGTGCGATGGTATACCACGCATCAGGTTTAGGAACCCGTTGTTTTAACCACTTCTGTACACCCTCTGGCGTGACGGCACTGAGGGCTTTTCGATATTGTCCCTCGATACTCTCTCCTTCTTTGGGAAGAAACACCCCACTATGATATTCCAGCCACCCATGGGCGATACCTTCCAACAGATTATGTTTGCCAGAAGGGGATTCCTTGAGTGTTGCGATATCGTCTTTAATGGCAATTTTTGCTGCTTCAATGCTTCGAGTGGAGGGTAACTTCCCCTGATGAACCTGACGGTAAAGTGTCTTTTTGATGTTGTGTAACTGTTCAAAGAGTTGTCGAGGTTTGTGGGTTTCTGCCGTAATACCAATGGCTTCTGCAAAGTGCTTTTGTCCGAGTTCAATGTCAAGGTCATCCAAAGCTTGTGTTTTATATACCCAATGTTTCACCAAACTCTCGGGTTGCCACATACCGTTGAGCATGTGTGACGCAATATTCTGATAAATGTCTTTAGGGTCTAGCTCATGAGGTGGCAATTGACGAGCTTCTCTTGATTGCCATAAAATTCTGGCACCAGATACCGCTTGGGCGGTTTCTTTGCTTCTAGGGTTGTAAAAAACATCAGGCTTTTTGGGGTACGCAGGGTAGTTAAATAACACTTCGTCCGATTCCTTCTGTGATGTTCCTAAAGGTGTATCTGGCTTTGTCTGTGTGCTATTGCTGGATAAGGGCTTGATATGAAGGCTTGGGTGTAAATTTGAAACAGGTGCCTGACGTTTTTCCGACAAGGGTTGCCATTGTCCGTCATACAAGGTATGGATGATGGGTAAAAGCTCATGGTCAGGTGGTATATCACCTGAAATCACAAGCATACGGTTACTTGGATGGTAATGCGTTTTGTAAAACTGTGCGAGGGCTTCAGGGGTAAAGGTTTTGATGTCTTTTTGGCTCCCAAGAGGATGATGCTCATAGGGTGTATTGCGAAAAACCCCTCGACCCACAGCGTGTTGTGCTTTTTTTTCAACCGTATCTTGATGAAGACGAATCTCCTCACTAATCACCCCTCTCTCCCGTATGACATCCTTAGCCTCAAAGGGTGCTGAGGCGATAAGGCGTGACGCATGAGCCTTGAGGACATCATGGAGGTGTACTTTAGGAATATCATGCGTGTAGTAGCGAGTCCAGTCTTGGCTGGTCATGGCGTTGGTATCTAGCCCTTTACGTCTTAAGAAGTCAAAGGCTTTTGGTACTGTGGCATGGGGTAAAGTAGCAGCAACCTTTTGCTTCTTATTGGCATCGGCTTCACCATCGGCTACGAGATGCTCCAAGAAGTGTGCCATGCCCTGTTGTGTGTTGAGTTCATGGCGGGTTCCTACCCCAACACAGTCACTGACATTGACGACAGGTAGACGGGTGTCTCTTGCCAGTAAGACGTGGAGACCATTTTTCAACTCATAATGTGAGGCAGGGGTATCATGTTGAAATATCTGTATGCTTGGATGTTTTTTAATGTGAAGACTTTCAAGCGAGTCTGGGGCTTGCGTTCCACGCTTCAGTGGTGCTTCAGTGGTAGAGCTTGAAGGGGGGCGTACTTCTTTCTCAGTTTTATCAGTGGGTTCTTGGTGTTCTGTCCCAAAGCGTTTCAAGGATGTGGATGGATGACGCAACGTGAGAGAAGAGGGTGAAACGACTGAAGAAAGACGCATAAACGATGTACCACTGAAACCTTCTGTGTTTAAGACGTGACATGGACTTATTGAGGTTTGTTACGATTGAAGTAGGCTTTAGTATAGCAGAGTTTCTCACCTATTGGGCTGACTTTTTGTAAACCGCCCTTTGAACGCAACGAAATATTACGAACATCACTCATAGGATGATACGCCTAAGAAATGTTTCAAGATGTCTTCCTGCTTCAAGATGTCTTCTTGAGTGCGTCTGTTTTTGAAATCGCTTCACGCATCTCTTGTGTGGGCTTGTTTGACGTGTCTATAGGTGTCTATGAAAGGACTGATTCTACGATGATGATGGGCTTAGCTGCAACACACGCACGTATTTTAGGACTGCACAGTAAAAAAATTGAACTTGAGTTTACCTTGGAGCAAATTGCCCAATCTCAGCAAAGTTTGGCAAATGAACAGCTTAATCTTATCAATATCTCCTCAACCTTTGAACCCGAAAGTGCTGAAGCACGACGTTTACAGCAAAAGCTTTTGTATGTTCAGGCTCAAGATAAATTCTACTCTTTGCAGTCTGCGCGTTCTCAAAACCAGCATAATATGGTGCAAACTGAGTTGGAAACCCTGAAAAAGATTCAAGAAAAAGCAGTTGAAAACGTCTTTAAACCCTTCTCATAACCCTCTTTACCCATTCTTGAGGAGCCTATTAAGGTTGTTTAGTCATGATGATGATGACCTATAAAAATGATTCTAACCTTGTGATTCTCAACCGTTATGGCAAAATGAACGGGGATAACAAGGCAGAACTCTATGAAACCTATGACCGTATCCGTGATTTAACCGTTTCGGGACCTACCATCGGTGCCAATGGCTTAGGTAAAATAGGTAGTTTTGCGATGAACCTTGCCCGTTCGGTGAGTGGTGCACCTTTCTTGCCCACTTTTGGCAGTGAGGCGGTTTTAATTCCTGGTACCAGTTATTACGGGCCTCAAAGTGGGGGCAATGGTGCCAATGTTCCTGCTGCTGAAGCCGCATTTGGTTTATCACCCTTTGGTCAATACCCTGGCTTTGATACCACAGGGGGACTTGCTGCGAATATCCCCTTGGAGGCTTTCCAAGCCAATAGTCTTTCTGCTCAAACGCCTTCTCTTGGGATGTTTGCTGGGGGTGCCTCTTTTCTTGGGAATATTGACCAAGTTGCAGGTATCCAAGCCCCTGCCCAAAAACCCAATTTTTTTGCACAAGTGGGTAAGGGCATTGCGGGGGTTGCTGGCGGCGTGGGGGTTATGGCACTTGCGATTTTACAGAGCCTTGCAAGTGGCGGGTATCGTCCAGCCATTGGGGGAGCGAATTCTTCGGGGGTTGGGGGCTTCAATACTTTGAGTAACCCGTTAGGTTTGGGCGGTATTGGTGGGGCTTACGGTAGTAATTTAATGGGTAGCTCAGGTGGGAGCCTATTGGGGTCTAACTTTGCGTCATCGGGTTTTAGCGGATTTGGTGGGTTTGCGTCTCAGTTGGCAGGTCAAGGCTTTGGCGGCACGGGAACTTCTCTTGCGATGCAGGGTGGTATTGGTGCTGACTTTGAAGACCTTACCGATATGGTTGGCTTTGAGTCGTCTGGCTTTCAGAGTGGTAGGGTCGCTGGCGGGGCAAGTCCTGTTACAGGCAATTTAGTGAATGGCTTGAGTTTAGCCAGTGGTGCTTTAGCAGGGTCGGGGTTTGGTCGAAACTTTGTCATGCCCTTAGCAGGTATTGCGAGTGGTATTGGTGGCTTACTCACTACGCTAGGACCCTTCTTGGGCCCCTGGGGTAGTGTGGCACTTTCGACAGGCTCTATTTTATCAGGCGCAGCGGGGGCTGTGAATCAGTCTTTCCAACATGTGCAGAGTCGCTTTCTTGTGAATGCTGACAGTATCTTGACGCAAAAGGTGCGTAACCTCGAAATCACGGGGAAAATGTTAGATGCTCAAGAAGACATTATGAAAAAGCTACTTAAAGATGAAGCCGATGGTGATAAAAAACTTCTTGAGAACTTATAAAAACCTTCCTTTGATGGAGGATGGTATTAAGAGGATGGTCATGACGGTGATATGATTTTTCACAAGCTGATTACATCTGTTTTTGAAACAGGCAAACTGAAATGGGCTTCACCACAGGAGGATGTGCATAAGGGGTTATATGCCACAGAGGTACCCTCAGGAAAGCATGCCGCAGATACCTTTAAGTTGAAACACCCTCCCAAAGGACAGGGTTTTTCCTCAGAGGTACTCTATGAACACTGGATGGAGCAAGCCGCACAGGCTGAAGTTGCTCAAGCTTACAATCAGGCATTGATTGCCTATCGTCAAGCGGCGGACATCAAACGTAATGACCCTGAGCCGTACTTAGAGGCACTGCGTGTGTGTGAGCAGGCACTTCAACATCCAGATATGGCCTTGGAGTGGTTGCAGCTTGCCTTGCAAGAATGCCCTATGACGCTCACACTTCTTGAGCATTGGTGTCGCTTTTGTATGACTCATCACAAATTTGACCTTGCAGAACGTGCCATACGTCAAGCAAAATCACTTTTAAAAGAGTCGATGGTTGAAATTACCTTTTTACAGGCACAGGTGTATCAGGCAAGAGGTATTTTGGGTGAGGCCTTGCAATGGTTCCAATATGTGATTCGTGAAGCATCCAAAAAGCCTGATGTCGTCCCCGAAAAATCTGCTTTAATCATAGAAAGTCATATGCAGTGTGCCCAAATTTATTTGGAACTCGGCAATACAGATGCTGGCTTGCGTGAACTACAATACCTCAGAAAATTAAATCCGAATCATTTGCATGTTTTGCAAAATCTTATTTACGCTTTGCTGAGTCATCACTACCCTAAAGAGGCGGCCCATGTCGCACGAGAAGCCTTACAGGTATTTCCTGATACACCCATACTCCATTACTTTTTGGCACAAGCTTTAGAGGAAGAAGGACGATTAGACCTTGCCGTAGCCAATTATCTGCATGCAAAGCGCCTTGATGATGAAGACCCCCTGTATTTATTAGGGTTATGTTTTGCCCTCCGTAAAATGTCCCGTATCCATGAGGCACTGGAATACCTTGAAGTTTCTCACCGAAAAGACCCTAAAAACACGGCTTTTTATTATCCTTTGGGCATACTCTATTTACAGTGTAAGCAGCTGGAACGTGCAGAACATTTCCTTGAGCTTGCACTGAAACACCATATTGAAGTTGCTCAAGTACGTCCACTGCTCGCTATGATATGGCAACAAAACCCAATGAAAGCAAAGCAGGCACTGGTTGTGTTACAACAGGCACTACAGCAAGACCCTCATAATAGGGATGTACTCCATCAGTTAGGACAGTTTTATGCGACGGCGAAACAGTGGCCTCAAGCACAAATTTTTTTGGAAAAAGCCTATCGTCTTAACCCTGAAGATACTACCCTTCGTTATGACCTTGCCATGTGTTATATTGACCAAAAACTATATCCTAAAGCACTTCAACTTCTCAAACATGCCCATCAGAAGCAAAAACTTGACCTCAAAACGCACTTGCTCCTTGTGAGCCTATGCTTACAACTTAAAACAGAACTTGCTTATGCTCGAGAAGCACTGGCTAAACTTGTGGTGGAATACCCAGTGAACCCTCAAGTTTTGATATTGCAGGGAGAGCTTGCCTTACGGGAAGGTGCTTTTGAAACAGTCGATGCGATTGCACGCCGTTTAATGCTATTGCCTCAAGATGCGATTATTGAAGGACATTGGCTACTTGGACAAAAGTTTTTCCAAATGGCATTGCAAGCTCAGGCTTCCCCCGAGCAAAAAGAAGTTTGGATGAACGAGGCAAAAAAGGCATGGGAATGGGTGTTGGAACGTTACCCTAAACATGAGCCTTCTTGGGAATCGTATTTATTAGTCGCATTACATCTTGTAAATGGTCAATGGGTGCATTACCTACGTACGTTGGAATGGTTGATTGAGCGTTATGCCCATCAGCAACCAGAGGTACTTCATATTTTGAAGCGTCAAGCCAAAAAAGCCTTATCGGGGTTTAACCTTGAAAAACATCATCCTCAAGTAGATACACTTGCCTCTTAGAAATAGGGTGTGTAAAGTGGGTACCGATTTTTATCGGTTTTTTATCGGTATGCACTTTTAGAATACGAGGTATGCTCACTCAAAAGCAAGGGGAAGGCTTGCAAGCCTTCCCCTTTACTCGTTTGGCTTAGCCAAAAAGCCCACCAATAAAGTTTTGAACCCCTCTGAAGAACCATTGTGCAGTTCCCGCAGAGTAAGGATTACTGTTCCCCATTTCTTTACGTGCGTTATCAAAGCGTTGTTCAGCTGTTTTACGCGGAGGCTGTGAGGCTCGTGTTTGCTGTGTGTTACTTGAACCTGTTGCATTGGAGGTTCTTCTGTTTGTGTCATTGGAGGTTCTTCTCTGGATTTTACTAATATCAAATGGTGGCATATCGGACTTGGGTACACTAATACCAAAACGTTGAGAGGCTTGTTGCGACAAAGAGGGGGCTTGGTGCTGAATAAGCATGGTGTTAAAAATTCCGTTTTAATTTTTTGAGGGTATAATACTAAGCACACAGTAAAAAAACACACAAAAATAAGCACAGAAAGATGATTCTGTGGCAACACAAGGGTTTAAACGTTAAGACCCCGCCTTGACGCATTTTTTAACAACCTTAAACGTAATGGTATAAAGTTGCTTTAATGAGAGCATAGCGATGCTGTTAAAAAAAGGCAAGCTCTTTTATGAAAATGTTACATTATTGCAACATTTTCATAAAACGACGCTCCTAAGCATTCATACGTCCAACGCCTATATTCAGTATGACGTGCCTTCCCCTGTCACCCTGCACGGAGTGGCAGGGTCTACTACACCTCACCTCACCTTCTGGATTCCGCCACTTCGTACGGCATGACGACGCATTCGGGCAATCGTATGAAAAAGCTCCTTCCTTCCTCTCTCTTATCTCTCTCCATGGGCCCCACAGAGAGAGAAGATGACCTATTGAGAATAATCTCATGATTTTAATCCATCAAGCTTTCTATAGCCTTTCATGCGATTACCCTACCCAGATAAAGAGAAGAGTTTGTGCTTAGGGGGTGTTTTTGATACAATACTTACTAATCAATAAGGCACTGTTGCCTGTTAATGTCTAATTCCGTTTTTGATGACTATCGAGGGTGAACCTTGTCAGGGCAGAGATGCAGCAGCAATCAACCTTTTTTCGGTAGGGTGTCTTGGAATAGGCATTGCGGGCTTACCAATGGCATCCGTCATTGGGCAGTGTCTTTTTATTTGCTGGCTACACTGCTTGTATTCAGCGTGCCATGGCTTTTTGTGTGTAAGGGGTATGCACAAAGCCCTCCGACATCCCCTCAAGCTTCCCAAAAACCTACTGATACCACACAGGCACTTCAACGTGCCTTAACCAAAGTGCGTGTTTCACCTCTTGAGAACACGCCGCTTCAGGAGTCTTTTCCTTTGCTTGACGAGCAAGAAGAAGCCCAGTACGGTATGCAGGCACTCTGTGTACAAATTAGGGTGCTTTTTCGTATTGCGGACCAAGCCCTCTTGCAAAATCATTTTGATTTGACGCTTGAAGCCCTCAACCATATTCAACGCAAGCAACGTAGGTTGCAACAGGAAATGTATCAGTTAGGTTTGACTGAAATGGCACCCGTTGCTTCTAAAAAAGAAGCCCTTTCGTCGCCATCCCATTTTCTGGATGAAGACATGGGGTATCTTTTATTACCGCTTTCGATGAGACACCCCGTTGAGCTAGAGGGGCTTGAAGCACCCAAATTTCGTTCGTCTGTGGCACAAAATGTTATTCAAGATGTTTTTCATTCCACAGCCTACCGCCGTAAACAAAACGATGCCCTTGCACGTTTACCAGACGATGCAACCGTCCTACAGCGCTTTATATTGACCATTACACATTTGCAAAACCAACAATCACAAAAGGTGCGTTTGTCTCAACACGAGTTGGAACAGCTTCACATTTTGCTATTACAGCAGGAGTTGTCGATTGAATCACTGCGTCAAGCATTTAGTCATCCTTGGATACAGGCGTTTTTACTTGCCCGTAAGGCGATGGCTTCAGATGCAACTCGTATGAGTCAGGTGGCTTATCTCCAAGAGGCTGGGAATCATTTACGTAAGCCCTTTTTCTCGCCCTCCTTGCTTCAAACCTTGAAACGTGTCCATCCTTCTTTGGATACGCAAGCTTTAGAGGTTAATCTAGTCCCTTTTTGGCAAGGGTATGTGGCTTATCTTATGCGTCTTGTTCAACAGACGCATACCCCTGAGTCTTTGCAACAAGGGGTGTGTTTAAGGCACACGCCCTTTACGCAAGCGGTTGAAAACCATACCTTCATTTACCCTGAGGCATGGCTACGTGTTTGGTTACCCGTGGTGCGTCAAGCACGGTATTTAAGCTTGTTGCGTTATTCTGCCTTTGCACCCATTATGCAACAATTTGATAAAAAAGGTCGTGTGATTGATACACCCTACTATCAGCTTTATCATCAAGTGATGCCTCGTCTATTGTTACTCTTAACTTACAATAGCCACTTTAAAACCTTAGCGATGTTTCAAGCATTTCAAAATCAGAGTAAGCATGAAGCGTATTCATTTGAGGTTGGAAACGCTAAGGAGGCTCTTGAGACTTTGCAAGCTTGGTATGTGACCCGTCCTGAGGTGCTTCCCCATTTAGAACTGGCATGGTATAAAGCCTTGAAACACGCCCGTTTGTTGGACAATCAAGAACGCCTGATGCGTCAGGCCTTGGTGTTACCTTGGGTTAGGGCGACTGCCGACCTTTCTACACACCATGTCAGCCCTGAGGTTGATGCTTTTGCTGCTTGGCAACAGAAGAGTTCTTCAGGGCTTTATGTACTCTTTGAACGTACGACCCTGAAACCCAACCGTGGGTATTTGCAAACGTTGATGAAGTAGTTTCTACACCGTTTTTGGTGTGGTGCTATTTGTTTTTACGGATTATCTTTTTGATAGATTGTCATTTCGCTGATTTTCAAGGAACTCTCTCTAATGCGCTTTAGAATGTCCACCCTGATTGACCGTGCTGCACAGCTGAGTCTTTGTACAATGGGGATATTCCACATAGGTTTAATTGCAACGCAATTGGGTAATGCGTTTCAAAGCGTGATTGTGATGCTGGGCTTGGTACTTGTGTGGGTTTATGTACTCCTTGCACCCGTGAATGGTCTTACGCTGTTGCTTCAAAAAGCGTCTGGGTGGCTTGGTCGTGCGTATCATTGGCCCAAGGGGCTTGTGAAAACATGCCGTACACTTTCAAGAGCCGTGGCTATTTTAAGTATGTACGCTCTCAGTGCGTTAACACTCTTCTTGATGAGTTTGTGGGTTGTACCCACTGCATTGGAGCAGTTTACGGTGCTGCAACGTCAGTTGCCTGGTATGGTGCATCAAAGTCTTGAATGGCTGATTGAGCAACCTATCGTGATTGACACCATTGAAGAAGATGTCCAGCAATCCTTGCAAGAGTACCGTAAACAAAAACATGGTATCGCCGTCTTAGTACCTACACGCCAACATGGAGCATCCTTACCCCATGAAGCTAGCCAGCCTCTATCACCCGCTCAAGAGAAACCTCCTTCAAAACCTCCTGCGACAAACAAGCATCATTGGACGAAAGAAGAAGCCACCTTTATTGAGACGGTTTGGCTTCCAGCCCATTTAAAAACGGTGTTCCAGTTAGGAACACCTGGTAGTGCCTCTCGTCAATCAAGTGTGCAGGGTAAACAGCCTCCCTCGAGTATGCCAACGCTTTTCCCCTCGAATGCTTCGCCTCGTGGTACGATGAATCTTCCACCTGTGAGTGGTGCGAATAGTGGGGTTCCAAATCCAGCAGGGAATAGCCTTGCTTTGGCAAGCAGTGTGGTGGGGCAAGTGCTGGCACAAGTCGCACAGGTACTGGGAGGTGCTTTGTCAGGTTTACTCTACGTCTTAACTGGTTCGGTACTGGTATTTTATTTGCTCTTAGATGGGCCTAAATTGAAGAGTGAGTTCATTCAACTTTTTCCTATGAAGTTACAGCCACCCGTCAAACAACTTTTTTTAGACACCCACCATATTATGTATGGTTTCGTGAAAGGGCAGGTCTTTTTAGGGATTGCCACGGGTATTTTCATGATGATTGTGTATGCCGCCTTTGGTACACCCTTTGCGTTTCTTCTTGGGTTGTGGTTTGGTGCGGCAGAAATACTCCCTGTTGTGGGGACATGGATTGGCTTTTTACCTGGTATTTTACTGATGCTTTTTATCTCACCCATTAAGCTGTTGTTTTTAATGATGATTGTTTATATTTACCAAACCATTAAAGATAACATCGTTGCCCCTAAAGTGATTGGTGACACGATGGGATTGCATCCTGTGGTGGTGGTTTTATCCTTGCTGATATGCTCTCAGTTGAATGGTCTTATTGGTGTGTTATTTGCTATTCCTTTAGCTAGCTTCCTAAAAGTCATTCTATTGCATATCAAAACCTATGTAGAAAGCCCAAGCCCATCGACCCCAAGTCTATCGGAATATACGGCATTATCAAATCCCCCTCCAGAGATGCAAAGCCCTTGAGGTAACAAGAGGCATTGGCTGTTTTCGTTAAAAAACGTTACAATTTGCAGCTTTGCCCACAAAAGAGGTATACTTCTGAATGAATGGAAATAGAAAGGCTTTTTGGGTTCTCTCATAGAGACCTCTTTACGCTTTGGGTTACTGGTCTAATACAATATCGGCTTGACGTTGTTTTGTATGCACTCGCCTGGGGCTGTCATACATGGCTATCGTCTTATGTTGCCTTACTTGGTGTTGTCTTCTGTGCAATTCCAAATGATAGCTTGTTTTTATTGTATTAAGCCGTCATAAAACATGTCTTGTTTCACATCTTGATGTTGTGTGGATAAAGTCGGTTTGGATTGATTCGGAAACTCTGTTTAAGGATTTTTCTTTCATCGCATTTTAGTAAAATGCTTGTTGAAGAAGACCCTGTAAGGACCTGTGTGATATTGCCTAGGATTTAGGAAAGAGGTTTAACGACAATGGGAAGTACCATGCGATTTTTATGGCTACTAATGGTAGGGTTAGGATTAGGCACGCGTCGACATATCAATGTTTTAATTGCCATTCTCTCTGGTGCCATTTTAGGGATTGTAGCACCACAAGTGTCTTGGCTGATGCCTAGTGTGGCTGTGTTTGATGTTTTAGGGCAGCTCTTCATTCGTATGGTGATGATGCTCGTGATTCCTATGGTAGTGAGTGCCTTAATAGTAGGGCTTGGTGCGATTAAGAACGAGGAGGATTTGAACCGTATTGGCGGTAAAACACTCACTTGGTTTTTAACCCTAATGACTTTAGGCAGTGTAGTAGGACTCTTTTTTGTGAGCTTGTTTAAGCCTGGTTTCAGTTTACAGGCTGATATGCAGCACCTTTTAGCGAATACCCACACGACCATGCAAACCGCTGGGGTTCAGCTTGGGCAAGCGGCTTCACTGAAAGACCTCCTCATTCATTTAATTCCTGATAACCCGATTCAGGCCTTAAGCACCATGGACATGCTCCCTGTACTACTTTTTACCTTGGTGCTTGGTGTGGCGTGTAATCGTATTGGTGATGCGGGCAAGCCATTGGTAAGCTTTTTTGAGAGCTTGTACATGGCCACCATGAAAATTACTCACTGGGTGATGATGTTTTCTGTGATAGGGGTTTTCTCTTTAACTTTCTCAAGCGTCGCACGTTTAGGTGTTCAGGTTTTCAGTCATTTACTGCCTTTTGCCCTGACGGTACTGGTTGCCTTGGCAACACTGCTCTTGGTTATATTACCTGCTGTCCTTTACTATGGGGCAAGGGTCTCTCCTGTGAAGTTTTATCAGTCTATTTCAGAAGCTATGATGGTAGGCTTCGGTACGGCAAGCTACGGTGCGACATTGCCTATTACCATGGCATGTGCGGAACAGCGTACGGGTCTCAGCCATAAAATGGCAACCTTTGTATTACCCATTGGGGCAAATATGAAGCTCGCAACTGCCATGTTTGAGGTCATTGCCACAGTGTTTCTTGCACAAGCGATGGGGCTTTCTGTCGGGTTGTATGAAGCCGTTTTAATTACTATCCTTTCCATCGTCGCTTCCATTGCTGCACCAGGTGTGCCGAGTGCAGGGCTTGTGACGCTTGCCATTATTACTAAAAGTTTAGGCGGCTCCTACGCTCAACTGGCAAGTGCGGTGGTACTGCTCTGGCCCATTGACCGTATTTTGGATATGCTCCGAACCATGGTCAACGTTGCAGGAGGGGTGACTGTGGCAACACTGGTGGCTTCTTCCGAGCAAGAACTTAATGAGGATGTTCTAAATCATCAAGTGCTTTGGAAAGATGATATGCTCAAAGCCTAGAACCCTTAGTAATCCCTACCCCTTGAGTTGGAGGGGTCAGGGATTCCTTCTTTACAAAACACCAGCTCAGGCAAAGGCGTATTTAACTAAAAATAAAGATGCTGTCTGTCGTATTGTGAATGAAGTGGCAGGGTATGTTCGTTCAGTTAATCCTGGGTTAAATACAACCAGTTTGAGTGCTGTTGTAGTTGAGAATCAACGTAATGGAAGTAGTAAAATCCATACCACGACAAGCTACCCGATAAAATAGGCATTTTGGGCAAATATCAAAAGGCAAGTATCAAAAAGAGTACCCCTCAAAGTAGGGGTACTCTTTTTATTAGCGTTTAAAAGGTTAACGTCATTCGTGATGCGGTGTTTATAAAAACATCTCGCTGACAGACTGGGCACCTTGAATACGTGCAATGGCTTCTCCGAGTAAAGGTGCTATCGACACTTGTACAATTTTGGAAACCGCTTTGGCTTCCTCTTTTAAAGGAATACTATCTGTGACGATGACCTCTCGAATGCCTGAGTTTGCCAAGCGTTCTACAGCAGGACCAGAGAATACAGGGTGAGTGGCAAGTACATCTACTGAGGCTGCCCCTTCGTTTAAAAGCATTTCTGCTGCTGCAACAATGGTACCAGCGGTATCAATCATGTCGTCAATCAGAACGGCATTTTTACCCTTGACGCTTCCAATCAAGTGGAATACTTCTGAAACATTATGTGCACTTCTACGTTTATCCACAATGGCAATAGGTGCGTTGATACGCTTTGCAAAACGTCTTGCACGCTCCACACCTCCAGCATCAGGAGAAACAATAATGGGGTCGGCTAGTTGTTTTTTTTCAATGTAGTGTAGTAATACGGGGGCGGCTTGTAAGTGGTCTGTGAGGATATTGAAAAACCCTTGAAGTTGTCCTGTGTGGAGATCCATGGCAAGTACACGGGTCGCCCCTGCGGTTGAAATAAGGTCAGCTACAAGCTTTGCAGAAATAGGCTCACGACCACTATTTTTTCGGTCTTGACGTGCATAACCATAATAGGGTATGACGGCCGTAATTTCAGCAGCACTGGCACGTTTCAGGGCATCTAAAATGAGGAGTAACTCCATCAGGTTTTCATTCACGTTGTGACAGGTAGGCTGCACCACAAAAACATGGTCGCCTCTAACGCTTTCTTGGATTTGCACGTAGCTTTCGCCATCGCTAAAATTTTTGCTTACCATGGGACTTACTTGAATCCCAAGATATTCTGCAACTTGGTGTGCTAATTCAGGGTTTGCACGCCCAGTAAATAATTTGACACAGCTTTCAGTTTGGTAACAACCAGCCATATTGAATTGAGGAAGAGCCATTTCTACGACCATCATGACGTTCACAAAACTCCTGAAGCCTCACTGGCTAGCGAGAACTCCCTAAATTAGTGTAAGAAATTAGAAGGGGTACACAAACGTATAGAGAAACCAGAGATTTACTCGATGGACATAGCGTTACCATCAAAGCAATACAAGTATAAGGACAAAACCGTGAAAGCACTTTTTTTGAACCCATTTTTCTAGGGTGCTTACAGTGTAGTTTAATCCTTTCATTATCCTATCATGGTCATAGGATTGCTTCAAATGATATGTTGAATGCTTTTAAGAACAAAAGTTGACAACTCTGTTTTCGGTCAACTTGTTTTTGATAGTTAGGTCATAAGCATCCAACACTAAAATTTCTTTAAATGGATATGGCGTTTCGAATATAAAGCTCTCTTCAAAATGATGGGTTTTTATGACAATCATTACTTCATATTTCTTGTTTTTACATGCGGAAATCAATTTATTTTTTGCCTGATGTAAAGTTTCATCATCCTTTTGGATTTTTATAGGGACGGGTTTTGAATTGTAATGAGTTTTCAGAAAACCATCAATGCCAGCATTCCTATAAACTGGTAAGGCATCAATGCTATTTAATATCGCTAACTCTTTCTTGGATTTACTTTGATAACTTTCCCTGCCTTTTTTTAATAGTTTTGATTCTGTGATGACTAGCTCATCAAGCCTTTTGCTTGAGAGGTTAATGGCTTCAGCTGAAATATCTATACCTATAAACTTTCTATTCAAAAGTTTAGATGCAACAAGCGTTGTACCACTGCCACAAAAGGGGTCTAATATCGTATCACCTTCGTCTGAGGCGATTTTAATAATTTGTTGCAGAAGTAAAACTGGTTTTTGAGTGGGGTATCCCACTCTTTCATTTGCTTTTGGATTTAAAAAAGGAATTTCCCATACGTCTGAAAGAGGAACACCCTTTTTTTCTTTACCCCATATGATATTTCCAGAATCATCTTTCTTATAGGCAGATTTTCCATGATTATTTCTTTTTCGCTCTTGCAAAATCTGGTCTAGGTTTGTTGTTTCTGAGTATTCTGTATACAAAGTGTTGAATTTAAAGTTCTCAGATTTGCTATAAAAATAAATATTCTGATGACTGTTTAATAAGCCTTTTTTTGAATTAGACCATCTTTTATAGCTCCAGATAATCTCACTTTGAAAACGAGTTACACCAAAAACGTTATCTAATAAGATTCTTAAGTGATGAGACGCATATTTATCACAGTGTAAAAAAATACTACCCGTCTCTTTTAGAACTCTTTTACACTCAATTAAACTTATTTTAATGAAATGAACATATTCATCTATTGATGACCAAGTATCATCAAAGGAATAGCTTTTTAAATCATCCCGAGTCTTTAATGTATGAGTTTTTTGTGTGAAAAATGGTGGGTCTAAATAAATAAGGTCAACGGAGTTACTGTCTAATCCTTTTAATTGATGGGTGCAGTCACCTAATATGAGAGTCATTTGGAAGTTTCGTTTCTACTAGGCTGCTCTTTTGCAATATTGATTAAAATTTGTTTCAGGTTGATTCCTGTATAGATTTTGATTTGCTCCCAAGCTTCATCACCCGCATAGTAAAGCCCGCCGACACCTCTGTAAATCGTTTTTAAGGCATCCTGAATACGTATTGCTTGTATCCTATTGGGGTAATAAAACATAATTCTTATAGGCTTATAGCCATGGCTTTTTATCGCTTGTACTCTTGTGTGTTCTTTGGTTATATGGTCACCGTCAGTTGTTGCATCTTTCCATTTGATTTCAAAGGCATCCTTTCCAATTAAACAATCAATTTCAAAGGTTTTTGGTTTGAAACCAAGCTTGTTTTCGACTTTTACTTTCTCTTTTGAGTCACTATACTTCTCTCTAAAGCAAAGTAACGTTGCCTCTTCTAAGAAAGAACCTGCATATTTGTACAAAAATCTGCCTTTGTTTTGATAGAGGTCTATTAACTCACCTTCTTTCACTGAGATGCCTAAAACTTGATAAATGAGGTAGTGTGATACATCGTCATTTTTCATTTCGTCAATACGTAGCTTGATTTTAGTATCAAGTTTTTTTGAGTACTCATTAGCGAGGCGTGTTATCTTCTCTTCGATGCCAACCATTTCTAACGTTACTTTCTTCTTTATTTTAAGATGGAGCTTTTCTGTAGGAAAATAAGAAGCCATATTTACAGTGTCGAAGCACTTAAAATCTTTGCTATTATAGCACAAGCATTTTTCAGAACTTACTATACATAAACTCCTTTCGATCTGAAGTACATGTTTTATAGGGTAGTTTTCTAAAAACATCTTTTCACGAATGATGTGAGGTGTCTTAAGGGGTTCCAAGGTATTTGTCATGGTTTGCCCCTGGGATTTTTACCACGGCATTCACACTGTCTTCTAGGGCGATGAAGTCTGTGGCTTCATAGGGTGCCATGACAATAATGTCGCCTGCTGTATAGATGCTCCCATTCATCTGCACGCTTCCTGATACCACGACCGTAATTTCTGTGGCAAGTTTATGATAGTGCATCTCTTCGGAGTCTCCTTTTTTGTAGTGCTTTACAGCAACCTCTACAGCATTGGTTTTGTGCAGTGTAGGTTCAAAGTTTCCTACAAACCATCCTTTAACCATATCTTGGAGTTTGGCAGTGTAAATCATGAAAAAAACAGACGCTTTCACTGATAGAAGTAAGACGCACAAAAAGCTAGACGCATGCTCACAGAAGCACATGAAGCGATGCGATATTTAGGAGATGACAAGACTTTCTTTATCGCACAAAAGTGAAGCCTTAGCAGTATAATACTTTTAGAGTCATTCTTTAAGGTACGCCATAGGATAATTTGCGTTAAACTTGCGAGTCACGGCACACTTCCCCCATGCTGACAACTTTCACCTCTCCTGATAAGTCTTCTCTTCAAGTGCCTAGCACTGTGAAGTCGACGCTTCACGGTACTACTTCTTCTCTGGGTGCCTTTCCTGTGGGTTCTTCATGGCGTAAGCGTCGCCATGTCCTGATAAGGCGTTACCTTAGGCAGTCATTACCGCATGCCCAATTCTATCGGTTCAAACATTTTTGGCAGCGTAAAACTCCTTCTGAGGGTCTTTCACAGTCGTTTCCGCCATTGCGAAACGAGGCGACTTTTCATGTCCTACAAGCCCAAAGTTTCTGGCAAAGCGTGGGGTTTGCCTTAGAGGGCTTACGCTTTGTTTATGAAACCCAGCGGAATGTCCGTATTGATTGTGCCATTGTGCTTATCACTTGTGTGTTAGGGGTTATGGTCTCTTTAAGTGCAACACAGTGGGTGGTATTGTTGGTGTCTCAGGGGATGCTCTTAATGGCGGAAGTTCTGAACACGCTTTTGGAATGGTGGATAGACTGGCAAACGAAAGGTCAATGGGACCTCCGAGCTAAACGCCTTAAAGATGTCTCTGCTGGGCTTTGTCTGCTTAATGCCTGTGTGGTTGGTCTGGTAATGCTGAGTGTTTTTATGAGTAAGGTTGCTTCGTGAGACAAGCTATGATGCAGGGTGGTTCGAGCGTCCGAACCTACTGGGTAAAGTCTTTCGCCTTCTAAGCCATTTGATGTAAATAATCCATTAAGCTTTAAAAAACAATCCTTGGGTGTCGATACCCATAATGTGAGTGCGTTGCCTAACACGCAAGTGAATCCTTGAGTCTCTTGCAAAAGTACCAAGACATTTAGGATGGTCTTCGGATAGCGTACCCATTGTGTAAATATTTGTTACAAGTTCAGAAAAGCCCTCATCAAAGCGATGTGTCTTTGCTTTAATGCTAATAGGGATACGTTGCAAGGTTCTTAGTAGGGTTCTTACCTGTTGCCTTCTGAAAGTATACCCAAAAAAAAGGATGAATCTATCAATTCATCCCCCCTGATAAAAAAGCTTTTAACCTAGTGTTGTGTGTTTTGTAGACAAGCCTCTTCATACAGTAAGCATGTCTCACAACCCATAGGGTGGATTATTTAAGTTTCTCTTCTCTCTCTTTCTCTTCAGACAGCCTCTCTTTCCAGAGAGGTTTTTTTTTCTTTAAACGACCTGTACGGCAAAACAAAAGAGACGCTATCAGCCACTTTTGTGAGTAGACGAGTACGTAGGGCGTTAGGCGATATATTTCATGGCCATTTCGGCTGCTTTATCTTGTACTTTTTTTACAGTTTCAACTTCATCTGAGACAAGCTTTTGTTGTAACTGCATACGTGTGGATTGTAATTCTAGGGATTTATCCAACGCCTGAATGGCAGTGACTTTGGCAACCCACTCCTGCATTTGAGGGGAGTCGGGTTCCAAGTTCGCAGCAATACTTTGCAATACTAATAGGACGTTACTGAGTTGTTGCCTTGATTGGGCAATGATTTGAAGTTGCAGCTCTAAGTCAGACTTTCGAGCCACGAGCATGAGTAATCGTGCGTGTGATGCTGCTAAACCCATACGATGGCTCACCCTCCGTGAAATAAAATCTTATATGCTCAATCAACACCGAGTATCACAAAGTCCAAATAGTACATACACCCGAAGGTGTCTTTTTACCCCTATAGGGTTCTGCCGAACAAACCCATGCTTAAGTTCTTTCATGGCGATGCCCTTTGCCTACGCAACGGGAGTACCGCAGAGGTACCTACGCAAAGCAACTTAAGGGAATAGTCAGTCCGGCAGAGTTAAAACCCAGATGGATGTCACTCACAACAGAACTACCACGTGGATATCATTTGAAAGTACGTGACAGTTCAAAGGCAGGGTAGAAGAAGGTCAAGACGTAAAATCGTCCAGAACACATGGTTGCTGCCGTTACACATACGAAACACTCACATCACTCAAGGCATACAACGTTTCCACCCGATAGGTTACACCCATGTATTAGAGGAAAAACCTACCCTTGCTTACCAACATTTTTACATCGTAAAGTATCCTATCACCACAAACAGCCAACACACAGGATAGCGACCATATAAAAACAAGGCAATCGTTAGGTACCAAGGTATCACCACACCAAACAACACACGACCTTGAGACCATACCGAGGGTATGCAAACTTACTCTAAAACATCAGTGTTACACAAACCTTCATACTCAAGTATTCGTCTGTTTAACGGAGAGCTTAACCCTATGTAAAGGTGGCTTTAGAGGGTTGTTACATTGTTTTATTGAGCTTAATAGGGCTAGGAAACGGGCAAGCGTCCTTGAAAAGACCTACTAAGTGTCAGGTGGTCTGCATAGTCAAGGTCTCCCCCAACAGGTAGCCCAAAGGCAATGCGTGTCACTTGTAAAGCTGGATAGTGCTGTTTTATAAGCCGGGCTAAGTACAGGCAAGTGGTATCGCCTTCTGTAGAAGGCGGTAAGGCAAGAATCACCTCTTGGAGCTGTGCTTCTATCCCTTTGATACGCTCAAGTAAGGGGATAATGGTGAGACGCTCAGGGGTGAGTCCTTCCAGTGGAGAAATGAGTCCTCCTAAGACATGGAATTTCCCTGAGAATGGGTCAGCCCGTTCAATGGCATGAATATGAGGCACCTCCGCTACAATACAAAGGCGGGTGTCTTGTCGGTCGGGGTCGGTACAAATTTCGCAAGGACTTGTGTCCGACCAGTTAAAACATACGGGGCATGGGTGTATTTTGTCTTTTGCTTCTTCTAGGGCTTGCGCAAAGGCATGTACCCAAGATGTGGACTGTTTCAGGGTATGAAACGCAAGCCTTTGTGCGGTTTTAGGACCAATGGAGGGTAGTTTTTGATAGGCTTCAATGAGGGTTTGGAGGGCAGGTGCAAAAGTCATGAGTGTGAAGTTTGAGGGGAGTCCCCTCCTGAGCATAGTTTCAAGAAAAATGACAGGTTATGGATGGGGGTGAGACGACGTAGAGACACAGGGGGCAATGACCTCCAAGAGTCTTTGGGCTAAGGTTTGCTTGCTTTGAAGTGGAAACTTTTTAGCGTTGAAGTTTTGCGTCGTGGCATCAGAAGATAACATCTCCCCAGTGGCTTGAATTAAAGTTACGGCATTGGTAGGGCTTTGAAACCCTGTGTTTGCACTATCCACACGGTTGAGAACAAGGGCATCCACACCTTTGCGGTTTCTTTTTTCGTTGGCAAGGGTTAAGTCTTCATGGACTTCTGCTGCAAATCCAACCATATAACATTGCTGAGAAGGTATCCCATGGTCTTTTCGCTTTTTAGCAAGGCTTGCCAAGACATCAGGGTTAAGGGTTAGTGCGAGATGAATACTAGGGAGGGTGTCGTTTGCTTCGACTTGGACAAGGGTTTCTTTTTTTAATTTCTGTTGAATCGCAGGGGAAAGAGGTTTAAAGTCACTCACGGCGGCGGCCATCCATAGGCAAGTGGGTTTGGCGAATGGTTCATCAAAGAGGAGAGATTCAAGACGCTGATGTAAGCTCTCTACGCATGGCGTGTAATAGACGGGGTACGGTCGCACTGGCAAGCGTCCTTGGGGCATAGCGGCACATAGCACAACCTCTGCACCCTGCACCCACGCTTCATCGGCAAGTGCTACGCCCATTTTGCCTGAGCTACGGTTGGTAAGCACTCTTGCAACGTCAATGGCTTCTTGGGTACCACCAGCCGACACGATCACACGTTTGCCTGCCCACGCTTTGGGGGTTGGGTGGCAAGCTTTATAAAGTGCAAGGAGTACGTGGTCAAAGGGTGGAATATGACCTTTTCCTGTTTCACGACAGGCTAAAAATCCTGCTTCAGGCTCAAGCCCAATGTGCTGAGGGCGTGCCTGAAGGATGTGCCAATTTTCTTGAGTGGCGGGGTTTTCCCACATGCGTGTATTCATCGCAGGTACCCATACAACGGGTTTACCCGTAAAGGTTAGATAGGTGCAACTGAGGAGGTCATCGGTGAAGCCGTAACGACATTTTGCCATCATATTTGCACTGGCGGGGTACATCAGGAGGACATCGCTTTGTTGAGGGTACCAAATGTGCCAAGGCGTTCCTGAAACAGGCTCAACGCCTAGAGGGTCAAGAATGACGGGATACCCTGATAAGCTTTGAAGGGTCAAAGGAGAGACGAACGCTTGGGCATTTGTACTTAGCACGACATAGACAGCCTCTGCCCCACGGCGATATAGCTCACGTATAAGGTCGCACGCTCTGTAGGCGGCAATGCTCCCAGATATGCCTAGGGTTATCCGCCTCCCTTTAAAATCCAGTAATGGGGTTGTGGGTGCATGTAGACTTTCTTGAGAAAAATCATGGATATCGCAAGTGTCTTCAAGTATTTCAGGAGGGGAGAGGGGGGGCGGTGTGCCTGTCATAACATCATTGGGCTAGAGCTAGAAGGACTAAACTAGAAGGGCTGAAAACGTTAAATATAAAGGGTTTAGGTTGAACTGAGGTTATGCTTAAAAAGTGAAAACATTATCAGAGCATTATCACAAAGCGGGTATGCCCTGTCTCTGTGCTTCTCTCTCGTTACCTTTAGTATATCATCCTAAAACAAGCTTTGTGCCTAAAACAAGCTTTTAGGGTCGATAGCACCAAAATATGCCATGGTGGTGTTCATGCCTTTAATAAACGCTTTTTTGGGTTTGAATAAAATCTTTTCATGAAAAAGCTATAGCAACCCTTATGTTGTAATGCTATGATGAAAACATCTTTTTTTATTTTAGGCATAAACCATGATGTTCGATGTCATGATGTGCGATGTAAAGTAACGCTTTCTGTAAACGGGTTGTTTACGCAAGGTTACTATAGCTTGCCATCAGATATGAGCCTACGGTTAGCTTTTTCTGTGAGTGTCGTTTACTCTGTTCTTTCTAGGATACCGTGTTAGCGAAGTAACCTTATGGACACATCAACCCCGTTGCATCCTTCCTCTTCTTTTCCTTCTGTTTCTACTGAGTCTGTTACCGACCCTTCTACCAGCTCTGAAGACGGTGTGAGACTTTTTGCTGAAACACGCACTGCATCCTATCGAGAATTACCTCCCTTAAGCGACCAGTTGAGTGAAAATCTTGAAAAAACAACCTTGTGGACGCACCAACCTAAAGCGTCTGCAACCACGGCGTTACCACCTAACCCATTGTTTGTTCAGCCGAACCAGTCTCAACGTCTGAAGCGTATCTTTCGTTTGGCACTCGTGGCTGGTTTTGGTGGACTTGTCTTTTTATTGGTATTTTTGTTGACGTTTAAACTCTTTGGAAGTACCCTGCAACAGTGGCTTTCGGGGATTCAGGGTGGTACGGTAGCACCGCTTCAATCTGGATTTTTGCCTACATTACAGAAAGATATGACACTTTTGGTGATGGGTGTGGATGTGAACCACAGTAACCCCATGGCACCTTTTGACGGTACACGCACAGACACCATGTTGCTGTTACGTTTAAAGGCGAAAAACCAATCGTTGAGTTTAATCTCGATGCCACGAGATAGTAAGGTCTATCTTGCGGGTGGTCGAGGTATTGATAAACTCAATGCAGCCCATGCCATTGGTGGCCCTGAGCTCGCCCTGCAAACGGTGCAAGAAACCTTGGGTATCCCTGTTGACCATTACATGGTGGTGAATCTTGGTGCGGTGAGACAAGTGGTTGATGCGGTGGGTGGCATTGATATGACCATTCCTAAGCCTCTTCATTATACCGACCATACCGCCAAGCTCCGTATTGACTTTGAGCCTGGTAAGTACCATCTTGATGGTAAGCAGGCTGAAGCCTATCTACGCTTTAGACACGATGCCCTTGGTGACATCGGGCGTATCAAGCGTCAACAGGAGTTTGTGTGGAGCGTGATGCAAAAGCTCAAACATGACCCGTTTATTTTGACCAAACTCCCTGGTATTTTTGGGGTGGTACAGCAGGAAATAAAAACGGATTTACCCATTGACCAGCTTGTAGCGGTTGCCAATTTGATGAAACAGGCAGATACTCGGAATCTTCAAGTGACGACCCTTCCTGGCGCACCCTCTCAGCATAGTGCTGCCAGCTATTGGATTATTAACCCCACGGCGACTGAATCGGTTTTAAAAGAGTTTCTTGCCACGGACGTAGCCACGTTAACCCCTGAGCAACAAAGCACCTTACAGGCTCAACCTCTCAAAGTGGGAATTTATTATGTGAAAGCCCAGGCTTCAAATCTTGCTTTATGGCAAGCCTCTCTGAAGGCTCAGGGTATAGAGGTGCTTTGCACTACAAAAGTGCGTCAGCTTAACACGCAGTTATGGCATCGTGTTTCCCCCCCACAGTTACCAGCACAGTGGATGCAAACATTGTTGAAGGTCTCGCCAGAGTTTCAAGACTTGCCCTCTTTTGCGACCTATCACAGCATGATGGGGTATGAGTCTCCAGCTTGTCACCCCCAAGAGCAGTTAGCGATTGTACTGGGTGCAACGGCGTTGCCTCCTGTTGTGCCTCCTGCTGCGGGTTCTGATATTACAGCTTCAAAGCCGTAGTGTTTTAGGCTTGGTTCCTCGATAAGATTGCCCTCATGAGATTTTCCTCATGGCTTCCTCAATGAGAGGTCACTCTTTTTAAACAGCGTTTTAGTTTTATGTTTTTAGATAATCCTTGGAGTTAGCGTTTTATGATGGTTACTTTGCAAAGCAATGATTCGCATCGTTCGATATTAGCCTGCTTGATGCGTGCTTCTTTGGCGGGGCTATTATGCTTTATGGTAGGTATGACGCTTGTCTCTGTCACCGTAGCCCCTAGTTTTGCGGAAGAGGGGCCTGTACCTTCCGCTCCTAAGGCTCCAACACCTTCCACTACTGAGACCTTAAAAGAAAAAACAGGACTATTTAAAAATTCCTTCAAGAAACTTTTTGGTGCAAAAACAACCGAATCCTCCACTTCCGAAACGCCCTCTGAAGCCAGTGTGACTGGTGGGGGTTCTTCTGATACAAAATCGGCACCCGCTACACCCTCACAACCTCCATTTTTTCCTGTGCCTGAAGCACAGCCCACGGTTACGGCACCTGTCATGAGTACAGAGGCACCTCCTGATTTTTCATTGAATCGCTTGACGGATGCTGCGAACCCCTTTGGGCTAACGGCTTCTAAGCTTAAACTTGAAAAAGCAGTCAAACTCTATCAAACACCTAACATGAATGCACAAGCCCTGAGTTTACTTACTGAACTTAAAAACTGGCTTGTACCCTGTGTTGAAAACCACATGTTGTTGTATCAAACGCTTGCTAAGGTGCCTAATGCCAAGGTGCAGTCTGACCTTGAAAAGCAAGTGGCACTTGAGTTTGCCAGTGTGCGTGATGAATCTCTTTACTGGTATGGTGCTGCTCTCATTAAAGCAGGTCGTGCCAAGGAAGCAGTGGAGCCTCTCATGGCCGTGATTCTATCTCAGCCTCGGCGTGAGTTTGGTATTAAAGCTTACGAGCAGTTGCAAAAAATAGGTTTCACAGAGCGTGTTCAGGTCAACATGCTTAAGAATTAGTTTTTTTAACCATAAAGGCTGATGCTGCGTCATGTTTATTTCGTTAAAGCCACTTTGGCAACGAGCGATAGCTCATCGTGGAGGGGTGTGGGATACGCCTCAAGAACGAAATACATGGCGCAGTATTGCTTTGGCAGGGCAGCAAAAGCTTATCCCTGAAATTGACTTGGTCCCCCTTCGTGATGGCACCCCTGTGGTGTGTCATAATCCTTGGTTGCCCAAGTATCTTCGAGGAGACCAGCCTTGGTTTAAAGCCCTTGTACCTCTCATGACCAAAGCGCAGTATGAAGCCCTTTGCCACAAAGCAGGCGTATTACCGTTGACGTTGGATGCTGTCCTTGCATCGGTTAAAAAAAATCCTGTATTACTTGATATTAAAATGCTTTCACCCAAAATGAAGGATTGGCTCAAAACGTATGCTTTTGAGTCGTATCATCGTGAAACGCTACGTTTGCAGAGTTTTTTTAGCAAAGATATTGCATGGCTTAAACAACATACACCACTCAAGGTTTGGCAGGTTATTGGGCTAGATGAGTCAGCACTCTCCTTGCATAGTTCACGCTTTTTTAATGGACTCAGTCATTTATGGGCAACCATACAACTGAGCGGTAAACGTGCTAAAACACCTGATGGGTTCAATATTGCGGGAAATCTGATAAAAGAAGATGGCACGCCTGTTCGTACGATTGAGCCTTTGTTGCAGTCTGCACAAAAAGGTATAGAAATTACGTTTTGGTCTGTCGTGAATCCTGTCAAGCAAGCACTGTTTAAATCTTTTGCGACGGTGGGTCAAGTGATAGAAGGGAATAAAGTCAATGTTCTCAGACACTTTACCTAACGTGCCTCAGCCTGTACTCCTTCCTTTTAAGGGGCAAATGCCCAAGGTGCATCCTACCGCTTTTATCGCTCCTGGTGCTGTCCTTGTAGGAGATGTCACGGTGGGGGCTTACAGTAGCGTATGGTATGGCTGTGTATTACGAGGGGATGTCGCCCCGATTGTGATAGGGGAGCGTACCAATATTCAGGATGGCACTGTGATTCATGTGGCGAGTGCGGAAATTGGCGGCAAGCAGACTCCCACACATATAGGGGATGATGTGACGGTGGGGCATCAAGCACTTTTACATGCGTGTTGTGTTGAGAGGCAGTCTCTTGTGGGGATGAAAAGCGTGATGCTGGATGGTAGTACCCTTGCCCAAGGGAGCATGTTGGCGGCACATAGCATGCTCACCAAAGGTAAAACAGTCCCCACGGGTATGCTATGGGCGGGGAGTCCTGCAAAGATGCTACGCTCGCTGAAAGACCATGAAACCGCATGGTTATTGACCTCGGCATGTCATTATGTGACACTGGCTCAAGCAGCAAGTGAAAGTTTAAAGACGTGATACGAAGGACGTTATCAGTTGATGATGTGTCTCTTCCCTATGATGCTAGCCCTTAGAAAGGCACTTAAGTTATGATATTTCGTCCTTATGGCATGCCTTCTGTGCCACCCTCGTGGCAAGCAAGAGTCTTGTTACCACTGGTGTATGCGGGGATTGGGTACTTAGCAGTTACAAATCCAGCCTTTGGCTGGGTATGGCCTTTGATTTTATGCTTTTTAGGCTACTGGATTTTAAAGCGACAGTTGAGTGCCTTCTCGTGTCATCATATCGTACAAGCTTTGGGTGGCTCGGCGTTTGTAATGAGCATGATAGACGTGTGCCGAGCTTATATTTTACCCTTTTTCCAAGCAACGGATTTTACAAAAACGATGCCTTGGGGTACCCTCTCTTACTGGATGATGTTGCTTGGCATGGCACTTGTCCTAGCAGTGGTTGTAACAGGCGGGGTGTGTGCTTTGTTAGGACGACGGTTTTACATCCCTTGGGTGAGTGATGTGTTAGGCTTAGACTAGGGGCTGTTTTTAAAACAGCCCCTCATCCTCAATTTATGGTGTTGGAAACCACTGGTGCCACTTGGCACTGACTTGTGCTTTCATCGTATCGGACATCTCGATTTCCTCAGGCCACTCTCGAGTATAGCCTTCCGATTCCCAGCGACGTGTGGCATCGATACCTACTTTGGTACCATAGGCGTAACGTCTTGCACCGTGGTCAAGTACGTCTTGAGGTCCTTCAGAAAACATCATATCGTATTGAGGGTCTGTGTTATTAAACACGTGGAAGGCAACTTCTGACGGGTTTTGAACATCCACATGCTCATCTACGATGATAATGTATTTTGAAAACATCATTTGCCCTAACCCCCAAATTCCCGACATCACCTTACGGGCATGCCCTGGATAACGCTTCTTGATGCTTAAAATGACGCAGTTATGAAACACGCCTTCCCATGGCAGGTTCATATCCACAATTTCAGGAAGGAAAAGTTGTGCTAAGGGTAGGAACATCTGCTCAGTGGCTTTCCCCATGTAGCAGTCTTCTTGAGGCGGCTTGCCTACAATCGTGGTTTGATAGATAGGGTTTTGGCGGTGGGTCATGGCGGTGATATGAAACACGGGGTAATCATCTGCCAAGGAGTAAAACCCTGTGTGGTCGCCAAAAGGACCTTCCCGACGGAGTTCATCCAGTAGGACATACCCTTCCAAAATAATTTCACTATGGGCGGGAACGTCAATATCCACGGTTTTACATTTGACCATTTCAACCGCTTTTTTGTGCAAAAAGCCTGCAAAAAGAAGTTCATGAATCCCTGGTGGTAAGGGAGCCGTGGCACTATACACCACGTGTTGCGGTGCCCCAATGGCTACAGCAACCTCAAGACGGTCAAGCCCCATAGCACGGGCATTCTCGTAAATACGCTTGCCATCGTGATGTTTATGCCAGTGCATCCCTGTCGTGGCATTGTCGTATTTTTGCATCCGATACATGCCTACGTTTTTTTCCCCTGTTTTGGGGTCTTTCAGAAAGATAGTGCCAAAGGTAATAAACGGACCTCCATCATCGGGCCAACATGTCAGGATAGGTAATTTATCGAGCATGGGTTGTGTGGTGTCTGTAATGACCACTTCTTGGCAAGGTGCTACCGTGCTGGCTTTGTAGGGCTGAGGAAAAATATGGCGTAACTCTGCAAACTGAGGCAACATTGCCATTTTGTCTAATAAGCCACCTTCTAAAGCACCTGAAAGCATCGCCATATCAGGCTTGACATAAAAACGAATGCGCTCTTGAAGGGCTTTATAGTCGGTAATAGTCCCTGTGTTGAGAAGCCCCAAAGCACGGAGCATTCTTGGATGGGTGCCTAAGGCGTTAATCAGTAGGGGAATTGGATGTCCCTTGGGGTTTTCAAACAGAAGGGCTTTGTTCTGAGCCTCGGGCAGTTTACTGATACGGTCGGTAATTTCAGTAATTTCTAGGTGAGGGTCAGCTTCAGCTTTAATGCGTACGAGGTCGTTTTGTGCTTCAAGTTGGGTGATAAAGGTTCGTAAATCAATGGGGGCAGGGTCGCCACCCGTCATGGTTACGCCACTACTTTGAGCCAGTTGTCCTAATTGACCCAGTTTTTCGGTCATACTACCCAACATGCCAAATACCATCATCATGATGAGGACACTCCTTTATAGGGTTGTGTTGTGCGTGCGAAAGCATTTAAACGTACTTATAGCGTACGGAGACTCACAGACCTTATATCTAAAAGTGCATACCTGTGAGTAGTATTCTCAGCTTATCGCACCCAAGCTTACGGTAAAAGTGGCATTAAGCTATTCTTTATATGGCACTTTTGAAATATGGCACTTTTGAAATCTTCCCAAACGAAGTACTAGCTTCCCCATGTCCTTACATACTAGAAGTCGATTCTTGAGAGTTTTGCCTTACACTTCCTTGAAAAATATTGGTCGTCGTTGTTTTTGACTTAAAGTTTTGCTTTTTATTGCCGAAAAGCTTTAAGAGGATATTGTTTTTAAGAGGATATTGTTATTGTCGGCTATTTTAGAATTGGAATGATAAGTATCATGAACACCATCAATACTCCTAATGTACCTACTACAGGTTTTAACCCTAAAAAATTACTAGATGAAGCTAGACAACGCCTCAAAACCAGAAATAACGACACGTTAAAACAACTTACAAATTTTGTGGTGCCTAAAAATCAAACCCCTTCAAATCCTGCTACTAATTTGTTAACCCCAAGTCGTATACGTGAACATGCTGCCCAAGGGAACAGTGTGTTTAATCAGTTTAACATTACAGAGGAAATACCCGAGTCACAAGTGATTCCTCAAGAAAAGCCAGAACCAACTGTGGTTAATAATACTCCCAAGCCTCCTCCTCAGCCTTCTACTCAAAGTGCCTATGAGAGTATTGCAGATATTGAGAGACGATTGACCGCCGAATACCAAAATTACTTGAGATAGTAGCATTCAAGTTTTAGTAAACCATGCCTGCTTATTTTGTGGCATAACAAGTGAGAATTTGTTCCTACAGTTTATGCTATTGGTTTCTTCTACAGCACCTGCCGTACCTTGGTACTGGCACGATAAATACCCTCGTATTCTGCTTTGAATCGACTCATGACCTCCAAGGCAAACGCCTCGGGAGATAGCGTCGTGGGTAAAAGTTCGTGGCTTTGTAACCCTGCGGTAGGTACGGGAGTCCCCTCATGGGAAAGATTCAACCCTACATGCAACAAGCTAGAGACCACACTAGGTGCCACAATACTTACCGAGAGCTTGCGTCGTGTGGTAAGCTCAGCAACGCCATCAGGGTACCAGTACAGGTCATCGCCATGACGTTGGAAGCTTCCAGCATGCAGTATATGAGGGTTTAGCTGGGTTAGCGTTTCATACACTACGCTCATAAAGAGTCTTTGCATCCACACACCTTGTAAAAGAGAGGTATGAAAAAACTCTCCTATGAAGTGCAACATGCTTGGACTATAAATAGGGGCTTTTTTACGAACATCTTCAACGTCAACCATTTCAGAGAGTGCCACCAAAGCCTCACCCGTAAAAGCCACAATGCCTGAGCCGTACTGATTTGAAAGCTCAAGTGCCATGTGTGGGTGTAACTGTGACCCATCATAGTTTAAAGGCGTAGGGTGCCAATAGGTATAAAGTATGCTTTGCATGGTGGGGACAGTTTCTTATTGAAAGGATTGACTTATTGACTTAACCAGGTGGCCACCGCAACGGACGACCCGCTAGAACGTGCATATGCCAGTGAAAGACGCTTTGACCAGCAGAGTCACCCGTGTTGGTGACGAGACGATACGACGTAATCCCGTGGGCTTGGAGTGCCTGTTGGGTAGCAGACATGACATGCTGAAACACGGTGGGGTCAGTGACTTCAAGATGAGAAGCCACATGGGTTTTAGGAATCACGAGCCAATGCACAGGGGCTTGAGGCATAACATCCTCAAACACCAAGGCTTCAGGGGTTTCAAGAATGATTTTAGCAGGAATCTCACCCGCTACAATTTTACAAAAAATACATTGAGGGTCTTTCGACATGGTGTTTTAAGTCTTTTTTCTCATGATTAAGGGAAGGCATCCCCCCGCTTTTTACAAACATGTACCCGAAAAAGCGAGGGAAACCATTGTAAGCTTAAGATGGTTAGTATACTTCTACCATCCAACGCCCTGATTGCTGAAGCCCTACTAGGATACTCTCCCAAGAGAGTCCTTTGGCCTGTGCAGCTTGCTCCAAGGCTTCAAAAATGCCTGGTTCCATACCACGAAGCCCACAAATATAAAAATAGGTGTTGTCTTCAAGGAGTAAATCAAGGACACTATTGGCGTGTTCTGCAATCCGATGCTGGACATACATACGGTTGCCTTCACTGGTTTTTTCTTCACGACTCCGTGCCGTAATGACTTGGCATGTACCTGGGTTCTGGGTGGCATAGGCTTGTAGCTCGTCTTCATAAAGCATGTCAGCCTGTTTCTGCACGCCAAAAAATAGCATGGTTTTGCCTGTTTGTTGAGGATGTTGTACGTAACGCCAGTGCATAAACGCACGGAAAGGTGCAATGCCTGTACCTGTGGCAACCATAATCATGTTGGGGTTGGCGTGTTGTGGGGGTAAAAAGGCTTTTCCGACAGGTCCTGTGACCATCACTTTTTGACCTACTTCAAGGTCGCAAATAAAGCTGGAGCAAACGCCTTGGATGGTTTCGCCTGATTCGTTTTGATACACGAGTCGTTTTACGCATACGGTGACAGTTTCGCCGTTGCCATCATCCCCAACAGAGGGTGACGCAATCGAGTAAAGACGGAGTTTGTGGGCTTTGCCTGTTTTTTCGTCAATCCCTGGGGGTAAAATACCTACACTTTGTCCTTCCAAATAGCGATATTGGCTTCCTTTAAGGCTCAATACCACATGTTTCACATCGTTGTCTGAATGGTCTGCTGTGAGGCGCTTGACTTCAAGCACTTCGGCTTCCCAAGGGGCGTTCGGTTTGTAGAGGTTTGAGGGAATCGCTGCAAGGTCAGCAATGACGGCACCGCCGTGACCACTCATCATCATGGGAGGAGGTATCCTTTCGTGAACACTGGGTATCTTATAGTAGGGGATGGAAGGGGTTACACAGGGGTTAATGTAAACATACATTATGGGTGGGATGGTTCCTGTACGGTGGGCTTTATGAAGCGACTTTCAAGAGGCTAGACCCCCGACTGGCACCATCTTACCATGCTAGCATAACACAACGTATGCTCTGAAGAGCGTTTATCCATACGATACAGGATATCCTAAAGGATATGAAGATAGTTACATTATTTTGGCAAAACGCACTCTTGTTGGAAAGTCTATGGTACTACGATGCAAAGCATGTCCCGTTTTGGTGCCTCTCCACCCGCTTACAGTATGCCTGAGCCTATTGGCACATGGATGAAAAACAAAAGCCCTTTTACGCCAAGGTATCAGGGGCAAAGTGAGGCACAGGCTTTCCAAGATTGGTTTGGCAATATGTGGGACTCAGTGAGTAACACGGACAAAGATGATGTTTATATGGAAAGTGTCTCAAAGACGATTCATCAAGACCTGCTGGATGCGGCTCCAAAATATCCTGAAAAACAGAAAAAGTCTAAGGCAATGCTTTTCTGGGACAGCTATGGCAAAGATTGGAAAACATGGCTTGCAGCCCTTGGTGGACTGTATCTTTTGAAAAGTAGCTTGCCCATGCTTGAGAATATCGCACGGCTCATGTGGCAAAAAGCCCCTAAAGCCAAGCCTTAATGACGGTAGTGTTTGGTATTACGCCCGTATGGGATGGTTTGTAACCCTCCCGTTGTTGGATGTGTTGGTTGGAGGTGTTGGTTTCTAGGACGGTTACAAACCGTCTCTTACGGTATGGGGTTTATGGGTTTGGTGTCAGGGCATTGGAATATCCAACGCTTGAACCATGACATAGGCAAAATTTGTGTGGTGAGCTTAAAACACTGCTCAATGGCACGAAAAGCTTCATCGTCGGTAAAATCAAAACTGGTTTCGTTAATCCAAGCCTCCACTTCATGTTGCAACACGGGAGGGGTGAGGTTTGTCATGGTATGTTCTTGACTCATATGAGGTAGGTCTACCCGTAAATAGCGTTCTCCAAGCCAATGTTGCAATAAGGGGCGTTGCCAAGCATGTTGTAACCCCAGTAACAGTGCAATCAAGTACATATTTTCAAGGAGCCAATCCACAACCCCCCATCGTTCCTCTTCTTCTCCAGTGTGTCGGAGTTGATGTTCAAGTGTTCCTAGACTCAGCAGTATAATCGCTTGAGGGGCATAACCCAAGTAAGCAGAGGCTTCATGAAACGCAAGTAAATCAGGTGTATTGGCAAACAATCCACCATCGGCAAATTGTTTTTTAAGTTGGGGGATGGTTACGGTAGGAAAAAACACAGGCCCCGCACTGGTTGCTAAAGCCACTTGCCACAGCGGTGTATCCCAGAGTGCTTCCGTGGTAGTAGGTTCTTCAGGACGAGGGTAATAGGTGCTTTGAGGGTCTCTAAAATAGAAGGGGGTACCGTCTGTAAGGTCGGTTGTGGGAATCAGTACATGAGGACACTGCGGGTTTTGTAAGTCGTTGAGTGTATACTGCCTTTGGGTTTCTGGATTGGTAAAAAGGGTTTTGAGCGATGCTTTAAGCTGATTATTTTTATAAATAGGATGATGCAAAACGCCTGGTAAAAAGAGGCTTTTCCCACCCCAAAGTTGCCGAATCGGCCAAAAGAGTGTATCAATCATGGGACTAAGGACATTATTCCCCCATACCCAAAGCGATTCTCCGAGGGTACGCCAAAAGATACCGACTAACCCAAGAAAGAGGCTCACATAAAATGTCCATAGTAATGTCCACTTGGCTATATTTTGCCAAGTTTGCCATGAAGTAAGTACGCTCCAAAGTTGTAAGACCCCCTGCGGTATCAACCCTGGAAGCAGGGAAGATGGCACGGCGGTATCAGGACTTTCTATGGGATGATGGGCATGATAGAGTGCTTTTTCAATTAAATGCACTAAATTTTCTGCCAGCAGTTGAATTGATTCAATCGGCACAACCCAATCCCAAAAAGAGAGGAGTGCTTTTTGGGTGAGCGTAAAACCACAAATTAAAAGGGCTATTAACGTAAGTACAACCCAGCCTTGTACACACCACTTCATGGTTTGTGCAAGAGGGTACCCCCATTGGGTTAATGCCCACGGTGCTTCTTCAAGAGGTCCTCGCTTAAACACCCACGCATGACGCAATGAATTATCAAAAATTTTATAGCGTGCTTCTTCTTGCCACATCTGTAATACACGCTTCATAGGAATCCCCATGGCAACGGCAAGTGCGTTAATGCCTCCTGCACTCGTACCACTGACCAAATCAAAACACTCTCGTAGTTGTGCCTGAGGATTTTGGCTGAGTTTTTGCCAAGTCACTTCCAAAAACCACAAAAGCAACGCCGTGTAATATCCACGAATCCCCCCACCCGATAAGCTCAACACTCGGCACTGTTGATTCCATTGTACCCCTTCAAGGAGTGGGCTGGGGGCGGTGTTTACTTGGGTATGGCACTTTAGCGGAAAAACACTCGTAACGGTCGGTTCAGGGCGTCGGAGCGTGGGGAGTGTCTCTTCATGGCGGAGCTTACGGCGTATTCGCCGTACGGCATAGCGTGTACCTGAAGCAGAGGTATGGGTTTGAGAAAGCATCATCATCATGGCGTAGGCATTGGGTACTTTCTAGCTTTAGAGCAACAGGGTGGATGACTCATAATATTCAAAAAGAAAGAGGTTACACATGCGTGAGTTTCAAAGCAGTGTGAGAGATGAGTAACCCAAGGGTTCCGCAGGGTTCTGCCTCGCATGTCCTATCGTTAAAATTTTATGCTGAAAGTGTCCATCAATAGACCAAGCAATACACTAGGCAATACATTAAGCAAGCGATGAAGCAGCAAGGCAGCAAGAAACACGACATGTTTGAGGGCGGTGTTACGGAGGCGAGATACCGAAAGAAAAGCGTAACCAGAGAAAGAAAAAAACAGGGTGCATCCTACAATCTATGTGTTTATGGTGTAATAGAGTATCAGTATCTAAAAACCTCTTAGCATGCTATCGCTTTAGTTAGTATAAAGCAGTTAAAAAATATTTAGTGTATTTCTCCCTTTATGAGAAACCTTTTTATGAGCCGATATGCTCGCTTGTTTTTTCTGTTGCCACTCTTTCATCCGCATTAAGTAGAAATTTTTCGTTATGGTTCTTCAGGCAAGCTCAATTTCTGTTCATTTCGGGGAGCATCAAGTGCTTCAGGATGTTAGTTTACAAATTACGCCTCAAAGTCGCATTGGACTTGTGGGGGTGAATGGGGGCGGAAAGTCCACGTTATTAAAGTGCTTAATGCGGGAACTAGAACCCAATGCAGGCAGCGTAAGTGCTACGCCCTATTTACGTGTACAGTGCCTCACACAAAACCCTAAACTCACCCCAGGTTTAACGCTGTATGAAGAACTTTACGGCGTGTTTAGTGCGTTTCATGAGGCAAAGGCTGAAGAGGCACGTATTCTTGAAGCCCTTGAAACCATGAACCCTGATGACATGGAGGTTGCCCTTCATCGTTTAGCAGAAGTACAAGCCATTCAAATGCACGTGAATGAGTCTCAGATTGAAGCTGATATTTATCGTATGACGGCGGGGCTTGGGTTTGAACGTCATGAGCTAGAACGTCCTGTAGAACGCTTTAGTGGGGGCTGGCAGATGCGTATTAACCTTGCAAAAGTGCTTTTGCAAGGGGCTGATATTATGTTGATGGACGAACCAACCAACCATCTTGATATGGCAGCTTGTGAATGGCTCGAATCCTTTTTAAGAAGCTATCAAGGTGGGGTGTTAGTGGTGTCTCATGACCGCCGTTTCCTCAATGAGCTAGTGACAGAAATTGCAGAGCTTGAGCGTGGGAAACTTACCCTTTATGCAGGGAATTATAGTCAATATATTGAACAACGAACCCTAAACCGTGAACGCCAAGCAGCGGCAGCCGAACGGCAGCAAAAAAGTATTGAAGAACAAATGCGCTTTGTAGAGCGTTTCCGTGCCAGTGCTACCAAGAGTACTCAAGCGAAGAGCCGTGAAAAACAATTGGCAAAAATTGAACGCATTGAAGCTCCTGAAGCAGAATTGAAACGCCTGAAGTTTAATTTTCCGTTTCCAAACCCCAGTGGGCGAGAAGTCCTAACGTTGCACCAAGTGAGTAAATCTTTTGGGGAGCATCACCTTTTTCAAGACCTCAATGCCCATATTGAATGGACCAAAGAAGCCCCACCACGGGTGTTTCTCTTAGGTGAGAACGGTGCTGGTAAAACCACACTCTTTAAAATGATACTAGGGCTGGAACCTCCTACCTCAGGAGAGATTCGTTTAGAAGAACGTGTCACACCTGGGTACTATGCACAGCATCAATTACAAGTATTGGATGCCAACAAAACCCTGTTAAATACGCTTGTAGAAGTCCTTCCAAAGTCAACGCAAACCGAGATTCGTGGTATTCTAGGACGCTTTCTTTTTACAGGAGAACAGGTCTTTAATAAAGTGGGGTTACTCAGTGGGGGGGAAAAAGGTCGACTTGCCCTTGCAAAGCTCATGGTCACAGGGCCTAATTTATTATTGCTTGATGAACCAACCAACCACTTAGACACGCCAGCCCAAGAAGCAGTGGAAGGTGCTTTATCGCAGTATCAGGGGAGTATTTTGTGTATTTCCCACGACCGGTACTTTATTCAAAGTCTTGCCACGCATATTTGGGAGATTCATCAAGGAAGGCTCATTACCTTTACAGGGAGCTATGATGAGTACTTGGAGAAACGCCCTGCCCTTATCGCTCAAGCAGAAGCCTCGGCAAAACGTGGGGGGTGCATTGTGAGTATGCCCGAACCCTCTGATGATACCGCCGAATTCACGAAAACGAATGACAAGCACACTGCAAAACAGCAGAAAAAAGCACGTCAAGCCCTTGAAAAACAGCTGAATCAGCTCACACAAGACAAAGAAAGTCTACTTTCTTTGATGGCTTCACCTGAAGTCTTACAGGACTATGTCCGTTTACAAGCACTCACCGAGCAGTTAGAGCATTTGGAAGCCTCTTTACTCGCCACGGAGGAGGCTTGGCTGGCACTACTGGGGTCGTAAGTTCAGTATCATGTTGCCTCTTATGGTTGCTCCTCATGATGACCTATCATTTTTAGAAGACGTTTTCAGATATGGCTAAACCTTCAACAAAAAATGCTGATACCGCTTACTGGTTATTAAAGAGTGAGCCTGAAACCTATAGCTATCATGACCTCTTAAAAGAGGGCATTGGCACTTGGGATGGTGTACGAAATCATCAAGCCAAAAAGAACCTACAAGCCATGCGTCTTGGCGACCAAGCACTGTTTTACCATAGTGTGAGTGAAAAAGCTGTCGTAGGCATTGTTGAGATTGTGGAAGAGGCTCATCCTGACCCTACTGACCCCACAGGCACATGGGTTGCCGTGAAGGTGAAACCTCTTAAGTCTGTAAACCCCAGTGTGTCACTTGCCATGATTAAAGCCTGTGAAGTCTTAAAAGAGATACCTCTTATTAAACAAAGTCGTCTTTCAGTGATGCCACTGACCCCAGAAGTCTTTGAACATATTTTGTCATTATCCTAGGCGTATACTCTGCCCTCGTCATGAACAAAAGATGGATACCGATTTGCATCGGTATGACGGAGGTTTATGCCGCCATACCGAGGGTTTAACACGTCATGTCGCCGTAGGTCGCACTCAGAAAGCCTACCGTATGAACAAAAAATGGATAATGAATACCGATTTGTACTTGGTATGACAAGGGTAGGTCATTACGGCTACAGGAAATGGGTTATTGGTTTCTATTTTTACGTTCTTCAAGCCATTTATGGTTTGCATTTTTTCTGTCTTGAGGGATAACGTTCCCATCAGTGTCTACGTTTGCGAGTAGCCATTTTTGAGCCCCATTAGGATCTTTAGCTACTTGGGCTTTTAGGCGTGCCACTCTTAGGTTTTCTTTTTCAGCTTCTTTTTTTTCAGCTTCTTGTCTTTTATGTTGTGCCAACCAAGCACGAGGTCCTCCTGGGTATTCCTTCGTGTCTACTTCTCCAGAGACAAGTAACTTGGCAGCCTCGTGAATTGCTTTGTCTACAGGGTTGTCACCTTCTTTCGTCATCTCGACCATTTTTCTGAATGTATCTTTAGAGTCTCCTGTAATAAACTCGGCGATATTGGCTAAATCGGCTTCTTTACCTGAATAGTTAGGGGTCGTGCTACCGACATAATTCACCATCCCCTCTACTCTTTCCTCCCAAGTGGGTGGCTTGAATACCAATTTATCTTTGTCATCAGGGGTCGTTTCTCCATACCGCTGTGTGTGGTTGACCTGTTGCGTGAGCTTCGGTTGGTAGTGAGTAGGCTTAAACGCATGGAGGGAAGAAAGTGCAGATAAACGCATAAAGCAACCATGTACCTTTCGTATGAGAGAGAGGGAGAGTAACAAGCATGAGAAGAGAAAAGAAAAAACAGCTTATCCGTACTTTTAGGCAGAACAATACCTGCGTTTTACACCATGGTAAAATGCAGTACATCGTAAAAAATAGGCGTACAAAATCTTGTCTTAGCCCAAAAAGCAGGGTAAGCGAAGAAGTACCTCACGTGTTTTTAGGACACGAGAAGATAAGCAATGAAGGGGTAAACCTATCTCTACTTGTGCCATAGGAACGGTGTAGAGAAATAAGGCTATTTTTAGTTTCGTCTCATATCATGACTTCATTATCACAACGTGATGATATGAGCTTTTTAATCACAAGCACAAAAGCATTATGACATATTTTTACATTTAAGCAAGTGTTTTTAATACAATAACTATTTACAAAACTTAACGGTTGTTAAAAAAAGCATGTTTGTTTGATGCCATTCAAGGCGTGAGGTGTGCGATATGACGCTGAGGAGGGGGTAGTATTTACACATGATACAAGTCAATATCCACACACCCGCATTGAAACACACGCCAAAAAACCATCGGGTGGCTTGAGTGAAGCTTTTTAAGCTATAATACAATCTATCGAATGAAACTCACGTCCTACCTGTGACGATACCTTTTGTGTCAAACCTTTCATAATGGAACTTGCTATGCTCTTACGTGACACCGCTTCATCCCTTAGCCATATTGTTATTAGCCGTTGGGCAAAAGCGTGTCGTACCGAGCAAAGACTAAAACTGTTGGGCTGGATAGGTGTGCTTTTGGTACTTACGCCACAAGCCTTCGCCTTATCACCGAATACGCAAGAAGATGCGTCATTGGGTATGGTACATGCCACGCCAAAACGGCGTTTGTTTACACGCCGTCGGGTTAAAAACAAACCCGTCAGTCCTGTACAAAAACCCACTGACTCTGCCAGTACTCAAAGCGATAAAACACTACGTATTGAAAGTAAAACTGTCACCTACGACGAGACCAAGGGTGTTTACATTGCGAAGGGGGATGTGACGGTTACGGCACCCTCTGAAAATACCTCGATGAGTGGGGATACCATGATTTATGACCCTCAAAAAAATATGGTTTTTGCCAAAGGGCATGTCGTGATTCGTCGTAGTGGTCAAGAAATTAAAGGCGAGGTTGCCAAAATCAACCTTTCGCAAGAGTCTATTCTCATCAAAGCACCTTATACCACCTTGAATGCCGTGGCATTAAAAGCCCGTGAAGGCTACAGTGACGAAACACTCATTTTGTTGAAAAAAGGGGTTGCACTTGTGGCACCTACTGAACAAGCCAGCTATAACATGGTGACTGAACAACAAAGCGTTGGCATTATTTCAGCCCCTGAATTAGGAGCCATTACAGGTGCCAATAATGCTGAAAACTTAGCACCTGAGCCTTTTGGCAGACTCCAAAACCAAGTGCAAGGCAAAAACCTAGCACCCACTGGTTTAGGAGGTGTTTTGGTTCAGGGCCTTACCCAGAAAACGGATGCCCCTTCGGTAGAGGTGCTGGACTTGCATACCCCTGAAACGCCGAATTTGGTCACCCAATGGCGTTTACAGCTCGCAGGAGACAGCTTGTCTGAAGTCGCTGAAGAAAGTTACGACCCCTATACGGGCGTTCATTCTTGGGATGAGGAAGCGTCAAGCTTGGGGGACACAACTGGCATGGACGATGCGGTTGATGAATCACGTACTTTGAGCATGTCTGAAAAAGAAGCCATGTTACAGGCGTATCCTTATGAACCGCCTACATCGGGTAGACAACTCTCTTTTTATACGCCTAAACTCACGGCTCATAAAGTGAATGACCACTACATTGAACTCACCGCAAAAACACCTCGTGCCAGATTAGGACGTTTCCCTGTTTTTGCACTCCCCATGATGAAAATGGGCATCAATCAGGTCACGGGACAAAAGCAGATTTTATTTCCAGCTCAAGGCTCTGACCAGAACCTTGGCGGTATTTATGTAGGACCTGCATTGTCCTTTACCGTGGGAAGAGAAGGCTTATTCCGTCTTTCACCTGCTTTGAGCTATGGTAACAGTGGACGACGTTATGATGGTGGCAGACGGCTTGAGCGTGTCTCAGGTGCTGGCTTTGTGTTGGAAGGTACTTACCGTGACCGACGCAATCAAGTTAAAGCTGGCTTTGGCACCTTAACGAATCAGTTTGTGTTGAATGCGGTCAGTCGTCCCTTTTTAAAACGTCAACCTAATCTTCAATTTCGTGCGACGGTCAATGAAATGTATGGGGTGTCTGATTATATTTCATTCATTCCTGAGCGTCCAGCTTGGTCGTTACAGCTCCAAGACGAATGGCAAAAAAGCAATGTTATTCCCTATATGACGGTGAGTTCTCATGTCGGCGTGGGTGTTTTTAAAGATGACTTTTTCCCCAATAACCGTAGTATTTTCTTTGTAAGTCCAAGTACGCCTTCGCCTCAAACTGAAGGTCGTGCAAGAGTGGCTTTTGCTGTTCAGCCTACGGTACCTTTGATACAAATCCCTAAACTATTGGCTTTCAATGTGTTTGGACAGGTTATTTCTAATGTCTATACCACGGGTGATACCTATACCTTGTTACAGGGTGGACCAACCTTATCGGTCAACATTAAAGACCGTCTTTTCTCAAAAGCAATCTATACGGCCTCCTACATGGGAGGTAGCACCCCTTTTGTATTTGATAAATACTTTTTAGGGGGTTCGGGCTTAACGCTTGTGAATGCCCTTAGGCTCTCAAAGTATGTGACGGTAGGGGCTTCTCAAATGATGAACCTTTCACAAAGTAATGCCCGCTCTGATTTATTGGTGGGGAATATGGTCTTTGTCAGTTTTGGACCTAAGGATATTAAGTTTAATTTACAGCTTGATTTCATCCGTCGGAATGCCTCTTTCAACGTGAATTATTACCCAGGTAAAGACCCTCTACCTATTTACTTTGAGCAGTTTGAAGGGCATCAATAGCCTATGTGGGTACGCATTTAAGTGTGTTATGTGGTTTTCAAAAGGATGTTTATGTCGTCATGACGATGCCAATCATTTTGAGTCATCGAGGGTACTGGCTTAACCCCTCTGAGAAAAATACAATCACTGCTTTTCAGCGTTCCTTTACCTTGGGTTTTGGTACAGAAACTGATGTACGGGATTTGAATGGTACTTTAGTCATTGCACATGATATGCCACGCACAGGTGCGATACTTTTTACAGAATTTCTCTCGCTATATACAACAACTTGCCAAGCACAAGGGCTTGCTTATACGCAAGTACCACTTGCGTTAAATATTAAGGCGGATGGGTTACAGGAGTCACTCAAACAAACCCTAGAGGCTTTCAAAATACCGCCTGAAGCTTACTTTCTGTTTGATATGAGTGTACCAGATGCGTTAGTTTCTTTGCGTCACGCTTTACCCTGCTACACACGTATGAGTGAGTATGAACCACAACCTCTTGCTTTTTTTGACCGTGCCTGTGGCGTATGGCTAGATGCCTTTCATGACATATGGTACACCCCTGATACCCATATACTGCCCTTACTGCAAGCTGGAAAGCAAGTATGCGTGGTGTCGCCTGAACTCCATACAAGAGACCCCCTCCCTCTTTGGCATGCACTGAAAGAGTGTATGCGGAGGCTTCATACAACACCAGAATTTACATCTCCTCCATGGTTACTCTGTACGGATAAGCCCGAAGAAGCACAAACGTTCTTTATCTCTTAATTGAATACCCTATGTTTTATGGGTATGTGTTTTCGTCGACTCAAGAATCTTAACCACTGTCATGACCCCTCTCACCGAAACAGCCCCTAAAAAAGGCTATAAAATCCAAGCCATTATTTTTGATATGGATGGCGTACTCATTGATGCAAAAGAATGGCACTATGAGGCGCTCAATCAAGCCCTTGCCCTGTTTGGTTATACGATTAGTCGTTATGACCATCTTGTGACTTACGACGGCTTGCCGACACGTCAGAAACTAGAAATGCTCACCATGGAACGGGGTTTACCTGTGGGTTTGCACGGGTTTATCAATCAAATGAAGCAACACTACACCATGAGTTATATTTTTCAGCGGTGTAAACCTGTGTTTTATCATGAGTATGCACTTTCTAAGTTGCGTCAAGCGGGTTACCGCTTGGCAGTCGCTTCCAACTCAGTACGTCAAACGGTGGATATGATGATGGATAAAAGTCATTTGCAGCCTTACCTGGAGTTTACGCTGAGTAATCAGGATGTGGTTAAGGGCAAGCCTGACCCTGAAATCTATCAAACGGCGATGGCAAAACTAGGTTTACCCCCTGAGGCCTGCTTGATTGTAGAGGACAACGAGCATGGCATTCGTGCGGCTCGCGCGGCGGGTGCACATCTGCTGACCGTAAAACACGTAGAAGATGTCACCTACCAAGCCATTACCCAACGTATTGCTGAAATTGAGACGCTCTAACGCAACGCCTATCCAAGCTATTTACTTTTGATAAATCAGCATGGGTATGATTAAACTTCTGCACCCCTCTAAACAAGGGAGGGGATGTTTCTAAACACTCTAGTTTTTACAAACGCCTCCGAAACATCCTATAAGTATGTGATACCATGGATGTTGAGAGGGCTTTCTGTTTTGAATGCCGAAGCAAGCCAAAAACAAGCAGTCGATGCAATGCAAACCCAGTTTGAAGCTGGTGTACAGTCTGATGCGAAAGCGTCTTCGGCTACAAGTAACGTCAGTGCTTCAGGCTCATTGGTCTGGATTAAAAGGGATTTACTGGAGCGGCTTCGTCATGGGCAATTTGCACCCTTACGTCAGCATGAACGAGACGCTTCAGAGGCTCTACAAAGTAAAACGCTCGACCGTCGTAAGTGGTTTTCGCCACTCAATCTGACAAAACAATGTATCCCCAAAATCCCTGAAGTATTTGAAGACCGCCGAGAATCCTTACTTTTTATGGGACAGTGGATTAACCACCCTACCCAGAAGGTCTTGCTTCTCACAGGGGGGCTAGGAAGTGGTAAGACTGCTTTAGCCAGAGGACTCATTGAAATGATGGGCGGAGGTCAAGAACAACTCTTATGGCTTGAGTTAGATTGTCATACCCAAGTGACTGATATTCGTCGCTTTTTATTCCAATTTATTGCCCAAATCCTTCATGATGCGGGCTTGGCTCCTGTACTGCATGCACAACATTTTGCACCACCCATACCGCCCGCTTCCAATACACAAAAGCCAGTCACTGGCGGACGAGAAGCCCTCAAGCAAGGGAACCCTAAACTTCAGGGTGAGGGTCAATCTGGGATGGTGCAGTTACGCCAAGCACAGCAAACGACTCAACAGTTTAATCAGGCAAGAGGACTCGGGACGTATGGTACCACGGCAAAGGGAAACCCTAAAAATCAAACGTATAACCGTATCCAAGACTTAGGACCACTCCTTGAAGAGGCTTCAAATATCCCCTTTTTAGTAGTCTTTGACAATGTTGAAGAAATTTTAAATGAAGAAGGTGCTTTAAAAGCAGCATCGCTTAAAGAAATTTTTAACTTCTTACTCAGTTACCCCAATATCAAGCTGTTACTGGTAGGTAATTTTACACATATCAAAGAACTCGAACGTGCCTTGCGTTCGGGCATTGCCCTTCGGCACGAGCTTTTGCCTCTCTTACCTGAACAGCAGCACTATTATTTAAAAGCCTGCCTAAAGGAACAAAAAGAGCAAAATGAAACCCATGAAAAACCTGCCTCCATAGACACTGCCTTGCGTAAAGAGGGACCACACGAGCATGCTTCCAATGAAGTACCTCTCATGCCGCCTGTTGCAAGAACCTTTGTTGCGGCTTCTACAAGCCATCAAAGTGCTTCTACAGCCTCAGTGCCTAGCTCCGTCCAGCAAGATGCCTGTATTCATCAGCTCATTCATGAAGAAATACAAGGTCGCCCATGGTGGTTACAGTTGGCTTTTTCATTGTGTATCGACGGATTAGATTTTGACCACGAAACCGTTAACCTCACCCATGCACTCCCTGAACCAGGCATTGAACTCCCTCGGCTATTGGAAGGGTGCCAAACTTGGCGTAAAAGCCTCCTGCATAAACATGAAAAAGAAATTATTGCCGCTCATACTGGTAACCTTAAGGCGAATGCTGCTCATGATGCCCCTCTGGAGGGAGGGAGTGATACGCTGTCAGTTAGTGGCTCGGTCAGTGAAACAAGCACAGGAACTTCAAACTCCGTTATGGCGTTACGTACTTGGGGAGCGCTACGCCGTCAGTTTGATGCAACGCATGCCAATCAACAGATACTACAAACCGCTAATCCTTTATTGCAAGCAGAAACGATACTCCACGGGCATGGCTTATTGGCTCAAGCCATGCAACAGCAACCTCTCGATGCCCTCTTGATTCTACGAACCCTTGCACTTTTAGAGCATCCTCTCGATGTCGTCGCATTACCCCATGTACTGGAAAAACTCTTTGCAAGCGATAAAGACCCGCCTATGTCCGAACAAGCCTGCCTGTTAAAGTACGGCAATGGGATTTTGATGTTACAAGAGTGTGATAGTATCCGTTGGCTTTTAAAGCGACGGGTTGCCCCACAACGCTTATTACGTTTTTTAAAAGATAAAAAAATATCAGATAAGCATTTTCAACCTTGGTTAGAAGTATTTACGCCTGTAAAAGAACTACTGTTGGCAACACTGCCAGCAAAAGATGCCATTTGGCTTCATCGTGGGCTGATTGCTTATTATGAAAGTCAGCTATTACTACCTGAAGAGCATCGCTTTTATCCTCAAAACCCGATGGTGTTACGCCAGTGTTTGCAATTTCACGAGCATGAATGTGAACGTTACGTGTTGATTCATCAACGGCAAAAGCAAGAGTCTAACAAACAAGTATCCCCTATGCCACACGAGGGTTCTCAAGCTAGGGTACAGCCTGAAGCTGAAGTTGCTTTATTACAGGCTAAAAAAGTGTCAGAAGTGGCACTACAAAGTATTGCTTATTTACCTAAGTTAAATCTGAATTCTGTGACCTCACAGGCTTCACTAGGGAAAGGGCGTGCAGGCTCTCTTCAAACTGAAGGGTCTCTTCATACTGATGCCATGGGGTTTGAAACCGTCTCTTCAAAAATGGGCAGTAGTGAAGCACTTGGCTTGATTGACACTCGGAGTCGGCGCCGTTTTGGAGAGCAATACCCTCGTGTCATGATTCAATGGTACCGTGACGCATTACCTACACTGGTTGAGCATATCCCCATGCTACTTGATGCCTTCAGTTTACCCGATGATATTTCATTGGAACGTTTTTGGCATACCATTGCAAGTCAATCTACACGCATGGTAAGTATGCTCCTGAGTACCGAAGCAAAGCAAAGAGGTGAGCAGGCAACGCAGCACATGAGTAATGCGTTTGAAAATATCAATCCTCTTAATCATGTACGACGTTCTTTGGACGATGCGGCAACCTTGCTTAGTGAAAAGAAAATTATTGAAGCACGTACCCTTTTACTCTCTTTAATTGAGTCTATCCCCAGTTGGTTTTCTCATAATGAAGAAGATACGGTGAAACTGCTTAAACAATTGGCGTTTTATCAAAGACAATGTGCCGAACACCTCATTACCATTGAGGACCCTGAGGGCATTTTTACATTACTTGAAAGTGCCGTGCATGCCTACGAACTTACCTTAGCCTATCTTGAAGCTGGGCAAACCGCCTTATTATTGGCACAGCTTTATCAACAGACCCAAGCATTTGCACAGTGCATGGCTTCATTAGAGCGTGCAGCGTCCATGATTCCTAAACTTCCTGTGGGGGCAACATTGGGTAATATTTACCTCATGTTAGGCGACCAACAAGCAGGGCAACAACAACTCCCCGAGGCTATTAACCAATATCAACAAGCCCTTGTATGGGAGCGTGAGCAACTCCATCGAAACTTACTGAGTGAGTTTCAAATTATGTTCCGTATTGCAGAGTGTTTGGTGCATCTTAAACAGTGGCAACGTGCCGAGCAAGCCTTTGCAAACGCCTACCAACTGGCAAAACAACAACAGTTATTTGTTGGACAGTTTGCCATGTTGGTGCGCTTAGGAGATGTTCATCAAGCGTGGCATCCTGAAGCACCAGAGGCCAAGAAATGTTACCAAAAAGCCCTCATGATTGCTGAAAGACTGCCAGACCAAATTGAATCAAGCCAAATCACAATGCTACGTGGGAAAATCGCAAGTTTACCCTAAAGGTAGCTGAAGGGGTGGCTTAAGTTCTGTAAGGTAGTTTGCCATATTACGCTGGATTTCAGCCAAGCTATCGGTGCCAAATTTTTCAAGTATCGCATTCGCTACAACATAGCTCGTCATGGCTTCCACAATCGAAGCACATGCGGGTACTGCTGTCACATCAGAACGCTCAAAGTGGGCTTGTTCTTCTTGAGTGGTCTCAAGATTTACACTTGTGAGGGCTTTTAACAACGTCGCAATAGGCTTCATGTTAGCACGTACAACCAGAGGAGCACCGTTTGTAACTCCACCCTCTAACCCGCCCGCACGGTTGGTAGGCCGATAAATATGTGCCTCACTATTGAGACGAATTTCATCATGAAACTGGCTGCCTAGGGTTTCTGCGGCAATGGCACCTTCCCCAATAGCCACTGCTTTAATGGCTTGGATACTCATCACTGCTTGGGCAAGTTGTCCATCAAGTTTTCTGTCCCATTGAGTGTAACTGCCTAACCCTGGTGGACAACCATACACCACTGCAACCACTTCCCCTCCGAGGGTATCACCCGCTTTACGGGTGGCATCAATGGTATCACGGACGCTTTGTAGCATCGCTTCATCTTCGGTGAAGGCACGTAAATTATTGCTTTCGCACACTTGCGTGATATGCTCAGGTGTTGTGTGGAGCAGGTCAGGTTCAGGGAAGCGTGTACTCCCTAAAGCCGCAACATACCCAACCACTTGAATACCCAAAGCTTCCAGTAAGCAACGTGCAAGCCCACCTGCCGCAACACGTGCGGCGGTCTCTCTTGCACTGGCACGTTCCAGCACATCTCGGAGTTCTTCATGACCATATTTGTAATACCCTGCCAAGTCCGCATGCCCTGGACGTGGACGAATGAAACGTTTGCTTTGGGCGTTCTCTGCGTTGGGGTCTCCCTGTGGGTCCATCACAGGTATCCAATTTTTGTAGTCTCTGTTTTCAATAAACATGGCAATGGGGGCACCCGTAGAACGCATCTGCCGCACACCACCCAAGAAGGACACCGTATCGGTTTCAATCATCATACGCCCACCACGACCATATCCGCCCTGACGACGTTTAAGCTGATGGTTAATCACAGCGGCATCAACAGGTACCCCCGCTGGGAAACCATCCACCATAATGGTTAAGCCTGGTCCGTGAGACTCACCTGCTGTAAGAAAACGCATCATCATGGTGTGGGGGTCTTTCTAGCCTAGTGTGATGAATGAGGTTAAGAAGCAAAAAGCCTCTAGTAAAACTCAAAAAAGATAAAGCTATCTTTTAGGATGCTAGAGGCTTTAAACCAAGAATTAAAGACAGACTCAAGAAGCAAAGGGGCTTCCAGTGTCATTAAACCGCTTTACGTACTTTACCCGCTTTAATGCAACGGGTACAAACAAGCTTGGACTCCACAGCACCGTTAGGAAGAATCACACGGATTTTCTGGAGGTTAGGCTGTTGGAAGTAACGATGGTGCTTGTTGGAGAAGCTGACTTTGTTGGACTTATTGCGACGACGACCGCAGATTTCACATTGACGAGCCATAATGCTTATGATTCCTAATCTGGATGACTTAAACAAAAAACTGCCCTGCAATGAGTGAGTATAGTAAAGCAAGTGGTATGGGTGTACACACGCAACCCCACTCAAAAGGATATGTTTTATTTAATCACCAACACGTAAGCCATGCAAGTATTGCTACTCGTAAGTTTGGTAGCCTTTGGCAGCACCTAAGTTTCGATTGAACCAGCCCTTGGCACCTGAGATTTGAATCACATGGTTATTCATGGCATCTACGATAAACTCGCGTCCTTGCGGGGTACGTACTACGTCCCAAGCGTGTCCCCCTTGGGTATCACCTGCACTGTAATGACCTCTTACCATAGCTGTTTGCCATGAGGGTGTTTGTGAGGGTGGCTGAACCCTATCCATAAAACCTTTAACAATAGGGGTATAATGACGACAAACGGCGGCGTTTCCGTCAATAATTTCCCCTAAGAGATATTCTCTACCCGCTTGAAGATTATCAGAATTTTGAACTCTTATCTCACTTGTGGCACCGTTCGCAACATCGTGGTGGATATGTTGGGTAAGGTTTCTTAGTCTTTGATATTCTGAGGTCTGTGAGGTTTGTTGCCATACGTTTGCCCATTGTTGGTATAATCCGTTCAAACGACTATCTTGAGAGGGTGCAAAGCGTACCACTTCTCGGCGACCAGCGTTGAGTGAGCTCAAAGGATTATTTCTACCACCATCACGAAACCCCTCTTCGAGCCTTTCATGAAAGCCGATATGGTGTTGTTGGACGTAACGCCTTCCTTGTTCCAAACCTGCTCGTTCAGGGTGATTTTGAGGAATGATTTGGGTGTACCTTGAAGGCGGCGGCGGGGCGGCATGGTTGGGCAACATCCCCAAACTTGCAAGGTCAAGATTAACTTGATGACGAGGGTTTGCTCTTACAAAAGCGGGATTATTGTCACCATACCATAGCCTTCTTAACACAGAACCACTGGCACGGGTGTACCATTGGCGAGGCTGTTGGGGGTCTTGTGTGGGGACAGCATGGGCAAGCACTTTCAGTTGGGGGGACTGCTGCCCTTTGGCTTGTATGACTTCTGCCAAGGCGATAGGCGCACCACTTGCACTTGTATACTCTCGGAACGTCTTACCACGGTCAACCAATTCTCTACCCACATGGATGGCAGCCTGTTGCCCTTGAGGTTGCTGACGGCTGAAGCGTTGTGTGACTTGACGGAGTACCTGTTGCTCGGCTTGTGTCGCCATACGATTCACCTGCACGCCTTGATTCGTGACATCCTGAAACCTTTGTGCGATACGATTCGGTGCCATACGAGTATTGTAGAGGTGTTTACCAAGTTGGTAAACACCTACGGCAACCCCTGTTGTGAGGAGTCCTTTTGGGGTGGTGAGGGCTTTGGTGAGCAGACGTGCTATCATGGCGTGTGCCTTATCCGATGTGGCATGTAAAATGGGGGTGGTTCAATGTAAGACGTATCATATAGGGTGTGGTCAGATTACTTATTTTAAAATAATAAAAACAAATAATAAGCCAACTTGCCTCAGTCAACCCATAACCCCCATACAAGGTGACTGTTTTGGGACGGCACTTAGATGTTGGGAGGCTTGGTTGCCTGATGCTGGAAGAGTTTTTCGAGTAAAAGCTCTTCCTTGGCTTCTTGTGCGTCCCATATGTGTAGGTTCTGATGTAGGTTCTGGGGCCCGACATAGGTCGAGGGGTCTTTGGGGAGCGTGTTATCCAATGCCTCAAGCATCGTGTCGAACGCTTCAGGGGAAGGGAAGTGTTGCAGATAGCCTTGAATTCTTTCAAAATGAGCCTGAAACCAAGCTCCTGAAAGCGTGATAGGATGACGAGACGCATCAAACAAAGGCATAGGTTTTTCCCTTTACTTTAAGAGTGTTTTTACTGCACGCAGTAAAAACTTTACCATACTCGACCATCACGAGACGTTGTCAAAGTAGTCACTTAAAGTATACCATTTTTACACAAGTACGTATCATTTATTAAGAAATAATAAGGATATTCTTAAAATAACACGCTTTTAGTGCGTATGCGGTCTTCATTCCCTATTGGCTAGGGTTTGGGGGTGATGACCTGTACAATCGGTAAAATGGTAATGGCAGGGGAGGTTTCGCAACGTAAGGCTTGGTTGTAATAGGCTGTGGTTAACTTGCCAGCACCTTGGACACGAAGACTTACGGTATCCTTAACGCCTGACTTCAAACGTTGCGATAAACGGTGCCTTTTAAGCACAACAGGCTTGCCGTACAAGGTTTTGGGTTGATTGAATACATCCTTTTTACGTGTGGAAAAAGACCCTTTTGAGTCTAAGTCTAATTCTGCAATGGAGTGATATTGTAATAATGTTATCAGTTCCACCTGATGCTCAGGTGCTAAATACCATTCAAGCTTTCCAGCGGGTAGGAGCGTAAAGGCAAGGTTTGTTGGTGCAAGAAAGGTTAACTGGCTGGTGTCGCTCGGTAGCCATTGTACTGCTGTAAGCTCAAGGAGGGAACTTAGCGTCATGAACTCCGTATGCTGCTCAAGACACGTTTTAAGCTGGGTTCTCACATCCTCGGCACTCATGGCAAGAGGCGTTTCAGGCTTTAGTGCTTCTGAAGTGACAGGGTTTTGAGGGGCTTGCGATGACACAGAGGGTACTGAAGACTCACTTGATTGAGGCTTGAGGGGTTTCAGTGTAGAGAACCAAGAGGTCTTGGCACGAGGGGCAACGGGTATGGCATCCATACTGGGGGAAGCTAAAGGCTGAGATTCAAACACCGACGATGGTTCTGCTGCATTCACGAGTGGGTGAACGCTACAACAGACCCAAGCCATCAGTATCACACCATATAATACCAACGTCCGAAAGGACACACCACTCATAGGACTATCAAGAAAAAGCCGAGCCATAGCGCAAAATACTATTGTTTTAGAAGATAACTAAACACGCACTGTCACACGTTCTGTCACAGGGGATACCACTGACGACACCGCCACCTTGACGGATGCCCCTTCATCATACACCGAGAGGTACCCTTAAGACTATCACCTAACCTTCTGGATTCTGCAACTTCGTGTGGCATGACGTAATAACGATGTAACGGTTCAACACTACGCCTTAGTCTCACCTGTCACCCTGCTCTTAACCTTATGAGCGTGCTTTGGCCTGAATAAAATCAGGGCGTTGCAAGCCAGGACGGTAAAAAAGATTATAGGTGTCAAAGGGGATAATATTTAAGGTCTCAGGATGCACAATATGGATGCAGGAACGCTTTACACTCCGAATGTCCATGGTGGCTACGTCCATAAAGTCGATAATGAGTATCCTAAACACATGCTCATAGCCAATGGCTTCGGGTAGCTCAAACTCAGGTAAACAACACAGGAGAGAACCCACACTCCCCTCTGTACTTTCTGGAGAGTGGTTAAGTGCAAAGGCTTCAAAAAGTTTGGTTTTCATCTCATGCCGAATCGTATTTACTTGCCCTTGGTTTACAAGCAGCGTTGTAGGGTCGATAAATGCAGAAAGAGGGGTGATAGTACCGTGCAGTTTTAATCCATACCCCATGGCAATGCCATCAGGATGACACGGTACAGGAATGATGTCTTTTTCGGTGAAAGTAGGATACTGTGCCAAAATATGGGTGCGTACTTCAGTAAGCGTCAGCCTGTCAGTTTTGGCGTTATAATCTTCAACACGCCCTGCATCTTGCACGGGCTGAAAGGTCACCCCTCTTACACAAGGTTGACTTTGTGCATAACGCACAATATCGCCTAGTTCTTGGTCATTTAAGCCACGGCGTACCACACAAACCAGTGTGGTAGGAATCCCGTAAGCGTTTAAATGTTCAAGGGCTTTTTGGCGAATATGCGTTAAGTCCTCTCCTCTTAATACTTGTTGTGTAGGGGCTGTGAGGCTATCAAATTGAAGGTAGACCTCAAAGCCTGGGGTGTATTGTGCTAAACGAGCCACAAAGTCGGGGTCTTTGGCGAGTCTTACGCCATTGGTGTTCACCATTAAGTGCTTAATAGGACGGCGCTTTGCGGCATCCAGCACTTCAAAAAACTGGGGATGAATCGTTGGCTCACCTCCTGAAATTTGAACCACATCTGGTTCATGTTCGTTACGTACAATGGCATCGAGCATGGCTTCAATCTGAGCTAAACTGCGATGGTTCCCCGCCGTGGGGGAAGAACCCGCAAAACACGTTGGACACGTGAGGTTACAACGGTCAGTGATTTCAAGGAGGGTCACGCAGGAATGTTGTTCATGGTCAGGACACAAGCCACAGTCGTACGGGCATCCGTGTTCAATGGCGGTATTCCAAGTATGGGGCATTTGCCCAGGTTTTAAAAACTGGCGTGTTTGTTTCCAGTATTCATAGTCAGTAGCCACAAGGACTTTTTCTGCGCCATGCTCAAGACATTGTTTGACCATGTACACCGACCCGTTTTGTAGAATCAGTTTGGCATCGACAACTTTCAAGCAAGTACTGCACAACCCACGGGTAAGCTCCAAAAAGGTATAAGGACGCATGGGGGCTGTATGACAACTGGATGTTTTCAAGGGTTGTGCCTCGACGATGTTTTTTGAGTTCTCTGAAGTATGAGTCATGATTTGTCATCGTCCCTTTTAAACCAAGCAGGATACCACTTTTTATCCCCACGGCTACCCTATGCAAGTGTGAGGTGATACACCCTTACAGTGTAAATAAAGCGTGTGTAAAATAAAAGTGGTTGCTCAAGTTGAGAGTGTGTATTGTGAATGATTAAAAGTACAGTGGATGCCGACCTGTGTTCGATGGGGATGCGATAGATTTTTCACGTCGATGAAAATCGGTAGCCATCTCTCTGCTATAGCGTAAGCTCTCTGGAAGCTCTCTGGATTCCGCAACTTCGTGCGGAATGACGTAATAATGTTACGGCTCAATACCAAGCCTCACCCGTCAAGGAGGTTTTTGAAAGCACTCGTAGGGTGAGATGAGGCTTCTTTGGGGGCTTGAGGTAATACGGTACGGGCAGTATGGATAGAGGAGGTCGATACCTCGCTTACTGGAGGCGGGTTGTCTGAGATAACCTCTGCGGATGCCCTATATGAGGATTCATAGGCTTCATCAGTAGCTACAGCGATATTTGTCTCACGATGTTTGCTTGGCCGTAAGAGGTCAAGCACGCTATGTTCAAGCTCGCTGGATGCTTTAAAGGCACGTGTAGGCTCTACATGAAATTGATAGTCCATGTACATCCAAAAATTGAGTGTAAGTGTCGGTAAACATAGCAAAGTATGGAGCCACCATGAGCGTTCCTTGGTTTGAGGTGTGTAGGCTGATAACGTATGTGTGGGTAAATGACACTGTTGCCAAATGGGTATCATACGTTCAAGCCATTCTTGTTTCACGGCTTCAAGGCGAGGGAGGTCTTTCATCATGCTATGGCACGCTAAGGCTGTCCCTACCCAGTAGGCAATGTTGGCAAAGACACCTAAGAGTTTTAAAAACACCTGTACCAGTATCATCATCCCTTTGGGTTGCATCATCTGTTTAAGGGTTTCGGAGTTAATATGTGCAAGGTCTGCGGCACTATGTACCTGTGAAAGCACCTGCCACACGCCCCCTGAAACCAAACACACAATTTGTATTACGCCTAAAGCAATGGCGGCAACAGTGGCTGGAATGACAATTTTTTGGATAAAATTAGGTTTCGCTTTGAGTGCAAGACGTACTTCCTGACTACTCTCAAGCCAAGTTAATAAAGCCTGTGCTTGGTTGATAGCTGAGTGATGACCCAGCTGTTGGGCAAGTTCTTGGGTGCGTCGAGTAGCAAGATATAAAAACTGCTCTGAACGCTCTACGTGACGATTCCGCCAACGCAGACGGCGTAGGTCGGTGTAGTACTTGAAAATCCATAAAGTGACGACACATAACAGATGATACACGACAAAATGAACGGGTTTCCATAGGGTTTCTCGTGTGCCGAGTGCCACATTCTCAGATAACTGATGCCAAAGCGCTTCTCGCCTATCTAATAGGACAGCCTGCTCCTGAGCCTCACCCTTCTTGCCGTATAAAGTAGGGTGTAGATTTTCGCTTGGGTGTCCTGTAGACGTACCAGAAGAAAGAAAATCTTGACTAAACATCATGCACTGTCCACTTTCTGTCACATCTACTCGGAAGTACTCCCACGCTATGTATGAGGGAAATCCCTGATGAGTTCGACGATACTCTTTCAATCTGAAATACCTAGAAGCTTATCCCCATTGTGTGGAGGAGTTTTTTAGTGTGGGATGAAAGCCTCATAAACCTTAAAAAAGGCATCCGCAACCTCTTGAAGGTCTTTGTTTGTCATGGCAGGACGTATCAGGTCATGACAAAAAAGAGTATCAGTGTGTAATTGTTCTGTGGTGGGACAAAGCCCTTTGGGATACACAACCTGTGAGTTGAACGTTGTCCATGGGTGTCCTTTACGTCCAAACGCTATCCGATGCTGGTACAGTGGTTCCCAATAAAGAGGGCGTACATATCCCACTGAAAATCGACCAAGACATAATTTTTCTTGAGGTGTTAGCGTTTTACCTTGCCAGCTTTCAGGGAAAAGCTCAGCCTGCACGGCTTGCAAAAATTCGTTACGGTGTAGGATTTTACCGTGTTGGGTAAAAGCGTCGGCACGGTAGCGTAGGGGGTGTAGATAGTACGCATGGGTACAGTCTTGACGTACGGGGGAAAGTTCAAGACAGGGAAGGTCTTTCAGAAGGTTTTCTAAAACTGCGACTTTGTCTTGTCTGGCTCGAAGCAAGGGGTTGAGTTTTTCAAGCTGACATTGACCAATAGCTGCCTCTAACTCGGTCATGCGGTAGTTTTGTCCGACCATATTTACCAATTGTTCAGGCAATGCGTTAGGATAGCGTGTGCCTACCACAGCCTCAGCATGGTTACGAATCAAACGTAAGCGTTCTGCAAGTTCAGGAGACTGTGTGACCGCAACGCCGCCCTCTCCCGTATGGATATGCTTATGGTAGTTCAAAGAAAAAACCCCAATATCACCTAACGTCCCTGCATACGCACCTTGATAGCGTGCACCAGGGGCTTGGGCAGTATCTTCAATGACCCACAAACCATGCTTTTGAGCTAAGGTTTTTAGCGCTTGATGGTCATGGGGTTGCCCAAAAATATCCACCACAATCATGCCACGGGTACGAGGTGTAATACATGCCTCAATCGCAGCAACCGAAAGACAAAAATGCTCAGGCTCAACATCAGCAAATACAGGAATCCCACTGTACCAAAGTACAACACTGGCCGAGGCACACATGCTGTAAGGAGATACAATCACTTCCTCCCCTGGCTCTAATCCTAAAGCTCCCACAGCAGCAAGTAAGGCACTCGTGGCACTGTTCATGGTCACGGCATGAGACGTTTGAAAGTACCTCTCCCAAGCACGTTCCAATGCTTGTACTTCCTGTCCGCCGTAAAAATCAGGATGGTCGGCTCCCAAAAATTGTGAAAGAATTCCTCTCTTTAGCACACGCTCTAGGGCTTCCTGTTCTTCATGGCCAAGGGTTTGGTAAGCGGGGAAAGGGACATGACGAATAGGCTTACCGCCATGAAGTGCCAGAGTCGTGGGTGTGTGTGGTTGCGGATGACGCACCTGAAAAGTCATGATGAAGCTCCTTTGCGGTACTTGCTCAATACTTTCTGATACACCCACTGGGCTTCCTCTAATTGAAAGCCGTATACCAAGAGGCCGTAAATCCCCAAACCAACGAGCCATGTAAGGCACAACCAACCCCAACCTTGAAGACTCAAAGCACCATGGAGGGACACACCTGTGAGGGATGTAAACGGACCACTATGTACCAGTGCCATCCACAAAGCCATGCCTATAAAAGCTGGTAGAAGCTGAAGAAAGGGTTTACCTAGTAAACCACGTAGCGACCAATCAGGTATATGATATTTTTGAATGACAACACTTAATAAGGTCATATTTAAAAGGGTAATCCCACTTGTGGCAAGGGCAATACCCCCTACACCTAACCCTAAACCAGGCCACCCTAAAAAAGTCGATTGACTCAACCAGCCGTTTAAAAGCCACTTCATGCCAATCGCCACTAACCCAATCATTAAAGGGGTTTTGGCATTCTGAAAGGCATAGCATACCCTCACAAAGGTATCCCGTGCAAAATACGGTAGCATTTGTGCCGCTTGAAATACCAAGGCGGTTGTGACCAGTGCCGTATCGTGGGTGTCAAAGGCGCCTCGTTCAAATATGAGTCTGATAAGTGCTTCACCATCAAACCATGCGATAATCAAAATAGGTATACACACTACCCACAAACCCACTACCCCCTGTCGTACCAGTTTTTTAATGTGAGGGAAGGCTTCTTCACTGGCGGCTTGGGCAAGTTGAGGGAACAAAGGCACTAACAATGCCGTTTGTAGTACGCCAATGGGAAGTTGCATTAAACGGTTGGCTAAGGTCAACGCTGCCCAGTTTCCTGAGGGTAATGCAGTGGCAAACGTAATGTCTACATAGGTAATGAGTTGCCCAATCGTGGTGCCGACCATGGCGGGTAAAAGCAACCCCCATAGTACCCCGAAGGTTCCTTGAGGATGCCACCACTGTTTTTGATGCTCAGGAGGCAATGTGAAGCGGAAGGGGAGTTTATCTTTAAAGGCATCGGGTAACTGTACGAGTAACTGTAACGTGGCACCTAGGGTTGTGGTCCAAGCTAAAATGTTGCCTTGAGGGTCAATAGGAAAAAAATACAGACTCGCAATCAGCGTTAAATTCACAAGTGCAGGTGCGAACGAGGGCCAAAAAAAGCGTTGGTGTAGATTACCCCAAGCATACAAAATACCTATCATCCCCCCCAGCCATAAAATAGGAGCCATCACTTGTAGATGGTAGGCGGCTATGGGGACTAATGCAGGCTTTGCGATAACCCATCGCACGAGCGATTCAGCACTTAAAAATACACCAATGCTTAACGCTAAAAACACCCAATGGGTCAGGGTTAAAAATGTCCCAATACGGCTTCTGGCTTCTGTTTCGCCAATCTCATTACGCCATCGTTGATAGAGAGAAACCGTCGCCGTATGAAAAGGTCCTCCAAGACCCCCTAATAAAATAAGGGCAAAGGAAGGCAGTTGAAATGCGGCAAAATAGGCATCGGTTGCATCCCCAGCACCATAAAAGTGCATGATTTGCCAATCTCTGAAGGCACCTGTCAGTTTACTGAGTAAGGTAATGCCTGCAATGAGTCCAGCTGTTTTTAAAAGGGTGGTTTTGGTAGCGGGTCTATTCGACACATTTGCCCGAGAAGCTTCAGGGTGTGTTTCAGGCGTGATGTGGTCAGTGGATGTTGGTAAAGGAGAGGCATTCATAGTGTTTTACAGTGTAACACAGTTTTTATTACTCAAAAAACATCCTTTAGTTCCAAAGCTTCTACCTACCAGATTTTTCATGTCATTCTCCTACATGACTTACCCAATCGGTAAAACAAGCTGTTGTCCACGTAGTGTACGAGGATAAGTAGCTCGATAATACTCCCGTGTTTGAAGTGCTTTCTGACTGGCACGCATGTTGTGGTGTTGTTGCTTTTGTTCGGGGAGAGACTGCCCGAGCAAACATTGAATGTCTGGCTTCTTTAATAAAGCAGTGATAAGGGCTTCAATGACAGGTACTGCCACACTATTACCAAACTGCTTATAGGCTTGGGTGTCTGAAACGGGAATTACAAAATGGTCAGGAAATCCTTGTAGCCTTGCGGCTTCCCGTGGGGTGATTTTTCTAGGGTTCTTTCCATCGGCTTGTGCAATTAAAATCTCGCTACCGTCTTTGTAGTATCTTGCAGAGAGCGTACTGGTATACTCCGAATGTGCTTCAAACAAGCTGTATCCAAAGCCGTATCCTTTTGCTTGATGAGCTTGTTTACGGCGCTGATGTCCTTGCCATAAAGCATCTGATAAAGTATAGCGTGTTGTATCTTCTAGGGATTCAAGCATATCACCAACGCATACAGGAGGGCATGGTGGCTCAGGAAACCTAAAAGATTGCAATGCTTCAGGTAAGGAGGTGTGTATCCCCACCAAATAGATACGTTCACGGTTTTGAGGCACTCCAAAATGCTTGGCATTCAGCACCTGTGTATAAACGGTATACCCTAGTGCCTCAAGATGGTCTAACATGACCTGTAATGTACGTCCTTTATCATGTCCTTTTAGTTGCTTGACATTTTCAAGCAAAAAATAGCTAGGACGATGGGCTTCAAGGATACGCTCAATTTCAAAAAACATGGTACCTCGGGTATCTTGAAATCCTTTTTTCAAGCCTGCTTGCGAAAAAGGCTGACAAGGAAAGCCTGCTAAGAGCAAGTTGTGTGGTGCAATAGCTTCCGTTTTTAGGGTACAGATATCATCATGAAACGTGTGTCCCATTGCCAAAGTATCAGTAAAGTTCGCCTGATAAGTGGTTCTGGCATGTTTATCAATTTCGCAGGTTAACACACACTGTGTCTCAAGCGTATCTTCTAGGCGAGCAATCGCACGTTCCACCCCAAGACGAATACCCCCTATCCCTGCAAAAAGGTCAATAAAGCGTAACTGATGATTAAAATACTCGGTAGGAGACCGCCCAGACGATACCATAAGATAGGACTCTTGTTAATTAAAGTGCTGTAACTGTATAGGAATGGTTTTATTTAAAAATTCTTCATAAGATTTAACATTGCCACAGTCCTTAAACTGCCGTGCAACACCATCAGGCACAACAAGTGTCATATTTTGACTCCCCATTTTTTGAAGATTTGTCCTTGTGAGCTTATCATCAAGTGTTAACAAATAAACACTAGGGATTTTAGTCCGAACCATTTCTTCAGCAACCTCTTGCCACCGCTCTCTTAAAGAAGTTTCCAGCGTAACAAGTCTTCAGCTTTCAATAATCTTTCTACGGCTTGAGTCATAAAGCTTTCAGGTGAACCTATGTGTGCTTTTCTTAAACGTTTGATATGTTTTTCCCAAAGCTCTTTGTCTTCTTGCGAAAGCTCTGTCATAAGTTTTAAATCAGTAGAGGTCATAGACATTCAAATCGCAATAATTTAAGAGGGCATACTCATTAACATTAAATCATAATTTTATTATCATAATACCATAAGGGTATTTGAATAGGGTTTGTTTGAGAGAATGAAAACGCACGGGACGGTTATAAACCGTCCCGTGCTTAGTATGTTGTATTTAGATAGATACTGTTATTTTTTCAAGAAGCCCCCTGTAGGAAGTAGATTCGGTGTGGCCGTGGGGACTAAAGGATGTAAACCCTTGCGAGACCCCTTAAACCCTAAGCCATACGTCATACTAGTAGGGGTTTTGGCAATCCCTTTTTTGGTCACCACGGGTACGGAAGGATGCTCTAAAGCATGGTCTTTATCTACTTTGGAGACAGTCACCGTTGCCTGTTGTGCTTTAATGACTTGTGATTTGGTACTCCCTAAGGCCAAGGCATTCAAGGTTGTATTGCCTGATGCCGTCGCACGACCCGTCCGTAAAACAGGAGCGGGAGCATGTCCTAGGGTAATGTCGGTACTGGGCGTAATAATGTGAGGGGTAATAATCAAGACGAGTTCTGAGCGTGTTTTACTTTTCACACTTGAACGTGCCAAGGCACCAAGAATGGGGAGGTCGCCCAAGCCAGGGATTTTACTGACCGACTGACTATCGCTTTCTTGGATAAACCCACCCAACACAAAGCTTTGTCCCTCACGCATGGTCACTTGTTCCGTATTTGCTGTACGTGTTGAAAGCAATGAGCGTGAAGAGGTTGTGTAGGGGTCATACTCTACCTTATAGACTGATGAAATGAGGGGTTGCACATTGAGTGTAATATCCCCATTTGCACCAACTTTAGGCCATAAACGTAATTGGATGCCAGCATTTCCAATCTCACTTTGGTAGGTTCGTGTTGCAACGCTCCCACCGCCACCTGCCGTGGCGTTTGCTGAAATTGTGACGATGACAGAACTTACAATTTCATCCACAATGGCAAGCAATGCTTGTTGGTCATGTGCCGCCACGAGGGTTGGATTGGCTAGAACTTTTACTTTGTTATTTGCACTAAGGGCATTGAGTCGGAAAAACAGCTCCTTGGTGGTTGTGATAGGGTTAGTACTCCAAGTTAACAGCGAGGCTGCAGGGTTTTCAGAATTAACCCCTGTGGTATTTAAACCAATGCGACGTGCGACAAGACCAGTGGTTGCATCCATGGCTGCACCACCTAGGGTACCAGTGGGACCTACCCCTGTGCTGTTTAAGCTACTACCCGCACCATTGTTGTTAAACCCTGCACCAATACCACTGTAATTCTGACCAAACGTGCTACTGATTTCAGAGTTACGAGATTCCTTAACTTCCACCAAAGCCACTTCCATGGCGACCTGAGGTAGTAAACGGTCGTAGACAGGAATCATTGATTCAGCCAGTGCAATTTGCTCGGCGGTGCCTAGAATCGTTAAGGTATTTAAACGTGTATCTGGAAGTAGGATAGGTCCTTCAGGTGAAATCGATACAGAGGCTTGTGTGAGGTTGTGTGACATCGTGTTTGTTAAGGCGAGCATGGCTGAAGAAGATAATCCAACAGCGTTACCACCGCCAGCAGCCCCGCCGCCACCGCCGCCGCCACCAGCCCCACCGCCACCACCACCACCACCGCCGCCGCCGCCGCCGCCAGCAGCCCCGCC
>JBIIZQ010000013.1:0-59568 GCA_044346175.1 Vampirovibrionales bacterium
ATTGGCTTGCTCGTTTTAAGAGGAGAGGAAAGGTTGTATCGAGGTCATTAGCGGATATGAAGCAAGCGATAGCGATGCAATTCCACCGTGTGAATACATCAAAGCTAATTGGTTAAATGTCTCAAAATATTCAATTGTTAGTAACAAGAAAATGGCAGTATACATCAAGTATACTACCACTTCAGTATAGTAGGATAGAGGGATATAAGGTACACTTTATGACAAATTTGACATATCGTGCTTTGTGCTTTTGGTGTTAGACAGTCGCAACAATACTGCGGATAGCCAGTACTTGACGGATGAGGGGTTCCACCCATGAAAGAGGGATTTGATTGGGGCCGTCTGAAAGGGCTTTATCGGGGTCTGGGTGGGTTTCAAAAAATAACCCGTGGCAACCAGCAGCGACGGCAGCTTTCGCAAGCATCGGGGCATAGTTTCTGTTCCCACCAGATTTGCCATTCAGCCCCCCAGGTGCTTGGCAACTATGGGTGGCATCGAGCAAAATGGGTAAGCCTAATTCACTCACAATAGGGATGCTCCGCATATCGACAACAAGGTTATTATAGCCAAAGGTGGTGCCTCGTTCGGTGATAAAAACATCACGGTTCCCCGTTTCCTTGACCTTATTGGCACAGTGAATGACTTCTTGAGGACTCAAAAACTGTCCTTTTTTAATTTGTACCGTTTTGCCTGTTTCACCAGCGGCTAGGAGTAAATCCGTTTGGCGACAAAGAAAAGCGGGTATTTGGAGCATATCCAATACCTCGGCAGCCTCGGTAACTTCATGGGCGGCATGCACATCGCTACATAGCTTTACGCCGTACTCGGCTTTGATGTCTGCAAGGATTTTTAATCCTCCTGTGGTGCCAGGCCCTCGGTAGGAAGTGCCAGAAGTACGATTGGCTTTGTCGTAGCTACTCTTGAAGTAAAAATCAACTTCAGGAAACTGCTTGAAGAGCGTTGATAAGTACGCTGCTACTTCTCGGTTGACCTGTCCGTCATGTTCAATCACACAAGGCCCTGCCACGACGGTAAACTTTTGGGTGTTTGCTGGGTTGAAGGGGGTCTCTGCATGGGTAAAGGTAGGTAATGAGGGGCTACAGAAGTTGGCATCACAAGAAGAAGCAAACATGAAGTTGATGACCTTTCAGAACATAGTTTCGTACACAGGGTAAAAGATGACAGTATGTCCTTATCATAGCTGAAAGATACGCAAACGAGTATGTGGGTATGTGTCTTGCAGTCACTCAAAAGCTTTCCCACTCTCTTTAAGAAGTGCGAGTATCTACTGACACCCTGTCACCCTGTACGAAGTTGCAGGGTCTTCCTCAGCCCCTCATTGGATACCGATTTTCATCGGTATGACGGGGGAAAAACTTACATTTTCCCTGTTACCTAAGTGCGGTGTCCAGAAGGTATAGGGCATGTATCAATAACTTAAGCAAATCGCCCCCCACAGTCTAGTAAGTGAGGCATGTTTTTGGTATGCCTTACATTGTCATGCCGACGTTAGGTCGGCATCAAGAAGTGCGAGTATCTACTGACACCCTGACACCCTGTACGAAGTTGTAGGGTCTCCCTCAAGCCCTCATTGGATACCGATTTCATCGGTATGACGGGAAAAAACTTACATGCTCTCCTATGAAAAGAGCAGCGAGACAAGGCATCGTGGCTTGGAGAGGATAAGCTGTGTTATACTTCTCTTACGATGATGACCCCACCCGACCCTTCCCAGCATGCACCCCTTTTGTGGACACCTGAAACTTCAGATGATTTGATTTACCCCCCTGGTGTGCTTTCACCTCAGGGACGGCAGGTTGTTTCTCCGCTGAAAGAACACGCCATAAGCTTGCGTTCCCACATTCAAAACCTTGTCCGTGAAGCCGAATTTTGTAAGTTTAAAGGTAAAGTTACACGCCTGATGGGATTGACCGTTGAGGCAAAACTGCCTAAACTTAAAATCGGCGATTTATGCTTCATTGAAACCGTTACAGGGGAACAGAAAGCGGCCGAAGTGGTGGCCTTCAAAGAAGATAGGGCACAGCTTTTGCTTTTATATGACGGTAACGGGATTTATCAGGGTAGTTGGGTGACAACAACGGGAGAACCTATCACCGTACCTGTGGGGGATTTTCTTCTTGGGCGTTTAATTTCCCCTTTGGGAGAACCCATGGATGGTATGCCCCTTGACCTCTCCCGTGCACATTATGTGAACGTTGAACAGCCTCCGCCTGACCCGCTGACTCGTCCTATTATTTCTCAAAAGTTCTCCACAGGGGTGCGTGCCATTGATGGTTTACTCACCATGGGTGCGGGGCAGCGGATGGGACTCTTTGCAGGTTCAGGGGTAGGTAAATCGACTTTGTTAGGGATGATTGCCCGAAATTCTGAAGCGGATGTGAACGTCGTTGCACTGATTGGGGAGCGGGGGCGTGAGGTACGAGAGTTTATGGAGCATAGCCTTGGGGAGCAAGGGATGAAGCGTTCTGTACTTGTATGTGCCACAGGCGACCAACCTCCCCTTTTAAGGATGAAAGCCCTGCAAACCGCTACGGCGGTGGGGGAATATTTCCGTTCGCAAGGTAAAAAAGTTTTCCTTATGGCTGACACTGTCACACGTTGTGCCATGTCGGGTAGAGAAGTTGGCTTGAGTATTGGGGAGCCACCTACCATGAAGGGGTATCCGCCGAGTATTTTCTCTTGGCTTCAAAAAGTATTGGAGCGTAGTGGTATTACTAACGATGGTTCCATTACGGCACTTTACACCACACTGATGGAAGGGGACGATATTAACGACCCCGTGGTAGACACGGTTCGAGGTATCATTGATGGTCACGTCTTTTTGTCCAGAAAAGTCGCTGCAAAAAACCATTTCCCTGCGATTGACGTACTTGGGAGCGTGAGTCGTTTATTTAATGAAATTACTGACCCTGAACACAAAAAAGCCGCAGGTACCATGCGTGAGCTGATGGCAACGTATGCGGATGCAAAAGATTTGATTGATATTGGGGCGTACGAGCGGGGTTCAAACCCAAAAATTGATAAAGCCATTGAGTTGATGCCCGAAATTAACGGTTTTTTAAGACAATCCGTCAAAGACCTTGAAAGTATGGATACCACCTTGGCGGCTCTTAAAGACATGATGCAACATGTTGACCTTAAAGGCATGTAATGTAAGGGGTGCCATAGCCTCCTTTGTAAAGAGGAATTTATCATCAGGAAGCCTCTATAGGCTTTGGTGCTTTGACGATACCTCTCATTAACCAGCGGTGTTGAAAGCCCTGAGGGCAAAGGATTATGAGTCTGAGGATAGGTTGTGACATGCCTTTTCTCTTACCGTACAGTGCTTTGTGGTACTGTGACGAGCAAGCTTTCTGTGTGTTGTAAGCATTGGAGTATGGGACCTCATGATGTCCATTTCAGAAGATAGTTTCCGTAAATCAAAACTTACTACGGCGATTGTGTCTCAATCAGGTAGTGCGATGAGTGCGGGTACACAGAAGAAGGAAGCCCTCTCTAGTGGTTTTTTAGGGACGGCAGGGTCTTCTATGATGGGAGGCATGCTTGGTACGTCTCACCATTCAGAAGATGAAATGCACCCCTACAATGAAGCAGATGTCCCTAAAGAGGCACACTTCTTACTTTCTAACCCTACGTTGCTCTTGGAGCTATGTGTGGCGGAAGGGATTTCAGATATTCATTTGAGGGTGGGACAACCACCAGTGGTGAGGAAAAATGGTCGTTTGATGTATACGAAACTCCCTCGTGTGGATACCATTTTAATGGATAGTTTCGTGAGTTTCATGATTCCTGAAGATGTCCGTAACCATATTGTACGTATTACCGATTATGATTTTCCTTATGAACTCCCTGGTTTGGCAAGGTTCCGTTGTAATTTTTTACGAGAAATGGGACAAATTGCCTTTGCGATACGTATCATTCGTAAGCGGATTCCTAGTTTGGATGAATTGGGTTTGCCGCCAGCAGTGGGGCAGTTTGTGCATGAAAACAAAGGTTTGGTGATTGTGACTGGCCCGACGGGTTCAGGGAAATCCACTACGCTTGCTTCTATCATCAATACGATTAACCATACGTATTCGAGTCATATTGTGACGCTGGAAGACCCTATTGAATATCAGTTTGAACCCAAAAAATCGCTCGTAACGCAACGTCAAATCGGTTTGGATACTGATAGTTACCTCCATGGTTTAAAGTACCTCTTACGGCAAGACCCTGATGTGATTCTTATCGGTGAGATGCGTGACCGTGAAACGGTTCAAGCGGCTCTACACGCTGCAGAAACGGGTCACTTAGTGTTTAGTACGCTACACACGATTGATGCCGTGCAAACCATTAACCGTATTATTAACTTGTTTGAGCCTCATGAACGGGATGCGGTGCGGGTACAGTTGGCAAGCATTTTGGTAGGGACGGTTTCACAACGTTTGGCTTTGAAGCGAGACAACCAAGGGCGTGTGGCAGTGGGGGAAATTATGATGGTAAGCCCTACAGTACGAGACTTTATCTATAAGAATCAAATTGAAAGTATCTATGAAATTATCAATAGTAGTGAATTTGAAGGTAGCTGTAGCTTGAATATGTCACTCTACATGGCGACACTCAATGAGTATATTACGCAAGATGAAGCACTGAAGCTCTCCGTGAATCGTCCTGAACTCCAGATGATGTTCCGTGGTAGTAACCAGAGAAATGTAACCAACAGTTAATGATGTTATTGCCAAGAGGGGATGCCTCTTAGCTCCGTTTTAAGGCTAGGATGGTTGATATTAGCCCTAGGGTGCGAGGTATGAGCGGTGGCATGGATACCGATTTTATTGGTATTGACGTGGCGTAAAGGACGTAGTGTTTGCTTGCACCTATAGCTTATGCTTATCCTTCCTGAGAGGTTGTTGTACGACTGATGATGGGGGTGTTTTGTTGTCGGTAGTGTTCACGTTTTTGCTCAATATCTTGTAATAGCTTCCACATTCCTAGGCTCATGGCTTTACCTGTTTTGGGGTCTATCACGGTTTGGTTGGTGGTTGTTTCTGGTACTGTTTCTTTTTGAATCGGGTTTTCTGGGGTGTTTGCTAGGGCAATGTCCTCAGAGGGCTGGGTGGGCTGGAGGTTCCCTTGGGCAACGGCACCCCAATCGCTCATTTTAATCCCCAACCCTTGCTGGAAGTCGGCAAGCTTTTTAGCGGCAGCGAGTTGTGTTGCTTCATCTTGTTGTCCGTTAGCGGTTTTAATTTCTGATAGAATGCCTTGCAGTTGTTGGTATTTTTCTTTCCCGATAAACTTTTCACTGACAAGCCCCGAGCTTTTTGGCTGAAAGTCATACAGTACTGTGACTTCTACATTATCTCGTAGCCCCTGTTTGTCTGTGATACTTTTTGAGCGTGCTTGCTGGCTAAGGTCAATCAGGCGTTTTTCGCCTTTGAGTCCTTTACCGCCACTCCCTTCATCGGCAATAAAAAGAATATCTCGCCCAGTGATGTTCCCATTTGTGTCTCGGTAGGTTGCCATGACAATATCATTTTTGTTGAAAAACCTTTGTTTTCCATGGGTTTGCGGATTGATGCTATTGGCACTCCAGAGAGAGGCCGCTGTGGGGAATCGGTCTATATCTTTTCCGCTCAAGCCTGACGCACCATTGGCGTTGCCGTATCCCCCATCAGAGGCTTTGTAAAAACTGGCAGTGCCTCTTAGAGAGGGGGGAATTTGTATCATGATTACTCTCTTACTTTCATCAGCTGATTTTGAGGGGTATGTGTTGGTTGGTGATGATTCGCCTCTTTAACATACATTCGACGAACCCCGCCAAGGTTTTAAATAGAACATTTAAAAAGGTTCTTAAGGGCTTTATGTTTATGCTACATTTAAAAGTATCATAATAGATAGTGCTTTCTACTGCTATATCTGGATGCTAACCCTTTAGGAATCAATATAAACTAGGATGAATTACGCTACGCCCCTACCTCATATCACGCCCCAAGATAAATCGCACTATTTCTATATCGCTAAAACGGTTCTAGGGGCGGGGACTTCGGTGTTGGAACCTTTCATTCTTAATAAAACGCTCAAGCGGGAAAAATCAGTATCCTCTGAAGAACGACGTATTATTGTGTTTCAAGATGCCCTTCGTCAAGGCATTAGCTTTGCCATTAGTACCCTTACTTTCGTAGGTGGTGGGATTTTAACCCGCACTTTACTCAAACATCATAAAGACCGTGGGGTGATAGGACTCATCAGTGGCATGGTGATGGAGAAGTTTGTAGGGAAACTCTTTTTAAAGCCTATTTTAACCACAAAACTAACGGCTTGGTGGCATGCACGCTATCCTGATACTGCTTTGAAAACGCCCACTTCTATGCCCGCTTCTACACAAGCCCTTTATGCCCCAGCGTTACTGGCTCCGTCTCAAACGTTTCAGCATGTCCCTGTGACCCAAGCCCAATTTGTAGTAGGCGGTTTGCAACCAGGAGCTATGTAACGGGCGGTTTGTAACCGTCCCGTTGTTGTGGGGATTGGTTTTTACCCTCTCCCTTAAAGGGCGAGGGAGCATGTCGTCATACCGATGAAAATTTGAACACTATTATTTTAGGTGCTTGCGTAAGCTGATACGCCCACGGGGGGTGCGTTGCAGGTATCCTAGCTGGAGGAGGTAGGGTTCAATGATTTCTTCAATGGTGTGGGTATCTTCTCCAAGGCAACTTGCGAGGGTGTCGAGTCCAACAGGGCCACCTTGGAAGGTCTCTTCAATGAGGTGAAGGAGGGCATGGTCTTGTTGGTCGAGTCCTTGAGCATCAATGCCTAAACGTTGAAGCACTTGCCTTATAAATACGCCATCTACCAGCGGGAGGTTTTCAGGGAGGGTTGCGTTTTTGGGTACCTCTGGTACTGGGGAAGCTTCTGCTTGGGTGTGAAAAATCAAGGCTTCGTCTCTTACTCGTCTGAGTAGTCTGTTCGCAATTCTAGGGGTACCTCGAGACGCTTTTGCAAGGGCTTCGGCCCCGTCTGATGTCAGATGTAGCCCAATGCTAGAGGCGTTATGGGCTAAAATAACGCCAAGCTCCTCAGGGGTGTAAAATTGTAATTTGAGCAAATGTCCAAAGCGGTCTCTTAGGGGGGAAGATAAAGCCCCAGCTTGTGTGGTGGCACCAATTAAAGTAAAAGCGGGTAAGGGTAGGCGTACACTCCGTGCCGTGGTGCCTTTACCCATGGTAATATCTAAGGCCCCATCTTCCATGGCACTGTAAAGTAACTCTTCAGTGACACGATTTAACCGATGGATTTCATCAATAAAAAGGATATCTCCCGCTGTAAGGGTATGGAGTAGCCCGATGATGTCTCTAGGGCGCTCAAGGGCGGGTGCCGCTGTGATATGGGCATTGACACCCATTTCTGTAGCAATGAGCATGGCCATGGTGGTTTTACCTAAGCCAGGAGGTCCATAAAGCAGAATATGGTCGAGGCAGGCTTGGCGTAATTTGGCTGACTGAATGGCGACCTCTAAGGTCGCCTTGACTTGGTTTTGTCCGTGGTAGGTCTTTAAGCAACTTGGACGAAGGGGGTTTGCGGTACTGTATGAAGAGGTGAGGGGGTGTTGTGTGGAAATTGAAGAAATTGAAGAAAGGGCAGGGTCATGTTGCGATGCGTCCTCTCCTGTTGCTTCAGGGTTGAGTAGGACGTGCCGTTTCCCAGATTTTTCTTTTTGATGTGCCTCTTTTTGATGTTTCAAGGGGTGGGTTTTATCCGTTGAGGCATGTAATGCCGTATCGACATGGGTCGCCCAGCCTTGGTTTGCAGGATTTTGAGTTTCAGAAGCTTGCGTGTAGTGTAGAATCATCATGAGCCTCAGTATACTACGCATATGGCTTGCTTTGAAGAGGTGGATGCAAGATACTGCCAAGTTTGCATTGACACACCCTGAAATTTTCCCGCATACTTGAGGGTACTTTGATGATGTCGTATTGGTTTACTTTCGGTAGTGGGCGTTTGTATGTGTATGGCTTTTGTACGGGCTTGTTTTAGGACATTTTTTAGTTTGCGTAAAGCGTCTTGCTTGGTTTTGGTATTACTCGGGGTGGTGTTAGGGTATGCTTTCTTAGGTCATTTAACCTCTTCTTCTTGGTCGCCATCCCAAGTGAATATTTCTCGTATTTCTCATGTTTCTCATGTTTCTCATGTTTTTTCAGCTACCGCACATGCCCGTAAGATAGATGAACGCTTAGGTCACGGCACTTCGCAGACCTTTAAAAAAGAGACGATTCTTAAAGCCATCCTTCAGGATAAAGATGCACAAGACCCCACATGGGGTGAAACGGTTCAAGGGGTACGCACTCGTTTTGTGCCTCATGGGAAGGAACTCGCCCTTACACTGGATGCCTGCGGTTCGCATTCGGATGGTTACGATGAAAAACTGATGCGTTACCTCATGAAAAAACGGATTCCCGCAACCCTATTCATTAACCAGCGTTGGATTCAGAAACATCCTAAACCTTTCAAGGCATTGGCGGCAAACCCTTTATTTAGTATTCAAAATCATGGCACGGTGCATCGTCCTTGTAGTATTTACCCCCGCCGCATCTATGGGATTGAAAGTACGAAGAATGCCTCGGAGTGCTATGATGAAATCCAGCATAATGCAGAAACCATTAGCTCCTTGACACATAAAAGACCCCTCTTCTATCGCTCTGGCACGGCTTACTATGATACTGCTGGGGTACGTATTGCACAGGCATTACGACATGAGGTCATTGGGTTTTCTATTTTGGGCGACCGTGGGGCTTCTTACTCGAAGGAAGAGGTCTATGATGCCTTGAAGGAGAGTACTTCAGGTGATATTATTATTGCCCATATGAATCATCCTGAAAGCGAGACTGCTGAGGGACTCCTGAAAGTCATCCCTCAGCTACTCAAGGCGGGGTATCGTTTTACACACCTAGAGGGTAAAATACTCCAGTGATAAACTATCCTCAAAGGAACGCTATACGCTGTCATTGAAGTGACATTAGCCAGTGACATTAAGTTCCGAGGAAGTTGGTTGAAATGACTTGACCCATGTAGGCGTTAATCCCAGCAGGCATTAACCCAATGGTAGGGAATAGGGAGGTGTAGTTTGGGTTTACGCCGTAAGGATTGTTGTAATAGCGTTTGAATACATCTTGAGGTGGAATGTTTTCAACATAATACACAGGAATGGTATCGCCACCCGCACCTACTTGTGTGTTTTGTGGGGTTACGCTTGTGACGGAGGGGGTGTTTGTCGTGCTGCTAGTATTCCCTACTTGTACTGAGTTGGGGCTACTTGCAAGCTGATTCACAAACTGGGTGATAGAGGTCGTTCTTGCCTGACTACTCGTATTGGTACTCGCTTGCGTACTCGTAGGTGAGGTGTTGCTGGGAAGGTAGGACTGTAAACTCACGGTGCGGGGTCTTTGTGCCGTGGTATTGCCTACTGCAATGCTGTTACCCACAGAGGTACCACTCGTGGTGGGACTTAGAGGGAGTGGGTAAGGGGCAGGTCCTGCAAACTGATTAGGGAGAGGGGCGTTGGGGTCGTCCCACTGTGAGGGTGGGAGGGAGTCCTCAAGGTAGTTGGCTGTGGTGTAAGGGTATACAATGGCGGGGTTGAGGTTATTGTCGGTTACTAGGCTACCGTCATAGCCTTCATTGAGTTGTCCTGAGCGTACAAACCAGTCTACACTGGACGCAATGCCTAAGGCACTGGGGGTTTGTAAACTTGAGAATACGGGTAACAACGTATTGGTATTCGGACGGACAGCAGTGCCTACTTGGGTATTGACACTTCCTCTAAAATTGACAATTTCAGCGATGGTATTTGTGCTGGCGTTGTAGTAGTCAGCACGGCGTGAGAGGTTATTAAACCCTACACCATTTGGTAATACTTGTGTAACGGGGTTTTTACCTACGATAGGACCATCCATGACGTTTTCCGACATCCATACGCTGGCTTTTTGGGCATCACTCTTTTCCCAGATAAAGCCACCTCCCCAGTAGTCGCTTGCACGACCTGTGGAGGCTGTTCTGTCACCTGCTTTGGCTTGGTCTACATGGTTTAAAGGGTTGTACTCCAAAAATTCCCAAGGATTTTGGTAAGGACCTTGTACCATGGTGGTATTTAAATTCCCTAGCATGTTATGTTGTACGTAGGCTTGTTGTGAGGGGAAAACAGTGGCGGGACTAATCATCTTTTGGGTATCCTCAATCGTTCTAAGCCTTTGACTGAATGCGATGGCTCTCTCGTATACAACATTAACAGTGTCAGATAGTATAGGTGTGGTATCGTCTAAAAGAGGGATAGACTTTAATAAAAACTTCCTCTTTGTGAACGACACGCTTTTTGGTACAACAAAGCATAGGTTTTAAATGATGTGTAAACTAAGGTGGAGCTATATTGAGGATGATAGTGCAAGCACTCCAAGTGTTAGGTCGTGGTTTAACACCGTATATGGTTCCGATTCAAACGGTTGAGACTGCAGCCACGTGGTTCATGGTTGGGTTAATTTGGTTTGTGCAAGTTGTGCATTACCCCTTGATGGCGTATGTGCCTCCTGAAGCGTTTCCTGCCTATGAGCGTTTGCATTGTCAGCTTACCACTTATGTGGTTATGCCTGTGATGTGTCTTGAGTTAGTGTGTGCGGTGTTATGTGTACTTGTTGACTTTGGCAAGCAAGTGCCTCTCGTGCCTTATGGTAGTCTGTTGCGTTTGGGTTTATTGTTGGGCGTTTGGGGCTTAACTGCTTTTGCCAGTGTGCCAAGCCATGGGGTATTGTCGAGTCGTTGGGATGCCAGTGTACATGCCTTTCTTGTAAAGAGTAACTGGGGCAGAACCCTTCTGTGGACACTTCGTGGCGTGCTTTTAACGATGCGTTAGTTTTGTATCCTGTGCTTCATCACTACCCCCTTTAAATGGTGTAGATTCCATCATAAAAAGCCCTAGGTTCTCTCCTGTTGCGTATAGTGTTAAAGCATAACGTGACGCTATGGGTGATGCCTTACACTGTATTTATCAAGCTTTTTGGCAGGTAAGGTCGCTCTTTTCCTTATCTGTTTTTTTAATATGGAGACCTTATATGATGGTCTTTACGCCTAGTGGCATATTGCCTACAATGTTTATTGCGAAAGCACCCGTGAAGCAAAGTTCTTCTCTTAAGCGTCGTGATGGCACATCTTCAGAATCTTTTGCAGATACTTTGGTGGATACTCTTATGCCTGCTCCTGAACAAAGCATTCAGCAAATTCAAGCACGTATTGCATTGCTTGAAGAACGACTTAAAACCATGCACCAGTCTTCTCCTGTAGGGCATGCAGCGAGCCAAAAACAAGATTTTTCAACGCTTCTGAAAGCGATGACTCAACAGCCTTCCGTCATGCCCGAAGCGAGTACGATACCCGCTGAACTGACTGTGGATTGGACGAGTGCTTCCAAGATACCTCAGACGGGTTTGAGAATGTTACCCACGCCTCCTGTTCCAGATAAATACAGCATGTTTGAAGACCAAGAGACGCTTAATGCTGATTTCCTTACAGCACAAAACTACCAAGCTTATTACTATCCCCAATTAAATAGAGTGGAAGCACCACCCGAAGCCTTGGGTACCATCACCCGAAAAAGCAAAATGGCTCCTCAAGGGGTTTCTTCAGGCATGCAAACCTTACAGCTACAAAACTTAGCACATCAAGTAGCAGAAAAACACCAGATTAACCCGAGCTTATTCAAAGCCTTAGTGCAGGCTGAAAGTGGCTTTAGAACCAAAGCTCGTAGCCAGGTAGGGGCGATGGGTCTGACCCAACTGATGCCTAAAACGGCGAAGTCCTTAGGGGTTAAAAACCCATGGAACCCTCTTGAAAATCTGGAGGGTGGTGCCAAGTACTTAAAAGGTTTAATGAACCGTTTTGGTGGTTCAGAGCAACTTGCTTTAGCGGCCTACAATGCGGGTCCTAACGCCGTAAAACGCTATGGTGGTGTACCGCCTTATCGTGAAACCATGAATTACGTGAAGCGTATTATGAAACTTCAACGTGACTTCGCTGCTGTGGATACTTCCAAAACAATGCGTGCCTCTATGGGCTAAGTCCCGAATGAGGTGGGTATCGACGAGAGAAGGTTTGAAGTGAGTCGTTTGTGCGAAGGTGTTGCGATGGGATATGCCCTTGAAGGAGTGAGCTTTCTATGACCCTTAAAGGATTGTACACGGCGGCTGCTGGGATGCTTGCAGAACAAATGCACACCGATACCGTGGCGGATAATCTTGCGAACGTGAACACAGTGGCTTTTAAACGGCGTGCTGTTGCGATGCAGGCTTTTCCTGAAATGATGATTCGTGAAACCAATCGTCTTGACCCCACCATGGCGGGTAAGGCTTCTGGTGAGGTGATTGGGACACTAAACAGTGGGGCGAGCGTCTATGAAACCCGCATTCAGTTTGACCAAGGCACCTTGATACAAACTTCAGCCCCCCTGGATATTGCCCTAGAAGGGGAAGGCTTTTTTAGCGTCACGTCCCAACCTGGGGTGGGTGTAGCCCCTCAAGAAAAGGATATTTTTTATACACGTGCGGGGCATTTAACGATTGACTCAGAAGGGTATCTTGCGAATACAGAAGGCTTGAGAGTGCTTGATGATAACAAGCGAGCCATTCCCGTAGGACCTTTACTAGGACAGACGAATCCTTCCCAAAATATTACCATCACACAAAAAGGAGAGGTTTTTGTGGATAGGCAATTGGCAGGCACTATCCGTTTAACCCGTTTTCAAGATAATCGTATGTTGGAAAAACGAGGTGAGAACCTTCTGCAACCTGTGGCAGGTGCGCTAGAAGAGCCTGTTGCGACGGGGAAGCCCTTAAATGTTGTACAGGGTAGCCTGGAAACGAGCAATACGAATATGATTTATGAAATGATGCAAAATATTATCGGACTCCGATATTATGAGTCTATGCAACGCAATATCGGTACCCAGAACGAAACCCTCGGGCAACTTATTAACCAAGCGGGTAAGCTCAAATAATTTAAAGCCTTCACGAGGCATCCATCCTACGCCCTGCGTCCCCTCTATCAGGTCGTGCTTGCGTCGGCATGCCTTACGTTTTGTCGGTTGCTAAATTGATAGCTGAGAGGAACTTTTCATCTTTGCGCCAGTTTTCCTTGACTTTGACTTCCAGATTCAAGAACACTTGAGTTTCAAGAAGCTCTTGAATGGTCTCTCGAGCCTGTGTCCCGATGGCTTTAATCATACTTGCCCCTTTTCCTATGACCATGCCTTTTTGTGATTTGGCATTGACATACAGTGTGGCACTGATACGGATACAGCTCGGATTACTTTCATCAAAATGGTCAATGGTTACGGCAACGCTATGAGGTAGCTCATCATAGAGGAGTATCAGGAGTTGTTCACGAATCAGCTCTGCAGTCATTTCTCTGAGGCGTTGGTCTGTGACATCATCCACTTCAAAATAAGAGGGCCCTTCAGGGAGGTCACGACGCACGACATCCAGCATGGCTTGGATGCCAACCCCCTCATGGGCTGAACCACCTATCACCCCTTTGAAAAGCTCAGGATTGGCATCAGGCATTTCGGTTTGTACGGTAGAGAGTAGGGTTTGATAAGGTGTTAGCATGGTACGGAGTGCTTGTTTGAGAGGGTGGACTTGACGAGCCTGTTGCGTACCCCCATTTTTACGACCACGTTGAGATTTTGTGTGTTTTGCTTGGTCTTCACCAAGGGCTTGAAAGAGGTCAAGTTTGTTGACAAAGAGCATCCAAGGTTTGCCTGAAGCCATGACTTGCGTCAGTACCCAAGCATCCCCTTTACCAGGCGGGAGGCTACCATCCATGACAGCCACAAGCATATCGGCTTCTTTGAGGGCGGCTTGCCCTTCCTCCACAAGGTAGTTGCCAAGATGGTCAATAGGCTTACTGAACCCAGGGGTGTCGAGAAAAATAACTTGGCTTTTTCGTGTGGTGACTACGCCACGAATACGATGCCTTGTTGTTTGAGGGACATGGGTTGAAATGGCGATTTTCTGCCCCACCACTTTATTAAGGATAGCAGACTTCCCGACGTTGGGACGACCCACCAGTGCCACAAAGCCAGAACGAAAGGGTAAAGACACCGCTTCTGAGGTGGTGCTTTCTGAGGGTGAAGTCACTGTAGGCAAGGAGGAGGAAGACGTATCGGGCATAAATCAAAGAGGGTGCTTTAAAATTGTTTTTTGACAGAAAGTGTATTCTTCGATACGCTCAAGACAGTAAGCGTATACGATTCAGTAGCGTGCTTCCCAAGCTAAAGTCATGCATAAAATGTCATGAGGTAAGTTAGGTTAAGAGAAGCCAGTGAATCCTACATGGTTTGGTGAGGACATCCCACCAGAACATGCACGCACGGGCTACCTGATTCTTATGTTAGCGTCGATAGACTAGGAAAGAAAGCTTTTTATCATTTTATGACCTCACCCTTACCCTCTTTCCAAGCCTCAAGTCACCTATCCGCTCAACAGTCCTCTTGTCCTGTTATCCTCATTACGGGGGCCTCAGGTATGTTAGGGCAGGCACTGATACACACGCTGTGTACCCTCGATGCCTCCATTCATCAAAGCCCCAGCCAAGAAAATCGACTGCCTTGGCATGTCGTTGCACTAAGCCGTAGCCCGTATGAACCCACAGAAGCTTACCCGACTCTCCCTGAAGCATTCACTTGGCTGGTAGGTGATGTGTGTGAAAGCAGTTGGCTGAAACAAGTCCTAGCCACTTACGCACCCCAAGCCATGATTCACACGGTAGCCTGTGTGGATTTGCTTGCCTGTGAAAGAGACCCCCTCATGGCGTATCAGGTCAATACCTATCCTGTGGGTTTATTGAGTGACTATGCCCAACGTACAGGGAGTACGTTGCTGCATATCTCTACAGACCACTATTACCAAGACCATACAGAGGTTCGCCACACAGAGCAAGATACTGTGGTGCTTCTAAACGAATATGCACGTACGAAATATTTGGCTGAAAAGCTTGCCCTTCTTGCCCCTAACGGGTGGGTCATTCGGACTAATATTATAGGTCACAAAAGGCATCCTAAAAAAAATGAGCATCGTACAAGTCCCAAGCCAACGTTTTTAGAATGGTTGGAACAAGCCCTTTCAGAAGCGACTCCCGAAAAACCTGTCAAGCTTTTTCATGATTACTATACTTCCAGTGTTCATGTTGGTTTTCTGGCCACTTGGCTGATAGCTTGGATGACACACTATGCGGGTCTTCAACCAAGCTCCGCATGGAATCCTCTAAAGTCACAGTTCCTTTCCGAGCCGGGGGCTGCGTGTAGACTTTTTCATTCGGGAAGCGTCTCGTTGCCAGAGCATCGTATATTAAACGTGGCGTGCCGTCAGGCGAGTTCAAAATTTACTTTGGGTAAACTCTATGCCCATATGGTGTTGGGGTATTCGATGGATACCTTGAATACCTTGGTTGAGGGTGTTTCCATTCATGATATGCCTCAACAAGAGGTGGTGCGTGCAACGGCTTTAGGGCTAGAGACAAGCTGGGTGGAGCTGTGTTTCCCTGATATGCCTAGTTGCCCTTCTTTGTTGGACGTTGTAGAGTCGTTTCAAAATAGCAGGTTTGCTCATGAAAAGTTGGCGTGTGTGTAGGGAGGTATACCCCTGTTTCTATGTCTCTCCCCAAGAGGAGAGACATAGAAACTAAAGACAACGTACAAAAGTTGTACACCTATCACAGGGTGAGAGAAGCTTGAGTCTCTAGTATGCAGGTGGCTGTTCTGCCAGACTTTCTTGTAACGCAGGGGGCGTAATCGTCGCATCCAATGTTACATTATCTTCAGCATTCAAAGCCACTTGATAGCCCTTCCCATCAGGTTTTAGGGTATAGGTATACTCGGGGGTTTCTACTTGATATGCAAAGCGTTGGTTTCCTGTATCAAGATAGCGTAATACGGTATCTTTTTGACCATTTTAACCTTTTAAAAGGACTTCATCTTCCTTGCGTGCAAGGGCTGCTGGGTCTGACAAATCGGCAAGTTTGGTACCATTTTTATGGACCTCATACACAGGTTTGTTAGGGTCGGCTGTATTCACTGAAAAAGCATAAGCGTCTTTTTCGGTATTTGTATTTTCAGGATTCACTGTACCGTTTTTCATGGTCAGTGCGGCGGCATCCACTTTCCCATCAGCATTGACATGCACATTGAACTGAGAGTCACGGTCAGAGGGGTCTTTTATTAAGGTATTATCCCCTTGAGAAAGTACGATGGGTTTTTCTTGTGCTTGCACGGTCAATGGCACTTTAAAGCTTGGCACTGAAGCAGAATTTTCGCCTCCTTGTGTAGGCGTTTGTGTTACAGGCATTTGTGTGGTTGTACGTTGCTCCGAGGGGGTTGAGAATTGTGGGTCTTTCGTTAATAACTGAAATGTTTCAGTGGGTGTGCGTCTGGTGTATACCCGTAAGTCTTCGGGGTTCTGACCTGTGCGTGTCACAAAGAGTCCCCCTTTAGGGTCGCTTACTTTATGATTTGCTTTATGTTCACGTGCGTTAATCAATAAGCCCGAAAGGGTTGTGGGAGAAGTATCTTCTTGTTTTGCTTTCGTGGTTAGTTGTGCGGCCCAAGCACTGGAGGGTATGGGATGCTTGACGTTTTTTATTTTACCAGAGGGGGTTTGCTTTTGGTTGCCATCCAAAAGGCGTAGTAAGGCTTTTTTATCCTGTGCGCTCAGTTGCTTCTCTGGGGCTTGCCAAATGCTATCGTAGAGGTTTTGGTCAAAAGCGATATGACGTTTTTCAAAAGTATCCCCTACTTTTTGTTGATATTGAAAGTTTAAAACCTCTTTTTTTGTAGGTTGCTTATTGCCAGACGATTTCAAAACCCCTTCCGTACGCCCAAATGCAAAGTCTGTACCGCTAGAGGTGGTGACGGCATTGCCTTGCTTGTCCTTCAAAGGAATCGTTGTCTTAGTATCGGACTTTTCATTCAAAGCTGTGCGTACCCGTTGGATACTTAAATGAGGGTCGTTATTAAAACTACTGGCACCGATACCTAAATGAGTCATGGCAATCCATCCTTAAGGGCTTAAACAATCGTAATGATAAATAATACCTGTAGAATAATAAAAACAATCTCTTGGTGTTTTTTGCTACAGGTATCCCTCACATGCCTCGGGATGAAACGCATGTGTTTTCATTATCTTTCTGTTACACTAAAGCATGCCATTGATGAAACACTTGATGAAACATGGGTTCTCACAGGTGCTATGATGGTTCCCCTCTCAGTTTTTCAAAATACGCCCCTACGCACCTACGCAATGACTGTCGCCCACGAGCCTCACATTAACTCGCAAGACCCCTTTCCGCTACTCCTTAGCTCAGGGCTTTTTTTGCTTGCACTTGTGGTTGCCAACCTGCTCGGTGGTGTGGTGGTCTCTTTTCCAAAAGGCATGTGGTTGGGTTTGTCTACGCCCGCATTGCAATGCTCAGCAGGCATTTTTTGTTTCCCGTTGGTTTTTCTACTTACCGACTGGATTCACGAACGATGGGGAAAACAAACCATTGTCACTGTAAGCTTTGTGGGGTTTATATTACTGTTATTGTTGGCTTTATTTCTTCAAGCACTGGCACAGCTCCCCATGCTTTCAAAAGGCGTGATGTTAACACAGGATTGGTTTCAAGCACTGAATACCAGCTATAGCCGTGCCGTGGTGGCCTCTGTTGTAGCGTATGCTGTAGGGCAAGCCTGTGACATCTTGATTTTTAGAGTCATTCATAAAGGCCTCCAACAAGTACCTCTCACGCAGGGTGTATCTCCCATACAACAGTGCCTTTTAAAGGCTCTTGGCTCTACAGCCATTTCTCAAGTACTGGATACTTCTGTCTTTTTTATCCTCTTTGGATGGGGGACTTTGCCTGCTTCACTATTGGTATCACTGATTTTAGGCGATTACACTCTAAAAGCCATGGCAAGCCTACTGAGTCTCCCTGTGCTTGCATATCTCAACCAAAATGTCCTTAAGACACGCACCACTTAACGTATGCCTACGGTATTATGCCGTCATCAGTATCAAGATGGATATACGCTCTATGCTCACTTTTACGCCTCAAACGCATGATAAAATTTTCCAGACAGGTTCTGTCTTCAAAAGTTTGGCTATCTTTTTAGCACTCAGTGTACTTTGTGGAGCGAGGATAGCTTTTGCTCAAGAAGCCGTACTAAACGACACCCAAGATGTAGCGGTTCATGTCACCCCACTGCCCAAAGCAAAGCATGCGGGGCTTGCTGGGATTGCAACCAAAGCCCTTGCCCTTGGTAGCAAACCGCTTTACCCAACAGGTGTTCTTTATGACCCTCATCCTTCGGAACCTCTAGGCAATCGTACGCCTCTCATTATTATGCCCGGTCGTGCGCAAGAGGCGCATAAAAATGCTTGGTGGGAAAAACTGAACCAGAATTGGTTGGCGGCAAAGCACCAAAGTACAACCCCTAATGTGTATACGCTGTATAAGCCTTACGTCTATCTTTTTAACTCCCGAGAACATCTCGAACCCATGACCAAACGCTTTAATGAAGCGTTTAATGCACTCGCACGACAGTTACCCAGTGGTCGTGGTGTCAGTGTGGTATCCTATAGCTTGGGCGGACTCCTCCTTGAGGAGGCATGGGTACAAAATCCGACCTTTCAATCTCGTGTGACCGATGCCTATGCCATCGCTGTGCCTTTTGGAGGGTCTCCGATGTTTCATGAGAGCTGGTTTACACACCATTTAAAGCGTCCACTTCCCACAATGGTTCGTAGCCCGATACGTAAAAAATTCGATGTCCTCGGATTACAAGGATACCTTAGAGGGCGTAACAACCTGATTCGTATGATGTATGTTCACCCTGAACTGGATCAGAACCTACCCCCTATCACGCATACCCCTGTCATTGACCTTACAAAACCCATCAAAAAGCCAATGGATACCGCCACACCCAGTAGAAGTTACTACGCTTGGTTGGATATGCCTCACACACCGCAAGCCGTCTCCCCTGTGGCAGGTCTTAAAGCACGCCTCACGGTATATGGAAGCTATCTTCCCCATATGCAAGCCCCCGCACAAACCGAGCTTGGTAAACAACGCTATGCAATCAAACACTCGGTAGGGCAGCGTCTGCTACTACTCCCTTTCACCTTGCCCTACAAGCTCATCAATAGCAGTGCTTTGCCCCTATACGGTAGTAATGTTCATCGTACCTTTGCGTATGGCAATAAAACCCTCCGCAGTTTACCTTATCAGGGAGAAGGTACCGCTCACCCTTACCGTCTCAACGATGGCTTTTTGAGCTTGGCGAGTGCCTTGTACTTACCTCCGAGTGCAAAAAATATCCCGCCCTCTACAAGTGTTTCTGAGATTGCTACCCATGCGGATGTCAAGCATATCCGTATTTTTGAAGGCGTGGACCATGTTGACCTTGGACATTACCGTTTAAATAAAAAGTACCTCCTCACGCAAGATATTCTTGAACAGGCACATCCAGCTCAAACCCCCTTGATGTGGCTCTTTGAAGACCTTGTACACGCTAAAACCATGAAGTAGCACTCATGGCTTATAGGGAGGGTTTATTTTAGGTGCAGGGTGACAGTATGTGTTTACCTTTTTTCTGTTCTTCTTTTTTTTCTGTTCTTCTTTGACACTCTAAAATAAACACGCCCAACTTGCACAAGGGCTTGTGGTTTAAGCGAATGGTTGTTATGATGAGTTTACGGCTGTGCTTTACGGTATTGCCTCGCATAGCGTTCTTTGAAAAAATGATAATGGGGTCGATTTGGATTTGACAGGGTGCAGACTGAGACTTGTTGCACGTCGGGGAGGCTGTCCCCGTTACTAAAAGTCAAAACCATTAAATGCCAACGAGAACAAAGTGGTCCGAGTCAACTTCGGTGCCGCCCGCCTCGCCGCTTAATTAACCTAACAGACCATTATACTCTGTTAGCTAGTTAACTGGCTGCTTATAAAAGCCAGCATGCCGTTTTTATAAGCCACCCACGTATGCCGTCCTGTGGTCGTGTACCCATGCACCCATAGTATGTACCCTTATGGGTCGTCTTGAGGATGACGCAAAACCCTCTTAGTGATTGATACTGTTGTGTCTTTATCGGGTCAATCATGACATTCAACCCAAGCCACTAAGCGTGTAGACGCAGGTTAGGGTCCACTCTGGACGAGGGTTCGAATCCCTCCGACTCCACCATTTTCTCATTTTTTATCTATTATTGGTTATCACGAAAAGCTTTAGCCTTTGGCAAAGTGCTTCTACAGGAGTGTTTTGAATGCTTGCTTATGGCAATGTCCTTAGTACCCAGTCTTTTCAAGTGGGTTATCTAGGGCCTGAGTGTTCGCATTCTCATCAAGCCTTACAAACGCTCTGGACACAGTGCCTTGCCCCCTTTTTTCACACACAGGAAGCTCCTAAAGGGATTCAATTACATCCTACCTCCATGGCGGGTATTCCTGAACTGGTGCAGGCTGTGAAACAAGCATCGTTATCCATGGGGCTTGTGCCTTATGAAAATAGTCTTGAGGGAAGTGTACGAGAGAGTTTGGAAGAAGTCTTTTTTTTGCGGGAACCACTTGAGGATGCTTTAACATCGCCAGCTCCTGAAGTAGCACGTTTAGTGCCTATTTTAGAGTTTTCAACCCGTATTGAGCATTGTCTTGCCGTGCATCCAGCCTTTGCCCCTAAAGACCTGACGGGGATAACCGTGGCATCGCACCCGATGGCATTTCGGCAAAGTCGCCACACCTTGAAGGCGTATTTGGGATACTTACCGATGTTCCAAGTAGCGAGTTCTACTTCTGCCGCTGCTTATGCGTTAAGCCAATACCCTGATGAGGCACCTGAGGTGCATACTCGTGCAGTAGTATGTTCCAAGTTGGCAGTCGATACTTATGGGTTAAAATGCTTGCAAGCTCCTGTGAATGATGAGCCTTGGAACGAAACCCGTTTTATCCTTTTGGCAAGTGGGGCGGTGGCTCAGTATGCTGAAGACTGGCTGCGTGGCACATTTGAGGCGTTGTCTGTGAAGGCTAACATCTCTGAAGCGTCTATGAGTTGGAAGTTTCCTCTTTGTGTACGTCTCAAAAATCGTATTGGGGTATTGGCAGACTGTTTACAAATTTTTTCACAGCAAGGGCTTGACCTCACTCGTATTGAGTCCGTACCTCTCAGACGTAGTTTAGGTGAGTATCGCTTTCATATTGATGTTGCTTTCCCTTCACAGCCTTCGCAGACACAGCGTCAACGCTTATTGGATGCTCTCCATGCCTTTTGTCTGGAAGTACAATGGTTGGAACCCTTTATATGTTTAGGGCAGCTCTAAGCTAAGCGTTGTTGTCATTTACTTTAGCGTAAGTAGCACGAAAAATAGCCTTATTTGTTTTTATTAAAGTATCGCACTAAGCTTAGAGCTTGTAGGAGAGGCTCTTATCTTGTTTGCTGATAGTATCTATGTGTGTGTGCATCTAACTCAGGAGATATCACAAGTATGATGAATAGTTATCAGGTTGCTCAGAATGTGCGTCCTCTTCATAAACCCGTTTCAGGACCTTTTAATCCAAAACCTTTTACCAAAACAGGACAATGTATTGAAGGGATTCGTCAAGCTCAAGCAGGTGCCACGGTGTCAGGTGCTTCTGCAACGATTGGCTTAGGAGGTATGCGTAGTAATGCAGCACCGATTACGACTCCTGTAGGGGTAGGGGGATATGTAGGGGGTAAGGTTGTACAAAGTAGAGGTACCAATCAAATGTCAGTGACATGCCCTGCTGAAGTGAATCGTCGCCGAGGGGTTGAGACTTACCCTGGAGTGCCAACGCCCATGGATAGTGGGTATGGTAATGGTGGACTACCCCGCTAATACGCTTTTGGGTGGCACGTAGGTTTGAAACCTAGGGCGTTGCCCAAGATGTTCAAGGCAAAAAGCCTCAATAGCTTGCTGTTGAGGCTTTACGCATGGTGCAAGCGTGGTACGCAATTCGTAGGGAATACCGTAATATTGTGCGTACTTCACACACTGTTGGATACGTTGAAGGTATCGAGAGGCAGGCATAGGGGCAAGACCTAAAATGTGAGAGGTATTCTCAATACACTTTACATCGAAACTCCACGCATCAATGAGTCCTCTTTGTCCTGCCTGCTGTACCCATACAGGGTGTTGTGCATTTGTAAACACCTTGGTTTTGAGACCAAGATGTTTACAATACTGAAGGGCTTCCATGAGAGATTCTCCATGGAGGGTGGGTTCTCCTCCTAAAAATACGATGGCTTCGTGCATGGGGGTGAGTACTTCAGGCAGCCAAGTTTGAAGTCGTCCTATATCTTGAGGGTGTGGGGTCATGTTCCCCAAGTGGTCGTCATTATGGCAAAACGAACACCTGAGGTTACATCCCCTTGAGAACACACTTAGGGCATGATAAGGAATATACTCTTGGAAACAATCCAAAATAGCAGAAGCAATGTGCATACTAGCAAGGGGTTTCAGGCACAAGTTGTGAGGGTGTAAGCTGGGTACTACTGTAGAAAACACGTTTGTGCCATTCAATATCTCGTCTTACAGGAGTCCACGCATCAATAAAGCTTAGAAAGCCCACCACTCGTGTGGCTTGGCGTGTTACTTCGCCCTCACAGATGGGACACGTCTCTTGCCACCCCATCCAGTAGTGCTGATGTTTGCATTGCGAAAACACACGGTTAAGGGCAAAGTAAACCACACCAGTATCTTTTGCATAACGGAGTAAGCGTCTCATTTGGCTACTGGGAATACTCTCATTATCGTGGTAGTTTAAATGGCAAATCGCCCCGCCTGACGTAAGTTGGTCAAAGTGTCCTTGAATCCGAAGACGGTCGTATACACTGCATGACGTGATGAGAGGTACGTATTGATTACTATAAACCTCCCACGCTTGTGGGTTATAGCCTTGGAGTGTGTCGAGCTTTGCGAGTCGTACGGCAACGGTTTCTCCAGGAATCTGCTCCAAGTTATACCGAGTGCTATGAATCCCCGTGAGATGCGTTTCGGAGGCTTGCCAAGCCTCCATGGTATCACGGATGGTTTCCATCAAGCCCGTGAGGACTTCAAGTCCCTCAGGAGTACGTATATCCAAGCCTTTGTGCTGAAGATACTCGTAGGTGCCGATGATGCCTACTGTGGAGTATTGTCGTTGTAGGTGCATCCACTCACTGGTATAGAGGGGAAGATCCCCGTTAAGAATACGGGTTTTAACCAAGGTACGATGTGCAAATAAGATATGATGCACTAGTTGAAGGTTTTCAAGTAAGCGTTCAGGATGGATAGCCTCAAGCTGTGCGAGTCTTGGTAAGTTGAGTCCGCACACTCGATGACTCCCAATGCTTAATCCGCCTACACCAAAAGAATGATGATAGCCCTCTTGGAGAGGCATCTTAACGTCTTGGTTGATAGGTGTTGCGGTAGCGTGCAACGGATTGAATTGATTCCGTAAACGGCAACAACTACTGAAGCTATCGGGTGTACTTTGGAAGATGTTTGCCAAGCATTTTTCACGATTGGCCTCACTTGCCCACTCAACAAAGTCAGGGTCAAGATAATTGCCATGGTCATCAAGGCTAATGGCAAGGGTCATGACAGGGAAGGTGAATAAGCCCTCTTTGCCATGAATATCAGTGTAATATTCAAAAAAGAGTTGAGACATCCCAACACTACTTTGAATATTCACTTCCGACCCATCTGGGAACGTATACCCCTCGAAGAGGCTTTTCATAAATCCTTCATCCATCACCGACACATTTGTAAAGGCACTTTGGGTACTTCTAAAAGGGAAGTTAAAGGAGTAAATGAGGCTTTGCCATTGGTTTTTGACCTTATGCCATAGGTCTCGAATGGCGTGTTCTAAAATCACGTCAGAGGCCTCGTCATTTTTCGCTTGACGTAATACCTCAAGATAGTTTTCACCATGCTCCTGACGATAAAACCAGTCTAGCGATGCAAATAGAGAAGGGTAAGCAATGGCACCAGCAATTTGGTTACTGATAAAAGCCGTGGCTTGAATCACAAGCTGAATAAAGCTATCCGACCTTTTAGGAGGGCGTATGGGCATGGTACCCTTGAAAAAGGCAAGCCCTTTTTCAAGGAGTGGTGCAAGGTCAAAGCTGTAACAATAACTGGTTGAAAAATGATGAAGGTCGTTTACAAATAACTCACCGCACAACACACGTTCAAGGGCGAGGTCTGCGAGTTCGTTTGTAAAACACTTACTGACCCATTTGTGCATTAAATAGAGTGCATTTAGCTTATGAATCGCTTTGGAACTTTCAGGGATATACTGAACAATGCTTTTATCATTGACATTGGCATTGCCATCTACAGAAACATCCGCAACACTTGCTGATTTTTGAAAGAATGCTTTTGAAAAGCTTGTAATATCAAGGTTTTCCGTAGCGATACCATGAATTTGAAATACTTCAGGTGGTAGGGTTTCTTGTAACTTACGGAAACAGGTCAAAAACCGTTTTGAGAACTTGTGACGAATGTAAAACCCATGGGCAAGGGGTGTCATATCATAATCATCGTGTGGAAAGCTTTCAGGAGCGGGGACATGTGTCATACCCTCCAGTAACAAATGGGCTTCCTTGACAGGCGTATGCTTGACCTGAATGTTAATCGGACAACATGCACCTGCCTGTTCCCAAAGGCTTTCCATGACCGAGCCATAGTCCTCTTCTACTGGCGTTATCTTTTGGGGTGCCTGCATTTTATCATGAGCTTGTAGTAGGGTTGTAGAGTTTTGGGGTTTATAGGGAGATGACATCATTGCAGTGGTTTCGCCTTAAAAAATCGGGAGGTAAACGTCAGGAAGTGATGAGCTGCTTCCTATAAAATATCCAAACACGCAAGCCCAAATAATGGCTTGTTTGAAATAAACCAGCCACTTACTTTAAAAATAGGAGGGGTGCCTCTGTTCTGTTAAGAAAGAATGATAGAACTAAATATTGGTTCTCAAATATCCAATCGCCATGTTCTATTATAGGACTTGCCTCTGGAGATAGCAAGTTTTTTTTAACTCTAACTAGATAAAGCCAAACCAGACGAAACCCCTCTCTTTAAAAGAGAGGGGTTTGTCGAGAGGTCAAAGTTTAAGTATGAGACGTAATCGTTTAGGCAGGAGGTGTTGAGGGTTCGCTGGAAGAAGCTGATGTGTCACCTGAACCCGATGCGTCACCTGAAGCTTCATCCAAGGTGCCTTCTTCTACGTCAGCATATTGGTTCGCTAAAGACTCTTCTACCAGATAAAGCGTAATGGTTGCCTGCATCACAACAGGACGCTTCATATCGGTAAAGTTTTGAGCGTTTGAACTTGTATCATCATCCCCTGAAGCATTGCTACTGTTGTTTTGATACTCCACAGTAGGATGCACAGAAGCCAATTGATTGAAAAACTTAACGTCATTGACACGCAATAATTCAGGCCATTCCGTGAGCTTTTGAACGAACCCTAAAATGTTAGTATAATCACCTCGGAAGGAGACTCTGTAGCTTAGTGTACGAACTTGGGCAATGGTTTGGAACTTTTTAAGCTCTTTTTTGAAAGCCTCTTTTGGGTCTTTTTTAGCCCCTTTTTTCTTAGCGCTGGGGGTTGCCGAGGGGTCTTTGGCACCTTCCGTAGTGGCTGATGCGTCAGCATTGGCATCAGGTGTTGTATTAGCAGCGGCGGTGTCTTCAGGCGGTTTACTGGGCTCGGGGGCTGGTGTTACCCCTGTATCCACTTCTTGAACGGGGCGCATGGAAATAAGAACATTGCCACTTTGATGAAGCACATTGATGAGGTCTTTCATTGTCGACTTCACTTTTGCTTCATACTCGTTTTCTTTATAGGTGCCTATCTTGATGTTCGCTCCTGTGCCTCTGAGGGCTTTGAGGTTGGCTAAGTCGGCATTGAGTTCTGTAATTTCTTTTTGTTGCCCATCTACTTCTTGTCGTGTTTTAGCCACACGGTCATTCGCAGCAGTTGCTTCATTGATGGCACCTTCTAGTCCTAGCATCCAGCTAATCCCTAAAATTGCACCAAACACCACAACGGGTATAAGTGCCGCCCGACCACTTGAGCCATTATCAGACATCATCATAGTATAAGAGTCCTTTACTTATGCAAATCATACGACATTGAAAGAAATGAATGGGTGTGCCTCAAAAATCGAGACTTACCACTCACTGGCAAGTGCTGCCATGGGTGTACTTTTTTCAGGCGTTTTAGCGGAGGCTTTACCGCTTTTTTGTGCCAAGGTGGGTATACGCTTTTGGACGCTTGCTTGTTCTTTTTCTTGAGGGGCATCGGGGGTTGTGGCACCCTTCGCCTTAGCTTTTTCTTCTGCTTCTTTTTTACGCTGGTCTACAATGGCTTGGAGTCCCGTTTCATCGATGTTGCCATCAATCCCGAAACTGTAAATAGGGGTTGAGCCTACGACAGTCTCCTTTACAGTATTGAGCATCATTTGATGTGCGTAGTTGCTTTTATCAAAGTTGGAGGCAAAGGTTAACATGGCCTCGTGATTAAGCGCAAGACCAGTCATCTCAAGAGAATCTTGAATTTTAACGGTATCTAACCATACTTTATCAGGTGTAAACGTTTTTAAATCGCCTACGAGTGAGTACAGTAGCTGGTTTCTGAGGATAATCTTTGTACCAACATCCCGAACAAACTGGTCGGCTTTATTGTAGCGTGTTTCCTTGAGTACATCTTGATTCAGTTGTTCAATCTGACGCTCATTGTTGTCTTTATTGATGGTGAGTTCCGCATATTGATTGTCCATCATACCCTTGAACACTGAGGCACCAATCCACGTAATGAGAACGAGTCCGACTGCAATGGCACCTGGATAGATAAACTGAAGTTTTTTCTCTTCATCAATATCTTGAAAGAATGAAAGCAGCGAACCACCACCACCACCACCACCTCCAGAGCCACTGGAGAGTGAAAATCCACCTCCTAATGAACCACTGGAGCTGACACCTTTCACTTTCAGTCCTAGTAATTTTACTTGCTCGGCAAAGGATGAAAGAAGGTTGAGGTCAAAGGGATACCCCGTCACACATTTCATGGCAACCCCAACAGTTGCAAGTGCTACTGTGTTAGAATCACAAGGAAAGTCAGGAGAAAGAGGACAAGGTTTAAAGACAATACTAAAATGCTCTTTGAGTTTTTGGTTAAGGTCTGTGGAAGCACCTTCGGTAAACCAGATTTTAATATCACGCCCGCGCATGGTTCGCTCTACTTCGTCGACAAAGTCTTCAAGCATGTCATCCACACCAAGGTGTTTGCCATCAGGATAGCGAGAGCGAATGAACACTTCTCGGAAATCCATCAGGATACTTCCTTGAAACACAGACAAGCGTACACGGTCAGAGGAAACATACATACTGCCCCAGAACATCGTAGTCCCGAGCTGCTGGATGAGTGCATCGAGTACACCTGTGACTGCCATACCTCGAATTTGGGTCAGTGGCATAACATCCATACCTACTACCTTAAGGCGTAGTTTTGTACAGATATCCTTGTAGGTCATAATAGAGTCTTGACGAACAGCACACACAATAGAGGCTTGACTACCTTCAACGGCACCAAATGCCACGGCGGGCATAGAGCCGTCGTAACTTTTATATCTTAATAAATCTGCAGTAAGTGAAGAATACACTTGGGAGCGTTGCATGGTACTGGCAACATCGGTGAGCTTTAGTGTGGAGGCTGGTACGGCAAGGACAACATTGCCTTTATAACGTAATGTGGTGGTAACACGCTCAATGGCTTGCTTGAGTTGGTCAGGCTTCTCAATGGTATCAGCACCAGGGCTAAAGGTGCCAAGGGGTACTTCAGTGCGGAAGGATGCTTCAATACCACCCAATGCACTGGAATAAATCGCACCTTCAACAAAGTACTCATCAACGGCAATACCTAGCACACGGATTTCTTTAGATTGAGCCTTACTCAGCATCATCACACACAATGTCCTTTAGCATCACATGGCAAACGAAAAGAAAAATCACCTTCAAAGCAACATGTGTTCTTTTCAAAGAAGGGGGGGATAGACTTACCATCGAGTATACTGGCTGTTGCATTGATACTGGCATGTTGGCATGATTTCTCCTACAAAAGATGCAGAGAAGGCATAGTTATTATGAGCTTAGGTGGGTTTAAAATGTTTCATCAAACGAGTGAAAAAGTGTCGTTTCGTCTTGGATGCGCCGATAGCTCACGCAGAGGTACAATCCCCAGTAGCCGAGCAAAAAGAAAGGGTTTGTCCAAGCAGATGCTTCAGTGATAAGACCCGTCTTGAGCATGTGGGTATGCCAAAACCAGAGTAGTCCTAAAAACCATGCCATTCTTAGATGGTCACTCACAGCTTGAGGGTGTTTATACCATCGGTACGCACCGCTTGTACGACGGACCCTCACGGCGGCAACTTCACCATAGCCCCGCCCTAACGTGACAATGACCCATCCAGTAAGGCATTCCAAAACACAGCCCAAGCACATAAAGTACCATGGCAGGTTCTCTATGCCTAAAGGATGCCCCTCCTGTGTGGTATAAAATAAAGCCCCCATGAATTGAAGCCATAATAAGCCCCAAAGCAGTTTTTCTAAAACTAAAATACTCCAATGTCCCCCGTGATGATGTAAGGTTTTAATGGCTGGACGCTGTAGCAGGGTATTAACAAACGTCACGTACCAACGTAACCCCACGAGTAGCATCCAACAAGTGAGGCTATCACTTAGAGGGGTTTTTAGGGTGAAAATCCCTTGTTGCCATAGTCTGTAGGCAAGTTGCCATATCCCACAGGTAAGGATAAATAATCCAGAAGCCCAAAGTGCTTGACCCCATCGGGTGATGCGACGTTGGTCTATCCAGGATACACTGGCACAGCACATCTTAAGACATTCCTAAAAAAATAAATAAAAGCTTTTGTATAAACGAAAGAAAATCTAAAGTTTAGGCATATCATGACGAAGACTTCTTGTATGAAGAGGTCGATAGAGATAGCACAGGGTTGTATACACACACGATAGATTGGTGTATGAAGGCATGAAACCTCTCAACCTTTACCCTATTTTACATTGAGAGTAAGAGAAAGCACAGTAGATTCATCATGATGACAGGACTCAATTTTTCAACCACCCGTTTTAATCCTTTCACGCCTTCGACGAGTCCGCTTGTGCGTCCCCAGTCAGAAGAAGCCAAGCCAAAATTTAGTTTTGCAAGTGCTGAAGCTTTTAGTACCGCAAATAGTACCTCTGCTTTTACGCGTTCGAGTAGTTTTACCCAAAGTTTAGAACGTGGCGAGTATACGATTGGTACAACTAAAAGTGACTCTATTCTGGGTAAGCTTGATACTCAGAAAGCCGAAGCTTCCACAAAAACATATCAACCCCTTGCGATGAGTGGGGCGGAACTTTCCAAAAAGTTTGGTGTGAAAAAAGTACAAGATTATGCCAAAGGCTGGCCTGAGCGTTCTGAAGCCCCTAAAGTAGATGCAGGGATGTTAGGGGAGTTACAAAACCTCTATAAAGCCAATTTCCCTATGGAAAACAAATGGCCTGCACCCTATTTGGGAGCCACGAAAGAAAACAAGGATGACAAGTTCGATACCAATTTAGAAATTAACCTCCCAAGGCTTGATGGCAAAGAAAAAGGTGCTAAAGGCTATCATGTGGTTGTAGGTAACGACGGTTCTATGCGGGTTCGTACAGATGAGGGGTGGTTGCAAAATCTTGACCCTGAAACCGCCAATGGTATTTTACGTCAGGCTATGGATACCCTTAAAACCCGTGAAGATGTCAAAACAGAAGGGGTTTCTGATGTGGCTTCAGGCAAGGTGAGTCGTGGTAACTTCCGAGCCTTTAATTACTCTGCAGATGGGGATAACTTGGTGACTTCTCCCAATAGTAAGCCTTCTCAGGTGGATACAGCCTCTAAGAAAACGCCTACTTATGATTATAAAAATCAGTCGCCAGAGAATAATGTCTCTGATTACTATCGAGGGATTACAGACAGTTTAAAAGATAAAACCTTTGAATCAAAGCCCTATGACAGTAAGACAGGTACTTTTAAACCTCAACTCACTGAGGCTAATCAAGCTTATCCTCATGACCCTACCACAGGGGAGCGTTGGCAAGGCGAGTTTGTTTCAACCAAAACTGCTGATGGAAAAAGCTTTTATGGGATTAAACAAGAAGACGGCACCACCGCCTTTTCTGCCCAAGGCTTAAAGTTGAAAGTAGGTAAAGAATCGTTTGACGTTGACCAAGCCACCTATGCTTTAAAACCCGATGGTACGCCTCAAGCATGGGTTCGTCAAGGCAATGATTGGATGCCTGTGACCGAAGAAGCCTTTGGTAAAGAGGATTACGCTTCTTGGATGAAGCAACTTGGAAGTACTTTTGGGTTTACGCCCAAGAAGCAGGAACTTCCTCCACCTCCTGTTTCATCAACGATTGCTTAGGGTGTGTAATGACCACTTAATACAAAGCCCCTTGCTTACTTGTAAGCAAGGGGCTTTGCGTTCGTTGTTAAGAGAACTTACGCAACGGCAACGCCAGCTTGGGTGTTGGTGGCAATAATGTTCATTAAGGAAGCAGTACTGCGGACAACATCGGCATTAGAAATATCAAGGGTACCACCATTGGCTGCATTGAAGCTGACAAATGAGGTGTAGATATCTTGAATATTTTTACCATTGAAGAAGAAGTTGGCGCTTTCGCCACGAACTTGTACAAGGTCAATCCCGTAATCGGTATCGCCATTTTCAGCGAAGCGAAGGGTGTTGACAGTGCTACCGTAGCTAGCAGTGACTTCATAGCCAGAACCCACTGTTTTGAAACCAAACGCAAAGCGATTTTGAGCTGTGGTCGTAATATCGACTGAGGCATAAACGGCACTTGCTTCCACTAAGTTGGCTTGGTTGAAGCTATCGTAGTAAGCACTAATCACGTCATTGCCATCGCCATCTGCAAACCAAGTACGTACACGACCCGTGCTGCCATCAATATTGCTGCCTAAGAACAGGGTGTCTTGGTCTTTGCCACCTACAAAAGTATCGAGTTTATAACCGTAGGGAGAAACCACTGCAGTTGCAAACAAAATATCGTTTTGGTCGCCACCGTCAAGGTAGTCACCTTGACCGCTGGATTCCAAGTAGTCACGACCTTCTTGACCGTACAAGTAGCTGGTGCCTGTTTCGCTAGCGTAAAGGAAGTCATCCCCAGCGCCACCAAAGAGGAGGTCAGTGCCTTCCCCTGCATACAGGGTGTCAGTTCCTAAGCCACCCCAAAGGCGGTCGTCGCCGTTATCCCCAAGGAGGATGTCATTACCAGCCCCGCCAAATAAGCGGTCGTTGCCTTCGCCACCATCAAGGAGGTCATCGCCATTACCACCCCAGAGGTCATCGTTACCCGCATCGCCAAAGAGGGAGTCATCGCCTTCTTCACCGAAGAGGGAATCGTTGCCTGTCCCACCAAATACTAAGTCATCGCCGCCACCAGCGTAGACGGTGTCGTTACCAGCATTGCCACGAATGCTGTCTCTGGATGCACTACCTGTAAGGGTTTCACTTGCAAGGGTACCGTTAATTGTGACCATCATCATTTTGAAAAGACCTTATTATTTCACAGGGTAATTTAAAAAGTTAATCTAAAAAGACTCTGTAAGAGATAAAGAGCATTATTTTCTTAAGAGTATTCCACTATCATTATCATGGAATACGCCTTATAGTAAAGCACTAGTTTTAAATCAAGTACCAAAAAGCTCCCTACACACTAAAGTGCAAGGGGCTTTTTGAACCTAGGTGTTGTTGCTTAATAAAACTTACGCAACGGCAACGCCAGCTTGGGTGTTGGTGGCAATAATGTTCATTAAGGAAGCATTATTACGGACAACATCGGCATTAGAAATATCAAGGGTACCGCCATTGGCTGCATTGAAGCTGACAAATGAGGTGTAGATATCTTGAATATTTTTACCATTGAAGAAGAAGTTGGCGCTTTCGCCACGAACTTGTACAAGGTCAATCCCGTAATCGGTATCGCCATTTTCAGCGAAACGAAGGGTATTGAGAGTACTACCATAGCTTGCAACCACTTCATAGCCACTACTCAAGGTTTTGAAGCCAAACGCAAAGCGACTTTGGGTGTCAGTTTTAATGTCTACAGAAGCATAAGCAGCATTCACTTCTACAAGGTTGGCTTGGTTAAAACCAGTATAGGATGCACTCATAACATCATTGCCATCGCCATCTCTGAACCATGTACGTACACGCCCCGTTGCTTCCTCAGTGGTTCCTAGAAGTAATGTGTCTTGGTCTTTACCCCCTACGAAGGTGTCAAGCTTGTAGTCAAACTTGTCTTTTACGCCTACAGCAAACAAAATATCGTTTTGGTCGCCGCCGTTAAGGTAATCACCTTTGCCTTTGGACTCCAAATAGTCACGACCTTCCTGACCATAGAGGTAACTGGTTCCTTTTTCGCCAGCGTATAAAAAGTCGTTACCAGCACCAGCGTAAAGGAAGTCATCATTGGCATTATCCCCTGCGTAAAGGGTGTCATCGCCTAAGCCACCCCAAAGGCTGTCTTGACCGTTGCCACCAAACATCAGGTCGTTACCAGCACCGCCAAATAAGCGGTCGTTGCCATTATCGCCATAAAGGGTATCGTTGCCTTCACCACCCCAAAGGTCATCATTACCGTTACCACCGTCAAGGGTATCGTTGCCTGCCTCTCCGAAAAGGGAGTCGTTGCCACCACCACCAAGTACCCAATCATCGCCGCCACCAGCAAGCACTACGTCATGCCCACCTTGACCACGAATGGTATCGTTGCTTGCGGAACCAGTGAGTGCATCGTTGCCATTGGTACCATTGATTGTAATCATCATGTTATAAAAAACCTTATTGCACAGGGTAACTATCAACATATAACGTCATGTGTAAGACTGGAGTGTCTATATTTATGAAGGGTGTTGTCGATGCTCAAGACTGATACATCTAGGACGTACACCGTGATGGTGCTTGCCGTTTAAGTCTGAGTTCGTCAACATCTTTACATTTTTAGCATGGGCTTTATGACATAGTAAAGCCTGTTTTGGATACCTTCTACATAAAAAGCCCCTTATACACGAAAGCATAAGGGGCTTTTGGATGTTTTGAACCTAGGTGTTGTTGCTTAATAAAACTTACGCAACGGCAACGCCAGCTTGGGTGTTGGTGGCAATAATGTTCATTAAGGAAGCATTACTGCGGACAACATCGGCATTAGAAATATCAAGGGTACCGCCATTGGCTGCATTGAAGCTGACAAACGAGGTGTAGATGTCTTGAATATTTTTACCATTGAAGAAGAAATTGGTGCTTTCGCCACGAACTTGTACAAGGTCAATCCCGTACATCGTATCGCCTGACTCAGCGAAACGGATGGTGTTAACGGTACTACCGTAGCTAGCAGTGACTTCATAACCATTTCCGATGGTTTTAAAGCCAAATGCAAAGCGACTCTGAGCCGTGGTTGTAATATCTACAGAAGCATAAAGGGCATTAACCTCAATGAGGTCGGCTTGGTTAAAACCTTCATAAAATGCACTGATAACATCGTTGCCATCGCCATCAGTAAACCAAGAGCGTACACGTCCTGTATTGCCATCAATATTGCTACCCAAGAAGAGGGTGTCTTGGTCTTTGCCACCTACGAAGGTATCAAGTTTATAATCGTAGGGAGAAACCACTGCGGTTGCAAACAAAATATCGTTTTGGTCGCCACCGTTAAGGTAGTCGCCCTGACCGCTGGATTCCAAGTAGTCACGACCTTCTTGCCCGTATAAGTAGCTGGTGCCTGTTTCGCTAGCGTAGAGGAAGTCATCCCCAGCACCACCAAAGAGGAGGTCAGTGCCTTCCCCTGCATACAGGGTGTCAGTCCCTAAGCCACCCCAAAGGCGGTCGTCGCCGTTATCCCCAAGGAGGAGGTCATTGCCAGCGCCACCAAATAAGCGGTCGTTGCCTTCGCCACCATCGAGGAAGTCATCGCCGTTGCCACCCCAGAGGTCATCGTTACCTGCATCGCCAAAGAGGGAGTCATTGCCTTCTTCACCGAAGAGGGCATCATCCCCTGTCCCACCAAATACTAAGTCATCGCCGCCACCAGCGTAGACGGTGTCGCTGCCAGCATTCCCACGAATGGTGTCTCTGGATGCACTGCCTGTAAGGGTTTCACTTGCAAGGGTACCGTTAATTGTGACCATCATCATGATTCAAAAAACCTCATTTATTCTTTAATATTACGTTTTGTTTAACACGCAATGAACCAAAAGTACACGAAATAGTTAGAGGATTCTTTTGTCATGCAAATAGAAATCTGAAACTCGTAACTCTTCATCTATACCATCCTAAAAGGGTTCAAGTAAACCCTTAGTGAAACATTTAATCAATAAATACGATTTTAAAGGTATGGGTATTGACAAATACTAAAGCTATTGCCGCAAGAGGGTTTTTGTGAATTTAAATCATTTTACATTCCGCTTTTAGGAGGATACTTTGTTAAGTATTGTTATTTTGTCGCTTTCTTTTTTATAGTCCTTTTCTCGTGTTTTTTCTCGTACTTTCACCTCTTTATTATCGCTCAGCGTTGATAATTCACCATAAACACGCCCTATAGTTTGGCTCAGTTTTGTCAAAGTAAGTCCTTGTGGTAAGCTGTAAAGGTAGGTGTTAAAAATTAGGTTCTGAAAACAGAGTCTATGATATGCAACATATTTCTATGTTCTCATAAGTGCCTTCTATCCTTTTTACTATTGCTTAATATTGCATCTCAACACGCTCAATACGGCACATGCCATAAAAATCTATGCCCCCTCTTATCTTCTCACAACGTGCTTCCTGTGAAGCTCTCTTGCCCCCCGCAACGATTGGTATGCTAGGTGCTGGGCAGTTAGGTCGTATGTCCGCCATGGCCGCCCAGCACATGGGGTATCGTGTGGTGGGGTACGCGCCCGAGTCATCTCCCCCTGCTGCTTCTGTTGTTCATGAATACATACAAGCTTCTTATACTGATGAGGCAGCCTTAAAAGCCTTCGCTGAAAAGGTCGATGTGGTCACTTTGGAGTTTGAGAATATCCCCCGTGAGACCCTTGAGACGCTTACGCGCTTGGGTGTAAACACTTACCCTCAGGCTCAAGCACTTGCAACGGCACAACACCGTTTAACAGAAAAAAACTTTTTTAAATCTCTAGGGTTGCCCGTGCCTCATTTCTGTGAGGTGGATACTTTAGAAGCACTCCAAGAAGCGAGTCTTAACTTGGGTTTTCCTTGTGTTTTAAAAACCACTGGGTTTGGGTATGACGGTAAGGGACAACGTGTTTTAAAGCATGCTCAAGATTTACAGCCTGCTTGGGAGGCACTGTCGATTGTTTGTCCCACCCTCATTCTGGAAGCTTGGGTGCCTTTTGTGGAAGAGGTAAGCTGTATTAGTGCTAGAAATCCGCAAGGCGAGATAGCACACTATGGTTTATTGCATAACACGCATAAACATCACATTTTACACGTCACTCGTACGGGGGATGCCCTCACGTCGCCTAGTTTGCAGGCTCAAGCAGAAGCTATCAACGCCCGTGTCATGGAGGCATTGGATTATGTCGGCTTGCTTTGTATTGAGTACTTTGTAACCCATACGCCCTCAGGGGAGTATCAACTCCTTATTAACGAAATGGCACCCCGCCCTCATAATAGCGGCCATTTAACGATTGAAGGTGCCGTTACGAGTCAGTTTGAGCAACATATTCGTGCCGTATGTGGGTTGCCTTTGGGTGCAACGGCTTGGCGTTATCCAGCTGTTGCGATGGTTAATATTTTAGGGGATGCTTGGTTTGATGCGACTCCTTCTCGTCCTGATTTAGAACGTTTACCTATCACGCCGTTGTGGCATGGTTGGATGGCAGAAAACCCCACTTTGAAATGCCATTTATATGGTAAGGCAGACCCAAAACCCGCCAGAAAAATGGGACATTGGGTGTGTCATGCACCTTCTCAAGAGGCTTTAGAGATAGCCCTTGAGCCTCTTTTACAGGTTTTTTAATACAGTCTTTCATAGCGGGCTGTTGTGCTTCTTGAGTGTGTTTTCCTCAAAATTCTTTTGCTTTTTTCGTGTTTGCTTTCTTCATGTTTGAACGTCTCCCTTTGTTTGAATCTCGGTTTGTTGTCAATGGTTTCTCATACCCCTGATAATGCTTCCTCTGCTTCTGTGGCAACAAGCACTGCGTCTTCTGTTCTTGAAAAGCGTCAACGAGAGGCACACCAAACTTACTTTAAGGTGGGTCTTTTAACTTTTGTAAGTATTGCCCTTATTACAGGGGTTGTATTTTGGCTTAAAGGTCAATCGTTTTTTCAAGGAGATAAAGTGACCTTACCCTTTAAGGATGTGGATGGTTTGCGTGAGGGTGCCTCTGTTCAGATGATGGGGATTAAAGTGGGTGAAGTGTTGTCGTTGCTTCCTAAGGTTGACCCTAAAACGGGTAAACCTCTTGTGGATGTAACCTTTGCGTTTAAAGATGCGACGATTCATCCCCCTAAAGCTTCTGTGGTTTCTGTGGAGCAGTCAGGACTCATTGGGGATAAATACCTTGAGGTTGCCCCCAGTGTGTGGCAGCCTTATTCCTTCTTATTGGCACACCGTCCTCCTGTGTTGGGGCAGCATTACCCAGCGTGGGTGAGTGTTGCACAGCAACAGGCACCCCTACGCTACGGCGAGGTTAATGTTCTGACGTGCCAAGCAGTGAACCAGCGTCATCGGTGCTGGTTAGAACTCCGTGCTTCAACCCCTGGTATCCTGTTGCCTAAACGATTTAGTCTTAGTTTTCAATCGGCTACAGGGCGTTTTTTAATACGTCCTTTAAAGCCAGAACTCCCTGTGGCTTATGAGCCTCGTTCCGCTTGGTATACGGTGAAAGACCCGTTCCGTATGAGTGACTTTATGGCACTTCAGGTTGAAGTGGCAGAGTCATTACGGGACGTAAACTTACGCATCAATACCCTTTTGTCTGATGCGACGATTAGTGACCTCCAAGCCACCGCCACCGAGGTAAAACGCCTTACGCAGGACTCAAGGCATCTTGTGGTTGAACTTCGTAAAACTTTAGGATTTGTCACCACTGACCTCCACGCCCTTACGCAAGATGGGCAAACGCTCCTGAAAGAATTGCAACAACTCACCCTGACGTTTCAGGAAATTGCAACGTCAGACACGGTGCAGAAAGACCTCCCAGAGACGATTGCTCAGCTTAAGGTACTCTCCAAGACCCTTTCTTCAACGGTGAATGCCCCTGAATTTCAAAAAATGATGACTGATTTGCAAGTCACGATGACAAACGCAAAAGCATTATCCGAGATGGCTAATGCTTTTGCCCAGAATCCTGAGGTACGGACACGCGCCATGAAACTTGTGAATGAAACCGACCAAGCCTTGGCACAGCTACAAACCATTCTTGAAACGGTCAATACGACTGTCGGTAGTGACCCACAAGCCCTGAAGAGTATTGTGAACGATACGAAGACGACGACTCAAAATCTAAGACGTTTAACGGATAGGCTCAAAGGACGCTTTTTATTATTTAAGCTCTTGTTTTAAGTAAGGGTTGAGGGCTATATCCATGCTTCTTCGTTTGCTTTTAACCCCCTTGCACTGGCTTTGGCACTTTGTATGGCAACTTTATACGATGCTTTCTACATGGGTGCTTCGTGTGGTGTTGTGGCCTTTTACATTGTTTGCCCTGTTTGTGATGCTATGCAACGCTTTGAGCTTATTTCCTTTGGCTTGGATACCCATAGGATTCCGTCCCCCAGAATGGGTCTATGAGCTTTTGTGTCATTGGCGTTTACAATGGCTTTTATTGGGTGTGTTGGCTTGGTCTCTTTTTGGGTTGGCTAAGTATCGTATTTGGTTTGTGCTGATGAGTTTATTGTTGGTCGTTCAAGCCTTTGTGATTCATCAAGCCCTTTCCCCCTTGACCTATCAGGATGCTCCGCTAGATAGTATCCACATTGACCACACTGATGGCTCTAAAACCTCTACCCCTATGGCTGAAGGTGGCGGGACGCTTCACGTATTGCAAGCCAATGTGTTTATTCATAACTTCAACCCAAAGGCCGTTTTAGAACATCTAAGCCATACGCAGGCGGATGTGGTGGTGTTGCAAGAAGTGGATACGCAATGGCGTAGTCGTTTGTTAGCGGATGCTCTATTGCGACGACGCTTTCCTGAATGGGTCTATCATGATGCCAGTGATGTCATGATACTGTCTCGTTTACCTGTGCTTAGAAGTGAAGTCATTGAACTCACTTTGCCAGGGTCGCAGCAGCCTCTCGATTTTTGGGAACATCCTATGTTTGTGACACTGCAAGGACGGCACGCCACGGGCAAACCTTTGGTATGGCATATTTTAGGTATTCATCCACCTGTACCATTCTCCATGACGTATTGGCAAAGCCAACAAGCTTATATTGCTTGGGTAAAGCAGTTACGTTCTTCTGAGGGTGCTTTGATGGGGTTCCAACGCATGACACGGCTCCATGTGGTACCTCATGAGCCACTGGTTGTTTTGGGAGATTTTAACACCACCCCTTATAGTGCAACGTTTCGTCGTTGGCAATCTGAGACTGGCTTGCTGCCTGCCATGCGTTTTAATGAAATGTGCCAGCATAAAATGATGTGGTGCGTGCAACCAAGTTGGCCCAGTATGCTTGTGTTGCCATGGTTGCAGATTCCTATCGACCATGCCTTTGTGTCCCCTCAGGTACGTGTATTGCAAAGAGCGTTACAGCCCACGATGGGTTCCGACCATTTACCTGTTTTGAATCGTTTTCAGGTCCGTTAAACACGCATGCTTCTGGATTCCGACCTTCGTCGGAATGACGAAATACCTTATACGTCATACCGATGAAAATCGGTATCTATATAGTGCTGAAGGAAGACCCTGCAACTGCGTGCAGAGTGATAGGGCGACAGTAGATACGTATGTTTCTGGGGGGGATGACGTATAAGGCATACGTTCTCCTTGGTGACTCCTTTTGTGGTACAATGTTTGTGTATATTTTAAAATAAACTCAGAGGTGGCTTTCTTGAGTTGCTACAATACATAGAGGATAATTTTTTCCTTGTCGCCAAAGTTCCCCTCAGAATATGCGATAACATAAGGTAGTACTCCGAGCATTTGTCTCTTTATTGGCATACTTTGCTTTGGGTCGTCAAGCTTTTTGATTGTTGCCGTGTGATATTCACCACTTTCTTGGTATTTGCAAGCTTTCTTATGATGATGACACCTGACCATAAAATGACTCGCTTTTTTAGCTCCATCGAGGGTATGGTGGATATAGAAGATTCTGGTGAAGCACTTAATGAGTTGCTTCATGGTGCCAGTGGTATTGCCACGTCAGGCGGTACGAGTTTGAACCCTTCACTGGCTGCTCAAGCGTCGCATCAAAGTGATGTTGCACCTAAGCTTGGCTCACTTACGCCCGAAACAGCCTCCATGCAGGAGGCAAAACTTCATTATTTGCAGGGAAACCAGTTGCTTTTTCAAGGGCAATTAAAAGAAGCTGAAGTGTATTTTGACCAAGCCTTTCAAGCGTTTCAACAAGATAAGTCAAAAGGTGCTTTTTCTGCCCTGTGTTTACTGGAAATGGGTTGGATTCGCTACCAATTAGAAAAAAATGATGGTGGTGCCTACAAAGCACAGTACTTTTTTGATGAAGCCAAGCAGCTCATCAAATTACAGTACGGGATTCCTGGCATGCTGGAAGTTTATGCACGTTATTTGCATTATTCTGGCTTGGTGTATTTCCATAAGGGCGATTATAGTGAAGCCGTAGCACGCTATAAAAAAGGACTCAGTATCTGTAATCCTCAGGGCTTAGAGGCTGCTAAATTGTTAGATAGTTTAGCCACTTACTATGACCGTATTGGGGATTTTCATCATGCACTTACCTTGTTAAACAGGGCGTTAAGTGTGAAGGAAAATCTTTTCATTAGCCACGAAGAAATTACGACCCTGCGTCATATGGGGCGTATTCAGATGCACCTAGAAGACTTCAATGGTGCCGAAGTGGCTTTTAAGCGTGCCATTCGCTTGAGTGAGCAACGCCATGATAAAAAACAGTCTCGTCAGCTTACCACCTATCTCACCTTGCTCTCTATTCGTCAAGGTCATTTGGCGGAAGCTCAAGAAAAAATTGAGAGTCTTTTATTGCAAGCCTCAGCCCTTGAAGACCCTGAAACCGTAGGGCTTTGTAAGCTTTATACGGCGTATATTCATTACAAAAATCGTAACTTCTCGGAGTGTGAAACACTATTACGCCATGAAGTTTTACATCTTCTTAAGCGTGTTCCTGAGCGTGTGAATTACGGTATCTCTGTCAGAATGTTGGGTGGGGTACTCTTCGCTCAAAAAAACTTCTATGAAGCCTTGGAGTATATGAGTGAGGCGATTAGTATATTTCAAGAAGAACATTCGATTGAGGAACTTGTCAAAACGCATCTTGAAATGGGTAAGGTGTACGCTGGTATTCCTGACCATTCCCTTGCCTTGGCGAGTTACTTGGAAGGTTTAAGAGTGGCGGAGTCCTATCATTTGAACTTTTTGGCACGCTACATTGAAGAAGAACTTTACCAGCTTGACCTCGATACTTGGAAGCAAGTCATTCAACGTCGTGCTACAAACCAAATCTTTAATATCTCCAGTGAGAAGCTTCTGCTTCAAGAGGAAGCACAGGAAGAAGTACCCGTTCAAGACCGTGATACCTATGTAACCTCCCTCATGTCGCTCCTTAAAATGGGACAAGCCATGGCGGGTGAGCAGGATATTTCTAAGTTATTGGCATTGATTACTGACGAAACCGCCACCGCCCTCAATGCGGAACGTTGTACGGTATTTTTGCTTGATAGAGATACCAATGAATTATGGTCTAAAGTGGGTATTGGTATTGAAGAACAAGAATTGCGTTTCCCAGCTTACAAGGGGATTGCGGGTTATGTCGTCAAAACAGGTGAAACCCTCAATATTGAAGATGCCTATAACGACCCTCGGTTTAACCCCTCCATTGATAAACGTACAGGCTATAAGACCAATAACCTACTGTGTATGGCGATTCGTAACCGTAAGATGGAAACCATTGGGGTGTTTCAGGTTCTGAATAAGCAAGGTGGGGTCTTCACGGGTGAAGACGAAGAACTCATGACAACCATCAGTAGTTTGGCGGGTGTTACGCTTGAGAATGCTTTACTTGTTAATACACAGAAACTTGCGTTTGAGAGCTTTATCCATACCCTTGCCAGTACCATCGATGCACGTGACCCCATTACTGCAGGGCATTCCAGACGTGTGGCCGATTACTCCATGTTGATTGGTGACCAGCTTACCCTACCTAAAGATGACATGGAAGCCTTGAACTATGCCTCTTTATTACACGATATTGGTAAAATCGGGATTCGTGAGGATATTCTCCTCAAGGATGGTCGTTTAACCGAGCAAGAGTATAAGCATATTCAGAAGCATGCGTACTATACCTATGAAATCCTTAAAAATATTCGATTCGATAGACACCTTTCCAGTGTGCCTGAGATTGCCGCATCGCACCATGAAAAGTTTGATGGTACGGGGTACTTCCGTGGTTTGAAGGGCGTTGAAATACCGTTTTTAGGTCGTATTGTTGCGATTTCAGACGTGTTTGATGCCGTAACCTCTCGTCGTCATTATCGTAACAGAATGCCCTTTGACCGTGTGTTAAGTATTTTTCGCCGAGATTGTGGCAAGCACTTTGACCCTGATTGTGTTGAGAGCTTTTTCAATATTCCTCTTGCGAGCCTCACCCGTATTCTGTTGTTTGAACGTGGTGAATATTATGAATCGGCTCAAATGCGTCAGTTATTGAACCAGTTAGGGCATTCAGCGAGTATCCGTGAGTATGAGGAAATCTTCAAAAAAGCTGAAAGAAGCTCGGGTGAAGAGTCCATTATTGATATCTTCCATCAGCTTTACTTCATTGGTCCCACGTCGGATATGTCCTAAGCAAGCTTGATTAGGGATGTGCTTATGTGCCATTTGCTTCGTGCATGTCAGTGGATGTTTCATTGCTTGGTGGTTGTCATGTTTTGTTTAGGGACAGTGGTTCATGCAAAAAAGCCTCAACGTGCCTTACTCGCTGCGACTTCTTCTTATGGGATAACGACGCTTGGTGCCTCTTATCCTATCGAGGGTGCCAATTTTAGAGTGCTGCTGAAGCCTCCTGCCAGTGCAACCATGACGCAAACTATGGCACAACCTCGTCCGTTTATGGCATCGTCTTCTGCTATTGTGGACACAACGCTACAAGGTTCAAAGCTGAGTCAGTGGGTGCCTTATACGCAAGATATTCCTTTGATGCGTGCCTTGCAAGTATTATCACAGTGTCCACTCCCTGAGGCACAGCAAGCATTGCAAACCATCAAACATCATGGTTCTAAGCTTGTGATGAAGGTGCTTGCCACTCTGTCGCCACAATATGCCATGTATGATGCCCTGAGTTGGATTGCACCAGAGGGTCGTCCCTACCTTTTTATTGCAGAGCGACATCGTCATGCGCCTCCCCATGCCTTGGCGGCTTTAATTGCTCATGAAGCCCTACATGATGACCTTGCCAACAGTATTGAAGAAGAAACAGAGGGCTGGCGTAGAGAAGCCCTAGTGTGGCATTATTTTCAAAGTCATCCCCCTGCGTTGACTTCTGCTCAAGAAGCCTTACGCCATGGCTGGTGGCAGTTGTCTCAGCAAGACCAAACCTCGGTGGATAGTTTATCGTTGCGTCCGCCCAAAAAACAAGACACCACGAAACAATGGCAATACCTAGCCCCTTATTTACCTGAAGAAGGGGCTTTAGTAAAACGCCTTTTGGTGCTTGAAAAAGCTTGGCAAGCAGGTACGTTAGCTAGGCTTGTGGCACAGAACCCTGGGTATCAAGGGCTACCTCGTACGTTTCAAGACGCACAACAGGTTGTTCCTCACCATCAGCTGCCTGCTATCCCAGTAACTTCCGAAGGGTCTGAAGAATATGCTCCTCCGCCGTTCGTGACAACTGAGGACAAATAGGGAGTGACAAAACTTCTTGGGCGACTTGTTCTGCGTGAGGCATTGCCCCAGCTTGATAGCCAAGTTCGGCGTGAATGCCCTGCTGGTGTAAGGGAATGGGGTAGTAAATCATAGAGGCAATGCCCTCTTGGGAGAGTGCTTGTTGTAGAGCATCTCGAGTATAGTGTGCATCGGCGGTTATCCGAAGTGTGTACTGATGAAACACGTGGGCATCTTCTTGAGACGGAATATGCGGGCAAATCACGCCTTTAAGACCCTCTAACCCTTGGTTATAGCGTTTTGCAAGTTCACGCCGTGCCGTATTCCAAGTGTTGAGATGTGGTAATTTAACCCGTAAAATGGCGGCTTGAATACTGTCTAAACGACTGTTAATACCACCGTGCATGGCGTGGTGATACCGTTGGGTTTGTCCGTGAAGACGTAAAATCAATATCTTATCGGCAAGGTCTTTATTTTGTGTCGTGACTAAGCCACCATCACCCGCCGCCCCAAGGTTTTTGGTAGGGAAAAAGCTGTAACATCCTGCATCCCCGAAAGTTCCCACCGCTTGACCTTCCCAGGTGGCTCCCATCGCTTGGGCGCAATCTTCAATCACGAAAAGCCCGTGTGCTTTTGCAAAGTGCATCAGGGTTGTCATATCTACTGCTTGCCCAAACAGGTGTACAGGCAGCAGGGCTTTTGTCTTAGGGCTGAGTGCTGTATGGAGCTGGGCTAAATCAAGGTTAAACGTGACGGGGTCAATATCGACAAATACAGGGGTGGCACCTGTACGTGCAATGGCTTCAGAGGTTGCCACATAGGACATACTTGTCGTGATGACTTCATCCCCTGCACCAATGCCCAATGCCATGAGTGATAAATAAAGGGCATCCGTACCCGAGGCAACGCCAAGGGCATAGTTTGCCCCTAAATACTCAGCCACTTCAGTCTCAAACGCACTGACATCAGGTCCTAGAATATACTGTCCTGATTGCATCACACGGCATACGGCTTCATTGAGTTGAGGTTGCAGACTTTCTGCCTGAGCGACAAGATTAAGCATCCCAATGGGGGTGGTAACAGAGGGTGAGGTAACAATCATCATAGGGTGTTTATCTCCTTTCAAAGGGATGAATCTCAATGCTTATGAATGGTATTTTTACAAAGGTTGCTCATTATTATAGCTTGTGAATATGTTTTTTGACGTAATACTGATATATTCTTTAGGGTTTCCTGATAAGTTCTTGGTAATGACATTACGTTTTTTTCATCGTGCCGTATTTCTCATCATGCCAATGTCATGAGGTAGCAACTGTGTCAATAGTATCAGCTTTCAGTAGGAATGATGATGCAAGGTTTTTTTACGTCATACCGATGCAAATCGGTATCCATCCCTCGTTGATACTGCAAGTCCTCTGGATGCCGACTTCCGTCGGTAGGGACGGTAGTTTGAGGACATGTAGGGCTTTCACCCTCTCCCCCAGCCCCTCCCCCTTGAAGTGGGAGGGGAGTATGTCGTCATACCGATGCAAATCGGTATCTACTTCTCGTTGATACTGCAAGCCCTCTGGATTCCGACCTGCGTCGGAATGACGTTGTAAGATGATTGAAACGGTAGCGGGAGGGATGTAAGTGGTTTTTGTGTATTCATGACACTTGTTTGAACTTACCTGTTTTTATATAAACATCACCTGAAAGGTTTTTCCTTAAAAGCTTGTATATTGAGGTGGTAGGTTAACAATTGATTTGTGTATGGCAATAATAATACTCAGGAGATACTTACATCATGATTGGTATTCAAAATAAACCTTTTTTAGTGGCAGATGGTCCTGCAAAGCCAGCTCCAAAGCCAAAGCCTTCTGCTCCAAAGCCAACGCCTACCCCCACACCCACACCCACTACCGACCCTACACCACCCGCACGTGGGGATGGTCGTAGAGAATAAGGCTGTAGCTTTTGTAAGGTAAAGCCTATCACACTAACCGCTTCTTGGCTTTTAAAGAGTCGAGGGGCGGTTTGTTTTCAGCGTTTTTCAAGAAGTGCTTTGGGTAAGATAGCCTGTTCGGAGGTTTTGTGCTTGGTGTTGAATAGAGGCTTTGTCTGCCTCTGAAAGTTTGGCAAGGTTTTTCACTTGTAAGCTCATCCTAGGGTTTTTTGCAAGCACGGCTTCATGACGCATGAGATAGTCCCAGTAAAGGGTGGTAAAAGGGCAAGCGATGTCGCCTATTTTTTCGGCGGGGTTGTAACGGCACCCTGTGCAGTAATTGCTCATGCGTTGAATGTATTTGCCTGTGGCAATGTAGGGCTTTGAAGCCATGATGCCGCCATCGGCAAACTGTGACATGCCTAACGTATTTGGGAGTTCAACCCATTCAACGGCATCTACATACATGGCTAAGTACCACGCATGAACGGCTTGAGGGTTGACCCTTAATAACAATGCAAACAAACCTGTGACCATTAAACGCTGAATATGGTGGGCATACCCGTATGTGAGCGTTTGTTTGAGACTCTGTGCTAGACAATTCATGGCGGTGTCCCCTGTCCAGTAAAAATCGGGCAAGGGTTGTTCGGCACCCATGGCGTTTTGTTCGAGGTACTCGGGCATTCCTCGCCAGTATACGCCTCGTACATACTCACGCCACCCTAGAATTTGTCGGATAAACCCTTCCGTACTGGCTAAAGTGACATGTCCTGACTCATACGCCGTGATGACGCTTTGAATCACATGCCTAGGGTTGAGCAATTTAAGGTTTAATGCGGCTGAAAGTCTTGCATGAAATAAATAAGGCAGTTCAGTGACTTCACCATTGAGGGGCATTTGCCACATGGCATCTTGAAAAACACCAAAAGAGGGGAGTCGATGGGTGATGAAGTCTTCAAGGGCTTCTTCTGCTTGTTGAGGGGTTACAGGCCAGTCAAAGGTTTCAAGGTTTAATATCCCAGGGTGGTGTGCGAATCGGGTGTTGACCAGTGTAAGTACTTCTTGTGTGATAGTATCGGCGGGAAAACGTTTGGGCTGAGGGTGTGGTGGTGGTCCTTGTTTAGGGAACGCTTGACGGTTGTCTGCATCAAAACTCCACTGCCCCCCTTCAGGCGTTTTACCTTGCATTAAAATGTCATGGGTTTGTCGCATAAACTGATAAAAAAACGCCATGCGGAGTTGTTTACGCCCATCGGCATGCCGATTAAACGCTTCTAAGGTACACATAAAATGGGTATCCTCTTTCACTTCAAGAGGCACATCGTGTTCTTGGCAGACCCTTTCAATGGTTTGTTGCACCTGCCATTCCCCTGCTTGAAGCATCAATACGCACTTGGGTTGATATTGTTTGAGTGCTTGGGTTAACGCACTTTCAAAGGTCTTATGAGGACTATCCGTTTCAAGTCGTTCATAATGTAAGTTCCATCCTTGGGTTTTAAGATGAACTGCAAAGTGACGCATGGCGGATAAAAACATTGCAATCCGTGCTTTATGGCTCCATACCTTAGTGGATTCTTCGCTCACTTCTGCCATCCATACCTGTGTTTCGGTGGGGTCAAGCTGTTGAAGATACGTATGTTTGGGGTCAAGCTGGTCTCCGAGAATAATCAGGAGTTGTTTTTTGAAGCGTGTATTTGGCATCGTCATGCTCTGTTTCAGGGAGGGGTTCAACAGTGGTTATGATGAAGACACTTTTGCCAAGATGCGTTGCAATGCGGTGATAACCACGGGAATCTCATCAGGTGTGTTGCCTATACCGAGGCTGAATCTTATAGAAGATTGTGCCTGCACGAGTGGTACGCCCATGGCAAGCAGTGCATCGGACGGGGCAAGGGATGTGCTGTGACATGCACTTCCGCTTGAAACGGCAATCCCCTTGAGGGCTAGTTTGAGGACGAGTGATTCGCCTTCAATCGGGTAACGTTCGCCGTGCTTTGTGTGGGTAAAAGCGTAGTTTAAATGTCCGGGAAGCCGTTGCGTGAAGTCTTGGCTTCCGTGAATGGTTGCCCAAGGTGCAAGGACTGTCATCACGGCTTCATGAAGGCTTGTGCCTAGCTCTTGAAGGTGTGTTGCATGTGCTTGTAAATGTTTGTGGCAGTAAGCTAAAGCGGTGCTTGTGCCAAGGAGTCCTGCCGTATTTTCAGTGCCGGGACGCAGGCTATATTGCTGTCCACCACCATACATGAGAGGCTCAGGGTGTGGTGCATCAGGCGCTATCAATAAAATCCCTGTACCTTTAGGTCCATAGAGTTTATGACCCGAAAAACTCAGATAATCTACCCCAAGGTGTGTCATGGATACTGGGATTTTTCCTACCGTTTGTACCGCATCTGTATGGAATAAGCCCCCATGGTTTTGGGTTTGTTTTGCAAGGGTTTGAATCGGTTGAATACTGCCCACCTCATTATGGGCGTGCATCACGGAAACAAGTCCAATACGGTCGCCATGGCGGGTGAGGCATGTTTCAAGGGCTTCAGGCGTGACAAACCCAGCTTCAGTGACAGGGATGCACTCATGGATAAACCCTTCATGCCGTGCAAGATGTTGGGCGGGTTCAAGTACGGCAGGATGCTCAAAGGCACTCGTGAGGATGACGTTTCTATGTCGGGTTTCAGGATTTTGCTTTAAAGCACGCATGACTCCAAGCACCGCAAGGTTATCGGCTTCAGTGCCACCGCCTGTTAAAATTCCGAGGCTGCCTTCAGGGGCTTCCAAAGCGGTATAAATACTTTGCCAAGCTTGCTGTATGGCTTGTTTGGCTTCTTGTCCCAAACGGTGCAGGCTGGAAGGGTTTCCAAAACCACGCTCTGGGTTGTAAGTCGCCATCGCCTCAAGTACCGTTGGGTGTGGTGGCGTGGTTGCAGCGTGGTCGTAGTAAATGGTTTTGGGCATGTGGAAAACATCGCCTCATCAGGCAAAATGAAGAGATAAATCGATAGACAGGGAAGGTATCGTGGTGATTGCACTTGGGGGTGATTGCACTTGGGGGTGATTGCATTGTATGTATCATCTATCCCACATGACGAGAAATCAAGTCATGGGTGTTTTGTTTCATGGCTATTCTCTTTCAAATAGGACAAGGGTGGACCTCATAGTCCACCCTTGTCAAAATCAAGATTAAGTCTGATTTTTAAAATCTGCCTTGGCACATGGTACCATATTCTGGTAGCGAGGCGGCATTTGGGAAACGTTTTGTAAATCCAGGAATGGCTTTGCTTAAAAAGGCATAGCGTTTTTTCTCGGCAGGGACTTCGTATTTGCAACGGTCTTTTTCGTAGGTTGCATTAAAGGCAGCATCCGTTTTGAATTGCTGTGCTTGTTTCACATGTTCGTATTCATGTAATAAAGTACCTGCTTCAAAAATGAGTTTTTTCTGAGCTTCGTTCATCTTGAAATCATGACCGTATAACTGGAGGGATTGGTCAACAATATTGGGGTTTACTTGCACTGAAGGAGGGCGCCCCGAGCCTCCTCCTTGACTGGGTAAATTGTTGTTAAAGTACATGCCTACGTTGTTGGGGATTGAAAACCCATGCTTTTGTAAAACACCTCTTACTTGTGCGGCACGTTGTGGGTTGTTACTAGCTGCTTGAGCGACGAGCATGTGCGTTTCTCGTTTAGGCATGGTCTCTACTTTGGGCTGATTGTTTTGAAGGGTTATCATGGGCTTTAGGTTACTCCTGTCATGCGCTATTAAAAAGTGTTATTGAATGGTGACTTTTTACTTACGGTGTCTTACTTATCAACTTACCAAGCACCCCGCTTTTGGAACTCAGCTTTACACATTTGTTCGTGTTTGCCACCTCTGCCATATTCTGGCATGTCTGCTGGTTTAGGGAATTGTTGTGCAAAGCCAGGAATTGCTTTTTTAAAAAATGCATGACGTTTGATTTCTGCTGGTACTTCATACTTACAGATATTGGCACCGTACAAGTTATAATAAGCATTATCATCGCCTGTTTTATTGAAGACTTCTCTGTACTGTTTGATATGCTCCGCTTCATGAATGGTAATGCCTGCGGCGTATACATCAAGTGGTGCATTGTAGTATTTGCTGGCTCGTTGCATTTGGTTTGGGTTTAAAATGATTTTATCTTGTGTGCTAGGGTTACTGTCTGTTTCAATTTGTCCTTGTGAATTAACACTGCGGTTAATCACAATACTTGTATGAGGTGGTACAGGAAACCCATAAGAGTTCAGTAAAGTTCTTACACGTGCTTCGTTGATTTGGGGTTGCCCTTTAGCAGGTGCTTTTTGCTTGTTTTTGGGCGTAGTTGTTTTTGAGCTTTGTGCTGGTTGAGCCGTAATGAGTGGTGTGCTTTGCATGATGTTACTTTCCTTTAAGGTTGTGTATTGCTTTTTTATTTTAAAAATAAATATTATTAGTATTTATTAAACTGTCCACGGCAAATGTCTTTGTATTCAACCATATCTTCTGGGCGTTGATTAAAGCTTGGTACGGCTTTTCTTAAGAAGGCGTTCGCTTTCTTTACGGCAGGTACTTCGTATTTGCATACGTTTGCATTGTAGCGTTGCCCTATCTGTGCGTCCGTAAGACCCTGCTGCTTCATCTGTTGCCATTGCCCGATGTGGACAGACTCATGAAGCACATTGGCGGCCTCTAACACAGGCTGAGGTACATTGTAATGCGTATTGGCCGTTTTGATATCCACAGGGTTGATAAACACAGTGCGACTATTGCCATCAATACCACCTTGTTTGTACATGTTGTAATCTACTTTGATGTTCGTGCCTGCAGGTAAAGGGAACCCATGTTTGTTTAGTAATGTACGAATACGGTTAATACGCCCTGTTTCATCGGGGGCTTTTTGAGCGATGAGCAAAGGTTTGTTTGTGATGGAGGGTTGTTGAGAGGGGGGTCTGTGTAATGCTTTGCATGGGGTTTGTCTCTTTCGTGTCATTTGTCTCTTTGTGTGGGTTTGAAATCAGTCGACGTATTTACTACAGTGTTATTTTTTTGCTTTAAGCTAATAAATACAACGACCACTCTTTTATTGTGTTAAGGTTCTATTAAATCGTACGCCATATTTTAATTGCATTTTTATTAAAAATATGCTAGTTTTAAAATGCAACAAATAAGATTTTGCATATTTTTAGCGGCATACTCTCAAGAGGACGAAGACACGCTTATACTTGTATCTGCAAACGTCATATGCAATCGCACTGATATGAACTTAGTACGATTGATAACTTTGACATAGCCCACTTAGCCCCTCAAGGGGACGAACACATCATGATTCAGCTTGCAAGGGTACCGTTTATTTCACACTTGCTTTGTCTTGTTGCATGAGCATGCTTTGCCTCTCAAGGGGTCATGCAAACACTATCCCCTCTTTTCCATAAGCTGGAAAAGAGGGGATAGTTTTGATACGTAGCACTGTGAGCTAGAAGATGAACTACAGACCTAGCTTTGCTTTGAGTGCAGGATTGCTTAATACGCCCACTTGATAGTCAAGCGGTAAGAAGCCGCTACATGTTGGGAAGGGGTGGGATAGGTTGAATCTGCTACCACGGTCGCCCAGTTTGAAGACATCTTCAAGGGTATTAGGTACTTGGAAGCGGTTGTTGTCAGGACGTAAACCCGTTGCAGAAACATCGCCCGTGGTGTTTTTGGGGTCTATCTCTGCAGTCCACCAGTCCGCTCTTGCACGCCATAATACTTCTGCTTTACCTTTTCCTGTGTCGCATAAGTCAGGGTAGGCTTTAAGCAAGGCTTCCGTCACAGGTGTTTTGAAGCTTGTGGCACCTTTCAAGATAGATTGGTTCACTTCAAAGTCAACCGTTGCACCAAGTAATCCTCCTGTTGCAACCCCATTGACAAAGGGCGTGCCTTTAAAGGTATAGGTTAATCCGAAGGATGAACCTGCTTTACCTCCTTCACGGACAGCAACAAATTGAATATCTTTGCTGACATAGTATAAGAGTTCATTGGTATCATCCCACTTGTAAACATCTTTGGTGCCTGTAATGGTGTGCAAGCCGCTTTTCCCTGAAATATCAACACCATCTAAAGTGACCTTACGGATAGGTGTTGACTCCTTGGATACAGCATTTGCAGCATCGTATAAACCCTTGTGGGCATCACGCAGTTGTGCCATTAAAGGGATATAGTAATTTTTGACGGTGGCAACATCGGTACCTAACTTGGCTGCAAGGTCTTCATAGTAATAATAGGTGCCGTTAGCTCCGGGGAGGTCGCCTATTTTTGCTTGGGTGTTGACTTTAAACCCAAGGAAGTTGTCCTTCATGATGCCAGGACCACTTTCTAAAAGTGGGTCGCCATCAAAGAGGGTACGACACTGCGTTCCAAGATTTAAACTAACCCCCATGAAGTTGTTTGCAGTGTTGAGGTTGTTTCGGATAACGGCACCATCGCCATTTCGTTCAAACTTTCCGTTGAACACAATTCGGTTGCGGATAAGTTCAATAGGCTGAGGTTGATAGATAAATAACCCACTGTTAGGACCACCATAGATGAAGAAACCATTTCTCCAGCCATGTCCTGGGGTGTTACAGACAGACAGCCCGACACGTCCATTGAGTTGAGGTGCCCACCATCCTTTATCACTGCCACCCCCTTTTTCAAGGAGGTCAACGGTTTTGACTTCAGATTTAAGCGTTGGTTGTACACCAGCGAGATAAAACAGCAAGTATTCAGGTGCTACGCCAAATAATCCTGTGTTGACACCTACAATGGGTTCGTTGTCTTGTCTGAAAAAAGACAGAACGTTATAGCTAATGTCTTCTTTGGGAATCACAGAGTTGACATTACCGAAGAAAGGCCATTGCACGCCAGGGTTACGTTTGAATAACGCCCCTAAAGATGCGGGGAGCTTGCCTGCTAAGCTAGCAATCAGTTGCGAATGGGCTTGCAGTTTTTGAAGACTTCCTTGTGAGGGGGTGTTTTCGTCCATACCTACGAAAAGTTTATGAACGGTTGCACTATTGGTTTCTTTGATGCTAATCCCGTAACCAACCCCACAATGTACAGGGAAGTTCTCGCTACCGTTCCATGTCCACCATTGTTGGTAAGGACGCATTTTTTGCCATCCTCCCGCAAGCGGATTCCCCCACTTGTATTGAGGGTTACAGTCCATGGTACGCTGGTTGATTTGCAACCCAGGGCGTGAATAAACATCGGTAATACCGTCACGGTGTAGGTCAAAATGCTCGTAGTTTCTGACTAGGCTTTTGCTATTTACATCGTAACGAAACCCTGTCATACGTGTGTAGTGAGGGTCGCCATAGCTTCCGCCGCCAGGAATGTTAAAGAGTGGTTGTTCTTCCATCCCATTGAGCCATTGACCAAAAACATAGTATCCTAATCGGGTTGAGGCAGGCATACTTTCCCAAATGGTTTTCGCAAGGGTGAGTTTGCTGTCATTATCGGTCACATCACCCCGTGAATCTACGTGTTTCACGAGTTCAGAGAGTTGTGCCTCGGTGCCAGGAAGTGGAAGATTAAACTTGACACTATTTAAGTAGCTTGAACATGGACTTACGGAACTCGTACCCCCCATGAGTGGTTCGGAGTAGTGCGTCATGGCCGAAACGCATTCGGTGGGAATTAAAATATCCACATTGGCTTGAGCTTGTGAAGGCTTTAAGCCTTGTTGCATCGTTAAGCAGAGCATACTTAAGCCAAGAACGCCTAAAAACTTTTTATCTTTGATGGTGAATTGATTCATGATGGCTTCCCTATATTATAATGTGGTTTAATGTAACAGTTTTATGTTTACAGATGTCATTGAAGTATCATAATGAAGCAAAGATACCCTTTGACCTTTTGTGCCTTCCTCCAACGAAAGGGTAGGTCACTCGGGTTTTTACTCAAGGGCGTTTCGGCGGATTGCACGCATTTCTTTAGCATCTTCTTTAAGATGTCTTGATAACTTTTTTACAGCTTCCTGTTATCAGCGTTGAAATACCCCCTCTCCCTTAGGGACAGGGGGTATTTCAATTGGAGTGTATGTCAATGAACGAGGGGCTATCGACTTTTTTAGTTTTTAGGCCTTGAGTTATGTGCAACGGTACATCATAAAGCCACTGATAAACTGCCATGGGTTGGCTGTAAGCCCTCCGTAAAACTCCATAACACCCGAGCCATTCAGGCGGGTATATAAGTGCTTTAAGCTGGTACTGAAAGGTGCTGCGGTGTTCCGTGCAAAGTCAGCACTGAGATGCCCTGCATACAGGAGGTCGCCATTTTGGGCATTGGGTACTGCCATGGGATTGGGGAGACCGTGACTTACAATAGGGATGCTAAAACTGCTGATAGATACGGTATTGCTTGGGTACATCATGCGGAACTGCACAAGCACCATGCTACCAAAACGCCACCATCGTATAGACTCTTGTTTATTGGTTTGCACAGGGGTAATGTTCCAAGCAACGCTGGGTGAGGTGGTTTCTCCAAAACTGATATTTAACACACGTTGTAGCAAACTAAGGCTTGCGGGCGGAGGGCTTATCCAAGAGGTCATCATGGGGTAAGGGGGGGCTTTCTGGTTTTGTAGCACTAAGAAAGAATAGGGTTATCGTGAAAACGTAACGAGGGGTTGGCGTAATGTGTGAAGATTATTCAATAATGATGGGTGGAGGTGGGGTACTCCCCTCAGGGCATTGCCCTTCGTAAAGGGTGTATAGATTGGTATCAGGGAGTACAATCAGTGACACGGGTAGGGTGTCATAGTCTATCACCCATCCCTGTGTGTTGTGCTGGGCATAATGATACAGTGGCGTTGGGCTTTCGGTCATCGGGAGGCGGCTTTCTATTTTGGGTTGAGAGGTATCCAAAAAATACAGTTTCGTGAGAGGGGCGTTTTAGAGTAGGTCTTCTGCGACACGAATGGTGAGGCATAAGGGGGCATTGGTTGGGTTATTTGCTACTGTGATGGTGAGTGGCTCTCCTTTTTTGGAAGAGACTAAAAAGTTTTTCCAATGGGTCACGAGTGCTTTCATACTCATGGCTTGACCCGCAAGGAGAAAAAGGTCAGCATCGGCGGGGGTTTTACTTCCTCCTACGTTACTTGAAAACTGAATCAGAACATCATTTTGGGGTGTCCCTGTGAGGTCTACAAGCTCCACACATTGGGTACTGGTTACGGGGATACTTTGTCCAAGACGGTTATAGTTTTGGAGTGTAAAGTCGCCTGTGGCACCACTAAGTCGTAAAATATGGAGCGTTTGTTGACCGTAGACAGGGTGTAGGACTCGACGAGATTGCACAAAAGAGAGTGTCATCATGAGGCAAGGTGCTTTCTGAGAGGTACTTTAAAGGGCATCAGGCAAAAATAAAGAATCACCCATCTTGTGTAAGCGTTACAAGACGATGGCTTTGTGGGGACATTGCCATCATTTCATCCTAGCAATTGGAAAAAATCCTTGTGTTTTACCTATGCCTCTTCTCTTAAACTACCGTCCCTGCCGATGCAGTTTGGCATTCAGAGGGCTTGCAGTATAAGCAATGTAGGGGAGGGTTTACAACCCTCCCGCAAAAACCCAACGTACAAACGACAAACGTCATACACAAACAACCCTAACGGGCGGGTTACAAACCCGCCCCTACCGTTTTCAATCATCTTACACCGTCCCTGCCGACGTAGGGTGAAAGCATGCATACATACGATTGTCCTGCGATTGTCCTGTACGTCTGATAAACTTGCTTGTGAGTAAAGCGTAAGCTATGTTATTGTTTAAATATTCAAAATAGGCTTGTTTTCCTTTCGCTTCTGCTCTTGAATGCCCGTTGTGACGATGAACCCCCGTGACCCTTACGCTGATTATCCTGACATGATGCCTTTGCCCGAGGGGATGCTTCCTCCTATGTGGTCGGAAAGTGGGTATCCTCAGGCGGATGAAGCCCCTACCTATGCACTGGTTAAAATGCCACCACGTCGCAAGCCTTCTCGGTCTCGTGAGAAGTTGGGCTTAACACAGCGTATGTTCCATACAGAACCTAAGGTTACGCTGATGGGTTCCACCCCCTCTTCACAGCATCCCTCGTATGCGTCTACTTCTCGGAGAAACCCCTCCGTGACTTTGCCACCTTTGGGGCGTTTATTAAAAAAGACCTCTCACTTGACTCTCCCAGTGTCGTTACCCCATATGATGCGTCAAGGGTATCGCTCGGTGTCTCAGGGGCTTCGACGTGTCATACCAGCGTTAAATCAATCTGCCCAGCCTTCTCTCTCTTCTCGGAAGAGACCTCGCCAAAAGCGGGTTGCTCATCTTGAACCCTCCCTACAGGGTGGTATGTATGGTGCTGTTCCCCCGTTGTATGCGCATGAGCCACATGCACACTATTCACAACAGTCTCCTCAGGACATGATAGGACATGAAAACAGTCTACGTGCATTGCCACGCTATCCCAAAGGTTGGCGTGTTTGGACGTGGATGGATAATTCTTTACTTATTTTATTGACGCTACTGCTGCTTGTTGGACTCGTGACTTTAGGCAGTGCGAGCCTACGTTTGGGGTTGATAGAGTCGGGTTCGGGGCTTTCCTATGTTTTGAAGCAGGCGGTTTTTGTGTTAGTAGGCTGCGGTGTTACTTACCTGATAGCTTCTCGCACATTGAAGCAAGTGCGTCGTTTCACGTGGGTTTTTGCGGGTCTAACCCTTGTGTTACTGTTTTTGACGCTTGCGATGGGGAAAACGGCAAATGGTGCCGAGCGTTGGTTGGCGATAGGGCAGGTGCAAGTACAGACTTCAGAGTTTGCAAAAATTGCCGTTGTGATGCTACTGGCTGATGCGTTTGCCTTGCCTCAGCATCATCAAGGACGCAATAAAGCTATTGGGTCGGCACTAGTTGCCTCATGCCTTATGATGGCGTTAGTGTTCCAGCAACCTAACTTGAGTGTCACGCTCATTTTAGCGGGTACATTGTGTAGTATGGCTTGGTTGTCAGGACTGTCCGTTTTGTGGTTTGCAACCATATTACCTCTGGGTGGTATGCTTGTGTGGCATAAAATTGTTTCAACCCCTTACCAGTATGCCCGTATTTTAGGATGGCTTGAAGCGGCACAGCACCCCGCCAAAGAGGGCTACAACCTGATACAGTCCTTGAAAGCCATTTGCCATGGCGGGTTTTGGGGACAGGGTTTAGGGGGCTCTATTCATAAGTTAGGGTTTTTACCATTCCAACATACCGACTTTATTTTTTCTGTATTCTGTGAAGAGTTTGGCTGGGTGGGTGCTGTGGGTATCATTTTAGGGCTATGTGCCACGTTTTTCCGAGGCGGTATGATTGCCTGGCATACGCAAAACCTTTACGGCAAATTCCTTGCTGCTGGTATTGTTGTGGTGATGTTTTTACAGACATGGGTGAATCTTGCCGTTACCACAGGGACTATGCCTGTGACGGGTGTCACCTTGCCTTTGGTGAGCTATGGGGGAACCTCCGTACTCGTGACGATGGCCATGTTTGGGTTACTCTTTTTGGTTGCACGTCAACCCATTGAGATGCCCCGTCCGAGGGACTCTTCTAGGCAAGTGACTCGAATTCATCCTGAGTTTGTTGGCATGTCATAGGGGCTACATCTATGGTGACAGTAACGCATATTTGCTTCACAGGAGGCGGTACAGGTGGTCATTTGTACCCGGCACTCCATGTGGCTGAAGTACTCAAAACACGCCACCCAGAATGGCCCCTGTGGTATATTGGGGGTGAAAAAGGAATTGAACGTAGTGTGATGGCTTCCAAAGAAGGCTTTACAACGTTGTACCTACCTGTGGAGGGTATGCCTCGTAGTAAGAAGTTCTCTGAACTTTACCCTTGGTTGAAGCTTTTACTAGGCGCTACGTGGCAAGCAGGAAAGTTTTTATGGCATCACAAAATCCAAGTGGTTTTTGCCACAGGTGGCTATGTCACGGCACCTGTGTTGCTCGCTGCGATGCTTTTAGGGATTCCTTATGTACTCTTAGAGCCTGATGCTCAGATTGGCTTAGTCAATAAACTCATGGCACCTTTTGCCCACACCGTATGTGTGGCGTTTGAGCGTACTCGGGATGTACTGGCACAAAAAACTAAGGCGATGGTACAGCTTACAGGAAACCCTTTGCGGATGCAAACAGGCGCTATCAAACGAGAAGAGGCTTTGGTTTGGGCGGGACAGTTTCCAGGTCGTGCCGCATGGCAAGACACCCCTGATAAGCCTACGTTACTGGTCATGGGCGGGTCTCAGGGAGCAAGAGCGATTAACAATGTACTTGTATTGACGCTTGAAAAGTTACTGCAAGCTGGCGTACGGGTTATTCATGTTACGGGGCAGAAGTTGTATCAAGAGACGGTGAGCCGATACCCTGATGCCTTGCGTTATCATGAATCTTACTGGGTCATGCCGTATTCTCAAGACCTCCCTTACCTCATGGCTATGGCGGATGTTGCAGTCTCTCGTGCTGGGAGTATGTCCTTGTCAGAGCTTGCCATGGCGGGTTTGCCTGCTATTTTAATTCCTTTTCCTCAGTCAGCGGGACAGCATCAGCAACACAATGCGGAGAGTTTGGCAAAGGTGGGTGCTGCATTGTGTGTCCTTGAAGAGACTTTATCCCCTGAACGCTTTTACGAAGTCGTCTCGGAGGTAGTGCTTGATGAAGACAAACAAGATAGCATGAAGCGTTGTATGTATGCTCAGGCTAAACCCGATGCGACCTCTCGAATTTTACATATCCTTGAAACCGTGGCTTCTGTTTAAATGAGGGGCTGTTTGTACATTAAAGCATGTTGACTCTTTTTTACGGCATCCAGAAAGCCCAAAAGCCCAACGTATGCACAAAAGAGGGATACCGATTTTCATCGGTATGACGTGAATGGCTCAACGTATTTTTTCCATATGCCACACTAAAGTACCCCCTCCGCTAACGGGACGGCTACAAACTGCCCCCTTACACGTCTCTTCCCAAAACGTAATGTAGTAGGGGAGGGTTTATAACCCTCCCGAAAACCAACACCTTCAACAACAGGTCGGTTCCTACTTTTTACAAACCACCCCTATGTAAAATCCCACACAGCCTAGAAGTGTAGTTGCTTGATAAGATGATAAGCACATACGAGTTCTGCCAGAAAGACGATGCAGGCTGCAATGATAAGTAGCACGACTTTAGGGTTGTTGGTCAATGATTGAAACATTTGAATGGGGGTACTTTCTTATAATCAGTATTGGGTTTTAGCAACGGTACGTGTTTTTGTTGAGGTAGGCTTGTAGCTTTTGGTATTTAACGTATTTTGAATAATCATGCCTCTCTGTATGGAGGTGAGGCACGAATTCTGAACCATTTTCTGCAACATGCTTCACCAATACTTGCATAAAATCAAAAACCAAGGTCTCTAGTGCCTCTTTTGTGGGGTTTTCAGAACTGCACCATGTCATGATGTTCTCATGAAATGTGTCAAAATCGTGTTGCGCTGATTCAAAAAAATAGTTATTCATACTAAAGATTCTGTATTTACAGTCTAATAAACTACACATTTTGAATAAGACGCAACCCAACAAGACTTGCATATATAAATTATAAATTAGCATAACTTTAAAAATATGGCAACTTATTTGTTACATTTTAACAGCTTGGCAGACTTGGGTTACTGGATTATTGTTTCTGCGTTGGAAAACCGTGACGCATTTCACTCAATATAGTTGTTTTTATTTTTTTATTTGACCCATTTAAAAGGAGTAATCTCTATGAGTGAGTATAGAGTTAAAGTCCGTGAGTTCGCTAGACAAGTAGGCACGGAGGCTTCCAAAGGTAGTGTTGTGATTATTCCTGCTCAAGGGCGAGACCATCGCCAACATCCACGAGTTTTATCTGAGATGGTAAAAACATTTGGACCAGATTGGCGTAAAAAGTATGGAGACTCTAAGCCTAATCAACAACTTGTGGCTGAGACGTTAAAAGAGTGGGAAAATAAATATGATATGAAGCAAGTTCGTGAGTCTTTACAAGAGGAAGCACGCTATAAGCGAAATTCTTCTTTGTGGCATAAAGAGGTTGGTAAATTATCAGATGAAGAATATGCTGCCAGAAACTGGCAACATGGTGCAGAGTTGAGCGTGTCTCATCGTGTAAAACCAAGTGGGTTAATTTTAACGGATCAAGTTCCAGAAAAGTCAGGTTGGTGGCGACCTGGAGATAATATCGACGATTCTAGAATTCCTTCTCCCGAATCTTATAGAACACGGGCGAGTCTTCGTCGTGGTTTGACAACAGCCTATGGTAAGGATTTGTCAGATATGGGTGTCTTGCAAAATGCTTCAGGGCATTTAGATTCCACTATTGATTTTTCGAGACATTTAACCAATTAGCTTTGATGTATTCACACGGTGGAATTGCATCGCTATCGCTTGCTTCATATCCGCTAATGACCTCGATACAACCTTTCCTCTCCTCTTAAAACGAGCAAGCCA
>JBIIZQ010000030.1:0-17592 GCA_044346175.1 Vampirovibrionales bacterium
GAACGGCGTTGTATATGCCGACGTTATGTTGCATAAAGAATCATAGTGTACTGAGGGAGTTTTACGAGCGATTAAGGGAGAAGGGGAAGTCATTTAAGGTGGCAATCGTGGCGTGTATGCGTAAGTTATTGACGATATTGAATGCGATAGCACGTGAGTATTACGCCACACTAAACTGATACGCTTGACACAGTTGCTCCCCCTGTCCTTCCGTCATCCCAATGCAAGTCGGCATCGACCCCTTGTGATGTCTGATAGCCCTCTGGATGCCACAACGTCGTTCGGAATGACGACACATGAGAGCTATCGCATGAAAATTTCCTTTCGCACGCTTGCAATGCCTCAAGGTTTGCATTTGTGCAAGAGCGTATCGCTTGTGGTAGCATAAAGCTAGTCGTGTAAGGTTTTTTGTGCTGTATTGTCCATTCAGTGAAACATATCCCCGCTACCCCATGATGCGTACTCTCTTAGACGTGCAAAGTGTCACCAAGCTCTATAGTGGTAAAACGGTTTTAAAACGTATTAGCCTTTCCGTTAAAGAGGGCGAAACAGTGGCTATTATTGGGCAAAGTGGCTGCGGTAAAAGTACGCTTTTAAAACTGATTGCGGGGCTTGAAACCCCCGACCATGGTGAGATTATTCGTCATGACGACAGGCTTACCCTTATCTTTCAGTACAGTGCTTTATTTGACAGCCTAACCGTGTTTGAGAATGTCGCTTTTCCCCTGATGAACCCTCCTGATAAAAACCTCAAACAACATACACCCCCCGATGACGCTTGGCTCATTGCACAGGTTCAGGAAAAGCTTGCCCTGCTAGGTCTCTCAGGGGTGGAGTGTAAATATCCAAGTGAACTTTCAGGCGGTATGCAAAAGCGGGTGAGTTTTGCCCGAGGTATTATGACAAACCCACGTATTATTCTTTATGACGAACCCACCGCAGGGCTTGACCCCATTGCATCTAAGGTACTTGAGGAATATATCGCACGCCTTGCACAGGAGCTTCAGGCTGCCAGTATCGTCGTTACGCATACTCTGAGTACCATTTTCAGAACAGCACAAAGAGTCATTATGCTACACCAAGGTAATCTCCATTGGGAGGGAACGCCTTGGGAGCTTTTAGAAGCGAAAGACCCCTTTGTACATGAGTTTATTCAAAGTGGGCTGATTCAACCTCAAGCCCCTACTGATATTTCAAAGCTTGGAGGCTCTTCCCATGCCATTTTGGGCTAAACCCTTGATAAACCCACAAAGTTACTCCCGTATTGGTTTACCACTGCTTATGGCGTTGTGTTGCCTTTTGTTACCATACAAAGTCATGGCAACTATCAATCAGGTACAGCCTATTACGGCTGAGACACAAGCCAATACCAAAGAAGCTCAACTGGCAACTTGGTTTAAACGATATCTTGTGCATAAAGAACGCTTGGGTCATTTACAAGGCGCTGCGGCACTTCAGCCTGCCTTACAAAAAAGCCTTCAAAAAGAGCAAAAAACCATCCAGCAAGGGTTTGTGACCATGGCAAAAGCTCATCCTACTTGGGCAGCACCTTGGTACTATCAAGGCTTGATTGCTTTTGATGCGATGCAATATCCACAAGCTGCCAAGTGTTTAAATACAGCACTTCTGAAACTTGAAGCAACGCCCGTAAGCGAAAAACTCGTGAACCCCGCTTATGAAGAGGTTCTCAATGCTTTAGGTACCGTGTATTGGATGCAGAAAAATTATCCTGAAGCGAAAAGTAAATTTACGCAAGTGATGAAGCTTCATACAGGGAATCCCGTGTATGCTTATAACTTGGGTACATTGCATCAATTAGAGGGAAATTTTGAAGAAGCCATTGTACAGTATCAGGAAGCCATCAAGCGCGATGACACCTATCAAAAAGCATGGTTTAATTTGGGTGTGTGCTATCAGGAGCAAAAGCGTCTTGAGGAAGCCAAAGCAGCTTTTAGGCAATGTATGAATCTTGGGATTGAAACCCTTGTCGGCCTAGAAGCAATTGCTCGTTTAGAGCATATGAAATAATGGGTTTTTTAACGTTTGATGTCTTGATGAAAGTTTGAATAATTCAATATGTCCACCCCTTCCAGTACTCGTCCCTCTCTCCAAGAAACCTACGACATTCAAAGGCTCTTTAATCGTATTGCACATACCTATGACCTCTTGAACGATTGTATCTCTTTTGGCATTCATCGTCTTTGGAAGCAAGCTGCTTGTAAGCATCTTGGGTTATCGCAAGGCGGTAAAGTATTGGATGTCTGCACAGGTACGGGTGGCTTGATACCTCTTCTACAAAAAGAAGTAGGGGTACAAGGCGTGGTGACGGGGCTTGATTTTTCAGAGGGTATGTTAGAGATTGCAAAACAACGCTTTGTAAAACAAGGTAATGTGGTGCTGATTCAAGGGGATGCGATGGCATTACCTTTTACGGATGCAAGTTTTGATGCTGCTATTATTAGCTTTGGCTTACGTAATGTGAAACAGCGTTTACGAGCCATTCAAGAAATGGCTCGAGTGGTCAAAAAAGGCGGTCGTATCATTTGTCTTGATACCTGTGCCACACCAAAATTACCCTTCTTTTGGCTATATTTTGAAAAGTTTATGCCTTGGTGGGGTTCTTTGATTGCCCAAGACAAAATAGCTTATGACTACCTAAGCCAAAGTACAAAGCATTTTCTAACCCCTGATGAGCTTGGTGCCTTGTTTAAAGAAGCTGGCTTACAAGAGGTTACGATTGAAACGCCTTGGTTAGGTGCCTGTGTGGAAGTGTTAGGCATCAAGTAGCTTCACAGCGTTGGCGGTACTCCAAGCGTTTTGGAAGTTAAAGCCTCCCGTAATACCGTCAATATCAAGGAGTTCTCCAATGACGTGGATACGAGGATGTTTCTTTAGAGCCATGCGTCCAAAATCAACGTCTTTCAAGGCAACCCCACCAGCCGTAACGAACTCTTCTTTAAAGACCCCCTTACTTGTGACCCTCCAAGGAAGGTCGCCTTTGAGCCAGCGTATGAGTGTATTACGCTGTTCTTTTTTAAGCTCACATAAAGGCGTGGATGCACTCACTTGGCATGTGGGTAGTACATAACCTTCCCAGAAACGATGCGATAGTGTGCAACTTAAATAGGGTGGCAGTGCATTTTTAAGATGTGTTTTTGGCGAGAGGGTCTGACTCCAAGCTTGCCAAGCCTCTTGGGCTGCTTCAAAACTAAGTGAAGGCGTAAAGTCCAATGCACAGCTGGCTTGGTAATGGGTTTCTGCCAAAGCTCTCGCTGCAAAAGCAGAGGCTTTCAATACAGCGGGGCCACTCAGCCCCCAATGTGTAATGAGTACAGGGCCTTCATATTCAAACGGTTTTTTGTATCCCGCAACTGTTAACTTGACTTTCGTCTTTTGGAAGCTTACGCCAGAAAAAGTATGAAGGCTTTTATCAGGAATCCCAAATGTAAAAAGAGAAGGAACGGGAGGGACTAAGGTCACGCCCAGTTGTGTAAGTAAGGCGTATACACGTGGATTACTTCCTGTGGCAAAAACCACGTGGCGGGCATGACATGGGTGTGTATGGGTTTGATGTTGATAATGAATCTCATGAGGCATGGCGGCGAGTGCAGGTGTCACGGTTGTGACACGACACCCAGTCCATAAATGCCCTCCTAGCAGGTGATAGCGTTTTAGAAAGCAGTCAATAATGGTTTCAGAACTGTTGGTCATGGGGAACATTCTGCCATCAGCTTCTGTATGGAGAGAAACCCCTTGGTGTGCCAACCAACGCACCATGTCTTGAGGGTTAAATTGTCGTAGTAAGTTTTTGAGTGTTTTACCGCCTCTAGGATAATTGAGTGCAAGGGTTTCCACCTCGAAGCAGTCATGGGTAACGTTACATCGCCCACCGCCAGAGACGCGCACTTTTTGAAGAGGATGCTGACTCGCTTCTAAAATAAGCACCTTCAAAGAGGGGTTCGTTTCCAGTAACCTAATCCCACAAAAGACACCTGAGGCACCCCCTCCGATAATGACAACATCGTAGAGAGGTACGCCATCAAGCACAGTACCCTCTTCTACAAAAGAAGAGGGTTGTAAGGTACTGTGTGTTATCGATTCAGTCTTGAATGCCATGAGGGCGATAGGTTAAACGTCGTCTTGTTGGTTCATCCAGCTCGTGTTGCTAGGAGAAGACATCACAAAAAGGTCAATCACTTCACCGAGTTCAGCAGCTTTGGACTGGAAGTATTTGCTTTCATCTTGAAGCTTACGAATGAAAGTATTGTATTCATCAATTTTACGCAAGTTACTACGTACACGGTCGAGTAAACCTGTTTGAGCATTTTGTGCTTCGCTGAGTACCTCGTCCATCGCAATGCCCATGGCTTCCATGGTGGAACGAATAATCTGCGCACCTACTTGTTTACTGACACCTTCGGGAAGGTCGCCAATTAAACGAAGAAGGGTTTGTACATTTGAGCTAATATCGGGTTCTGTGGCAGTGGGTTGCGGTGTCACTTCATGCCCATAATTGCTACGGGTAGGATAGACAGTCTGACCTTGGGCTGCAATGGTCACATCATTATAAGCATTCGCAGGTGCGGCATAATTCATAGCAGTGTTGGACTCCGAGTAAGAAGACGACATGGACGAAACAGAAATGAATAAGGGTTCTTGAATGGTATCAGCCTGAGGTGTATGCGGCGTATGCAGCGCTGAGGAAGCGTCATAAGTGGCTTCTGGCGACGGGATGACGGACGATGATAAGCCGTCTTCTTCTTCGTGAGAAGAAAGATTTTGTGCAAAAGGACTAAGTGTTTCTGGCTCTATTGTCACTTGAAAAGAAGAGGAGTGATTCATAGCATGAGGCTCATGGATAGGGGCAGCTTCGGGAGAGGCGGGAAGCTCCTGTGAAGAAACATCTGACGTGAGGGCTTCTTCTAGGGCTTCCAGCTTTGCTGCGAGTGTATCGTAATCAGAAGCTGGCGTAGGGTAGTGAGGAAGGGAATTCACAATAGCGGTAGACTCTGAAGTAAAAGTCACAACAGCATCATTTGACATAGTCATTATAGAAGGCTCCACAGTAGATGGGTGAGGTAGCAGGTGTTTTTTTAAACTGTTTGATGGAGGAGTTAAACACGCAGACATCGTACATAGGGGTGTCTCTTGTGTCTCAAAAGGAAGGATATAGGCATCAGGCTGAAAAGGAAATCCTTCTGTGAGTTTATGCTGAGTAACCTCGTGAAAAGGGTGAGGACCTGTAGGCACTAGCAACAGATTTTGACCTGAAGCGTGCGGTAAGCCTACCGTAGGTGAATGAAGGTCATGACGCAAAGGGTGCTTGACATCGACACGATAGTGTTTCCCGTCTCTTTCAGGAAGTAAAAAAGAGGGTGAAAACAAACTTGCCCACGTTTTTTGGAGCGTTTGAGTGATGTTCACTGCCATAGCTGTAACAGACCTTCACGGCACACACAACACACATGTTGCTCATGATTGCAACGATACTCTTCTAAAGATACTTAAAACAAAGTTGCATTCACAAGGGCTAATTGCGTTATAGCCATGATTTCACCCATTGCTTAACAAATTGTAACATCTCTTTGCAACCAAAGCATCACCATGACATACGTATGATAGACAAAGGGGCTTTATACGTGCCTATTTTGTACCTATGTTGCTTAGGGTTTCCATAACTCTGCCCATAAATCTTTACTCCCTTGCACGACGTGGTCAAAGGCTTGAGGGGTTCGTTGAATGACGTGAGTTTTTGCTTTGTGAAGGAGCTGACGAACCTCTCCTCGTGTCGCAAGGGTCTGGTCTCTAGCGGGTTGCAAGAAAGCGTTCATAGCCCCACGCCAATCTCCAGAATGGGTGTCTAAATAGCGACGTGCTTGGTTTGCACGAGTCCTGACAATATCTAATACACTGAATTGATTCGCTGCTTTTTGAATCGTTCCAGCTTTATTGAGACCTACTGGTGTATCTGAGTATGTTTTCTGAAAGAGTTTTAAAACGGCTTCACCATCGCCCCCCTTGGTAAACGCATTTTTTAAACTACGCCCTACGTCTTGCATACTTTGAGCGTTATTGAGAGCCGCTTTGGTATTTTGTAGAGCTTGTTTTACGGTGTTACGAGCAGTGGTACCTTTTCCAAAGGTCTTTTGAATTTCTTGTGCCGTCTGAGGAAATCGATGACGCAATGCCTCGCTCACGCCTTGACTCAATTCTTGGACTAACTGTCTGTTTTGAGGGCTTGCCACAGCTTTTTTGACCGTATTAAGGAGTTGTTGTCCCGCACTTTGAATTGTCATGGTTAGGGTCTCTTCAGTAATGTTTTGCTTCAATCAAGGATGGAGGGTATGTTTTTAAAATATGTCTGGTATAACTTTATAAAAACAGAACCTACGTTAAAATTGCTTTTTATGCTTAAAGGAAGTATGCCTTGTGTACTTTCAGCGTGTACACTATCACGGTATAATAAGCACATACGCTCCTCAAACTAAGATGAAAGAATCCTCATGATGATGCCTGATACCGCTGATACCAAAGCACTTGTGATGTGTTTAAACGGTCCCAACCTCAATTTACTGGGGCAAAGAGAACCGCATCTTTATGGACACACAACCCTAGCATCCCTTGAGGCTTCATTGATGTCTCAAGCAGACATGTTAGGAGTGCGTCTTCTGTGTTTACAAAGCAATCATGAAGGACAGCTCATTGATTGGGTGCATCAATACCGGCGTACCGCTTCAGGATGGATGATAAACGCTGGGGGCTACACCCATACAAGCATTGCCCTTGCCGATGCCTTGCGGAGTGTAGAAGCACCTATTGTTGAGGTTCATATTAGTCAGATTCACCAACGAGAGGCCTATCGTAAACATTCTTATATTGCTGAAGTCGCCCAAGGGATGATTTGCGGCTTAGGGGTTTCGGGCTATGGCTTGGCATTGCAGTATCTATGTCAAGAAAAACGCAACACCACACCGTAACCGTCACCCCCTGTACGTGGTGGCAGGGTCTCTTGGCACTGAATGACAAAGCTTACCACGACTGTACGTTGCATCATGCACCATAAACGCACTCTAAAAATAAAAAACTTATGTAAAGTCTTGCTTATGTTACACTAAATTTTAGGTTCATGTAGGCGATAAAGGTTTTACGCTTTTCGGAGTCTGAACACCTGCTACATTATCCTGTTTTGTTGTATGCTTCAACGCTCTTTTGTTTTTCAGATATTTTCAGATGGTAAAGTTAGGTAACATTCAAAGCGTCTTTTAACGTCCTTTGTGCTTTAGGCGATGGGTTAATACAATGGACTTTATCTGTAATCAAGGCGTATGTATGTGTCACGTGACGATAGCCAAACCTCTTTCACAAGTACCTTATGTGGTATAAGGCGTACTTTTAAGGTTTGACTGAGACTCTGGTAAATCCAATAAAAAAGAGAAGAGTGTTTTCAATATTTTGACTAGAAAGCCTTTATTGGTTGCTAACCCTTATGCTTAAACCTGCTTTTGATACCCTTGACCTTTCCCCTGAAATACTCTCTGCCATTCGTGATATGGGGTTTGAAGAGGCTTCTCCTATTCAGGCTCAAACCATTCCTGTCATTCTTTCAGGTAAAGATGTCATTGGTCAATCGCAAACAGGAACGGGTAAAACCGCTGCGTTTGCCATTCCTGTGATTGAACAAATCGACCCCAATAGTCGTAAACTCCAAGCGGTTATATTGTGTCCAACCCGTGAGTTGGTGGTTCAAGTAACCCAAGAGTTTCACAAGCTAATCAAATACAAACACAGTATCAGTGTGGTGCCTATCTATGGCGGACAACCCATTGAGCGCCAGCTCATGGCGATGCGTAAAAATCCTCAAATTGTTGTGGCAACGCCAGGGCGTATGATGGACCATATGCGTAGAGGTTCTGTGCAGCTTGACCAAGTTGACATGGTCGTGCTTGATGAAGCGGATGAAATGCTCGACATGGGTTTTCGTGATGATATTGAAACCATGCTTAGCAGCTGTAAAGAAGACCGGCAAACCATTTTGTTTTCAGCAACCATGGCAAAAGAAATTATTGCCCTCACGAAACGCTATCAACAAGACCCCGCCATTATCAATGTCATGCGTGAAAAAATGAATGCACCTAACATTAAACAGGTGTATTTTGAAGTGGTTGAAAGAAATAAGCCTGAGTTGCTCACCCGTTTGATTGATGCCCATAGTATCAAGCTTGCTGTCGTATTTTGTAATACCAAAACGCAAGTAGACCAACTGGTTGAAGTGCTTAAAACCCGAGGCTATTTTGCAGATGCCCTCCATGGCGATATGAGCCAAACCCATCGTGATAAGGTCATGAATGGTTTCCGCCAAGGTACCGTTGAAATTCTTGTAGCCACTGACGTTGCTGGTCGAGGCATTGACGTTAATAACGTTGAGGCTGTTTTTAACTACGACCTCCCCAGAGACGATGAAGACTATGTACACCGTATTGGTCGAACCGCACGTGCTGGACGTTCAGGAACTGCTTTTAGCTTTATTCACGGGAAACAAGTCTATGCCATTAAGCGTTTAGAGCGCATGAATGGTAGCCAAATCACACGAGGTACTATTCCTACTGTGGATGAGCTTGAAAACCTTAAAGTGACCCATTTTGGGAAACAAGCCACCGACCTCATTCAAGAAAAAGACATCCAAAAATATGTCCAGTACATTGAGCAATTCATGGGAGATGAGTACACTTCACTTGATATTGCAGCTGCACTTTTGAAACTCTTGATGGATAAAGAAACCAAAGGCTTTGATGCAAGCATCGACCTTGAAGCCCCTGTACCGTTCCATGAGGAGCGTCGCCCTGGTGGTGGGCAACGTCGTGGCGGTTACTATGGTGGTGGTGGTAGTGGCAATCGTTTTGGCGGTGGCGGGCAACGTCAACGTCAAGGAGATGGACGTAGCGATGCTGGTCGTAATTGGGGACAAAAAGAGCGTGGTGACAGACACTGGTACCCCTCTGGACGTTCTAATCAAGGTGGCAAAGCAAAGCACGGTCAGTTTTCTGATGGTCGTTTTTCATCTGAAGACCGTACACGATAGTACCCAGCTTCAACCCGATGGGTTAAACACGTTCAAAAGCCTTCTTCTTTTGTGTAAAGAAGAAGGCTTTTGAATAGCATTCATAGCGCCTATTTGCTATTGCTAAATCCTCCCTCTTGATTGAAGAGGGAGGATTTAAGTGTTTTATCTTACGAGGCTAACGTGCCTTGGCGACAAGGATATTACCTTTCATCGTGATAGATTGTTTATCCTCGGCAAAAGCCTCACGGGCTTCAGGCGTTACGGCAATGGTAGGTGCTTCCTGTTGCTTTGGTTCGGTGTGCATAAGGCTACCAATCCGTTTAAAGGGGTTGGTCTCAGGCAGCTGTGCAAGGTGTGCATGATGATGCTTTAACGTATGGTGGTAAGCAGACAGATTCCCTACATCACTCCAAGTACCTTCGGCAACATGGGTATAAAGAGGCACCTTTTGCTTAATGAGCAGAGGGAAAACATCATGCCCAAAATCTACAGGGGCATCCGATTTTGCATGGGTGGCTTTCAGATGCTCGTTCACTCGTGCAAACACTTCAGGCTCAAGGACATAAATCCCCGTATTCACTAAACGATGAGGGGGCTTCGTGGGGTCGTCTTGATTCAGAACGCTGACATCTTTGGGTTTCTCAATAAACTGTTGGATAAGTCCTGACTGATTAGGATGACTTGATTTGATGCACCCAAAGTTAGGTAAAATAGTCGCATCATCTGTCTGTAGGGCAACAATGGTCGCTAAAGCACCGTGTTGTTTCTTGGCTTCTTGGTGTGCTTTTAATACCGCTTGAAAATCCATGTTTTTAATCACCGCATCTCCCTGAACAACAATCATGGGACGTGTTTGAAGTGTGCTTTCTAAAGCGGTTTGAGCCGCTTTCGTTTCATGGGTGTTATAACTTGGTGCATCAAGCGATTTTAGAGGATAATGGACTCTATTTTTTGGTTGCATCAATCCAAGCAAAGAACCCGCCGTGCCAATAGCTTGCGTTTCATGTAAGTAAAACGCTCTCAAAGGCTCTTCTAACAAAGGGGAATGCCCTTCAGCTTGGGTGGATTCTTCTATTTTTTTGAAATGTGTAATGGATTTATGCAAACCTTCTAGGGTCTCTTCGGGTTTGTAATGCACCGCTGTGACAAAGTGCCTGGCACCCTGTTGATACAGTTGTGCCATAACGCTACCGGGGATGGTTAAACCGGGCTGAAGGGGAGCTGCTGTTTTACTTGAAATTCTATCCGTGAAAGGATAAAAACGAGATGAAAATCCCCCTGCAAGTAAAAATACATTCGCATCCAATGCCTGAGGTTTTTGAGCAGGTGCTTTTTGCTTCGTTGCAAGAATACCTTCCGTCTGAGAGGTTCTAGGCTGTGCTTTCACACCCTCAAGGATATAACTGTCTTTCGCAAGAGGGTTTGTAAACAGCTTTACACTGGCACCTTTAGGGAAAGTAACTTCGGACCCTGGCAACATAAAATAATGCGTGTCAGGGTGTTTCTGAGACTCAAACGTACCGTAAAGCGTTTCGCCCCCTTTAGGTAATACCATACGGAAGCTCTTAGGCAAATATTTCCCTTGGGTAATCATACCAATGGGTTGTGTACCAAGCTCCGTTTTTTTCTCAACGACAAGCTTATCCCCTTGTTGTACAAAACGAAACTGTCTTAAGGTGTCCAGTTTAAAGTTACTTGCAAGGGTTTCAATTCTGAGGGGTTTTTTAGGTGTGACGGCTTTAGGCACTTCATAAAGACTACGATGAAAGGTATCATCGCCAAAACGAGAAGCACGATAGGCATGAGATACCTGAGGGAACGTTTTAGAATCCCATATTTGTGGGGATGCTTGTAACATCACACTATGACGATTTAAAAGAGGTGTATGAACGGTTATCATGATGAAAGACCTTTAGTAAAAACCCAATGCAATAAAAAAGACGAGTCGATATACAAATAAGGTTGCTAAAATAGACACCTCACTGGATAATACGCCTCAAACTACAAACAGAAACAGCACCTAAGAACCTAAATTCTCAAATGCCTTACAAGTCAATCACTTGATGGCACATACTTTAGCTTAAGAAATACTTCCTGTAAGAGGAACACACACAAAAGTTTATGAATAAAAAAGTATCGCAACGTACCATAAGATACCAGTAAAGACCATGCTCTACACTACGCCCAACATGACTAAAAAGCAACTTGCCCTTTTTCTATTTTGCCATGTTTTCAGTATGCTTAATCACACACGCTCTTAAACCAAATGCTATTTAACTAGGGAACTCACACAACTCATGCACATCTTGCATCATGATGCACTCAGCACGGCATTAACTTTTTTAAATGAGGGGCGTTTGGTTGCTTTCCCCACAGAGACGGTCTATGGGCTTGGTGCCGATATGACGCAACCTCAAGCGATTTTCAAAATTTTTGACCTAAAAAATCGCCCTCGTCAGCATCCCTTAATCGTTCATGTGGCTGACGCTCAAGCCCTATGGGACTGTGTTGAACATCGTGCCGTGCGTTCCTATCAATCTGTCATACAAGCCCTAATAAGTGCTTTTAGCCCAGGTCCTTTAACCTATATTCTCCCTAAAGCCCCTCACGTATTAGATGAAGTAACGGGGTCTCAACCCAGTGTAGGGTTACGTATACCCAGCCACCCAATGGCATTAAGACTCCTCAAAGCCTATCCGCATCCCCTAGTGGCACCTTCTGCGAATCAATTTGGACATATTAGCCCTCATACGGCCTGCCATGTGAGAGAAGAAGGCTTCCCAAAAGAGGAGGTCTATGTACTTGATGAGGCACCTGATACAGAGGAGGCGCATGTCATCAAGGGTGTTGAATCGACGATTATCCGTTTTGTGCCAGAGGGCTGTTATGTGGATATACTTCGCCCTGGTGCGATTACACCAGGAATGATTGCGTCAGTGCTTGTACCCCATGGCTGGCATGTGCGTTTTCGTGGGCAAATACTTCAAGAAGACGAGCTTCTCCTGCAAGCTTCTTTGCTACTGCCTTCAAATGGAAACACCCTTCGGGTACCAGGTGTCCTCAAAAAACACTACGCACCCAAACAACCCTTATATCGTTTTGAAAGCTGGGAAGCGTTGCAAAAACATCTTGATACGGCACTTCAAAGCGTCCATAAACCTGATGTCCTTGCTTTGATAAGCCCTTTTGAGTCGTTACCTCAAGTACTTCAATCAGCTTCCATTACCTATCAGCATTGGTCTATTGTGCCTGTCCCAGAAATGTGGGAACACACGCTCTATAGCACTTTGCATCATTTGGATGCGTATACACAGGCTCAAAGGGTTTTAGGAAAAAGCGTATTACAGGCTGTCATCCCACCCTATACTATGCCTCATGACACTCTTGTACCGCATAGCCCTATCACTGACTGGCTTGCCGTGTGGGATAGACTTGAGCGTGCAAGTGTACACCCTGAAGTCTAATGCCCTAATCCCATATTTTTGCCTGCGGTGAAATCTTTGAAAACGCAGGGGTAATGGATGGATGCCCAATCACAAGTGTACCAGCATCCAAAGCTTTTGTAGTGTCATCCAATATGTTTCTTCGCCACGATAGATGATGCATCGTATTGCCTTTTGTCCCTTCAGGTGCCGTACGAAGTATCCTATCTAACGTCTCTGAGAGAGAAAGTCCTTCCTCCATGGCTTTTTTTCTAGCCGCTAGTGCCGTTTGACCCAATCCCTCTTGTAGTGCCATGGGTATTGCTTCAGGGACATGGTGAGGTCGTATAAAAACACCAGTTTTGACACCTTGTGCCAATGCCTCTTCTGTGGCTTGTGCGAGTCCGTTACCTTCTTTCCCAAATGAGAAAGCGGGTTTAAAGCCTCTCTGGTAATAAAATAAAGCAGGATGTCTACCACTTTTTGTGATGTCTTCCGCTGAAAGCGTAGTATAACCGTGATAATTCTTCCTAAAAGAGTCTTCTATAGCTGTATACAGTAGATTGGTACCAATACCTTTCACACCTTTATGAACCCCTTCTACTTTAGGACCTACAAGGCGTTGGATGTGGTAAACAAAAGTTTGATACAAAGAGGGCTTAGAGTTCGTATCATGTGTTAACGTCAAAAAAGACTTTGTGCCTGTTGTAGGTATTTGCAGTGGACGCTTTACACGCATCAAATAACCACTCTTATCGCCTCCAATCATCGCTCGAAGCGTAGCTGAGTGTTCTGTTACTTCTCTTTTAACGTCCACTGCAATGCTTTGGTTCAGTGGCTTCATATAAGCCGTGAATTTACCAACGTGTTGTATCATCTGCCTTAATTTTCTCTTGAACTTAAAAAAGTCTAACATTAGTCCTAAAATAATTGTTAACCTCAAAAATGCGTCATATATGCCTTAAATAAACATTTTAAAAACAATCAAATTGCCCGCAATTTTTTAGCGAATCGCTTGGCTTTGGCAAGTGGGAGCGACGGCGGATAGCAGGGGGTGTTGAGGTGCTTGGTTCAGTGGTACCTGCCATCGACATTGATAAAGCCTGTGTGCGTCAGACGACCACTTTAACCAGAGGCGCCAAGAGGGATGTTGCGGGTCTTTGAGTATCAGCGGTGCTTCAGGAGACATCAGCCAAAAAGGGGCTTTTCGTACGTCGTCTTTCCAGCGAGTAAGCAAAAACATGCGCTTGAAAAGCCAAGGCAGTGCTTCGGGGGAAGCAGGGTTAAAATCTGGCGAAAGTAATAAAAAAGCCTCAGGGGTAAAGAGATACTGTGAAGCGACATCGGAGTTTACAGGCTCGGAAAAGTTCATCAGGGGTACTAAGCGGTACTGGTGCCTATAGCCATAAGGATACTCAAACTTGATGACATAAGGGGGCGTATGGTTAGCATTCGCTGAAATAGTCCCCGTGCGTCCTGCTAAAAACCATAATACACAGACAAGTAGGACACTACATACCCCGATGCTAGGAAAAGTGTAGGTTGCGTTTTGTGGTGAACGTTTCCCCTGAGGTGTAAGCACCCCGTGTTCAGGTAATGTCGTAACCCAATGCCAGATGAAGGGTTTCTTCTGATAAGCGTGCCACCAAGTATCCCACTGAGATACACCATAACAAAGGCTATACCATAGCACCCATTGTAACCCACTCAGGGGCTGATGCCACTCTGCGTGTGGAAGCCACTGTAAGAGCCAACGAGGCGCCTGTTGAATAAGCCAAGTAAGGGTCTCTATAAGACCACTTACCACCAGTACAAAAAAATGAACAGCTTGTTGATACAACGGCATGACGGTTTGGCTAAAAAATATATACCAAGCTTCTTGCAACCCTAGAAGCTGACTTAGCAACGTACACGCCTTGAAAAGCATCCAACTCATACCACCCCATAGGGCATACCCCCAGCTGAACAACGTAAGTACACTAATGATAGGTGCACCTAACCAATTGAGTGGGAGACTCACCCAATGAAAAGACTGAAACATCCCTAGTAAAATAGGAAATACACCCATTTGAGCCGCTATGGTGGGCAGTATGACAAACCGTAACCATCGAGGCCAGTGGGTCTCTGTCATATGCCACCCCACTGGTAGCAGGGTAAGAATCCCCCACGTGGCACATACTGAAAGCTGAAACCCAACATGAAGCCAAAGCTGTGGCGCAACCAAACTTAACAAAGCAATCACGGCATAGAAAACTCTACTTAACGACGGTGTTCCCCAATGATACTTTTTATATAGCCATAAACACAAAAGCAAAACGGCTAACATCGTACCCGCACGAATCATCGACACGGGCCAACCTGTCAGTGTGCCAAACACGCTAATACCCAGCCAACCAAATACAACAAGCCAACCTGTAGGACATCCTAAGGCACGTAACAGTAATAAGGTACCCCCAACGGCAACCGTTAAATTATACCCACTGGCTGCAAGCCAATGGCTAACCCCTGCTTTTTGATACGCATGGGTTAACCACCAAGGTAAAGAGACATGTTTTTCCCCCAGTACGAGTGCCTGTAAAAAGTATTGATGCCAAAGAGGCATACCCATGGATTGTAAATGGGTGTAGTGGGTCATCATGCGATGCTGGAGCCGCTCTGTCAAGGCTTGAAGCATGCGTTTTGCATTTGTCATCACACTAAACAATACCCCATCCTCGTGCGCCTCGCTTAAGACACCCATTTGCGGTGGGTCTGTGTAGGATAGAGACTTACTTTGCCCTAAATGACGTGGGTACCAATGCGTTAAGTAATACAGACTCCTGCCGTGAAGTATCCCTTGAATTCTCGGTGAAAACGCCCCAAAGGCAGGAGACTCAGGATGTGGTAAGGGTTGTACTATGGGCATGCCTTCAGGATGCCGTATGAGCCACGCTCTATCTTGCAACCGCACCCATACGTGAAGAGAGCTACGTTTTGCTGTGCCACGCTGCACAGAGTCCAAAATGACAAGTACACCCTTACTACGTTGTTTCACACTGTGAGACTCTTTTGGTGGGTTGAGAGGAAGGTCATGGATGGTTAGGGATGGGGTCGTATCTGTGTAAAGCCCTCTAACAAGCGGGAGGTCTTCAAGACGCTGTGTCCTTAAACGATAGATTTGCCTTGAGCCATCCTCAACGTGTGTTACGTGCCGTTGATGCGGATGTAAAAGGTCAGAAGCACCGCCATGCCTGAGATACTGCTGATACCCCAACCACGTGCTGTAAATACCAAGCAGTAAAAGGCTTAAAGCGAGCATGGTGTGGGTTAAGGCACTCGCAAGACGTTCCTTTTTACAGAAGTGAACACTACCCCATAAAAGCAATCCTAATATGAGCCAATATAAAAGCCCTTCAGGAGGGATAGATGGCAAATACCCATACTCTATGAGGTAGCCCGTCACACCCAAGCAGCCGAGTGTAGGCATCAGTAAGTGTAGGCTACGCCAAAAAGGATGGTTCACCCACACGCTACAACAAAACAAACGTACCCCAGATGAAAAACTCACACGGGTATTCCTTATACAGGCGGTATCAATACTTATTCTATAGCTTCAGTACAAATAATCATCACACGAATGAAGAGGCTCTCTTACCTCGTCAAAGATTGAATCATAAAAGGCTTACAGCATTAAAAAAGAGTTACTGGCTAGGCATCCGAAAACCTTGGTCAAGGAGGTCATGCAAATGTAGTAAACCCAGTACCTTTTTAGGAGCTTGGGCATCCAGTACAGGGAGTGCCGTAATTTTTTTATCGTGCATGAGCTGTAGGGCATCAATGGCCATCATGTCAGAAGTAATGGTTTTAGGATGATAGGTCATGACCTGTGCAACGGTTAATCCCTTTGTTTCGCTAACAGAGGAAGCTGCTTGTCGGGTTAAAGCTCGTCGCACATCACCATCGGATAAAATACCTACCAACTCTTCTTTGGCATCGAGTACTAAGGCGTGTCCCAACTGATGTGCTGTCATTTCCAACAAAGCGGTTATAAAGCTATCGGTTTCTGAAATATAGGGCATGGTGACGGTATCTTCTTGCTCTGAAGCGTCCTGCTTACCAAGACGAGAAGTTTTTAGAATATCACCCACACGGCACAATAAACGCTTTCCGAGCGAACCCGCAGGATGAAACACCGCAAACGACTCTTTCGTAAACGCCCGCTGTTGCATGAGACACAAGGCAAGGGCATCGCCTAGGGCAAGTGCGGCTGTAGTAGAAGCCGTAGGTGCTAAATTAAGAGGGCAGGCTTCCTGAGATACATTTAAAGCCAGTGCCACTTGTGCATGCTTTGCAAGGGTGTTGTGGAGCGTATTTGTAATGCTAATAATGGGGACTTGTAAAAGGCGTAGCGTGGGGAGAAGACTCAAAATCTCGGTCGTTTCGCCACTGTTGGAGAGCAACAGTATGACATCTTTCGGTGTCACCATGCCTAAGTCACCGTGTACCCCTTCTGCAGGGTGAATGAAAAAAGACGGTGTACCCGTAGAGGCAAACGTTGCGGCAAGTTTGCGTCCTACATGCCCCGATTTACCCATGCCAGAAATAATCAAGCGTCCTTCCTCAGCCGATAAAATAAGGCGGACTGCTCGGATGACACTTTCAGGGTCAAGGGTGGTTTGGAGTGTTTCCAAAGCCTGTGTTTCAAGCTTAAGTACGTCTTGCACTTGATGCCAAATGGCAAGGGAGGTATCCTGTGGGGTCATAAGGGTATGAGGATGGGGCATAGTAATTGCCTGCAAGGCACGCAACAATCTAGTATCTTGAAGACGTAACATAGAAAAGGTCTGTTTTGTCTTTGAAGTGTTAAACGTACATTCCAAAACAAGACGCTTACAATTCTAGCACATGCCATGCAAAATTACCAAATAGTTTGAACCAGCAGAGCAGGGCAATCGTGCGAAAGGCTATAGAAGGCTTGATGGATGAAAATCATGAGGTGATTCTCAATGTTTCATCTCTTGTATGTGAAAGAATAAAAAAAGCTCTAGCAGACCGTTCATCTCTAGGTACATTGGATACCATTGATACCGTGGGGGAGCTGGGTCGCTAGAGCTTACTTCCTAAATCATC
>JBIIZQ010000014.1:0-54715 GCA_044346175.1 Vampirovibrionales bacterium
GACGCTGTAAAGAGGCTACTTGGAGGGTTTTTAAAGTCACAGAAGGTTTGGCTGAAGCCTTACGAGATACGTGTTTTTGTGTCGGGCGTGTGTGACCAACGTGTTTTTTTGCAACGCTTTTATGAGTTACGGTAGCGTCATTTTTTTTGTATAACAGTACCGCCGTGGGTTTCGTAATAGCACGTGCTTTAGGTGGCGAGAATAACTCCAAACCAGACGGCACGACACGACTCAAAAGATTTAAGACCTCAAAAGGGTCGGATGTGTTTTTAATGACCCGAGGCGGGGCTTGTTTGCGTAACTGAATCTTAGCTTTTGCTTGTGAGGAACGTCCAAGCTGTACGCCTGCTACAGGACGCTTTACCTTGTAAGCTTGCTTGACTGTATGGGGCGTGGCTGTGTTTTTTGTGTTGGGTGTGTGTCTGAAGCTAGGGGCTTGTTTAATGCCCAATACATTCTGAACACCTTGCCCAGCAAATACCTGAGCCATGGCAGTACTCAGGTAGCTCAGTACAGTCAAGACAACCCATACTTGCTGCCATGCAGTTTCGCCTGAATGACATCTTAAAAAGGTGCTTAGTGTGCGTTCCGTAGAAAGCTTCATAGTAAGGGAGGTTCGTTTATTGTCGTATGACTAATGAAAAGAATAACAGAAGTTTGGCATGATGGTCATGCGTGACTGCAAAGACCTTGCCACAGTGACTACATACATTAAGCTTATTCCCTATTTTAACCTTGGTGGGTCAGCCCATTGTAACTTGTGCGTCTCAAAATACACCATACAGTTGACCCAAAGAGACTGCTGTAACGCAAGTCTTTCCGAAAAATCGGGATGGAGCCGCCAACATACACATTCAACGTGATGTCCGTCAGGAGAGCTACTTACCCAGTGGACTCTGTCAAGTGTTACGTCCTCTTGGGGATGCGTTGTGGTTACATGATGTTCAAACCATTCCAAAAAGTCTAGCACACTCTGTGAGGGCGTGTCGATATGGAATGATAGACGCAACACAATACGACGTTTTTGTAAGGGACGGTAATTCCGAAAGCTTTTGTTGAGTAGCTGGTTGTTTGGAAAGCAGATGAGTTCACCATCAATGCTGCGAATACGTGTGGTTTTGAGTCCGATATGTTCGATACTGCCTTCAAACGTATCCACGGCAATACTGTCCCCTACAATGAAGGGACGGTCAAGGGCAATCACGAAAGCAGCAAAAATATCTGCTAAGATGGTTTGGCTTGCCAGTGCAATGGCCACCCCACCAATCCCTAGCCCCGCAACGATACTTGCTACATTGACTCGTAAAATGTCCAGTATCAGGATAAGCAATAAACTCCACAATACAAGCTGTCCTACCCAAATCATGGGTCCTGAAATGGTTTTTAAGGTATGACGTTGTTTTTCTTCCTCTTGGTTTTCAACCCAACGCTTGACAAGAAACTTAATCCCTAAGTGTCCCCATATACCAAGCTGCCCTAAAAGCATCATGGTGGGGAGCCAGTCAAGCCAATGGGGGGTCATGGGTAAGTGAGCCATACCAAAAAGCCCCATACGCAAACCAAACGCCAAAGGCAATAAAATAAGACCCCTTTCAAGGAGCTTTAAAACCACGGGTGCCAGTTGAAGCCCTAAGGGGACTTGCGAGGTATCTTCATGAAGCCATCTTGCCAGTACTCTGGGTGCCATACTACGAATCCACCATAGTAAAAGCCACCGAGAAGTGATAAACCCAACGATTCCCATGGTGATGGCTCCTAAGAGCGTCACGGTGGTCTTAAAGCCGATAGGTGCTTCCTGCCAATGGGTTAAAAAATAGCCTATTACATGAAGCCAGTCGGCTGATTGAGGCAAGACCATGCCATGAAGTCCTTTCAAGAAGGGGAGCGTTAGAAAATAAATCAGTTAGGAGAGATACATAAAGAATGGGTGTGAAGGATTGTTGTCGTAAACGCTAGGGATTGGTCATGAACCCTTCAAACCAAGCTTGGAGTTTTTCGGGAGATTTAGCCCCTTGCGGTATACCTTCAGGGATATTTTCTGAGTGGTACTCCACGCCTGAGGCAATATCCCATCCGTTAGGGCTATCATACCCTGAAAGCGTTGCCTTTACCCACGGATACACTTCGGGTGAAAGTTTTCCCGCAAGCCATATGGGGCAACCACGCTGTCCATCAGGGAGTAAGTAAGGTTTTACAAGAGGGAGAGCCTCTTGTAGCGATAAGGGGCCACGTTTTGGGAGGTCAAGCAAGTAAGCACTTGGGGCATAGGAGGAAACGGCTTGTAGGGGTGTCATGGCGGTATCGGTAGGTACAAAAAAGGGTAAAGTACCCGCACTTGTACTTGAAGTGTGCCACTGGTGCCATGTTCTCCAGCTATCAAGAGAGGGGGCTAATGCGCCTGTGTAACAGAGGGCAAGACTCCATGGTAGTAAGTCCGCCATGGGGGTTTCTTTTCTCAGCTGATGAAAGCGTGTGATGGTACGTTCCCAAAGGGCATGTCCCTTTTCAGTGTTAGGGTGCTGTTGACACATACAGGCAAATTCATACAAGCCATGACACTGTAGCCAGAGGGGTGTATTCGGACGCACATGCTGGAGTGTCTTGAGAGCCTGAGACACCATATGAAACCACGCATCAAGTTCAGTCTCGATGAAACCCAAAGTTTCCTCCAAAGGCTTTTCTGAGTAAGGCACCTGAACCACCAGTGTCCACACCATCCCTTGGGTATGGTGGCTACCTTCTTGAGCTTCCCAAGTCGCCACCGCCTGTGCCAGTGATGTCAGATGTTCAAGCGACACATGACGAGGCGTACCAGGTACCATGACGGTACCCCAGTGGGTGGCACCCCCATGGGCGACGGCTTGAAGGTCTTGAAATCTTGTAAGACCACACACTTTAAGATGAAACATCGGAAACATAGCCTCAGGTTGTAACAGTGACCCTGTATTTGGAGAGGAAGCCCCATGACGTAACCAATGAAAAAAGCCACCTACTACGTGAGGTAGTAAGTGGCTTTTCATAGGATTCATCGTGAAGAAGCCTAAACCTAGCGTGCGTATTTAGCGTAGGGGAGTTCTTGACGGAGTACTTTCTTCACGAAAGACTCACTGACTTGAATCACGTGGTCAAGGCGTTGCTTACGAGTAGAGGTTTTCTTTTCGTTTAAGTGACCACGCCCTGCTTGGTTACGAAGCAACTTTCCTGAAGCGGTGAGCTTGTAACGTTTGGCACCAGACTTGTGAGTTTTCATTTTAGGCATGGGATAAACCTCAAATAGTAGCAATTAGATTCAAACACATAGATTCAAAACAATGATAGGGCATATATATCTTTTTAATGAAGGACAGGTTCTTGGAAGTATAGATAAAACATGCCCTAGATTCAAGTAAAAAGCATGACAGCCCGTTACGTATGGCTTTGTGAGGGCGTTTCAGGCACTTCATCGTCCAGTACGACCCCAGCAGGTAGGGTAGGTTTGGGTTTTTCGTCTTTTTTAATAGGTGTGGTAGGTTTTTGTTTATCAGGAGACAGCACCACGTAAACGACACGGTTCTCGCTCCGAACCCCACCATCAGGGATACCATACCCGACAACGTCTTCTACAAACTGTTTTACAAGGTTGAAAGCCAAGTTACTGTGCTGCATCTCACGACCTTTCAGACGGAGTGTCAGTTTGACTTTATCCCCTGCTGAAAGAAACTTTTTGGCGTGTTGCACTTTTACCTGATAGTCATGGTCATCAATACGAACGGAGACCTTGAGTTCCTTCACGGTGGCTTGGTGTTGTTTTTTCTTGGCTTCTTTAGCTTTTTTTTCTGACTCAAACTTGTATTTACCGTAGTCTACCAGTTTTACAACAGGAGGACTGATTTCAAGGTTTAGTACGAGAAGGTCAAGACCACTTTCCTTTGCAAGTGCTTCTGCTTCTGCACGTGAAACAATCCGATTGTCTTCACCGTCGATGAGACGCAATTCAGTGGCACGGATGCGGTCGTTGAGTAATTGTGGCCCCTTGGCTTGTTGATTGTACCCACCACCAGCGTGACCACCGCCTGAGCCACCACCGTGAGGAGGACGTGATGCACCACCCTGAGAAGAGGGAGGACGAGAGGGCGAGGAAAAAGCTGGCTTATTAATGGGAAAAATCCTTTACATATCTCAACATAACAATTTTTAAAACAACAATTCTCAACACAACAATTTTTAACACAACAGTTGAAACCCCAGTGTAAAACTCAAAAAGCAAATACTTTTAGAATACAGGAGCGTGACCTAGCATAACGCAAACATAGAATGAAAGGCAAAGTAAACCCAAAAATATCCTTTTTTGGTGTGATGCCTTTTGATGTCAACACTTGCTAGACCCTGCAACTGGATGCAGGGTGACAGACTACTTTCCTAGTGCCACTCGTGTGATGGTTTGTTGAGGTTGTCAAGGGGGTGGCGTGATTTTTCATCTCAATGCTTGAACCCTTGCATTGACAAGGGTTTATCCTCTGGATGATGGATGCGATACACGTACGTTTCTTCAAAACTGGGAGCATGTAACGGATGCCCTCTGATGTTTCATTGATGTTTTAGAAAGTTTTTTGAATCGTGATACCTCCTTTTGTGATGTCGCCTTTGTCTTTGATTGCTTCTGCCTTTGCAGTTTCAGAAGTTACTTCTTCAAAGCCTGTGAAACCTTTTGTGTCTGATGTTTCAGGACTTTGTGTCCTTGAAGAACATGCATTGAAAAGCTCTTGTCAAAGCTCGGTTCAAGCCCCATTTCAAGCCGAGTTACTTGGTCAGCCCCACACGCAGGACAGCGATGTTTTTTATGTTCCTGATGCAGTTCCAGTATGTCTGTGGCACAATAAATTCTGTTTAAGTGTACTTATTGTGTCAGGCTTTCATCCTGCCTCGATGTTTCCTCAGTTACCTCGTGTTCACTCAGGGCATCCAAAGGGTTCAGCCTACTCATTTACAAGGAATGTTTGGTCAGTGCTGTCTTCACGTTCATGGTCACAAGATGTTCAAGAGTTTTTTCAACGCTGGCTTGCACCTGCCCTTCAGTTAGTGCAACCCTCTCATACAGTCGCTTCTGCTAAAGTGCCAGCTTCCGACACGCAAGAAGCCGAGTTGTCTAAAACAATGCTTACGCCTCAAGAAGCCGAGTTCGCTTTGGAACAGCTCTTTCAGCGTAAAACGCCTTTAGAGACCACACAAGTGAAACCCCTCCTTGAGGCATTAGATAAAACCTGCCAACCCTACACACAAAAAGGAACGATACTTCCTCCTGGGCTTGTGTTGTTGTTAAGCGAGCTTTTAGAAAAAGCACCGCATATTTTGCTGATACAACGTGCCGTACATTGGGCAAACCGTTTGAAGTTACAAGCAACGGTGACAGGGCTATGTTTACTGTTTGAACCCACGCACTTAGCCACGCAGGTAGTCTTTACGTCGTCGTGGGGGTGTGGCCCTTCACAACTCTTTCAAACGCAGCGTATGGCATTGCAAACTTTGGGGATTCTCAAAAATAATAAAGCCTTACCGACGTTACTGGAAGTGGTACAAAACTTGAGCCTTGATTATCGCTTACGACTTGCGGCGGCGGATGCCTTGGGTCGTCTCGGACACCATGAAGCGGCACCTGTGTTGCAGCATGTGGCTTCTAACCCAGATGAAAACTCTATTTACGTGAAAGAGTCCAGCATCAAAGCCCTTGGTTTGTTAGGCGACCTCCATGCTATGACGGAAATTGCGGGGCATCTCTTTGCCTATCAGCCTTCTGCTGAACGGCTTATTTTTCTCAAGGAAACCTTGTTGCAGTCTATTGCACAAGGACATATTCATGAGCTTCCAGAGTCTATGCGTGTTGAACTTCAGCAGGTTTTAGAAACCGTACTTCAGGATGCTTCTGCCACCTTAAGAGCCGCTGCAACCTTTAGTATCAGTGAGTTAAAGCTTCATGATTTTGTACCCGTATTGAAGAAACGTTTACTTGAAGAAACGCCCGATGTTGCAGTCGCCATGGTGCATGCTTTGGCGATGTTTGAGGAACACGATTGGTTACAAGCTTGCCTTACGACGCATGAGGAATCTTTACCCAAAAAAGTGGTGCAGGCTTTTCGTCAGGTGTTGCAACAAGATGACGCTTCATAAAGACTAAGCACAGTACGAGCTGTTAGCGTATGTCATGCGTAAGCGTAGTGCCTATACCAATGCTTGGTTTTGTGTTTCTTTAAGTGATAGGCTTTATGCCAAGTAAACTTAGTGTTTTGCGGATGTGTTTTCATCATAACCTGTGAAAGGAAACGACTATGCCCGAGTTTCAAACCCAAGAAAGTGTGGGGCAGGCATTACGACGTGGTTTTGTCACGTTACTTTCAGGAGGCTTAGACTCTACTGTATGTACAACCTGGGCGATACAAAAGCAACGAGAAACACTCAAACAAGCCGCCTATCGTCCTCAAAATATTGCTTTGGTTGTGGATTATGGTCAACGTGCTTTTGCAAAAGAATTAAAAGCTTCCCAAGCCATTGCACAACATTTTGGGATGGAACATCGGGTGGTGCAGTTGGATTGGTTACGAGAGCTTTTACCAGCAAGCTTACAAGCCAGTGAGGTACGCAGTGCCACGCTTGAGGAGGCGATGCACTCTCCTGAACGTCTGAAAGCCCTCACGGCGAAGGCGAACGATTCTGAGGCTGCTGCCGTATGGGTACCGAATCGTAACGGGGTGCTATTGAACGTGGCAGCGGCTTACGCTGAGTTTAATAACTTGCCGATTGTACTCTTTGGGGCTAATCGAGAAGAAGCCGAAGCAGGGTTTCCTGATAACACTTTTCGTTTCCGTGAAAACATCAACGTCGCACTCAGAGACTCTACCAGCAATGGGGTTCGGGTCATGGCATTATTGGAACATCTCAGCAAAATAGAAATTCTGCGGATTGGCATGTCGCTGGAAGCACCACTCGAACTTATCTGGAGTTGCTACCGCAATGGTCCTATTCATTGTGGTGAATGTGCCTCTTGCATGTTTTTAAAACGTGCTTTACATACCATGGATAAGCTTGATAAAGTCGCCTTTGCAGTTTAGTGTCCTTTCATTTGTAAGAGTCGAGGTATACGCTCCCTATGCAAGGTGTCTATCTGCTTGATGATTGGCTGAAAACCTTTTCGTTGGAAAAGAGTCTTTCAGCATACTGGGGTACCAAACCCCTGACCTTCGGAGGGGTTACGTATGATGCCCCTGCAAGGCAACGTGTTGAGGAAGCCTGTCGGGCGTTAAACTTTCCTCAAGTCCCTGTGATTCCTAAGCAGTGCCATGGTAAACGGGTGGTTTGGCTGGATGCTGGTACGCCTGACTGGGATACGCTCACGCAAGATACAGATGGACTTTTAACCACTGTACCCGAGCTGCCCATTGGTGTACTCACGGCGGACTGTGTCCCTGTGCTACTGGCGTGTAGACACGGTCGATTTGTGGGTGCCGTGCATGCGGGTTGGCGTGGCGTTGCTGCCAATATTGTGCCTGAAGCATTGCTGTGCCTTCAAGCCCGTTTTCCAGATGCCCTTGAAACACTTTGTGTGTATTTGGGGGTTTCGGCTCAAGAGGGTTTCTACCGTGTAGATAAACCCGTGATAGATGCTTTACATAAAACACTACAAGAAAATGCCATGGCCTCCTCCGATTTAGTAACACCTTGGTTTCGTATTGCTGAACCTGAGGAACCCCAAACGTTTTATGTTTCTTTGCACCAAGTGCTACAACGTCAATTGATCATGCGAGGTGTTCCAGAACATCGTATTTATCGTACTACGCAGTGTAGTATCGACCCCGCAACGCAAGCCACAACATGGAGCCATCGTCGTGGCGAACAGAGCCGTATGGTGCATGCACTTTGGCTTCACCCAACCTCTTGTTGATAACAGCGGAGTATTGCAACAGTCCATGCCACACACCCTATTGATGAGGCTAGTACAATAGCCACCAAAGGGCTTGGCGGAGATGTCTTGCCATAAGGACAAGTAGGCTTAAACTTACAAGGTCATATCCAAAAGGTGCCACACTGTAGCTTTGAAACCATGTTTGCAGTGCTTCAGGGGGAACAGGATGCCACCATGTCCAAGCAAGTAACCCTAGCCCGCCGAGTCCGTTTACCAGAAGCAACCAGCCTCCTGCAATCGCCGTGCTATATCCTAAAAGCTGAATGGGCTTGACATGATGAGGAAAATGAAGCCATCGTTCGGTTGCCCAAGCCATGGCGGGTAAAAAAACACTTGCCCCTAACCAGTACATGAGCGTTGGTGTTTGTAGCACGGCAAAACCATCGCCCGAAGCGGTCAACGGGAAACGACACACCCATAACCCTACACCCCACAGGATAAGAAACACGATACTCCAGCGCGTACCCATTAACAACGCAAACCAACACCAAGCAAGCCATTGGACACTCCAGCCACTGCTCAACCCAGGAGGCGTTAAACTTACCTGTGATGCTATCATTAAACAGAACAGGGCAAGCCCCACAAGTGCGAGTCCTATCAATATTCTTCTTGGAGAACGTCGTAGGTCTTTGGTGGCTTGTAAACGTACTAAGTACCATTCGCTTTGAGGGGAAAATCCCCAACGACAAAAAGGAAAGTAAGCAGGGTCAAGAGGTAACATGAGGTTTACACGAGTCCCTTTGCTTGGGCAAGTAACAAACAGGCAAGGGTTTTTGCATCTTGGATGCGACCGTCTAGGGTCATCGCCATGACGGTTTCCCAAGGTAGGGTTTCTATTTGAATTTCTTCGTTGGCATCGGGCGCATATTGTGTGTCGGCAAAGAGGTCTTGAGCAGCATAGGCATAGAGTTTTTCATCACAGAAGCCTGGTACTGTGAAAAACGCCCCTAAGTAGGTCCACGTATGGGCATTATGACCAATTTCTTCAACCAGTTCCCGAATGGCAGCTCCGTCGTGAGGCTCAGGAGTACCCATACCAATGCCTTCTGGCCATTCCAGCTTACCAGCAGGGAGTTCATAAATCCAATCTTGTAGTACGTAGCGATATTGCTTGATGAGAACCACATGGGGCTTGGTGGATTGAGCCACAGGTGAGGGGGGCTTCGATGTGTCTAGTATTGCTGGGTGAGAAGACTCATGAGGATACACCAGAGGTAAAATGACGACCCCGCCAGGGTGTCGAATATTCTCCATGGTACCCACTTCCCCATTAGGGAACCTCACAGTGTCTTTCTCAAGACGCACAACGTTACCTGAAAAAATCGTATCACGAGCAATAAGCACTTCAGGCATAGTGGAGGGGTGTCTTTCAGTGAGAGGAACTAACATGAAAAATCGGAATAAAAACACATACCGTTTTAAGTAAACCGTATGGATACCGTTACACGGGTGCAAGTAAAAATTTGGCAAATCCTAACGAGAGGAGTACGCCTAGGATACATCCACCAAGAACCTCAAAAGGCGTATGACCAAGGAGTTCCTTAAGTCGAGCGGGTACTTGCCCTGGGGTGTGTGCATACACATCGGAAACAAGCTTGTTGAGAACACTCGCCATACGTCCAGCCGCAAGCCTTACACCAGAGGCATCATACATCACGATTAAAGCAAGGCACAGTGCCACTGCAAAGGTGACACTTCTAAAGCCTACTAAAAGACCTGTACAAGTGGCTACTGAACTGACTGCAGCACTGTGGCTACTAGGCATGCCTCCTGTTTCTACAAGAATCCTAAAATTGACGGTGCGTCCTGTGTATTGATACCAGAACACCTTAAGGATTTGTGCTAGAAAGGTCGCACTTACAGAGGTAAGTATTACAAAAAGACCATCACGAGGGAGTAAGGCGAGTGTCACAGAGTTTCATGTCCAAACATAAAATGCTTTTTTAAGAAGTATGAGGCTCGGGTGTGAAAATCCACAGTAGAGTCTTCATACGAATGCAAAGGTTTAAAAGGCGTACGATGCCTAGACGACACCATTACAAATACCTCTCATACAACGCTTCCCATTTTCTCATAAAAAACGCCTATACGCTAGCTTTGTTTCCTGAGGTGCGTGTTTATTTTAGCGTGTTAGCGTCGTTCCAAGTTCTGGGATGTCACAACCTCGTGCCGTATGACGAAACGGTAGAGACATGCCTCTGTACTGACCTTTACCTCGTGATATGCCTATTATTTTACAATCCGTATGTTGAGGTATCTACTTTACACACCCTAAGCAAATCGCCACCCATCTTAAATTACCATGTAGCGTCAAGATTCTTTTATGCGTATAATCGCATGATACTTTTTTATTTTGGGTCAAAATGATGACATAAAACGTGTAAAGCCATACGTGTGTGAGTGATTGGGTGTCGTTTGGAAGGGTTTTGGTAGAGGTTTTTTTATGGTTGTAGGTTATATCACAAAAGTTTATCCTACGGGAAATGTTAACCCGTATATCTCACGAGAAATGTATGCGGTTTCTAAGGGTGTCAAGGAACCTATTCAGATTTTTACAAGAGACAAGCTTGCTTTATCACCGAGTTACTTGGAAGTCTCTTTACCCGCCCAAGTGTTTCATATTACCCCTAAGCCGCTGAGGCATCCTAAGATGTTTTCACGTGCTTTGTTGCAAGTCTTGCATCATAAAGAAGCACGTCCCGTTATGTTGGAAGCCGTTACAGATGTTTTAAAACGCCCTACGCTTGCTACGCTGAATGCCGTGACGCAGAGTGTCCTCATGACGCACCAAATTATGACGATGCCCAATCCGCCTACAAGGCTGCATGCTCACTTCTTACGGAATGGTTTAACGGGCTACTATGTGAGCAAAATAACAGGTATCCCTCTAAGTGTCACAGGGCATTACTCAAGAGATATTCTTGGAACCGATAGACATGAAACTTCCGTGTCACAAAAAAAGAAGATTCTCGCACGGGCTGATTATGTTGTGGCATGCACCGACCATGGTAAGGCGATGCTGACGCAATTTTGCGATAATCCAGCTAAAATCCATGTGGTGCATCATGGGACTGACCTCAATTTCTTTGCACCTCCGCCGCCAGGTCTTAGAGATGACCACAACAAGGGAAATCAACCCAATAAACCCGTGGAACTTTTAACGGTATGTCGTGCTGAGAGTTTCAAGGGCTTGGATGATATGCTTGTGGCTTTAAGTCTATTACCCAAAGACCTCAACTGGCATTGGACGCATATTGGGAGTGGGTTTAAGTTTGCACATACTGGTGCGAGTGCTGTTGCCAATGCACAAAAAGACCCTTTACTGGAGACCTTAAAGCAGGAAGCCCAGCGTTTGGGGATTGCCGACCGTATCACGTGGATGGGACAACAAAACCAAGAGGTCGTCAGAGACCAATACCGTAAGGCAAATTTGTTTGTGTTGCCCTGTAAAATCAATGAAGAAGGTATCCATGATGGTTTACCTAATGTGATTGTGGAAGCTGGGAGCCAGAAACTCCCTAGTCTTTCAACGCCTGTGGGGAGCGTGACGGATTTTGTTGCCCATGGGCAAACGGGTTGGTTGTGTGAGACGAAAAATCCGAAGTCGTTGGCACAGGCGATGGAAAAGCTCATCACAGATAGTACCCTCCGTAACCAATTGGGTGAAAAAGCCTTTGAGAGGGTGCATGAATCTTTTGACATGATGAAAACAACGGCTCCCCTTGTCCCCGTATTTAGTTAATCCATAAGCTAATCCATTGCTTTTAAGGATGTATTAACGAGGTTTACCACTTTGAATACTTTAGCCCCTACTGTTAAGCCAGCGACGGCTCATTTTGCCACAAAGCACGATGCCCAGAAACCACCCGACAAAAAACCACAGAACCTGCTACCCGTCGATGTATGGATTGCAGCGGGTGGTACAGCCCAGCGTTTAAAACCCCTTTCCTTGTTGACCCATAAAGCGTTACTCCCCTTGGATAAAGAAGGTAAAGTCACGATGCTGGATAAGCTTCTCAGCACAATGAGTGACTTGCCAGTTGGTCGCCTTTATTTGAATATCCGTTCTGAAATGCTAGACGTGTTCAAAAAATGGTCGTTAGCTTCTCCAAAAAACTTTCCTATTACCTATCAAACAGATGTTGCTCAAGGTAATCTGTATGGTCTTTTAAAAGCGATTAAAGACCCTCATACCCTTACGGCAAGGAGTTTACTCTTTACCTATGGAGACCAATTTACGGATGTGTCTTTACGTGACATCGTTAAACAACACCAAAAAGGTCATCCCCCGTTGACGATTGGTATCTTGCCACAAAAAGAACGGCATGCTCAAAAGCCTTTGGAGGGTAATGAGGTGAAACATCGACAGTTGATACGGGTTCATGACCGTTTGAATGTAAAAGCCCCTTTTGTAAATATAGCGGTGTATGTCATTGATATGCCTACGTTTAAGGCACACCACGCACGTTTTTTGAAGTGGTTAGCCACCCAAGGACGTACTGAAGAAAATGTCAAAATTAAAGCTTATAGAGACTATTTGATGGCAGAGGGCTTACCTATTGGGGCTTATGTATTCAAGGGTGATGTGCATCAGGTGAATACACCTGCAGATTATTTCAAACTGTTACCGACGGTGTAATGGTTTCTCGTTGAAGTGTTAGGTATGGATAGTGATGGGTATGCTTTGTTATGACTCAGTTAGATAGAAGGTTTCCCCGCCGCTTTGGGGTAAGTCCTGCTCTTGTGAAGGTTCAAACTGCTGTAGCCCAAAATCCTCAAGGTTGGACACCCGCTTTACGTAAAGAACTTGCACCTTATGCGCATCATCAGGATGTGAAGGACTACCTCCTCACGCACCCATTAACCCCTTATGATACCCAAGCCGTCCTTCAAAAACGGGTGACTCAGTTACAGACACTGGCTCAATTACAATCTTTTGAGCCTCTTCAAACCATAAACCCACGCATCAAACCCGCTGGGTCGCTGTCGTCTCAAAGTACTGCTTTCCAAAATGTTTCGTTGCCTTTAGCGGCTAAACTCTTTGAAAAAACATGTCAACGTTTCAAACCGCAAACGACTCCCAACCCCGTGGCTTACATGATACTAGGTTTACCCAATGCTGGTAAAACGACCTTAGCCAGGGATTTATCCAAACAAAACCATCTTTTTTTCATGGATGGCGATGACATTAGAAATCATCTCGGGAGCTTTAAAAAACATCGTATCAACTCGGAGGTGAAAGCCCTCAAAGACGATATTCAAAAAGCTATCCTTGAGAAGGCTGTTGCGAAACGTTTACCCTTGACACTCTCCTTTGCACCTGAGCGTATGGCACAGCTTGAACCTTATATCGACAAACTTTTGCAGCATCATTACAGGATGCGGTGTATCTTGCTAGATACCTCGGAGGATACCTGTATGGGACGAATTCACCAAAAGGAAGCTAAAACAGGACGTTTCATTGACCCTTACCAACCTCTGATTTTAAAGAAAGAACCCATTAAGGTTTTTAAAGACCTTTCTGTAAAATATGCCACACACCCTAACTGGCAGTTTCAAACCCTCTCGAATGAACCCCTCTCTATTCAAAAACTGCGTGTGTTTTTTAAAGCGTGTTCTCCTTCAGAGCTTGAAGCCTTTATCTTTCAACAAGGTAAGTTACTGGGGGCTGGTACCAATGGTAAAGTTTATCAACTTCCGAAGCCCTATCAGCATCTTGTCGCAAAAGTGCCTCATACAGAACCCTTTAGCCTTGAGGGTAAAAAACAGAAAATGCACTTATCTTTTGAGCATGAATACCGTATGCTTAAAGCCTTGCCTGAGAAACTGATGTCACAAGAAGATATGAGCCACGTGGCATTGTTATCCTCGGGGTTAGGGTCTGTACTGATACTTCCCAAGTTTAACGGATTACCTGCTGATTTTAATAAAAATCCTTTTACCTCCAAAACACTGAAACAAGCCCTAGAGCATCTTGCCGCACTCGATGAAGCGAATATTTTCCATGGCGACCCTAACCTGAAAAACCTGTGTTTGACCCCTCAAAAAGCACAATGGATAGACTATGGTGATACGAAACTTTCTAGCCCTTGGAAGGTACCGCATGGCTATCCTGTGCCGCCCTTTTTCATTCCTCCCCAGCTGGGAATGTCCAATCTTGCGATGTTTCAGGCAAAAACGCTACCTTTTTACTGGCTACAAATGAACCACGAGGTGCCACCTCATCCCAAAGACCTACTCAAGTTTTATCAAACCCCTGCTGTGCAGGAGAGTTTAACCACATTTTTACGCCATAAGCTACGTTTGCAGTCGCAGGCATTGCGTCGTGCGCCTGTTTTATCGTCCCCTCAAAATGAGGCACTTTTGGCGACTAAAAATGACGTTCATGTTTTTCAACAGCTATGGCGCAAGCCTCGGCTTAAAGGCTTTTTCTATACATTAACCTTTCTGAAAAGTATGGTGGCGGGTATGTATTTAAAAGCCCGTATTGCCTTGAATATAGAAAATAACCCTGATAAAGCTTTACGTTTAGAAGGTACTGCAAAAGCGTATGCACAGGTGTATGCCCAAGAAGTTGAAAAACTGGCACAAGCTATCCCATTAAAAACAGAGGTACTTAAAACGTATGTGTCGCTTGAGAGGCAATATAGCCAGTTCTTAAAGACAGTTTCTGTGACTGTTTCTTAGGTCATACCGCCTTGCACCCTATGCCCTAGTTTCAAATCAATCCCCTCATGACACTGACCAAGTCCTTGAGGTACTATAGAAACATCTATGTGCTTCAAGTCGATGTGTCGACCGTTCTCTCTGAAAGGTTTTTAATCATGACCCCCTCGTTACCTGTAACCCCTACCACTGTCGCTGCTGCTTCACAATCACAGTGGGATACCACACCCCTAGGTGGTTTTGATTTCTCACAGTTATCAGGTAGTTTATTTGGTGAAAAACCTTCAGCGTCGCATTCGGGTGGGTATACCGTGTTTCATCCACCTACCTTAACCCTTGAAAGCCTAACGCAGGGACTCAATCCTCAACAACAGGAAGCCGTCACCCGAGGCGAAGGGGCTTTATTGGTGTTAGCGGGTGCAGGGAGCGGAAAAACGAGTGTGCTTACCAAACGTATTGGTTATTTACTCACTCGTCCTGACACTCCTGAAAAAGCGTGTAGTCCGTACCAAATTCTTGCTGTGACATTCACGAATAAAGCAGCCCGTGAAATGCAAGAACGTTTGGCACACCTCACAGGTGAAGAGACCTCAAAACGTTTATGGGTAGGCACCTTTCATAGCATCTGTGCCAAAATTCTACGAGGGAGTATTCAGCATTATACGCCGCCTTCCAGCCGTCGTTGGGACCAACGCTTTGTGATTTATGATACGGATGACAGCCTCAGTGTGATTAAGGATGCCCTTAAACGCCTACAACTAGACGACAAAGCCTACCCCCCACGCATGGTCAAGGACCAAATCAGCCAACTGAAAAACGTCGGCATGGATGCCCATAGCTTTCACGCTCAAGCCAAGGGGTACCAAGCCGAACGCCTTGCAACTATTTATGACCAGTATGAGCGTCTTTTGTGTGACAATAACGCCCTTGATTTTGATGATTTACTACTCATCACGGTGCGTTTGTTGATGAATCATCCTCAAACCCTTGAGCGTTATCATGGTCAGTTTCGGCATGTATTGGTGGATGAATTTCAGGACACTAACGCCGTGCAGTATCATCTGATTAAACTGCTTGCCACGGGCGATGTGCAAGGACAAAAAGGCTTGCCTAGTCAGCGTTCCTTGACCGTGGTGGGGGATGTAGACCAGTCCATTTACAGCTGGCGTGGTGCAAACTTCCGTATTATTCTTGGCTTCCAAAAAGATTTTCAAGGGTGCCATTTAATCAAGCTTGAGTTGAATTATCGTTCTACAGACCACATTCTACAAGCCGCTAATGCCATTATTGAACACAATAAAGAGCGTCTGCCCAAAACGCTTAAAAGCACGCAAGGTAAAGGACAGCCTTTGTATTTATATGAGTCAACGGATGACTATGGCGAGGCTTTGTTTGTCATTGAACGTTTGAATGCCATGGTGAATGATGGTTACGTGCCGAGTGACTGTGCCGTACTGTATCGGACGAATGCCCAGAGCCGTATGATTGAAGACCTTCTCATTGCACGAGGGATGGCGTATCAGCTTATCGGTGGTATGAAGTTCTATGAACGTAAGGAAATCAGAGACTTCATGGCGTATCTTACGTTGTTGTTCAACCCCGCCGATGCCTATAGTTTAAAGCGAGCATTGGGTTTCCCCAAACGAGGCATTGGTAAAACGTCGGTTGAAAAACTGGAGCTTTTGGCTTCTCAGCAAGGCATGAGTTTGTTTGAAACGATGCGTTGCCTGCAACCCGAGGAGGGCATTTTAAGAGGCAAACAATGGATGGCTCTGACGACTTTTATTGAGCAGGTCATTGACATGCAAAAGGCTTGGGAAACAGGGCGTATTACTCGTGTAGACCAATTATTGATGTATATTCGCCAAACGGTGGGCTTTGATGCTGCCCTTCGTGAAGATGACCCAACGGAAGCAGAAGACCGTCTTGAAAACGTGGAAGAGTTCATTCAGGTGGCATTCCAGTTTCATCAGACGTATGACACCGAACCCGATAGCACCCCCGAAGATGCTCTAGGTGCCTTCCTTGCTAAAATGGCTTTATTGAGTGACCTTGACCAGGAAAACCCTGATGAAAAACGTCAACGTTTTACCCTCATGACGGTGCATGCGGCTAAAGGCTTGGAATTTCCTGTGGTGATTTTGACTGGTCTGGAGGAAGGTACTTTCCCTCATCAGCGTTCTTTGGACAAAGAGGACCAAATGGAAGAGGAACGTCGTTTAATGTACGTGGCGGTCACTCGTGCAAAACAGCGTTTGTTCATGGCGTATGCACGGACAAGGTATCGTTATGGTGAAATGAAGTATGCTTCTCCAAGTCGTTTTTTAAAAGAGATTCCTGCCAACTTACTGACAGGGCAGTATGCCCTTGACCGTTACAATGAAGGTGCCGGACAAAGTCGCTACGAGTATGATTCAGAACGCTCAAGATACAAGCGTGATAGCGTGTATGATGAAGCCGACACCTCACGCTTTCAGCGTAAAGGGCATGGCTCGACCTCAGGGGGAGTTACTTCAGCGGGCCCCAAGCGTTTTGGAAAAGCTAGCAGTACTACCACCACCACCACCCATGGCGGGTATGGTTCAACTGGAGGACGTGACGCACTGCGCACGAGTACTCGTACGATAAGTCATACCCCTACCCAAGCACTTACAACAGAGCATTTTGCGAAGGGCGATAGAGTGTGTCATGAAACTTTTGGCGTAGGTACGATTGACCAACTCATGGGCGTTGCCCCCAAAATCATGTACAGCATTCAGTTTGACCGTGTGGCGGGTAAAAAACTCATCGACCCCCGTTACACCAAGCTCACCCGCCCTGAGTAACCCTTTCTAACCATAGTTTATGCTATCTTTAGGGGTACTTTATTTGCATCCTTATGATAAAATGTTGTACTTCATGGGATTGTATGAACCTTTTAACTCAAATAGGTCATAAAAGTGTTTTTTTTGAGTTAAAAGGTGTCTAGCAAGTAAGGTCTCTGAAAATGCTTCAGAAAGTGGAACCTAAGTATGTCTGTTTATACCCTTTATCAATCTCAATATCTTGCGAATTTGCTGACACTCAAAGGACAGAGTATTGATACCATTTCTCGCTCCCTAAAAAGTGCAAGAGTGGACATGAACCCACACCAAGTGGATGCTGCTTTGTTTGCACTGCGTTCCCCTTTATCTAAAGGGGTCATACTTGCTGATGAAGTGGGGCTTGGTAAAACCATTGAGGCAAGCTTGGTTTTAGCACAACGATGGGCAGAGGGTAAACGTAAGCTTTTATTGATTGTTCCAGCATCATTAAGAAAGCAATGGTCACAGGAATTAACTGACAAATTCTCACTGCCTTCGCTCATTCTTGAAAAAAAATCTTTTGATGAAGCAAAAAAAAAGAGGCTTGGAAATCCTTTTGAAACCGAAAATAGCATTGTGATTTGTTCTTACACCTTTGCATTTAAAAAAGCTGCTGAAATCAAGGCTGCTCGCTTGGATTGTGTGGTATTTGATGAAGCCCATAAACTCAGAAACGTTTATAAAAAAGATGGCTCTAAGACAGCCAAAGAACTAAAAAACGCTGTACTCGACAAACCAAAAATTCTTTTGACGGCAACCCCTCTACAAAACTCCTTAATGGAGCTTTACGGACTTATTTCAGTAGTGGATGAGCATTTTTTTGGCGGAGAAGCAGCTTTCAAACTTCAGTATGCCAGTGCAAGGAAGTCGGGCTTGGACGTTGACGATTTAAAGACGCGTCTAAGTACTATTTGCCATAGAACATTAAGACGACAAGTGGTTGAAGCAGGCTTGATTCCGTTTAGAGAACGTTACTGCATGACTGAAGCGTTCACACCATCCGCTGAAGAGCAAAATCTTTACAACCAAGTTTCAGATTACTTACAAAAAGAAGATACCCTCGCAGTAGGTAAGAACGGTAAACACCTTATAACCTTGGTGATTCGTAAGATTTTAGCCTCTTCTTCCTTTGCGATTGGCGAGACGCTTAAACGTATGATTGAGCGCCTTGAACATCATTTAGGATTAGATACAACCACCTTCAACGATTTTGAAACGATTGAAGAAACCGTGGAAGAATTGAATCTGGAGACGCTGCATGAAGCAGTCGATGAGAATCAAAAACAAAAGCTAAAGTCAGAAATAGAGCTTTTAAAATCCATACAACAGATTGCCCAAGGCATTAAAGAAAATGAAAAGGGAAAAGCCTTAATTAAGGGACTAGCGATAGCACTTGATAAAGTTGTGGAAAAACAAGGACAACGGAAAGCCGTCATTTTTACGGAGTCTGTTCGTACCCAGTTTTTCTTGAAAGACCTACTCAGTGCGAATGGTTATGACGGGCAGCTTGTGTTAATGAATGGTGCCAACAGTGACCCTGACAGCCAACGCATTTATAAGGATTGGCTACAGCAACACAAAGGTACCAATAGAATCTCAGGCTCAAAAACTGCTGATATGAAAGCAGCTATCGTAGAAGCATTCCGAGACAAAGCCACCATCCTTATTGCCACTGAAAGCGGGGCAGAGGGTATTAACCTGCAATTTTGTTCGCTTGTTGTCAATTATGATTTGCCATGGAACCCGCAACGTGTTGAACAACGCATCGGACGGTGTCATCGTTACGGACAAAAAGTAGATGTCGCTGTGTTGAATTTTATCAACCGTGGGAATCGTGCTGATAAACGCGTTTTTGACTTATTGAACGAAAAATTCAAACTATTTGAGGGTGTATTTGGATCGTCTGATGAAGTATTAGGGGCGATTGAATCAGGTATAGACATTGAACAGAAAATCAATGCTATCTATCAAAAATGTCGTAGCCCAGAACAATTTGATGAAGCATTTAATCAACTACAAGCAGATTTAAGCGAAAGTATCCAAGCACGTGAGGCAGAAGCCACGCAGGCCTTACTTGAAAATATGGATGAATCCGTTGTACAGAAATTGCAAGGCCGTAAAGAGGTATTGAGTACACAATTAAGTCAGTATGAACGCCAATTGATGCTTTTTACGCAAGCTGAGTTACCTGACATAACCTTGCTTGATGAGAAACGCTTTGAGTACGAAGGTAAAATATATAGCATGGCATGGTCACAGGCAGATGCAGAAGGCTCGGAGTTTTATCGCTTAGGTAAAGAGGGTGAACTTGCCGAAGTGCTTATTCAACAAGCCAAAGCCCGCCAACTACCACCTGCTATCCTACAATTTCAGTACGATGCCTATCGTGGCGAAGGACAACTTAGCAATCTCTTACCTTATCGAGGAAAAGCTGGTACCCTACAGGTTCGTAAAATCACCATTAAAAATGCGGTGGAAACCATCGAGCATCTTATTTTATTGGGGGTCACAGATGAAGGAGAACCTCTTGATAAGCACTGTATGCAACGCCTTTTTATGGTTCCTGCTATTGATAAAGGTATCCTTGATGCCATACCTGATACTAAGCCACTGCTTGCACAGTATCAGGCACATGAAAAAGACTTATTTGCAAAAGCTGAAATGCAAAACATGAGTTATTTAAACGAGGAAAGCGATAAGCTAGACCGCTGGGCGGATGAAAGCGAAATAGCGTTTAATACTGAAATTAAGGAGTTGCGAAAGCAGGCGAACGATTTAGACAAACAATCCCGAAACCCAAGTTTAATGCTCCAAGAAAAACTAGCACTCAAACGCCAAGCGAGCCACTTAAAAGGTGAAGCCACCAAGAAGAAGGCAGCGTATTTTCAGGAACAAGAGCGTATACAAGCAGAACGTATGCGTATGCTAGATGCCATGGAAAGTCAGCTTGTACTCAAACACGATACCAAAGAACTTTTCACAATCCGATGGGAATTGGAGTAACACGCCAATGGATAAATTAGAAATTACTCGCCTGCACAAACGTTTTGAGGATACGGTTCATACCGAAGAAAACCTTGAGTTTTGGTATGCCCGAGACCTTCAACCGTTACTGGAATACACGCAATGGCGCAACTTTGAATTAGTCATTGAAAAAGCCAAGCAAGCCTGTGAAAACAGTGGACAAAAGATACCCAATCATTTTGCTGATGTCAGCAAAACGATACCTATGCCCAAAGGCGCCGAAAAAACCGTTCCAGACGTAAAGTTAACCCGTTACGCCTGCTACCTGATTGCTCAAAATGGCGACCCACGAAAAACGGTGATAGCCTTTGCTCAAAGGCTTTGTTTGACTATATGATAACGAAAGCACCACAAATCACACTTGTTGACTCGATGATGACCCCAAAAGAGAACACTTCCAATGGATAAACAAGAGATAACCCGCATGACCAATATTAAACTGTTTGAAGAAAAGAAAGTCCGTTCCATATGGAACGAAGCCGAGCAAAAATGGTATTTTTCTGTATCAGATGTGGTTTCCGTACTGACTGAAAGTACCGATGCAAAGGCTTATTGGCGACAACTCAAAAAACGTGAACCCCAACTCGTGACAAATTGTCACGGGTTGAAACTCCGAGCTTTAGATGGAAAGCCAGCTAGCGAAACGGAACTTTCCCGCAACATATACCAACGAGGGGTTGACCAACAAGGGTTTGGGCGTATACGTAGCAAGGGCGACCAAGCTTTGTTTGGTGGTAGTAACCACACCGAAGCTATGAAAAACAAGCTAGGCGTACCCAAAGGCAGAGCCTTGGCAGATTTTTTACCTACCGTCACTATTGCCGCTAAAAACCTTGCCACCGAAATTACCAACCATAACGTAAGTAAGCAAAACTTGCACGGTGAACGCTCAATTACTACCGAGCATGTCACCAATAATAAAAATGTAAGGAAGCTGCTGGGAGACAGTGGCATTAAGCCTGAAGCCCTTCCGCCTGAAGAAGATATTAAAAAGCTGGAGCGGCGGGTAAAATCGCAAGAGAAACAACTCGCAAAACACGCACGATTGCTCGATAAAAATTAGGAAACACCCACATGACAACTAAAAAAACCAAGCTAGAACTCACATGGATAGGTAAAAACCAACGCCCACGGCTGGAGCCACGCATTTTGCTGGAAGATACCAGCAAAAGCTACTACAAACCCTCTTCCTGTCATACCGTCTCCTCCTCCTCCCGTCATACCGTCTCCTCCTCCCGTCATACCGACGAAAGTCGGTATCCATCTTGCGAAGGCGGGGTAGATTCCGACCTACGTCGGAATGACGACGTAAACCATAACTACGAACCCTCTTCCTGTCATACAGATTCCTCCTCCCGTCATACCGACGAAAGTCGGTATCCATCTTGCGAAGGCGGGGTAGATTCCGACCTACGTCGGAATGACGACGTAAACCATAACTACGAACCCTCCTCCCGTCATACCGTCTCCTCCTCCCGTCATACCGACGAAAGTCGGTATCCATCTTGCGAGGGTGGGGCAGATTCCGACCTACGTCGGAATGACGACGTAAACCATAACTACGAACCCTCTTCCTGTCATACAGATTCCTCCCCCCGTCATACCGACGAAAGTCGGTATCCATCTTGCGAAGGCGGGGTAGATTCCGACCTACGTCGGAATGACGACGTAAACCATAACTACGAACCCTCTTCCTGTCATACAGATTCCTCCCCCCGTCATACCGACGAAAGTCGGTATCCATCTTGCGAAGGCGGGGCAGATTCCGACCTACGTCGGAATGACGAAAGAGGCGGGGTTAAACCCTTACCCACAGCGTTTGATAACCGCTTGATTTTTGGCGACAACCTGCTAGCCCTCAAAGCCCTAGAACAAGAGTTTGCAGGCAAGGTAAAGTGTGTGTTTATTGACCCACCTTATAACACAGGCAGTGCATTTACCCATTACGATGACGGGCTGGAGCATAGCATTTGGCTGGGGCTAATGCGTGACCGCTTGGAACTGATTAAACGCCTACTAAGCGATGATGGCAGCCTGTGGGTCACGCTGGATGATAACGAAGCCCATTACTTTAAGGTCATGGCGGATGAAGTGTTTGGGCGAAGCAACTTTGTAGCAAATATGGTGTGGAATGCAAGAAAATCCAAACAAAATGACGCACAAGTAAGCTTAAGTCATAACCATATTTTAGTGTATAAAAAAACGATGCTTTTCGGATGAATCGAACGGAAGTGGATGCTTCTAAGTTTTCAAACCCTGATAATGACCCTAAAGGCGATTGGGTAGCTGACCCTTTTGATGCACCTAATATACGACCCAATTTAACTTACCCAATCTTAAATCCTAATACAAATGAAGAATACTTACCACCACAAGGTAGGTGCTGGCGAACTACCCCTGAAGAATATAGCCGTTACTTTGCAGAAGGGCGTATTATATTTGGCAAAAGTGGTAAATCAAAACCACAATTAAAGCGGTATTTATCAGAAGCATTAGACAAGGGTTCTGTGCCTGATACTTGGTGGGGTGAATTAGGCACTGCTACTGAAGCTACCAAGGAAATTCAGAAACTGTTTAATCGTGAAATTTCATTTGACACTCCCAAGCCAGAACGTCTACTGCAACGTATTATTCAGCTGTCAACAAACCCTGGTGATCTGGTGCTGGATTCTTTCGCAGGTAGTGGCACCACGGGGGCGGTTGCCCACAAAATGGGCAGACGGTGGATTATGGTAGAACTGGGCGAACATTGCCATACGCATATCATCCCTCGCCTGAAAAAAGTGATTGACGGTACCGACCAAGGCGGTATCAGTAAAGCTGTGAACTGGCAGGGAGGCGGGGGCTTTCGTTATTACAAGCTTGCAGGCTCCTTGTTAGAAAAAGACCACTGGGGCAATTGGGTGATTAGCAAGCAATACAACCCCGCGATGCTCACCGAGGCCCTGTGCAAGCTGGAAGGCTTTACCTATGCCCCAAGCGAAACCGTTTACTGGCAACAGGGTTACTCCAGCGAGAACGACTATATTTACGTCACTACACAAACCCTCAGTACGGAACAGTTACAAGCCCTCAGCGATGAAGTAGGCACAGAACGCAGTTTGTTGGTGTTGTGTAGTGCGTTTAAAGGCGGTACCGATGGCTTTACGAACCTCACCATTAAGAAGATTCCTCGTGCCATATTGACAAAATGCGAATGGGGGCATGATGATTATTCATTGAATGTTGAAAACTTGCCCATGGCGGAAAAGCCCCCTGAAAACGTGGTGACTCGTTCAGCCCGAAAATCCCCCAAACGCCCTGAACAACTTAGCCTATTACCAGAAGAAAGCGTAGATTCCGACCTGCGTCGGAATGACGACGTAAACCATAACTACGAACCCTCTTCCTGTCATACAGATTCCTCCTCCCGTCATACCGACGAAAGTCGGTATCCATCTTGCGGGGGTGGGGTAGATTCCGACCTACGTCGGAATGACATAAAGGCTAGGAATGACGACCAGACTGGAGGTAAAGTATAATGCAAAATAACACTAAAAACCCCTGTGTTTATATGCTTGCCAGTAAAAAAAACGGTACATTGTACATTGGTGTTACATCAAATCTTGTGCAAAGAGTCTTTCAACATAAAAACAACATTACTCAAGGGTTTACCCAAAAGTACAACGTAAAAACGCTCGTATGGTATGAACAACATCCTAGTATGGAATCAGCTATTATTCTGGAAAAGCGGTTAAAGGAATGGAAACGTGCTTGGAAAATCAAGTTAATTGAAGAAATGAATGTCAATTGGTTGGATCTGTATCCTTCAATACTTGGTGTGGCTACCGAACCCTCTTCCTGTCATACCGTCTTCTCCTCCTCCGGTCATACCGACGAAAGTCGGTATCCATCTTGCGAAGGCGGGGTAGATTCCGACCTACGTCGGAATGACGACGTAAACTATAACTACGAACCCTCTTCCTGTCATACAGATTCTTCCTCCCGTCATACCGTCTCCTCCTCCTCCCGTCATACCGACGAAAGTCGGTATCCATCTTGCGAAGGCGGGGTAGATTCCGACCTACGTCGGAATGACGACGTAAACTATAACTACGAACCCTCTTCCTGTCATACAGATTCCTCCTCCCGTCATACCGTCTCCTCCTCCTCCCGTCATACCGACGAAAGTCGGTATCCATCTTGCGGGGGTGGAGTAGATTCCGACCTACGTCGGAATGACATAAAGGCTAAACATAAGGAAAAATATTTTGTGCCTACCATTATTGAGGGAGTTTAAGCTGCCATGTCGCAAAAAATTGTGAATTCTATTGCTGGTCGTTTATCGCTCCGCACACCACAACGCCACTCGTTGGACTTGTTGGCTCGATTGACCGAGATTGTCCCACCTCGTAAAAACACAGACCTGCAACAAGCCCTTGAGATTATCCGTTCAGAATACCCTTTGGTGACAGATTTTGAACGAGACTTTCCCTCGTTATGTTTTGCACTGGCAACTGGTGTGGGTAAAACTAGGCTTATGGGGGCGTTTATTACCTATTTACATCAAGCGTGTGGGTTTAATACGTATTTTATTCTAGCCCCTAACCTTACCATTTATAACAAGCTCATCAGCGACTTTACGCCGTCTTCACCCAAATATGTGTTTAAGGGTATTTCTGAATTCGCTATAAAACCACCCGTGATTGTAACGGGTGAAAACTATGAATCAGGCGAAGGCGTACGAGGCGATATGCTGCCCGATATTGCGGTATTTCAGCCCAATTTGTTTCGGGAAAATGACGATGTGGTGATTAACATCTTTAATATCTCAAAAATCAATACCGAAGTGCGTGGCGGCAAAAACTCTAAAATCCGTAGCTTTAAAGAAACGTTAGGGCAAAGCTATTTTGAGTATTTAGCCAGTCAGCCCGACTTAGTATTGCTCATGGATGAATCGCATCGTTATAGGGCTTCAGCAGGCTTACGTGCCATTAACGAGCTAAAACCTGTACTAGGGTTAGAACTCACCGCCACCCCTTTTTCGGAAGGTAGTAAAGGAGCCATTCCCTTTAAAAACGTCATTTATGACTATCCACTAGGGCAAGCCATGGATGATGGGTATGTGAAAGAACCCGCCGTGGCCACCCGCAAAAACTTCAATGCTTCAGGTATGAGTACCGAAGAAATTGAACACCTCAAGCTGGAAGATGGGGTTCGTCTGCATGAAAATACCAAGGTGGCACTTGAAACCTATGCAAGAGAAACAGGTTATAAGCTCGTAAAGCCTTTTATGTTGATTATTGCTCGGGATACCACCCATGCACGACAACTTCAGGACCTTATTAAATCGGATAGCTTTTTTTCAGGGCGCTATAAAGAGAAGGTCATTCAGGTGGATTCTAGCCAAACAGGCGAAAAAGAAGATGAGATGATTCAGAGACTGCTTGCCGTGGAAAGCACCGCTGAACCAACTGAGATTGTCATTCACGTGAATATGCTCAAAGAAGGCTGGGACGTAACCAACCTATATACCATTGTACCTTTGCGTGCTGCCAATGCTCGTATCTTGATTGAGCAATCCATAGGGCGGGGCTTAAGACTTCCCTATGGTAAACGAACGGGCGTTGATGCCGTGGATAGGTTAAGTATCGTTGCCCACGACCGCTTTCAAGAAATTGTGGATGAGGCTAAAAAACCAGATTCCACCATTCGCCTAAAGCAAATTATTCTGCCTGAAAATCCCCAACAAATGGCAAACCAAGTGATAGTAGCTTCTACAAACCTAGCCAGTCAACTCGGTTTTATCCAACAACACCCATTAGAGGCAACCGTGATTACGCCACCTGTGGCAGAAAAACAGTCTTTGTTTACCACACCCGAAGAGAAAAAAGTGGCACAAATAGCCTATCAGACCATTCACCGCCTCGCAAAAGAGGTTGCCCATATCCCTAGTGTCAGTTACTTGCAGCATGAACAAGTCAAAGAAACGTTGTTGAGGGAAGTTCAGCAAAGTTATCAGTCAGGTCAATTACAGCTGGAAGGTATCATTGAAAAGCCCGATTTTTCGGCAATTATCAATAAAACCGTGGACTTAGTCATTCAGAACACTATTGATATTCCTCGTATTTCAGTAGTACCGAAGGGGGAAGTTACTTCCCGCTTTAAACCCTTTCAGCTCGACTTGAAAAGCTATACCCCTGTTGTGCCAGATGAATCACTGTGGGTACAATACTTGCGTTCAGGTGAAAATGTTGAGCTAGGCGGTATGATGGGTGGTATCGAAGAAGACCGCCTAGAGGATTATATTGTCACGGGTTTGATTGATTTCGATGATGTTGCCTACGATGAAAATGCCGACTTATTGTACGACCTTGCGGGTCAAGTGGTAGCCCATTTGAAAACTTATTTGTCTGAACAAGATATGACCAAGGTGTTACGCTATGAACAACGAAAACTAGCACAATGGATTCATGCTCAAATGCTGGAGCATTACGAATATAAAGCCAGTGAAGGCTATGAGGTAAGAGTGCATGCAGGGTTTACGCCTCTCAAGGAGTCTGCGTACACCACGAATCATACACAACCGCTTTTGTCCTTTAAAATGCCTCCTAAAGACAAAAGCAATATGGCACGCTATGTGTTTACGGGGTTTACTCGTTGCCTATACCCCATTCAAAAGTTTGACTCTGATACCGAACGCCAGTTAGCGGTTATTCTAGACCGAGATAGTCTTAAATGGTTTCGTCCTGTTCGTGGACAGTTTCAAATCTATTACATGGGCGGACGAGGTGAGCAGGAGTATCAGCCTGATTTTATTGCTGAGGACGAGAACTCTATCTATATGTTGGAATCAAAAGCCCGCAATCAGCTTGATACGCCTGAGGTCCTTGCAAAAAAGAATGCCGCAGTAAGTTGGTGTGAAAGAGCAACACACCATGCCTTAAGCTGTAACGGCAAGCCTTGGGTTTATGTGTTGATACCCCATGATGATGTGACTGAAAACATGACCCTTACGGGTTTAAAAGAACGCTTTCGGATTTAGCTCAATCGGTCTTTCGCTTCGGGGTACCACGTGAGTCCCCAGTTTCGTAAAGCCAGCAATACAGGACGCAGTGCCTCCCCTTTTTCAGTCAGGGCATAGGCACGGTATTTACTGCCGTGGGTATCCTCTACTTGGGTAATCACTTGCTCCGCCATGAGTTTATGGAGTCGGTCAGCCAGAATATTACTTGCGATGCTTTCAGGGGAGTTCAAAAACTCCTTGAAACGGGATTTGCCTAAAAGTAAGTCTCGAATTACAAGAAGCGTCCACTTATCCCCTAGTAGGTCAAGCCCTAGGGTCACAGGGCAACAGGAACGCAAGGGACGTACGTTTGTTTGAGAGGTATCTTGTGTCTCTAAGGCAAGCATGGGGGCGTGTAGAAGGTATATTGAAGATACAGGATAAAGCTTTAAATATAGTTTAAAGATAGCATACATAAAATACTTGCTTTTTGCAATCAGATATGTTTTAAATTAAAAGTACTTTCAATTTAAAATTACTTAAGCCTCTCGTGATAATCATGCCTTACAAGCCATGTACCCTAGAAAGATTCTACATTTTATGTCCTCTCAACCCCCAACTTTGAATACCAACACACACGTAACCTTACAAGCCCCTGGTGCGGGGATTCCATGGCTTGAAGGGCAGTTTGCCAAAATGGCTGTTTTTACCATGGCAGGTCTGACTTCTCCTGAAAAGTCCAGTCAAATTTTTGAAAAAGAGCAAGCACGCATACTCACCCTTGTAGAGGCTTTGTCGTTTGAAGCTCGAAACAAGCAGGTGTTGATTGCACGTTTACCAGGCTTGGAGGATAGTAGCCGATATTGGTCGGTATGGATGGTGTTGTCTCATTTGAATCAGGTAAACCTTGGCACCCTTGGGAACATCCAACAGCTTGTGAGGGGTGAAATACCTACCATGACTGTACGCACTGAGGATGTGAAACCGACACTCGACAAGATGGCACCTTCAGCCTCTCAAGCGTTGTATCAAGAAAGAAACGACCCTCATGTCGCTGCATTTCAGCAGGCGTGTCAACATTATTTAGGTACCATGCAAGGTTTACACCATGCCTTAAAAACACCTTGTACCCTGCCTCATCCTTGGTTTGGTCCTATGAATGCACATCAATGGCATTTTATGATGGGGTTTCATATGGGTCTCCACCGCAAACAAATTCAATCCATTGTGGCGGGGTTATAACGAGTATGTCTATGCCCAGTTTGCACCAGTTAAGTTCTTTACGCTATCTCTTGAGTAAAGCATTTCCCACCATGGTTGTGCTACTTTTACAATCAAGCTTGAGTATGTTGGAAATGGTTTATGTGACACGTCTTGGTTCGGATGCAGCCACAGGGGTTGCACTCATTATCCCGTTATTACTGCTCATGACGACCATGTCTGCCGCAGGTATTGGCGGAGGTGTTGCCGCCTCCATGGCATTCAGTATGGGGAAGCAAACTTGGGTTGAGTCTCGTCGTATATTATGGCATGCCTTGTTATTGGGTCTTGTATTAGGCAGTTGCTTTCTTGGCTTGGTCTATATCACATCGGGTTTTTGGTTTGATGCCATGGCAATACGTCCTGAAGTCCTTGTGCATGCCAAAACGTATCTTTATACCGTGGGATGGAGTGTCATCCCTATGTGGGTTTTTAATTTACTGGCTGGGGCTTTAAGAGGTGCCGGTGAGGTAGGTTTACCCGCAAGGGTCACCATGGTGAGTGTTGTGATATTGCTTCTGCTCAACCCATTATTGATTTTTGGTTGGGGCTTTATCCCGTCTCTTGGGGTCATGGGTGCAGGTGTTGCCTTAACCCTTTATTATGGGTTTGCAAGTTTGATGTTAATCTTAAGGCTTATTGTGAGAAAGAACACTGAATTAACACTCACCCCGATGCCTTATCATCATGGTACGACCCAAGCGATTCTTTCCGTGGGAGGGCTTTCAGCGGTAGGCACGTTTTTAAGCAGCTTGGTAACATGGGGTATCACGATGACCATGAGTCAGTATCATTACCTTTCTGGTGAGAGTCCACTATTAGGTTACACCGTGGCTTCTAGGCTTGATATGCTTTTGATACCTCTGATGTTTGGTTTGGGTAGTGCTTTGACCTCAGTGATTGGTATGGCACGAGGGGTACAAGCCTTTAAGCTCATCAAGCAGATAAGCCAAAAAGTATTGCTCCTGGTGCTGGTGTTTGGTAGCGTTTTGGGTTTGCTGATTCATTATATGCCCAATGTATGGTTGGCACTCTTTCACTTGGAAGCCTCTGATAAGTGGTTTGCACAACAGTATCTTGAGATTGTGGCACCAAGTTATGGATGCCTCTGTGCTGGGCTTATGAGCTACTTCTTAGGACAGGGTTTAGGAGATATGGTACCCTCATCGTTGGGTTTACTGATAAGACTCGTTTTGATGCTTTTGGGATATGCCCTTGTGGCTTACCAACACCTGACTTTTTTAAACCTCTTAGGGCTTATTGTACTTGGCTATGTCTTCAGTGCTGGGGTGCCTCTGGGGCTACTCTATCGCCGTATCAAGGTTTTGGAAAAAACTTAGGCTGTACCAAGTCATACCGATGAAAATCGGTATCCATCCCTCGCTTATACTGCAAGCTCTCTGGATACTGACCCTCATGGCAATGAGGATGGCAGATGGTATCCATTAAATGAATGAAGTTTACAAAAAAGATGCGTCCTACAAATAGAGGAAGCTTACACTAAAAAGCGTAAGGACCTTGTGCAATCGTCTTGCTATGGTGTTGCAGAGTCCTCCCTCCTGCTTACTTTTTAGACTTAACAAGGTAGTATTTGGTATGATGGTTTCGGTTTTTCAGCTTGCTCGTCCTTCTGGGGTCTCTTTTCTTGTTTGGTTGAGCGTAGGTGTATGGTGTGTTTTGAGTGGGCAGGTTTGGGCTGTGGAATTAACCATATTACCCAATGCGCCAATGCCAGGCCCTAAAATGATAGCAAGTACGCAGCCAGCCTCTCAAGAAGAAGCACTCCAAGAGCAAGATACTGAGATAGATACGTCTAAAACGACTCCTCAACACACGCTGGAAGCGAAGCCCCTGGTAAGAATTCAACCCGTTTCGATTGTAAAACCCGTGCATCACGCTGGTTTGCAAATCCACAATGTGGTTAAACCTAAAGCCATGGCTAGTACCGTCTCTTTACAACCTCGCATAAGCCCCAAGGCATCACAGAAGACCTCACAGAAAAATACGCTATCTCAAGAAAAGCTTTTGGTTCATGAGATAGCCTCCGTAACCGTGCCTGATAAAGCCTCTGCGAAGAGTCCTAAGGCTTACTTGCGTGCCATTCCTGTAGAAGATGTCGCTGTAACTACCGTAACCACAAAAGAAGCTACGAAGAAAAACGAAAGGCAACCTGAAGAAAATATCTTGCAAGAAGATGCCATTCAGACCGTTTCTTTGAGTGAAGAGCCAGCACTTAGCACCACAGATGCACTGCCACCTTTACGAACCCTAGAAGCTTTGACACAGAAAGTTCCTACAACGACCTATGAAGAAACCCCCACGAACCGCTTTGCACTTGAAGATGCCCTCACCCCCCTTCAAGTTTCAGAGACAACGTTCCCTTGGCATTATTGGTTGCCTAAAGTAGGTGCGGGCATGACGGTAGTCCTTGGTACACTGGTGGGTATTAGATACCTTGCTAAAAAAATGGTCAAACCTGAAGCAGTGCAAGCCATGGCTACGAGCCTTTCACAAGCCCCACAAAAAAGTGTGTCGCATCAGTTAAGTGCTTTAACCCATGTGTTACAGAAATCACGCCAAACGCAAAGTTTATCTATCAAGTCGGAACTTGGTACGGAGGTGGTGCCTACTTCTGTCTCTATCCCCAAAAAACTCTCTATTCATCCTGCTTCTCATACACCCTCATTGCCAAGCTCTCCAAGTCAGGAACCCCTCACCCCTGCAAAACAGCGGCTTTTGGATGCACTCAATGCACTCAATCAGTAATGGTTTTGGGTACTTTGGGTTGTGTAAAGTAGATACCCTGCAAACTAAAAGTGCTTCTCTTGATATTTAAGAGAAGCACTTTTAGCTCAAATTTTACTCAAAAAGGTTTACTGAAAACCTAGCGGGTGCCTGTCATGAGGGTGGGTTGGGCTTTATTGAGGTTCAAAAAGCCTTCCATACCAGACATGGTTGCCATATGGGTTTCAATGACAGGCTCAACGACTGCATCTTTGTTGGCACTGCTAAGCTCGACATTGCTGGGGGTAAAGATAAACACCTTATCGGCAATTTGTTGCTGATGACCACTAATGGCATGGGTGGCACCTGCCATGAAGTCAACGGCACGTTGTGATTGTGACGTATCTAGTAAGCCGAGGTTGAGAATAATCGTCCGACTGTTTCTTAAAGGCTCAATGAGATAAAGGACTTCTTGGAAGTTTTCGGGTTCTACAATCACGATTTGGCTTGTAAAATGCTTAGCTCCTGGCACAACACGCAGGGCGGCTTTCTTTTGCTTCTGCTCTTGAAGCAGTGCTTGTTCATGTAAAATGGCTTGTTGTTCTTGCATGTGTGTTGTGGTAGCCATTTCATGATGTCTTGTCATGGCATGGGAGGGATGACCTTCAGAAGAAGGTGTCATACCGTAGTTTGGATCGTCATCCATATACTCGTCATGTTCAAGAGGGTCACCGTTAATCCATTCAGAAAACTTATGAAAAAGACCTTTAGGCATCATCATCACAGTCCAGACTCCACAACTTTAGGGGGGGGTATCGTATCGATTACAATAAAAAACATGGGCATTCCACAGACACACAACTCAAACGTTGGGTAAGCACGCTATAGGCTCTCAAATAGGCAAAACAATAAGGCATAGAACCACCTCAAGGGTGTCGCCATACGGATAAAGGAAGCCTCTTTAATCCACTGTTCACATCGTGCTAACGTGATACATAAACAACAATGGGAATCAAAGGATGTCCGAACAAATAGGTGTGTGCGTTCATCGTACAGATAACTCACGCAGGTGAATGAAATGAATGCCCAAAGGGTTTACATTTCGTAATGATAGTATGGCAAAGATTTACAATCTTTGCAAACGTTTTTTTATCTTAATGATATTTTATCCCTTTAACTTACTACAAACAGGTATGAAGTCCACGAACAGAATGATAACTTCATGTTATTTTATAACGTTAAGTGCGATTGTAAACCTCCAATCAAGAGGGTTTAAAGAGAGATAATCACCCTCAAAACGGACTCAAAATAAAGCCTAAACCCCTTTAAAAAGGGGATATTTCCTTATCATCGTACTTTGGAATATACCCTCCTGATACACTAGGGAGAGTCTTCATGGAAGCATGGTTTTTGTTTACATTTTGTTACAAAAAGCAATAAAGAGTCAGTCTCTCATCATAGAGAAGCGTTTGGGGGTAAAGGTGTATCGAAATCAGACACAAGAAAAAGGTTACGCCTTATGATGATGCTTATTCCTAGGCATGTGCCTTTCATTCCTGCAAGTTCAGGAAAACTCGTGAGTCCGCATCAAGTCGGGCAGAGTCATCGTGTACCTTGGCAATGGATGGGGCATGCTTCTGGGGATGGTTTAGGGATAACCGTTCAAGCCATGATGACGCACATGAACCTCATGGAAACGCATACCAATAACATTGCCTATTATGGTACGCCAGGGTATCAAGCTAAAGAAGCTCGGGTTTATGCGGCAAAAAATCAAACGTTTACGGAATTTTTACATGCCAGTCATTCTACGCAACAGCGTACCAATACGGAGGTGGGTCGCATCCGCTATACGAGCTATGTGTATGACCTTGCCTTGGAGGAAAAAGGGTATTTCCAAAAGTACAACCCTCAAACAGGGCAGATGGATCTTACTCGAGACGGACGTATTCGTTTAGATGCTGAAGGACGCTTAATAGGTAACGATGGCGGCTATTTTTTGAACCGAGAAGGTACCACCATTATGCTACCTCACTTGTTACAAGACCCTAAATGGCAACTTCAAATTGATAAACAAGGTGTGATAACGCTGACACATCCCTACAAAAATGAAGTCATTAAAGCTGGGGTGCTTAAAACAGTCCGAGAGGATGGCAGAACGGATGGTCCTCCGCCTCCCGTTTTACAAGGGTTTGTAGAAGATTCTAACGTCATGCTTCAAAACGAATATATCGGGATTGTGCCTCAAAAACGGTATTTTGAAGCCAATCGCCAAATGTTTCTTACCAATAATGACCTCATGACCAAAATGGTACAAGAGTTAGGTAGAGCCCAGTAACCCCTACTCTAGTTTGAAAGAGTGAAACCACGTAACCAGAGAAAGTACGAAGATTTATCATGCAAATACAGGGAATCATTGCACAGGCAAGCTTAAATGCCACCATGAATATGAAGGTTTTGGACAACGTGGTACAAAATGTCTCCAACCAGAACACGATTGGCTATAAAACCCGCCGAGGTGATTTGTACCTCACAGAAGAAGGAGGCCCGCTGGCATTTCAGGGACGTGTACGCTTTGAGCAGGGGTCACCCCAACTGACACATCGTAATTTGGATGTTTGTATTCAGGGCGATGGTTTTTTTGTGGTGACACAGAAAGATGGTAAAACGGCTTATACTCGTGATGGTCAGTTTAGTAGGAATGCAGAGGGTCTTTTAGTGAATGCTCATAATGATGTGGTGGGGGCAGGGATTGAGCTTCCTATTGATTATGAGTCTTTAAAAATAGATGAAGAAGGTATTGTGACTGCTCGTCCTGATAAAGAGTCACCGTATAAAATGATTGGCACCTTGCCTGTTGTGCGTTTTCAAAACCCAGAAGGCTTGACATTTGTAGGGCAGGGTAAGTGGGTGCCAAGTGAAATGTCAGGCTCTCCAGAACTGATACAGCCTAACAGTGTTCACAAGGGACGCATTAGGCAAGGTTTTTTAGAGCGTAGCAATGTGAACATGTTTCATCAGGTGGATGATATTTTACGCTTGAATGCGGGTGTGTTGTCTAACATTAAAATGATACGTTTCATGGATGAAATTTTCAGACAGGCTACTAACCTACGACAATAACCTTTCCTCTCGTTTTTTCTAGGGTCTTTTTGGGTTCTTTTTTTCGTCATACTGGCATCTCGACGAAAAGGTGAAGCGAAGTAGCAACTGTGTCAACAGTATCAGTTTTCAGAAAGAATGGCGTAAGGGTTTTTCATGTCATACCGATGCAAATCGGTATCCACTCCTCGCTTATACCGCAAGCTTTCTGGATTCCGACCTGCGTTGGAATGACGAGTTAAACCATAAAGGGATTCAGTGGGCTTGAGGAAGACCCTTTAACGTTGTGTAGTGGAGGGTTTATAACCCTCCACTACACACCAGATGTGTCATCCAGCTCAGGTTGCACCCAGTGCGTTCGTATCCAAGCGGTCTCTTCTTCCAAAGTTTTGAGCTTGCCCTCAAGCTTTTCTTCCAGCAGTGCTTGTAAGGCTTTGCCGACCTTTTCACCAGAGGGTACCCCTAAGGCGATAATATCGTGTCCTGATAAATTGACCTTAATATGCTTGAGATATTGGGTGTAATGCTGATACCATTGCAAGGTTTGCTTAAAATGTGGTGATAAAAAAACCAGTGTCCAAGCGGATAAGTCAGGAAGCCCGTGAAACAGCTTGAATATCCATTTGGGGTGCAGTTCTGTTGGTGGATGGGTAAACCATTCGTACTGTTGTAGCCCTTGATACCGAGCGATGAGTTCTCGTTCATTCCGAGTCAGCTCTAATCGACTAGCAAACGTGGTAGAGGCTTTGTCGGGAATATGTCCAAACAACAGGCAAAGATAAGCAAGCGTGAGCATGTCGCCTGTGGAAACAGGTAGTGCATGGGCTTCATGAGGGGTTACGGTGGTTTGAGACTCAAAACGACTATACCCTAATACGGTTGCTTCTGAAGAACCCTCCAGGGTACTGGGGTAATGGTATCCATCATCAGAACCAAACCCTTGTCTACCATAGGTGGGCGTAGGTTGACGACCACTTTGTTGGCGTTCCGACTTGGAAACAGGGTTTTTCATGGGGTCATGAGGCTGATGACCACGATGGGATAATACATCGTCTTGGGCATCAAAATCAATATCTTCAAGACCTCGTGAAAACCGCTCTTTCAGTTGTTGCAACTTACTTTGCCACCCCATTTGTTGTGCAAGGAGTGCCGTAGTGGCATCACCATCTAAGCACCATTGGGCATGAAGAAGCTGTGTACCTTGAAATGAAAGAAATGTGTCAAAAGCACGGGCTTTTGAGGCATTTTCGGGTTGTCTTAAAAACTTTCGTAAGGTGGCAGACATTCTAGCCCCCCCACCCTTGTAGTGCGTTTGCCCAGTATAAATAAAGTACATTCGCATCAAATAGAGGGTTTCTAGCGAAAGTTCAAACTGAAATCGTGCTTGAAATTGTAAGGCACGTAAAATACGGGTAGGGTCTTCAAAGAATGAGGCACCTTGAAGTACCCTGATTTGACCGTCTTCTAAGTCTTTCAAACCATTGGCGAGGTCATAAATATCACCCAGTTGGTTTAGTGAAAATACCAGTGTGTTCATGGTAAAGTCACGCCGCATAATATCCTGTGCAAGAGGAACCCCACGGGCAATCACATCAGGTAGTGCACCGCTTTTAGGGTAGCTTTCTAAACGTGTACTTGCAAGGTCAAAATTGAGGATGTTTTTATACACCAGCTTGGCGGTACCAAACTCTTGAAAGGTTTCAAGGAGTTTAAAGTTTTTAGAATGTTTGACCACATATTCTGCAAGCACAGACGCATCTGCCTCTACGGTGAGGTCTACATCATAAATGATTTGTTTCTCATTTTCAGGTAAACGCATGAGGTCACGAGGAAGCCCCCCAATCAGGTAAGCCTGTACATCCAAGGCTCTAAAAATAGACTGTAGTTCGTACAAACCCGCTACAAAACTCACTGAAAACACCGAAGTGAGTGTTTTAGCATACGTTTTAGCAGGTTTAAGAATATCTGCACTTAAGGGTGTATTTGCCATGCGGTGTAATAAATTGAGTTGTCTAGGCATACAGCTCAAGGGCATAGCAACACAACACACGGGTAATTCGCCTAAACCCATGTCCTGCATTCTATGAAGGTCATGTTTGTAAATGACAAAGGGGATGGCGGCTTCAGGTGTGTCTTGCAAGCCAAATAAATCCATCAACATGGTGTCATGTTCAAAAGATTGATTTAATAAGGCCCAGTCTTGTTTATGGCTTAACATCCAGCCAAAGAGGTCTTGAATAGGCGTTGAAGCCCCCCAGTGCGGTAAGGTCACTGGAGGACTTTCTGTAAGCTGCCTAATGAGTTGTTCTAAAAACTGCTCCAGAGGAGGGTCTGCTTGGGCTAATGTTGGAGTGGGTGTCTGAGGGACAGCTTTATTAGCGTCAGGCATTGTCTGGATAACTCATTGTAAGTTAGAAGTAAGGTTGATGGTTTAGTTTAGGACTATTGGTCACCTAAACAGATATTCACGCCACGTGCTGTGTTGACCATGGGGTGTTCCAAGCTCACGTAGTGATATTCAGCAATGGCATCCTTGATGGGAACATCCACAAAATGAGGATGGCGATAGGAAACCATAGTGCCAAACTTTCCTTCCAGAGCAAGCTCAACCGCTTTCACGCCAAAGCTCGTTGCGAGGACACGGTCATACGCAATGGGGGTACCGCCTCGTTGCAGGTGTCCTAAAATCATGACACGTGCATCAACTTCCATGTGATCCTTGATTTGCTCAAGAAGTCTATGTCCAACCCCACCATAAATCACGTTATGATAACCTGTTTGGTCACTGGTTTTTGCAACGGTACTGCCATCCTGTGCCTTGGCACCTTCTGCAATGACGACAATTGAGAAGCCACGATTGTTTTTCATACGACTTTTAATTTTATCTGTCACCTTGCTGACATCATACGGGATTTCAGGGATAAGGCACACATCGGCACCACCCGCAATCGCCGCATGGAGGGCAATCCAGCCCGCATGACGACCCATGACTTCAAGAATCATTAACCGATTATGACTTGCTGCCGTGGTCACCAACTTGTCAACCGCTTCCGAGGCAATTTGCACCGAAGTTTGAAACCCAAAGGTGACATCTGTTGAACAAAGGTCATTATCAATCGTCTTAGGGACTCCAATCATGTTGATACCCAGCTGCTGTAGACGATAGGCAATATCCATCGACCCCTCACCACCAATAGATATCACGACCTCAACGCCAAGCTCTTCAAGCCTTTGTTTAAGCTCCTGTGCACGGTCTTCTAGTTTGAACGAGCCATCAGGTTGCTGTACGGGCCAAGCAAAAGGACCACCTTTGTTGGTGGTTTTCACAATGGTACCCCCAAGGCTATGGATGCCTTCCACTGTTTCGGGGGTTAAGGTGACGAGTTCCATCGGGTCACGAAGGAGTCCGTTAAACGCCTCGATGCTACCAATCACTTCCCAATCAGGCTCTTGACTAAAACGATGTACAACAGCACGTATTACAGCGTTTAACCCTGGGCAATCGCCACCACCAGTCATTACTAAAGCACGACGTTTCTTTTTGGATAGCATCATCATAGGACTAACTCAATCAATAAACTTATACAGAACAAGAAATCAATAAAAACGACAGCATAAGATAAAACAAGCAGGGGTATTTTAAGGATAATGTGAACGTGCTACGAGGCGGTGACGGAACGTCACAAGCAATCCATAAACGTTTAGGCTCACGATTTTCAAATTTCAAAGAGGCTTGTAAGTATTTTGGGTGACAAGCTTCTTAACAAAGAGAAGGATTTTTTAAATTAAGGAAAGGTTTACAGGATTTCGAGCTTTACGTGAATGATTCGTTTAAGTCGCCTTTACATGTTACTTCAACCCATGCCTCCAAGCAACACTTTAGCATGAGCATTGCCGCTTGAATACTATAAACCTTTCTATCCTACTCGTGGATACCTTGTATGGCAAGCCGTTTGCATACGAAAGTTTTACTCTGCTTACATTGGGTAGAAGCGATTATTCTGATGATGAAAATACGCCTAAAGAGTATCCAAGACTTTCAATGTCTCTAAGTAATTTGACTAACGGATTGGTAGCTACAAGGCTTTTGTTGAGGTCAAAAAGCTCAATAGCCGTATCTTTAATGCTCGTTCGAGCATGATTTTTTTCATCTGGTGTGATTAAGTGAAAACACCAAAAAAGCGCCTTGCTAAGTTGCCCAGGTGAAGAAAAGCCACCGTAAGGGGGATATTGTTCTTTGAGGGTCTTGCCCAGATGATGAATGATATCTTTTCTTTGAGTATCTTTTGCACAGTGGAGCAGTGCAGACTCAAAATCTACAATGGGTACACTCTTTTCGGGACATGATTCTAATGATGCTGTTTGTCCTTGTAACACATAATATCCGACATGAATACGCCATGACGTGATCCTAGCATTGGTCTTGAAAGTGAGTTCGGCTTCTATAAGGGTATTTTCTTGATATTCATTTAACGCTTCTTGTGATATTTCAAGTTTGAGCGTACCCTCTTCAAATCCTGTTGTGCTTACAAACCGTTCGACTCTTTCTGTAAGTCTTTGACGTATGGTATGTAAAGGGTAGCCCTCGTCGCCATCTATAATCCATACGACGAGTTTGAATCGCTCGTGCCGCAGGCTACTGCTAAGGGAATTCCTTATCGCTTTACTATTGGAGGGAATTTTAGCACCTTCTGTGACGATGAGCTTTTTAGAGAGAACCTTTTTTTCCTCACGTAGCGTATCTAATTCTGTACAAAGCTTAGTCAAGCGATAGCTATCGCTTTTACCTTCTACATAAAGCAAACCTTCTAAATACATCATAGTTTGTTGTGGTTCGCTCATGGAATGATGTCCTCTTGGGTCGTCTTTTTGACATGCGGATTGCGACCTCGGAGTTCTACATGATGCTCAATGGCATCAGCAAATGAAAAGGTGGTGTTACAGGTAGCAAGAATATGCCCAGCCTTATCGGAATGTTCTAATGAGAAATGGCTAAGAATATCGATGCTTTTAGGCATAGCATTCTGCTTGTAACGACCCGTTGAAGGTAAGATGCCTTGTTCCTCTAGTGCTTCGCAAACTTCTTTAAGGTGTGTGAGTATTTCGTAGGAGTGGGTTGTAATAAAGATTTGAGCTTGGTGTTCAATTGCATAGTTGAGTAAAATTTCCCATAATGCTTTTTGGACTGAGTAATGTAGCCCATTTTCGATTTCATCAATGAAGAGATATTTGGGTTTATCTGTGAGTAGCTTACTTTGAATAAGCAGGATTTTCTTAAAGCCTTCTCCCATGACATCCAAAGGAAACCAAACTCTACCTAATCGGCAGATAATTTTAGACTTACTTTTTAGACGTAGGTCTTGTAAATTGTGCTGAGGGAAAGCTTTTTGAACTCCTTCCAAGAGTTTGTCTAAATCTTGAATGTTATCTTGCAATTTTTCAATCGCTTGGTAAGTCAAGGTCATGATATTTAAAGAGATACTTGGTAAATAAAATGTATGGGTATTTAAAGAGAGAATGGTTTTTGCAAGGCCTTCAGCCTTTATCATTTCATTATCTAAATTTTGGGGCACTTCTGAATGGGAAATTAAAGACTCTTCTTCGTCTAAATCGTTTGCAGTGATTGCTATCTCAGAAGCTTTTTTTATTTCATAGACCATTTCTATGGCATCCTCTTGCGTATTGAGGGACTTACCAAGAAGTTGGTTTTCTTTATTCAAAAGGATACTAAATACTTTTTGTCTTTCACCTTGAGGGGTGATGAAGCACAGGTTAGATTTGTAAAACTCATAATAATCGAACATATTTTTTAGCCTAGAAAGGCGCTGAGGTAAAAAAGAGTCCTCATTGTCCTGTACAGTACTTTTGTAGGCTAATTTAAATTTGCTGATGATGCTAACAACCGCACTTTCAATCACATGACTTAGGCTTGAAAAGTCATTATCTTTTTCTTTGATAGTGTTTAGTTTGTCTGAAACACTCAAGATACCATGCCCAAGAGCCAGTGCTTCCAGTAAGGTTGTTTTGCCTATACTGTTTCCGCCAGCAAAGATGTTGACTAAACCCAGCTCATCTAAATTGAGTTCTTGGATGCCACGGAAATTTTTGATACAAGCACTGTAGTATATCATGGTCTGTTAGACCCCTCATTCTAAAAATGACATGCCATCTTTGTAAGTACAAATCACTGATAATATACTACAGTATAGCCTAATTAAGTCATTTCTGTTCGTTAATTTTTATCCCAAATGAGGTATAAAGATTGCATGAGGGTGAGGGGAGCAAGTACAATAGTCAGATACTTTTAATAAGGTGTGTGAGTTTCGTAAAATAGTCTCTGTAGAAGGTTGTGTCCATACGATGATAAGCCATAGGCACTCTTTTTTTCAGTATCTGCACCAGACAAGCCGTTTGGGGATAGCTTTGTGTGCTTGTGCGCTTGCAATGGGTATACTTCTGCCCACTGGACGTGCCTATGCACAGCTAGAAAAGGGGCTTGACCTTGGTAAGTTTCCTCAAACGCCAAGCCAAACGCAGCAGCCTTTCTCAGAAACCTTAAACACGATGCCAGAGGTGCTAAAGTTTCCTGATGGTTGGCAGTTAATCAATCCGCCTCATCATCATACGATATATCGTCAAACGACCGATTTGTTTCACCTTGAGGTGAAAACTCTTCCTCTCTTGCCCGTGGCAACCCTCCCCAAGGGGACACACCCAGCTATGGCGAGGCTTAATCAGTATGATGTGGTTACATTCAAGCCAAATGCTCATCTGATACAGTGGCATGATGCCATCTCGTTTTATGAAACGCCTTTTGAGCATCCTACACTTCCCCCATCGGTTGGACGCTATGCTTACTCGCAGACCTTTCAAACCCCTCATATCGCTGAGCAGGTCTTATCTCGTTACCCTAGTTTAAGCGAAGCCACGCATCCTGGAAAAAAATCTTCGGTTTCATTTGGCGCTATCATGGCTTGTATTTTGTTGGCACCTGTGATTCTTGTGATGTTCCTTTTGTGTAGCCCTTTCCTGTTGCAAGGAAGCTCTCCTCAAAGTAAGCAATACAAGGAAGAAAACAAAAACGAGGCTCTAAAAGGAAAGCTTATCTATGAGCATTTTGCACCTTTTATGAATCGTATCACGCAATTGCAGCAGGCATTCTACTTACCTAAGGGGCAAAGCTATAATAAGTTATATCATCTTGGGGATACACAAGGCATGGTCGTTCCACCTGTAAAGCAAGGTGAAAACCAATACCACGTTTTGCCCAGTATGAATGACTATCGCCTCAATAAGCGTCAAAAAACGATCCAGTACGGTGAGGTGTGGCAAAAATGGATGCTATTGGACTTCACATTGGTAAACCCTATGCCGATGGCACAACTCCGTACCTTGTTTAAGACAGAGGGATTTACCATGACGTTTGAGCAAGTGCGACCTCCTACTGAAGCCGATGCCTCCGTAGTTCGGGATAAAAATCCTGAGACTGCGACGACTGTCGAAGATAAACCGTCCCTTTCTGAAACAGTCTCCGCATGCCGTGTTGCTTACTTGTTACCTCATTTTAAGACGATACGCTTATCGTGTATGTCGCTTTAGTATGGATGTTTGTTTCATAACCGTTACTGTCTGTAATCAAGCGTGAAATGTTGATGAAGTTTCCTAGTTTTCGTGTGTTGTGGCAGCATGTAGTTACCTTTTTATTGCTGCGATTCGACCCTTTTACGGCTTGGTTTGCAAAGGGTTCGCCATGGCGGGTGATTTATCCTCTCCTGTGCTTGATATGGTGGGCTATATTGTTACTGGGCTTGTTATGGACGGGGTGTTCTCTGTTTTGTGGTGGGTATCTTGCATTTATGATGTTGCAAGCTTTACAAGAGTGGATGGTAAGGCAGTTTAGCTTGTTACCTCATGTTTTAGAAGTTGGATTAAACCTTGCGTATCCTCCGCTATGTTAGTGCTTGAACGTCTTCCACAGCTGTTACAGGCGCATAGCTCATGGCAGTGGGGGTATTGGTACCCTGCTTGGCATGTGGTGTGGGAGCTTTTAGGGTATGTCGTAAGTTGGTATGTTTTGAAGTATCAGACGACCCAAGATGTTTTGTCGTCTGAGATGCGTCGACAGCTCAAGTGGTGGACATTGGTTGGTGCGGTGTTGGGTGCTAAGACCGTGCCGATATTGGAAAGCCTTGCCTCTGGTACAGTGCATGGGCTATTAGTCTTGGGGGTAGGAAAGTCCTTAGCGGGTGGTTTGCTCGGGGGGATTTTGGGGAGTGAGCTAGGGAAGTACCGCTTGGGTATTACGTTAGCAACAGGAGATGTGCTGGTCTATCCTTTACTTGTGGGGTCATTTGTGGGGCGTTTAGGGTGTGCAAGTACCGCAGTATGGGATGGTATGCTTGGTCAACCTTTACCCGTTGTGGTTCAGCAATCTTTGCCATATTTAGGTGTTGCGGTTACACCAGCTTTTATTGCCCATGGTTTGTCTCAAGCTAAAGCAGGTATATATTGGAATGTGGGGACTGTGGAGCTTATGGGTCTTGTGGTATTGGCTGTGGTGTTGCATGGCATAAAACCTGTGGTGTTGAAACGCTTTGCGACAGGGGCTTGGTTTTATATGTTCTGCCTAGGGTATTTTTTACTACGCTTTGGGCTGGAAGGCTTAAAACATGGTGGGCATACGTTGACGGTTGTGATGAGTGTAAGTTTGATAGGTGGGTTATTTGCCTTAAGCAGGCTTTTTCGTTTGAGGAGCAATGTTTAAAAGTCACATGTGTGGGATGTTGTACACGGTACATGGTATTTGGGTGAATTGATAGTATTTGGATGTTTTTATTTTCTTATAAATTATTATTTACTGACCAAAATAGTGTGCTAAAGGAGCTTTTATGATGACAGCTTTACCCACCAATACCCTACTAACCAACTATAGAAAAGCGGTTTCACAGTATCGTCAAGCACTCAAGACAGGTGATACGGGACAAGTAAAACATGCACTAACAACAACACAGCGTAGCTTACAAGCTGTGGTAGATGATGTTAGAAATCATATGATGGTTTTACCCAAGCTTGAAGTATCGACTGAGTCGCTGATGCGCATGACTCCTGAGGGACAACTCAGGTTTGACCCTAGCCATCGTTATGGTGGGTTGATACGGGCTTTACATGCTGACCAAACCCTTGAAAGACGGGTCGCACTGACGCAGTCCACTGGAAAAAAAGCTGCTGTGGATAACTTAAAAGCTCAGAGTGTCAAAGCAGCCGATAATTTCAATGCACTGCCTATGGAGGTTCAAATGGCGTATCATCGGCAAGGGCAGGGTTATCAGAAGCTTCGCCAAGATATTTCAGAGGAGCGAGCAGACCTTGCCCAGATACGTAAGGATTTAGAAAAGCCGACACTCATGCAAGACAGTTTACAAAAAGAAATACCACGTATAGAGGCTCGTCTTAACAAACTTAGTGCCAAAGAGCAAGCATTATTAACGCAGTATCCTCAGTTACCTCAAGCTGTACACTATGCCAATGAATCGAGTGCTACCACTTATCAGCAACGTACACGACGTTTAGCAGATGCTTTAGGGAAAGAAGTACCCTTTAAAGAAGGCACAGTTTTAGCACAAGAACCTACTTTAAAAGTGAAAAAACTGCCGAATAAGCAACTGCAAGCGAAGGTACGCACATTACAAGGGAAGCAACATCCTGGGCATCACCTTACCCAAGCCCAGCTTGAAGCCAAAAGCAGTGCTTTGTATGACCGATTCATATTGGCTTATACTGGCTTAAAGCAGTCCTAGTTTGTACCTTGTTATTCCGACGTAAAAGCTCGCACTCCCAATCACGCCCAATCACGGGATGCTTAGGATGATTATGTGTTAAAACACCCTAAAATGGCTTCTCCAAAAATGGCAAGGTCAGCTGGTTGGCGAGAAGTTACAAGCCGTGCTTTATTGGGGGTGTTATCTACCACCACGGGAGCATCTTCCCACTGTCCACCTGCAAAGATAAGGTCATCTTTAATCGCACAATAGCTGGTGACTTTTCTTCCTTCAATAATGCGTGCAGAAGTAAGCACCCAACCCCCATGACAAATAGACGCAATGACCGCGCTTGGATTGTCATTCGTGGTTTGAATGATGCGTAATAAAGCCTGATTCATACGCATTTTATCAGGCGCCCATCCGCCAGGTACCATGATGATGTCCCAAGTTTCTTCGGTAAGTGCTTCACAGGGTGCATCAACTTGCAAAGGGAGTCCATATTTGCCCGTGTATTGACTGGCTCCAATCCCTGCAAGCGTTACAGTGGCACCCGCTTCCTGAAACCGATAGTAGGGATACACGACTTCACGGTCTTCAAAGTCAGGACCAAGAGGAATAAGCACCTTTTTGTTGAGCAGACATTTGGGGTTGAAGTGATATGGGGTTGGCATTGACATGGTTGGATAGTGTCCTGATAGTGGTGAGGGCTGTCATTGTATTGCGATAGTGTAGGCTACATGCTTTCGGGGGCATCCACCCCAAGAAGGTTAAGGCACGTACTGAGGGTCTTTTTAACCCAATAAATAAGCAATAATCGGGTGTGCGTGACGGGTATATCATCAGCATTTAAAATACGGCATACGTTATAAAAGCCGTGAAGAGCCGCTGCAATATCTTGTGTATAGCGTACCACGAGGTGAGGGTATCGGAGAGTGGCAGCGTCTATCAGTAGGCTTTCACACTGTAATAACAGTAAAATGAGTTGTTCAATAGCCTCTGTTTGTTTTGCTTTTTGTTCTGGTGGTAGGGCTTCTTCTTTGAGAGGGAAGAGGGTGGGTAATACCTCCTCGCTGTTTGTAAACTCTTGCATCCAAAGCAACCAAGCCTGTTTGTCTACGAGAGGAAAGGGCTTTTCACTTTCACCAGCGGTGAGTGCGGGTTCAAAGGCGTTTCTTAAAATGCTGGCACACCGTGCGTGGGCGTACTGAACATAAAAAACAGGGTTGTCCTGACTAGCACTTGCGGCGAGGTCTACGTCAAACTCTAGGGTGGTGTCGGCTGAGCGAGACACCATCCAGAAACGTACACCGTCCTTACCGACATCTTCCACAAGGTCTTCTAATGTCACCATGGTACGACGCTTCCCCATACGGGTGGTTTCGCCATTGATTTTTAGGGTGACGAGTTGCCCGAGTAGAATCTCTAAACGGTTTGGGTCGTGTCCTAAAGCTACGAGCGAAGCTTTTATTCGAGGGATATACCCGTGATGGTCTGCCCCCCAAATGTTCAATAAATGGGTGTAGTTATCAGGGCGTTGACATTTCTCATGGTGGTAAGCGATATCAGCTGTAAGATAGGTGAGGGTGCCGTCTTGTTTAACCAATACTCGGTCTTTATCATCGCCATGAGCAGAGGTTTTTAGCCATAGGGCTTGTTCTTCCTCAAAGGTTGCTCCTGTGGCTTGAAGTTTTTCAAGGGTTGCCTTTACATGACCCCCCTCATGGAGTTCTGACTCGGGTGTCCATCGGTCAAAATTGACTCCCAATACTTTCAGAAGTCGTTTTTGTGATGCGAGCATATGGGTTTGTGCAAACTTGCGTAAGGTATGCTCTAGGGGATGTTGATAAGGTGGTGGTGTGGTGACACCATTTTGGGCGTTTAGATAGTCCTGAATGGCTTTTAAACGCTCGTTATCATGGGTGTTATCGTTAAGATAAAGGGTTGCCAAGGTTTTAACATATTCACCAGGGTAGTAAGGAAACTTTTCACCCTCTGTAGGGGTAGGAAACGTACCTTGATTGAGAATTTCTAAGCATCGATACCATAAGGATGCGGATAGATTCGCCATTTGTTTACCGTAGTCGTTAATGTAAAACTCGGTGTAGACTTTGGCACCGCAGTGCTTGAGGAGTCTTGCGAGGGTATCGCCCAGTGCCGCCCAACGCCCATGCCCAATATGGAGAGGTCCTGTGGGGTTGGCTGAAACGTATTCGAGCAGCACTCGTTGATGGCTGAGTGCTTTATTTTCTCCGATAGAACCTTCTGTTAGCACGCAAGTTTTAGCCTGCTCGATGAGCGTTTCGGCAAATTTATGAGGGCTTAACTTCAGGTTGATAAAGCCAGCAACGGGCTGGAGGGTTCCCTCTGTGGTGGTATTTAACGAGATGAGATTGGCTAAGGTGTGTGCAATGGCGTGGGGGGGGAGTTTGGCGTGCTTTGCCAAAAAAGAGACGTTCACGGCAAGATGACCGTGTTCAGGATGTTTCGGACGCTCAAAGCGTAGTTTTGTGCTTGCCCAAGTGTACCACTCGTTGGGGTCGTGAAAAGCCTCTTGTAAAGGCGTGTGTAGCGGATACCAAGCTTCAAGGGCAGTGGTAAGTTTTTGAGAAAACCAGTCGGTTAAGAGCGTCATCATGGCATTTAGGAAGGGGCGTTTATTCAGGAGGGGTAACGATAATAGGCTATCAATCTAACGCTTATTGTATCAGAAACAGTACCATAAAAAAGGCTCATTCCCTGTATCGGGCTTCTTCCTTAATGAAAGCCTAAGTTTTTGTTTAAAGGTTTTACTGTGTTCGCCGAATAGGTGAGTATAGCACTTGTGGTACCGTTTAAGATAATGATAGTAAGGACTCTCTTGATGATGTTAAACGCTTTTAAAATCTTGGTTGCAAGCTTTGTAGCATTTTTTCAAGAGGTTTATTATCTTGTGAAACTGCCAGCTTATGCCCCTGTGCCTGTGAGGGTTTCAGAACCTATGAGAAGGGTGATTCGTCGTTAGATATTGGTATGCTAGTTATGTACATAGTAAGGTCGTTTGAGCGTAGTGATAGCTCAAATGACCTTTTGTGTTTTTAAGTGCCATGATAAAGGCTGTGTGATAAAGGCTGCTGTAAAGAAAATGATAAGACTCCCACGCTTGAGATTGTGCTTATAGGTGCATCTTTGGTATGGTAGTTTGTATAGGAAAAAGGCGTTCATCCTGCTTCTGTGAGTGCTTCTTTCATCGCTAGGCTTAGGATACATTCATGCACATCTTGAAATGCTTTGTAGGTTTTATGCTTACAATGATAAGGGATATTGTTTGAGGTGTGTTTGATGTTTAAGAGAAGCTTTGCTGTATGAAGACCTTTTGAGTTTTTACGTGAAACTTTTATTTCAGGTGTCATTGATTTAGTAATGGCAGTGTAGGTTATGACCCCTACGACAACGACTCAAAAAACAATTTCTAAGACTCCCCCCGCTTCTTTTTTGACGATAAGTACCGATGCCCCTCCTTCGTTGCATACACTATCGGCAAGGTCGGCTCGTGCTTGGGTTCCTGAAGTGCTTTCCTCTAAGCTGGGGACAGGGCTTTTGCATTTTGCGGTTATGGGCGTAAGGCATCAGCAGGCGAATGTCTTTTGGCGAGGGCGTTTAAGTTTTGAGGAGGAGGAGAGTCAGTGCTTTATAGCGGAAGTTTTAAGAACAGCCCGTGCAGAGCCTGAAGCTTCAGGGTTTTTGTCTCATGTGGTTGTACTCCATACGTGCAATCGTAGTGAATGGTACTTGGTGGCTCAGGATACTCTCAGAGCCTCGGCTTGGTTATTGAAGCATTTAATGCGTGCCAAGCAGATTGCCGAGCATGAGATGACAACTTTAAAAGGATTGATGTTTCAAGCACACCACATGGAGGCGGTGTTTCATTTATGTCGTGTGGCTTCAGGGTTAGATAGTTTAGTGATGGGTGAAGACCAAGTGTTGGGTCAGGTGAGAGAGGCGTGGTTGCAGGCGAAGCAACGTGGAGAAGTTGATGATATTTTAGAGAAAACCTTTCAGCTTGCCCTACAGGTGGGGAAGATGGTTCGTACCGAGACAGGTATTTCTCGACGGAGTCAGTCTGTGGCACATGCTATGTTTGCTTTGGCGAACCGTCATGCTCAGGCACGTTCGGTTGATTTTCAAACCCTACCTGTTGTGGTGTTGGGTGCGGGCAAAATGGCGGATATTTTGTTGCATCAGTTATGTCAGAAACGGGTTGGTTTGAAAGAGACGCATCATACGCTCACAGACCAAGCACCCATTTGGGTGATTAACCGTCATAAAAAGCGTGTGGCACAGATGATGCTTCGTTACCCGAGTATTACTACAGGGGTTTGGGAGACATTACCAGAGCTTTTGAACACTTTAACGACACGTTATGGTGAGGTGGTTGTTTTTGTCGCAACGGGTGCCCCTCATCCTGTGTTGCATTTAAAGCATGTGTCTTCTTGTGCAAAAGATACCTTGCATATTTACGACCTTGCCTTGCCTCGCAATACCCATGCCGATTTAGACACGATACCTCAAGGGGCGGTGTATCATTTGGATCATTTAGGTGAGGTGTATCAGCAGTTCACGGAAGAGCAAGAAGCGATACAGTCTCATGCTTTAGTGTTAATTCACGAGGCTTGGCAGCGGTATGAACAATGGTGGTTGCTGCGTCCGTATCGTCAAAGTTTTGCGTTATGGCGGTCTTGTTTATTGGCATTAGGTAAGCAGTGCTATGCTACAGCAGGTGGGTATCCTGAAGGGATTGCGGCGACTACCTTACCTTTGTTATGGCAGGCGTGTTGGCAGGAAGTTTGCCAAGATAAAGCGTATGATTGGGTGTCATCTTTGTTTACAACGGTGATGATGGGGCATCGTGTGTTGTCTTCCCGAGAACGGTTTTCAAAGCCATCTGTTCAGCGTTATGATGTACACCGTATGATGCTTTTCTTCAAGCAGGTTTGTTTAGAGCTTGCTAAAACCTCTTCTTCTTCGGAGGTTTTAGGATATATGGCACAATGTATGTGGCGTATGATACAGCGTACGACGGGGGTACAAGTAAACGCTAAGATGTCTGGTGTTTCGGTGGATGCACGCTTATTGCAAGCGTTTCACGCTTGGCAACTGGCTTTGCAACGTGTAGAGCGTACTTCTCACGAGTGCGTACTTAACACACTCAAAGCCTCAGAGAATGTTTGGCATGATAGTGCTGTGCCGTCTCAGCATACTCGTAGCGCGTTGCCCGTTGCTGCAAGTGTATCGCCTGTAACGACTGAAGCCATCGCTTCGTTAGAGCCGAGTGTGATAGGTTCAAAGTGTCCCTTTGCGCGTACAGTAGCCTATGCGATTGCGATGCAGGCGTATGTTGGAGAGCATTTAAAGCAGTTAAAACAATTATGGTAGTCGATTCAGGAAGTAGTTTACGATGAGGCTTAAACATGACATTGTCCTAGGGACTCGTGACAGTGCGTTAGCGTTATGGCAGGCTCATCAGGTACAGGCATGGCTACAGGCACGTGCTACCGCTTGTGCTGAACCTTTTACGGTACGTTTAAGTACTACTAAAACCCTTGGAGATAAGATACTGGATAGACCCTTTCATGCGTTTGAGCCAGACATCATGGCTCGTGCGGGAGGCATGACAGGGGGCGTTTTTGTAAAAGAGCTGGAACAGTATTTGCTTACAAATGTTGAAGCCGCGCGCATTACTTTGGCGGTGCATAGCATGAAAGATGTACCTTCCAAACTAGTGGCTGGTACCTTTCTGATGCCTTTTGGTACACGAGAAGATGTACGAGATGTATGGGTGTTTCCCAAAAATACCCCTCCCCAAGCCGTGTTAAGTGCTTCTGAAGGTCAGGTATTGTCTGCTTTACCAAGGGGGACACGGGTAGGTAGTTCGGGGTTGCGTCGTGTGGCACAAGTTTTATCACGTCGTTCTGATGTTTCGTGTGTGCCGATACGTGGTAATTTACAAACACGCTTACAGAAGCTAGATGCGGGTGAGGCGGATGTCCTCCTTTTAGCCATGGCGGGTTTAAAGCGTTTGGGCTTGTATCCTTCTGAAGCACGTTTGATTATCCCGGCGTGTCCTGTAGAGGAGTTAGTCCCAGCACCAGCTCAGGGCATGTTGGCATTACAGGGGCGTAGTGGAGAGCGTGAGGCGTTATACGACCTTTTTGAGGGGGCTTGCGATGCACAAACGTTTACTCAAATATGGATTGAACGTACGTTGTTGGAACTGATTGAGGGAGGGTGTCAGACCCCATTAGGGGTTTATGTGACGGCTTGTCCTCGTGATGAAGCTGTATCAAATGTTTTATCTTGGCGGGTTCGGGTGTTTTATGCAGCCCCTCTTGTCACGGGTGAAACACTCGATGCTTACCGTACGGCGAAGCAACCCCGATATATTGAGGATACCTTGCAGTTACCTTGCGTAACAGATACGATGCCATGGCAGGTGAGGTTTGCATTGCTTGAAGAACATCGGCAGAGGTTAGCCCATTGGGTATCACGAGCAATTTAGGAAGTCTTAAGGGTTTTATTAAGGTAAGCTAAAAGCAAAACTTTATCCCCCCTGATTATTTTATTTATTGAGAATCGTTGTATTCAATCTAAAGTAAGCTTTAGCTTTTGCCTTTTGGGCGTTTCGCAAAGTGTTACCTGAATGAGGGAGACACGCACAAAAACTTATCTAAAAGATAGGTTATGAATCGAGAGGAGTGTACTGTTATGCACGGTATGTTATTTCAGCATTATAAGCCAAAGGTTGTTAGTCGGACGATTGATGAGGTTGTGTCTTATGAGCGTCATGAGGATAGGCGATTAGCTCATATTACCTTTGCACAGCTTTATAAGGCAGTGGGTGTGGAGGAGGTACAGAATTACCTTTTCTGTTTTTATCAGAATATGACCTTTTTGCATACAGACGGCTCAGTGACGAGCATGTTTGTATTGCCAGGTGGTACGGTGCGGTATCGAGCCGTACAGGATGAGGTAGGCTATGTGCTTAGTTTGGCACGATGTAAGGTCTCTGAGGTTACGTCTCTGCAAGGGTTAGTGAAGGATGCTTGGGAAGAAGTGGCACAGGCTACGCAACGCTCATTACTTTTAGATTACATGAAGCAGCACCGTCATTTGTTCTGGGTGTTTGAGGATGTGGGTTAGTTAAGAAGTTTTTTTAGTTTCTGTCAAGATTTTTGTAACGTTTTGTGATGTTTAACGTGTGTGTGCGTTACAAAGAGAGTTTCACTTGTGTTTTATGCCTGTAGTGAGGTTATACCACGAGGTTGGTATAATCGTGTGAAACAGGTATGATACAAACAGGTGGGACTCTTTTTTCATGGGCTTAGCGGTTAGTCAGCTCAGATTGCTTTCAAGTATCTCTCGTAAGAGGGACTTAGAGCTTGAAGTGCAGATGATAGAGCAGCACCGTATGTTCATGGCGAATACTATCAATAACTTTGTGAATTTGCAGGGCAAGTTGGAGCCTGGTAGCAAGCCACACAAGATATTGGAGTCTCGTATTAAGCAGTTGCAAACGGCGGATAAGTTGTTGGAGCTGCATTTAAACAGGATACAGACTCAGCTACAGATATTGGGTAAAATTGAGGAAGAGGCACGGGGTATGATTTCCCAGAACATCCAAGCGACGTTTGGCCTCCTCGGCAGGTAGCGTTTGAATATATTGTAGGTTTTTAAACTTTAGGTGTTTTCATCTTTTTAACGTATATTTAAGAATATTATCTAATATAAAAATGTCATTGTCTGTCAAATTTGTTGATTTTCTTATTTCTTTGTTGTACAAAGCATTTTTCAGTTCAACGAGTTTCGTCTCGCTTGCATTTTTAAAATGCTTTTCTAGTATTTTGTATGAAATGTGGAAAGGTATTCCTTGTTCATCTAATGAATAAACAGCAGAAGGTGTTTGGAACCTTGAATACATTATCGCTTCTTTTAAAATTTTCTCAGATTTTTCTTTACTCATTAAGTTTTTAGTCTGTGCAACTTTAAATAGGATACTGAGTCCTTTAGGTAACTCAAATTGGATCCTATTTAGACGTTCAAAAAATTGAGAATATGCTTTATCTACGTCGTTTTTACAATATTTTTTTACAAATGTTTGGTTAGTCTTCTTATTCATCGCTTTGATTATACTTTTGAACCTTAAGTCAGATATTTTTATTTTAGGATCACAGAAACCTAAAAATTCGTTAACTATTTCTTTATCTGTTTTGTCGAAGAATATTTTCATTGACTGAATAGGAAAATATTTGCTGTGTTTCTCCAGTATATGAAAAGCCAATTCCATTTTTTCAGTTTTTAAGGCTGGGAATTCTTTCTTTATATCTTGTATCGTTTCTTGAGAGAGTATTAAAGAAGTATCTATGGTATCATTTTTAACAGAAATTGTATCGAGTTCTATATTAGGAATCTCTATTGAGATATTTTCTAAAAAAGGCGGTTTGTCAAATAAATGAACTACACCAGTAATATGAAATCCAAGTCGTCCTGCCCTTCCAATGATATTTTTGTAGGCAAAATAGTCGATAGATTTTCCTTCTTTTGTATTTTTCCAATAAACAAGACTTTTAGCAGTTGTATTAACCCCTTGTACAATTGTTGGTGTCATTATGAGCGTATGTAGATGTCCTTGATTAAAAAGTATGAGTATCAACTTTTGTAATGAGCGAGGCATTTTCCCATGATGTATACCAATGCCTATGTTTAAAGCTTTGTAAACTGTCCATTCTTCAACAGTAGCTGGGTAGTTTTCTTTCAACCATCCAATAAGCTTTAAAACAGATTCATGTATAGTGAAATTTGGTTTGACTTTAGTATCAATAAGCTTTCGTACAAGGCTTTGAGCTTTATCTGGAGATGGTCTGAAAACCAATAAACCTTCTTTCGACTCATTTATAATCTCGACCAATCTATTAAATTTCACTTCCTCTGCTTTGTCAGGTAAAAGATTTTCCCACCTCGTGTACTCGTCCTTTATAATTTGTCGAACTGGAGTATATTTTGATTCTCTACGGGTTACGCCACTGTTATCATTTATTGAGTCGGCGACTGGTCCAAGCAATAATGCCTTATAAGATCTTGTTCCTAAAACTCGATAAACATATTTTAGTATTTCTGCTCTTTCGTCATCAGGTTTTACTTCGGGATCTTCTGAAAGATTTCGCTTTGGGTCAATCAAATAAAACTCGTCTATGACAAGTAGATCGACATGACTAATCTTTTCTTCTTGACTATTTATCCATTCCAAACAGCGTTCTTGAGTCCAAATAGCAACCCATTTATTAATGGAAAAATTAAACTCTTCTGTATCTATAAATATGGAGTATTCAGACAAGATTTTGTTTGAAGAGAGTCTACTGTAGGTTTCTTGAAGTAGTGCAATAGTTGGCTGAATAATGATTACCTTATTGGGCTTTTTCATTTGTATATAATAATCTACAAGTCTTGTTTTTCCAAAGCTAGTCGGTGCTACAATAGCCAATTTAGTTATTTTATCATCTAGCAGATCATCCAATAACTGAATCTGCCCATGATGGAAAAATTTACCTTCTTCCATTTCGTAGGGCATGAGTCTTAAAATGTCGATTAAGGAAAGTTCTTTTATGTTATCAATGACATAAGGCATTAACCCCGCACTTTCCAAAAGATCAATGATCATCTTTCGGAAAGGATGCCATCCTGATTGTTCATTATTAGATTTGAGATCATCGTAAATTTCAAGTAATTCTATTACTTCTGTAAGATGTTCATCGATATCACCATTTTGGAAAGCAGCAGCAATCTTTTTAAGAATTTTAAAATCCATTTTTATCTACTACTCCTAATATCATATTCTCGAATTCTTTTACCAAATCCTCATAATTTCCCAACGGTAAAACAATCACTCGAATGTCTATGTTTTTGAGATTTTGGTATTCTTTAGTAAGTTTTTTAAAAAAAGTATCGTCCGCTTTTGATGCGGATTCATGTAAAGCCTTTTTCACTTCGTCCTTTGTCATTCCTGAGATTGTTTTGACTTCCTCCTCAGAAATAACTAATAAAACAGGTATCGAGATTTTTTGTAGAAAATCGTCAATAGAAATTTGTTGATTCATGTTTAAGTAATCTATAATTTTCTTGACAGTATCCTGATTTTCACCATGTTTACCTGCTGTTGAATATCTCGAGATAAACGCAATCTCTCCGTTTACTCCGCTTTCCCTTTCTTGTGCTTTTAAATACTCATATTCACAAGCTTTCTTTAGGCTTTTTAGTGCAGAATCTATTGCTCCCGTTAATGTTTTATAAAATTTTGCTTCTCCTAGCCATAAAGAAAACCCTAAATCATTTTCAGACTTCTTATAGTGTACGATGTCAAAACCGTGTACTGCTCCACGACCTTGGT
>JBIIZQ010000015.1:0-52805 GCA_044346175.1 Vampirovibrionales bacterium
AGGGTCTTCTTTCTCCGAATGACTTACGTTCACCATACGCAGGTTTATCACCGTAGGACTGTCTTTCTCCGAAAGTCTTACGCTCGCCATAAGCAGGCTTATCGCCATAGGACTTTCTTTCTCCGAATGACTTACGCTCGCCATACGCAGGCTTATCGCCATAGGGTCTTCTTTCTCCGAATGACTTACGTTCACCATACGCAGGTTTATCACCGTAGGACTGTCTTTCTCCGAAAGTCTTACGCTCGCCATAAGCAGGCTTATCGCCATAGGACTTTCTTTCTCCGAAAGTCTTACGCTCACCATACGCAGGTTTATCACCATAGGGCTTTCTTTCTCCGAATGACTTACGCTCGCCATACGCAGGTTTATCACCGTAGGATTTTCTTTCACCAAATGATTTATTTTCTCCGAAAGACTTTTTTTTATTAAAGGTTTTTTTACCAGTATTTTTTGAAGGGGTATGGGTTGCCATGACAAACAATCGCTATTTCTAACACTAAAAGGGACACGAGGGTAAGACTTGGGATAAAACCAAGGCACTTCAAGGGCAGTGACAAGGACATTCAAGTAGTAAAACAAAAAACAAATAATGAGGTTAAAAATCGACTGTAAAGCTTCATGAAGAAGAAAAGGGGCTTTATATTGGGCTTCAACGCACCAAAATAGTAGGAAGTGCTAGGGAAGTGCCGTATGTTGAATGTGTGCCAATAGCCCATCGCAAGCAGCCTCTATAAGACGTAGTACGTGGGTAAAGCCTTCATGTTCGCCATAATAAGGGTCAGGCACTTCAGTTTCTGGACAAGCTGGAGCAAAACGTTCTAAAAAGAGGGTCACATGCTCAGGGAGATGTGTAACCCCGTCAGGTAAAAAAGCTTTGATATCACGAAGATTGCGCTTATCCATAACGCAAATATAGTGATACGCTGTAAAATCTTCAGACTTAACCTGCTGTGCTTTTTGACCCTCTAACGTGTAGCCATACTTGCTTGCGACTTCACAGGAGCGGGGGTCTGGATTCTCTCCAATATGATAGAAATGTGTACCTGCAGAAGCCACTTGTATGTGGTCAGAAAGCCCTGCCAAAGCTACTTTTCGACGCATAACGCCTTCCGCCAAAGGTGAACGGCAGATATTACCCATACATACAAAAAGGATACGGATGAGAGGCTGTGGAGGCTGTGAGGAAGGGTCTGAAACAGATACGTGCATAAGAAATACAATCAAAGAGGTTTTCGAGCAAGGGAGTGTGGCGGATGACTGAATACAAGGCGAACTTTGTCGCACTATTTATCGCACCGAGGGTTAAGCAGGTCATTTCAAGGAAGGGGGCTTTAAGCGTTAGGTTTATGAATTATGGCTTGAATAGACTGAAAAGTCTAGTATATTTTCCTTGGGAAAGTATAAAAAGAACCTCTGTAACAGAACCCCAACACAATGCCTAATGGGGAAGTGGTGGGTCTTCATCATGTTGAGAAAGGTGTTGCCACAAGGTGTGTGCGGTTGCTTTGCCCGCCGCCAGACAATCAGTCACTGAAACGCCATGAGACCAACTCCCTACCATATGAAAATGATGGGCATAGTAACTGGAAAGCACCGATTTAAGGTTTGCCACACGTTGACGATGCCCAACCGTACTTTGAGGAATGGCTTGATGTGCACGATGTACCCTTACAAGCTTGTAGCGTGCTGAGGCATACACCGGTGACTTTAAAATACCCAAGCAGTGCAACTCTTCAAGACACTTTTGGATGAGTGCTTCGTCATCCCAAGTGAGTACCTCAGCATCCATCGCCCCGCCATAGAAGTTGGCTAATAAGTGATACCCTTCGGGGCTACGATGCGGAAACATACTGCTGGGCCAGAGTGAGCCAAGGAGCCTAAGCGATTTTTCAGACCTATCTTTTGAACGGGACACTAAAGCCCCAAAGCCTTTCAAAGTATGCGCAAGTGCGGTGCCATGCACACCCAACTGCACAATGGCAAGACTACTATAGGGGGTCTGTGTTTTTACCTCTTTGTAAGCAGCCAGTGCCTCAGGATACTGACCTAGTACGGGTTCTAAAAGGGTTTCCCATGAAGGGAGTTGACAAGCCATCACCAAGCATTGCGTTTGCCATTGTACCCCATCAGCACTGGTAACATGCCACGTTTTTTGGTTAGCTTCCCAAGTAATATGCGTGGCACCCTCGGAAGGTGACTGATGTAATCTCTCTGGGGAGGTTTGTTCAATAGACTGATGCAAGGCATCTGCCAACATACCCAACCCTTGTGGAAATGAAATAATTTGGTAAGGCACTTTTCCAACCGTGTTTGAATGACGAGAAGCCGCCTGTTTAGCTTGAAGTTTTTGATACTGAGCCTTAAAGAAGCCTTTCACAAGACTCCCTGAGCCAAGGGCTTCAAGGCGTGCAAGTGCCTGAAAGGTATCTTGAAAACCAAGTGTTTCGGGGTCACCAGCATAAATCCCTGAACACAAAGGTGCCAGGAGTGTGTCTACGACTTTTTGTGAAAAGCGCCTTCTACCCCAATCCGAAACGCTCCACAGAGCAGTGGCTTCACTTGATTCAGGCAACATCGTACACTGTTTCAAAAACCATTTTCCCCATCCCACAATGCCCATGGCTTGTAGTGCTACCACGGGTGCAGGACATAGGCGATGCCCTAAGGTAATAAAACGTTTTTTAGCCTGTGGATGAGCCACCACTGGCGATAAATTTAACGTGTTCAAGATATCCTGTAACACAGGATGATGACCCAGCAGGGTATGAGGGCCTCGCTCCAACATAAAGCCGTCTTCTTCCAGTGACGTACCCACCCATCCACCACGATTTTCAGGAGGACAGAGAATTTTGACTGTAGGGAAAGGACGTTCAGTTTCTGAAACAGCCTGCTTGGCTTCTTGTAACAGATGCCAAGCCACACTCAAGCCCGAAATACCTCCCCCAATAATCAAAACATCCACATGATGCATGGTCGTATCATGGGAGGATGCAGATGTATCTGTTTGAGCAACAGCTGTTATGGATGGGTCTGAAGCCATGATGAAAAACCTTAGGCAAAAAAAGAGTGAAAAGATACACCTCACACTGAGGAGGGTGGGCATACATCGTGCAAACCATGTTGAGCGTTAGCACGAACCCCTTTGATATCATTATAATATGAAAAGAAACCTCACCCTGCTTTTGCTTTCCGTCCTCTGAGTAGCTTTCCCCATACCTCACGCATCAACGCCAACTACATGGATACGACATCATACGCCCCTTAAGAGATACCCTATATCAAGAGGATATTTCACATGTCTCACTCAAATAAACGACGGTATCCAACGATAATAGCTATAACTTGCTTTATGCCCTGTACTGACTCAGGCAGATGCTTTCAGATATCATGTCACACCCCTGTTACATGAGACTTCTCCGCTTCCGTATTGATTCACTTCAACCGTTAGTCACTTCAACTGCTAGTTAAGGTAGCCTTCATCTATGATGACCTCTCAAAGACTCCCGCTGGATACTTCTCGTCGTTATCGTCTTGTCACTCGTAGTGACTTTGATGGTTTGGTCTGCGGTGTGCTACTCAAGCATTTGAGCTTGATTGATGATATTCTTTTTGTACATCCTAAAGACATGCAGGATGGTAAAATTGCGATTGATGCCAATGATATTACGACCAACCTTCCCTATGTCCCTGGCGTTGGCGTCGCTTTTGACCATCACTTAAGTGAAACCATCCGTAATGCGGACAAAAAAGACAATCATATTATTATTCCCTCTGCCCCCTCCGCCGCACGTGTTGTATGGGAGTATTATGGAGGGCATGATACCTTCCCTAAAAGTTGGGATGACATGATGGTGGCCGTGGATAAGGGTGACAGCGCACAATTTAGCGTTGAAGAAATTCTTAACCCTGAAAAATGGGTACTGCTTAATTACCTGATGGACTCTCGTACAGGCTTAGGTCGTTTCCATAATTTCACGATTTCCAACTATCAGCTGATGATGAAACTGATTGACCTATGTAAAGACCATAGTATTGAGTACATCATGCAAGACCCCGATGTACAAGAAAGGGTCAAACTCTATTTTGAACACCAAGAGCAGTTTAAGGCTCAGGTGCTTCGTTGTGCCAAGGTCTATGACAATGTTATTGTGCTTGACCTTCGTGACGAAGAGGTCATTTGGTCTGGCAACCGCTTTATGATTTATGCCCTATACCCTCAGTGCAACGTAAGTATTCACTGTATTTGGGGGTTACGTAAACAAAACACCGTGTTTGCCACAGGGAAGTCTATTGTCAACCGCTCTAGCCGAGCAAATATCGGTGAAATTATGCTAGGTTACGGTGGTGGCGGACATGAAAACGCTGGCACCTGCCAAGTCCCCAATGAAAATAGTGAAGAGCGGTTGCTTGAAATTGTACACCAACTTAAAGATGCCACCGTACTGGCTCAATAATCTGGCTACACGCCTTCGTAACACATCACTTCATCCCTAGAGGGCATTCCCAATGCTGTCTGGGGATGATGACATTTTAAGCCTGCCACAAGTCGCCCTAGTGCATGGCAAAGTGCTAAAGGCTGGCGTGCCACTAACCCATAAAGTACCCCACCCGCAAAGGCATCCCCAGCACCTAAACTTGAACCCCTTATTTGAGAAGATTGAGAAGATAACGCTGGTAATACATGGTTTTGTACCACAGAAGAGGGTGAGTGAGTGGGAATCTGTGACCTATGTTGCCCAGGAGGGTTGAGGGTATATAAGTGGCTCCCTGCCTGTGCCAAGGTATACCAAAGCATGGGTACACGGTGAATCTCTTGAAAATAGCTCTGCACACTCTGGCTACGGGTCATTTGGAGCCACCCTTGCGCATCCTCTTGACTCAGTTGCAAACTGTCCACATAGGGCAAGAGAGCATGAAGGGTGTCATAGGCAAGCTGATGACGACCTTGCCATAATTTATCACGCCAGTTTAAAGTCAGCATCGTCGAACGACCTTGTACTTTCGCATACCGAAACATCGCCATAATCAACTGACGATAACTCTCAGACAATGCCAAACTTACACCCGTAGCATACACCCAAGCATGCTCCCCAAGTAACGAGGCAAGATACGCTTCCGAATAAGCAGGCGTATCTTCATGAACACAAGCCCCTGCAGATTGATGACGATAATACTCTGATGAACCTGTTTCAGCGAGAAGATAACTCCCTGTATAGCGTTGCTTATCTCGAAGCCCGTGCCACGGTGAAACCAAAGCAATACCCTCTTTTTGACAGTATTGTGCAATCATATCACCGTAACTGTCTTGACCTAATCTTGTCACGATAGTCACTTGAGGCAAAGAAACAGCTTCCTCACTGTTCTCATACGGCGGGCATAGCCGACTAAAGGCCACGGCTGTGTTCAAAACATCGCCTGAGGGGGCGAGCGTCACGGTGGCAGGCAAACCTTGTGGAGACATCAAACGTTGCTCTATCAGGGGTTCTCCAAAGCAAAGAATCGTCGGTTTAAACTTGGCAGCCGTCAATTTTGAGTGTGTCGACACCGCAGGAGATATCCATGATGGGTTGGACGGTCTATGAGATGACATGGGTACGACCGACTCTGAGGCATGGGCTACAACCACTTTCTCAACCCACTGAGGTTTCGCATGGTCAGCCGATGGATGATTCGTATCGTTTTGAAGACTCATTCGTAAACCCCTAACACCTATCAAACCCCTTCACACTCAAAGTCCTCTTAAGAGCGATTCTCAAAAGACTTGCATGAAACCATAGCACTGCATGCCCATGCTATCACAGCATGACACCACCACCATGCAAAAGCCCTGTCATGCCATGATTCTGTTACAATCATGTTACACGTTATGTCTACACAGCCACGGTGCCTCTCCCCTACTTGATACCCTCTAAATAGCAGACCCAACTTAACACCATGCCCCAACACCCTAAACACGCCAATAGCCATCAGTATCACCAAGACCCCTTCGCATGCCCGACAGCCTCAAACCCACCCACACCCTACAGTCTCGTTGCAATAAAAGGTCAAAGAGGTGGCTATGTCCAACTTGCACCTGCACACCCCGTCACAACCTATGGGGATACGTCTCCTGAAATATTCCTAGCAGCACGAGACTGGGCAGCACGGATGGAAACCCACATCATGGGCATTGCCCGCATGTATTGGCTGACGTTTTCGGAGGTCGTACCCCATTTCCATATCCACCTCTACCCTCGCTATCGAGCAGACACGCTCAAAGGCACAGCCCTTTTTGAAGCACGTGAAGAGCCTGTGCAACCTGGATGGTCTCCTGAACAAGAAGCCTTACTCACGGCGTGGTGTCAGCAGTGGGGCGTTTTTCTTCTTCCTCATCGTCAATAACCTCTTCGCATTAGAAATGTGAAGAGGTTATTGATGTATTTCTGAATGACAGTGAAGGTGAAGGCTAAGGCTTAATCACTGGGGTCACAGCACGCCAATTGGGACGTATCACAGCACCCGCTCCCCAACGGAAGCGATTGTATAAATCACCCGCCATTTGATACTCAGCATTGCCATAAAGTCCAAGCCACTCGGTGATGTTCCACATTAAGAGTCCTTGAGCATTCGCCGTGAAGACGTTCGTATTTTCAACGTTATCCAATCGAGAGGCAGCCCCTTGGAAACCAATCCCCCCACCTAATTTATACTCAATACGCTTCTTGAAGAAACTCCCAGCAAGGTCAGCACGTCCACCAATGGTAAAGAACGACTGAGGAGAGAAGTACCCACCAAACCTTGTACCCACAGGGACACCCGTCCCCAGAATGGGGTCTGAGACTGGCGAACCTGACCCAGGGACACCCATCAGCTGATAGAAACCTACGGTACTATCTTTGGTATAACCCATCCAAGACGTATTCGCTCCTAAGCGCATCGAGTGGGTATCCAAAATAGGCAAGGTGAAACCAACGGTACCATTCACTTGATTGCGGAAATTGGTAGGCATTTCATGTCCTGTAATCCAACCAAATTCATACCCTAAACCCATATCCCAAAAACGGTTGGGGGTAGCATTCAATCCTAAAAAGACGGTGTTATCACGGGCTTGACCTACCACTTGGTCATTCCAAACATTCCCCAAGGTACGCCCTCTCTGCCCTGCAAAGGAGAGTAATGAGCTATCCACAGCGGTACGTCTGAAGCCAAAATTAGTATGCCACGTGTCATTAAAATCATAGTTAAACGTCTGTTGCCCAGTCACGTTGACATTCCCAGGTTGGGTAAAGTTTGTAAAAGCTAAGTCACCATCCCAAGTCCATTTATCACTTTTTTTGTAAGTGTAGCCAAGGGCGTACTGATAGCTCCAAGTTGAACGGGGGTCAAGGTTTCTATCAGGTAAGTAAATGCGTCGTGGTGAAACCCCACCTCTTAAGCGTAAACGGGGTGTCATGGAAAACGATAACTGGGATTGAACACCCGACGTACGCATGTTAAAGGTTCGGTCTGAAACATCCCCAATAGTGGCGGGTGCATTCCCCCCCTCCTGCTTACTGTAGACATAGCCTGCCCGTAAGGTAGGACGCATCGAAAGATTCATCTCTTGCGATAAACGCTCTACTTCTTCAGCAACCATCACATCCATGTCACTCACAGGGGCATCATCATACATCGTCAGTGCAAGGGGTTCTGTGACTGCCGTGCTTTCTTGAACAGCGATAGACAAGCGGGATGTCATATTTTGGGCATGCACTTCTTCGGCAATACTATGTTGACTGTTGAGGTGCATGGCATCTTCATGCCCCACAGACAACCCTTCTACACGCCGAGAAAGCTTTTGAATATCTCGCTTGGTTTGTACTTGGAGGGCATCCAGCATTTCAAGGTTATTCTCAAGCGAGTCCGTGTGGTGAACCAATTGTTGTAATTGCTTACTCGTCGCCTGTGTGGTGCCTGAAGCCAGGGCGGGTCGTACTGTAGCAGCATAGGAAGGGTTCCCTACAGCCCGATTAGGCTGTAGCGTTAAGGTCACCAACGTTTTAGAAGCCACAGGAGTGGTACCTGTAGGTTTGACACGACCCTGCTTAGAGGAGAGAGCCGCACCAGCCGCAGGGGGCTGAGAAACAACACGGGTGTACGTATTACGATAGACGGGTTTTTCACGCTCATAGGAAGCCAGTTGCCAATCTGTACGGTCGATACCTGTAGGAACAAGCGATACGTCACTCATACTATGGCTGTGAGCCAGTGCCTGAAGTAATGCTTGGCTGGGTTGTTTTTGTATGGATGAAGTGTTACGTAGGGTGGTGGGTAGTGTGCTTTGGTCTAAAGCGGGTTGCATCCCATCCATATTGGGAGTGTCGGGTGCATTCTGAGGCGTTTCTTGACGAATAGGGATACCCTCTTGATGAACCACAACCCCTGGCGGTTGCACAGGACGTAAACGATGCACTTCTTCAAGTAAAATCATCGCTTTATCGAAACGTCCTATCTCACGATAAACTCTTGCCAAAGTCACAAGCAACAAAGGTTGGTTGGGTACGGTGCTTCGGGCATCTTCTAAAAAATCTCGGGCTTCAAACTTACGTCCTGACCATAACATGGCATAACCTCTCAAGGAAATGGCACGAGGGTCTGCAGGGTTTTGAGCGAGTACTTCATCCACCAGTGCAATGGCACGAGGATATTGACGGTCATAGATGAGCATTTGGGCATACTTCATCTTAAGCTCATAATCACTCGGACAACTTTCAACCAACGCACCAAGGTAACGAAGAGCCGCTTTTCTGTGAAGCCCTTTCGTACTCATGAGTGCCTCAATATAAGCCTTAGTCATACTCTCGTCGGTAGGGTACTGTTCATGGAGTTGCTGAAGCATCTGGAACCCCATATCAGCATTGCCACCTGGCTGCAAATAGCTTTTAGCAAGCACCATTTTAATATGCGGGTTATTCGGGTAATAGCCTTCCAAGGTGCGTAGGTAAGGAATCATACTCGCACTGGGCTGGAGCCATTGCACGTTTTCAGCCACTAAACGTTCAATCTCTGCTTGTTGGTCAGGGTGGCTAGCAAGAATGCCCGCCATCATTTTAATCGATTCGTCTCGAGTGGCTTCATTCCAAGAAAGATACTCAGCGAGTGCCAATTGGATTTCAACATCATTCGGACACCGTTGCAATAGTGCTTGAAAATAAGGTGCCAGATTAAGTTCAGGATGATTCCCTTGAGATTTTAAGAAATTAGCCGCTTCATGAATCATACTAGGGTCATTTTGGCTCATATCCATGGCTTGTTCATAATAACGCCAAGACACCTGAAAAGGCTCCCCAACAGCATCGGCAAGGCGTGCCAAAGACATCAGAACCCCCGTGTTAGTCACGGGCTGTGAAGCAACTTCTTGGTAAAGCTTACGAACCAAGTTAGACTCTGGCCATTCCGCTTCAGGGATTTTCATATCCAGTAACAACATGGCGTATTCCAATTTCGCATAACTCTCAAGCTCGCCTCGTTGATACAATGCTTGATAAATCGCCATGGCTTCAGGATAACGCCCCATGTGCGTTAAACTACGTGCCATACGTAACTGTACATTAGGATGATTCAACTTGGGATACATCCCAATCACCATGCGGTCTGTCTCATAGCTACTTGCATAATCATTCATGGCGTAGGCCAAGCCTGAGAGTGCCAATAAATGCACCCCTTTCATAGTGCCAGTGAGTCGGTTCACTTGCCCCATCAAACTGCCATACAAGGCTTGAGCCTCTTGTTTACGACCCGCATACCAAAGAATCAGTGCATAGTTTTCCAGAACCGAAAGGTCATGGGTATCTCGGACATTCAGCTGGTTTTCATAAATTTGCAAAGCCTCAGGGTAGTGGTGGGTCTGCGTTAAAATCAACGCATACTGCTTCAGCCAAGCTTTGTCCTGAGCCAGCATCGGATGGACTTGCTGTGCATAGGGTAATGCTTCTTCAAAACGTTGTTCCCAAATCATCACTTGTACGAGTGCTTTGGCAGCTTCAGGCTTGGAAGGGTTAAGCTCAAACGCACGCTTCAGCATGGCGACACCCTCTTGGCGTGTTGCCATATCCCATGTCAAAACCTCTCCTAAGGTGGTCAAGGCTTCTACGTTCTGGGGGTCAAGCTGCAACACTTGACGAAAAGCCTGTATGGCTCGGGCTGTGTTCTCAGCACCTCCTTGTTTTTGTAAGGCTCGTGCCAACCAAAGGTGTGTCGTGGGGTCAGAAGGTTGTGCCGCAACAGCTTGCTCAAAAAGAGGAATAGCTTCTTGCATAAAGCCCTTTTCATAAGCTTCAATCCCCGCAGCCAAGGCACTCGAGGGTGCCATTGCCATGGTTTCCGCATGGGCATAAGGTATCAGTGCCGTGTGGTGAAATACCAGCGACACAGACAATGCCAATCCTAAGCCTGTCAATAAAACCAAGCCTACGCAAAGACTCGTATGCACCCTTAACGTATAGCGATGCCAGAGCATAGTACGCATCACAGCACATAAGCCTGTAGGCACCATCACCGTAGGTACAGCAATTGCAGTAGAAGACACTTGCACAGTAGCAGGAGAACGTCTGAGAGGCACGGTAATAAAGCTCCTTTAAGGTAAAAACATAAGCATAAGACCTCACCATCTCCCTGAGCGATGCAAGCACAAACCCGCCATGGCACCCAAAGGCTATACTGGTCTTAGAATAAGGACAGCACTTTAGGTTTATTGTCGTACTTTATTTTTATAAACAAGCTTATATAGGGTCAAAAATCGTCTGATTTAAGGAGACTGCCCTAGTACATCGTAGCTTCAAGAAAGGTTTTTAAGGCCTGAAATGAAGGGCATGGGGGCGACTCAAACATCAAACGCTCTTTGGTCATGGGATGTTGAAAGCTTAAAGATTTTGCCCATAATGCCTGCCCATAGCCCTGCTGGGGCGTTAGTGGAAAATGAGGCAAGTTGTAAAATTGCTGATGCACCCCTGTACCGTAAAGCATGTCCCCCCAAAGAGGATGACCCAAATGTGCCATATGGACTCTAATTTGATGCGTACGACCCGTTTTGAGGGTACATGTTACAAGGCTATACACCCCTGGATACGTGTCCGCTTGGTACCGAGAAATGGCTTCCCAAAAAGTTAAAGCCCACTTCCCTTGTCCCTCGGGCATGACTTTCCGCTTACTGGGATATTGCGGATGCCCCGCACGCCCAAGCCAAGTTTCAATCTTACCTTCTGAACAGCCCAACTTCTGTACCACATCGCCTTGAACAATCGCCTCATAACGACGACCCGCCGACTTATCTTGGAGTTGTGCGCTGAGTGCCTGATGGGCTGCGTCGTGCTTGGCGACCATGAGCAGCCCTGCGGTATCTCGGTCAAGACGATGAACAATCCCAGGACGCAACACGCCATGGATGCCTGAAAGGCTCCCACCACAGTGGGTTAGCAAGATATTAACCAGCGTATCTTCAACTTGGTGTCCTACGGGATGAGTCAACATCCCCTTAGGCTTATACACCACAAGCATGTGGTCATCTTCAAATAAAATAGGGGGAACGGGTTTTTGAGATGGCACAAGACTGAGAGGCATTAAGGGGGGTAGCGTTACCTCCAGAATGTCGGTCGGCTTGAGCATAGTCCCTGTTTTGGTAACGACCTCATGATTTAAGCGGACATAGCCTTGCTTAATCAGGGTCTGTAGCCTTGAGCGGGTCATCCCTATACCATGTCCCCACAATGCAAGCAAAAGGGTATCCAAGCGTTGCGGCAAACGACAGGTTTCCGAAGACAGCTCCAAGGAGCCTAGCACCAAGCGTAATGTTTCAGGGGGTGTCGCCATTGCTGAGGCAGGGAAGGTATTCATGGGGCATCACACGCCATCGTTACGCATCGTCCTGATGTTGTGCATCAAAATACGCAAACACCATAAAGCTTACAAACCCCAGTGTTAACCACGTATCGGCAAGATTAAAAATGGGTAAGGCTCTAGGCCAAACGAAGGCAATACCATCCACAACCCCACCTCGAAACAAACGGTCTATCATATTGCCAAGACCCCCCGCCACCATCAAAACCCACGTTACGCTGAGCCAATGTCTATGTACAAAGGGCGTTTGAAAAGAAGGAAATAAGCCTCCTTCTGTACGATGCACAAGCCACAATACAATGCCCAAAAAGAGGGCATTCATGCTCCCGAGTAAAGGCACAGGCACCCACGTGGCCAGCCAACTAAAAGCAATCCCTTGGTTAATCGTACACTTTAAAACCAGCACCTCAGGGATACACCATACAAGCGTCCCGACAGGCAACGACACAAGCCAAAACTTAAGCCCTTGGTCAAGGAGCAAACCCAATAACAACCCAAAAAGCGGCATGCCATAACGCCAAAAGCCAAGGTTTAAGCCCAAAGGCATCCTATCCACGTGATACGGACTCCATGATTAACCTAACCTATCGCCTATCACTGAAGTCCCTTGAAACGGATGCCCCGGACGCTGGATAGAAACCTCTGCAATCCGCACACCCTCACATTGGGTCACATCAAAAATAAGGTCCTCAAACACCACACGGTCACCCACTTCAGGCTCTCGTCCCAGCATACCAAACACAAAGCCACCCACGGTTTTGAATGCTTCTTCTGGAATATTGAGTGCATAACGCTCATTCAAATCCCAAATATCAAACTTACCAGGGACAAGCAACGTTTCAGGTGCAATAAGCTGAAGAGACTCCTCAGGCGTATCATGTTCATCCCACAGTTCACCCACAATTTCCTCAAGCAGGTCTTCAATCGTCACCAGCCCAACAAACCCACCATGTTCATCCGCAATGGCCGCCATTTGAATTTTGTTTCGCTTAAACTCTTCAAGCAGGTCACTAATAGGCTTATTTTCAGGGTAGATGTCGATTTCACGTAAGACATGGGTAAAAGAAGCAAGCTGCCCCTCGCTATTACGAATGGCGGCAATCACGTCGTGGATATGCAGTACACCAACAAGGTCATCAATCTGTTTCCCGTAAACAGGGAGTCTTGAGTGTTGTGTTTGTAGCATGAGGTCAAGAGCCTCAAGGAGGTCTCGGTCCTGCTCAATCATCGTGACATCCGTACGAGGAATCATGATGTCAGAAGCCACGGAGTGCGTAAACTCCTCAATATTGCGGAGCATCTGCCCTTCTCTCGGCTTTAAAATCTGGCTTTGTTCTGCCGCCTGAATGAGTTTTTCAAACTGTTCTTGCCACTGGTCTTCCGTTTCATTGGCAAGCACTTCTACAAAAACTTGCAGGGTGTTAGGGAACTCTCTTTGAATGTTATTTTTAACACGTTCTGCAACATCATCCACTTCTTTAATAGGAATATCAGGGTCCACTTCAAGCACCAGATGCACGATGAGTCCTGAAAGCCCTTGGTCAATGGTACGAAGTTCTGTAATCCGAGTCACTTCATGAAGTTGTGCAACAATTTCCCGAATACGCTTCTCTGTTTTTTCAGGTGCAGCGGCTCCCGTTAAATGATTCCGATTGTATCCAAAAAGCTTGATAGACAAGCTCAATAGTAAAAAAGCAATAATGATGGAGGCCAAGGCATCAGGTACATGGGCATACGTTTTTGAAAGAACACCAAAATGTAAAGCCCACTCAGTGCCTTGTACAGCAACAAGTGCGACCAAAGCCCCTACAAGTGCAAGGGTATCCTCATAAAACACAAAACGGGTGGTTGGGCTTTGTATTTGTGAAATACAACGCCAAGCCGTCAGAAACGTCTCTAAAGGATGACGGGTTTTAATGTCTAGCTCTTCCAGCACAGCCCTTGAAGCTGTCAGTACCGCCACAATTTCAAGGATGACACTCACACTTAAGATAATGACCGACCATATGGCCTGCTCACTGGCGACAGGATGCAAAAGTCTGTCCACACCCATCCACAGGGAATACAAGGCCGAGAGGAACATAATCACCGTAGAGAGTAAAGCCCACAGATTTGTTTCAAGACCATACCCGAACGGATGCGACCTATCTGGGGGACGGTTTCCTTGCGTCACCCCAATCAATAAAGAACAACTGTTAAAGGCATCTGCTGCCGAATGTAAACCCTCAGCAAACAAGGCACTGCTATGGGTAATATGAGCCGCCACAAAAAGCTTAATGCCTGCAATAAGCAAGTTAAGACCAAACGCCCATAAAATAGCGTTGAGTGCAAAGTGGTAAACCGAAGATTGCCCCGACGCTGGCTGCCCAAGAAAACCTTGGGGGGCTGAAAAGTCGTTATAACGTTCCGTGGAACCAAGGGAAGTCACGACCGCAGACGCAGGAAGGGGGGTTCGCTTTGTGCTCACTTCAGAAGATACAGGGATAGAGGGAGGTAAGTCCATAAAAAGGCACAAAAGGTCAAAGGCTACAAATGTAGGAACGAACGGTGGCCGCATCTAGGCACTGTATGCAAAGCAACAACAAAAGCTGAAGCAACATAAGCCACAGTAAATATGTAAAAGCTTACTATTTAGGAGTATACCATAAGTTGAAACAAACAAGAAAAAAGTAATCCTTAGGATTCCCTTAAATACAGGATAGCCCCTAGGTGCTTCCTTGGTAGGAAAGCTTAAAAACCCTGTCCAAACCAATCAACACACAGTGGCTTAAGACAGGGCTATCATAAGGTGATACAAGCACAAAACAGGCTATGAAACGGAGGAAACTTCCTCAACCAGCACATCAGATTCTTGCTGTGCGGTATCCAAGGTGGAAGGTGCATCCACTAAACCATGCTTAATCGCATACAACACCGCTTGTGTACGGTCATTCACTTGGAGTTTTTGGAAAATGTTATTCACGTGGGTTTTCACAGTGGTTTCAGAAATAACCAAACGGTCAGCGACACCCTTGTAAGTAATCCCCTCCGTGAGAAGCTTTAACACTTCACGCTCACGAGACGTTAAATACGTGAGTAACGCTTGACGCTGGGCATCTTGGGCAGGGTTACTATTGAGTCTTGCATGGAACTGGTCAAAAAACTTCGCAGCCAACCCACCAGGTAAAAAGATACGTCCTGACATCACCTCTTCAATTGCCTGCATCAACTGTTGTGTGATACTTGTTTTAAGCAGATAGCCTCTGGCACCTGCCTTCATGGCTTTGAAAATAAGGTCAGGGTCATCATGTCCTGTCAAAGCAAGAATTTTAATGTTCGGCTTACGGATAAGCATCTGTTGGATAGTGGCAATACCGTCTAGTTCTGGCATGTGCATATCCATCAGGACAAGGTCAACATCTACTTGATTGACACGACGAATCGCTTCATTGCCATTGGCACAAAGCCCCATAATTTTGTGGCTGGACTTAATTTCAAGTAATTGCTTAATCCCAGAGCTATGCGCCGCCGTATCGTCAACAATCAGGATACGGTAGGTTTGCTCGCCTTGAAGATAATCAGCAGCACGTTTCATAGGAGGTAGCATGAGCGATGAACACCCTTTCTGAAGGATAAACCGAGAAATACACACAGGAGAGAAACTTTTGAAAGACACAAGCAAGCAAAGCTTCCTTGAACACACATGAACAAATCCCTAATGACATGTCAGGGTTAGCACGACCACGTATGTTTGTCTTTGTTTGAATGCATATGTATCATACTACGCATTTTTAAGGAGAGATGCTATCAATTATTTAACGGAACTTTTCATACCTAAAAGGCACCCTTCAAGCACCTCCTTACCCTATCAATGCCCACACCACCAAAGAGAGCAAGTTTTCAAGGAATGTCTATCCTCTAAATATAGGATATCGTATGTTTTATGAAACAAGCAAGAGGTGCAAGCCCTGCTAAACACAACAACTAGCCTAAAAAGCTACACTGAGGGGCTAAATAAACACGCTGAAAGTTGCGTCACGAGTCTTTCCGCATGCGACGTATCAAAAGAGGGATAAGCCTTATCAGGAGGGGCATGGGGGTGTTCATTTGCAGGAGGCAGCTCAAGGGTCATTACTGAGACCCCTCGCTCTACCCCCCAATAGGTACCGAAGGAACCAAGAGTTGGATACCCAATACTCGCCTCAAGAGGATAATCAATCGCATGCGCAACGGCTTCTGCCCATGGTAGCGTCTCAAAGTCTGGACCATCATAATTCACACAATAGAGAGGGGCATGAAGCGTTAGGATATGACGAGGCTGTAAACAACGAATCAATCGGACGGTTGCTCGGGTTTCTGGCTCAGAGGCAGGATAGGGACCTGGCGGGAAATGTGTTTCGGTGGCTTGTGCCTGCCAATTTTGGGTCGGATAATTACGATTTAAATCCACACCGTTGGCATTCACTCGGGTACGTTGCGTCAAACCATCGGGGTTCACTTGATGGGCAAAGGCAATCCAAGGATAGGGTGAGGTGACATGAGTATACTGATGAGACCAGTGCGTTTTGAAAGCCACTTCAAGGCGTTGGCTGACCTCAACCCCCTCAGGCTCATCCCCATGAACACCTCCCATCACCAAAAGCCCCCCAGGGACAAGTGCCTCCTGTAAGAGGTACACCACTGCTCGGAGAGGTGTACCTTTTACCGAATGACCATACACCCAATGTCGTGTTGGAAACGCCATGCCTTACCCACCTTCAGAAGGGACATCAGGGCCAGGTGTAGCTGCCACATCCTGAATCTGCAAAGCAGCTTGACTACAGGCATCTAACGCCACCTCAGGTGCAAGGGCTGAATTTAATAAAGCAGCTACTAGGGCATCAAATCCAATCCCTAATACCGCAGCTTGAGCTGGTAAATCACTGGTTTGGGTCATGCCCGGAAGCGTGTTCACTTCCAGAAGAAAAGGTTGTTTGGTTTCATGGTCTATCATCCAATCAATACGAGAGGCTCCTAAACAACCCATGGCTAAATGGCTTTTAACGCTTAAACGTTGCAAGATTAAACTCATAGGCTGTGGGATTTCAGCAGGGAGTACAAAGGTCGTCGCACCAGGAGTATACTTCGCTTGGTAATCATACCAACCCTCTTGCACCCGTAATTCCAAGGCTGGGGTCGCAAAGGGAACACGTCCTAAACGAGGTTCAAGCACACCAATGGTCACAGAAATCCCCTCAATAAAAGGCTCTACAAGGAGTTCTGTATCGTATTGAAACCCCAAAGTAAGTGCCTCATACCAGCTTTCCAGGTCATCAACCACACTCATGCCCATACTCGAACCCTGTGTCACTGGCTTGACAATATAACGTTGCCACTTGCCAGCTTCTATGGCACGCTGAATGTCCTGCCGACGGGCTTCTTCTGACTGCACATCCCACGTCGTTTTATGCCATGAGGTGTCGGGAAGAATCGGCAAGCCCTCCCCTTTCAAAAAGGCTTTGGTATGACGTTTATGCAATGCCATGGCGTGTGCCGCAATCGCACTACCTGTGTAAGGAATATTCATCCACTGAAGTAAGCCTTGCACAGCCCCATCTTCACCATAGGCACCATGAAGCACAATAAATGCCACTTCCACAGCATGGTCTTTCAATTGTTGAGGTAACTCGTGGGTGGCATCAATCCATACCGCGCGACGGTACCCAAGACGCTGGAGGGCTTCAAAACAATTTTGTCCTGAACGAAGTGAGACTTCTCGCTCGCTGGAGTGTCCACCACACACCACACCAATCACAGTATCTTCAGTGAGCGGGTGGTGCCGCAGGGGCTTGAATGCGACAGGACGCTCAGGCGTTACGGTTGCCTCAAGGGCTTGGTGCCACCACTGTTGGAAGGTTGTTTTCTCGGCGGGTTCTCCTGTGCCTTCACGGTCTTGTGTTTGCATCAGTTCAGAGACCGTTTTAGGGATTGACAAGCGTGATAAATCCGACACACTCAAAGGAGGTAAGGTTGCCGCTGTATCAGAAGAGGGGGGAGGCGTAAGCTGAATATCCATCGGGAAGCAAACCTTTGTCATGGGGAGACATGGAAAGTGGGACATGAAAAGTATTCACAGGGGAGCCGTCTGGCACTAAAGATGAGTATTCTTATTTTAACAAGATAATTGCCTACTGTAACCCTCTTTTTAATTTAAAATGTGTTTAATACTACGGCTTTTACACGCAAGAGAGAAACCCTATCACCACTCAAAAAATGTCTTAAGCAGTGATGATTACCTTTCGTATCGTAACAATCCGTGATATTTGGTCGTATTTGTTGCTAGCTCTGTTACACTAGAAACATCCTTTGTGACTCAAAACACATTGAAACGCACGCATGACCCATTCATTAGGTTTACTCCTAATAGTCAGGATTCTCTCAATACAAGGGATGCTGTTTTAGGATAGCCCTCGGTGCATGAACGTCTCTCCATCAAGACGCAAGCACTGGTACATCATCATCCCGCCAAACGTGCCTTAGGGTCTGTATCCAAGGGTATGGATTCATCTTTGCTGTCATGGGTGTGTTATTGTTCTACGGAAGTTTTACATAATGACTTGGTCTGCCTCTTCAAGCCCTACAATGCCCTTTTCTAGTGGTTTCTTTCCCACTAGCAAGCGTCATCGTTTCGCATCTCAAGTCACCCCCCAACAAACACCGTCGGTTTTTGTCGGACAGCCTCAAACAAGCGATACCTTCCACGCCTCCTCCTATCAGACCTCCCCTTATACCAACACAGCCTCAACACCTGAAACCCCTGCCACTTCAAAAAACGCTCCCACAGCTCGCTTTCAGGGCTACCAGCCCGTCTCGCAACTCACGCCAGCTTCGTGGGCTTTTCTCAATACCTTGACACGTCCTGTGTTACCCGTTGTATCGACAGGAAATACCCGTTTTGGGGATACCACTTCTCAAACCAATGTCCTCTCTGAACAGGCGACCCAAGGGGCTTTGCTACCAAACACCCCCCCTTCAGACACCATCGTATCCCCTCAGGAACTCGCTCAAAAGCTTCCAGGTAGCGAACAAGAATCAAGCCAACAACGCATCATTATGTATCAACGTATTGAGGCTTTACTTCCTCCTGAAACAAAACCACTCCTCAAACAACTCCTCGATGCAGGAGCCTTAAACGATACTAAAACAGACTTTGATACCAAAACCTCTGCATTAGCATACCTATATGCCGTGGCAACACGCCCCCGAGCCTATGGCTTAAAAAACCAAACCATTGTTAACGAGTTAGTCACCTTGCTCGCCAAGCCTGACCAAATCAACCAACGCTTTGAGCAGCTTGATGCCCCCGCCATGCAAAACATTCAAGAGGCTTTGAAAACCCCTAGTTTGAGTGTTGCGGCACCCGCTGAAACGACGATGCCCATGGATACAAACAACCTTCAGGTAGCCCATGGTGCAACATGCGTCCCTGCCAGTGTTATGGCACGTGAAGCAGGATACAGCCGTAACCCTGCCGAATTTATTCGGCATGTCAGCGAGCTTACAAGCCCCTTGGCAGGTACCTATGAAAAAGCAAAGCTGAGTGAGATTTCCCCCGACGACCCCACCAAGGCACTTGAAATACTCAAAGCCAATAACGTCAATTTTGTGCCAACAGGTCAAGATGAAGTCGCTATTTTGGTACGCGCACCTAAGTGGGCGTATATTCGGGCAGAAAAAGCTGGGGAGCAAAGGAGTCCTCAAACCCGAGGACTCGTAGAGTCACTCTACCAATCCACATTGGCCTACACCTTCACGGGAGGGAGTTATGGTCCCGATGACTTACGAGATAATCTTGATGGGATGGTCGTCATAGCACAAAATCTCCCCAGTCTTACGGCGGAGCAGAAGCAAGAGATTATTACACGCTTTAACACCTCAGGAGGTCCTGCCAAACTACAAAAAGAAATATGGCAGTTACTTGAGACATGGCAAAACGTCACCCCTCAAGACAAACAAACCCTTCAGCGTGCCTTGTTGGACCGTAACAAGGGGCTGAGTCCTGACCAAAAAACGCTCATGGAGCGTGTCGTTGGTGATGATAAAAGCTTCATCAATGTGAACTATCAAGTGATAGCACCTAAGCCTAATCCTAAAGCTGGCGAAGAAACCAAAACCTACTTATGGGGTTACACTCGCAGTTTTCAAGACACAACAAAAGACCTCTTAAGTGCCTTACAGCGTGGTACACCCGTCATTATTGGTGTAATGGAAACCTCCTCAGGAGGACTTGATTACAGCGGTACACGCCGTAAATCAGGAGAAACCTACGACGGTAATGGGCATGAAATGTTAGTAGTAGGCGCTCAGAAAAATCCTCAAACCCAAGACCTTGAGTTTGTCTTAGTGGATACTGACGATGGCATTCCACACGCACGGGTCGAATCAGCCAAAAGCCTCATTCCGAAAGTCAACCATGCTGGGTTACCCTATGATATCGGTAAACCTGTTGCAAATCAGACCGAAGCCATTGAAGCCAGTGGTCAACAACTGGTGCCTGACCAACAGGATGCCCAAGCCTATAAACTGATTAAAACTTACCAAGGATAGCTTCTATCCTCACACGTTTGAAGGATTTATCATCCTCTCTATCTGCCACACACAGCTTTGACCCTGTAGGCTAGAAGACAGACATCGTACTGTATTCAATGCCCGACTTGTTCAATGAGACTTGTGTGTATGCAAAGCCTTTCCAATATTTCATCTTTCGGGAACACGCAACCCTCATGGCAACTGCCTCCAGGGGGACATGTTTTCGGACAAAACACCCTCGACCAAGGAAACACCTTTGGCAACCTTGCCACGCTGAGCCAGTACTTAGGTGCCTTAGGCGAGAAACAACAACTAACCTCCAACAATATTGTAAACGCCCACACGCCCAACTATACCCGTAAGCACGCCTCCTTCCAGCAGGTGTTAGCCGCACGTGTGCGTCATGACGAAACGCATTTTTCTGAGACCATGGGAACCGCACAAAGCCCCATGTGGCGCTATGATACGGGAGAAAAAGTCAATCTCCAAGATGAGTTCCTAGAGCTTCAAAAGACCCTCATGAACTACAACATCGTCACCCGTCGTTTGAGTTCCGTCATTACCAATTTGAAAACTGCGGCACAAACAGGCCGATAGGTTTTCGTATGTTGGTGTTTCACCACTGCCTACCCTGAAGAGATTCCTAACATGAAAGAAGAGTGACCCCTATGACCCTCCTACGCTCCTTTGACATTGCCTCGCAAGGACTCAGCACCCATGCCAAGCGTGTCATGGTACACACCAGCAACATTGCCAACCTTGCCACCCCAAACTACCAACGACGCATCCCTATTCTGGAAGAAACCAAACCGCATACTGATATGGCGAATTTATTTGCACAGTCCCGTATGGGGGTAAGTAGCTTAAGCCCTCCCAGTGATACCTTTACGTCTAGGGGAGTCGCTTTAAGCGGTGTGGTACTAGACACCACACCTGGAAAAAAAATGTACGACCCGAACCACCCTGCTGCTGATGCCAAAGGCTATGTGACACTTTCCAATGCAAACCCCATGGCCGATACCGCCGATGCCATGATGAGTTCAAGACTCTACGAGGCAGTGCTTTCTGTCCTAAGTATTGTAAAAGCCATGGCAAACAAAGCCATTGAAATAGGACGATAGGAGTCCATAACCCATGATGATGCTCGTAAACTACCATCCTTTTCTAACACGTCTGATGCAGTTCCAAACCCACGCACAGGGCATTCAGCCTAATCCCTTTCAACTGAATGGCTTATCTCCTCAATCGCTGGAAGCTCAAAACAAAATCCAAGGCACTTACACACCACCCCAGAGTGACACCCAACGCTTCCAAGACATGCTAGCGAACACCTTAGGGCAGGTGAATCATACGATGCAAGTACCTGACCAGCTCTTAAAGCGTTCTCTCATGGGGGGTGATGTAGATATTCACGACATCATGATTGCAAACAGCAAGGCTGAACTTTCGGTTAACATTGCCAGCCAGACCATCACCAAAGCCGTACAGGCCTATGATAGAATCTTACAAATCCAAGTATAATATGAGGATAAGCCCATAGGGCTACACCTACTCGCCTCAGGCATTATCATCCTAGTTGTACACCCTATGGTACCTGTGTCTGTCCCATCCCTTGTGGTATGGTTCCCTTGATAAGAAAATAGAGACCCTCTCCCTAGCCTTATGATAGCTCCTCTTGACGCACTCCGTGCCTTGCAAGCCCAATTGAAAGATTTACAAATCGATGCTTATTGGGTTCCCTCGGTGGATGAACATCTTAATGAATATCTTCCTCCTCAAAGGAAGCGTCGAGAACACCTCACAGGGTTTGACGGTTCTGCAGGTGATTTACTCGTCACCCCCACCCATGCCTACTTGTTAGTAGACTCCCGATACCATGAACAGGTTGACTTACAAGTCAACCTAAGTGCCATAACCCCCATTAAGCTTGGCAAAGAAGGACAAGCCACCTCAAGTACTGGATTACTTGAACACTTGGTGAAACATCATTTAGAAACCTCTCCGCAAGCTTTTAAACTTGGGTTTGACCCCGCCATTACCTCCATTGACATTAAAAATCGTTTCCTGACAACCCTCCTTGAAGCCCACGCCAACCATGGGGTTGTACCAAAGGCTGAAGAAGTCCTTGGTGCGATTCATCAAAACTTGGTAGATAAAATCTATCAAGCAGAGGCTCAAGCCATGGTAGCCTTGACCCCTGAAGCCAGTATCTTCCCACTCCCAAAGGCTTGGACAGGGCGTTCTTTGACAGAAACCCTTCTCGGGCTGCAAGAAGCCATGAAGCACAAACAAGAAGGGTTGATGATACTCACAAAACTTGACCAAATCGCTTGGGTAACGCAACTTCGAGGTGAGGACATCCCCTATAACCCTGTGTTTCATGCGTATATGGTCATTACCCCAACGCAGTGCCATCTCTTTCTGAATGAAAAGGGACTCACCCCCGAAGCTCGAACGCATTTACAACAGTGTCACTTACTAAGCTTAGAACCCTATGAGACCTTTTTCCCTCGTTTAAAATTGATTCATGAAACCATTGAAGGTACTTTAAAAGCAGCGTGGGTTCCGTCTCAGTACCCTGTTTCAGTGGAGCGTCTTCTCGACTGTCGTGAGAAGTCAACCTACACACATCACCCCATTGACACCCTCAAAGGCATCAAAAATGAGGCCGAGTTGACTGCGATGCGACGTGCAAATCGGTTAGCCAGCCGTGCTAAATATACGTTTATCCAACAGCTCAAAGAGACCCTTGCCCAAGGGATACACCATACTGAAGCCTCGGCGGCCGAATGGCTCATGCGGCATTACGAAGCCTTACCTGAGTTTCATAGTCTGAGTTTCAATATCATTGCAGGGTACCAACACCATGGTGCCATTGTCCACTATGGTACCCCCTCTCAAGAAACATGCCTCACTGGCTCAGGACTTTTCCTCATCGACTCTGGATGCCAAGTGGCAGGAGGTACCACAGATAAAACCCGTACCATTGCTATCGGGCAACCCACCCCCAAAATGAAACACGTCTATACCACTGTCCTGAAAGCACATATCCGTGCGGCCATGCAACGTTTCCCCATAGGCACAACAGGGGTCGCCATCGATGCCATTGCACGTAGTGCCTTGTGGCAACAATCCCTTAATTATGGTCATGGCACAGGTCATGGCGTAGGTGCTTTTTTGAATGTACACGAGGGGCCTCATGGGATTCATGCACGTACACAAGTAGCTTTACAACCTGGCATGATTACCAGTATCGAGCCAGGCTATTATGAGGCTGGCTGGGGAGGCGTTCGTCTTGAAAACCTCTATGAAGTCGTAGCATGTGATACTCGCCTAGAAACCTCTGAAGGGTATGCCCGCAGCGAAGCTGGCTGGCTGACATTCAGAAGTTTAACTTGGATACCTTTTGATACCAGCCTGATTGAAGACACTCTCTTAACGTATGAAGAAAAAGCATGGCTTGAGACCTACCATGCCACATGCCACGAGGTTTGCCAAGGAGAGGCAGGGACATGAGAAGATCAAGCGACTTAGGTTTTAGGCTGAGAAGCTCCTTGAAGGGATGTTTGCCTGAGGGGACGCTCTCCTAGTAGCTTATTGACCCATACAGGTGCAATCCCCACAAGGAGCGTAGAGAGTGTAATGGCACCTAAATAAGCGGGAGCCATGCTTCTACGAGCATAGTTTGCTAACCATTGTTCAGGGTAAACCTGAGGCAAATGGTGCTGTGGTAGTAGCTTTTCAAGCTGTTGCATCTGTTTGTAGAGTTGCTCACTTTGTGCGAGTGTTTCCTTTTGAAGCGTTGCCTCCAAGTGATGCCATGATTGTGTGTGGGCTTGAGGGTTCTGGGTAAGTTGCTGTAGGGTTTGCAAGACACGCTGTTTGTCTCGTGGCAAAAGTCCTGATAGAAACATACTTTCAGGGAGCTGTCCTGAAAGATAACGTTTCAAGCCATGATAAAAATGAAGGTTGGTCTGTAGCACCTCCCAACTTGAGAAGAGCTTCTGTTTCATCAGTGCTACACTGGGAGGCAGGGGCTTAGTAAGATGTGTGATAGGGCGTAACCCTTGGTGCATCGCATTTTTAAATGCTTGAAGATGTTCCATTTTTTCCGTCAAAATGCCGTGAAGAAGGCTACCGCTGCGAAGGGCATAGATTTCACCAAGGTTATTGAAGGCGAATGGCACGTTGGAGCCAGGGTGGGTTAAACGGATGCGTTTGAGTTTCTCTAAGGCAGGAATCATAACACGGTCGCAAAGGGGGTCCAGTGTAAAGAGCATCATGGTAAGTGCAACGGTATCACGACGTAATACATCCCAGAGTTCGGAAAAATCTCGGCGGGGCTTTTGGGAAAAAGACGATGACTCTGATGATGCGTTTTCTTTGGATACCGCAACATTGGGTATACGTGGCGCCCGCAGTAGTGCAAACAAGCTTCTACCTCCAATAGCACCCAGTAAAATAGCACCGATGGTAGCACTGGCAGGTAGTGTTTTGAAGTAGGATGACCCAAGCTTAATATCATGAATCGGGTCACTGGTCGTGCTTGGTATTACGACCGTATCATACAAAACCTGCACTAGGTTTTGAGCGGGCTTACCCAATTGGTTCAAAGCCTGCTGAGCATGACGCTGCCGGGCCATTTGTACCCGATGAGGTATCTCATAAAACAGAGCCTTAGGAAGAGGGTGGGGTGGGGGTGTGATTTGAAAGGTCATTAGGAGAGCCTTTGATGCGTCGTATCAGAAGTGGTGAAGGGTGTCATCGCACTAGGGGAGGTACTTGCTAAAGCAGAAGGCGTTTGAAGTGTTAGCATCCAAGCGGGTGGCGGCAAAGGACGTTGGAGCTTAGGTAAGGCACGAGGCAAACCCGTACCCGAAAGGGCATTGGTCTCAGCCCCATGCGGGTGTTGAGACTTATTTGAAATCTCCTTGGCATAGCGTAAACGATTCGCTGGGTATTGTGCATGGCGTTGCGACATCCAAGCCAGTCCAAAAAGCATGGCGATGTTTAACCCAAAACCTGCGGCAATAAGGTTCGCTTTTTGATGAAGCACGGTATGGTGTAACTGTGGAAGGTTGAGTGCTTTTCCTGCGACGGCATGCGTGAGGTAAGTATGGTAAAGGTCACCAAGAGCTTGTCGCTCCTTGAAGAGCTGCGTAACAGGGAGACGTGTAGGATTTAAGCTCGGCAAGGCACCCACTGAACCTTCCCATGTTTTGAGTGGCAAGCTGTCTTTTGTATAGAGTGCCTCCGCAGGATGAAAGGTTTCATTGAGCGTGACAATGGCACGATAGAGTGCTTTTTCTGAGGCGTGTAAGCCTTCTTTCATCAGCTTCTGATACGCCCTCGATTCGGTACTCGTGGGAGGCACATGCGTGAGGTGTTGATGTGCCTGACGCAAACGACCCTCTGAAACCACCTTATGTTGCCATGCACCATGGGTTACTTCTGCGGCGAAGTGTGCGTAGCGGTCAAGGAGTTCAGGGAGTGTCGTGTGTGCCGCTTGGGCTTGCTGAGCGGTTGGAAAAGCATGCCCCGCCATACCATGCCCCTGATAAGTAAGCGGATGCGTATGCCATGTACGTGGCCACGCATCTGGATAAAACATGGCTTTAAACCCTTCTTTCAGGAACCCTTTCACATGTTTGCCAGCGTTATCAGGGGTGTGACGCAATGTGTGCAGTAAGGAGGCATGCCCAGCCCTATCGTTATGCAGTGCAAGTAAATGATGTGCCATACGCTTGTTGGACAAGCCTGTTAGTTCACCCGCTTTAAAAAGAAACTTGCTTGCCATAAGATAACTTAAAATACAAATGCTATAAAACCCAGGCCCTGAAGCAAACTCACGGTTGGTTTCTTCTGCCAAGTTAGGCCAGTTGAGTGCCTTGAGCTGGCGCCACTTTCCTGTACGCCATGCTTGCCATGGCGGCATTGTTTTAAGCTCAGGGTCCTTATCGGCGTTATAAGGTACAGCCCCCCGCATAAGAGAAACACCAATACGAGGTATCCAGATGCCCAAAACATCCAGTGCAATAATGGTTTGAATCAAGCCACTCTTAATCCATTGTAAGCTCGGAATGGTTGCATCAAGCAGACAGTCTGTGAATCCTGAGAGCCGTGGTAAGCGAGCTGTTAGGGAAGCTGTATTCAAAGCGGGGGTATGCACAGGGGCAAGCCACGGAGACTGCTGCAACCACCCTCGGGCAACAGGCGTAAGCGATGATATGGCTGGAGAAGCACCATAACGCAGGGAGGTGCTACGAACCCTCGGTAAGATGGGAGACGGCATGATGTTTTGATTTGGAAGAATCACCGAAACACAATCCTGAATGAGACGATGCTTTAAACCCTACTTGAGATAGAAGCACATAAGGCACGAAAGAGGTTCACACGATGAGGGAAAGTCCGTATGGCGTGATTCACAAAGAACCCCACTTCCCTTCAAGGGTTGTAGCAGCATGACAGCCCTAAAAACCCTCCCTATGACTAGGGTAGCATAAGCCTAAAAATGTATGATGCCCAAAAGCCTTTAGTCAAAGCCAAAACGTTACAAAATGATGTAACTTGTTACATGACACGCTTCATCAGCGGTCATTTGAATAGACCCCATAAAACCACACATAGGTTTTACTGAAAGTGCTTTTTGATACGAGCAATCTGACGGGCTTGGTCTTTTTGCTTGAGCGATTCTCGCTTATCAACGAGCTTTTTGCCCTTCGCAAGACCAAGCTCCACCTTAACCCAGCATCGGTTAAAGAACAGTTTTAATGGAATGAGCGTCAAGCCGTCTTGTTGCATTTTGGCAGAGAGCTTACGGATTTCTGCCTTTTGCAATAACAACTTCCGAGTGCGGTCGGGTGCGTGATTATTATAGGTCGCTTGTTCAAACTTGGGGATGGTCATCCCGTAAAGAAAAATCTCGCCCTGTTGTACTCGACAAAAACCTTCTCCTAGGGAGCATCGACCGAGTCGTAACGACTTCACTTCGCTGCTCATCAATGAAATGCCTGCCATAAGGGTATCAATAATTTCATAATCGTGAAAAGCACGACGGTTCACCGCAATGGTTTTAGAAGCTGGCTTTTTTTTGGGAGGCGCCGCTTTTTGTCCTTGATGGGGTGACTGGGTTGGTATACTGGCTTTAGCAAACATAGCAGAGAAACATCAGAGCGTTCAGGAAAGAAGAAGAAAAAGAGACTACTAAAAAGAGAGCATCATGACTCGCATGCTCTCTTTTTAAATAAAATCGGTTCCAAACAAGGGCTTTACGTAATGGTGTAAGGCAACACACCAGCGGCACGCGCACGCTTGACAGCATTTTTAAGGGCAGACTGTTTTTTAGCGGTTAAGCCTGTGATACGACGAGATAGGATTTTACCGCTATCTGTAAGAAAACGACGCAATAGTGCGGCATCTTTGAAGTCAATGAAGTGGATACGGTTAGAAGAGAAGTAACAACGTTTTTTGCGATTGTCTGCCATAAGACACAAACACTTTTCTGTTTTTTCAAAGGTTCATCAATAAAAACATAGCATCATAAAAAGCTTGAAAGGCATACGGCGAAAGATGTTTAGGCGATGTATACGTAAAATGTATTATCATGAATAAACACCAACACCATGGTGAGTATACTTACTCTAACGCAAGGGGAACCTTCCATGCAAGCGTTGGTTCATGGGAAGCTCCCCTTACTACGGCACAAACCTCATGCTCATTACTTTGTTGCCTCTACAAGATAAACCTGATATAGGGTAACAAGCAAGGACACAGAAGGGTGTACGGATAATAGGACTTTTGAACACCACTTTTATGGTATCGTTGAGAAGATAAATAACCGCACTTAAGGGATGACACTCCTAAATGTTTCCCCTATCTCTTGTTCCATAACATGTCGTCCTCACAAAGGAGTTTTGGCAGCAATGGTTTTCATAACCGAACACATCGCAACGCACGTTTGGCACACACAGGAAGCCCATACTTGGTCAGAAGGATGCCCTCAAGCTAAGACATTCCCTGACATGCCTTGGCAAACACATATTCGGATGATTCGTCCCGATGCCTTTCGAGTAGAGGATGTCATCAACCCCCACATGCAAAATGCCCAAGGGGAACTCAACACCCCGAACTTGGATCTTGCCGCTTACCAGTGGGAGACCCTCAAGGCGACCTATGAAAGCCTCAGTCAGAAAGCTCATAAACCACTAAGCGTCAGTGTCTTAGAGGCAACCCCCCATTTACCAGATATGGTATTTGCAGCAAACCAATCGTTACCTGCGGTGTTACCTCAGGGGCAAAAAGTCGCCATACGCTCGCATATGGCCAACCCCGTACGTAACCTTGAAGTAGATGCTGTGGCACGAGGACTTGAGACGCTTGGCTATCACACATTAAGCCTCCCACACCCGTATGCGACAGAGCATTTTGAAGGGATGGGTGATGCGCTATGGGTACCAGGGCGACGACTCTTGTTAGGAGGGTATGGCTTCAGAACCAGCCAAAAGATTTACGCATGGCTGAGTGAAGTCCTTGAAACTTCAGTCGTGACCTTCTCGTTACTGAAACCGAAGTTCTATCATTTAGATACCTGCTTGAGTTTACTGAACGACACCACCGTGCTGGCTTGTTTAGAGGCCTTTACCCCTGAAGGCATTGAAGCACTGTATGCCCTGTTTCCTCATGTGATTCCCGTTTCATTAAAAGAAGCCGATGCCCCAGGGTTTGCCTGTAACGCCCATTGTCCCGATGGAAAGCATGTCATCCTCCAACAAGGCAACTGGGAAACCGAAGCCCATTTAAAAGCCCTTGGATTTACGCCCATTGCTGTGGATACCAGTGAGTTCATTCTTTCGGGAGGGTCTGTGTTCTGCATGAAGGTTGCTCTGTTTGCATAATATGGCAAAACCACGTCTTATCAAGGTCTAACCCATAAGCGTGAACGGAAGGCATCTCTCATGCAAGATACTACAGAAGCCACACGTGGTAGGTGGGCATGGGCCTATATTGGCTTAGGAGGCAACTACGGTGATACTGTCGGGGTGTTTGTGAAAGCTTGCCAAGCCCTCAATGCCCACCCTGAGGTGCAGCTCATGGCATGTGCCTCACTGCTACAGAGCGTGGCACTACATCCAGAAACACATGAAGTCCTGCAAACTGAGGACATACCAAGATTTTGCAATACAGGCATATTGGTACGTACAGGGTTAACGCCTCAGGCATTGCTTGCACAGTGTCTTGCCATTGAAGGCAACTTAGGACGATGCCGCAACACCCCCATGGCACTTGTACAGACCATGACACGCCCTATTGATATCGACCTATGGCTTTACGTTTCAGACAAACCCTCTGCAACAGAAAGCCTCCCTACTTGGTGGCAACTAGAAGACCCCTTGTGCCAAGTACCTCACCCCCATATGACAAAGCGGGACTTTGTCCTTCATCCCTTACACACGCTACTCCAGTACCATACGTACCTTGCACCCGAAAGCATGCCTCAAGATTTACCGCTAACACTAAGAGAGCATGTTCCTCATGCCAATACACCGTTTCCTATGAAGGATACCTTGCTTCAAGACTCCCTGTGGTATAATCAAAAAGTGTCTCAAACGATAGCCTTTGAAACATCGCAAGATTTCCCCTCAAAAGCATGCCAAAAAACCGCCATCCTCTTACCGTATGAAGATGCTCGATGGCACAAGGGTTTCTATCATACACAAGGCACTCCCCCCCCTGTAACCTCTTTGGTATGTCCATAGTGTTTAGTGGTTCATCCGTTGACACACGCCTAACTCTCTTTGATAAATGCACCATTCTGTTTTAATACCCCCAAGCTTTGTGACCCTCCTGCATGTTTGACCTTTTTAAACACCTTAAAAAACAGGCGACCCTCTTGGCACCGCAAGCCTTTCGTCGTTCTGACTCGTTAAACCCTTCTGTACAAGCATCCTTGGACACGACAGTACTTTCCCCTGAAGCCCGTATTCTTCACGCTGTTTACGCCATGTTACCCGAGGCACCTCTAGGGTTCGATGTACTCACAGGGGTACCGAGTACTGAAAAACAGGTTGTCGTGGTTGCTTTTTCAGGGGGGCTGGACTCCAGCGTACTCCTACACGCCGTTAAGCTCTTACAGGAAGGGATTTCCTTTGCAAAGTCTGCCTCCTTGCAAGAAGCTTACAGAGCTTTAGAACTACCCGAACAGGGTTTGAAACACTTGCAGGTGGTAGCGGCATGGTGCGACCACGGCTGGCGAGGGACACCCGCACCAGAGTTCCCTAGAATTCATAAAACCTGCCTCCAAGGGCGTATTCCCTTAATGGTGTTACCCTTGGATAAATCCCTACCCCACAACGAAACCAAAGCACGCACAGCACGCTATGAAGCATTAGTACGTCTTTCCGACCAACTCAAAGCCTATACCGTGATGACAGCCCATCATCAACGAGACCAAGTAGAAACGCTGTTCCTACGATTATTTCGAGGGACAGGAGTCAACGGTTTACAGGGGATTCAACCCATAAAGACCATGCGAAACACAGCAGGCATGCAAGCCGTCTTACGCCGTCCATTCCTTGAGGTTTCTAAGCAAGACTTAATGGCGTATCAACAAACAGAGGGGCTTTATTTCTTTGAAGACCCCAGTAATCAGGACCTACAGCACCCTCGTAACTGGGTGAGACATCAGTTATTACCTCTCCTACAAGAACGCTTCCCTGAAGTAGAACGCCACGTGTTACGCTTAACCCAATGGGCTCAAGAGGATATGACCTGGCTTGATGAACTCTTACAGGGGCAGTATCAACATCTGCAGCGTGAAAGTCTTACGTATTTTCAAACGTCCTCAGAGCCTACTGCTCTCAATACTTGGCTTCAAAGTACCAGTTTGCACACACCGCTAGCCTTACCTCTTTTAACCCCATTGACGGTGGGCTTACAAAAACGCTTACTACAGCAGTGGCTACAACCCTTTTATCCTGAAGAAGCCCCTCCTACGCTCGTAGAAATGTCACAGCTCACCGAATTTTTAGCCAAGTATGACACCTCGAAACACGAAGCGAAATATAAGCACTTACCCAAAGCACGGTATCACGCCTCTATCGAGGGTGCCTCTCAAGAAACATCAAACCCTATCTATTTGCGTGTGTGCCGAGACAGCATAAGCTTAACAACCGAGTGTCCCAAAAGACACCGCACTAAAATCATTACCCCTCAAAGCGAGCTATGTTTATCCGTCACAGTGCCAGGAACCTTTTTCCATGCGGGGCTAAAGAAAAACCTTGTCATAAGGGATATTTCTAACAATGAACGGAAGCGGTTTACAAACCAAGGGCTTCAAAGTCGAGGGTTTGAAGTCATGGTCAATCTCGACTGGTGGATGGACATTGCCAAACAACTGTCTGAGGGTGAAGCTCATCCTTGGGCTTTAACCTTGCGTCCCCGCCAAACAGGCGACCGCTTCATGCCTCTCGGTATGCCTACCACGGTATCTTTAAAGCGGTATTTGATTAACCATAAAGTCCCCGTACATCTCCGAGATACTTTGCCCTTACTTGTGGCGGGAGATAATCAGGTGCTATGGATTCCTGGTATCGGCATCAGTGATGCGTGCCGTGTCGAAGAGAAACCCACGCATGTCTTAAAAATTGTCCATGCCGAAGCACCCATTCCTACGCATAAAAAAGTTCGGTATCAGACCCTCGCGGAGCTAGAAGCCCTCCCACAAGGTCATAGCACGATAGAAGGCGACATACTTAAGGAAGAAGACACTGATGGATTACCTTTGCCTCTTAGAGACAAAGTCTTGTTAGACACCCTTGAGCCAAGTTCGCAAGAAGAAGAAAATACGGCTTTACTCTAAGGAAGCCTGTCGCTGTAAATCAGCTTGTAGTTTGTCTCGGATACGCCTTTCGGTGGTTCGTAACAATGCTGCGAAATGCTTTGTATTGGGTTGAAGCAGTGCTTCCTGTACCATAGTATCCACCTGTTGATGAACCCACGCCTGTTGCACAACATTAGGGTAGCTGGTCAGGGTATGGGTTAGTTGCCATGCCCCCTGTTGAGAAGCCTCTTGCCACAAACGACGTAAAGTAGGAGAGGCTTTCTCAGGAGGGGATGGCATCCAAGAGCCTTCAGCCATACGGCTCAAAAGGTCTTGGCTCGTGGGTAAAATAGGTAAAGAGGCCACAAGGGCTTGTTGTTCTTCAGGATGTGTAAAGTGTTCAAGCAAGGCAAGTGCGTGTGGGTGTAACTGCCCATATTTTTTTTGGTATCGGGTAGCGTGTGGTATCGCTAATACCATGGGGGCAAAGTCGTAGCGTGTTTCTTGAGTGTGGGAGGAAAGCATCGCTGTTGTCACCTTACGGACCTTCACAGGAGGATGTAGACAAGGATGCCACTGGGGTAATACCTTCAGGTGTGCTAACATCTGTGGTTGATTGGTTTGTAAGACGTTGAGAAAACTACTGCCTGCAGGAAGCACTATACTTCGCCCTTGAAGAAAAGCACTGGCACTTTGCTGCTTATAAGCATTGATACTTTCCGTTGGGACACCCCCCTGATGATATGTTTGATGCCATGCTTGCAAAAGTGCCAGAAATTGGGGATGACGCAGGTTAGGTATCCATACCTCTTGTGGACGAGCGACTTGCCCAACGTGGGACTCCTGAGGGAGAACAAGAGGAACAAATGGCTCAAAACCCATAAGCCAAAATTGTTTTAGTAAGGTTCCTCCTTCACTCAGTGTCGGTGTCATCCAGTATGTCGTACTGGTTCCTTGAAAAGCACGCCATTGCGGTAGACAAGGCGGGGTATTTGTAAGAGACTCAGTCGCCATCGAGATAAACGAAGACCTAAGAGCCTGATTAACCATACGCAACTGACTCGTTGCATACCAAGGATAGGCAAATAAGGACGGGACAGTCTGTGTGGCATCAAGCCTATGCCACGAAACGCTATGTTGCAGGGCGGATGAAAACTTTGAAGAGGCAGGCAATGCACTTAGTAATGCCTTTTCAGCAAGGAGCCTTGCAAGGTCAGGGTTTACGTTCACCACATCTGGTAAACGTTGTGCAAGGGCGGCAGCAACCAATTTTTTATCGGCATCTTGGAAGGGCATATCCACCCAATGGACTTTTAGAGAGGGGTGTTTCGCCTCAAAACGTGCAAGGCTAGGCTTAATCACGTCACTAAAACTGCCCATCTGAAGTGTCCAGAAAGTAAGTGTTTCAAGACTAGAGGTTTGGGGACTCTGCGTATCGCCTACCGATGAAGAGGGCGCTAGCCCTCGGCAGCCTGCAAACGTCCAAGCACTCAGTCCTAGACCTAATAGTACAGAGAGCCAAGTTAACGGTTGGGTTTGTTTGAAGCACACAGGCAAAAAAGGCATCGCTCGTAAACAAAGATTTAGGTTAGGAAAGCATATCGTCAGCTTGCAAGACAAAGTCTTTAAAGACCCTCATCACAACCAGACGTTGCTCCGTGAGTCGTTTTGAGAGGGCTTGTCCATTCTCACCAGGGGCATAAATGGCAAGGCGTGAGCCATTTTCATAGTCTAATCGTTGAGGAATAGGAATACACTGATGGGCAATGCCTATACTGGTAAGATACGCACTGGCTTTTTCAACCGCTGGCGTAGAGGGCAAAACGATAAGGGTCATCACATCAAAAGGCTTATAGGCAAGAGAAGGACTCAAAAAAATGACACAGATAAAAAAGTAGCAACAAGATACCCTACAGGCTTCATCATACCACAGGGCAAGGGTGTTTAGACAAAAATAAGCCCTCTCTTGCATCGTTTCCTGAAATGAAAGCGAGCGAGAGAGGGTCATGCTTGTTACTGTTGAACAAACCCCTTCTTAAGTGTCTCTAAAGCTACTATAGCAATGGTTTTGAGACTTTGCAAGCCGTGTTTCATTAACACTAAGCGGGGGTATTTTTTACACCAATGGCACACAGTGGTTTTTCACACAGGGTATGACAAAAGAATTTTTGAGATAACGTCATAAGACCTACCCTCTCAGCGTCAGCTATCGGACTTACTAGGTTGTGTGGCGATTTGCTCAGGTCGTGTCAAGTGGATACCGAATACCCTAGGTCGTCATGCCACAAGAAGTTTCGGCATCCAGAGGACTTGCCCTATAGGCGAGAGCGAGATATAGATTTTCAAACCAATGTTCATAGGGCATTTAGCGATAGCTTAAGTAAAACACCCTACAGCCTAGCATAGGTATCGTGCCAATAGGGTTTTATCCTTATAGCCAAACAGCTTTTTATAAAGGGCTATACCACAGCCAAGCTGTTGTTTCTCAGCGTTTATGGGTTTTAACATCGTTTGCTCTTTTGTTTTGTGGGGAATTGACATCGCCATGATGAATACGACCTTGGGTAACCCCTACGCCTCAGCGTATGCTGCCCAGATGTCCCTTTTAGCAGCACCTTCCACCATGCCTGTCAATAGCTATGGGTATGGGTGGCAAACACCTATGGTAAATGGTATGAATGGCATGAACGGTATGCTAGGTGCCTTCCCAACAGGGACAGGGGCGACTGTGATACCAGGCATGATGCCTCAAATGAATGGACAAAACGTCCTTCCTCCCATTCAAGGACCTTTTGCCGTACAAAACTGGCTAGGGGGCTTTTTACCTAATCAGGCTACAGTCATCACAGACCCCTCCAGAACAGCCCCTGTAGGAACCTCTACCACATCCTCAATACCTGCTACAACGCAGGCTTCCTCCCCTCTTGGGACGACTATTTTACCAACTACACTCGGAGGCTTAACCAATCCGAGTAACCCCAATATACCTTTTTGGCAGGACAATATTCTAAACTGGAACCAGCAGCAGTTGGGTATTAACCCCATGGCAGCGAGTTCAACCGCAGCCGCTGCTGGGTATAAAAAACAGTTTGAGGTGGCTAAAGAATGGGCACCTCGTGCAACCTTGGCAGGTTTGGGTGTGGGTGCAGGACTCACTTGGATGGCGGGTACCGCACTGCTAGGAGGTGTCGCCCTACCTCTTATTGCACTTGGTGGTTTAGCGGGTGCAGGTTTAGGACTTGTAACGGCAAACAGTTTAGCCCCAGAATGGATTGGTAAAGCCGCCCGAGATGAGTCACTGTCACAACAGTTCTACTCGAATAACGGTATGATGAATGGCGGACCACAAGCCAAACAAATTTGGACACGTAACCGTGATGAAGCTCAAATGGAACTCTCTGCGGCAAACGCTTAACAGGAGGTTGCTTCAGATTCCGTGCATGGCGCTTCTACAAGAGGTTCCCACAGTGTGGTAAGCCATTCATAGAGGGTATCCGTGAGTACTAGGGTTTTATCGACAGGGTTAACGGCTAAAACCTGTGAGGTATTAAGTGGCACAAGCGGTTTTTCTTTCAAAGAAGCCTCTGTAAAACGAGCCGCATGCCCTTGCAACTCTAAAAAACACTGAATCCCATCGCCCGTTTCAAGCACCTCTGCCACATGGGCAATCGGAAGCTCTTGAGCCTCTAAACTCGCTTGGCTATAGACGTTTAAGCCACGGTATTGGTATAAAGGTAACGCGACGAGAGCCTCCCCTGTAAGGGTATTCGATAACGCACTCATCGTAGCGTCACTAGAAGATGCCACCGATGTAAGCATCGTATCACTGACCCAAAGCTCACACCCCTTGAGTCCGAGTGCCATTTCTCGAGTGGTAATGCCTTGCACTTTAACATGCCCAATCGTTTTATGATGCAAGTTTTTCCACTGACAACTTTTTACCTCAAGCCACCATCCTAGTAAAGGGGCTTGAGGGTCTTTAGGTCGGTGTTTGCCTGGTGCCTCAGGACAGAGCCACACCTTAAGCGGTCGCTTTGTCCAGAGTGCATCGGGTTCATCAGCAAAAAGGACCCAGTGCATATCACCTCGTATCCCATGGGCATCCTGTACATACCCTACAGCAGTATGGCTTGCAACAAGAGTATCATACGCCATAGACGTTGGCGACAAGGCTACAAGAGGAAGATGTTTGGGAAGCAGGGGCTTTGTCATACGAAGCACTATTCTAAAGAATCATACAGGTTTTCAATTTAAAAAGAAAGCTTACGCCGTTGTGGGGATGTACAACGGCGTATCATGTAAAGGAAGTACCCTCTAACCTAGAATAGAGGTGATGATACCGTCTTTGACAAGGATTTCAGCATTACGCACTTTATCGTATAGGTGGTCTCCCACAGACAAACTCACAATACCCTCAAGATTACCCGTTGTGAGGTAGCTACCTTCTTGAGCCTTTTCAATCGCAGAAAGTTGTGAGGTCACTTCCATTTTAAGACCGAGAAGCTGCTGCTTACGTGCAATCACTTCTTGGTTGAGTTGTTCCATTTGCGGAAGAACACTTTGCCCTGTTTTAGCGAGTTGCTCAAGCTGCTTATGTGCCTCGTTTGACTGAGCATCAATCTGAATCATTTGAGATTCAATCAGGTCAAGCTCCTCTTTAAGGTCTTTGGTGGCTTGAGCCTTGAATTGAGCCGTAACCAAAGTTTTCACTTGAATGACTTGTTTTACTTGCAGGGGTGAGGCGTGCATCATGAGTGAAATAGCGAGCCTTTCATGAATTTATGATTGGGGTATAAAAGGAGAACACGCAAACATGGCACCAGGACAGATAATTTGCCATGGTCAGCGTATACACACAGAAAAAGACGGTACCATGGTTTCATCATACAGTAAACACACCCTTCCTGTGCAGCCATCTCATACACCCCCCTCTGAATACAGGAGTTAGAGCGTGTCCCATAAATAGGGGAGTTCTCAGGCAGAATACTACCCAACGTACGCAACGTTTGGTATGACCTTACTATATACCCCCTATTTGTTTGCTAGAGGAGTTTTAGTATATGTTTGGAAAACTGTTACATCGTTTTTCTTTGTGCTTGGATGTACCTCGACTGGTTCAAGCCATGGTCATCCGATGCAAACAACTCGTCATACGTGTTGCTCAAGGGCATGCACTATTAAAACAAGAGCTTTTTGAAGAGACACCGCCTCCTGCCTCAAATGGACGGTTTATCAATGCCACCCAACGCTCCAAGGCAACCATTTACCAAGAATTGTCTTTGCTGTTTCCTCGTTTTAAATCAAAGCCCATCCATAAGCTACTCGAAGCAAGCCCTGTCGCACCACAGAAAGCATCTTCTTTTTCATTAAAAGCAGCACCTGTACCCGCCTCACAGAGCGTTAAAGTCATAGTCCCTACCTCACAAGGTCAACAGCCTATGGCACTCACCTATGCCGATACCTTGGTAGAAACACCCACAAGTTTAATTGCACGAACCCCCTCTCAGAAGCTTGAGCCTCTTGTGGTTCATGCCACCCATCATGCCACCCCTGTCACCGAGGTTCCTCAAACAGGTGGCAATACGCTTACGATGTCCTTGATGGAACCTCCTCCAGCACAGGTCACAGACGATGTGATGTACCCCATCTCATTACCTCAAGCCAATCAGCCCTTATACCCCAAACCTTTATGGGCTGAAGCAAGTCGATACAACGATTTTTATCTCAAACACATGTCCAATCGTTCCCGCCTACTCTCTCTCCAAGAAGCCTTAAGAGAACGCTTAGACTAAAAAATTGGGGAACACCTCAAGGTTAATTGGTTCAATGTCTCTAAAAAGTCATTGTCACGCTGTACATGAAAACACATGTACAGCGTGACAATGTAGGTTGATATAACACAAAGCCCGTATAGTCACTCAAGCGTGTGTTATTAAACACAGACTAGAGACTCTGAAAAACCCCAAGCAACAAGTCGGTTTGGTCAATCCAGCGTTGATACTGTGTTTTGACAGAGCTTTGCCCAAGACGTTTAATAATGTCATCATCTTGATAACGGGCTTTAATTTCATCGTGATGAAAGCCACGGGTCGTTACTTGGTCAAGATCCTTTTCACAGGAGTCTTTCAAACTCAGCAGTTGCTTCACGAACGCTTCCAAACTCTTAGGGCGATACGTCGTGGCAATACTCGTCAGTGTATCGAGCAAAACAGCCCATTGACTCGTGGACTGTTGAAGAATACGTGGTAAAAACGACTCTCGAAGCAGTGTCTTACGTTGCTCCGTTTTTTGCCAAATATCCTGACGCAAGGAAAGGAGACACAACTGCTGGTCAATGGCATTGAGCTGTGACCAACCCTCATGACTCATGAGCAGGTAGCCCGTTTCACGACAAAGGGGCTTTTGTAGTCCCAGACGTGTGATAAAAGTTTCAATCACCGTTTCAGGGAGTTTAAAGCGTATCTGTGAACCATCAGGACGCACAAGACATCCCTCAAGCCCACTGTTCACTACATACCCTATAAGCTGTTGTAAGGTAAAGGGGGTACAATGTCCTAAACCCATGGGTAGTTGATAGCGTAAACGTTCTTCCTTACTAGGTGTATAGGAAGGCGAAAGAAGCATATCCCATTCATAAGGAAGGATAGGTTCAGGGGTCTCAAGCTCCCCACGCAAAAACTTGTTTTCACTTACTTCGTCATGGCACTGATAGGTATTAGCGAGTTGTTGCTGTGTTTGCACTGCCATTGGGCGAGGTGCTTGTAGATGTTGCTTTAAAACGGGCTGTAAGGCAATGAGTAGGTTTTTGGACGATATACCTGTTTGAGACCCTGTTTGAGACATGGTATCGGACATACTAAAAGTGTCTTTCTGTAGTGCTACAGATGTAAGGCAGAACAAAATGTCGTACGGGTGTGAAGGCGAGAAAAAAAGTGTGCGTGCATAGATTTGAGAAAAGCCACCCCGTACCTTGTCATAAGTGTACGGGGTGTAAAAGATGAACCGACGTTAGGTTGAAGGTACGAGGTCTTTATTCTCAATACCAGCCAACTCTTGGAGCAAGCGCCAGTTTGCAAGACGGTCATCTTGAGCAGCCAAGATGGATTTCGTGGTAGGCATCCCTTGTTTGTCAAAATGCTTTGCAAAACGACCTTCAGTTCTAGCCCAAGTGAGGAAGTCAACACGCTCCATCTCACCTTGTGCGTTTTTGGCACTATGCCAATCACGGTCAAGGCTTGGGTTCCCCACCAAAGATAGACGGGTCTTAAGGGTAGGACCTGCTTCAGGGTCATACACATACACAGGGAAGGCACGAGACTGCACCGCAAGGCGTGCTTGGTGAGCAGCCATGTTATCCGCCACCCCGTGTTCAGGCTGACAAGTCGTGTAGGCAATCACAACGGCAGGGCCCTGGAACTCAACAGCCCGCTTAATGGCTTTGTAGAAATGCGTGGTGTTTGAACCAATGGTTTGTGCCACATACACATGAGGGTGCATCATACAAAGCTGACCAAGCTCTTTACGACGCTCGTGTTTCCCTGCATGGGTTTTACCATGGGCACCCATTTTAGATTCTTGACCCGTATAGGAGGAAGTAGACTGCTGACCACCCGTATTCGAGTAAACCTGCGTATCCAACACAAGAACCTTGATGTTCATGCCAGAGGCGAGCATTCTGGAAAGGGCATTCCAGCCGATATCCATCATCGCACCGTCACCACCGATGTTCCAAAGCACCCAGTCTTCATGACCTTGCTGATCCCAGAAGGTACGAATCCCCATAGCATCCGTAGGACCATTCTCAAAGAGGGAGTTTGTCCAAGGAGCCGCATAGGGGTTGTAAGGATAGGTTGAGGCATACACGGTGTTACATCCTGTAGAGGCGACAATACCGTATTTATCACCTACCATGTCATGGGTTAAGCCCATCACTTGACGAATGACAGAAGCTTCTCCACACCCCATACAGGAACCAGCGCCACCGACATACTGGTTGACGTTACCAGGACGGAGCATGATGTCACGCATGTCGGTTTTACTAATGTGGGTTTCAGGAGAGGCAGGAAGTTCATTATAAAAATTGAAGGCATCCTGATATGCAGGAAGGTTTTCAGGTGTCTTTTTAATCATGGTGAGTGCTTCGTGGGTGCCACATACTTCCACACACTCCCCACACCCTTTACACTTGGTAGGGTCAATGAAAATACCAAACATGGCACCTTCAGGAATCGTCTCATCTTTGGCACGACGCTTCTCAAATTGACCATGGTATTTAACCGTTTCAGCAAACTGGCTCTCAAGATAACTACGATGGTCTTCGTCGGTAATAGTTGCTAACTTGCTTTCAAGGTCAGACTTTGTCACAACCTTACCCAAAATAGCCGTATCAGGACAATTGGTGACACAGTCCATGCACCCTACACAGTTTTCACTTTTGAACTCAGGTAACTCAGGGGCAATGTAGCTGAAATCACGCAATGCACCTGTATGGGAAGGTAAAATACTTTGAGCCACGAAAGTATCTGCAACCTGATTGGAACCAGAACCCGTATTGTAGGCATGAACAACCTCTTTAGCACGTTGGGCATCATACCATTCTGGGTATGCTTGGTTAAGGTCACGAGGGTTGCGTTGAGCAGAAGAGGTAGCTTCTGTAGCGAACATCATCATGAAAGAAAACTCCTAAGCGAATTTAAAATAGAGTAAAGTAAAGCGTTCAAGCACTCACAGCAAGACACACAACACATCTGTGGAAATCCTAGAAGGTGATTAGCCTTCTAGGATTTAAAGCATGGCACTAGATAAAGAAGGCGTTGGTATCTTTACCTTTAGCTTCCCATTCAAGGCGACCACGCTCAAGAATTTCGGCGGGTGTTGCAAGCATAATGTCACGAGAAATTTCAATAACCTCGTTAAAGCCACTCTTAACAGCTTTCATGTTATCTGCCACAACAGCATCGCCACGCTTTCCAAAGTACTTTCTGATAGGAATTTCTACTTTTTCAAACAGGGCTTCATTGCTCAAACCAAGGTTTTTCTGGAACGGGGTTAAACGGAGGAATACACCAAGAAGGACAATCCCTTGGAAACGTTGCACAAGAGAGTCATCAGACTGACAGCAGGCCTGAGCAATACGAATCGTATCGACACCAAACACACGGATGTTGTGTTCTTTAATGTAGTACTTTGCCCAATCAGGGAGGCTGCTCCAGAAACCTTGAGGGTCTTCAATGCGTGTATGCTGGAAGAGGGTTCCACCTTCAGAAAGTCCCACAAGAGGGTTCCCCATAGCCCAAGTGCTTGGATCCATCAGAGGCACGAACTCCACATTGATAAGCTCACTGTGGGTACGGATACGGTCCTCGTTGGTACAAGTAAGGTAGGTATTCGTAGGCAAGCCTTTTTTCTCAGAACCATATTTGGGAGAAGCTTGTACTTTAAGACCAAAAATGTCACCCAAGCAGGTAGCAATAATTTTATTGGTCGTCACAGAACCAAACCCACCAACCGAGTGACCACGAATTGAGAAGGCATCCGAAGGACGTACATCAGGCTCAGACACCAAAGGCAATGCAGAGGCATGCTCAATACCCACAGAGAAAAATCTCTTGGTGGTTTGTTGATTGACCATGTTTTCAACCACAGACACCATATGACCTGCCGTCACGTCACGACTACCCAAGCCCGCAACCCCAGTCGTCACTAAAGGCAAGCGGGTCAAGTGAGGATAACCCTCTATACCCATCACTGCTTTTGCAAGGGCGGCTTCAATATGGAGGGTGAGAGGATTGTCTTCAGAAAGAGGGTCGTCCATACGCTCCAACACAGCCACAGCCTTACAATTGGCAATGGCACGGGCAATTTCAGGACCAGGGAAAGGACGGAAGCAGGTGACGTTAACCACACCCACTTTATGCCCAAGACTCCGAAGGTGTTTCAGTGTCGCAACAGCCGTTTCAGACGTTGACCCCATGGCGATAATGGCGTATTCAGCATCTTCCATTTGGGTGCATTGAATAAAGCCATAGCGACGACCCGTAAGACGATAGAACTCATCAAAAGCTTCTTGAATAGCGGGCTTTACTTGGTCATAGAAGAAGCGCTGAGCGACTTTACCCTGCATGTAGCTATCTTGGTTTTGAACAACCCCTGTCATTAGAGGACGCGCAGGGTCAAACAAAGAACGGATTTTATCTCTAGGATTCCCTAAATAGGTCTTAATCAGCTCATCTTCAGGGAAAAGTACATTTTCAATCGTATGGGTGGTCAGGAAGCCATCTTGCACATTGAAAAATGGCGTAAACGTGTTCTCAGCAGCACGGCGGGCAATCAAGCCTAAATCACCAGCTTCTTGAGCATTTTGACCAAATAACATACCCCAACCACAGTCAATGACGCTCATAATATCATCATGACCCGCATGCACATTCAATGAATGACTGGTTAAAGCACGGGCACCGATTTGGAACACAATCGGTAAGCGCTTTCCAGAGATGGTGTAAAGCACCTCTTTCATCAACACAAGCCCTTGACCACTCGTGAAGTTGGTGACACGTCCACCAGCGACGGCAAACCCCTCACAGGAAGAGGCGGCAGAGTGTTCTGACTCAGGCTGTACCCAAGTAATAGGGGTACCAAAAACGTTATGAAAGCCATTTGAGAAATACTGTTCAAACCCTACGCCCATGGCTGTTGAGGGTGTAATGGGGTATGCGATACCCGCTTCTGCACCACGTACTTCACAATGCACGACCATACTTGCACCATCAGAGGTACCAGGAATCCCAGGAAAGGGAAACCCTTGCACTGATGTAGCAGTGGTGACTTCAGGGGTAGCTTGAGCAACGGTCATCCGTTGTAACCTCCATTTTAAATTGGTTTTATAGGGCGAGTTTACACATGCAAGACAAAATAGCGTAAAAGTTTGAATGCTTTAAAAGTAGCTGCTTACTGCAACAAAGACATCAGCGTGTGGTGGTTGATACAGAACATGACACCGTAACAGATTCACGTGACACGTTCACAACAGGCACTTGAAACTTTGTTAGTCACACCAATTTCAAGCATACATAAAAAAAAAGAAACCACCAAGCTTTGCAATAACACGCCCTAGAGTACCTAGGGAGAATCTATCAGCTTTAGTAAAGTAAATCATCTAAATAAAGGGGACGTTTTTTACTAGGTGCAAGCCCTAAGCCTTTACGAAGCATGTCCCCAATGTAGAACATAAGTCCACCCGCCAAAACCCCACCATTCAAAGTACTTATCGCACGACGTATGGGAAGTTTCTGCAATGCCTTAGGCACCAAAAACCGCTGATTAAACCAACCAAACGACAATCCAGTGAGTGCAGATGAAACTGTCAATGCCGCCAGTAAACCATACCCCACCCAGCGGCGTAGGACACGCACAGGGGATTCATGATTGGCACTGCGTTGCAGGAGTTTATCCTTAAGGTGGCTTCTTGAGTGGGCAGGTCTTGAGGAATGCGTCGACACATCTTCATCATAGGCATCGCCTGATACATGAGTACTTTTGAGACTATGGCGAGACGTTTTGTCTTTTTTAAGACCCGACGATGTTTCTTCAACCTCCTCCATGCCTTCCTCAGAAGTCGTGAGGTCCGACGAAGACCCTTTGGTACGCTCTTCTTTGAGCCCCTCTTCTTCAGGCTGAAAAGAAGAGGTGGCTTTATCCCCCTTACCTTGGTTATGCAGCGCCGTGACCAAACTGGGCAAAACATGCGTAGGTACCAAAATAGGCGTATATCCCTCAGGAAGAGATTGGAAACTCATAGGACGCAATGGGCTTGAAGCAGGGCTAGCCATGTTCGCCTGACCCGTATAAACGGCATCATTTAACACTGTGGGAGAGGGGGTTTTTGTAAAAATATCCACAGCAGGACTCATCGCATGCACAGCGACTGAAGTGTCTTGTAACTTACTAGGTATACTGGCGGGTAAGATGGGTGTGTGCGTATCCTGAATCCATGGGGCATCCTGATAGACAGGTGATGGCATCGTATTAGAACCCGAGGGAACACCCGAACCAGCCCCCTGAGACATACCCGATGGGCTTGAAGAAGGGTGTAACGATTGGTATAACAATGACTCTCCCGCAAAGGCAGGACGCTGATGAAGAGGCACCACAGACCGATAAGCGGGTGTGTTATTTTGTGCGGCAAATGTGTAAGGAGACATCATTGTCATAAGAGAGTCCTGTATGCAATTTTTAGGAAATGGTGTGTCATAAAGAGAGGTATGACGAGAACAAACATAACCAGCATCCATGAGCCTATGTGCCATAACCCGTGAAACACACCATGGCTTGCCTAAATATCGGCTTTATTATCCGTTGATTGTCCTAAGTATGGGGCATTAGGGTATAGTAGATTATTACCAGAGTGTCTCACTATTTTCTATATTATGAATCAACGTTGCAACATATACAAATGATTTTAGAACAACTGGTGTGATATTTCCTTTTGTAACAATATGTAAAATATCAACAAACCCTATAGAGGCTTATAGGGCTTGAGTCTTTTGATGTTTGGGGGCTGCACAGTAGGCTTTTGTCATGCTTTTGCTTTATTGTGACTTTTCTTCTGTTACAATAGGCATGGTTTAAGCGTCTGTTTTTCTCCTGTATTTAGACGATTCCGTGACTTTTAAGCCTTCATGTTTTAACAGAATGTAACGAAGCTCTATTTGTAACGTTTTGTGTCTTGTTAAACGAAGTGATGTCTCTTTATCATAAAAGTATCTCTTTTGGGTTTTTGGGTGACGGCATCTCTATAAAGTTCGTTGCTTGGGCGATGTCCTTCTGACGACTTACATAGTGTATCAAAGATGCTGTGGTTAAGATTTTAGTATGACTATAGAGACTTTCAAGTGTAAAGATACATGACTACTCCGTGTACGGGTTCTTTTTTGGTAGTACTCGTGAGCTTCCTAAAGTCAGGTGAAATACCCACTCGTGAGGTTCTTGACGTTTTAAGAAGCTTTCTGGAAGGTACCTGTAAACAAGGATAGATTGTACTTCGTTTGACATTCGTCGTGAAAGCCTAGGAGCTTCGTGCTATGAGTCAGCCAGTGATGATGTCGGGATTTTTTGAGCGCGGTAATGCGCAAGGCAAAAAAATATTGATTGTCGACGACGAGGCTAGTATTCGTCGGATTCTTGAGACGCGCTTTAAGATGCTCGGCTATGATACTGCTGTGGCAGGAGATGGCGAAGAGGCCTTACAAGTCTATGCACAGTTTAAGCCCGATATTATTGTGTTAGACATCATGATGCCCAAAGTTGATGGGTATGCCGTCACTCGAGAAATCCGCTTACAGAGTGATGTGCCTATTATTATCCTCACCGCTCTAGGGGATGTGAATGAACGGGTGAGTGGTCTAGAGATGGGTGCCGATGATTATGTCATTAAGCCCTTTAGCCCAAAAGAACTTGAAGCACGTGTAAAGTCCGTACTGCGTCGTGTTGAAACCCGCCGTGCCGCCACCCAAGGAGGCATAGAAGGGGAGGGTACCACACCCGCAACAGGGTCTCAGGGAGCCTACACACCAACAGGGGCATGGGAGTCTCCACGGCATGCTGAAGGTAGCCTTCCCAATGAAGCCATTGCCCATTCTTTAACATCAGAGCCAAGCGGAACGACCTCCCAAGTGGCGATGAAGCGTGCATCTCATATTATTACCGTGGGTGCCTTGAGAATTGACACGCAAAAAAGACAAGTTTTCAGAAAAAATGAACGTATTCGCTTAACTGGCATGGAATTTAACCTGCTCGAATTATTATTAAGCAATGCTGGGCAACCCTTTACACGAGGAGCCATTTTACAACACGTATGGTCTTTCCCACCTGACCAAAAGATTGACACCCGTGTTGTTGACGTACATGTAAGCCGTTTGCGTGCAAAGCTCGAAACAGACTTAGCCAACCCTGAGCTTATCCTCACCGCCAGAGGCGTAGGCTATATGTTTCAACGTCTTGATATTCAACCCTAAGCATGAGAAGTTTACGATACGCTTAAATCCTTTCATTGGGTATAAATACCCAATGTTACTTGAAGTTTTTGTTTGCCAAGACTATGCTTTAAACATACCATGACACCGCTACCAAGCTTGTTACGACAAGACGTGTCATGGTCATCCATTCCATGTCCTTGATTCTCCTCTAAGCAGAAAGCGATATTTTAAACCAATGATGTATGAAGTCATGATTGAGAGTATGTTCTCAGCAGCCCATCACCTTTTGAACTACGAGGGCAAGTGTGAGAATCCTCATGGTCATAATTTTGTGGTACGTGTTTGGGCTAGAAAAGCAACACTTGATGCCGCTAATGTGTCTATTGATTACAAGGTACTCAAGGCCTCTTTGCGTGAAATCATGAACGACCTTGACCATACCGACTTAAATGAAAACCCTTGCATCAATGGCGAAAGCCCCTCAAGCGAGTATCTCTGTCGATACATTTACTACCGTCTGAAGGAAACCATTCCTGAAATTTATAAGACGTGTGTCTACGAAACCCCCACCCAGTGTTGCTTCTTCTGGGAAGACTAAACCCTACCAGTATTGGTTACACCCCACGCTTCTACGCAAGTACATTTTGTAAACCCCCTATCTCTTTTAGAAGAGGGAGGGGGTTTACATGCTAGGTGTACCCTTACCTGTTACACACACTAGGCTCTTAAGGGCGTATGTTGAAAACGCTTAGGGTTGCAGAAGAGGTTGATAGCATTCTGGTCGACGGTCTCTGAAGAATTGCCATTGTTGGCGTGCTTCTTTCACAACATTCATATCCAGGTCTGCAATAACAAGCTCGGAAGTTTCTCGCTGCCCCTCGGCAATAAGGTCTCCCCAAGGATTGACAAAGTAGGAACTCCCGTAAAAATGCCCAATATCCCAAGGTGCTTCCTGACCTACACGGTTGACAGCACCAATATACATACCGTTTGCAATGGCTTGAGCAACTTGCTCTTTTTTCCAAAGGCTTTCAGATAACCCCGCCACAGTCGCCGAAGGGTTAAACGCTAGGGTCGCACCATGAAGGGCTAAGGCTCTTGCACACTCAGGGAAATGTCGGTCATAGCAAATAAAAATACCGATAGTGCCTACGGCCGTCTCAAACACAGGGAAACCTTCCGTACCAGGTTTAAAGAAATATTTTTCCCAAAAACCAGCCACTTGAGGGATATGATGCTTTCTATACTTTCCGAGATAAGTCCCATCAGCATCAATCACCGCAGCAGTATTGTAGTAAAACCCAGGTGCCTTTGCTTCCTCAAATAAGGGGAGTATCAACACCATCTGATGCTGTTTTGCCATGGCCTGCCCCCACTGTACCGTTTTGCCCTCTGGTATGGCTTCAGTGAGTTCAAACCATTTCGTATCCTGAGAGGGAGCAAAATACGGTCCTGTAAAAAGCTCTTGAAAACACAATACTTGAACATGGGCTTTTGCAGCTTGTTCAATGTAGCCTTCATGAGCCTCGATACTGGCTTTATAATGGTTGCGGCATGGTTCATCGCCATGCACTGGGTGATGATGCTGTGCCAAGGCCGCACGCACGACGGAAGACGTATGCTCAGAAAACGATGCAGGGGACATGGGGTCAACGCTCCTTAGGGGGACTGTTTTTCAAAGGAAAGGGGTGGGGTGGATGACGGTGAGCCTGTGATAGAAGGCATAAGGATAAGCTCAGGGAAGAGCCATTCTTGCGGGGTGGGCGTGACCATCGATGGCACCGCCTCTGAGGGTGGCTCAAGACGTGTGAAAACGACCTGTGTTTGGTCTGTAGAGGTAATACCTCGGGTGGAAAACCCAGACCAAAGACCCCTCACTTGGTCAGCATGAGCATGTAACACCGTCCATAATAAGGGGCGGTTTGGCAGGGTGACACTTGTATCAACCTGACACTGCCAAGCACTTCGTATCGATGTTTTGTGTACGGCAGGAGACTCAGAGGAAGACGTTTGAGCATGCGCAGAACCATGCCACCACCCCTGTTTTTTTTGCTGCTTTTGCTGCTTTTTTTCACCTTGAGCTGAAGAAGCCTCAGGCACTGTGGCGGTTAAATCGGAAGAGGAGGTACCCATCGCCGTATTCATACTTGGTGGCATGCCACAGTACTGCACGGTGTACTGTGGTGGTAGACCCGCCCCAAGCTTACTTTCCACAAGTACCCCTAGGGTGCGTTGCTCGTTTTGAGGCGTTTTTAAAACCCATGCCTGTTTTACCGAGGCACCTTGTTGAGCCGTGAGCGTTTCTCCAGCACTTTTACCCGTGGGTAGGTACACCCAACGGATAAGGCCATGATGCTTAGAACTCAAGGCTAAAAAAGGGTAAGGGTGTTGAGGAGTCCGCATTAAGTTAAGATGACTTGCACGACTTACCCCAGGCAAAATACGTGTTAAGACCCACTGAGGTATCAAAGCCGAGCCACTCTCCTCTTGGTAATGGAACTCATACACAGCAGCTTTTTCTGCATCAGCAATCCATAACCAACGTCCATGTTGGGTGTAGGCTTTTCCAGGATTAGCGGTATCAGGAAAATCAATGTGTCCCACAAGGTTTAAGCTTTGAGGATGATACAACGCCATGCGGTGTTCGGTGGGATGGGCAAGCATGAGCCAACCCAAAGCATTTTTTTCTGAGGTACTGCTCTCAGGAGGATGCAAGTGCAGCAAGGACTGAGGCACAAAAGAGAGTAAGGTTTGTTGTTCTAACGTTAGAGACGAGTCAGTCGTATAACGCACGAGCCTGATTGGGTGTGTAAGCAACGCAAATCGATAAGAGGCCCTATTCGGGAGTGTCATCGAAAGGGTTTCAATAGGTATACCTTCTGTAGCGGGCGTTTGTTGCTGTAATTTTGGTGTGTTGAAAGGATTGTCAGAAGCCATCTCAGGAGATGTACGACACCCAAACGTATACGTGACATTGGTAGCTGGCGATAAACCGTGACCAAACATACGACAATCCGAACTTAAAGTATCTTGAACACGAGCCTGAAAAGGGGGAGATACTTCTTGAGGTTGGGATGTTTCATAAGGGTCTAACACAGGTGCAAAAAGAGTTTGTAATTCAACAGGAATGCTCAGATTTTCAGGCAAAATGACATCTGGCCAGACAAGTGCAACTCTCAAGCTTTCAGGATAGCTGGTGCGGCGCGGTAAGGTCCACTTGCCTGAAGTCGTCGGTAAAATACGGAGTAAATAGGCACCCGACTCAAACGCAATGATGTCAGGAAGTGTATTGGCCTGCTTGGGAGAGGAAGGTTCTGTGACTGTTTGGACTGGGCCAAAGGAAAAAGCTTCTAATGCCCTCTGAGGATGTTGTTTGTTAGCCACACTCGCAATCACAGGAAGCACAGGAATATACTGCGTGCCATCATGGAGCATCACCATACCATCAAAGCGTACATACCAAGATTGGTGCTGAAACAAAGTGTCAAGCGTAGGGCTTTGTGCAAACCATTGCTGTGCAAATACTGGCACTGAAGGGCGTTGTGACGCTAAAGGCTCGTGGGGATTTTCGGCACGGGTTGTTAGCAGGCTACTTGGTTGGATACACCCCACCAAAAGAGCCATCAATAGCCCAGTATAAATAGAGAACTTAATAAAGCGGTACATCATGAGGGTCGCCATTCTTCAAAAGGATAAAAGAGCATTAAGGGCAAGCTTTTCAAAAAAGAAGAGAAAACATCGTGCCTAGCACATGTGTGGGATGAGTCATTTCATCCAAGCAACGTCCACACATTACAAAGCACACCAGAAGCTATCGTCAAAGTGTATCCGACCTACCAAAGTGGCAGTGCCTGTCATCCAAACAGACGCATCACCCGAACGGGGCTGCCATTGAATATCAAGCTTGCCCCCAGGTAACGCAACCATCACCTGCTCCGAGAGTATCCCTTGACTTATCCCAGAAACAACAGTAGCACAAGCACCTGTACCACAGGCAAGGGTCGGGCCACACCCTCTTTCCCACACGGCAAGGGTGACGTGATGGTCGTTGTGTTTTCGTGCAAACGAAATATTCGCTTTTTTAGGGAAAGCAGGATGCACCTCTAAATGAGGTCCTAAACACTGCAAAAGCATTTCCCAATGAGGCTGCAACACTTCAGGCAAAAGATGATGCCATACAACCCCATGCGGGTTCCCCATCGAAACGCACTGCAATATCAAGGAGGACACCCCTTCACACTGTTGCGTGACTGTTTCAGGAAGAGGAATACTATAAGCATTGGAGGCAATGTGTGGCTGAGGGGTCACCTGATAACACTCGGTATTAAAAGGCACCTCAGACATGGTGAGTACAGGAACGCCCATATTGACCTTGATAAACCCTGTACGTTCTCCTAGGTCATTTTGAAGATGCGTGAGTCCTTTAGGACCTACTGGGGTATGACATGACCACGTATAAGGCACAGCCTTGTCAAAGGTAGCAGCATGACTTTCTGGTAAATATCCCGCCTGCATCACATACTGTGCAAAGCAACGAATCCCATTCCCACACATACCCCCTGACGTACCATCTTGATTGTAATACAAGTAAAAAGGATAGGCCTCATCAGGCAATTGGGATACTAAAATACAACCATCTGCCCCAATACCAAAATTTCTATGGCATACCTTTTGACTCAGTGCGCTCATGGCTTCTTCTGTTCTGAGGTAGGCTTGAACGTCGTTGGGGAGGTGCATGGCATCCACCATGATAAAATCGTTGCCCAAGCCGTGCATTTTACTGTAGGTCAGTTGTTGTAAAAGGCTTGGGGTCAGCAACGCTGCAGAGGAAGTGAGAGAATGGGTGTGTAAAGAAACGCTAAACATCGTCGTGCTAACCTTCTGTTCTGGAACCTAATACCAAGGAAATGACACTTATATCACACATGGGGCTTCATCACAGTGATACCACCATGAAGCTATAACTAACCTTTAAAGACACTCGTGAAGCCTTGCGGCATGAAGACCATGTCTAAGCATCCTTTATGCTATGATACCCTTAAAAAGGTTTCCTGTGACCTTACTACACTTTTTCATTACTACACTTTTTTCATTCTTTCTCAACCACTTCAAATCTAAGTGTTTTTTCAAAAAGATGCGTTAGTACCTTTTGAATGGTTGTGGCTTACGTAGGGAGCTAGAAGCGTCTTGTCTCAATTTACTATAGCAGGTGAAGTCAACGATATGCATGCATTACCTGAACGTGCCACTGAGTCAACATTTTGGCAGAAAGTGAACGCACATGGCATTCAGATTATCCAAACTCATCCATTCACGTCCTTGTTCGGTCTTGGCTTACTCGTTTGGGGCGTACTGTATGGTGTTGGGCTGGGGCATGCACCACTTTTAGATGTCGATGAGCCTCGTTATGCCCAAGCCTCTTTGGAAATGTTACAACGAGGCGATTGGATTGTGCCATGGTTTAATGACAAAGTCCGCTTCGATAAACCCATCTTATTTTACTGGTTACAAATGGTGTGCTATCTTGTCTCAGGGGTGAGTGCTTTTGCGGCAAGACTTCCTAGCATTTTAATGCTGGGTCTTTCGGTACTGGGAACCGCTTGGGTGACTTACCGTCAACTTGGCTTGCGTACGGCATGTTATACAACACTCGTACATCTTAGTATGCTTTTTATGCTCGTCCTCGGTAGTATGTCCATGACGGACATGACACTCGCAACATGGATGTGGTTAACCGTTTTAGGACTTTGGCAAAGCTTTCCTGAAACCAAAGCATCATCTCAAGGCACCCACGATGCCCCTTGGCTGGTATGGGGCTTAACCATCCTATGTGCTGTGTTGGGCGTGATGACAAAAGGACCTGTAGCCCTTGCTTTACCAGGTCTGTGGGCCTTATTGTGGCCTGTGTTGCTTGGGGGCTTTTCCTCTAAAGTATCTTTACCTCAAACATCCCATTGGCAGAGGCTCACCACAACGTTATACCCATGGGGCTTACGTTTATTGACTTTTGGTGCCGTGGTGTTACTTTTAAGCTCACCTTGGTTTTTATTGGCAGCTTGGAAAACAGGCCCTATTTTCTGGGAAAAGCTTTTTTTTCATAACATTGTCCGTTTTAAAAGTGTGGTTTCTTCCCACGCCTCCCCTTGGTGGTTCTATGTACCTGTCACTGTGATAGGTCTTTTTCCATGGACACATGTTGCTATGGCAGGGGTACAAACGTTCTATCAAGCCTTCCGTACAAAACAGCCCACCGCAGAGACACCCAAAACACTGCCAACAAACAACCTTGCGTTTGTTGCCATGGCATTAGGATGGTTTGGACTTGTCTTTTTATTTTTCACGATGGCAAAAACCAAATTACTCACCTATCTGCTCCCTGGTATGGGAGCATGGTCCGTTGTGTTGGGATGGACTTTAGCACAATGGTATCACCACGAAAGCATTGTGCCACGATGGCTGTTGACCTATGAAACTAAAGTCTTATCTTGGCTCTTAGGAACGGTACTGCTCCTAATGGGAGGGAGTGCCTTATGGATGACCCGTAACCCTGCTCACCTACCCAATGCCTTACATGCCCTTCTACTGGAGCCACTGGTTTATCCCATCCCTTT
>JBIIZQ010000032.1:0-15997 GCA_044346175.1 Vampirovibrionales bacterium
CACAGTTTTTACATTTATAGCGTTGTTTTTTGTTCATGGTACCGTTTTTTACAGCCTCGGTACAGTGGCAATTAGGGCAATTCATTCTCTTATTCTAATGCAATCTATGGTATTGTGCAACGCCAAAATGAGCGTGTGGCTGGCGTGTAAGTGGTTAAAAGTACAGTAGTGATAACCGTGTCATGCCTTATCTCGCCTTATCTCGTCATACCAATGAATAGTCTTGTTGGTATCAAACGAACGTTTATGATGTGGTACAAAGCAACATCCTATGGTACCATCATGAAATAGTATTGCGTTAAGCGTATCGGTCATTTTTTTAACGCATGCCTCTGTTGATTAACCTCATTATGAGTTTTTTTATCATGTTTGTTGCTGTGTGTGACCAAACTTTGCCTAAACTGAGTCTCAACTTTCATAACCGACGACGATAGCCTCAAAGGGCTTGATTGCTCTGAGGCGGACTTCCAACAAATAAGGATACCTTTTGAGGTAAACCAAGGGTTTCAAAAGCCCCACATTACTGAGTATCCTTCATCATTGATATTTCATAGATTCACAAATTGACTTCTTATCAAAGTTTATCCACGTGACGCTAGGTACCCTCTGTGACATTCAGGGGATGCTTCGTGCCGACTTTAAAGCAATTTTACCTCTCATGAACCTTTTACACATGGGTTGGTGTACTCTCTTTATGGCATCAAAGAAAGTTTGTTATGGCTCTCACAAACCCTACAAGCCAATCTTCCTTGGCTATGCACTCCTATACAACATCCAAGCCTTTTAGTACAAAAAAACCAGTACGTTTTGGACAAAGCCCTCAAGAGACTTTACACACGTTAAAACAAACCTTAGTACCTCAAGCAACGAATTTTTTTAAGTGGTGTGAGAAGCACCCCATTGGGGCATTAGTATTGCAAGATGTGACCTGTTTTAATATCCCCACCATGGCATTGGCTCGGAGTAAAAATGAACTTTTGGATGGTATCCCTAACATGGTAGGGCTGACATCAGTCACGGCGGGGTCATCAATTTTTGTGCCTCCTCTTTTACGAAAACTTACCGCTAAACTTACGCACATTCCTGAAGCACACCTAAAAGCCCCTCTGACGGAAGCACGCCTTTTGGAAATGCCTATGAGCGAAAAATTAGGTCGATTGTCGGCATCGCTAGGCTTTTTATTTCCCTTTGGGGCTGGCTTTATGGCCGTACCTTTCTTTAGAAACGTACTGACACTGCAACGTGCTGGCACAAGCGATTTTGAAAAAATTATTGGCTTACGTAAACCCCACGCCCAAACCCCTGAAGCTTCTCAAGCACATACCACAACTGCCCCCAGTACAAAATCCCCCGAATTTTATGCAGCAAGGAAAAAATATCTTCAAGGGGGGCTACGCATTTTAGCAGGAGGCATCGGCTTGGGTGCAATAAGCCTATTGGGTTTTGCACATTTAGCAAGAAATGTTGTAAAAGGACGTATGACCATCGCACCTCATAGCTTCGCCGACACCCTCATTCATCAGCTCACCAAGACCTTTGCACTACGAGGACACACCTCCAATGCCGTGAGTGGTTTGTGGTCGGTACTCATTTTTTGGCTTGCAACACCCTATTTAGGGTGGCATTTAGCAGCAAGGAGCCGTAATGAGAAGATTGAAAACATCGTAAAAGCAACAAACTCTATGCTTTGGTTTTCCATGTTTACACCTATGTTTCTGAAAGGTCGCTTTGCCAAAAAGTTTGAAGCACTGGGATATACCACGGGTGCATCCCACATTAAAAACCCCATTCTAAAAGGAATAAGGGCAGATTTACCCTCCTATCATGCGGTTTCACAGCTCCAGAATCCACTTCAAAAAGAAGCCTATACCCGTTTGCTCAATCGTTACCATTTCGTCAGTTGGGTATTACCCATCGTGGCACTGTCCACAACCCCTCAACTTATCAACATCTTTTTTACCAAACGTCGGTTTCAAAAAACAGAAGCAACGGGGTCTCCCATACCACCCACCACACCTCTTCATGTCACCCCCGTAACCCTTATCGCAGTCTCAAAAGTTCATCCAGCTCCTCTGCTGCACCCGCCTTCCATATAGGCACTATGCCTGAGACACTTTCAACGTTACAAACATCTCAAGCCTCTCAAGCACCTCAAGCCTCTCAAGCCCAACCCCTAACCCTAACGCCCACTAAATAGGGGTTACAACCACCTAAGCTAAAAATAAGGGTAAGCCGAAATCATGAACTGATACTGGCTTACCCTAAAGGAAGGAGGAGAAACAAAACAGTTATCAATAGACCCCTAAGAAGCTTGGGAGTCCTCCTTAGCAGGGTGCGTCGTAGATTCTGGTTTCACGACCTCATCCAAAAGTGCCTGTGTCGTAAGTTTTTGGTGAGGTAAAGGCATACTCGGCGGACGTGCATGCGTACGCTCGGTATAGGTATACGGAGACCATTGTTTTTTTGCTAAAAGTTGCCGAACATACTCCGCACTATGTGGCATCCAGAGGGTAAGATTTTTTACATATCGGTCGGTTTCACCTCGACTAATCGTAGCAACAAGTTCAGCAAAGGTTTCCTTACGACCAATACTAGGCTCTACTTGACTTGCGTAATATCGAATCGAATTCTTAACGTGCTTGGGGGCGGTATCATAGAGCCAACGTTGTGGCGTGTTTTGCCCCATCTGAAGTTCTTTGAGGTCCTTCTGATACGCAAGTTTGAAGGCTCCACTGGCTTACCCGAAAGGAAGGAGGAGAAACAAAACAGTTATCAATAGACCCCTAAGAAGCTTGGGAGTCCTCCTTAGCAGGGTGCGTCGTAGATTCTGCTTTCACGGCATCATCTAAAAGTGCCTGTGTCGTAAGTTTTTGGTGAGGTAAAGGTATACTCGGCGGACGTGCATGCGTACGCTCGGTATAGGTATACGGAGACCATTGCTTTTTTGCCAAAAGTTGCCGAACATACTCCGCACTATGTGGCATCCAGAGGGTAAGATTTTTTACATATCGGTCGGTTTCACCCCGACTAATCGTAGCAACAAGTTCAGCAAAGGTTTCCTTACGACCAATACTAGGCTCTACTTGACTTGCGTAATATCGAATCGAATTCTTAACGTGCTTGGGGGCGGTATCATAGAGCCAACGTTGTGGGGTGTTTTGCCCCATCTGAAGTTCTTTGAGGTCCTTCTGATACGCAAGTTTGAAGGCTTCAGAGGAAGATAAAGGTGAGAGATGCTTCCCACTTTGAGACTGTCCCGAGCTATCACCATAGTCAAGTGCGTGTGCAATTTCATGCCGTAAAACATTCCCTAAACGTTCTTGACGTGCCTCAGGATGCGTGTAGAGCTTCTTAAGAGGGGTCATGAAAATAGCAACCTGATTTTTCTCTGGTGCATATACGGCAGGGGTTTGGTCAAAGGTTTGTCCTTCAAGGCTGTTGCTAGGACCATCCCCTTTCAGCTCGGGCCATAACTGACTCGCCTGATTGCTCACCACAATCCGTGTACCGTTTTTAAGGGCTGTTTTAAGATGGTCAAGAGGCACATGATTCATCACCAATGACTCAACTTCTTGTTCATCTGCATGGCTAAGCTTTGCTTTGGGGTCAACCACCACCATGGCTTGCACTTGCTCTTTAGTGACCTGTGCTTCTTTGGAGGAAAGGGCTTGAAAGGGAACATAGCCCTCAGAGGATTGCGTTTGTGACGCATGCTTTCTTTTACCGCCGCTCCCGGCTGCCACAAGTTGGTTATCAGGTTGTTCTTCCTCCCAGTGTGATTCAAGTAAGCGTCCTAGAAGGGTTTGTCCTGCGGATGAGTCAACACGCCACGGTACCATCTTATGGGATGAAGATGGTGGTATCTCTTGCTTTGAAGCAAGTAAGCTTTCCAAAGCTTGATACGCTGTGGGATGCTCTTTTATCAGACCATGACTTTTTGTAAAAACATCCCCTTGGGACGTTTCAGGAAAGAAAGCACGACTTGTAGGCTCTTGCATCTCTTGAGTAACAGACCTACCAAAACGGGGAGCGAACGACCCATTTTGACGCTGTTGCGGTAGCGATGAAAGATAAGAGAGTGGTCTCAAAGCGTTACTCCTTCCATTTAACACCCTACAACGACACTTAAGCCATGCACACGGCTCAGATTCGTAAACTTGTGAACAAGTTTAAACGATAGAAAATCGTTAGCGTGTTAATCGTCCTGGTTTCAAATCACTATCTAACTATCCTTAATAGCTTAAGGCTACGGGAATACTCAGTGTGTGTACAAGCATAAACACTTATACGACCTGTTAATGTGCTATAAAAACAGGGCATCCACAGCCATGATAGGTATCAGATTCGGGATTTCTCAATCAAAGCAAACGACCTGATAAAGCAACCTATATTTGTATGTCACACAAGAGACAACACAAAATCATTATTGCAAGTATATCACACCAAAGCCTATTTAGCGATGTTTAAGTGTTTTTTGCAAAGCGGTTTCTAGTGTCTCCACCTTCGCTTGAAGTTGCTTTGTTTTTTCCTGTTGAAGGTAAAGTTCTGCTTGGAGGGTTTGACGTTGGCGTAACTCACTCAAATGTTCCGATACGACCTCATGGGTGGAGGGCTGAAAGCACACCGCCCCAAGGACTACGCCCGTAGTCAAATATACAGTCATACCCACAAGATTCGTACCTATCTCATAGACCTGTTTACCCCACACCAAGGTTTGCGTTGTAGTACCCAGCAAGGTATAGCACACATAGAGCAGGAGGCTGAAGAGTCCGAGACCCACAAGAGGCTTACGGTACCGAAAGACGCATCCTGAAAGTTTTTGGAGATTACGCCCAAACCATTGCGTGAGTACAAAACGTAGGAGTCCTAAAATCATTGACTATGGATACTTTCTACCTTGAGATAAATATGAAGCCGCCCAAGCGGTACGCATCAAGTCAGCATCAAGAGGGGGCTTATGGAAACTTAGGAAGAGGAGCCTCATTAGAGTACATACCATACTTTTTTTAACCATACTTTTTAACACTTTTTAACCCAGACTTGTAAATCCAGACTTTTTAATATGCCCTCATCATACCATGGAGGCTACCAAAAAACAGGCTCATGGCTTAAAGGAGGGTACTTATTTTAAGTTGTCAAACTCGCTCTTCTGTCCTCGCCTGTCACCCTGCACGAAGTGGTAGGGTCTTCTTTCAGGAATATAAATATCTCTCATGGGATATCTCTCATACGGTCATACCGATGCAAATCGGTATCCACCCCTCGCCATACCTCGCCATCCTCTTGTACTATGAAAGAATGGCATGTTTCAAGGTATACTAGGAAGATACCCTTGTTGTATTCATCGCTTTTATGACAGCTTTTTGACCGTTTTGGAGCCACCCCCTTGCCATGCTAACCTCGCCCCTTATCGACACGCCCAAACACACCCTATGCTTATTTGAAGTAGGCACTGAAGAGCTTCCCGCAGGGTTTTTACAAGGCGTAGTAGCACAATGGGAAACAGCACTACTGGCACAAGCGGAAGGGTGTCATGTTCGTTTATCGGCTGAAGATTTCTCGTTTTTCATTACGCCTCGTCGCTTAGCAGTACGCATCAAGCTCCCTCATCACACAGAGGCGCAAACCATCATTTACAAAGGACCTTCTGTCAAAATAGGTCTGGACACCCAAGGACAACCCACCCCCGCCCTACTGGGATTTTGCAAAAAGTGGGACATTACCCCTGAAGTCCTAAGCCAAGTGGAAGACAAAGGGCAACAAGTGTTTCAGTACACGCAAACCCTGCCCACACAACCTATTGCAGACGTATTACCTCAACTTTTAACGCAAAGTGTGGCACAGCTTACAGGGAGCCACTTCATGAAATGGGAAGAAGCGGGCGAGTTCCGATTTTCAAGACCCATTCGTTGGCTCGTATGTTTACTCAACCATGAGGTTATCCCCTTTGATTGGGCAGGCTTAACGACCAACCGATTGAGCTACGGGCATAGAGTACATGCCACACAAACACCCATTGTGTTACAGGATGCCACCAGCTATGAAACCCAGCTTTTAGAGGAAGGGCGTGTGATGGTGTCACCGAGTACACGTCAAGCCAAAATCCAACACCAACTGACTCAAGAAGCCCAAAAACTAGGCGGCGCCATTTATACGGGCGACCTTGAGAGCTTATCAGAAACCCTGGTGCATCTTTCTGAGACCCCCGAAGTCGTGGTAGGTACGTTTGAGGAAGCCTTTTTGAAGCTCCCCGCCACCGTACTGAATACCGTGCTAAAAAGTCATCAGAAATGCTTGCTCTTTCGGACAGCAGACGCTCCTTATGCCCCTGCTTTACCTTACTTTGCCACGGTGGCTAATGGCGTAAAAAATGAAACGGCACGCCAACTCATTGCCGAAGGGAACGCAAAAGTCGTACGCTCTAGGTTTGCGGATGCGTTGTTCTTTTATCAAGAGGATGTTGCCAAAGCACTCCATACCCATGCAGAAGGTCTTCAACAGGTTGTGTTTCAACGTGGGTTAGGAACACTTGCCGATAAAGCACAAGGATTACAAGCAGTGTGTGATTGGCTCGTGACGCAAAAGCTGCTCCCCGCCTCCTTACTGAACCAAGCTAAAACAACCATCCCTCTCTTAAAAGCCGACCTCGTCACCCAGATGGTGTTTGAGTTTCCTGAATTGCAAGGAGAAGTGGGCGAAGCCTACGCCTTAGCCCAAGGGCATGACGTGCTAACAGCACAAAGTATTCTTGACCACTACCTCCCTCGTTTCCCGAATGACATTATGCCTCGGACGTTTTTAGGACAAGTCCTTGGTATCATTGACCGTCTCGACACCCTCCTTGCCGTATTTTCACAACCCAAGTTTAAAGCCCCCACAGGGTCAAGAGACCCACTCGGGTTACGTCGACTGGTGGCAGGTTTATTACAGCTGTTACAGTTCCAGACTTGGCAAAACGACACAACCATCGATGCAGAGATAGCAAGTTGCATCCGTATGTGGCAAACGACTTCATTAGACACCCTATTTGCAATGCTCTATGAAGGGTTGCCTTTTGTACAAAAGCGTCCTTGGACAGAAGTAAAGCCCGAACTTGCGAGCTTTTATGAGGCACGATTACTCTCCTTTGTAGAAACCTTGGAAGATGTCACGCCCGCTTTACCCTACATCACACTGGCACAAGAAGGTCCTTACGCAGGACACAGCTTCTTACATCCTTACGCTTTACGGGATTATGCCTGTGCATTAAGTACTCAAACCCTTACTTGGCAAAGTAACCCCGCCTGTGACACCCTTCGGGAAGCCATGACCCGTACAGAAAACATTTTACAAAAAGAACCCTTCACACCTCAAAGCTCCCCTCAAACCATTCCTCTTCAAACCCTTCTAAGCACCATAGACCCTGAAGCATTTGAAAAGCCAAGTGAAGCCACCTTATATCAAACCTTGCAAGGGGCAATATCGGCTACAACGTGGCAAGAAACCAGTGAGGTCTTGATGACCCTCGCCCCACAGATTCATGCTCTTTTTGAAGAAGTCATGATTTTTGCGGAAGCCCCTGCCGTCGCACACAATCGCCTGACGCTTCTGGGTGCAGTTCGGTTACTTGCACGACGTATTGCAGGCAAAGCCTACTGGAGTACTTTATCTCAACACCAGCTTGCTGAGGTGGTTTAAGATGACCTTAAAGCATCTGAGTACCCTGATACCGTAGCCAAACGTATGATACCTGATATCCCCGTACTCACTTCAAATCCTGTTGGCTCCCATCCATACCAAAGTGCGGATGCCGTTTATCACGAAGGCGATTATTTGCCTGATGCACTCCTGCCCATTGATACCCCTCAAGCCCTAGAAATAAAACAACAGATGTTCCACTTTTGGTGGACCTCTCTCGGGTTACTAGGGTTTTTACTGGTACTCCTTGTGGGGGCTATTAACTTGGGGTTTGTCGTGGCAAAAAGTGCGGCAAGCTTACCTGATATTCGACTTTTGGCAAACTGGCACCCGAGCGAAAGCTCTATCATTTATGATGTTACTGGAAAAACTATCGCCAACATCCATGGTGACGAAGACCGTACGGTGGTAAGTCTAGGAGAGATGTCGCCCTACATTAAAAAAGCACTTCTTGCCATTGAGGACACCCGCTTTTATCAGCACAACGGTATTGACTTCCGAGGCACAGGACGTGCCATTGTACAGAACCTTAAAGGGGGTGACTTACAAGGGGGTTCCACCATTACGCAACAGTTAGTCAAAAACCTCTTTTTGACCTCCGAGCGTTCTATTGGCAGAAAACTCGCTGAGGCCATTCTTGCGATACGAGTAGAACAGCAATACAGTAAAGACCGTATTTTAGAACTTTACTTGAACCAAGTGTATTTCGGGAACTTTGCCTATGGGATTGAAAAAGCCGCTCAACGTTACTTTGGACTGCACGCCAAAGAACTCACGATAGGTCAAGCGGCTTTGTTAGCGGGTATGCTTAAAGCACCTAGCCAGCTTTCTCCTTACCATCACCCCAAAAAAGCAAAGCTCCGCCAACGAGAAGTACTCGGAAACATGCTCAAGTATGGGTATATTTCCAACACACAATACATTGAAGCACGCAACGCCCCTTGGCAGCTCAAAGCCCAAGGGGGAAGCACCCTTAACCAACACCCTTATTTTGTCAGTTTTGTACTTGCACAACTTGAAGAACGCTTTGGCCCTGACACGGTACGTCGAGGCGGACTCAAGGTCTACACGACCATTAGTAGCAGTATTCAAGCCCATGCAGAAAAAGTGCTTAAAGAGGCTATTCGTCGTTATCAGCGGGTGTCTCCTGTAGACCAAGGGGCTTTGGTCGCCATGGACTTAAACACGGGCCATGTACTTGCCTTGGTAGGCGGTGCCGACTACCAAAAAAGTCAGTTTAATACCGCCACCATGGGGATGCGTTCCATTGGGTCAACGATTAAGCCCTTTGTGTATCTTACTGGGCTTCGTACAGGGCGTATTACGCCTGATTCCCCTATTTTGGATGCCCCTCTGAATATTGGAAACTGGCACCCAAAAAACTGGGATGGACGCTACTTAGGAACCATGCGTGTGCGGGAGGCACTGGCACAGTCGAGAAATACCACAACCATCCGATTAGGGCTGACACTTGGGTTACGACCCATTATTGAAACCTGCCGACTTGCTGGCATTAAAGCTGAGATTCCTGAAAACTTCTCCAGCTTATTGGGTGCCGTAGGGGTTTCACCCTACGAATTGATGGGGGCTTATGCCACCCTTGCAAGAGGAGGATTAGCCCAAGCACCCACGCCTATTGCACGACTATTTGGCCCCAACAACCAAGCTTACACTTTACCACAACGTCCCATCAAGCGGGTGTTTGAAGAAAAGCCCGTGGTCGCCTTGGCTCAAATTCTTGAAACCGTCGTGTCACGAGGTACAGGAAGAAACGCCGCCTTGCCTCAGCACCGTGTGGCAGGAAAAACAGGTACCACAGACCAACAAGTGGATTTATGGTTTGCAGGGTTCAGCGAAGATGTGGTTGCGGTTGTCTGGCTTGGTAATTCCAACAATCGTCCTTTAAAAGGACTGTTTTCATCGCATGCGGCAAGCGTATGGCACGATTTCATGACAGGCTACTATCGCCTAAAGTCCGATTTACCCCAAGGGAATCAAACCTCAAACATCGGTGTACTCGCTCAAGAACCCCAAAAGCGTTCGATACGTTCCCACAAACTCCCAAGCCCCCATTCAACCCTTCTCCATGGGATTGGTACGATACATCCGCCCCTCCCTACCAAGGCAGACATTCCGCCTCACAATCAACCTAGGGCTGAGGATGGAAGCCCTCATCACTCTGATGCATCTCATGCAAAGGCATTGCCCTCAAGCGCAACGTTTAAAGAAAAAGTACAGCAACGGTTTACCCAACTCAAAGCCCGTCTTAAACCTGAAAAACCGTCCCCTCAAGTACCTCTACCGTCTGTACCTTGAATAAGCACATGACTTAGTATCAGTGGGAATCTTTGCAATTTAAGGGGGTGGAAGCGTGGATACCGTCCTATGTCGGTATGACGTGTGAAGCAGGTATGACATGAGAAAAGTCACAGGGGGATATAACAACCCATCGTGCTTCTTTACGCATACCATTGCCCTGCCTCTCAATAGTAAAGTCATAGACAGGTTACGAAAGCTATGATAGCATTGCATGCGATACAGTTATTTTATAGAAGGTATCGGGTCGGTCATTACACACACTTTCTCAAAGTCACCTCTCCTTGGCTCTGTTTTGAATCTCAAGAAAGGTCTTGCAACACCACCATGCGTAAGCTTTTACAGTACCTCAAACCCTTTGTGAAACCTGGACTCACACTGCTAGCTGCCATGCTTTGGACAACAAGTACCCTTGCACCTGCACTTGCTTGGTACCCCCCTGTTCATGCACCTGCCCCAAACTATGGGTATCACGGACATCCTAGGTATCATCACGGGTATCGTCCTGCCCCAAGCTACGGGTATCAGGTGACAGGATACCGTGTCTATCACGGAGGATACCGTCAGCAGGCACCTCGGTATCAGCGTTACTACCGTGCGGGATGGTGTCCTAGCCCAGCGTATGCCAACCCAGGCTACCATCATAACAATCACTACGGCTATGAAAGACAAGGCTGGTAAAGGCTCAGTACAAGCCAACATCCCTCCCTCAAAGATGTATCCCAAGAGATGAGTATCTCTTGGGATTTTGTATACAAAACACACAAACCAGACAGGTTCAAGGTTTTATACGGGTAGTCCCTTTTCTTCAGTACGCACATTTTATTTGTGCATTTTATTCAGGTCTCTTTACATGAAGATGACAGAAAGGTCATAGTACATTTTATGCACCCGTTTCACGCTTTCGCATCACAAGCCATGCCCTCCCTCCTCACAGAGCTTCGTATGAAAAACTTCCTCGTGGCACTCAGTATGGTGACAAGTAGCCTGATGATAGGTATCACCAGTACCCTATCTTTTGCCCATGCAGAAAGTGTCTTTAACCAAAGTATTCCCCCAAGCTTTATTGCACCACCACCCACCATCCACACACCAAGCTATGTACCGTATGTACACCAACCCGTGATTCCCTTCCCGCAGTATGGACAGCGTCGGAATGTCTCAGGCTTTAACACCACCTACACACCCAATGGACAGGTTGTGATTAAACTTGGACAAACCAACCACGTGGTAAGAGCATACAGCCATCCAACCTACGGGGTACCCATTGCCTATGGCGGGGGACATCGTCCTCAGCACTTCCCACAACCGTTCTATCGTCATCAACCTCTTCTGGCAGTATTGAACGACCCCACCTTCCGCTATGGCACCCAGAGCCTTCAAGAGCAAATGCTTCATCAGCTGCTTCAATACGGCGTAACAGGTGATAGTGTGCCACTGAATCAAGCGGATGTGTATGATGTAGAAGGGTTTCGTCGGCAAGTATGGCAAGGGATTTTGGGCAGTACCCCAGAGCCTCCCCACGGGGTTTCTTTCCCTAAAGTGTGGGTAGAGGTCAACCGTTTTGGTGAAGTCACAGGGCTTGCCGTATTACGCTCCAGTGGCTCCTACACCTATGATGTTGCTTTCTTGGCAGGGTTAGGACGTGCCTTACAACGCAGCTTATTCCCACCCACTTGGCGTGGTAATACGTTAGCTTTATACCTGTAAACGATACGATACAAATAGCATCATCCTAGGTGGGAGTCTTTTACTGCTTAGGATGATGCTTAAAACTCTTAAGCACGCCCAATGCCCCTAAAAACGCTTTGAAGGTTTCTGCCTGTTGAAGCAAGGTACTAATGGTACCAATATGACTGTAACGACTTAAAAGCACCAATACAATCTGAAGCCCATGATACAACAAGGGTAAAGGTATCACGTAGGAAAGCCACCCTTTTTTATGATGTGGCTCATAGTTTGCCATTTTCATACGAGTACGATGCGTCCGTTTTTGCCACTGACGTAAGCCGCCTAACAGCAACTCTTTAAAGACCTCCATCATGCCATAGCCAAGCATTAAAGCACTATGCCATCGCCAAAGAAAAAAGAGTGCCACGCCACTACCCACACAGCCTAATACAAGGCAACCCAAAAGGCTCCAAGCAAACCACGGGGGGACGTACACGGCGTGTAGCATAGCGCTAGTGCTTAGGTTGGTCATCGGGAAGGTATTCAACAGGGTCGGCTATTTGAATAAGGGTCATTGCGTCTTCGTGAATCTCAAGCCCTTGTAACTGATGCAAAGCAGCCATTTTACGTTGTATCAAGCAGGGTTCTGCCTTTTCAGCCATAAAAGTAACGTATGGTTTGAGCCAACCCCGTTTGGTTTCAGACCATGTGGTTTGAATACGAGTATGGCGTGCCAAGCGTTTGGCACAACGATGTACAGATGGGTCTGAAGGCTCACCAGCCATGGCGGAGCTTATGCCTAAAGCACCTACGCACCATAAAAGCCCAACCCATATAAAAAGACGCTGTAAAGCCATGACCATCAAAACTTTCTCGTTAGGAGGGGGGGGGAAGATGACCACGTGTTTCAGTAGCATCTTGTTACTTTATTGTCTTATCACATATTTTTACAGTATAGCGTAAAAGGTTCAAGGACAAGACAAGCTTCACAAAAGTTCACACCCTTAAAGGAGATACACAAGGCTATCCTTTTTCCATGAAAGCTTGTAAATGGGACAAACTGGGTAATGAAGCCATCGCACCGGGCTTTAAGGTTGCCAAAGCCCCCACCCCAGCAGCACAACGTAGTATCGTACTCGCCGAAGCCTCTGGCATGGTATCTAAGATGTGTTGCATCAAACCTTTCTGCAGTGGTGTGCCTTGAAGCCCCTCATACGCTTGGTATGGACGCATGTAGCATAAAAGCCCTCGTAGCAGGCCAGCTACAAAACCATCGCCAGCTCCAGTGAGTTCGACAGCTTGCACTTCAAAGGCGGGGATTTTCACACAGTGGTTTCGATGAACACTCCAAGCACCTTCCTTACCACAGGTAATAATTAACCAGAGGATGTTGGGATAATCCGTCAAGAGTGCCTGTCCTGCTTGCTCAAGAGGCATGTCAGGATAGAACATGGGGAGTTCATCATCTGAGATTTTCAAGACATCACACACTGCAAAACTTTCTCTCATGCGTGCCAAGGCTTCTTCACGACGCTGCCAAAGAGGTGCTCGATAGTTGGGGTCATAACAAAGCAATGTCTGGTGGTTGTGATTTTCACGCTGATGACGTATGGTTTGAACCGCTTGGCAAAGTGCTTCTGCCAAAGGCGGATGACTCTGAATCACGCTCCCCCAGTACACGATACGTTGATGATTGGGCGTTTTTGGGTAGAGGTCATGCGCTTCAAGCAATGGGTCAAAGTGATAAGGCATCAGGGCAATATCAGCACACGCATGTTGTGTAAAGCCTTTAAAAATACGTTGCCCGTCAGGTGCCGTAAGCACATACACTTGGCGCGTATTGGTATGAGGTAGCGTCGGACTCAACGTAAGGTCAACCCCCTCTTGGGCAAGTATCGAAGCCAACCACTGCCCCCATAGCCCATCGGTACGCCCTCCAAGAAACTTCACGGGTACACCAAGACGTGCCAGCCCCACGGCCACATTCGCTGGAGCGCCACCTGGTGCTTTCATAAACTGGGTGGCTTCAGATAAATCAAGCGTTTTGTCCAAACAAACCCAATCCACCAAAACCTCACCTATCGCAACAACATCTTGATGGCTAGGTGTGGCACTCAAATACGCCCGCAACAAAGCGGTACGCTCTAAAGGTACAAGCACATGAGGTACCTCAATGGCGTTGGCATGAGAGGAGAAAAGAGTCATCATATGTAAAAGCTCGGCAGTTTCAAGGCTGGTTTCAAGGCATGGTAACGTAACGCATTAGCAGGTTGAAACTTATTATACTGTGAGGCACTATGCCATGGAAAGCCTTAGGAAAGCCTTAAAACAAAAGCCTCAAAAACCCATTATTATGCCATTTGAGTGCGAAACCCTTTTCCTAACGATGCTTTTCAACCCCCACTTTAGGACACAAGGAAGCCACCACACAGACGCTACACAGCGGGCTAATAGGTTTGCATTGTTCTCGACCGTGCATCACCATAAGATGGTTAATGCGTTGCCAATGGGTGATAGGAAGCTTTTCACGCAAGACAAATTCGGTTTCATCAGGGTTACGAGTCTGAAGGTATCCCATCCGATGGCACATACGGTGAACGTGAATATCCACGCAAATGGCGGGTTTTTGATGCCCAAGTGCCACGACCAAATTGGCGGTTTTACGCCCCACACCTTTTAAGGTCAGGAGGGCTTCAATGGTGTCAGGCGTTTGTCCTCCAAAACGGTCTAAAATAACCTGAGCTGCTTCTAGCATACTTTTGGCTTTGGTTTTATAGAAGCCCGCTGGATAAATAAGCGTTTCGAGTTGGACTTGAGACAATTGCACGAAGGTTTCAGGCGTAGGGGCTACAGCAAACAAACGCTCGCAGGCTGGAATCGTCACTTCATCTTTGGTGCGTAAACTAATAATGCACCCCATCAGTACCTTGAAGGGGTCATGGGCAGTGACTTCTCCCATAGGATGCTCTTGGTAGGTAGCTTCAAGCACCTCAAGTATCTGTACCATGGTGTGTGTTGAGGTTAACGCTGTTGAAGCCATAGCTGCTTGAGGCACAGAGGGTTTTTGAACCTTTTTTTTAGTAGACGAAGTCGTAGAAGGGGTTACTTTTTGACGGGGCATCGGGCAGGAGGAGCTTCTGTGTACACAGCTTTTTAAGGTAAAAGCAAAAAAGAAGACCCCTTCACGATAACACTAACATGCAATGTTTTAATTATTTTGTTTTTATTGTCTTAATTAAGTATACTTCGATATCACGGTGTGTATGACAGTAGTACCAGAAAAAGATAGTCCATCATCATCATGCGTAGCTCTGCAAAAACAAGCACCTATTAAAACATCTAACCAAGCTTCTAACACCACAAACCTCTTCGAGAAACTCAAATTTTGGCACTGAAAAAGTAAACCACACACAAAAACACGCTATTCAGGGCAATTTCCCGCACTGAGAAGTGTTGATTAAAGCATCTCCTAAACAGAGAAAAATGCTCGTAACACGCAGCACCCTTTAGCCCAAGAAAAACATCTTTTTTCATACGGATAAAACCAGAAATAAACAAGTACCCTTCACAGGGTGACACACACCCTATTTGAGTGAACGAAAGAGAGCCCACCCCATGATTAACATTAACTTAGCCCCTTTGAAGAGTGCCAAACAATTTACAAAGAATGTTGCAAGTGCTTTACAACAAGCCAATAAAGCCAAGCGTACCCCTGAGATGATAAAAAACCTTATTTCAGAAGGTAACACCATCGGTAACACACAGCGCCAAGTATTAAAGCGTGGTGCTGAGATTGTAGACAACTCGAAAGAAAGAGGGTTAAGTCTTAACCTCTTCTCAAATAGCAAAGCTAACCTTACAAAGCTCCAAAATACCACAGGGGTATTACCTGAGGTTGCTGGCTTAAGCCAAAATACTATCCTTGGTAAAACCAATACCAAACGTTTAGGTAATACAATTAAAGCCTATGAAAACTTACAAAATGCCCAACAAGAAAGTACCACCGCACTGAATGGTAAAAAGTTAAAACAAGGTAGTGCGAACTTGTTACAAAGAGAGCTTAGCAAAGCTGGCAAATCTAACTTTGAAGACCTGAGCCCCGAAGCAAAATCAAGAGTGCTTAGAAGTGACGATATTCTCAGTGGAAACCCTGTCCAAATAAAAAAATCTGAAAAAATGATCGAAAGAGAACAGGCAGAAAAAATTAAACGAGACATTTAACCAATTAGCTTTGATGTATTCACACGGTGGAATTGCATCGCTATCGCTTGCTTCATATCCGCTAATGACCTCGATACAACCTTTCCTCTCCTCTTAAAACGAGCAAGCCAAT
>JBIIZQ010000006.1:0-128308 GCA_044346175.1 Vampirovibrionales bacterium
ATTATACCAGAAACGTATTGGTAAGGCCTCTATTGCGTGAGGACTACACCTTCCGTCTTACACGCCATTATACCAGAAACGTATTGGTAAGGCCTCTATTGCCCCATCAGTCACGACACGGCAAACAGCCGTATTATACCAGAAACGTATTGGTAAGGCCTCTATTGCAAACAATGCAACTACTTGTTACAAGCATCCATTATACCAGAAACGTATTGGTAAGGCCTCTATTGCAAAAAATTGATTACAACCAAGACGCTACCAATTATACCAGAAACGTATTGGTAAGGCCTCTATTGCATGAAATAACAATAGACTCAATACCTTCAAATTATACCAGAAACGTATTGGTAAGGCCTCTATTGCGAAAAAAGAGGAGGTTTTGAGAAAGTTGTAATTATACCAGAAACGTATTGGTAAGGCCTCTATTGCGTTTAGTTGTAAAGGTGTTTTTGGTGATGAATTATACCAGAAACGTATTGGTAAGGCCTCTATTGCGATTACCCAGCAGTACTAGACTACCTGCAGATTATACCAGAAACGTATTGGTAAGGCCTCTATTGCCATTGTGCTATGGGTTTCATGTTTCGGACGATTATACCAGAAACGTATTGGTAAGGCCTCTATTGCTCGCACCATTTTGGATACTCCACGATAACCCATTATACCAGAAACGTATTGGTAAGGCCTCTATTGCGATATGATGATGTTGGTTTATGTTGATGGGATTATACCAGAAACGTATTGGTAAGGCCTCTATTGCCCAGGCTACGAGAGGCGGACGTGTGGAAACATTATACCAGAAACGTATTGGTAAGGCCTCTATTGCTGTTTAAGCGGGCATTCTTGCGGTTGAGGTATTATACCAGAAACGTATTGGTAAGGCCTCTATTGCGTTTTTTGAAGTGTTGTTATCCTTGAGCAAATTATACCAGAAACGTATTGGTAAGGCCTCTATTGCGGAATCTTCAACCTGAGCCTGGGCTAGAATATTATACCAGAAACGTATTGGTAAGGCCTCTATTGCGGCAAAAAGTGATAATTCGCCGTGCATTACATTATACCAGAAACGTATTGGTAAGGCCTCTATTGCTACTGGGTAAAGTGTATTCTTTTTTTACTGATTATACCAGAAACGTATTGGTAAGGCCTCTATTGCCCCTAGACCTTGCAAGGTCTAGGGTTTCTTATTATACCAGAAACGTATTGGTAAGGCCTCTATTGCGCCCCGCAAGGGTTTCAGCCGTTTATTTATATTATACCAGAAACGTATTGGTAAGGCCTCTATTGCAGTTATCATAGGTGTCACGACCTAGAGATCATTATACCAGAAACGTATTGGTAAGGCCTCTATTGCGTAGCTTAGCTACGCCGTAAGTAGCAATGGATTATACCAGAAACGTATTGGTAAGGCCTCTATTGCATGCCTTAAACAGGCGTGTAAACGGCATGTATTATACCAGAAACGTATTGGTAAGGCCTCTATTGCCTTGTTATTATGTTGATGATGTATTAGAAAATTATACCAGAAACGTATTGGTAAGGCCTCTATTGCCCGCCACCCTGACCCACATCAGCGGTGTTGATTATACCAGAAACGTATTGGTAAGGCCTCTATTGCACGGCTATACGGCGGGGCATTGATAATTCTATTATACCAGAAACGTATTGGTAAGGCCTCTATTGCGATTAAACTGAATCAACGCCAAAAAGTGATATTATACCAGAAACGTATTGGTAAGGCCTCTATTGCTCAACCCTCTTGCACCTGCTGGACTTACAGATTATACCAGAAACGTATTGGTAAGGCCTCTATTGCCCTCTCCTTTATTTTAAAACGGACTTCGGTGATTATACCAGAAACGTATTGGTAAGGCCTCTATTGCGCATACAAGCCTGTTGTGTAAAAATTTCCAAAAAGTACCCCCCACATTTGAGGATAGCGGGAGCCATAGCCTTGGGGGGGTTTATCCGACTCTCGTTTTGAGGATACGCTTTCACGCAGAGCCTTGAAAGTCTGTAAGTTGATTGTGCAGTCATTTTCGGGCAATGGCAAGCCTGATTCTTGCTATTACCCTACCCCCACCCTTTCATGGCTTCGATGAGTTCTTGCTCGGAGGTGCGGCAATAGTCTCGGGTGGTTTTAATGTCGGCATGGCCGCAGGCCATTTGCAGCATGACCAGCGAACGGCCTTTATTGGCATTCAGGGTTACAAACGCACGGCGCAGGGCATGGCTGGCGGTCTGGACTCCGGCTTTGTCGCCAATCCTCCGCACCCGCTGATACACTCCGTCTTTTCGCATTTGCTGGCCAAGGGCGTTCGGGTGCAGCCTCCTAATTCTTCAAAAACTAACCGTAGGAGTTCTACCTACCTAATAAGAAATAATTTTTTCAATAATCCACTCAGCGATTCTCTTAATCGTCTCGTTTTTATCTTTCCCTGAAAAAAACACCGTATTTTCATCTTGTGTAGCTTCCCACATACCTCTTTTTGACTCTTGGGAGCCAGGTATAACTACTTGGAAATAACCATTAGTTACAAGCCCACATTCTTTAATTTGAACAGCTGAAAGATGCTTATAAAAAACTATTTTGGCCCCGTCAAAACCTTGTGTCAAAAAACCAAGCCTCCCTTTTCGAGTAATCACCAAAAAGTGTTCATAAAAAGAAATTTGTCCATTAACACCTTCTAAAAAATAAAAAGGGTTATCAAATTGCATTTTCAAACTCTCAATCTATGGAATAAATCCAAAAAAGAAACCGATGTTGACTTAGGATAGGATTTTAATTATACCAGAAACGTATTGGTAAGGCCTCTATTGCAGGGGTGGGTGGGCGGATTGTGACTCGTCGAAATTTTGAACCTTAAACCCATGTGGTTACAAATTGCTTTTATTATCATAAATAAGTTTTCACTTCCTTAACAAAAGCATCACTCAGCAACAGAGATACCCCCTACCTCATCATGTCGGTGATATGCTATAAGTAATAAAATATGGTATGTATACCATACGTGCCAAACCCTTGTTAATGCACCACCCTCCTTATTCGCAATCAACCGACACGCCCATGATACCCCCTGAAACCCTCCAAGCCCTCATTCAACCCCTCGACCCCCATGCCGAAATTACCGTTCTGGACAAAACAGGCATGCAGGACCACTACCAAGTGTTTATTCGCTCCGAAAAACTTAAAGCAAAACCCCTCCTTGAAGCCCACCGTGCAGTGTATACCATGGTGGATGAAGCCATGAAGTCAGGGGCATTACACGCCCTTGAACTCAAACTTTTGCCCTAGTACCCTGTGTGCTTAGCCCCTTGGGTGTATGCTATGTGCATCCAAGAGGCTTCTAGTGATAACCTGCCTGCTTAAACCATCTATCCATGGTACCTTCATGCCAATGACTCCCACCACCTCCGTTCCTCAAGCCTTGCAATCCTCCTCCCAAACCCCATGCTTTGAAGTGCCTATGGCATTGATTGAGCGTGAGATTCTGCCCTATGTCGATAAACCAGGGCGTTACCTAGGACTGGAGCAAGGCACCCTTCAAAAACCTTGGGGAACCACAAAGGCAAACATGGTGTTGGCATTCCCTGATTTATACGAAATTGGGATGTCCAGCTACGCCATTAAGCTTTTGTATAGTGTGGTGAATGCCCACCCTGATTACTACTGCGACCGTGTTTATGCCCCCGCTTTGGACTTCAAAGCCAAACTGGCAGAACACGCCCTCCCACTGTATGCCGTAGAGTCCAAGCGTCCCTTGCAGGCGTTTGACATGGTGGCCGTCTCCTTACAGTACGAGCTGAATTACACGACCGCCCTCGGTTTAATGGATGCGGCACGCTTCCCCTTGCATCAGGTAGAGCGATTGCACCAGCCGTTCCCTGTGGTGCTAGCAGGTGGTCCTGGGGCGACCCATCCCGCACCGTTGAGTCCGTACTTTGATGGCTTCCTCATCGGTGACGGTGAAGACCTTTTAATTGAAGTCATGGACACCATCACCAAGCACAAGGCACAGTACGGCTCGGCGTATGCTGAAAAACCTGTGTTGCTTGAAGCGTTGTCTCAACTAGAGGGGGTCTATATCCCAACCATTACCAAGGGCATTGTCTACAAAAGATTGGTGGATATTGCCACGCAAAACGTTGAACTTGCCCCCCTGATTCCCAGTGTGGAAGCCGTCCATGACCGTGTGGTGGTTGAAGCTCGCCGTGGGTGCGACCGCATGTGTCGCTTCTGTCAGCCCTGCTTTATTAACCTCCCTGTGCGGGAGCAACATATTGATAAAATCCGTGATAGTGCCTTGAAGGAACTCCACAAAACAGGGTATGAAGAGTGTTCTTTACTGTCATTGAGTATTGCAGATTATTCACAGCTTACCACCTTGGTGAAAGAGGTTTCGGGGGCTTTGAAGCAGGAAGGGGCTTCGTTGTCCTTACCGAGTCAGCGCGCCGACCGTTTCAGTGTCCAAGTGGCGGAAGAAGTCCAAAGCGTCCGTAAAAGTACCCTCACGTTTGCCCCTGAAGCAGGCACGCCCCGTTTGCGGGATGTCATTAACAAAAACCTCAGTGATGCCGAAATCCAAGACGCAGTAACCACGGCGTATCGGGCAGGCTGGAGTAAGGTTAAACTCTACTTCATGATTGGCTTACCCACCGAAACCTACGACGACCTTGACGGGATTGTCCAAATTGTGAAAAAGCTCCAGTGGCTTTGCGACCAAATTCGTCAAGAACCCGCCTTTAAGGGGCGAGGTCGTCTTGAAGTGAATGTCACCATTTCTAACTTTGTCCCCAAGCCCCATACGCCTTTCCAATGGTGCGCTCAGGACAGTTTAACGATGTTGGCAGAAAAAATCAGCTATCTTAAAAGTCATTTTGCCTCGTTCAAGGGCGTGAAGGTGAATTATACAGACGCTGAAATCAGTAAAATGGAATGCGTCGTCACGAAAGCCGATGCCTCGTTTGCCCCTGTGTTGGCTTACGCCTATGAAAACGGTGCGTACCTCGATGCGTGGGACATGACAACAAACGCCGATAAGTGGCTTGCCGCCATGGAAAAAGTAGGCGTCGACCCTGAATACTATACCCGTGAACGTCTCCTTGACCTCGATGAAGCCTTACCTTGGGATATGATTGATGTGGGCGTGGATAAATCATGGCTTCAAAATGAGTACCGTCGTGCCATGGAAGCCGCAAGTACGGTTCCCTGTTTTGATGCGTGTTCTTCCTGCGGCGTGTGTGGGAAGTTTCTCACGTGGCCTAGTTTTTCTCGGGATGTCCAAAGCTCTGAAAAACCCAGCCACCAAGACGCTGCCCCTTGGTTAACGCAAACCCACCTTGCCCCGCAATATGCACCTGTCCTAACGGATGAGACAGCCCCCTCGCTTGAGCCTGTCCTTGAAGACGCTGTTGCTGTGGATGAAGAGGGTACCCCTTTACCTGAAAGAACGCGTCTTGAAGCACTCAAGATATTGCCCAAGCACCGTATCCGCCTGAAACTTGCGAAGCTAGGACACCAACGCTTCCTCTCACACCTTGACTGGATGCGTGGTCTACAGCGTGCCGTGGTGCGTGCTAACATTCCTGTAGCGTACAGTTTAGGGTTTAACCCCAAGCCTAAAATGGGCTTTTCCCCTGCGCTTCCCTTATTTGCGGAATCTTACGGAGAATGGGTGGATATTGACCTTGCGCATCCTTGCAGTGCGGATGTTGTCAAAGCAAAGCTTAATACGTTCTTGCTTGCGGAGGGACAGGTATTAGAAGCGTTTGAAGTTCCTCTTGCCACGCCCAGTGTGGATAGTGGACTCCTCTCAATGACGTATTCACTAAAAGTCCCTTGTGAAAAGCTAGCACCTCAAGCTATGATAGAAGAGACACTCAAGCATTTTATGTCTCAAGCGTCGTGGTGTGTGACCCTTTCCATGAAACTTGCCGACCCTGAAAAAAAGCAACGTCGTGCCGACAAGCCTCACAACAAGCACTTCAGCCGTAAGCAAGTCACCAGTATGCAGTCTGTCACCCTCGACCTTAAACCTCATATTCAAGACTTTTCTTTTTCGTTTTTGTCTCCCGCATCCTCCGATGCACAGGCATCCACCTTGGTAATCACCTTCTCAATGGAAAAATCTCTTGTACTCCGATACGATTCTGACAGTGCGGCTTGGCAGGCATCTCATGTGCGTGAAACTGACCCCGCCCTCATTGATCGTTCTCAGGGGCAAGGTACCAAATGGATTAAGCCTGATTGGATGATGACCCTGTTACACTCAATGTTTGCCTCTGTGCTGGATGGAGTTCCAACGTCCAACGTGATTTGTGATGCAGTCCCTGCGGCCATTGAACCAAGTAAACTCCCAAGGGAGGCCCTTGATTCAATACACACCCTTGATGTTCAAACACAAGTATCTGAAGTCTCCTTGGCTTCTCAACGTGTGATACCGTGGCGACTTGCACGTGTTGCCTTAAATTTACCTCAGTTTTCGGTGTCTCCTAATACCGAAGTTTTACCTGTGCTTACCTCTGTATAAATACCTTAAGGTTCTGTGTGCGTCATCCTGAAGGCGTGTGCGGTTTAAGCCATTTTTTGCAAGTGTAAGTGTCTTGTATCTAAGCTTTTTCAAGCACTATGTTTTTAAAAAGCGATGACAAGTTTGTCACGATGCCCTAACAGGCGGGTTTGCTCGTATCGCTTTTATGGTGTGTGTATGTGCGTGGTGTCGTTCGATGTGCCACCACTGCTTCTCAAGTTTAACCTAGCTTTTTTAAAGTATTTTATGTGTGTGCGATTTCACCCAATGGATTTTACAAGTTTTCACGGCATAGCCTCACGCTTCTCTTGTGTGAGTGGGGCTATGTGTTGTGTCGTGTTTTTGAAAGGATGATGGTTCATCGTGATGATGGCTAAAAAACGAATTGTTATTTCTGAGCGTGATAATATTGCCGCTTTGTTTGCGGGCGACCAAGCCCTTGAGTTCATTATCCACCGTGGCGATGTCCTCTTAGGGGATATTTATCTTGCCAGCGTAGAGAATATCTTACCCAGTATTGATGCCGCCTTTGTGTATCTTGGTGGGGATAAAATGGGCTTCCTGCACTCCAGTGATGTGCAAGGGAAGGGTGATTTGAAACTCCGTTTAAAACCTAAACAGCGGATGCTTGTTCAGGTCATGAAGGAACCCACTGGGCATAAAGGGCCTCGGGTTACGACAGAAATTAGTTTACCAGGACGTTTCCTTGTGATGATGCCTGAGTCCAAGGGGGTCAGCATCAGCCGTAAAATTGAACAACAAAGCGAGCGTTCCCGCTTGAAGTCTATTGTAAGCTTGATTAAACCTCCTGGTATGGGCGTGATTATCCGTACGGAAGCCCAAGGTGTAAGTAACCAAGATATTCAGGAGGACTTTGAGGTATTGCTTGACCGTTGGCAAAATATTGTCGCCGTCAGTGAACAAACCAACCCACCCGCTTTGCTCTACCGTGACCAAGACCTCCTGTATCGTGTCATTCGTGAAATGGTCACGGATGATGTGCAGGATATTGTTGTGGATACACCCTTTGGGTATCAACGCGCCCAACAGCTCTTGAGTCAGTGGGGTCTGGATAAAAGCATTCGTATGTCCCAGCACACCAGTAACCAATCCATCTTGCAGACTTTTGGCGTTGACCGTGAAATTAAGCAAGCCCTTCAAACCAAAGTCCCCATGCCAAGTGGGGGGTATCTCTACATTCAGCAAACCGAAGCCTTGAACGTCATTGACGTGAACAGCGGTAAGCTTACCAACTTGCAAAGCCAAGCAGAAACCATCCGTATTACCAACCTTGAAGCGACGAAGGAAATTGCCCGTCAGCTTCGTTTGCGCAACATCGGTGGGATGATTGTCGTTGACTTTATTGACATGGAGTCTCGGGCAGACCAACTGATGATTCTTGAGGCTTTTGAGAATGAGCTTGCAACCGACAAAGCCAAACCTCAAATTGGTCAGCTTTCCGACCTCGGATTGGTCGAAATGACCCGCCACCGTCAAGGTCAATCACTCCATGAGATATTCACCAAGGTTTGTCCGACGTGTCACGGGACAGGGCATGCGATTGAAGATTTTTCGTGGGCTTCACCTGCCCTCGACCCCGAGCGTGCAACAGCCAACGACCGTCCTAACCTACGGAATCGTTTACCCAATCGTCCCAACCCTCGTTATAGTAACCAAAATGCACAAACGACCCCAGACGGGCAAACGGTACCCCACCAGCCTATCACACCAGGTGCCAGTAAACCCACGGCTTTAATGCAGCGGCAAGGTGCGGGTGAAGGACGCGGGGAGCGTGGCGAGTATCGTCCAGAGGGACGTGAGAATAGTCGTCCAGAAGGACGTGAGAATGGTCGTTCAGAGGGACGTGAAGGACATCGTTCTGAAGGGCGTGAAACCCGTGAAGGACGGTTCGGACAGTCACGAGACACCCGTGGGGGTGGTCATCCCTCTCAGGGTGGGCAAGGTGCCTTGGGTAATGCGAGAAACTCAGGACGCACCCAGCAAGACCCTCACACGCAGGGGTCTACTCGGGAGCGCTCATCCCATCCACGTTCGATTATTCGTGAGTTGACAGGCTTGCCTCTTTTTGAGCATTTCCTGAAGCCGAACCATCGTAAGGGAAGCCATATTCAAGGAACGGTTTTCCCCTATAAAGTTGGGGAGGTTTTTAAAACCACTGACGCACAACCCACCCCGTCCTCTGGACATGCGGGTGTCGTTCCCAGTCCAACTGCATCGACTTCTCAGACGACCCCACAGCAAGGCGTACAGTCCATTGAAGATGCCATCATGGCACTGGCACTCTACCCATTCAAGTTTGCCCTTACTGCCAAAACCATCATGCGTCCCTTGGAGGTGAATAGCGTCTTGTCACGCTTAAACCCAAGAGCTCAAGATGTCTTTTGTCTGGTGTACTTACTTCAAGAGCAGGGTAATAATCCTTTATTGTCTTTGGATGATAATGAAGAAGGGAATGATGACGATGGTGATGATACGGGTTCAGAGGAACAAGACACTGAAACCCCCTCGTCAAATACGCAAGAGGATGCCCCTGTTACGAGAGGCGGACGCTATGGCAATGAGCGCCCTTACCGTGAGCCACGTCAAAGAGGCACGGCAAGCACGGCACCCGAGGCTTCTTCAGAGGACACGTTAGGTGTTTCTGCTACGGGCGTTTCTGCTACAATGATGTCTTTTGATGACTTGCAGCCCAAAGCGCCACGTACCGACGACAGTATCTTGTCTCACGACGAAGACGATACAGTGACGGACAACCCCGACACCGAAGCCTTTGAGCCTGATTCGCTTGATGCCGAGCTTGACCTCGAGTCAGAAGGTCGTCATGGCACAGCCCACCGCCGTAATCGTCATCATCGCAATAAACCCTCGCCTCAAAAGCGTAAGGCTGCCCATCATGAAAAACCGCATCTTGAGACAAAGCCTGATTCAAAACCAGAAGCCCCTCAAGAGGAAGCCCTTCCCGTTGCCGTAACACCTCCTACGGTTGGTGTTGTGCATTTGCCTGAGCCTCCCGAGCGTTTGTTTGAAGCCATGCAACAAACAGAGGCTGAAGAAACACCAGCGGTTGTGCCAGTACCTACGAGTGCGATGCCTATGAGTTTTACCCTTACAGAGGCTCCCCCTGTAGCCCCTGTGGTTGAGCCAGTACCTCAAGAGGCACCCCAGCCCGAAGAGACGATGCCACAAGCGGTATTGCCCGATGCGTCTGTTGCGTCTGATACAGTGCCTAGTGTTTTACCGAATCAGCCTGAGCCTCAACCTCAACCGCAAGAAACCTCTCCTGAAGTATCTGTTGTGCAGCTGCCACAGTTGCCCGTGTTACCACCTTCTTCTGAAGAAGGATAACCTCGGTCATGGCACGTCATACGCTTTTGTCTGGCTACTATGGCTTTGATAATCTTGGTGATGAACTGATTGGTGCCGTATTACTCCATGCACTGGCAACCCCCGTTGCCGTGCATGGTGGTGCTACCAACGCTCAGCGACATGGTCAATCTGTCCAACCTGTTATGTTAACCATGTTGCGTTTGCCTAGTGCGATGCCTTTCAGCGAGCATCCTTTGTATAAGCCGCTGGTCGCACATCCCTATGCGACACTGAAAAGCTGTCCTCGATGGTCTTTACCGAAGATACTTAAGGCACTTTGGCAGTGTGACCGTTTTGTAAGTGGCGGTGGTGGCTTGCTTCAAGACACCACAGGTGCTGGGAGTATTATCTATTATGGCGGATTATGCCTGTTAGCCAAACTCATGGGCAAACACGTTTGGATTGCCTTTCAGGGGCTAGGACCTATCCGTACCCCGTGGCTTCGGTGGTTCACAGGAGCCGTACTCAGGAGCTGTGACGCTATTCTCTTACGAGACCGAGAAAGTGTCACCTTAGCACGTACGCTTGCAGGGTGTAAAATCCCTGTCACACTGGTGCCTGATAGTGTGTGGGCGGCTCCTTCTTTTGGGTTATTGCCTGATTTTTCAAAGAATACTGTCATAACGCAACCCACATCTTTTGAAGGGCATCCATTTCGGCTAGGTGTTTCTTTACGTACTTGGCATACGTTGGATACTGCCACGGTGCAAAACCTTGCAAAAAGTATCCTTAAAACGGCTCATGCACAGGGCATTCAGCACCTTACGATAGTAGGGCTTTCCTTTCAGGTCGCACAGGATACCCCCGTGTTGGAAAGCTTACAAAAAGCCTTGGAAGCCCTCCAAAAAACGGTGTATCCTGAACTTACCCTTCGTTATGAGTATCACCATGAAAGCTTACTGACGGAACTTCCTAAGCTCCATGCCCTCGTTGCGATGCGCTTCCATGCCCTTGTGTTGGGATTATTATGCGGGTTACCTGTTGCGATTTTACCTTATGCCCCCAAGTTATCTTCCTTGGCGCAAAGGCTTGGGTTAACGTGTCATCAGTGGCAACCTGATGCACAAGCGCCAGTGAGTGCGGCACTGTGGAAGCCCTTACCTGAGACAACCCACCAACAAGTAACCCACCTTACCCAAGAAGCCACCCAAGCCCTTAAAACCATTGCTTATTAAGCAATGGTTTATAAGTAACAGCGTACCCCAGAGGGCTAAACAGTCTTGTTGGAGGTCTTTAACCCTCCGAGGTAACGCATGTCTATTTTAAACGGTTGCCATACCCTCGTGTGCAAAGTAGGCTATCGTTTGCATCAGGCTATCGTGTTGTCTTATGGTACTCGCACTACTAATATCCACCCCACCGCCGTGTTGTGTAGTATAGGCAACAAAGCTATGGTACATTGCTTGAATATCATACCCCGTGAAGAAGTAGGCACTTTGCTCGGTCTTAATCTGAATGATATCTACCCCGTAGTTGGTATCACCATTTTCAACAAAGCGAATGGTATTGATACCCATCCCGTAATGGGCAGTGACTTCATAGCCTTCTGCCCCATAGCCTGATGCAGTATAAGGTTTAAAGGAGAAACAACTTCTCAAGAGTGCCTCTTCCGACATTGTTACGGTGATACTTGCAGATTGTGCCTTAGCCTCTAGGAGTAAATCAGGATGGATACTGCCCGAGTAAGTGTTATCTGAGGCACTGATGACATCATTGCCATCCCCTTCCTGAAACATCATACGAACTCGTCCCGTTTGAGCATCGCCTAACATACCATTACTATATCCTAATAGCAGTCTGTCTTGCCCTTTACCACCTACAAAGGTATCCAGTTTGTTGGTATAGTCTATACCTACCGCTTGGGAGAAAAGGGTGTCATTGTGTTCACCGCCATCTAAGTAATCCCCTTTTCCAGCAGATTCAAGATAGTCTCGTCCTTCTTGTCCATACATGTACGAGGTACCAGCAACACTGGCATAAAGGCGGTCATTGCCTGAGCCTCCGTAGAGAAAATCGGTTTTAATATCATAGTCATCAGCAAATAATGTATCGTTTCCTGCATGACCATAGAGAGTATCCGCACCATATCTGCCAAATAACTCATCATCCCCCCCACCACCGTATAACTTATCATTTCCGTAGCTGCCGTCAAGTATATCATTGCCTTCATCTAATCCACCAATGAGTACATCATCTCCCTCGCCACCCTCTAAACTATCGTTGCCAAAACCACCGTCTAACAAGTCATTGCCATCGCCGCCACCTAATTCATCCTGTCCAGTACCTCCTAATAGAGTATCGCTCCCGTAGCCACCAAACAGCCCATCATCCCCTGCACCCCCATCTAAATAATCTGAGGCACCCCCAAACTCAAATTCATCTGAAAGGTGTCCACCACTGTACATATAAGTGCTGATAGCACTTGATATAGGCTCATGCTGCCTATAGGGTGCGTAACGTAGGGATGAATCATATCCCCATAATCTATCGTTGCCAACCCCTCCATATAAACTATCGTTGCCAAAGCCACCATCTAACAGGTCATCGTCATCGCCACCATGCAAGAAATCGTTGCCAAAGCCACCCTCTAGACCATCATTTCCGTTACCACCCTCTAGCTCATCATTGCCATCATCGCCATTTAAGAAATCGTCTCCCAAGCCACCATCTAATAAGTCATCACCACTGCCACCATACAGGGAATCAACTCCCAAGCCCCCATATAAACTATCATTACCCCCAAAGCCTAAGATAGCATCATTTTCTGAGCTTCCTCCTAAATAATCTGCAACATCTTCATAGCTACCTAGAATATATAACATGATGCTTTCCTCCTCAATGATGAACAAACATGAAAACTGAAAGGCTGTTTATCATCCCTCGGTCATATGACTGACGTAGCAACCCACCCCATAGGTTAAGCCTCAAGGATAAAAAAGCGGGTAGCAGTATTTTAAAATCGCCTCTAAATAACATTTTCTATTTAAGACCGCATTCATTATTGCATTTCGTTTTGAGTTTTGTCAATCCCACATATTTACTCAAGAGACAGGGCAAGGGCAGTAAGGCTTGCATCTAAAAACCGTTTTCACGCATCTCACATCATCGCCATGGTTTTTCACTTTTGCCCCTCCCTCTTCAAGTGGGAGGGAGCATGTCGTCATACCGATGCAAATCGGTATCCACCCCTCGTTGATACTGCAAGCTTTCTGGATTCCGACATGCGTCGGAATGACGGTGCGTGATTTTAACAAACAGCCCTATACCCTTGGAGAGAGGGGTCTTCGGGCAGGTCTGTAACCTTTCCCTGCGGCTCACATCAGAAAACAGGCGTGAGGCACCCTCATGTGCTAAAGCTCCTGTCCACCGAATCCTTCATCCGATTGCCTTGACTCACCAAGCTTTGCGTTTGGGATATACTTAGAAACGTCGTAGAAACGTTGTATGTTCCGCTTGTGTAGATTTCCTAAAGCATCCCGTCCTAAAGCATCCTGTATGTTCTCAGTGATAAACCTCTATCCACTTCCCATTGCCAAACCGCTACGTTTTTTTGATGTATGCGCGGGGATTGGTGGCGGACGCTTAGGCCTGATGCAGGCGGGGTTACAATGTGTGGGCTATAGTGAAATAGACCCCCTGCCCGCCAAAACCTATGATGTCATGCACGCGCAGGCAGACGCATGCGTACCCACCATGAGCATGCACCAGAATTGGGGAGATTTAATGACGCTCAACCCCCACGCCCTACCAGACTTTGAGGTGCTTATTGGGGGATTCCCTTGCCAAACCTTTAGCATTGCGGGCAAACGGGCTGGGTTTGAAGATGATAGAGGGCTGGTCATTCACGGCATCCTCAATATCCTTCAAGCCAAGCAAGTCCCGTATTTTATCCTTGAAAATGTCAAGGGACTGGTAAGCCACGACCAAGGACGTACTTTGAAAACCGTCTTAGCCCTCTTGAACCAAGCGGGCTATTGGGTACAGTATGCCGTGCTCGACAGTGCAGACTATGGGGTGCCTCAAATGCGTGAGCGTATCTATTTTGTAGGGATGCGCCATGGGTACTATCAACAGCTGTTCCAGTGGCCGGCTCCAGTGGCTTCTCAGCCGCTTCAAAGGTATTTACACCCTACGAGCCACCATCGCTTTACCCCTGAGCAACCCGCTTTTGAGACCTTTCGTCGGTATTTAAACAACCGTTATAATCAGGGGCGTTACACGGTAGAGACCCTCTTAGCAGAAGAAGGCGTGGTACTAGATACACGGCAAAGTGATTTAAGACGCTACACGCAGTGCTGTCCTACGTTGCGAACAGGACGGCACGGTATTTTGTATGTCCATGAAGGTGCTTTCTATAAGCTTTCCCCCTTAGAGGCACTTGCCTTGCAGGGATTCCCCCTTGAGCATGCCCAAAAAGCCATACAAGCTGGGATTTCATCCACACGGCTTTTATCTCAAGCAGGGAACGCCATGACGGTACCCGTCATCCATGCCCTTGCCCGTGAACTCCTAAAATGTGGTAAAAGCTATGCTTTGCGGACATCTACAAAAAGTTGAGCATTATTGTAAGTGAAAACAAGGTAAAACAAGATTATAGAGGTGCTTAAAATGAAAAAAGCAATAATTATTGGTGCAACATCAGGTATTGGAAAAGGGCTTGCAATGATTCTGACTGACAATAATTATAAAGTCGGTATTACAGGTAGACGGGTTGAGATACTTGAAGAAATGAAATTGCAAAAGCCAAATGCTTATTGCATCAAAAGTTTGGATATAACAGATACAAAAATAATTGCTGAAATTTTAAATGAGTTGACAAACGAACTTGGCGGACTTGACTTGTTAATCATTAGTTCAGGAATGGGTGAACTAAACGAAAAACTTGACTTTGGAATTGAAAAGCGAACCATTGAAACAAATATTACAGGTTTTACTTGCGTTGCAAATTGGGCTTTTAATTATTTTGAAAATCAAAAGTCAGGACATTTAGTAGCTATAAGTTCAGTAAGTGGCGTTCGTGGTAATAGAACTGCACCAGCGTATAATGCAACAAAAGCGTATCAAATAAATTACTTGGAAGGACTTAGACAAAAAGCAACAAAACTCGGTCATAAAATTTTTGTCACAGATGTTAGACCAGGTTTTGTTGATACAGATATGGCAAAAGGTGAAGGACAGTTTTGGGTTGCGACAGTTGATAAAGCCACTAAACAAATTTTGGAGGCTATAAAAAAGAAGGCTAAAATCGTTTATATTACTAAGCGTTGGCAACTTATTGCAATAATATTAAAGCTAATGCCAACCCCGCTGTATGACAGGCTGTAATAACAGGAAAGAATAATTTACGGTAGAGCTTTTTTTGACGCTGGCAATGCCCCTACCAGCCATGGCGGGTAAAGTGGGGGGAGGGTATAAAGAGCATACAGGCACTTTCTTCAGGGGTCAGTAAATGGGTTTCTTCGTTAAAACATACGCCGATACGCTCGGGGGCTTGGAGCCATGTTAAGCTATCACGCATCAAAGCGGTATCGGGCATCAGTACCCCACCTGCCCCATAACGATGGTACTTCTGTGGGGCTGTGGTGCCTAAGTCCTGAGCCACTGCCTTGGCAATGGTGGCTTGAAGGGCGATACTTAAAGCCTCAGTGAGTTCGCCAAGGAGTCCGTGGAGTAGTAAATAATCATGGTAACGGTCTTCTTTAAACCATCTCCGAGCCACTTCTGAAATGGGTTGCCCAAGGGTGACACACCCATGCACCCACGCTTCCCCTTGGGGATGTATCCACTGGGCTAAGTGTTCAGGGGTGGGTAATTCTGTGGCAAGTGGTAATTGCCAAGTGCCTAAACGGTTTCCTTGCTTGGGTTCTGGGTTATCAAACCAATGGATAGCTGGTAAACTCGCAGGGTCTTGAGACTGCTCGGCATGCACCCAAAAAGCCCCCCAAACGGCTTGAGGTATCAGGGTGGGTGCCACTTCCTCATGATTCAAAATACGGTGGATATGGGCGTACAAGCCTTCTTTAGAAGCCCACGCCTCTAAAGCCCCTTGGTACTCAGGATGCCCTCTACTGGGGAGGTGTCCTTCGGGTGGGGTATACCCCCATTGGTTGATGAAAAGACGCTCATAAGCAAGCCAAGGCAAAAGGGTATCGGGTGTCCAATGGAGGGTAGGACGCACCCCTAGGGGGAGCTTGGGTGCTGGCGTGAGTGTTTGTCCATGATGCTGACCAATCACGACAGTAGGTGCCATACTCACGGTGGGTAAAGCTTGTAAGGCAATGGTACTTTTGAGGCTTTCGGGCGATGTTTGTAGGGTGTCGAGTAAAAGGCGAGGTGTAGAGGGCTCGGCTTGTGCGTAACACTGCTGACGTTCATCAAGATAGGCTTGAAAGCGTCCATCCATAATGCGTCCCATCAGCTCAAGACTTTCAAACGCATCTTTGACGTACGCCACTTGATGATGCGGTGCATACGCCTGATAACAATCGGTTTCAACGTAGGCTTGCGTGAGTGCCGCACCCCCAAGAAACACAGGGATACGAAGCCCTTTTTCGCCCATGTAGTGTAAGTTTTCACGCATAATCACCGTAGACTTCACAAGTAAACCTGACATGCCTATGGCATCGGCTTGATGGGTCTCAGCCGCTTGCAGAATCGCATCAATCGGCTGCTTAATCCCGAGGTTAATCACACGATAACCGTTGTTCGTCAAGATAATATCCACAAGGTTTTTGCCAATGTCATGCACGTCTCCCTTCACCGTGGCAAGGACGACGGTACCCTTGTGTTGACCCTCAGCTTTTTCCATAAAAGGTTCTAAGAACTTTACGGCGAGTTTCATGGTTTCGGCAGACTGTAACACAAAGGGTAGTTGCATTTTCCCTGAACCGAATAACTCCCCTACAACCTTCATCCCTTCTAAGAGGAGGGTATTGATAATATCGAGCGGACTGTAACGTTCTAAGGCCAAGGTGAGGTCTTCTTCTAGCCCTTTTTTGAGTCCATCCACGATTCTTTGTTTCAGACGTTCTTCTAAAACCGCCGATAGACGAGAACTCGTACTCTGTGCTTGGGAGGTTTCTTCTTGAAAAAGGGCAATGAACTTCTGAAGCGGGTCGTTGTCTGGGGTGGTGGGTTGGGAGGGGTCTCGGCGGTCATAAATTAAATCAAGGGCAGCGTCCTGCTGTGCTTGAGGGATTTGGTGCATGGGGACGATTTTACTCACATGAATAATCGCCCCTGTCATGCCACGCTTGACGGCTTCATGCAGGTACACTGAGTTTAACACCTTACGTGCTGAAGGTTTCAACCCGAAAGAAATATTGGACAATCCTAAAATGATTTGTACCCTTGGCATGGTCTGATGAATCATCTCAATGGCTTCAAGCGTCCATAACCCTAGTTTGCGGTCGTCCTCATTCCCTGTACAAATGGTGAAGGTGAGGGGGTCAATCATGAGGTCCGTTTCAGGTAAGCCGAAACGCCCGCAGGCAAAATCTCTTAAACGCTGGGCAATCGCAAGCTTACTTTCGGGGGTTTTCGCCATGCCTTCCTCATCAATGGTGAGTGCAATCACGGCGGCACCATGGGTTCTGGCAAGGTGTAGCCGTTTTTCAGCGGGGGCTTCGCCATCTTCAAAGTTGATACTGTTGAGAATCGCTTTACCACCATACTGAGAGAGGGCTTGTTCTAGTACAGGGTACTCGGTGGAATCTATCACGAGTGGGACGGTACTGCTGCCTCTGAGCTTATCAAGGAGGGTAGTCATGTCTTTGAGTTCGTCTCGTCCGACATACGCCACACAAATATCCAGTGCGTGCGACCCCTCTTGCGCTTGTTCCCTTGCCATGGCCACACACGTATCCCAATCTTCTTGAGCTTGTGCTTCTCGAAATGCTTTGGAGCCGTTAGCGTTACACCGTTCGCCAATCGCAAAGATGGTATTCTCCTGAGTAAATGGCACGCTATGATACAGGGAAGCAACGCCCTCTATACGCTGTGGTGAGCGAGGTTTGACCTCTGGTCGATGCTCAAAACGCCGTTGCCAAGCTTCCAAACCGACTCGGGGGGCATGGTTCTCTGCCATGTGGGTGAGCATGCTGTGTAATGCTTGAATATGAGCTGGGGTCGTGCCGCAACAGCCACCAATCAAGTTGACACCCTCTTGTACTATAAACCGTTGTACATGGCTGACCATGGCTTCAGGGGTTAACGGATAGTGGGTTTTTCCTTGCAGTAAACAGGGTAATCCTGCGTTAGGCTGTACGGAAATCCAATGGGGCCAGTGCTGTGAAAGGTACTGTACATGTTCACGCATTTCTTCAGGGCCTGTGGCACAGTTCAGCCCCAAGCTGTCGATGTCCAAACTCTCAAGAATGGTCACGATGGCGCCAATATCGGAGCCTACTAATAAGGTTCCTGTGGTTTCTACAGTCACTTGGACTAAAATAGGAACTTCCTGAAAACGAGTGTCGGACGCTTTGGCTCTTTTAACGGCCTGAATCGCCGCTTTAATTTGTAGGGGGTCTTGGCAGGTTTCAATCAAAAAGCCATCCACGCCGCCCGTTAATAACCCGAGGGCTTGCGTATAAAAGGAGTCTTCTAGGGCGTTATAGGTGATATGACCTAAACTTGGGAGTTTTGTACCTGGACCGATACTCCCCAAGACAAACCGAGGACGTACACTTTGGGCTGGAAGGGCTTGTTGGGCTTGAAGTGTCGTAATGGTTTCTCTTGCAAGGCGAGCCGCTTGTTCGTTAATTTCAAAGGTACGTGCTTCTAACCCAAATTCTCCTAGTGTTATTACAGACCCCCCGAAAGAGTTGGTTTGAAGGATGTCTGCCCCCGCAAGAAGGTAAGCTTCATGAATGCTTTTAACCACATCTGGGCGTGAAAGGTTTAAAACCTCCGTACAGTTTTCACAGTCCCAAAAGTCTTGCGTGACCTCTAACGGGAGTGCTTGTACTTGCGACCCCATGGCACCATCACATAAAAGCACATGGGTGTTTAGGGCTTGGCGTAATAGCCTACCTTGCGAGGTGTCTAAAGAAGTTTCGTGTTCTAGAATGTCTTGTACCATAGTGATATATCAATCATAGGGTGTGTAATCGTAAATAGTGGGTGAACGTCAAAAGCGTTTAGGAGGCTGTGGCGCTTGTAAGCGGTTTTCGGAGTCCGAGGGCATGGCAAATGCCATACACGAGTTCGGCACGATTGAGGGTGTAAAAATGGAATGCTTCTACGCCTTCACGGCGAAGTTTTTGGCAAAGCTCGATAGCCTCATGGGTGGCAATGAGTTGACGTGTCTCAGGGTCATCATCCAGTCCTTCAAACAGTTCAACAAGCCTAGCGGGCAAAGAAGCCCCGCATTTTTTGGCAAAGCTGGCGGTTTGTGCCACGTTCATGACGGGTAAAATGCCCGGTACAATGGGGAGCGTAATCCCCGAGGCTTCTGCACGGTCTCTAAAACGTAAAAAAGTTTCTGCTTCAAAGAAAAACTGGGTAATGGCTTGGGTGGCACCCATGGCTTGTTTTTCTTTCAGCACGGCAAGGTCGGCTCGTAAGCTCGTGGCTTCAGGATGCCCTTCTGGATAGGCGGCAACGCTCAGTTCAAAAGGGTGCAGCGTACTGAGGTGGGTGAGTAGGTCTGTGGCGTATCGATAGTGTTGGAGGGCTTCTTCTGTCGATTGTTCTTGTGGAATGTCCCCCCTCAAGGCGACCAAATGCCTTACGCCCATGTCCCAATATTGATGGGCAATGGTCTCAATCGTCGTTCTGTCGGACCCCACACAGGTTAAATGGGCGGCAGGTACCAGCGTGGTTTCTGTAAGGAGCCTTTCAATCGTGGCATGGGTTCGGCTGCGGGTGCTTCCCCCTGCACCATACGTTACTGACACAAATCGAGGGTTTAGGGGAGCAAGTTTCTCAATGGCTTGCCATAGTCGTTCTTGTAATTGGGGTGTACTGGGTGGAAAAAACTCAAACGAAACCTGACAGATACGTGAGGAGGCGGTAGAAGCGAGCATCATGGATAAAGGCTTTCAATCGTGGCAACAAGTGTGTGGCAACAAGGCATGCACAGTGTTTAACTTAGAGGACAAAGCATCCGTGGCATGGGTGCGTCCTCTTGCGTTAACAAGTAGGGCCTTCTAACAGTAGGCTGTTAGAAGGCTATGGCATTCGGCGTATTGCTACCCCATCAAGTTGCTTTTGTTTGAAGTCCCACAGACCCCCACTGCTTTGAGAAGCCCCATGTAGGAGAGGCTTGTACTCAAAACATCTTCGGGGATTGAGGCTATCAAGGGTGCTTGCGTGTGTATTCATACTTTAAGGGTACGCAGACCCCGCTAACACGTCAATACTTAAGCTGGAGCGATACAGGGCAGTGGTCCGAACCAAACACTTGGTCATGGGTGTCGGCTCCTGTGGCGTGTGTCATCCCATTTTGTGACATAAAGAAGTAATCAATCCGCCACCCTACGTTGCGGTCTCTTGCCCGAGAAGTCTGGTCCCACCATGTATAACGTTCTTTTGCATCAGGGTGAAAATGACGGAACGTATCCACAAAGCCAGCTTCTACATAGCGGTCCATCCAAGCACGCTCTTCAGGAAGGAAGCCCGAGGTCTTCTGATTGGCTTGAGGACGTGCAAGGTCAATAGGGTAATGCGCCGTGTTGTAATCGCCGCATACCACCACATGCCGACCCTGTGCCACATAAGCCTGTGCATGGGCTTGAAACGCTTCATAGAACGCCATTTTATACGCCAAACGTTCTGCATCACGATTCCCATTGGGGAAATAGATGTTATACAAGACAAAATCGCCAAAGTCTGCAATCAGGGTACGCCCTTCACGGTCAAAGGTTTCGTCCCCTAGTCCTACTGTGACGCTTAAGGGTTCTCGTTGCGTCAGAATAGCCACCCCACTGTAGCCTTTCTTCTCAGCATGGGCCCAATAGGTGTGGTAGGCACCCTCTTTCCCATGAGGAAACGTTTTAATCTCTTCGGTAAGCTTTGTGGCATCAATTTTGGTTTCTTGCAGGCATACCACGGTGGGGCTTGCGGTTTCAAGCCACTCTAAAAAACCTTTTTTACGGACGGCTCGAATCCCATTGACGTTCCACGAAACCAAATCCCAAGTAGCCATGAGGGTTTATATCCTTACATGATTGAAAGCAACATGTGTGTATCGAGGCACGTCCCCAAAATAAGACACAGAATAAGACAAATAAGACATAGAATAAGACAAATAAGACGCAGAATAAGACAAATAAGACATACGAATCATTTTACACTTCAAACATCAGGGGAAGTTGCTGGTTTACCACCGTGGCAAAGAACGTCTTGAGTGCTTGTCGACTATGACGATACTCTGGACAGTAACGCGCCACCAAAGCCCAAAAGGCCTTGCTGTGGTTGGCATGTACCAGATGACATAACTCATGAATCACCAAATAGTAAAGTAAGGCTTCAGGAATCCCCATGGCGGGTAACACATGCTTTGAAAGGGTCATGACACCCGTACGGACATTGATTTGTGCGATACGGGTTTTTGTCGCATACCCTAAACGCATCCCTCGATAGTGCGGATGTTGAAGGGTACGTGCATTCACCTCAGCCACCCATGTCGCCAGTGCTGTAGGGCTTTCAAACCGTTGTAGGGTTTCAGGGGCATGGGTTTCTAAACGATGGCAGAGTGTGGTCATCTGCTGTTGTTTTACCCGACGGCGGTAGGTTTGCCGTATCACCCGTTGTATAAGACTTTGGGTCGCATCTTGGCGGGCGTTACGCCTGAGTGGTGTAAGCCACTGCACGCCACAACGAACCTCTAACCAGAGTGGCGGTCTCTCATGGGAGGGTGGTAAGCTTGGTGCCGTTGTACTGAGCGAGTCAACCGCTAACGGACGATGTGCAACAGCGTCTAGCAAGGCTTTCAACTGCTCAAGCGGGATGTCCGATACAGGACACGTCGGGTGCCAACGCATCTCCATCGTTTGACGGTTTTTAGACGGTCGATACTCCACAACGAGGTGTGTATGAGCGATACCCAAGGAAGGATGGTCTATACGGGCATCCCTTGGCATGTGTGGTGTTAGGATACTCGGCAGAGGTATGTTAAGGTATTGATAGGGTAGCGTGGTACGATGCAAGGGTTGTGTTGCAAGGTTTTTGCGATGTTTGCTTTGTGTCGGTGCTTTCCCAAATAGAACCATTTTTCTGAATACCGCTTCCTGATTGACCCACGCCATTAACCAACGTACACCTTAATATGTTTCTAAGGCTAACACACGAAACCATGATACGACGTTTATCCGTTTAATGGATGCCTTTCTTGTTATCGAGTGGTTGCCTTTCGTGATTTGCTTTTTTGTTCGTGACTTGCTATTGAGCATTGCTTCTTTCACAATATGATGATGATACACGAAGCCACCCCACCCTCTCAAGATACACCAGTGTCAGTCCCCTCTACTCAGGAAGAGGTGTCTGTCCTGAAAGCTGATGGGTCTCAAGGGGCTAACGATGCACCTGAAAGTCCTCCCAGTGAGCATCTGAAGATGCCAATCACTGAACAAACACAAGCAGAAACCCTTTTATGGCTTGGGCAACATCAGCCCACCCCCCTCAAAACCACCCCCGTCACGATGGCGACTTTAAATGAGTTGGATACCCTCCGAGTCCGTCAACGGGTCTTGAAGTTGATTCAAGAGATTGAAAACCTTAGAGGGTATCAGGCACGCTTTGAGCGTTCAAGAAAAATTAAAACTTTGCCCCAGCTGGGTTCTGAGATGGCCATTTGTAAGGTGCTTTTGCAGGCTTTTAAAAAGGCAACGACCCATGAGGCACAACAGCTACTTTCTGAAATGATGTTGGAAGTGGGCAACTTAGACTTGCTCCAAGAACCCCTATGGGCGTTCATTAAAGACCCCACACCGACCGATGAAGCAAAGGACTGTGCCAACCTGATTTTAAGACACCTTGGGGATGAAGCCCCCGCTGAAGCCTACATGGTGTACTTAGCCGACCCTAACAGTTTGGTGTACCGAGAGACAGAGCGTATGTTACGCCAAGCGAGCGAGAATCCCGAAGCTTTGGTGGATTTCCTTGATTTTCTCGTCACCTTGGCACCTGATGAACAGGTGGAACTTTTAGATACGGTGCTAGAGAATCAAGAAGTCACTCGTCAATATGCCAATACGATGGCTCAAGTGTTGTGTGGTCTTATTGACTATTACCCCCAAGGTCCCATTACCGATTATTGCCTCAAGGCACTGACGCATTTCCCCTCCTATGCTTTGGGGATGTGGTTAGCACGTGCGCAGGAAAGTTTGTCTGCACGTTCCGAGCTTTTAACCCGTTACTTAAAGCAATTACAAGCCAAGGTACAACTGGCTGGGTTTGCCCCCAAGGGTGTAGGCTATGAGGATGAAGCAAACCTCTATGCTTGGCATACCTTGGTACAGTGTTCGTTGCCTGTGGTGTGTTATATGACCCTGCCAGATGGTGAGGGAGACCAAGCCTTGCTCATGGTGCGCCAGTACCACTTGGAGCCAGAGCGTACCACGTTACCTGAAAAAATGCTTTCGGAAAGAGTCCTTGGTGAGGCAACCACGTATGCCAATGTATTGAGTGTGGCTTTTAATACGGAACAAGGCATTATTGACTGTTTCGGAATTTATGAGCTGAGTAACGAGGAACTTGAAAGTGTCTATGAGCGTTTCCAAGGGGCTAATCAGCGTTTTGCAGTGCCTCCCGAGGTGGCGGTTTACTTTTTACGTGCGTCGGAACATGCGTCTCGTATGCACCAAAAATCCATTCCTTATGAGTTCAGTGCGTGGCAGGTACTCTTACAGGACTTAGTCGAACAGCCGCTTGATTTACCTCAGCCTATCCCGTGTCCCATTCAGGATAGAACCCTCATGGAACGTGTGTTTTTTGAGTTTCTTGAAGAACAAAGTGACTTACAACATTGGCACTGGAGTGCCTCGGCACGCCTTTCGTTACACCCCCCTCAGTTTGCCAAAGACCACCAACAAGCCGAGCTTTGGGAGCAAAAAACCAAGCAGCATTGGCTGATGAATATGCCTCAAGCCATGAGTGAACTCTTACGCCTATTGCCTGACTCTCAAGCCAAGTGGAGTATCTTCTTAAGAGATGCCCTCAGTAAGCTTGCCTCAGAACTTGCGGTGGATGTCCGCTGGCGACTTCTCATGACCCAAACCCTCGGGAAAACCATTGCCATTCTCGATAATGCCGATGCGAGTCAAAGTGGCTATAGCCCTATCGCTATTTTAATTGTACGTACCTTGATGCTCGAAGCTTATGAGGCACTTGAGCGGGACCTTGCCCCCCATGATACGCAAGCCCTTGAGGTGGCATTTCAAGACCTCCTGACGCTGCCAGCCCTCCGATGGATTCCTCAAAAACACTTGCTCGATAGAGTGTACGATACCGTAGAAGCACTCAGTAGCGACCCGCTTCAAGAACCTGATTATCCTACAGAGCTTGCTCAAAAAGTGATGACCAAATACCCCGCTTATTTGAATCCTGAGCAGGTTGAGACCTTGGATTTACTCCTCCATGCGGTGCAAATTGCTTGGAAGTACCCCCTCCCCTTGCCTTCCTTCAGTGTGCAAACAATGGCCGATGCCTTGAAGGAAAAAGCCTCTCGCCGAGAAAACATCCGTTTATTATCACGTCCTTTGTCACCCCTTGTGCCTTCTCAAAGTGCCGATGCAGCCGTGACTTCCCCTGAGGAAGTCCCTACTTAGGTGCTGTGTTGCTTTAGTAGGGGAGGGTTTGTAACCCTCCCGTCGTGTAGGGTGTTGGCTTTTACCCTCTCCCTCTAAGGGCTAGGGGCGTTAATGTTAATGTGAAGGATTGTCTTCAAGGCTGGATGCAACCCTTCATGCGATTGCTCTGCTTTAGGCTCTCTTCTTGAGTTGTCATGCTGGGGCTTCCATGACTATAATAAAGACAGGTGAGGGCTTGCCCTTATACGGAGTATAATAAATCGTTTTTTTATGACATCTTCATTGATGATTATTTTAGTCTCAGAGCGAAGCCCTTTGCCATGCCTTTAGATACGCCCCTGTTCCCTGATGTAGCTCATGATGTAGCTCATGCTGACGAAGCCCAAGAGACCCATAAAACACCCCCAACCCCCCTCACGTTTTGCGAGCCTTCCGACATGCCACGACAGGGGACACTTATCGCTTTTGATTATGGCACGAAGCGTGTCGGTTATGCCTATTGTGACCCTTCCCAAACGATGGTCCTTAACGCCCATACCGTAGGGAACCGCAAAGAGCTACTCCAAGCGTGTCAACAGGTACAAAAACGCTATGCACTGGCGGGCTTTATTGTGGGGATGCCTAAGCACATGAATGGCGAAGAAGGACAGTCAGCCCAAGAAGCAAGACAGCTGGCACAATTTTTGTATAAACATTTCCCGACGCTTCCGATTACCCTATGTGATGAACGCCTCACGAGTAAATGGGCGCATGGGGTGATGCACACCTTAGGACACAGTCCTTCCAAACAAAAAGCCATGGTGGATGCACTCGCCGCTCATAGGATTCTGGAGGATTTTATCGATGCCCAACGCCTCCGAAACGGTCAATAGCGCCCCCACAACGCAGGTACCTAGCGGCTCTCCTACCCTTGATTCTCTGCAAGCTCAGGGGATTCAAGATGCTTGCTTACACTGTGGGCTTTGCTTGCCCGCTTGCCCTACGTATCAAACCACAGGGCTGGAAACCCTATCCCCACGGGGACGACTCTTTCTCATGAAGGATGTCACCCAAGGTATCCTTCCCCTAGAGACGATACGCCCGAGTTTGGAGAGTTGCCTAGGATGTTTGAGTTGCCAGTCTGTTTGTCCTGCTGGAGTACCTTATGAGGCATGGTTCACCACTTTTAAACAAGCCCTTACACAGTCACCCTCAGTGTCGATGCCAAAACGTGGGCTTCGCTTTCGTTGGCAAAGCTGGTGCCGTCATATCCCTGGTTTTTTAATGGCACGACTCTTACAAAATGCCCGTTTGCTTTTTGGGCTAGGGCTTTTGGGGGATAGGGTATTAAACTTTTTAAGTGCTTGTATGCCTTGGGTTTTAAAAACGAAGGCATATCAAGCGTTAAGAGGGGTCGTGCCACAAGCCCCCAAACGGTTTCAGCCTCAAGAGACGCTGGTCGTACAAGGTCATGCCTCCCCTAGGGTGTGGTTATGGCGAGGGTGTGTAATGGATGCTTGGATGGGGGAAGTGCATGAGGCCACTCAAACGCTATGGCACGCCTTGACCCCCCATACGCTTCATCCCACGCAATCAGGGCAATGTTGCGGTGCTTTACTGTTTCATCAAGGTGACTGGTTAGCAGCTTGGCACCAAATACGCCACACCTTACATACCACAGGGAAACCATTGGCAGAACATCCCAACACACTTTTGCTGACCAATGCCCATGGGTGTGGTCATATGGTGCAACATTATCCTCAGGTACTCCAACAGCTTGCCCCTGTACTTTCGCAACAGTATGGTATCACCATCACCCAAGAGGAGTACCATTGGGCTGAAGTCATGGCACAAGCCACCCATGATTGGCATCAACAATTAGCCATCAACCTTGCAGTGCCTGCCGTTGCACTTGAAGAGGTCTCAGAGCCTCCTGCAAGGACGCACGCTTTGGCTTCAGAGGCTTTCGTGCATCATGTGGTCTTGGATAGTGCCTGCCATGGTGCGTTTGGTCAGTGCATTACGCCAGCATTGCAACAGGAAGCGTTCCTAACCATTGTGCGGGCTTTACGAACCCACGTTTCGGGCTTACAAAAGGCTGAGGGGGATGATAGTCTGCCACGGGTCGTATGTCATCCAATTCCTGCAAACTTAGCGTGTTGTGGTAGTGCGGGAAGTTATAGCCTCAAACACCCACAGATGGCACAACATCTAGGTGTCTCTCGTCTGGAAAGTTACCGAGTATTGACGCAACTCCCCCCAGAAGCACAGCCTGCCCTACTGAGCAACAACCCTGGATGTTTAATGCACCTAGGGAGTTTGGCACGTCAACAAGAAAAGCCTTATCAAGTACACCATCTTGCGGTATGGCTGGCTGCCACCTTTTTAAAGCGTGCGTTGCCCAAAAAGTAAAAAAGTTTGAAGGGTCATCAACAGAAGCCCGTTCATCAACACGCCTAAAAATGCCTCAAACACAAATATCACGGCAAGCCCATGGTGTAGCGTCACTTGGGTGCCTTCTACCATCCCAAAGGTATAGAAGGCTCCTGCACTCAGCATCATGGCTTTGTCAGGGCTACCACGTAATTCAGGCATGGTGAAGGCATAGATACACGCAAAAAGCGTTAAGCATACCAAAATACTGATAAGCATGCGTAAAGGGCGCAACCGATACCCCGTGACCCACTCATCCGCCAAACGCAAGTACCGATACTTCCCTTGTTGCCGACGGGTATAAATAGCCTCAAGCTCAAAGGCAAAGTAGCGTGCTTGAGACAGGGCATCGCCAACGGTATAAGCGTTTTGGAGCTGCTCATAAAACCGAAAGGCTTGCCGAGGGGTATTCCCTGTAAAGGTTATCCAGCGGTTTAAGGAACAATCCAGTAAGACATCTACGCCTGAACAGCCATGGAATCCAGCCTGAAGCATCTGTGACGCTTGCCCACTCCCCTCAAACTGGCAGTTATGAAAGCTCATACTGCCTTCAAACAAGCACTGTTCAAAGGTCACATCGACAAAACGACTATGTTCAATCAAACACGACTTAAACAGACAACGACGAAACGTACACCGTTCAAAAGTCACCCAGTCCAAGGTGGTCACTAAAAAGGCACAGTCCTCATACACGCCCTCTTGAATATCGGCGTACTGCAGAGTACCCCCATCAAACACCTTGTTCCGTACGAGCCATCTTTGCGTCCCTGCTTCAAAGGGTACCTGTCCCCAACGACAAACCTCTTCTAAAGAGAGGTGTAGCCCTTGAAGATTGTCCTTAAAGGGGAGTGCTTTAGGGCCAAAATGCTTTTCCCATATGGCTTCCTGAACCCCACTCGCTAAGTAGGCTGTTTTTGCTTGGCGTTGGGTTTCAAGCCACCGTGGGTTTAGTTTTTCAAAAGGGATAAAACTCATGAGAGATTACTACGACCTGCTTTAGCGTCATCTTGATGCTCGGAAGATGCAAGGTAGGTACAATACACCCCATACACCCCAGGCCATAGGCGTGCATCCAAGCTCCAGCCCCCAGGCCCTGTAAAGAGTAATCCAAGTGCGATAACAAGATACACAAGTGCCGCTTCGCTTGAAGCACCCGTGACGGAGATAAAAGGGTGATGTAACGGGAGGTGTACCAAGACCATCGCCCCTATCATGGCACCGATAATCGCCACGCATAAGAGGGGATGCAAACACCCTACCATAAGCCCCACGCCACTTAAAAACTCACTATAAGCGGCAACGCCTTGTAACCAAGCGGGTATCATATCCCCCATCCACAGTGTGGCACCTTTGGCAAGTTTGCCCCAGCCATGGTAGATAAACGCAATGCCAACGATAAGACGAATACACAGTAACCCCGCACTCACCCACCATGAGGGGCTTTGGTAGTAGGCATGACATAGGGTCATACACCGATGTACAAGACGATGAATCATGGGAGGGAAAGCGGTTGCGTTCATAGGGTATGGTTGTGTATCTCGGGGGGGGATACGGAAGGGAACAAAGTAGAAGTATCAACCGCAGTGCCAGCGTGGCATGTAGGATGCGTATCGAGCTTCACGGGGGGGGGAGCTTTGCGGCTGCATAGCCCAGTTGCTTCAAGGACTGTATCAATTGGAGAAGTGCTTCAGGGTCAAGTTGTGCCTCATGCACCACACGCACCAATGCCTGTGCATGACGCTCAAATAACTGTGCCATGTGTGCATGTCCTTCAGGGGTCAGCATGATGTAACGTACCCGCCTGTCCTTGGGGCAAGTGCTACGTGTAATATAGCCTTGGGTGCTGAGTCGGTCAAGGGCAATACTTATCGCACCACTGGTAAGCGGCATGAGCATTTTTGCCATCAGGGTTTTGATGTTCATGCTGCCCTTATGATACAGTGCCTCCATAATGGCAAATTCCGACAGGGGCATGTGTGCATTTTCTGAGATGCTGCACCTATCGTAGTGCTTGAGTGCATGAAACGCCCGCGCTAAAACCGTCCATGTTTTAGGGGCAAGCACTGTGAGCGGGGGATGTTCGTGCGTATTGTGGGTATCCATACCAACTTACCTAGTCATTCCGTGAAGCAGTGGTGTAAGGCGTGTGTCACTATGGTATTACTATACCTAAAAAGAGTGTCTCAAAACAAAAGTCCGTCGAAAGAGGCAAAGCAACTTAATAGACGGACTTTTGTTTTGAGGGTTATAGAATCGGGATGAGAGGATTCGAACCTCCGACCCCCTGCTCCCAAAGCAGGTGCTCTACCAAGCTGAGCCACATCCCGATGCGACATAGACACGACACTGAAACTCTATTTACCATAAAATAAACATACACAAATGAAAAGCACCCATCCAAAACCGAACCTGTAAGGGCTTCACCACTCACTCAGTATTCGGCACGATTTTTCTTTGCCTTTGATTGAATCCTACCCACTTCATACGTATGATGGAAGATAGCCAGACATCAAGACCTGTGCTTCCCAGTACAGGTGAAGCAGATGTCCTTTTTTATTGAGGTACCCTATTTTAAAGGTTCGCTATGACAAACGTTACTCCCTTCTCGGTGTCTCCTTCTGTGACAGTGCCAGCACAGTCCTCTTCTTTGATTCCGCTACCTGCCGACCTCCAACGCAGTATCGAGGTACTTCAACATGTCCTTGAGCAGCGGAAACCCCTTTTCCCTGAACTTCAATCTAGGGTGGCACTACCTTCTCATGCCGCCCATCGTGTCCAAACCCCCCTTCAGGAAGGGATTGTGACGGATATTAAACTTTTAAGAACCCTCCTTGGACAAGTCCTCCTTGAGCAGAAAGGGGAAACCTTTTGGGCATGGGTGGAAACCCTCCGTAAACTAGGTATTCCAGAGGAAGGGCATCTCACCCAAGCACGTCTCTGCCCTGAGGCACTCGGTGCGTTAATGGCGAGCTATACGGCCGAGTTATCTGATATTGACAAAGTCCGCTGGCTCCACGATACTATTTCGGCGTTCCGTCTGTTTTTAACGCTCGTGAATGTCGTAGAATCCTACTGGCGCCATTTTGTGTACCAGCATCATCCTGAGCGCTCCTTACACTTCTATTTGGAGCTTCTCAAACAGAAGGGTGTCGACAAACCTAAAATCCGTCGTCATTTGGAGGGGTTAACGCTACGCTTTGTGGCAACGGCCCACCCCACCAAGATTTTAAGACGCGCTTTATTACGCCACCAGCGCCAGCTTTTTTATTTGTTGGATACCCTTCACAAGCAAGCCGCCTTACCAAACCGTCCATTACAGCCACTCTTAAATGAGGTGATGGAAACGATTGAGGTTTTATGGGCTACACAATTTAGTCGGGTACAGGCACCCACCGTGACCGATGAAGTACGCCACGTACTTGGCTATTTTGAAACGTCGCTTTTAGAAACGTTACCCCAGTTACAGCGTACCTTGGCGGATTGGTTGCAAGCCGATGAAGGGGAGGGGGATATTACGACCTGCTTAGGGAAGGATATCAAACCTACGGCTTCATTGAACTGTCTTGCCATGGGGAGTTGGGTTGGGGGGGATATGGACGGTAATCCGTATGTACTACCTCAAGTGACTGCTGAAGCGTTTGCATTACAGTCGGGTACCATCATGCAACATGCCGTCGATGAACTCCGCCGCATTGCCCCTTGGTTAACCCACGCTTGGCAGGAGGCACCTCCCAGCCCAGTGTTTATTCAAAAGCTTGAGGCTTTTTGGTATGGCTTGGAGCAGGATGGACATGTGGAGTCGTTATGGCGTTATAAGCCTTGGGCGGCACGTGAACCGTATCGGGTGTTTTTACTGATGATGGCTGATAAGCTCGCTTACTCTATGGGGACGCTTCAAAGTCTTCGTGCCAAACGCCAAAGCCACGTCCTGATTTATCATACCCCTCAAGAGGTCGTGGAAGACCTTCATTTGGTGGAGTCTGAGCTACAGCGGACAGGGTTCTATCGTTCTGCGGGGACGGCTCTTCAAACCCTCCGAGACAAACTGATGATGTTTGGGTTTCACCTTGCCACGCTTGATTTACGAGAGGATAGTGACGTTCTGAGAACGTTGGCAGAACGGCTACAACCCATGGCACTCGCCAGTGCCACACGATGCGCAGAGACCCCCACACAAACGAGTGTCTCTCGTACAGAGTATCGTTTAAGCCCCACCTATGTGCAGTGGCTCACTGAGGATATCTTAAAGCCAGAAACCCTCCATCCTATCCAAGTGGAGCGTCTCCTTTCGGAGGATGCCCTCCAAGACCTCCCAGAACGCAAGCGCCACAGTGTACAGCGTGTGATGGGGGTGTTAAAAACGGCTCGTCAGGCGATTGAGCTTTTAGGCCAGAAGGCGTGTGAACATTTTGTGGTCTCTATGACAGAGTCGATGTCCGACATTTTGGAAACCCTGTGGCTTTTGAAAATTCAAGGTCTCTTTTATGCTGAAAGCCTTAGCCCAGAACTCGGGATGACCTATCATAGTAATTTAATGGTGGTGCCTCTTTTTGAAACGATTGATGCCCTACAGCAAGCCCCAGACATTATGCGTGCCTGCTTTCAAAATGCCGCCTATCGCCAGCAGCTGAAAGCCCATGATAACGAACAGCTCATCATGATTGGCTATTCCGACAGTAATAAAGATGGTGGCTATGTGGCGAGTAACTGGATGTTATACAAGGCCCAAGAAGCCCTTCATCAAGAAGCGTCTCGTTACGGGATTAAACTTCGATTTTTCCATGGTCGAGGCGGCAATATTGGCCGAGGGGGGGCGCCTACCTTTAAGGCATTGCAAGCGCTACCCCCGCATACGGCACGGTATGGGCAGGATATTACGGAACAGGGAGAAGTCCTCTCTCGTCATTACAATTTGCCCCAAATGGCCCAGATGCACTTGGAAACTTTCTTGAGTGGTTTGTTACTGCAGGGGTTACATACCACGACCCCTGAGGTATGCCCACCCGATTGGCTCACTGCCATGGAGGGTCTACATCAAGAAGCCCTTAAAACCTATCAGCAGTTATGCCACCATCACCCAGGTTTGATTGCTTATTTTGAAAGTGCCACCCCGAAAGAGGTTGAACTGGTTCGGATGGGGTCACGACCTTCGCATCGACGCGCGATTCAGAGTTTGAAAGACCTACGTGCTATTCCTTGGGTGTTTCGTTGGTATCAGTCCCGTCAAATCCTGCCAGGGTGGTACGGTTTAGGGAGTGCCTTGCAGCGTTGGGTCATGGCACCTGACACACAAACCGCTCAGTGCGAGCGTTTACAGACTGTGGTCACGATGTACCAAACATGGCCTTTTTTCCAAAGCTTGTTGGATAATGCCGTGATGACCCTACGCCTAGTGGATCTTGATATCGCCAAACAATACGCTGATTTATGCGACAATCCCATGCTTGCCACAGACATTAGCCAGTTGATTCATCAGGAGTATCTCCTTACGTGGCACTGGAGCCAGTGGGTCATTCGTCGTAGCCAGCAAGTGACGCAAACCCATGAGCCTCAAACCTTGGGGGTTGAGGTTCTTGAGGAACTACCCGTGTTGTCACAACTCACCTTGCCCTCCTCTCAGGGGAGCTATCAGCTTGCGACACAAAAACCAGAAGAAGCCCTTTTTGAGGTATTCCATCAGCACAAATTGCCGTATTTAACTACGCTGAACTATCTTCAAATCTTCACCCTGAAGCATTATCGTCAATCGTGTGAGCTACCTCAAGAGGGGAGTCACTTGAACCTCAAGCCCATGAATGCCCTCCCCAGTCTTTGCCACTCGGATGACCCTGAAGTGCTTGCAACGTGCCAGGAGCTTTTCCAGCGTGCCATTATCTCAAGTGTCGAGGGGATTGCCTCAGGGTTGGGGACAGTCGGCTAGTGCATGGCTTCAAGCCCGTGCAAAACCATCCCTTATTTTAAAGACGCTTATGCCCCACTTGGAGTACCAAAATGTCAGGTAGGTCTCGGTGGGGTGTAAGGGTTTGATGAATCACATAGCCCTCTTGGGTGAGGCTTTGCAGAATGGTGTGGGTGGCCTCATGGGCTTTGTCAAGCCATAGCGTAAGCAGTGCCTCTTGAGGAAGTTTTTCAAGGGCAAGCCGAGCTTTCACAAAATTGAGAGGGCATTTCGTCTTTCTTAAATCAAGAAAAGGACCCTCAGGGTAGGATGACTCATGGGAGAAAGGGTGCATGAGGTGTTAAACGACTTTATAAGCTTCAATATTAGGCGCTACGATGCAGTGTGGCACGCAGTTCAGTCACAATCGCACGGCACACCTCTGATTCAATCACGGGTGGGCAGGTCTGTAAAGTGCAAAGTGCTTGTGCCAATACACGGTTAAGCATGTACCAAGCGTACATCCGCTTCCGCTTAGGGGCTTGGTTGGCATGGCGGAGAGGTATCCGATGCTGTCTGCTTTGAGTTTCCTCCCAGCGATGTTCGGCAAGAATTTTGAGCATATTCAGGGCGATTTGTAGCGTCTGCTTGGCGGGTGGATGGTAGCATGAAGCTTGGATGAGTTGTTGGGTGAGGCGCTCTAACATAGGGTCATAGGTGAGGTATTCCGCCACGATTTTGAAGCGTCTTTTAGTAAGGTGCGTATACTTTAGCCCCACCGATGGCGTGTCTTTCGCTGCATTTGAAAACATAGTAGGATTCCTAAAAAACGAGGGCATAAAAAACGAGGTGGCCTCTGGGATATACGCTTACTTTAGCAACCCGCTGGCGTGGTGTATATCACGCTTGTGGGAATCTCACTTAGCTGATGGAAGCACTTGCAACATGTGGACTTTAACCGCTTGAGGCCCATGTCCTGTGGTCTTAAACGGGTGGAGGGGAGGGACGATAGGCTTGTGCCAAAAACTACTTGCCTTTGTTTTTTGCTTGAAGTAGCATAGCACTTATAAGTTATTTGACTTAAATGACGCTTTAAATCCATGGCATAGTAGCTCAGTTGGTTAGAGCATACGGTTCATACCCGTAGTGTCGCTGGTTCGAATCCAGCCTATGCCATTTTTTAGTGTCCATATCACAGGGGTTCCCATCATTGAGAGGAAGTTTTATCATACACAGGTGCCATAGCACTCGTCCTTGTGTATGCTTAAAATGTCATAACATCGTGCCACCCCCGTATGCTTCAAGGGCAGGGTTAAGTTTCTGTTTCAAGGCTGATGTGGCGGTGCTTTAAATTCCTTAAAGTTAGGTTCATGAAAGTGCCATAAACCAAGATGGTCTCCTATCAACTCGCAGTTTTGGTGTTACTCAAAGGACTTGCGTCGCCAGTGGTACTCTATAGTGAGCATCCTAAAATGCTTTACGAAACGCTAAAGCAGGCATGGCAAAAAGCATCGTTACAGCATCCCAAATTGATTGAGCAAGAAACATCAGGCCCTCTCAAGCGTGTCTGTTTCTATGATACCGATATTGTGGGTCTTGCCCTTCAGGGAGACACACTCACCCCTGAGTCAAAACCCGTCCCGCCACAGACGTATACACCTGCGATGCCCTCGCCCCAGTTAAAGGCACATGCAAGGTTCTCATAAGAGGTTTTTTGTTAAGTCAAAACGTGCCATAATGGCATCAGGTATAGACGCATACGCCCTGTGTGTGTTGCAATGGTTTTCATTTGTAGCTTTTCATTTAGAAATTTTAGAATTTTGTGTCCTCACCATGCAAAGTGTTCCTAATATCGATAAAATCCATTTAACGCACAAGTCTCGTCAAGAAACTTCCCAGCGCTATGATGTCAGTACCCATCTTTCCAGTGAAAAACAGGCACATCTTTACCAAGTGTGGCAAGCTTTTCAACAAGAAGAGACTGAATCAATCCCCTCATTATTAAGTACCTTGCAAAACTGCGGTACGGTGGCACTCCCTGCGGCAGTGCATGATGGCACCCCACTGAGTTTACAATCCTCTATGGCGATACTTAAGTCGTACCATCTTCACGTAGGGGGGGTATTGGGCTTCCCGAACCCTGCAACACGTGGAAAAAGTATCTTGCCCGAGATGTCTCTTGAGGCTTTTGAGGCTTGGGTGACGGCACAGCTCGGCATTTTATTTGCTTTTTTCAAAACACAACAGTTGGAACTTCAAAACGTACGTACAGAGGGTGCCTTGTATCAGGCGTTTTATCAACCTGAGCATTACGTGTATTTAGAGCGTTTGCTCAAAGCCATTCATGCGTTTGACCCTTGGTTGCATTGCGTTGTGCCATTGAGTCCTTTCCTTGAAACCCGCACCACTCAAAAAGAAACCTCACCGCCATGGCTGGTAGAGTTACCTATTGGGTACCGTTTAGGGCAACACTTTGAACCCCTCTTGCAGCACCCCTTGACCCCCGAGCAGACCCGCCAACAGCTCCAGATGCTCATGCAGACTCGTCAGCTCCTTACACTTGAAGGCAAACCCTTGACCTTGCCCCCCACCCTCATATTGCACAGCGTGTATGTCTCCCCTGAGCATCCTCAGTGGGAAGCGCTGCTTGACCTTGCAACGACGGTGGTACCCAAAGTGCTGCCCGCTACCGTGGTTGCAAGTAGCCATTCGGGCTGGGTTTCCTAAAGCACGGGTGTGCTTTTTATGGTATTGTCTTTGTTTTAGGCACCTGTGTGGTGCTAGGTTTTTGGCTTCATGGGTTTTATTTAGCTCAGGGCTTAGTCGTTATCATATGGGTTACAGTCACACTTTTTGGATGCCCGTGTAGGGTTTGTTGTTTAAAATGATGATGGGACTTCTTCACTCAAAACTCATGGCTCACTTCGGGCGTAATCTCCTTTGGGTCTTGCCAGGCTTATCGTTTAAACGATGGATTGGTGGCGGTGTCATTGGGGTCATTGTGTTACTGCTTGGTGTGGGGCTTTTGCTAAATCTGCAGCCGTTTACGTGGTTGATTCGCTCCATTGAGTATTGGGGTAAGTTGATTCCTAATCCTTTGAGTGGCCTGATTTGTTTACTGCTGGGCTTATCGATGGTTATCCCGAGCTACCGTAAATTGCGTCACCTCTTCTTTGAAGGGACACAAACCGAGGGTAGAGCCTTTATTGAAGCGCTCTATCGTCAAAAAACCCTTTCTCAGGGGCCTAAAATTGTGGCTATTGGTGGTGGGACAGGTTTGTCCACACTGCTGAGAGGCTTGAAGCACTATACCAGTAATCTTACTGCGGTGGTGACCGTGGGCGACGATGGCGGGAGTTCAGGGGTTTTACGTGCCGAGCATGGGATTATCCCCCCCGGTGACATCCGTAACTGTATTGCGGCCTTGGCGGATGAGGAGCAGCTCATTACAGAGTTGTTTCAATATCGTTTTAACATGGGGGATGGGCTTTCGGGGCATAGCTTTGGGAACCTCTTTTTAACCGCACTGTGTCACATCAAGCAGGGTGACATGCTCCAAGCGATTCGGGAATCCTGCAAGGTTCTCAACGTTCGAGGTAAGGTGTTGCCTGCTACTTTAGAACAACTCAAATTGGTGGCAACCTTCACCGATGGTTCTCAGGTCATCGGTGAATCCCAAATTCCAGAAGCCAAGAAACCCATTCAAACACTGGCGTTAAGCCCCCAAGCACCTAAAGGGCTTGAGGAAGCGGTGCTTGCCATTGCCCAAGCCGATTTAATCATTCTTGGCCCAGGTAGCTTGTTTACCAGTGTGTTACCCAACTTATTGATTCCTGATATTGCCCATGCCTTTATTGCCAGTGATGCTAAAAAAGTTTATGCCTGTAATATCGTGACACAGCCCGGTGAAACAGACCACTTGGACGCTTGGGGGCATGTGGCGGTGCTTGCCAACCATTTGTCAGAGGCGCACCCTACGTTTAAGACCCATGGTTGGATTGATGCCATTGTCACCCATCCTACGCTCTCACAAGAGGCATTGCCTGAAAAATACACCCAAGCGGGTGCCACCCCAGTGGCTTTAGATGTGAAGCGTTTTCAACAGCACGGCATTGCGTGTAAAATTGCCCATTTGATGCCCGAGTCAACAGGGGCTTTGACGCATATCCGCCATGATTCTCGTAAGTTGGCTGAAGCCATTCTTAGTTGGTACGAACGTGCCACCGCTCTTTAATAGTTCCGATGAAAGCGAAGGGTGCAATCGTGGTCATGAGACCTCCCGACAAGCTTCCTCCTGTGAGGATTCCTACACTTTATCAGAAAAAAGAGAGGTCACAGCCCGTCATTGCCGTGACTGCCTATGACTACACCACCATGTGCTTGATTGAAGCCAGTCAAGCCGTGGATATGGTCTTGGTGGGTGACTCCTTAGCCATGAGTGTGTTGGGTCATGAGGATACCTTGTCTGTGACGCTGGATGAGATGATTCTTTTTGCACGTGCGGTGACTCGTGCGAACCAGCGATGCTTTGTGGTGGGGGATTTACCCTTTGGGAGCTATCATGTTAGTGTGGCACAAGGGGTGGAAAGTGCCGTCCGCTTTATGAAGGAGGCACGTGTACATGCCGTGAAGCTTGAGGGAGGGTCGCCGTTTCATTGTGCGTTAATCCAACAGCTTACCCAGCAGGGTATCCCTGTGCTAGCCCATTTAGGGTTTACGCCTCAGGCACTCCATCATCTCGGAGGTTATAAAATACAGGCACGAGATGCCCTTCAAGTGGCCCAATTACGGGCATCACTGGATGCGGTTGCCCAAGCGGGTGCCTTTGGGGTTGTGTTAGAGATGATACCCAGTGAGGTCATGACCCTGCTGCAAAAAGAAACGTCCCTATTGACCATCGGTATTGGTGCCGGGCAGGCTTGCGATGGTCAAATTCTCGTATTAGATGACCTCATCGGTCGTCACCCGTCTGATTTTAAATACCCTCGTTTTAGTCCTCCTTGGATTCACACTGGGCATCTTATGCAGGAAGCCCTCAAGCAGTATCAAACCAAAACCACCATGAAGCTTTTCCCTGATGCGTCTCATATCTTTTAAAAGATTGGATACGTTTGAAAGCCTTCGTTTCACAGGTATGCTCAAGGCACTCCTTCATATCAATGAGGCGGAAGAGACATCCCTCAGCACATGGGCTTGCTGAGCCGATACCCTGATAGGGTCTAAGCGTCTTTCTGTTCCTGCATTTTGTAGGTATTGGGTATCATACCCTGCTTAAATAAAGACCCATCGCTTGATGTTTACCTTTGTCAGGGTGCTACGCTAGGGTTTATGTGCTATGCCTTTTTCAACTCAACACACCGCAACATCTCCCCAAACGCCCTCGGTCTCACAAGCCTCTGTCGATGGTACTGAGAGACCTGAACCCGCTAGAGAGACCCAACGCCCTGCGGGCATGGATTGGCATACTGCGGCACGGCATTACGTCCAAGTAGCCAGTTACACTTGCTATGGGGCTGCCCTGCTCCTTTTGGGTCGTTTTTTGAGTCTTGCGCTCGGGGCTTATGTGCCTTCTTGGCTTTCAACCCCCATTGAAGTACTGGGTTATGGTTTGGAGTATCCTTTCAAGCTCGCTCTACAGTGGTTGCCTGTACCACTTGAAAACCCTTGGTTGCCCGTGATGCACCTTGCTTCTTGGCATCATCAGGAAAGTATATTGAGTCCTCTAAGTGTGGTTGAAGCGGTCGGACTGGTTGCCTTGGGAAGATGGCTCCATGGGGCTTTCCCTAAAGTGATTCAGACCGCATACGGGCTTTGGGAGGAGTACCAAACCTACTGCCAGAATAAGGGCATTTTATCCGAACAGCTCTTTGCGCAAGAGGCTTTATATCGTGAGGCTATTATTGAGTTAAATAATGAAAAAGATGTGCTTCAACTGACCGTCTTTCTTGATGAATTGACGCAGGTTTACAACAAGAAGTTTTTTCTGGAGTCTCTTGAAAATCTCTTTAATGAGCAGGAACGTGTCAAAGACCACTTTGGCTTGACCATGTTTGACCTTGATTTTTTTAAACGTATCAACGACACTTACGGACACCTCGTGGGCGATAGAGTGCTGCAGGGGGTTGCCCAAGCGATTCAGCGGATTGCAGGTGGCAAGGGCTACTGTTGTCGTTTTGGGGGTGAGGAGTTTTGTTTACTCATGCCTGGTATTGAGTTTAAAGAGTCTCTTGAGGTCGTTCAGCGTGTCCATGCAGAGGTGGCAAAATTACGCTTTGAGGAAGCACCTAACCTTCGTGTGACCTTAAGTGGGGGGCATACTCATGTTGATTTTAATCGTAGTACCGACCCTATTCTGCCCCATCTCGCAACGCCTAAGGACTTACTTGAAATTGCCGACCAACAACTCTACAAAGCTAAAGCAGGTGGGCGCAACAGTTGTCATGTGTTTGGTCTTCAAAACCCCATCCTAGGGCCCGATGCCCCGTTGCCTATTAACTCTTAAAGCAAAAAAACATACGGCGTAACGCCCCGCCCAAACGCCAATAGACAGGAGATTTTCCTGCCTGTTGGCGTTTATCATCAAGGTGCCTTCTTTGTGTAGGGGGATGTTTAAGAGACACAGGCGATAGCCTCCCTCTGAAATAGGGTTTGTAGCACGTTATGTTTGTGACATGATAGGGTAACGCACGCACTTTGAAACCCTTATGGGAACCCTGAAGCCAAAGCCTTTAGAGGCTCTATAAGTAATATTGTGTTCTGTCAAAGTGTTTTAAGCTCGATTTTTTACAGCGTTTCTTTATTAGCTCCTATGTACAAGTAAGAGGTTACCACTCCTATGATGTCTGTTGCCGAAGCAACCCATGGCACTTTATACGGTCAAATCACCCAAGTTATTGGTCCCGTCATTGACGTGGTGTTCCCTGCTGGAGCCTTGCCTCAGGTTTACGATGCACTGGTGGTTGAGGGGACGAATGCCGCTGGGCAAACGATTGAACTTGTGGTTGAAGTACAGCAACTTTTGGGTGAACACCGTGTGCGTGCCGTTGCCATGGATAACACCGATGGTATTACACGTGGGATGAACGTCCGTCTTACGGGCAGTCCTATCAGCATGCCTGTAGGGGATGCAACCCTTGGGCGTATCCTCAATGTGTTGGGTCAACCTGTGGATGAAGCGGGCCCTGTGCAGGCTGAAGAGCATTGGCCTATTCACCGTAAAGCCCCTACCGTTGCCGACCAAAACACGAATGTTGAAATCTTTGAAACAGGCATTAAGGTTGTCGACCTCCTCGCCCCCTATTCCAAGGGCGGTAAAATTGGTCTCTTTGGTGGTGCAGGTGTTGGTAAAACAGTTATCATTATGGAGCTGATTAACAACATTGCAAAAGCCCATGGTGGTGTTTCTGTGTTTGCTGGCGTGGGAGAGCGTACCCGTGAGGGAAATGACCTTTACCACGAAATGAAAGATTCTGGCGTGCTTGATAAAGTCGCCTTGGTGTATGGTCAGATGAATGAGCCTCCTGGTGCGCGTTTGCGTGTTGCCTTGAGTGCCTTGACTGTCGCTGAGTACTTCCGAGATGCGAAGCACCAAGACGTGTTGCTTTTTGTGGATAACATTTTCCGCTTTACGCAGGCGGGTTCTGAGGTATCTGCATTGTTGGGTCGTATGCCCAGTGCCGTAGGTTACCAGCCCACATTGGCGAATGAAATGGGTGATTTACAAGAGCGTATTACCTCCACCAAAGACGGTTCTATCACTTCTATTCAAGCTGTTTACGTGCCTGCTGATGACTTGACAGACCCCGCGCCAGCAACCACTTTCGGTCACCTTGATGCAACCACCGTGTTGTCACGGCAAATTGCTGAGCTTGGTATTTATCCAGCGGTTGACCCCCTTACCTCTACCAGTCGTGCTTTAGAGCCTCGTACTGTTGGGGAAGAGCATTACCGTGTGGCACGTGGCGTGCAGGCAACCCTACAGCGTTACAAAGACTTGCAAGATATTATTGCGATTCTCGGGATGGACGAGCTTTCTGAGGAAGATAAGAGCGTCGTGACTCGTGCGAGAAAAATCCAACGTTTCCTCTCTCAGCCTTTCCACGTTGCGGAAGTCTTCACGGGGACACCTGGTAAATATGTCAAGCTCGATGATACCATTCGTGGGTTTGCAGAAATCTTGGAAGGTAAGTACGACCATTTACCCGAGCAGGCTTTCTATATGGTGGGTAGTATTGAAGAAGTTGTACAAAAAGCAGCTTCTCTTCAAAAAGCCTAAGCATCCGTCTTCTAAGACGTTAAAGTAAGGACTCTCTATTCCATGATGGCAACAACCTTTCGTTTTATTCTTACAACCCCTGAAGCAACCGTGCTTGAGGCAGATGTTGTGTCCGTGCAAGCAAGCTCGTCTGATGGTTCTTTTGGTGTGCTTGCAAGCCACCAACCCATGATAAGAGCTTTGACCCCTCATGTGCTTACGTTTCAAGCACAAGATGGTGCTTTACGCCGTGTGGCACTGGTTCATGGTGGCTTATTCACCACGGACGGTGCTAAAGTGACGGTTTTGGCAGATACTGCGGAACTCGACACCTCGCTTGATGCCGCTCGTGCCGAAGAAGCACGGCAACGTGCCGAGCAGCACCTCGCCTCTCAGCAAGCCGATGCAGACTCTGCACGTGCAGAGTTAGCCCTTCAGCGTGCCATGTTGCGCTTAAAAGCGACGCAAGCCCACCACTAAATTGGTTTTCTGTTTCTTGCCTTTTCAGGTATGTATGTGAGGCTTTCGGTGGATATGTCTTCTTCTATGAAGTTGCCATCCTCTCAATCTCTACCTCCTCAAACGACGGCAGTTGCGATAGTTTGGGGAGGTATTGGCGATGTTTTTTTAGCTTCTGCTGGGCTAGAAGCTTTTAGAATCGCTTGTCAAGCACGCTATGGCGATACGGTACAATTGGTCGTATGTTGCGAAAAGCGTTCACAGTCCGCCACTGCTTTTTTGCATCGTGCATGGCACGTCCACCCGTTAGAAAGCCACCCCAAACAGACCACCCTCCCGCCAGTGTTGCAACGAGGGCTTTTGTTTTGGCAAGCCTTTCAGGCTTTGCGGCAGTATCGTCCTGTCTGTGTTGTGACGAATGGGACGCACCCTCTTTTACCTTGTTTACTGGCTTTCAGTGGTGCTGCGGAACGTATCGGTTATACCACACCGAAGGGTTCTGTGTGGCAGCGTTTTTTGCAAACACGGTGTTTAACCCATCCTGTACCACTCCTTGCTGAGGGGTATGCGGGTGCGATGTATGCAGCGGTTTATGGGTGTGGTGAAGAGACAACCCCCCTCGTCACAAATGCTCGTCCTGTGTTGGCACTACGCCCGCATGACGAGGCTTTGACACGTATGCCCGCTTGGCTTGCACAGTCGGGCTTAGCTTCAAAGCACTTTGTGCTTGTACACCCAGGGAGCAGTACCTTGAGTAAACAAAAAGGTATTTTTAAAGAATGGGCTTTAGCGTCATGGGTTACTTGGCTTGAGACCTATCTTGCCGCCACGCCCACAATGCCCCTCGTCCTTGTGGGTGGTCCTGATGATGCCCACGTTTTGGATGCCATACAGCAGGCACCTTCCTTAGCCGATGCGTTTGCCAACCGTCAATTGGTGAATGCCTACGGTGTGACAACTTCCATGCAGGACTTAGCCGTTTTAATCCATCATGCACGTGCGTTTGTGTGTATTGACTCTTCCCCCCTCCAATTGGGTATTGCCAGTGATACACCCGTTGTGACGCTTTTTGGCCCCACTGACCCGCACAAAATTATCCCCCCTGACGTTTTGGCGACAGGGCAGGTACAAGTGGTGCAAGCACGGGCTATGCTGACGTGCCGTCCTTGTTTGTGGGAAAAACGCACCAAAAGTTGTGCCTCTCAAGAGTGTCTGGAGATTCACCCTGAGGATGTTCAACAGGCTGTCAAAAAAGCCTGTCAATAACTTACCAACGCAGTAATGTCTTATAACGGGGTTGCTTAAAACTTACGACGGTATCTGAAGAGTCGCTTAGGCCGAGAGGCTTTCTTATAGAAGGGCTTGATGGCTTCATAGCTCACGTACCCATGGCGACCATACCTGAGGGTGAAATGTTTACCTTCTTCGCCTTGTATCATATGCCAAGCACAATAGGCGGCGAGGGCTGCTTCCAATAGGGTATTGGTTAACGCTCCCTGAGAGGGCAAATGTTTTGGGCTGACATTGAGCCATAATTTTTCAGTGAGCCACGTTTGCATCATACTGCACCCTGCCATACTTCGAGTACGTACAGGCGGCTGAAACCCGTAATGGCACTTGGTCATTTGGTTTTGAGTGCAAGCCACGGCATAGCCTTTTTCGAGGAGGGCTTCCAGCAGTTGACTGCTGCGAGGTGCCAAGAGCGGATTCAGTAAGGGGTCCTGTGTCGTATTGAAACCCTGTGGTTTTTGACCTCGAAATTTCATGAGTTCATTCCGCCAGCGGGTACTTCCTTGAATAGGACGTGGCATATCGGCAACAATAACCAACGCACTGGGCGACCCCAAAGATGTAATGGCGTGTAATAGGGCTTGGTTTTGATTGTACTTTTCCCAAAACACCACTTCTAGTTTATCGTTCAGGACGCAAAGACCAGACTCAAAATGTTCGAGGGGTGCGATGTCAAGCCCCACAAACAGTCGTTTGAGTCCTTTGTCATGGGGGGCAAGCCAAGTTGAAAGGTCACACGGACTAAAAGGCGTTTGCGTGAAAGAGGAAGGGGAAGCTTCGACGGGAACCCAGCTTTCCAGCTTGGGTGGGGTGGGGTCTTGCAGTGTGGGCATGGTGCTAGGGGCTTTCTTCAAGGGGGGTACATAAGTGGCAGTAATCTAGCCAGCTGATAATGTCATGAATAAGCCATGGGAGTTCAGGCTCCAGAATCACATCATGGTAACTACTTGGATACACACTTAAACGATGTCCCCCTACTTGAGCGGCTGTCGTGCTTTGTGAGGGGAGGCTGGTGTGACTCAGCCTTGCAAAAGCTTCTAACATGGCTTTTGGATAACACACCTTGTCTTCTCCAGGAATCACCATCATGACGGGTACGTGCAGATGCGGTAAACGACGCATGATGGTTTTTTGCATCGCTTGAATAGATAAAAGATACTTCAGCGGTAAGCTGATGGGGGGTTCCATGATGGGGTTTTCAAGATACACTGGGTTTTTAGTGAGGGTACTTAACCCGTAGGGGAGCTGCATCTTTGCTTTGCTAGGGTTGAGCAGAAATTTAAAAGTTTCTTGAATAACCTGCCATGGTTTAAACGTGTTCGGATGGGGGGCAAACGCTGGGGCAAGGAGGATGAGGGTTTGTATCGCAGGTAAATCCTCATGAGGGGTGCGCGTCAGAGCATGGCACAGGAGTAAAGACCCTAGGCTAATGCCCATGATACTGAAGCGTGCCGTGGGGTAAGTCTTTTTGAGCTTACGTAGGAGTGCTTGTAGGTCGCCGAGATGTACGGTTTCGGCATCAAATTCGGAGCCATCATTCGTATGAATCCCGAAGCCCCGTAAGTCTAAACTTATCATGGTATCAAACTCGTGACGTAACCCTGTTAAAAGAGGGAGTGCGCTGAGGGTACTACCTCCCATCCCGCAGACAAAAAGCAGGATATGAGGTGAGGGGGGAGGGGCATTGTCGAGGGCTTCTGAAGCTTGGTCAAGGGGTTGTGTAGGGTTCCCTTCCATGGCAATGTAGCGTAGCGGGGCTTGTTGATACCCTTCAAACGGCACTTCTTTAAAACCCACGAGGTGGGCAGTGCTTGCCAATTGGGTTGCGAATTCATGGGATAACGTTTGGGATTCATCTTCAGCGGGGAAGCGCGTCATGAGCATAAAAGCTTTCTGGTGAGGGGGCGGTGTTAAACCTAAAAGAAGGGTAATAGTGGCGATGAAGCACAGTGTCCTTCGGGGTCGAGACAGGCTTTAAGTTTCTGGTGAATATGCCGTAGTACCCGATGACTAGCGTGCCTCTCATAATAGTGTATCACATGGGCATGGATACGGGAGGCATAAGTTTCTTTGAGGGTATTACAGGTATCAAGCAAACGTATCGGTTGCGGTAGTGTTTGATACGTTTCAGGGGGTGTCAAGAGCGTTTCATAGGAGGCTTCTAACCAGTGGGTGTGTTGTTCTGGCCAATGCCACGTGCGGTACTGGCTTTCGGGAGGAAACCACTGAGTATACTCAGGGTGGGCTTTGGCACTGTCTGGGATTTGCCATAGCACGCTTTTTTGTGTTCGGGTGTAAGTTAACGGGTGCCAGTTCGCTTCGTTGGCGTGTGGTGCTTCATGCACGGGGTATTCTGGCATGCTTTCAAGCCGTAGCGTCAATGTATGGGTTTTGCCAAAGGTTTCCAAGCTTCCCGCCCATAATTTGAGGAGGTCATAGCCTGTGACGTTTTTTAATACGGCTCCCCCTAGGGTGCAAGGGGTTTCAAGGCTTATCGCTGGGATAAAAACCTCTGCTCCTAATAGCCACCGACTTGGGTAACGAAAGCGTTCATACAAGGGGTAGCGTGCAGGGATGTTATAGCGTATGATTTGCCCAAGGGTGAGTTCAGGTGGGTACGCATCATTGCCACAGGCTAACCCAAAAGGGGTCGTAGGATGAAGCATCTGGCAATGGGTTGCAAGGCTGCTAACGCTGCAAGAGGGGTAGACCTGAGCGGTATGACTTTTAGGGTTGCACGCAATAATGTTGGAAGGTTGCATGGGCTGTGAATTGGCTATGAATTGGCTATGAATTGGCTATGAATTGGCTGTGAATTGGCTGTGAATTGGTTGTGAATTGGCTATGAATTGGCTGTGAATTGGCTGTGAATTGGCTATGAATTGGCTGTGAATTGGCTATGAATCATCTTGTGCCAATATGAACCATCTTGCACCAACCCCCTTGCCACTTGGAGTAATGCTACCCTCTTTTTTAAGTTCCTGTAGTAGGTTTTTGACATTTTCAGGCTTTACACCTTGAGTGAGTTTGAGGTTCTCTAAGCTGGTGCCCTGTTTACCACCTTTTTGAATTGCTATAAGAAGCTTATCTTTTTGGTCTTGTTTAGGTAGTGCTTTATGCTTCAGGTACTCATTTTGGCTGGCATAAGCACTTTGGGATAATACAAAACGACCTCTACCAGTACGCTCAATAAGATTTTTAGATAGAAGCTCTTTGATATGAGCATCAAGTTTTTTGCGTAAATCTTTGGGTATACAACCTTGTTTTTTAATATAAAAGACACACACTAGTTCTTTGGGTGAAATATAACCATTTTGTTCGATTATTTCCGCTATCCAACTCATCATCGACTCGTCAAGTACCGTGCTGTCTAGGGTTAAACGTACGCTTGTATAATGGTCGCTATTTGAAATGCTTTCAAATAAGGGAAGAAGCTTTCCTTGTTCAATCATTCGTGTATACAGTGTGTCCACGCCCTGTCCCGCACTTTCAACCCATCCACATTTTAGTAGCACATCGACTAAAAGTTTATTTCTAGGACTGCGAGCATCTATGATATTGCTTGGTGAAACGCCTAATGGAAAATCACCAGGGCTTTCAATAGCTATTTTAGCATCCCACAATTTAACCCAAATAGGTTGATTTATTTGGTAATCCCTGTGAGAAACTGCATTAAGTAGTCCTTCACGAATACACTCTTCGTCAAATAGAGCTATTTCATCCATGAACAATCCATTTTGAAATAGATGCTTTCGGTTTCTACCTTCAATTTTTTGCCATATTTTTTCTAGGCTGAGGATAAAAGCACCTTCATATAGCTCACTATCAGAAGTACGAATGGCATCTTGATGCTTGTAGTACATATAGCGAATGTTTGTATCAGCTTGTTTTAAATACTCTCTTTGAGCCGCTGGTGTGCCGAGTAACAAAACGCATGCCACGGTTATTTCTGACTTACTCGTGATTAACCCCAAGTCCTTGAGGAATTGAAAATCATCTTGAGACAAACGCTTTTTCTTCTTGGTCTGGTACAGTTTTCGTAGTGCATGAATAGCTTCTTTGTCTAAATGCTCTTTTATGGAAAGGTCTTGCAGGGGTTCTGCAGAATAGTCTTTGCCTTCTTTTGCAATCTCTTGTAATTCAGTGAACGACATCGCTACAAGGGATGACCCCGAACGTTTCCAGAAAACTTTTTTATAGCATAGAGGTTTGCCCTGTGGTCTACTTTCTATGGTCAACATGAGGACACGTTTACCATTGTCGTCATGTTCATCCCAAGTCAGACCTAACTCTAACTGTTGACGCACTTCTAATTTAAGAGCATTCTCTTTTTCGGGGTCACTACAGTATGATGTACCTACCACTGTTCTAGGGTGCTTATCGGTTACACCAAGCACTAATTTTCCGCCACCTTCGTTTGCTAAGGCACAAAGATATTTGAGGGTAGTCTCGTCATTATGACCCCGTTTTGCTTCCTTAAACTCAAGCTTTTCGCTTTCTGGTTGGCTGAGTAGCTTTTTTAATATCATCATACAAGGGGTGCCTTGACGCTTTTGTGGTGATGGCTCTTCATGAAGGGTTACGATGAAGACAATAACCCCTATAGTGTAGCATAAGCCATCAGGGCGTAAAAAATTGCCCCAGGCAGGATTCGAACCTGCGACCGTTCGCTTAGAAGGCGAATGCTCTATCCAATTGAGCTACTGAGGCAATCATGATGAGGTGATGATGAGACGTTGATAGTAAACACAGACTATTATAACGAAAACAAACAAAAATAAGCAGGGGAGTTTAGGGTATGTATTCTCGTATTATACTTTAAAAGGTGGAAGCTCCCCAGTGTGCCAATAGGTAAAATCCTCTAAGTATTGGAGGGTCTTGCGTCCTTCAGGGCTATCCATCGGCACGATACGGGGAAGGAGAGGCTTGGTTGTGGTGCTCAGGGGGGCAAGCGTATCGCTTTGTAAACGATAGTGCCACAGCGTGCGAAAGACCTTTTGCAAATAAAAGCGTGTTTCGGGGACTAAGCAAGTTTCTTGCCACAGGTCAGGGGAGTATTGCCAAGCATTACCGCATTGTTTGAGGGTCTGTTGGATGGCACCGGGCCCTGCATTATAGGCGGCAGTCATCAGGAAGGCATCCCCATGGAAGGCGCGACTCAGCGTATCGAGGTAGTGGAGTCCTAGCTGGATGTTTGTGTCTGGTTCGGTGAGTTTTAATGGGATACCATGCTGTTGTGCCAGTTCTTGTGCTGTGGCGGGCATCAGTTGCATGAGTCCCGTGGCACCTACGGGACTCACGCTCTTAGGGTTCCAGCTACTTTCTTCTTTGGCAATGGCCATGGCGAGCGGTAACCATGGATGATGCTGTTTCATCCACAGAGGACGTAAGCTTGTGGGGAGGGGATAGCTCAGTGCCTCGGTAAGCGGTGTGGCTTGCGGTGTCAGTCCTTCAGCTTGTAAACGGTCAAGTCCCTCACGGAGTGCGGTGAGTGCCATGCCCCAATGAGGGTAGGTGGGGTCAGTGTCTTGTGCCAGTTCCCAGCTTTTTCGTAACGGGGATGCTTCAGGCAGCACCCACTGAAGATACGCCGCACTCAAACGACGTTGCGTTTCGGGCGGTAGTGCTTGCCAAGCCTTACTTTCGCTTGGAAGGTGATACCTTGTGGCGAGGTAGCTTGCGGTGGTGGCTGATACGCTTGGTAGTTGGTCAACCGCTACAGGGGTGGTGATAAAGGCACGAGGGTAAGCCTCTTTTTGGGCTGAACCCTCTAAGTACGCCCAAGCACGTGACGCAAAGTAGCTGTAGGGAAAGGTCTTTAAAACAGCTTCATAGTCATGCCGTGCTGCACGGGTATCTCCTTGGAGATGCCGCAGATGCCCTTGCCAAAAAAGCACCCCAGCGGTCATAGGGGCATGCGGAAAACGTGCGATATGCCAAGTACTGTAGTTGAGGAAAGCCTGCCACTGCTTAGGTTGGCTGAGCAGGGGGCGATGATGTTCCCATTCGGCTTGTGCAGCAACGGCAAGGATGCTGGCTGGAATGGGCCTATTGGCATGGGCTATGCCGAGGTTATGAAGGATAGGATAGGTCCATGCCGCACAAGTGGGTACTTCATTGCCCAACTGCCACAGGAGCGTATACAAGGCATGGGCTAACTGGGTAGGCGTGTTGACCCATAGCGTTGCTTGACGCTTTTGTACAAAGGCTTGGCATGGGGTGGGGGCGGTCGTGAGCAAAGGCAAAGGGCTGCCATGACGCAGGGTTGTTTGAAACGCCGTGAAGTGTTGCCACGCCCGTTGTGAAGCGTTACCTGCTCCTAGGGCTTCAAGGGCAAACGTTGGGGCTGGTATCAGCCAGTCTGTTGAGAGGCTTGCTGATGAAGCGGTGTGTTTGTCGTGCCATGGAAAGAGGTTGTAGGTGGCTTGTAATTGCTGGGTAAGCCCTTCGTGATAGAGTCCGCCCATCTGTAGCCACTTTTTTAAATAGGTGTGTTTGTCTTGAGGGGATGTTTTCTGATGTTGTATCAGGGTGGTGAGTCCTTTAAGAGACGCATAGCTTGCGGGAGGGGCATGCTGGGTAAGATAGCTCGCCATGGTATAGCATCCGTTATCTTGTAAGCAGCTGGGGGTGGGGGTACTTTGGGCAATATCAAGCCACTGTTGGGCAAGCATGGGATGGAGTGGTGTGGTTTGCGTCGTATCCCACGGGGTAAGGTCGTTGAGTAAAAGGGCTTGGGCTTGACGGGTTTCACCGCTGTAACGGTAGGCTTTTGCTTGCCATAGCACCACCATGGGTTGTAATGCGGGATTTTGGCTATGAAACCCCTGAGGCAACACGGAGCGTACCTGCCCGTACTGATACTGACGCAATGCCGTTTGGGCTTGCTGAAGGGCTGTTAGGGTGTTTTGTGTGGTGTGGGCTTGCCAAGTGCTTGGTGTAGAGAGTTGTCGAAGTTTTAAACTGAGCATGGTTTGCCATTGCCCTGTTTGCAGAGGTAGTATCATGTGGCTTATGCCAGCTGCCATGAGCAAGAGTCCACCGAGGATGCCCCCATATTGAAGCAAAAGAGACCCCCAAGGGCGTTGCGTTTTTTGCGCAGAGGGCTTGTGCTTGGTCGTTTGGGTGACTTGCTTTGTTTGTGTCGTTTGTGTCGCTTGTATCGTTTTTAGAGAAGCTTGCCTGAAAGGGTTATGGGGGGAGGGGGGAGGTGTCATAGGGTCGACAGTCTTTGAGAACAACGTAGAGATTTAGAGATATTAGAGCGATAGAGGAGGGATGATAAGACTGTGTATCAGTGTAGGTGCAATGAGGGCTTGCCGTCAAATCGCTGCTTTACTTATAACACTCGCTACGACAAACGCCCCCTATTTTTTCCATGTGCCACACTAAAATAACGTCCGTGTTTCCCTGCCATGTCCCCATAGGCAAAATGGGCAAATCTCCATCGCACATTTTACCCTATCAAGAAAACCCAAGTTGCTATGATGACCCCTTCAAAGATAACGCCCTCAAAAATGACCCCCTCAAAGCAAGCACCGCTCTATGACGCACAAGACGACCACGCTGCCGCAGCCTCCAACAAACTCATCGAGGCGTTCCGAGAGCCGAGCCACTTTCTTCAGCATTTTGAGACCCCTGGGGATACGTCTGAAATTGCAGGCACTGTCGGCATGACATGGGAAGAAACCTGTATCCTGATTGATTTATCCCTTGAAATGGGGCATCTCATTGCGAAAGTGCAGGAGTACCGCCGTTGTTACCCAGACGTGCCAAAGGAAGGACTCATGCAAAAGCTTACTTCCAAAGCGTACCCACTTGAGGTGCTAGAAACCATGATGGACGCTTATGAACGATGGCGCAAGGGTGTGGTGAGAGGTCGTTTCTTGAAACTCGCAGAACTGTTTCAACAATCCAGTGACAAAGCGGCTGCGATGGCCCTGTGGTTTAAACTTTCGGGTCATGGCGATGCCACCATGAAGCCCCCTTTCTCCGTGCCTGAAATCTCTGTACCTGAGAGGGTTCAAACCGTTTCTGATACCGCCGCTTCCACAGCCTCTTCTTCTAAAACCATGGTTAAAAAAAGAGGGAAATATCTCCCGCTGCCCCAGTGGCCTCCGCCTACCATGACCCATGAGGCGTTTGCGACCTACAAAGCCAAAGTGGCAAGTGGCACGAAAGCCCAAACTGAACCCCCTTGTGTGAACCCTCATGAAGTGTCTGAGGAAGCACACAAGCCAGTCCTGAACCCCATCGTTCCGTTTACTCCGCCAGAAGTCCAAGAAACCCAAGAGGGTCTCGAGAAGCAAGAGGCTGTATTGCTTAAACTCTGTGATGACACCCTTAAAGCGAAGGATACTTGGGCGACGATGACCAACCTATGGCTGCGTCCGGGGCTTGGTTGTCTCGTGACTCGGATGCAAAGTCCCCCTGAGCTGAAGGGAAAAGTCATGCCTAAACCCTCTCAAGTGCCTGACCCTCCTATCCCGAAATGGCCCCTTATTATCGGACTCGACCCCGACAAGATTTAGCGTGTGTTCAAGTGGCTACCCTTACCCAAGCCTTTCAAGAGACGACCGAATACGACCGCACCTCCCCTTGATGAAAGCGGGTGGTGGGGAGCGGGTCGTAACCAACGTGTTCACCCTATACAGGAGCCTTCTGTGTATAATAGGGGTATCTCACGCCTCATGCTAGGAGGTATCTGTCTTACATGTGTCCGTTGATGGCTTGATACGTAAAAGGGCTTTCTATAACCTATGATGATGTTTTCTGTGACTGTTTCGGTGTCATCCTCTGAAGTAAGCCAACCCGCGCCAACCCTCTCCCCCAAAGTATTATCGGGGATGTCGCCTCGTGTGGTAGGCTACCCAGAACTCATGAAGGAGGGTGTCCAAGCGTTAGCCAGTGCTTTACCCCAGGTGCCTTTTCCAACCCCTGAAATCCTGACACAGGCGTTCCATACGTGGTGTGAGCATCATCGTACGCAAGTGGGGGCTTTCGCGCTTTTGACGTGGTTCGAGCAATGTATTCATGTCAAAACCCAATCACTCAACCCATCTTGTCTTGAGGCTTGGCAGGCGTATGCCGATACGCCCAAATGGCCTGCTTTGTTAACCCATACGGCTTTGCGAGGGTTACATCAGGACTCAAGAGCTTGTGCGTCACCAGGCGATGTGTTTTTTGCCATGGCGGGTGCGTCACAGGATGGTCATGCGTTTATTCCACAAGTGGTTGCCCAAGGCACCCGTGTGGTGGTGGTGGCTGAAACTCAGTGGGAAACGTGTGTCAGGACTTTTCCTGAGGTCTTCTTCATTCCTTGCCATGGGGTGACACCCGTTTATGCGGATAGTTTGGCGTGGTACTGGGGCTATGCTCATCAAGCCATGACGCTGTATGCGGTGACGGGTACCAATGGTAAAACGACGGTTTCGCATCTTATGGCCGCCCTGCTTTCGGGCTGTGAAACCCCTTGCGGGTTGGTTGGTACTTTAGGGATTCAGTGCCAAGAGGCCTCTGGGCAGTATCTTGACACAGGGCTTACCACCCCGCCGCTTTCTCAGCTTTATGCAGGTATGGCATGGGTGCATGGCTTTGGGTGTGAAGCCATGGCCATGGAAGCCAGTAGCCATGCACTTCATCAGGGACGCTTGGCAGGGTGCGATTTCAAAGTCGCAGTCATGACCAACTTGACGCAAGACCATCTCGATTACCATGGGACGATGACCGCCTATTTTGAGTCTAAAGCCCTTTTGTTTAGGCACTTACAACCAGGGGCTTATGCCGTTCTGAATGCCGATGATGGTTGGTTTGAGAACTTCTTAGGGGCATGTCCAGAGGGCGTGAAGGTCTTAAGCTATGGGCTTGACCATCCTACAGCCACCTTAAACGTCCTAGGTGAACCCCGCTTCACGCCCCTAGGGGTCACGTGTCAGATTCTTGACCGACGTACCCTCAAGACCTACCCTTTGCGTTTAAACCTAGGCGGGCGGTTTAGTCTTTATAATGCCCTGGCTGCACTTTTGGCTGTCACGGCGACATGTCCTGAAGCCATGCCCAAGGCGATGGAAGTATTGGCAACGTTGCAAGGCGTGCGAGGACGCTTTGAGCGGGTGGTACCCTCCATCGGGCAACCTACCGACTATCCTTGCGTCTTGATTGACTATGCCCATACCCCTGATGGCTTGGAAAATGTCCTTAAAGCGGCACGTGCGATTTGTCCTGAACAAGGCAAGCTTTATGTCGTGTTTGGTTGCGGGGGCGACCGAGATCGAACCAAACGCCCCAAAATGGGTGCCATTGCCGAAGGGCTTGCCGATGTTGTGTGTATCACCTCGGATAACCCTCGTAGTGAGGTGCCTGAAGCTATCTTGCAAGATGTCCTTGCAGGACTTACTTTCCCTGAGAAGGCACAAGTGTTGAGCGACCGTCGTACCGCCATCCAGTGGGCTTTAAGTCAAGCTGAGACCCATGATATGGTTGTCATTGCAGGGAAAGGACACGAGACCTACCAAATTCTTGCCGATAGAACCGTGCATTTTGATGACCGTGAAGAGGTACTCGCCTACTGGACACCATCCCTATAGGTCTCTTTGAACACGCTGTATGCTTGTCTATTGGGGGCATAGGTGCTACAAATAGGGCATAGGGCTTTGCTTGGATACGACAAGCCTAACAACGTTTGTGTGTGACCTTTTAAAACTCATACCTGGTACCTTTACGATGATTGCTTTCTTGGATACCCTTCATCAGGCACCGCCTTTGTTTGGTGTCGCCCTTTCTTTATGGGGGGTGCTTACTGTAGCCTTTTTGGTATCGACACTCGTCGCACTTATCGTCGTACCAAGGGTGCGTGCTTGGGCTTTGGAGAAGGCACTGTTGGATGCCCCAGGCGATAGAAAAATCCATAAGGCACCGATGTGTCGTTTGGGAGGGGTGGGCATTTATGCGGGGTTTATGGCGGCAGCGTGTTTGAGTTTGTGGCTCCTCTCTGCCGTTGAGCCGTTATGGCTCAAGGTTCAGGTGAATACGCCCTCTGCAAGTCTTTGGGGACTTGGCTTAGGCGGGTTCTTGATGTTTTTGGTCGGCATTGTGGATGATTTAAAAAACCTGCCAGCATGGGTTAAGCTGATTGGGCAAGTGGTTGCCGTGAGTGTTGCCATTGCGGGCGGGGTCTGTATCCATAGCCTTGACCTTCCTGGAAGTTGGGTGCTGTTGCTTCAGGGCTTCTCTATGCCTGTCACGATGCTATGGCTTGTGGGGCTTACCAATGCTGTGAATTTTATTGATGGGGTGGATGGGCTTGCCAGTGGCGTGGGGATGATTTCAACCCTGGCACTGGTGGTGGTGGCGTTATTCACGGGTCAGCCTGTCACGGCAGTTTTGGCGGTCTGTTTGATGGGAGCTATCCTTGGTTTTTGGGCTTACAATGCCCACCCTGCTAAGCTTTTTATGGGAGACAGTGGGGCCTTGTTTATTGGCTCAATGCTTGCCATGCTTTCGGTATCAGGGATTTTTAAAACCCCGATTGTTGTCATGTTACTGCCTATTCTCATTCTTATTGTCCCGATTGTCGATATTACTTGGGCGACCTTTCGTCGGCTCCTCAAGGGGCAAAGCCCATTTGTGGCGGATGCTGACCATCTGCATCACCGTCTCCTGCGTGTAGGCTTCTCTCAACAGAAAACCGTATGGATATTCTATGGGGTGCATCTGTTAACGGGGTTCATGACGGCATGCTACTTGGGGAAAAAGTACATTGCCATCTACCTCGCTTTATCCGTGATTTTAATGATGACGGGCTATGGGTGCTTGGTGTGGTCTCGTAAGCAGGATGTTCAAGCCTAGATGCGTCGGGGCTTGATACTGCGTCTTCTAGGATGCACGCTTTTGAGGTGCTTGGTGGCCTTGTTGGTTGTGACCTATGGCGAGGTTTTTTTGTGTCATGTTGCCGATTCCTACCCTCGGTGTGACAAACTTCAAGTGAGGGCCATCACGTGGGGCTACCCTGAGGATGCCCCCTTAAACTACATGCGTTTAAAAACAGCTTGGTTTAAACGCTACCCTGCCCAAACCCCTGAGCTGTCCACCTTGATGCAATGGGCGGAAAAGGCACATCAAGAGGCGACAGGTTTCATGCAGGGTTTGCCTGTGTGGAGTCCATGGCGGGTGCCTGCTCAGCGTCCTTGGGGGGTGCATCCTATGGTGTCTGTTGAGAATGCTTGTGGCTTTGATGCTCAAACAGACTTACAAATACAACTTTATGTCTTGGCGTGTAGTCTGCCTACCCTACCCGCTGCCACATTACCTGCCCCAGTGCAGGGTCATGGGGCTTTAGCCTGCGGGCGACGACATGAAATCTTTAGAGGTCAAAAAACAGTCACCTTCCTACCCGCTAAGGCTCAAACCACGGTGGTATTTCCTTTGATAGGGGTGTTGCAACCCGAGCTGGTCGTCCATCATCCCAGTACAACCCCTTTAACGTGGTGGCAGTGGTGGGAGCCACGTCTTGAAATACGCTCCCGAGAAGGTAAAACCCTCTGGGGGCCCAGTGCCATCACAACGCCGAGCTTGGTACCGTCTCAAGCTCCTCAACCCGCCCGCCTTATGTTTGAACCCTTTTGGATGCGTACGCCTCTTTGGTACTACTAGTCTCTCATGCGTAGAGCGTGCCGAGAACCCAACGCCATGCAGCGTGTGGTGTGTCCTAGCATGTTCGTGATGCCGTATGAAGTTGCGGCACCTATTTAAAACCCCAATGAGCGTACACCCTCGACTTTAAATACGCTTAAGTTTTGCCACAGGGCTTTTTTGTGTCTGAAACTATGGTATAATAGGCAAGCTCTTCACGGCTTGTTTAAGCTATCATGAAGCATGCTTTCGTCCTGTTGGCATTTACCAAGAAGCCTAAGCGTTCACGGCGGGGTTGCGTGACCCTTGTACCATGCTTTTATGTATGGTTGATGCTGTGGATAGTGCTTCTTTATTCAAGACCACAGCGTTTTTTATTCTAACGTTCCTAGCCAAAGCCCCCCAAAAAAGTACCCTTTGTTTTTTATCTCATGACACAGCTCGCCGACGTGCCTTCTCCGACCCAACATCCCCCAAAGACACTTGCCGTTTTAGGTGCAGGACGCTGGGGCATGACCCTTGCAAGACTCTTCGCTCAGGCTTCCTCTGCGGGGAACACAGACCTTTCTTCTAAGCTTGCTCGTGTCATCCTTTGGGATAGAACGCCCGACAAAGTGCAACACCTTCAGGCGGCACGCCATATGGTGTTTAATGGCAAGACTTTTTTCCTGCCGCACACCCTGCTTATCACCTCGTCGCTTGAAGAAGCGGTTTCGCAAGCCGATATTGTCTTGATGGTGGTGTCGAGTTCAGGCACAGCGAGCATGGCACAACGCATGAAGCCTCATCTTAAAGAAAATGCCATTATTGTCAACGCCTCTAAGGGGTTCGACCTCACGACGCTCAGTCCACTTTCACACGTGTTAAATGAGTGCTTTGAAGGTACAAAACATCCTATCGCCGTCCTTTCAGGCCCGAACCTTGCCAAAGAGGTCATTGAAGGTTTGCCGACTGCGGCGGTGGTGGCTTCACACTGTTTGCACACTGCCGAGATGCTTCAATACTATCTCAGTACCGAGCGTTTCAGGCTCTATACCAATACGGACGTGATAGGGGTTGAATTAGGCGGTGCCTTGAAAAACATCTTTGCCATTGTGAGTGGCTACATGGATGGGTGTGCCATGGGTGCCAACGCACGGGCGGCACTCATTACAAGGGCATTGGCTGAAATGACACGGTTTTCACTCATGCTTGGTGCGAAAGTGGAAACCATCTATGGTTTGAGTGGTTTGGGAGATATGCTTGCAACGTGTAGTAGTCCTCTGAGCCGAAACTATCAAGTGGGGTTCCAGTTGTCTCAAGGACACACGCTCACGGAGGTGCTTACGGGCATGGCGGAGGTGGCCGAAGGGGTCAGCACAACCCAAGCGGTTCAAAAAATCATTCAAGCACGAGGCATCGAGGCACCCATTATGACCTTGGTGAGTGATTTTCTATCGGGTACGCCTCTTACAGAAGAGGAACTCATTAAGAAGCTCATGACCCGTCGCCTGTGTTCTGAAACCCCTAAAGGGTTGTTCTAAACGGGTCGAACGATAACGATAGTGTATGCCTTGCGCAAGGTTATGTTTCATCGTTATGCTTCGTCGTTATGCTTCAATCTATGGTGTCTCAAGGGCAAGATAAAACAGCCGTTGGCTTGTGTATGGGGAGGGTTTAGACACCTCTCGCTTTAGAATGATTTGACATTGACATAGCTTTATGGGATAGTCTTAAAGTTAACTTTTGTTACGGGCCGTGGCTCAGCTTGGTAGAGCGCACCCTTGGGGTGGGTGAGGTCGGAGGTTCGAATCCTCTCGGTCCGACCATTTAAAAAGCACCTGTCTTTTTGCAAAACGCTGTTTTTGCAACTTTCTTAAAGACAAGGTGCTTTTTTAGTATCGTCATATACAAGCATTGTCCCCTTGCCATGCCTTTGCTATAGTAGTAGCTACGCATAGACTATCGTGCGAAAGCCAACCTGCACATAGTCACGCACCCTCTTTCTCGTTACCACCGCCCCGTTTTTAGTATAGAAAGCTTTTGAACCCATGATGATGGATGTCATTTTACTTCAAGACGTTAAAGCCCTTGGTGAGCAAGGTGAAGTTGTAAGCGTCTCTGATGGTTACTTCCGTAACTTCCTTGCCCCTCAAAAATTAGCTGAAAAAGCAACGCCTGGTGCTTTAGCACACTTAAAGCGCAACTTGGAACGCATTCGTCAAAAAGCAGACCGCTTGCATCAAGAAGCCGTTGTACAAGGTGAAAAACTCGGTGCTTTGCCCGTGCTTGTGCTTGAAGCCTCTGTGGGTGAAGCGGGTCGTTTACACGGTAATGTGACGACACGTCAGTTAGCTGAACTCATTACGGCTAAGTCAGGCATTACGATTGACCGTCGTGACCTTTCCTTGAGTCAGCCCATCAACCGTTTGGGCGCTTATACTGTGAACCTTCGTATCTCTGCGAAAGTCGCCGTTACGCTCAATATTGAAGTGGTTGCTGCTGCCCTCGCAGAATAAGCACTACGGCTTTAATCCTCCTTTGCTTTTATGCAACGTCCTGTATGCCTCCATTGCGTACAGGACGTTTGGCTTTTCTCTTTGAAAAAGAGACCATGCTTCGTTACACTGGAGAGGTAGCTTATAAGCGCTGACAGTTGTTTTTCTTGATGCTTTGTCTTTACCTCCTGCGATAAGTGCGTTACGCCATGCCTCCTTACCCTTCTGCTGCCACTAGCCCTTATTCGGGGTTTGTTCAAGACGTTCTTTCACAGCCACAGGCGTGGCATCATACAGGCGAGCGCGTACGTGCCTTTTTTGAAACCACCCCTGCCCTGTGTAACGCAGGCGTACAAACGGTGGTACACTTTGTGGGGGAGGGGTCGAGCTTTCATGTGGCACAATGGCTGGCACAATACGGACATACCCTTGCGAGTCAAAAGCCCATGGCGTGTTGTCATTTTAAAGGGCATCGTCCTCAAGCACTGCTGCATGGGGGGGCTTTTCGAGAAGCGTGTTACCCTCACAGTCAAGCAGGCGTGCCAGTGCAGCATCTTTGGGTGTTTATCTCACAGTCAGGGCAAACGGGTGTATTAAAACGGGTGATGGCATCCCTGCAAGCCTTTTGTAGCGATGTGACTGAGGCTAGCCACCATGTTTTAGTCTTGACGAATCAATCTGAGGCGCGTTTAACTCAAGACGCTCGTATCCACCAGGGTTCCTTGACGCATGTTTGGGAATGGGCTTACCAAGCGGGGGCTGAGCAGGCGATTGCAGCGACTAAATCGGTCACTTGCTCCTTGCTTTCGGGCTTGGCATTGATACATCACTTGGTGGCGGACGTTTCAGTATCCCTTTTGTCCTCGGCTTTGTTCCCCTCACTGGAGGAAAGCCAAGTATTGCACAGTGCCTTACAGAGGCTTTATGCCCCTTTCAAAAGCCCACTTGCCCTTGTGAAGCCATCCATCCCTTCGGAGGTTATTCTATTGGGGCATACTCGTGATGAGGGGCTTCTTCATGAAGTAGGGTTGAAATGGATTGAAATGGCGGGTTTGCATCCCATTGTATTGAATACGGAGACCTTCCAACATGGGTATAAGGCATTATGTACCGCACGTCCGCAGCTCCATGACCACCGAGGGTATCCCGCTGTGTATCTATGGCTCCCTGAGGAGGCTACTGCACGAAACCAAGTCCTGCAGGACATCGAGCATCTTCAAGTGCAGGGTGTTTTACCTGCCTTGCCTGCTAGCTCACCTGATGACATCGCTTTTACACGACGTACGGAACACACCCACACCGCACTCCCAGCACCTTCGGATACAAAGCAGCTTCACCATTACCATGGTATTGATGCCACGCACTGGTGTGCCTGCTTCCCCTCGACTTACTTCGCAGAGGCTTCTTTTCCACGTTTTGCACGAGAGAGCTTGAGTCTGTTACTATGGGGGCAGTGGATGGCGGAGTACTTTAGACTCCAAGTACAGGCTCCCCCTGATGCCCTTCCTGGTCTTGAAAAAGTCGTTCAGTAACCTCCTTGAGATGTGCATCTCGTTTTCTACCTTCTTGATACAGTATCCTTGAGTACGTGCCTTATGTACCCGCTTTCTTCATGGCTCAACACGCAAACGGAGCAAGGGCTTAGAAGAACCCCTCATCCTACCTTGGATGCCCTCATGGCAGACACGTGCTTTGATTTTGCCTCCAATGATTACCTTTCCCTTGCTCGGCAGGGTTTACCTGAGCCTACGACGCACACCCCCCTTCATCAAGGGTATCTTTATGGTGCAGGGTCTGCGCGTCTTGTTGCGGGTACCCATGATGCCATCCTTAAGCTTGAAGCACGCATCGCACATTGGAAACACACGGAAAGCTGTGTGATTTTTCCGACGGGCTTTCAAGCCAACATCTCAGCGATTCCAGCCCTCGTTTATCCCACACCCTCTCGGCATGTATGGCTCTTGAGCGATAAGCTCAACCATGCCTCTCTCAATGAAGGATGCCGACTCGCAACGCTTGAAGGTGCCACTTGGAAACGCTATCGCCATCACGATTTACCCCAACTGGAACGACTCCTGCAACAAGTCCATCATGAGGCGAAGGCAAAGGGCTACAAGTATCCAGAGGTTTGGATCATGACTGAGTCTGTCTTTTCGATGGATGGTGATATTGCGCCGTTGGAGTCACTGTGTACGCTTGCTGACCGTTACGGTGCCAAGCTTTATTTGGATGAAGCCCATGCAGCAGGGGTGATGGGTCCAGAAGGGCAGGGGCTTGCCCACGCCCTTGGATGCCATACCAAACCCTGCTTGCAAGAAGGTATCCAGATGGGGACATTTAGCAAAGCCATGGGTTGTATGGGGGGCTACATTGCAGGTTCTCACGACCTGACCCAGCTGATGTGGCAACGGGCTAAAGGGCTTATTTACACCACAGCACTCCCCCCCCTACTCATTGACCATCTGCATCATGTACTCGATTGGCTCATGACACCCACCATCACCCTATCCTCTCACGCAACGGCTGAGGCAACCCCTAGCCAGCATTTCCAAACAGGGCTTAAACAAGCCCAAAGCTTGTTTGAACCCCTTAAAGCCTCTTTAGCCGTAACCCCGCAAACGTCTTTCACGATACCCGATGCTTGGTTTCAAAGCCCTGTGGAAGCCTCCCCTCTTTGCTTCAGTCCGATTGTGCCTGTGTACGCCCCCAGTATTGAAACCCTTCTAACCATGAAGGACACCCTCATGACAAAGAGATTCTTAGTCGGAGCGATTCGGCCGCCTACCGTTCCGCAAGGAACCCAACGGCTCCGTATCAGCCTCCATGCCCATAACGACCTTGAGACACTCCAAGCCCTCCTGAGGTGCTTACACCCCTGAGGGACGCTCTTTTGCTTGGTCTTGTGGTATGCTGTCAGTGAATCGCATTGGAAGGCTTGAGACATACGGGGTCTTGCATAGTGTGACGTGTGTTTCTTTACCCTACATAAAAGGTGTGAGGTGTGCGGTGACTGTTCCTCGTCCAAGGTTAAAAGCATTAAGTTCAGACTCAAGTTTGCCCAGCATGAAGCAGAGCTTGGGGAGGGAAGGCTTGAGTGCTTATTGGACTCACAAGTGCGACCGTATGGCGTGTGGCATGGCGTACTTTGGTCAAGCGGTCATCCTACTAAAAGATGCCGTCTATTTTCTCTTTCAGCCCAACGGATTACAGTGGCGCTTGGTGGCACAGAGTGTGTTACGCTTGGGGGTGAGTTCCATCCCCATGATGCTCCTGATAGCCTATATTGTGGGGTCTGTGATGACCTTACAAGTGGTGGATAAGTTCCGTACCTCGGGGGGGCTATCGCAAGTGGGGGGCTTGGTGTCTTTGGCGATTGTGAAAGAAATCGGTCCTATTTTTACCAGTATGACGATTGCGGCAAAAAATGGGACTTCTTTTGCCTCTGAGGTTGCCAATATGGTTGTGAGCGACCAACTGACGGCTTTGCGGGTGTTTCAAATTAACCCTGTGCGTCTTTTGTTATTACCCCAGTTGGTGGCGATGGTGTGGAGTATTCCGTTTTTGACCATTTTATTTCACCTCACGGCGACGCTTGGCGGGGTACAAATGGCTTGGCTTACATCCCATTTGCACATGTTTGAGTATTTAGAATCAGTGTCTCATTATGTGCATTTAAAAGACCTCTATTTTAGCTTGGGTAAGAGTATCCTCTTTGGGATGATTGTGGTACTGGTTGCCTATTTAGAGGGGGTTCGAGCTGCACGCCAGGCGGAAGCGGTTGGCCGTGCCAGCACACAAGCGGCGGTGCGTGCCTCGGTACTCATTATGGCGGTGGATTTACTTATGACGCTTTGGAGTCTACAGAGCTAGTAAGGGCGACGAGTAAGGGCGATATCCTTTAGCAACACCCCCTCCCGTTACAGGAGGGGGTGTCAGCGGAAAAAGCGAGGTGTAAACACCACAAGGCAAGTGCGGATTAACGTACAGAGATACCCGCATTTTCCTCAAGCGATAAATTGAGGCGGGTGCTTTCTGGTAGGATAACCTCACGCCCCTTTTTGAGCAACACCATGGCGGCACCCCCAATCAGACCAGCACTTGCACCAAAAGCGGCACCTTTGCCAACGCTACCCGCAAGATGCCCAATGCCGATACCGGCTAAAGCCCCTACGCCCGTTGTGGTTGCCATGGTGGCTGTGCCACGAATAATCTCACCACGGTAGTTATTGCCATTAAGAACCCCGCCCATACTGGTGGTGCTGACACGGGCTTGAATGGGGGAGGTGGCTCCTGTGGTGGCATGGCGAATGCTGTTGAAGCGAATATCAAGCTCGCCAGGGCGACGCATCATTTCAGCTGAGTTAACCCCAGTGATGGTTCCCATGAGTTCACTACCACGAGGCAGGATAACCTCTCCGTTCATCACCACATCACTTTCCAGAATGGCATTGACGGGCTCCCCTAACCGTGCAGAGGCACTGCTAAGAGGACGGTCTAACCGAACCAGCATTTGGTATCCCTTGGGGATGGTGACGATACGCCCTTGATAAACAGTCCCTGAGCTATTGGCACTTGTGGTATAGCCACTGCCTGTATTCTCACTGGGTTGCCAAGTGTTCACCTGAGGGGAGGTCATGCCTGTGTTGTTTGTGCTGGGAATGGTTGTTTGTTGCCACCCAGTGTTTGTACTCGTGTTGGCGGGTACTGTATAGTTAGAGGGGGTGCTGTAGTTAGAGGTACCTGTGGCGGGTTTGAGGTCGAGAAGACTATCCACGCCTGAGGTGTCTGCAAGACTCACACCAAGGAGGGCATGGGTACTCAAGGTCATGAGGAGCATACTGGCTAATACCATACGTATGGCGGGCAAACGCAAACTATAAGTACGATGAAACATCATTAAAATATCCTTCTCGTAATGAAAAACAGCGACATCAGGAAACGCAGTAAAGAGGCGACGACAACATGCCATGGTGGGCAACGTGATTGCCTAAAGAGACATAAACAAGAAAAGACAGTCTTTTGAAAGATGGTCTTACTATACCATATCTTTTATAGGGACTCTAGTAGTAGGTGTCTAGTGGACGGGGCAATCGTAGGAAGGCTTGCGTCTAAAAACCGTTTTTATTCATCTTACACCTTACATCGTCCCTGCCGACGGAAGTCGGAATCCAGAGGGTGTGCAGTATCAGCAATGTAGGGGAAGGTTTGTAACCTTCCCGCAAAAAACCAACGCAAAAACGACAAACGTTGCATCGGTATGACGGAGGCTCTCACTGCTGTCCTTTTAATCACACCCCACTCACCGTCAACACGCTTCGCAATACAGACCTATTGACTGTTTTTATTGTCTTAATTCAATGTGTGTGATGTTTTATCTGCTTTGGTTCAGCTATTTCAAAGGATTCTTACAGTGTTAGCGTCTATACCTACGAAGGGTTTTCATGACCTTTCTTCAAAGCTCTTAAACAAAGTCCCTAAAATCTTACACTATCGTTTTTCCAATGGTACTTATAATCCTCCTGAGATTCGTTTGCCCGTAGGTGCGAAAGTACCGTTTCGTCCAAACCTCTTAGAGTATGATAGAAAAGGTCAACCGACAGGTGCTTGGACACAGTCTGCTTTAGATGCTTTTGAGGAGCGATTTAAAGCCTTTGGCATGACTTGGTCTCATGTGCCGACACATATAAAGACATCCTCTGGTAAAACACCTTTGGTGGTGCCAGCATCTTCTCAAGCACAGCCACCATCAGCACCTGTTGTAGAAAAACTCCGTGAACATTTGGATGCAAGGATGCGCAAAACTTTAGGTGCTGAAAATGATTATATCCATGCAAACCCTATGAACTTTCATGATTCTTCAGCCATGTATCCCCATACAGATGGTATCGCATCGCAACACTGGCATCATAGTTTAGGCACTGCGTTATACTACCCAAAGCAAGCTCAAGGTGGGCATTTGTTTTTAAGACCAAGACAAATAGGGCATCAGAATAGGCATTATATCGAAGATAGTCCTCCTATTTATGGTTATCCTGTAAAGGATTCTCCTGAATTTTTAATTCCGAATGTCACCAAAGCATTTACTTTGTCGACTTTTTCTCAGGAACATTGGCTACATCGAGGCTCGCTTAGGTCTATGATAAAGACTAAGCAGGGCCAGGCTTTACCCAAACATCACTTTGCTTCTATTGGGTTTTCTAAAGATGTTTAAACCTTAAAAAATGATTTGACGTATTGTGGCTATATGAAACGAGGGTGTTTATTTTAGGGTCTCAAAAAGGTAAATGTATGGGTATGACGGGAGGTTCTCACTGCTGTCCTTTTCACTACTTATCACTCACATAAACATCCTCGGTTAGAAACCCATACTTGTATTTTTGTGTGTTCTTGAGATACTGTATACAAAGGCGTGGCGGCATCGCCAAGTGGTAAGGCAGGAGTCTGCAAAACTCTTATCCCCAGTTCGAATCTGGGTGCCGCCTCATAACCCCTCTTAAGTGCATTCAACTTAAGAGGGGTTATTTTATGGCAAGGGAGGGCTTAGGGGCGTGACTTTAAAAACTGTAGGACACCCCGTGCAATGGCTTCCATGTGTGCCTGCTGATAGCTTGGGTTGATGAGTAAGAGACGCTCAGAGGGGTTGGAAAGATACCCAATTTCGCATAAAATCGCTGGGACATCAGTATGGTGGATGACATAAAACATCGCACGTTTTACCCCGTTATTGGGTGACTTACTCCCATGGCTTTTGACCCGCTCTTGATGGACAAGGTCAGCCAATAAACGACTTTGAGCCGTGTAGAAATAAGTTTCCATCCCTCGGGGTTTGTCCGAGGTAGAACTGTTTTGGTGGATGCTTACAAACACATCAGGTTTAACCCGATTGGTAATACTGGTGATTTCAGGGAGTGCTAGAAAGATATCTTGGTTGCGTGTCATCCGAACGGTGAGACCCGAGGCTTCAAGAATTTGCTTGAGTCGGAGGGCTTGGGTGAGGTTGAGGTCTTTTTCCTTGATGTTTTCTCGCATGGCACCCGCATCTTTCCCACCATGGCCGGCATCAATCACGACAAGTCCTTTGCCACGTAAGGGCGGGGCTTGTGCGGGGGACTCTACTGGGGGAGGCTTAAGTATGGGGGGCGGTGTCACGATAGGTGGTTTGGGGCGAGAGGGGTCATGTTGGAGTGTAAAAGTAAATTGTGTATCTTTTACATCCCTTTCCCAATGGAAACCCGAGACAGGGACGTTATACCGAATGACGATGGTGGAGCCTGTGGATACGGTGGGGTGAGCCTGCCAACGCACTTCGTTAATATGAGGCACATCTTGGACTTGAAATTGCATGGTGGCACCGCCCGCAGGGGGGGCGATATTCAAGAGTTCAAGATACAGGACATCATCCCCTGTGCGTGTGGAGGGGCCTGCCTTAAGCAAGGTGGCTTTGAGTGAGATAGGATGACTTCCGCTGAGCTGGAATTTAGATTGTTTACTGTCGGCTTGGAGCGGTGAGGCAAGTATACGGGTGAGTTGGCTTGGTAGGGTATGGGCTTCCTTGGAAAGCAACTGTGTACCCCGTAAGGTGTGTGTCACCGCTTGAGACCCATAGACAGGGTTTGGATTCAGGCTGGTTTGGGTTTCAATGGTTTTTGGGAGGGCTACGCCCTCAAGCTTCATGATGAGCTGGGGGTTATCGACATCTTCAAAAGGGGTGAGCTTAATACCCTGTCCTTCGGCGAGGTCTAACACCATCCGTACGGTTGTAGGGAAAACCTGTCCCATGCGTACACGGCGTATCAAGGGGTGTTTTTGAAATACTTGCGGTGTAAGAAGTTTGGGAGACCCCAACACGGCACGGTCAATATCGACCACGTAGCGTAGGGGTTGGGTCATGTATCCTACAGGTTTTAAAACCACGGCTTGGGTCAAAGTCCCTTCACAGGGGAAGGCCTCAAACACGAGGCGAATCATCCCTTCAGGTTCCACAACGACCTCTTTCACGCTCGGTAGCGTGGTACTACGGCACGGTATGCGTGTTTGGCTTGGGCGATGTGTGGTGATAGGAAGGGGAGGCGTAGCCTCATTGGCACCATAGCCTACAAGTGACAGGTGACAAAGGGTGTAGCAGGTGAGAACCAAGCTCAGAAAGTAAAAAACTTGTGTCATGAGAATGTGCTGAAAATGACCATGCAGAGCGATAAAAAAAACACATGGGATTTTGAAAGGTTGCGTTGGCTTAGGATGGGGATGAAAATCACCCTGTGAAGAGCGATTCATGAGAGGTGTTTCCAAGCCTTTCATGCCACCCTTTATGCTAGAATAGCTATGAGCCTCAACGACTGAGGTGACACCATACTATCAAGCACTATACCATTAAGAGTGCTTTATAAAAACCCGTTTTTGTTTTTAAAATAGAATCCACGCTTAACCCAAAGGGTGTCACTACTGCCTGTAAGTCTATAAGCATCCTTTAGGCTGATGGTCTGAAGCACCCAAGTATACTGTGATAATTTACCCATTGAATAAGGTTCATGTGTCAGCAGATGACTATTCTTCAAATACCCTTTGCGAAGTATCCCTTGTCCGCACTGAGGGCATGTGCTTTTTTGAAAGGAAGGGTTTGGCGACTCGGAGCAACGATACTTTTAGGGTGTGGTTTGGCGGGGTGTCGTCCTGCCAGCTTGTCGGAGCAGTCTCAAGCCCCTGTACCCACAGAACATCAGACGATGCAAGGTGTGGGAAAGAAATTCCCAGTGAAAGCTTCTGCCTTGTCTTTTCAAATTACCAAGCCCACAGGTGACACTTGGAAGTTATTAGCCAAGCATGCGACCTTGAATGCCGACCAGTCTCGAGCCGATTTGCAGGAGGTTTCAGGAACCATTTATGATACCCATCGTCAAGCGATTGGTACGTTCGTTTCTAAAACAGGGGTGTATTTCCCAAAGACCCAAGCGGTAACGCTTAAGCAGTCGGTGCGTCTGCATAGTCTTCAAAATAATGTGACGCTTGAGAGTCAAACCCTTGACTTTTCCGCCAAACAACAATGGGTGGATGCGTATGGCGGTGTGACGATTACCTATCCGAGTAAAGCCGTGCTTACGGGTGCTAAAGTAAGCTTCGATACGGGTTTTCAGCAAATGACGTTAACAGGTGCTACAGAGACGGCACTTAGTTTATAGGGTACTCTTGGGGGGGGGAACAGGGCAATCGTGCGAAAGGCTATCAAGGTTTTATGGATTAAAATCATGAGGTTATGCTCAATGTTTCATCTTCTTTGTTTCATCTTCTTTCCCCGTTCTTTCCCTCTCCCTTCATCCCTCTCCCTGCAAGGGCAAGGGCAAGGGAAGAACACTTTCATGCCATGTGTGCATACAAGCCGTTTGATACCGTAGGAGATTTTAGGATGACACGCTTTTTTGATACGCATGCCCACATGCACTATACAGGCATGCCCGATGAAGCCACGGAGGAAGCCTCTCAGACCATGCCCTCTTTGGTGCAGGTGCGTTCAGTGGCACAACAACGCTGGCAAGAAGCCCTTGCGTATACGCCCACACTAACGCATGTCTTGTTACCAAGTGTGAGTCCAGCTTGTTGGGAACCCATTTTGGCACTCTTGAAAGACTATCCACAGTGGGTGGGGGCATTGAGTATTCATCCTACAGAAGTCGCTTCGTGGGTCACGGCATGGCAGGAAGCTTCTTGGTGGTACACGTTGGAAGCGACGCTTAAAGCCCATCCGCAGTTGGTGGCGGTGGGAGAGACGGGGTTAGATTTTTACTGGGACAAGCAACCTGAGACCCAAACCCTCCAGAAAACGTTTTTTCAGAAAACCTTGCAATTGGCAGAACGTCTTGCAAAACCTGTGATTGTCCATGACCGAGAAGCCCATGATGCTATTGCGGCGGTGATGGATGAGACATGGTCCTACGCCAAGCCCGCTCAGGCAGCCATGCCCCGAGGGGTGATGCACTGCTTTTCGGGGGAAGTTCCCTTTGCCCATGCGATGCGTGAGCGGGGGATGATGATTAGTTTTGCAGGCAATGTGACCTTTAAAAATGCCCATGCTTTACGAGACGTGGCGAAAGCCACGCCTTTGGAAGCCATTCTGATTGAAACGGATACGCCGTATTTAACCCCGCATCCGTTTCGTGGTCGTCCGAATCATGCGGGCTATGTGCAACTGGTAGCAGCCTGTATTGCAGAAGTAAAAGGGCTTTCGCTTGAGCGGGTTGCTGAAGTGACCTATGAGAATGCTTGTCGTCTTTTTGGGATGTCTGATAGCTTGACACAAGGGCCTCATGCACCTCATGAATCTCATTATGAATCTCATTCATTTGGCACTTTCGGCGGATGAACCTTGCAGATTCCTCTTTTCCTGCTGAAACATCAGGCACTGTACCCCATGACGTGCATGCTTGGATACCCGCCAAGGTGCAAGCCCTCTTGCAGGCGTTGCCTAAAGCGTCAGGCTGTTATCAGTTTTATGATGTCCAAGGCACCCTGCTGTATGTGGGCAAAGCAAAAAGCTTGCGTCAGCGGGTGCGTAGCTACTTTGCACCCAGTAGGCAACACACAGAGCGTATTGAGCAAATGGTGCAGCAGATTGCTGATATTCACTTTACCACTACGCGCAATGAAACCGAAGCCTTGCTCCTTGAAGCGAATCTGATTGCCACCCATCAGCCTCATTATAATGTCCTGTTAAGGCATGAGTTTCGTTATCCATGGATAGGGATTTCTCATGGGGATTTTCCAAGAGTGTTTATCACACGCTCCCCCGTGAAAGGCTCGGCAAGGGCGTTTTATGGGCCGTATCTGAATACACAGGCACTGTTTGAGCTGCTGAAAGTGATTCGTAAGTATTTCCCCTTACGGCAAAGACGGTTTCCGTTGTTTAAAGACCGTCCTTGTATGAACTACACCCTCAAGTTGTGTCCAGGTCCCTGCCAAGGTTTGGTGACCCCTGAAGCCTATGAAAAAACCCTTGCCCAGCTAGCACTCTTTCTGAAAGGACACACCGAGCGATTATCAGAACAACTTACGCAAGAGATGTATGAAGCCTCTGAACGCCTTGCATTTGAGCATGCGGCTGTCGTTAAAGATAGGCTCGCCTTGGTGCAAAAAACCATTGCAAAGCAGGCGATTATTGATACTGATGCGACCAGAAACATCGACGTATACGCCATGGCGTATACCCCAGAACTTACTCGGATGATGGTGGCACGTTTGGTAGTGCGTCGGGGACGACTCATTGCCAGCGAGCCTTACAGTCTCAAGATGAACCATACGGCCAGTACAATCCCTGAAGACCTCTCGGCGGAGTCCTTGTTACGACAGTTCCTCATGAACCACTATCAAGACGCATTGCCTGAGGATATGCCTCAAGAAATAGCCCTTGCACTGGAACTTTCCGAGGGTTCATTGGACACACTGACCACGATATTACAGCAGCTCAAGGGGCAGAAAATCAAGCTCACTACGCCCAAACGAGGCATTCAAAAAGAACTCATCGCCCTTGCCCAGCAAAATGCTCATAAGTGGTTTGAAGATGCTTTGATGAGTACCCAAGCCTCCGAACAGTACGACCCAACGCTTGCCCTGATGCACCTTCAAGAATCGCTTGGCTTACAAGAATTTCCGCAACGCATGGAGTGTTATGATATTTCCCATTTTCAGGGGAAACAAACGGTGGCTTCCATGGTGGTGTTTACGGATGGCGTACCTGACCGACAGGCTTACCGACGCTTCAAAATCCATGTAGCCGAGGGCATGCCTGATGACTTTGCCAGTATGCGAGAGGTTATCTCAAGGCGTTTGCGTCATTTGGATGACTGGGGGGAGCCTGACCTCATCATTATTGATGGTGGGAAAGGACAACTGAGTGCTGCTTACGGTGTGCTGGAAGCACAAGGCATGACCCATTTGGCGATGGTTTCATTAGCCAAACGTTTGGAAGAAGTGTTTCTGCCTCATGTTTCGGAGAGTATCCAGCTGCCTCACCGTCACCCCAGCCTGATGCTTTTACAGCGTATTCGGGATGAAGCCCACCGTTTTGCGATTACCTATCATCGGCAACTGCGAGAGAAAAAAGCCCTTACGTCGCAATTAGATGATATTTCAGGGATTGGGCCCGTGAGGCGCCAAAAGCTCTATAAGGTTTTTAAAACCCTTAAGGCGATGCAAACATCAACGCCCCAAGCCATGGCACAAGCCCTTGGCGTGAGTCTTCCGCAAGCTGAAAAAATACTTGATGCCCTACGAGACTTAAGCTCATGAATGGGTCTTTGCATGTGCGTTACATGGACATGCTTTTATTCTAAAGGAAGTTTTTGAATCAGGCTTTTGGGTACTGGCTTGAGTATTGTGCTGAGACTTGACTTAGCCGTTCGTCTTATTATTCTTGTGATTCGATCATTTCTATAAGTCTGAACATGCTTCTTGGTGTCTTCCGAACTGCCTGTTGTAAGGGCATGTTTAGGGTCTAAATCAATAAGCTGTACGTTCATAGCTTTGGTTTTAGGGTCTGTCGTGACGAAGATATTGTCAGGGTGACGGTCTCTGAGGCTGAAACCCGTATGGGTTCTCACAGATTCAAGTGCTTTTTCAGTTTCATCATACCCTTGGTTATACAGTTTGGGTCGGGCGAGATACCTTGAAAGCGGTTTACCTGGAGCTTTCGCGGTCGTTAATTCAATAAGTCTCTCGGCTTCTGGTTTTTTACCTTCTCCAATAGGCATGCTGATGCTTTTAAGTGGTGGGATATACTTTTGTGCTTCTGGATGCCACTTGGTTGTATCCCAGTAAAGAGCTGCTTCTTTGAGTCCTGAACTTCCTTTCAGGGTTTTTGTTACGGTGTCTTTACCAATGCTTACACCTGCATTATTTTGTCCCCCGAATTTCGCAGAACGAATATATTTACTTACTCTGAGGCCTATATTTTGAGCACGACGCTGTATGTGGCTAAGGTTTGGGAGGTTCATAGTTGAAAAAATTGTCCCTTGTTCAGTAAGTATCAACATGCCATGACAGGTTAAAAAACGTTATCATTTAAGACAATAAAAACAGAGTGGTTCTTAAAATTGTTTGGTGATGGATGCGTGCTGATAACAATTTTCATGCACTGGGGGTGTTCATTGTAGTAGTTTCACCTGTTTTTATGAGGTCACAGTGACCATAGTCATGTTTAAAAGAGACATGCTCCCAGTCGTTTCACTAGGGACACTTTAAGCAAAGAAAGAGATGGACGGATGTTTGCAGTAAACACAGTACAAAGAACACTTCAAAATACCCTAGGCACCCTGAGAAAGATCAAATTGCCAGGTCTTAAACCTTCTGGTACGAACCCTAGTGTGGTAGGGCGTTTCCAGTCTTTTATAGCGGGTGTTAAGGATGAAGGCTTAACGGTTAAACAAGGGAAAATAACCTTGGAAACAACCCGTGATTTCATAAACGGTCAGCGCGTTGCGCGTACATTACCCGAAAAAGAGCTGCTTGCTCATGCACAAACGGCTAATCAAATCATGCGTCGTTCAGCTTTACCAGTAGCCTATGAGTCTTCTATGACCCCGCAACGTAAAATAGCCTTAGGGGCGGCAGGTGTCCTTGCAACAGCTACGGCAGTGACGCTAGGAACCCCTAAAGTTCAAGAGTATATGAATCGTCCGAGTACGCTCCAAACGACTTTTACGGGTTTGACCACTGAAAAAGCGGAGAAGGAGCAGGCACTTCAAGCCAGCCGTAAAGACCCCACGCCAGGGACGACGAAACAAGCGAATCAGGGCTTACAGACACATCTTGAGACACAGACGCAGCAGTTGAAACAGTTAGAAACGCCTATTTTAAATACAGTCAAAAAGCAAAAAGAGAATCGCCAGAAAGCTGCTTTGTTTGCTGCCGTGAAGCAGGACGCTGAACGCTCTGGAAAAGACCTTACTCGTTGGCAACAAGATGCCTCTGAGTTAGACATGCAAGTACAAAAGTGGCGCAATAAGGGTACTTATGAGCAAGCAATAAGTTCTTTATCACCAGAATTACAGCAGAAATTAAACAAAAATCCTATCTTGGCAGGAACGTTTCGAGATAGTTTGGAAGACGTTCAAGCAGAAAAATTAACCCTTACACCTTCCGAAGAGACTTTGCAACAAACGTCTGAAAAGGCACCAGTCGCTTTAAGGCTAAAGTATAATGTGCAGGAGGTTCGTCAGGGTGATAACCAACGCATAAGAGGTATCGCAGAGAATATGACGGCCTACTATAACCCAGAAACTTCAAAATATAGAGTCGTGGATGATGCGTATGCCCGTCAGCTTTATGCGTTGGGTCTGACAGAACCACAAGTGCTTGAAGAAGCCACGGTACTTTTAGAAGAGGCTAAGCACCCTAAGCCCTAAACGCCCTTTGATACGCTCATGACAGTGGTGCCTGTTTAAGGCAGGTACCGCCCTGTGAGTGAGGCAGGGGTTTGTTTCAGGAGACTGGGTGACCCTTGAGCCACAATTTCACCGCCTTTTGTCCCAGCGAAAGGTCCCATATCAATGCAATAGTCGGCAAGACGAATCACATCAGGGTGGTGTTCGATAATCCATACGCTGTGTCCTCGTTTGACGAGCGCACGGAAAAGGGTCATCAGTTTTTGAAGGTCATGCCAGTGTAACCCTACAGAAGGTTCATCCAGTAGGTAGAGCCAGTTTCCTTTGGGTTTACGACACAATTCACTTGCAAGTTTAAGGCGTTGGCACTCTCCCCCTGAGAGGGTGTTGCTGGGTTGTCCCAGCGTGATATAGTCCAGCCCTACGTCCACAAGCGTTTGTAACAAATGCTTGAGCGTTGGGTGCTGATTGCCAAAGAAATTGAGGGCTTCGCCGATGGACATGGCGAGCATATCGGCAATGGATTTGTCTTGGTACGTCACTTGCAGCGTTTCCCGAGTAAAGCGCTTTCCGTGACAACTTGGACACGGGGTATAGGCATTGGGCAGGAAGGTCATTTCAATTTCTACCACCCCTTGCCCCTTGCACGTTTCGCATCGTCCTCCTTTGACGTTGAAGCTAAAACGATTCTGTTGCCATCCTCGCTTTTTAGCCCCCTCGGTATGGGTGAAAATTTTGCGAATAATGTCCCATATCCCCATATAAGTTGCAGGGTTACTACGACTGGTTTTACCAATAGGGGATTGGTCAATGTGAATCATCCCTGCGAGGTGTTCGAGACCTGTCACCGCCGTGCATCGTGTGAGGAGTTCAGGGGCAAGGCTGGCAGGTTTGCGTTTAAAGTAACCTTCTAGGAGTGGGTAAACGACCCCAAAGAGCAGGCTGGATTTACCTGAGCCACTCATGCCACTGATGACCCCGAGACGTTGCAAGGGGAGTTGAACATCCAGATGTTTGAGGTTGTGATGATGAACCCCTTTGAGTGCTAACCACTGCGTGGGTGGCTCTGGCTCACCCGCTTCAATATGGACACGTGCTTCCCCCGACAAATAGGCTTGCGTGAGAGAAGTATGATGCCCGCTTTGTAACAGGGCTTCGGGAGTACCCTGACTTACCAAAAAGCCCCCATGAACCCCTGCTTGAGGGCCAATGTCAATGACCCAATCGGCTTGGCGGATAATATCCTCGTCGTGTTCCACCACAATGACGCTATTACCTTGGTCTCGTAGGGCTTTGAGCGTCTCGATGAGCTGATGGGTGTTATGAGCGTGAAGTCCAATGCTAGGCTCATCTAAAATATAGGTGACACCAGACAAGCCTGAGCCTAACTGACTTGCCAAGCGGATACGTTGTGATTCGCCCCCTGAGAGTGACCGAGAAGGTCGATTTAAGCTTAAATAGCCAAGACCCACTTGATTGATAAAATGGAGACGGTGGGTGATTTCCTCAAGTGCCTGTTGGGCAATTTTTTGTTGCGTCGTATCAAGGGTGTTGGGTAATGCTTGTATCCACGTGTGAAGTACCTCTAGGGACATTTCACCAAGGTCATGAATAGCGTACCCATTGAGCGTGGTACTTAAGGCAAAGGGTTTGAGTCGTTTCCCCTCACAACTTGGACAAGGCTGTGTCCATTGAAAGGTTTCGAGCTTTTCCCGCTCGGTTTTATCATGCTCGCTCAGTGCTTTCCAACGTCGTTCTAAGGCAGGAATAAACCCATCAAAATGCTGAACCAGTTCTCGCCAGCCACGGTTTGCGATGGCTTGTGTACTTTGTTGTGCGTAGTGTGCTTGAAGACGCACGCTTTTGGTGCCGTGGAGTAACAAATGGCGTGTATCGTCTGAGAGTGCTTCCCAAGGGGTGTTCACCTCAATACCATAGTAACTCGCGATGGCTTCTAAGAAAGCAGCGTCATACCCTCCTAGTAAAAGTTTGAGTCCAGGAATAGCCCCTTCTGTCAGGCTCAAATGAGGATGTTTGACAAGCCCACGTTCGTGGAAACTGGCTACTTCCCCGCTGCCATGACACGTAGGGCATGCCCCATAGGGGCTGTTAAAACTGAAGAGTCTTGGAGCCATTTCAGGGATGTGCAGTTCAGGGTGGTTAGGGCATGAGAGTGCTAAAGAGAAAAACTTGAGTTCACTTTCCTCATCGGCACTTTGTTTGAGAATCTCGATATACCCTTGGCTTAACTCAAAGGCTTTTTCAATGGCGAGGTTAAGGCGCTGACTGCTGCCCTCGTCGTAGCACCTTGGGCTGATTAAGCGGTCTACGACCAAGCTAATATGGTGGACTTTATGCCGTGCCAGTTTAAAGTTATCAGGGAGTTCGTCTAACAACAACATTTCGCCGTCAACCATGGCACGACTGTAGCCCTGTCGTTTCCATTGTTGAAATAAAGCCCCATAGTCGCCTTTGCGCCCTCGTACCATAGGTGCCATCAGGTGCATACGTGTTTTGTCGGGCCATTGCTTGACGAGTTCAATGACCTGTGCAGGGGTTTGACTTTGAATCGACGTATGGCATTCAGGGCAGTGTGCTTTGCCAATACGGGCATAAAGGACACGTAGGGCATCTAAAATCTCGGTACTCGTGCCAACCGTAGAACGCTTTGAGTTCAGAACCGTTTTTTGGTCAATCGCAATCGTAGGCGTGAGGCCTTGAATTTTAGTCACCTTGGCTTGTGGCATTTGTCCTACCAAGGCTTTGGCATACGCATTCATACTATCAAGGTAGCGCCGTTGCCCTTCGGCAAACAGCGTGTCAAAGGCTAAGGAGGACTTCCCTGAGCCGCTGACCCCTGTAATAACGACCAGTTGATGTTTGGGAATCTCTAGGGATAGGTTTTTAAGGTTATGCTCACAGAGGCCCTCAATGGTGATGGTGCCAGAGGGAGTGCCAGAGAGCGTGCATGATTGGGAGAGGGTGGAAGCCATGGCGGGTATAGAGGCTTTTCTAACAGACCTAATAGAGCGTGTGAAATGAAGCAAATAAGCAAAAGATGAAACAATGAAGGCATCACAGAAGGCATCAAAGTATAGAGCATCAAGCGGTTTTTTACCCAGTATACTTGAATCAAAGCGGGCATGTCCTAGCCTCTATAGCAAGGTGGTATCAGGATATAACGATGCGTTTAAACAATGTGCCTAAATGTAACGAATGTAACAATCAAGATTCTTTTAAAAAAGGGGGTTGACGCAGCCCTAGGTGTTTCGTATAGTTAATCTTGTTCGCAGGTAATGCGAGCTTGATAATCCAAGTTTTATTTAAATATATCAGGGTTTTATAGTCTGAGAAATTAAATACCAAGTATTATCATTGTGGTCTCTCAATTTTGGTTAGCCTAAATCAAATGGTTGACATTCAAAATTGATGAGGTACATTAGAAATATGCGGTACATTGAAAACTGAATAATTAAAAGCAAACGAACCTTCAATTCTTTAAGAAAAGTAGTCAGATACAATCTCTGAAAAAGTTTTTGCCTTATTTATAAGGTACTAAGTTTTTGTTACGGAGAGTTTGATCCTGGCTCAGGACGAACGCTGGCGGTGTGCTTAATACATGCAAGTCGAACGGAGCTTTCGGGCTTAGTGGCGGACGGGTGAGTAATATATAGATAACGTACCTTATCGTGGGGGACAACAGTTGGAAACGACTGCTAATACCGCATAAGTTGCCTTCTGAAATGGGGGTAATTAAAGTAGTAATATGCGATGAGATCGGTCTGTATCGGATTAGCTTGTTGGTGGGGTAAGAGCTTACCAAGGCGACGATCCGTAGTTGGTCTAAGAGGATGATCAGCCACAGTGGAACTGAGACACGGTCCACACTCCTACGGGAGGCAGCAGTAGGGAATATTGCGCAATGGGCGAAAGCCTGACGCAGCAACACCGCGTGTAGGATGAAGTTTTTCGGAACGTAAACTACTTTAGGCAGGGACGAACAAGTGACGGTACCTGCAGAATAAGCATCGGCTAACTACGTGCCAGCAGCCGCGGTAATACGTAGGATGCAAGCGTTGTCCGGATTTATTGGGCGTAAAGCGTCCGTAGGCGGTTTTGAAAGTCTGGTGTTAAATCCTGGGGCTTAACCTCAGATGTGCATTGGAAACTTCTTAACTAGAGTTTGGTAGAGGTAAGTGGAATTCTCGGTGTAGCGGTGAAATGCGTAGATATCGGGAGGAACGCCGGTGGCGAAAGCGACTTACTGGGCCAATACTGACGCTGAGGGACGAAAGCTAGGGTAGCGAAAGAGATTAGATACCTCTGTAGTCCTAGCCGTAAACGATGGATACTAGCTATTGGGAGAATCAACCCTTTCAGTTGCGAAGCTAACGCATTAAGTATCCCGCCTGGGGAGTACGGCCGCAAGGCTGAAACTCAAAGGAATTGACGGGGACCCGCACAAGCGGTGGAACATGTGGTTTAATTCGATGCTACGCGAAGAACCTTACCTGGGCTTGACATCTACGGAATCCTGATGAAAGTTGGGAGTGCTCGCAAGAGAGCCGTAAGACAGGTGGTGCACGGTTGTCGTCAGCTCGTGTCGTGAGATGTTGGGTTAAGTCCCGCAACGAGCGCAACCCCCGTGATTTGTTGTTACAGGTCGAGAGATGCTGAACCCTCAAGTCAGACTGCCGATTTTAAATCGGAGGAAGGTGGGGATGACGTCAAATCATCACGCCCCTTATGTTCAGGGCTACACACGTGTTACAATGGGTACGGAACAATGGGCAGCTTGGTAGCGATACTTGGCTAATCCTTAAATCCGCCCTCAGTTCAGATTGGAGTCTGCAACTCGACTCCATGAAGTCGGAATCGCTAGTAAACGCAGATCAGCACGCTGCGTTGAATACGTTCCCGGGTCTTGTACACACCGCCCGTCACACCACGAAAGTTGGTCACGCCCGAAGTCGATGAGCTAACCCGTAAGGGAGGCAGTCGCCTAAGGCAGGGCTGATGATTGGGGTGAAGTCGTAACAAGGTAGCCGTACCGGAAGGTGCGGCTGGATCACCTCCTTTCTAAGGAGTCTGGGTGAGTAGGTGCTTAGGTGCTTACGATAGTCCGAGACATTCTAGGTTGACATTTTCAGGAAGTTTATTCTTTCTGAATAATCCAAGCGAGTTTTACTGACACTTTCTTGTTTGGGTGAATATGATAAGTATCTGAAGGAGCTTTTAGTTATTCAGTTTTCAGCGTATTGTATGCTGATGTGTATGTTCTTTGAAAATTTAATCATGCTGAACTAGGTAAAGAAAAATTATATGCAACAAGGGAGATTACCCTTGTGCTTATATTTCAGATTAAACCGAGTGAAGTTATTATTAAGCGTTTACGAAAGTAAAGCTACCAAGGGCGTACGATGGATGCCTTGGTGCAAGCAGCCGAAGAAGGACGCGGAAAACAGCGAAATGCTGTGGCGAGCTGTAACAAGCCTTGACCCACAGATGTCCGAATGGGGAAACCTGCCTAGAGTAACATTTAGGTATCGTTAAATGAATACATAGTTTAACGAAGGCAAGCAAGGGAACTGAAACATCTTAGTACCTTGAAGAAAAGAAATCAAACTAGAGATTCTCTTAGTAGCGGCGAGCGAACGGGGAAGAGCCTAAACCATGCACTTGTGATAGCTTACAGGTGTTGAGTGTGTGGTGTTGTGGGATATGTTATTCAGGGCTGTAGACCTGAGCAGAAGTTACAAAGTTTTATACTATATGAATTAGCTGGAAAGCTAAGCCAAAGAAAGTGATAGCCTTGTAGTTTACGGTATAGACCTTCTGAACATACTCCCGAGTAGTACGGTACACGTGAAATTCCGTATGAATCTGCGAGGACCATCTCGTAAGGCTAAATACTGCTTGTAACCGATAGTGAACGAGTACGGTGACGGAAAGGTTAAAAGAACAGTGAGAAGCTGAGTGAAATAGAACCTGAAATCGTATGCCTACAAGCTGTCAGAGCACTATTAATAGTGTGATGGCGTGCCTGTTGAAGAATGAGCCAGCGAGTTATCTTCAGTTGTTGGTTAAGGGGATAAAACCCGGAGCCACAGGGAAACCGAGTCTGAATAGGGCGTATAAATAACTGGAGATAGACCCGAACCTGCGTGATCTAATCATGGCCAGTGTGAAGCATGGGTAGTACCATGTGGAGGCACGAACTGATGAATGTTGAAAAATTCTCGGATGAGTTGTGATTAGGGGTGAAATGCCAATCGAACGCAGATCTAGCTGGTTCTCCCCGAAATGTATTGAGGTACAGCGTCGGTCTATAGTTTATCAGGGGTAGAGCACTGGTTCGGTGCGGGCTTCGTCCAGAGGTACCAAATCGAAATAAACTCCGAATACTGATAATACGTTAACCGGCAGTGAGACGGTGAGAGATAAGTTCCATCGTCAAGAGGGAAACAGCCCAGACCATCTGTTAAGGTCCCAAAATATACGCTAAGTGATTAACGAGGTGTTATTCCATAGACAACCAGGATGTTGGCTTAGAAGCAGCCACCATTAAAAGAGTGCGTAATAGCTCACTGGTCAAGGGATAATGCGCGGAAAATATACGGGGCTCAAGCGTATTACCGAAGCAATGGTAGACAATTTAATTGTCTAGGTAGGGGAGCGTACTGCGGTAGGTTGAAGTATGACTGTAAAGACATATGGACGAAACAGTAGTGAGAATGCTGGCTTGAGTAGCGAAAACAAGGGTGAGAATCCCTTGCGCCGAAAATCTAAGGTTTCCCACGGCAGGCTCGTCCGCGTGGGGTTAGTCAGGACCTAAGGCGAGGCCGAAAGGCGTAGTCGATGGACATCAGGTTGACATTCCTGAACTATGTATAAGGCGTTAATACTTGCGGAAGGACGCAGAGGGTTAGGTCAGCCAACGAATGGAAAAGTTGGTCTAAGCGTGTAGCTAGGAGTGATAGGCAAATCCGTCATTCTTATGATGCGAGGCGTGATGGGGAGGCTCTACGGAGCCGAAGTGATTGACACAAGCTGCCAGGAAAAGTTTCGCAAGGAGGCTTATATATACCTGTACCGTAAACCGCCACAGGTGGATAGGTAGAGAATACCAAGGCGCGCGAGATAATACTCCTTAAGGAACTCGGCAAAATAGCCTCGTAACTTCGGAAGAAGAGGTGCCCTATTATCGTGTAAGCATTTACTGCTGAAGCGAGAAAGGGTTGCAGTGAAATGTCCCAGGCGACTGTTTACCAAAAACACAGGTCTCTGCTAAGCCGCAAGGCGAAGTATAGGGGCTGACGCCTGCCCGGTGTTGGAAGGTTACGGAGAGATGTTAGCGTAAGCGACGCATTGACCCTAAGCCCCAATGAACGGCGGCCGTAACTATAACGGTCCTAAGGTAGCGAAATTCCTTGTCAGGTAAGTTCTGACCCGCACGAATGGCGTAACGATCTGGGAGCTGTCTCGAGGAGTAGCTCGGTGAAATATGAGTGGCTGTGAAGATACGGCCTAAGCATGCCAGGACAGAAAGACCCTATTGAGCTTTACTCTAACTTGTCATTGATTTTTGTCACGTTATGTGCAGGATAGGTGGGAGACTATGAATCTACGATTCCGGTTGTAGATGAGTCGTTCTTGAGATACCACTCTTGACGTGTCGGAAATCTAACATGATCCACCATACATCTGGATATTGGACAGTGACAGGCGGGGAGTTTGACTGGGGCGGTCGCCTCCTAAAATGTAACGGAGGCGTCCAAAGGTACCCTCAGAACGAATGGAAATCGTTCGCTGAGTGCAAAGGCATAAGGGTGCTTGACTGTAAGACAAACAAGTCGAACAGGGACGAAAGTCGGGCTTAGTGATCCTGCGGTTGCGAATGGAAGCGCCGTGGCTCAACGGATAAAAGTTACCATAGGGATAACAGGCTGATCTTCCCCAAGAGTCCACATCGACGGGAAGGTTTGGCACCTCGATGTCGGCTCGTCGCATCCTGGAGCGGTAGTACGTTCCAAGGGTTGGGCTGTTCGCCCATTAAAGCGGTACGTGAGCTGGGTTCAGAACGTCGTGAGACAGTTCGGTCCATATCCGGCATGTTCGAAAGATGATTGAGTAGGTCTGTTCTTAGTACGAGAGGACCGGGACAGGCAAGCCTCCAGTATACCGGTTATCACGCCAGTGGTAAACGCCGGGTAGCTGTGCTTGCGGGGATAAGTGCTGAAAGCATCTAAGTACGAAGCCCTCTACGAGATGAGTCATCTCTGCGTAATGCAATAAGTCTCCAGGGAGATAATCTGGTTGATAGACGACAGATGTAAGCGAAGTAATTTGTTAAGTCGAGTCGCACTAATAAGACGAAGGCTTTACTTTTAGTTTAATGGATAGCTAAGATTGGTTTAATCGAGCTTAGTTCAGCATGATTAAGTATTCAAGGGATACGTAAGATATTCCTTGGTGGTTAGTTTGCAGGAAAACACCCGTACCCATACCGAACACGGCCGTAAAGACTGCGATAGCGACAATACTTGAGGGGTGACCTTCTGGGAAGATAGCATTCTGCCAAGGATTTAAATATACAAAAGAGAGGGTGATAGCCATTGGTTATCCCCTCTTTTTTTATTTTGAGCCTAAGTTTAAAACAAGGGCTGGGTTTGTCTTGCCGTAATGTGGTAGTCATATTTCCCATCATCCATGATGATGAGGTAATGATACCCATACTCATCTCGTGTTTCCCATAGGCTAAAAGCACTATGTTTTTTCGATTCTTCTGCAGTATGCTGGTGTGCTATTTTTTTACTGACGGGTAAATAGCCTATAATCATACCTCTCTTTTTGATGATGACGATGCCTTGCTTGGCATGAGGCTTGATGTAGGCATCGTCGTTTTTGGGAATGCTTTTATGCGTTGTGGGTAGTTCATGGAGCCCTCCTATCTTGAATTGATAGTACCCTGGCTGTAAGGTGATATCGCCAAGTAGGATAGGGGCGACAATCCTGACAAGGGTGTGAGGACTATAGTCTCTACCACCGTGTTCATTTGCCTCAAAGGGGTCTGCCTCTTTAAAGGGGATGGCATCCAATACCTGCCGATAGTGTCTAAAATCGTCTAAACCACTTTTACCATCGCTACTTTTGGGGTTGGGGAGTTCAGGTGATATGCCACTGCGTCCTTCTGTCCAGTGTCCATCCCAGTACAAAAAAGTACGTTCGGTTTTCTCGTTAGGCTTATCGCTATTCCCCCAGCTTGGTTCTGTGTACAAGCCTTTGGTATGAGGTTGCTCGATATTGACTTCTGGGTTATAGGTCCATTCGTCCATTGACCGAGCATGGCACAAAGTAGGTGCTTCTAAGAGGCTATATCCAAGCCAACAAACGCCCAATATTTGAAAAGCGGGGAGGATGGGGGCATGCTTGATAAGCATCGATATTATCTCACAAGCTGTAGTACAAAAAGAAACACAGAAGCATACAGTATTGCTTCTGTGTTTCGTGGGTAATCCGTTATCAATACAGTCCCTAATGACGAAGTTCCATTACTTGCGTGAGTAGTGATAGGCTCTCACACAGTGACTTAACCGCAAAGGTCACTGGTTGTGGTTGCTAAAACACGGTGTGATGAGGCTTCGTAGGTGCCTTCTTTAAGTCGTTGAATGTTGTCAGCGAGGGTATGACCCGCACCATGAAAGACTGCCGACCCTGCCACCAGTACATCAGCCCCCGCTTCATACAGAAGCCTGCTGTTTTGAGGGTCAACCCCGCCGTCTACTTCAATGAGAAAAGGTCTATCTTCTCTCATCGTGTGAAGTTTTTCTACTTTTTTAAGCATTTGAGGAATAAAACGCTGTCCTCCAAAGCCTGGGTTGACCGACATGATTAACACCAAGTCAAGGTCGTCGAGTACTTCTTCAATCGTGTTGAGAGGGGTTGCGGGGTTTAGTGAAACCCCAGCCTTTGCACCGAGTTTACGAATTTCGCTGAGTGTCCGCTGTAAGTGCGTACAGGCTTCTACATGCACGGTAATGATGTCGGCACCAGCATCACGGTAAGCCTCAAGGGTGGATTCCGCATTGGTAATCATCAAGTGTACATCGAAAGGTAATGTGCTGTGCTGACGAAGGGCTTTAATCACAGGTGGGCCAAACGTGAGGTTAGGTACAAAATGTCCATCCATTACATCAACATGCACCCAATCGGCTTGAGCCACCTCGAGTGCTTTGAGGTCTGAGCCAAGAGAGGCGAAATTAGCAGAAAGAATCGAAGGTGCAATCTGAGGGACTGAAAAATGTCTCATGGGGGGTGCGGCTTTCTTTTCGATGTTTAACAAGGTGTCAGAGAGAGTAACCGTGGATGGATAGCACTATCCTACAAGGTTCCGTTTTAAAGTTTTTCTATGAGTTTTTATGAAATGGCGTGTCTTTATTGACCTAGGGCTTAAGTGTCGCCTGATAGTTAGTGTATCCTACCCAAGCTCAGGATGCTATCTTACATTGTAGTATCAACGTATGCTGGATGAGCCTTTGTGTTAGAATAACGTCTACTTTAGTGTCTCGACGATGAGGATACTGCGAGGATACTGCGAACCTTCTTGTCCGTTATGGCACTCTCCCCCCTCCCTTTTTGATAGAAAAAGACTTACTTTCCTTATGATGTCTCAACCTTTTACGGTTCCTCAACAGAGTCCATTATCGGTATCTGTTGCACATGAAGTACACTCCGCATCTGACACGCTGTCAAATACGCCTGTCGAAAACCCATCCACCAACACAGAACCTCAAAAAACAGAGGTTGCCACTCGTATTACTTCGCATCATTGGCTTGTTTTTTTCGGATGTTGGCTTGGAGGGGCGTTTGATGGCATGGACTCAAACCTTTTTTCAGTCATGTTGCCTGATGCGTTAAAAGCCCTCTTGATGAACCCCTCTGCCGACCAAATGGCACATTGGGGGTCGATAATTTCATTTGTCTTTTTAATAGGCTGGATGCTTGGTGGTGTGGTTTTTGGCTATGTGGGTGACCGATATGGGCGTGTGAAGGCGATGATAGGCTCTATTCTGCTTTATAGCTTATCTACAGGGCTTGCTGGACTTGCTCAAACGGCACCACAATTGGCGGCTTTTCGATTTTTAACGGGCTTGGGGATTGGTGGCGAACTGGTCAGTATTGCAACCTTACTTTCAGAGGTATGGCCTGAGCGGAGTCGTGCCTTAGCGGTGGGGTCGTTACTTACGTCGTATCAGATGGGTGTTTTATTGTCGGGTGTCTTGGCAAAATATTTTCATGATTGGCGGACTGTATTCTTGGTGGGGGCTTTACCTGCTTTAAGTACCGTGTTTTTAAGATTGAAAATGGAAGAGCCTGAAAAATGGCAGCAAGCAAAATCGAGCATCAATCAGGGGAAAGCACCGACCTTTTTGGATTTATGGCGGCTCCTCTGGCAGGATACCCTGCTGAGAAAGCGTCTATGCGTAGGGGCAACTGTTTTTGGAGCTTTGCTTGTGGGGTATTGGGCCTCTTTGGTTTGGATTCCTACTTGGATTCATAGTCTGGCAGATGTCCCGTCTGAGGCAAAGGCAAATGCCACGATGTGGCACGGTGCGTGTGCTATGGTGGGTTGTTTATTAGCAGGTCCTGTTATGAATCTGATAGGTCGTCGTTGGTCTATTCTCATTGGCTTTACGCTATGCTTTGTGGCATCGGCGCTTCTGTTTTGGGGGCAAACCCACTTTGATACTTCGATTTATTGGAAAGATGGCCTTTTGGGTGCCACCATTGGCTTTACTCAGGCTGGGCTTTATATTTGGCTCCCTGAGCTGTTTCCTACGCAAGTACGGGCGACAGGGATGGGGGTGACGCTGAATATGGGGCGTTTGTGTGCCGCTGTGGCTGCTCTGAATGTCGGTGCGATTGTCGTGATGTTTCATGGGCAATATGGCAAGGCGGCACTTGCCTTTGCTTCGGTCTATCTGCTGGGTGCACTGGCAGCATACTGGGGGGATGAAACCAAAGGGCAGGTGCTACAGTAGTCATGGTACGTTTATTTGGTACGCATACACCACAATGGGTTCAGTCGGGCTATTGGGCAGCTGCGAGATGGTTTCTCCCCACGCTGATGCGTACGATTGTCAAGACATGGTCTGTGGATACTGTCGCCTTACCGTATGAGACTTGGGCGTATCTACAAGCAGGGCATCCTTGCCTGTTTGCTTTATGGCATGGCCGTATGTTTAGTTTGCTGGCTCAAGCACCTGATGTGACACAAACAGGGGTGTTGATTAGTCCGAGTAGGGATGGACTTTTCATCAGTGAAACGTTTAGAGGCTTAGGTGGAGCCAAGCTCATTGTGGGGTCTCAGGGACGTGAGGGGGATAAGGCCACACGGGAGATACTGCACTATTTAAATCAGGCGGGGCGTGTGGCGATGATGGTAGACGGGCCACGAGGTCCAAAGTTTAAAGCAAAAACAGGGATTGTGAAGCTCGCTTCACTGGCACAGGTCCCCATTATTCCTATTGTCGCTGATGCTGACAAACATACCCTTGTGTTGCCACGTGCCTGGGATGCCTTTATGGCACCGCTTTGCTTTGCACGGGTAAGATGTGCGTACGGGGCTATGTTTGTGGTGCCACCGCATTTGTCACGGCAATCGCTCGTACAGTACACAGAGCATCTGACTGAGCATATGCATGCACTGCAAAACAAAGTGGTGTCTTTTAGAACTTAGTAGAAAGCACTTTTTAAAGAAGTTTAAATTCATGGGTTGACACAGAAGTTTGATGCGGTACATTTAAATATACCGACCGCAACACGGGGTTCTCAAAAACCAACGTTGCACACTTCACTAAAACAAAGTGGTTGACACCAAGTTTTGATGAGGTAAGATAAGAAAACATCAGAAAAATAAAGTCGCTTTAAAAATCAATAACGATATTTGAGTCAGTCTTAATTACAGTATGATGTTTTTAAAATATGCGGTACATTGAAAACTGAATAATTAAAAGCAAACGAACCTTCAATTCTTTAAGAAAAGTAGTCAGATACAATCTCTGAAAAAGTTTTTGCCTTATTTATAAGGTACTAAGTTTTTGTTACGGAGAGTTTGATCCTGGCTCAGGACGAACGCTGGCGGTGTGCTTAATACATGCAAGTCGAACGGAGCTTTCGGGCTTAGTGGCGGACGGGTGAGTAATATATAGATAACGTACCTTATCGTGGGGGACAACAGTTGGAAACGACTGCTAATACCGCATAAGTTGCCTTCTGAAATGGGGGTAATTAAAGTAGTAATATGCGATGAGATCGGTCTGTATCGGATTAGCTTGTTGGTGGGGTAAGAGCTTACCAAGGCGACGATCCGTAGTTGGTCTAAGAGGATGATCAGCCACAGTGGAACTGAGACACGGTCCACACTCCTACGGGAGGCAGCAGTAGGGAATATTGCGCAATGGGCGAAAGCCTGACGCAGCAACACCGCGTGTAGGATGAAGTTTTTCGGAACGTAAACTACTTTAGGCAGGGACGAACAAGTGACGGTACCTGCAGAATAAGCATCGGCTAACTACGTGCCAGCAGCCGCGGTAATACGTAGGATGCAAGCGTTGTCCGGATTTATTGGGCGTAAAGCGTCCGTAGGCGGTTTTGAAAGTCTGGTGTTAAATCCTGGGGCTTAACCTCAGATGTGCATTGGAAACTTCTTAACTAGAGTTTGGTAGAGGTAAGTGGAATTCTCGGTGTAGCGGTGAAATGCGTAGATATCGGGAGGAACGCCGGTGGCGAAAGCGACTTACTGGGCCAATACTGACGCTGAGGGACGAAAGCTAGGGTAGCGAAAGAGATTAGATACCTCTGTAGTCCTAGCCGTAAACGATGGATACTAGCTATTGGGAGAATCAACCCTTTCAGTTGCGAAGCTAACGCATTAAGTATCCCGCCTGGGGAGTACGGCCGCAAGGCTGAAACTCAAAGGAATTGACGGGGACCCGCACAAGCGGTGGAACATGTGGTTTAATTCGATGCTACGCGAAGAACCTTACCTGGGCTTGACATCTACGGAATCCTGATGAAAGTTGGGAGTGCTCGCAAGAGAGCCGTAAGACAGGTGGTGCACGGTTGTCGTCAGCTCGTGTCGTGAGATGTTGGGTTAAGTCCCGCAACGAGCGCAACCCCCGTGATTTGTTGTTACAGGTCGAGAGATGCTGAACCCTCAAGTCAGACTGCCGATTTTAAATCGGAGGAAGGTGGGGATGACGTCAAATCATCACGCCCCTTATGTTCAGGGCTACACACGTGTTACAATGGGTACGGAACAATGGGCAGCTTGGTAGCGATACTTGGCTAATCCTTAAATCCGCCCTCAGTTCAGATTGGAGTCTGCAACTCGACTCCATGAAGTCGGAATCGCTAGTAAACGCAGATCAGCACGCTGCGTTGAATACGTTCCCGGGTCTTGTACACACCGCCCGTCACACCACGAAAGTTGGTCACGCCCGAAGTCGATGAGCTAACCCGTAAGGGAGGCAGTCGCCTAAGGCAGGGCTGATGATTGGGGTGAAGTCGTAACAAGGTAGCCGTACCGGAAGGTGCGGCTGGATCACCTCCTTTCTAAGGAGTCTGGGTGAGTAGGTGCTTAGGTGCTTACGATAGTCCGAGACATTCTAGGTTGACATTTTCAGGAAGTTTATTCTTTCTGAATAATCCAAGCGAGTTTTACTGACACTTTCTTGTTTGGGTGAATATGATAAGTATCTGAAGGAGCTTTTAGTTATTCAGTTTTCAGCGTATTGTATGCTGATGTGTATGTTCTTTGAAAATTTAATCATGCTGAACTAGGTAAAGAAAAATTATATGCAACAAGGGAGATTACCCTTGTGCTTATATTTCAGATTAAACCGAGTGAAGTTATTATTAAGCGTTTACGAAAGTAAAGCTACCAAGGGCGTACGATGGATGCCTTGGTGCAAGCAGCCGAAGAAGGACGCGGAAAACAGCGAAATGCTGTGGCGAGCTGTAACAAGCCTTGACCCACAGATGTCCGAATGGGGAAACCTGCCTAGAGTAACATTTAGGTATCGTTAAATGAATACATAGTTTAACGAAGGCAAGCAAGGGAACTGAAACATCTTAGTACCTTGAAGAAAAGAAATCAAACTAGAGATTCTCTTAGTAGCGGCGAGCGAACGGGGAAGAGCCTAAACCATGCACTTGTGATAGCTTACAGGTGTTGAGTGTGTGGTGTTGTGGGATATGTTATTCAGGGCTGTAGACCTGAGCAGAAGTTACAAAGTTTTATACTATATGAATTAGCTGGAAAGCTAAGCCAAAGAAAGTGATAGCCTTGTAGTTTACGGTATAGACCTTCTGAACATACTCCCGAGTAGTACGGTACACGTGAAATTCCGTATGAATCTGCGAGGACCATCTCGTAAGGCTAAATACTGCTTGTAACCGATAGTGAACGAGTACGGTGACGGAAAGGTTAAAAGAACAGTGAGAAGCTGAGTGAAATAGAACCTGAAATCGTATGCCTACAAGCTGTCAGAGCACTATTAATAGTGTGATGGCGTGCCTGTTGAAGAATGAGCCAGCGAGTTATCTTCAGTTGTTGGTTAAGGGGATAAAACCCGGAGCCACAGGGAAACCGAGTCTGAATAGGGCGTATAAATAACTGGAGATAGACCCGAACCTGCGTGATCTAATCATGGCCAGTGTGAAGCATGGGTAGTACCATGTGGAGGCACGAACTGATGAATGTTGAAAAATTCTCGGATGAGTTGTGATTAGGGGTGAAATGCCAATCGAACGCAGATCTAGCTGGTTCTCCCCGAAATGTATTGAGGTACAGCGTCGGTCTATAGTTTATCAGGGGTAGAGCACTGGTTCGGTGCGGGCTTCGTCCAGAGGTACCAAATCGAAATAAACTCCGAATACTGATAATACGTTAACCGGCAGTGAGACGGTGAGAGATAAGTTCCATCGTCAAGAGGGAAACAGCCCAGACCATCTGTTAAGGTCCCAAAATATACGCTAAGTGATTAACGAGGTGTTATTCCATAGACAACCAGGATGTTGGCTTAGAAGCAGCCACCATTAAAAGAGTGCGTAATAGCTCACTGGTCAAGGGATAATGCGCGGAAAATATACGGGGCTCAAGCGTATTACCGAAGCAATGGTAGACAATTTAATTGTCTAGGTAGGGGAGCGTACTGCGGTAGGTTGAAGTATGACTGTAAAGACATATGGACGAAACAGTAGTGAGAATGCTGGCTTGAGTAGCGAAAACAAGGGTGAGAATCCCTTGCGCCGAAAATCTAAGGTTTCCCACGGCAGGCTCGTCCGCGTGGGGTTAGTCAGGACCTAAGGCGAGGCCGAAAGGCGTAGTCGATGGACATCAGGTTGACATTCCTGAACTATGTATAAGGCGTTAATACTTGCGGAAGGACGCAGAGGGTTAGGTCAGCCAACGAATGGAAAAGTTGGTCTAAGCGTGTAGCTAGGAGTGATAGGCAAATCCGTCATTCTTATGATGCGAGGCGTGATGGGGAGGCTCTACGGAGCCGAAGTGATTGACACAAGCTGCCAGGAAAAGTTTCGCAAGGAGGCTTATATATACCTGTACCGTAAACCGCCACAGGTGGATAGGTAGAGAATACCAAGGCGCGCGAGATAATACTCCTTAAGGAACTCGGCAAAATAGCCTCGTAACTTCGGAAGAAGAGGTGCCCTATTATCGTGTAAGCATTTACTGCTGAAGCGAGAAAGGGTTGCAGTGAAATGTCCCAGGCGACTGTTTACCAAAAACACAGGTCTCTGCTAAGCCGCAAGGCGAAGTATAGGGGCTGACGCCTGCCCGGTGTTGGAAGGTTACGGAGAGATGTTAGCGTAAGCGACGCATTGACCCTAAGCCCCAATGAACGGCGGCCGTAACTATAACGGTCCTAAGGTAGCGAAATTCCTTGTCAGGTAAGTTCTGACCCGCACGAATGGCGTAACGATCTGGGAGCTGTCTCGAGGAGTAGCTCGGTGAAATATGAGTGGCTGTGAAGATACGGCCTAAGCATGCCAGGACAGAAAGACCCTATTGAGCTTTACTCTAACTTGTCATTGATTTTTGTCACGTTATGTGCAGGATAGGTGGGAGACTATGAATCTACGATTCCGGTTGTAGATGAGTCGTTCTTGAGATACCACTCTTGACGTGTCGGAAATCTAACATGATCCACCATACATCTGGATATTGGACAGTGACAGGCGGGGAGTTTGACTGGGGCGGTCGCCTCCTAAAATGTAACGGAGGCGTCCAAAGGTACCCTCAGAACGAATGGAAATCGTTCGCTGAGTGCAAAGGCATAAGGGTGCTTGACTGTAAGACAAACAAGTCGAACAGGGACGAAAGTCGGGCTTAGTGATCCTGCGGTTGCGAATGGAAGCGCCGTGGCTCAACGGATAAAAGTTACCATAGGGATAACAGGCTGATCTTCCCCAAGAGTCCACATCGACGGGAAGGTTTGGCACCTCGATGTCGGCTCGTCGCATCCTGGAGCGGTAGTACGTTCCAAGGGTTGGGCTGTTCGCCCATTAAAGCGGTACGTGAGCTGGGTTCAGAACGTCGTGAGACAGTTCGGTCCATATCCGGCATGTTCGAAAGATGATTGAGTAGGTCTGTTCTTAGTACGAGAGGACCGGGACAGGCAAGCCTCCAGTATACCGGTTATCACGCCAGTGGTAAACGCCGGGTAGCTGTGCTTGCGGGGATAAGTGCTGAAAGCATCTAAGTACGAAGCCCTCTACGAGATGAGTCATCTCTGCGTAATGCAATAAGTCTCCAGGGAGATAATCTGGTTGATAGACGACAGATGTAAGCGAAGTAATTTGTTAAGTCGAGTCGCACTAATAAGACGAAGGCTTTACTTTTAGTTTAATGGATAGCTAAGATTGGTTTAATCGAGCTTAGTTCAGCATGATTAAGTATTCAAGGGATACGTAAGATATTCCTTGGTGGTTAGTTTGCAGGAAAACACCCGTACCCATACCGAACACGGCCGTAAAGACTGCGATAGCGACAATACTTGAGGGGTGACCTTCTGGGAAGATAGCATTCTGCCAAGGATTTAAATATACAAAAGAGAGGGTGATAGCCGTTGGTTATCCCCTCTTTTTTTATGCCTGCTTTACAGTCTGGTGGCAAATATAGGAAGCTCTTTCATGAGCTTTATACCGCCCTGTACAAGCTTGCCTGTTGAAAAACCATGGGTTTCAAATAATGCCTGTACGCCTTCCATGGGGTTTTGTAATCCTTTGCCAATGGCGTGGGACGTTTTAATAAAGCCGGGGTCGGTTAACCATGCCCCCATGAGGTCTTCGCCATGTTCTGCCATCCAGTGATGGGATTTTTCTAAGAGGCGGATACCTTGAGGGTGTCTGAGTGCATAGTGCTGGGGTGTTTGATAGAGACGATGTAGCCGTTGAGCGGTTGTTTTACCCTCTGTGGGAAGTCCTTGGTACCATTGTTTGAGTATTCGACTACTTTTTTGGCTCATCCGTTGGCGAGCGTGATGGTCTCTCAGATTAGCCCCCTGTAGCATCTTTCCAACAGGGCTTTTGTAAGCTTTGTCGGCAAGCGTGAGGAGGATATGATGAGAACCCATGCCATAAGTACCTTTTCTTGAGCTACTGTGATTGAATGAGATTATTCTAATAAAACAATGTTTACGCCTTGGATTGCCTTTGTGGGTGATGCTTTTGTACAAGGCTTTGTCGGGGTGTTTTGATGGTATACTACCTAGAAGAGCGTTCTTTCTGCCTTGTGCTATGCGTCTCAGTCCATTTTGATATGCTATGTTGCTTTATTCTTAATCAGTGACTTATTATTCCTATGACCCCTATTCTTTCCCAAGCTTTCCCCGCACCTTCTTACTATCAAACGTCTGATACATTAAAATTGTGTAAAATTGTTGCGACCTTAGGGCCAGCCTCCTTTCACAGTGATGTGATTTTTAAATTGATTCAAGCGGGAACCAATGTCTTTCGTTTGAACTTTTCTCATGCAGATAGAGACCTTTTAAAGCAAGTGGTTTCGTGGATTCGTGAGCATGCACGTACCTTAGATACCCCCATTGCGATTTTAGGGGACTTGCAAGGCCCTAAAATTCGTGTAAGAACGACTTTAAATGATGAAGCGGTTTCCTTAGTGGTGGGTGAGCGTATTCGCTTTGATGCAAGTGAGCAGCCTGTGACAACGGGTTTAATTACCACGAATACCCCTATTTTGGTGGAGTCCTTAGGGGTTGGGGCAGATATGTTGTTGGACGATGGGGCGATGAAACTCAAGGTATTGGAGAAGCATGACGACCATCTGATATGTGAAGTCCTCAAGGGTGGTATGTTGAAATCTCGTAAGGGTATCAATATTCCTGGTGTTAGGCTGAGTATGCCTGCCCTGACTGAAAAAGACCGCTCGGATGCTTTATTTTGTTTAGAGCTTGGGGTGGATTTCTTGGCACTTTCTTTTGTGCAAAGCCATAGAGATGTGCAACATTTAAGAGACTTTTTGTCGCATCATTTGCGTTCAGGGCATCATTTTCCTGCCATTGTGTCTAAAATTGAAAAACCACAGGCCCTTGAAGATATTGATGCCATTATTGAAGCGTCAGATGCCATTATGGTGGCACGTGGCGATTTGGGCGTGGAGTTACTGCCTGAGTACGTCCCTTTTAGCCAAAAAATGATTATTCGTAAGAGTAATTTGCAGGGTAAGCCAGTGATTACGGCGACTCAGATGATGGAAAGTATGATTACGGCCAATACGCCAACTCGGGCTGAAGTCTCAGATATTTTCAATGCTGTGATGGATGGTACGGATGCCGTGATGCTCTCTGGAGAAAGTGCCGTGGGGCATGACCCGGCCTTGGTGGTTCAAACCATGGCGAATGTGGTGCGTGAAGCGGCCAAGCATCGTGATACCAATCTGACTTTCATTGCCGAGCATAATGCTTTAAACGAGTTCCCTGAAGCGGTTGCCCATGCTTCTGTGACGGCGGCCATGCACACGTTTGTGAAGGGGATGATGGTACTTTCGCACTCAGGTAAAATGGCTTCTCGAATTTCTCAGCGTCGTCCTAAAATGCCTATTTTCGCTTTTACCTCTGATTACCGTGTGGCACAAAGACTTTCCCTGAGTTGGGGGGTGTATGCGTATGTGATTCCTCCTACAACGGGTACCGATGAAACCGTTGTGCAGTTGGAGCGCTTAATGAGCCATAAGGGGCTTATCCCTTTTGATGCCCCTGTGGTACTGTGTGCTGGGCAAACCAAGCAGGTGGGCTTAACGAACACTATGAAACTGACCCTCTTTGGGGAGTCATTACGTCAGTTTGACCCTCTGTTATAGGTTTTTGATTTGAAAGTAGAAGGCTTGCTCAATGTCTTGGATACAAGCTTATAGCCGTTCTGTGGGTTGGGCCAATACGGTATCTTTGTTGCGCATGGTAGCCATGATACCCTTCGCCCTTTGGGTATTACCTCTAACGACCCCTTGGGGCTTGGAGGTAACGCCTTCTGTGCATGCCTGGGTCGCCTTCTTTTTTGCGGGGCTTATCATTTGGATGGATGGCTGGGATGGCTACTTGGCACGTAAGTTTCAGGAAAGTTCTGCTTTTGGGGCTTTATGGGATATTCTTTGCGACCGTGTGGTGGAGCAGACCTTTTGGGTTGTATTTTTGGTGAAGGGTTGGGTGCCACTTTGGGCGGTTCTTGCCATTATTTGGCGGGGTATTCTGGTGGACGGCATTCGTGGCTTGGCTCATCAGGAGGGTAAAACGGCGTTTGGCGTGAACTCGATCATGCAGCATTGGCTGGGGGTGGCATTGGTGAGTTCAAGAGCGAGTCGTTGGGGGTATGCGGTGTTGAAAGCCTTCTTTTTTGCATTGTGTCCTTGGTGGTTTTTATCGCAGTCATCCGTTGCCGCTACCTTTGGGTTACATGCACCCTCATGGCTCTATGTGTGTATGGTGGCTGTGGTGGTATGCTGTTGGGTGCGTGGGATTCCTGTATGGTTTGAGATGCGTGCCTTGCTCCGTGCCTCTTCAAAAACGACCTAAGCGTTTTTGTCTGCTACACTTGAAGGAATCCCCTTTTACAAGGCTTGCGTTGAGGCATTGCCTTATGAAAGGATAAGCAGGATAGGTGACGCTTCTTTAACCGTGTAAGGTGTTAAACAGATGACCACATGGCGTTGGATTCCTTTATTAGTGCAGTATACATTGCCTTTTTGTATCGAGTCGTCTGACCCGTCACAGCCCCGCATGCCATTGCAAAGAAAAGGGATTCGACTTTTGGGCAGCAGCTCGCACTTCTATCAGTGGTTAAAGCGCCGTATGGATTTGGCTTGCCCTGATTGGATTTCAGGGCTTTGGCAAGATGCCACGGTCTCTTTATGGTTGCCTCCTTCAAGGGTTTGGGTACAAGAATTACGAGAGGCGACACAAGGGCAACGGGATGCTGAAGTACAGCTGACGGCTTTGTGGCAGGTATTTTATCATGCTTGGGGTAGGCATTTGCGCCTATTGGATTATCATGCCCAAGAGACCAGTCACCTCAAGGATGCCCCGAGCCTTCAAAAACAAGCCATGCTTGAAAAGGCGATGCGTTGGGTACAGCAACGTGATGCGGAGGTAATGACATGGCTCCCCAAACATATGAAAAAGCGTTGGGATGCTTTTTCTATATGGGTGGAAGACGCAACCTCCTCTGATTGGCACGGGGTTTTAAAACACTTAGGGTTTCGCTTTATTATGCGACAAGTGCGGGTTACGCTTGCAAATCCTGAAAAATTGCTTGACCCTACCGTGTGCCAAGCGTCTCAGGAGCAATCCTTCCAAGATACAGGGGGGATGACATGGGTTCCTCCGAAAGAACGTCGTCGTCTTGTGATGCAGTTACAAGCTTTGTTACTGGGGGATACTCGTCCAGCTCAAGCTGATGATGCGTTATGGATGCAGACTTCCTTTTGGCGGATTTTAGGGTATACCTACTGGTTAGATACGTGGTTGGGCTGTGCCTTGGATGATAAGCGTGAGGTCCTCATGTTACAAACCGCATCCGCTACGCTTGCCGATACGTCAACACAAGATAGTACGTCTGGACTTGAAGGCGCTTGGCATGCGAAACAAGCGGTTGTTTCTTGGTGGCGGGTACACTCTTATGGGCGTAGGCATCCGTCTGAGAGGCAGCCTGATACCCCTCAGACCTCTTGGTGTGTGGGGACTTATGAACCTGAAACGCAGACGATGACTATCGAGATATTACCGCTTGCTTTTATGGGATATTTACATCCTACAAGTGAAGGGCAAGCTTGGTATGGGGATGGGGAAACGTCTCAAGCTACTTTGGGCTTTACGGATGCAAGCCATGTACGCACCCTCATTGTAGATTTGACACGTCGGCTTTTAACCCAGTATCCCATACGCTTTATGCAGTGGCATTTTCCTCTTGTGGATAAGCCTAATCATCATGATTCAGCGGATTTGTTCTTTGACCTTCAACAGGTTTTGACGCATCATGACATTGCATTGCAAGTGACAACGGAGCGTCTCTTTGTGAAAGAATCCTTACAACCTTTAAAAAAGCGACATCTTGAGGGTGTTCCTATTGCACTGTGGCTTCAACGCTGGTGGGGGCTTGAGGGGGCAACCTCTTCTAGGCTAAGACGTTTGATGTCCCGTTGCCCAGCGTACCCCGTAGAGAGGCATGCAACGACAACGACTCGTCCCCTGTCTCCTGAAAGGACCACGAGTGCCTACTAACGCCCCTGTTCAATTAAATGCCTTTCAGTTAGAGGCCTCTATGACTGAGGCACGTCTTTTGGCGATGCACGCACAAGATTTGGGAGATGTCCCCGTGGGGGCGATACTCTTAGATGCCTCAGGAGCGTGTATCGCTCGAGGGTATAATACTCGGGAGCATCAGCATCAGCCTTTAGGGCATGCGGAGTGTGAGGTGTTGCGGCAGGCGGCTCAGGTTTTAGATACGTGGCGTATGGAGGGTTGTACGCTGATTGTCACCCTTGAACCATGTCCGATGTGTCTTAGTGCCATGGTGCAGGCACGAGTGAGTCAACTCATCTTTGGGGCTTGGGACGTTCAGGGCGGGGCGTTTAGCTTGGGAATTCATACGCTATTGCCTGATGTCCACCGTATGACTTGGCTGGGTGGGATTGCAGAGGAGGCGTGTCGTGAGCAGCTGCAAGCCTTTTTTAGACGTTGTAGGGCTTCCGAGTAGCGTGAGTGGGTCTTTTTAGGCTTGAAGCTTGGCTTGAACCCTTAAATTTTCTTTGCAAAAGGTGTAAGGTGACAATCGCCCTGCTATACTAGGGGGAGTATAAAACACATACGTTGCGTTCCTACGATAGAAATGGTACTGGCTTATGATGATGATGATGGCGGATGAAGATAAGCAGTTTGATGCCTCACCGCAGAAACTTCAGCGTGCAAGGGAAGAAGGGCAAATCCCTAAAAGTCAGGATTTAGGTAGTGCTGTTGTACTGGCAGTGGGGCTTTTTTTACTATTGGCCTTGGCACCCTCCATTTGGAAAGAATTTTGTGTCCTGTTTGCGTTAATGTTTGGGACGATTGCGACAGGCTCTATTGATGAAATTGGGGGGATTTATCTGCTCACGGCAACTGTAAAATCGATTGCCATGACGATGGGCCCTTTTTTGATTGCGGCGATGTTTGCGGGGGTTATTTCTCAGGCCATTCAAGTGGGGGTTGTTTTTACGACTAAGCCCTTGATGCCAAAGTTTGATAGGCTTAATCCAGCCAATGGCTTTAAGCAGCTCTTTAGTATGCAAAAAGTCATTGACCTTGCGAAGAATATCATTAAAATTTCGCTACTCTCCTTGCTGGGCTTTAACTTGTTTAAAGAGTTTTTACCGCAGCTTTTAGACAGTGGGCGGAGTGGTCATGTGTTGGCACCTTTGTTGGTATTAGGTACCATGTTACAGAAATTTATTATGATGGTTGCCATTGCGTTTTTCGTGATAGGTGCAGCGGACTATCTGTACCAAAAGTTTAAGTTCATGAAAGACCAAAAAATGAGTCATAAAGAAGTGAAGGATGAGTACAAACAAAGTGAGGGTGACCCCCACGTTAAGCATGCCATTAAACAACGGCGTATGGAAATGGCTCAGAGGCGTATGTTGGATGCAGTGGCACAAGCAGAAGTGGTGGTTACGAACCCGATTCACGTCGCAGTGGCTTTAGGGTATCAGCATGAACACATGGAAGCCCCTGTGGTGCTTGCCAAGGGTACGGCAGCGTTTGCCCAACATATTAAAGCGATGGCAACCCGCCATGGGGTTCCTATTTTAGAAGACCCGCCTGTTGCGAGAGCCTTATATCAGCTTGTAGGCGTGCAGGAGGAAGTGACCCCTGAGTTATATCAACCTGTGGCACAGCTCCTCACACAGGCTTGGTCGAGTGTGGGTAAAGCACCGCCACAACTCCGCCCTGCTACCACAACGCCACCTGTGCTTACACCTACGGCACCATCCTTGGGAACCCTTCCAGGTACCACCCCGCCCGTGTCACCCCGCTTTGGGGGGCAGCGTCCTCCGATGGGTGCGGGGAATCCTACGCCTGTGGGTGGGAATACACCTTCAGGAAGTTTACGTATTTAAATAGGCGTTTAGGGGGTGGCTGGCGTGTTTTGTGAGGTGTTCCATGGGATGAGGCATGTTAAGGGATGAGGTATCTTAAGGCAATTCTTTGCATGTTGCTGGTTTTATCTTAATATGAGGTAGCACCCTGCGGTGTGTTTAAATCCTTTTGGATAGCGTTGATGGAAGCCCTACAGCGTTTACAAGCCTCGTAAGCAAGGGTTTGAGTGTATTGACCACGATGTCCTAGATAGTGCATCAATAGCTTTTGGACAATCTTTCTGCTATTGTCTCTTATAATTTGGAAGTATATTGCCTGATGTCTTTTCTTACTATTTTTCTGTTTAGTGTCTTATGCGTACTTGCCTTCAGACAGGATGTGGTACATTGGTTACGTCGGAAGGTTTGGTTTCAAATGGCACTGTAGCGCCTCCCCGTCAGGGCTTGGCACCTTGGTGTAGCGTGTATACGCTACAGGAAGCGTCACAGTGCCTTAACAGGCTTTTTAAATTAGCACCCCCTGATACGTTTTGGTATGCAGGGGTTTCTGCATTTTGGGAGAAACAGTGGCAGGTCTCTACTGCAGCGGACATGGTAGAAGCTCTTCCAAGGGATACCACCCTTCATCTTCAGGTATGGGCGATGCTGTGGCACCTGTTAGGACGTTATGAAGCCGATTATATGGTGACGGCGGTATTGGTGCCATGGTTAGGGGAGTCGGTGTGCCGAGAGGAACATTTTGGAGAAACGACGTTGTGGCTGGCACGTCTTCAACAAGCGGAGGTTGCATCTCCGCATGCGCTTCACAACCCTAAGCCTCTATCCCTTGAAGAGGTCCTACTGGCACTCAAGGCACTTTTACCTCCGTGTTGTCGAAGGGCTTGGGATGTTATCTGGCACACCTATGCGACAGAAGCAAACCCTCAACCACTGACGCTTTTACACCCGCCTTTAAATCATTTAGTGCGTGCTTGCTATGATTGGTATCGTGACCCTTCTAAAGTACAGGATACTTCGGTCTATCTGCAATGGTTACCTTGGGTACTCGCTTGCTGGCTTTACCCCGTGCTGGTGAGTGCTTTATCCAGCCTAGTGACATCGCCTCCCCCTACAGGCTTGCCTGCTGAGGAGCGTAAGTCCTTACCGCAAGCCCTCCGTCATTACCAAACTTGGGAATCCACTTGGCAGGGGATTGGCGGGCTTCTGAGGGTAAACCCCACGCTTAGCCACTGGCAAAGTGTGTGGCAAAGTGATACTCCAGAAGCCAGTATGTGGCGTGGTATAGAAGCGATTGGACTCATTGAAGGTGCCTCTGAGGCGTGCATCCTGCCCACGTTTTGGCGGATATTTGAACAGGCTTATGGGGATACCACACCTCGTAGTGTTTGGTATTGGCTTCCCATGGGGGGAATGCAAGCTGCTGTGGCTTATTGGAAAAAATGGGGAGGTACCCCTTGGTTTAGAGGGTGTGTGTGGATGCTCCTAGATGGCGATATTGCCCCTAAGTTTCGCCAGAGGATGCAACAAGAGACGGACACACAACTTGCGCAAGCGTTCAAGAGGTCTCGTGCCATTTTTGTTTTTCCTGAGGCACATCAACTTGAAGATTTGTACCCTTTGGAGGCTTTGAAAGCTTTGGTTTGTGACACGCTGAGGGCTTGGGGAGGGTGTCTCGATGGGGCCTTGCATCCAAGCGGCGAGTCCGATAGTGTCTTTGGTGCGTTGCAGTGTCAAATTCAAGCACGCCATGCCCAAGAACGACAGAACCCATGGGGGGGTGGGCGTTTGTCTTGGTGGTACGCACTGTTGCACACCTTGGGGGTTTCTCCTTACCAGAAGCTCTATATGGCCCAAGCCGTGAGGACATGGCTAGAAACGCACGCTTTATCTTCCCCGAATGCTCCCCTTTCATCGCCATATCCCGCAGTGACTTTATGGCTATGGCAGCAATGGCAAGCGGCCTACCCTCATATGATGGCGACCCGCCGAGCGTATCGAAAGTCCCCTTTTTGTAACAATCCTCTGTAAAAAGGTATAGGGCTTGCGGTATGCTTAAAATAGGTTTAAATAAGCTACTGTGTTGATACATTTTAAAGCATAAGGATGGATACTGTGATGATTAACCATGTCGCACTTGTAGGGCGTGTAGGGCAGGACCCTGAGGTGGCTCATTTTGACTCTGGTGCTGTTAAAGCCAAGTTTTCTTTAGCCGTGAATCGTACAAAGGAAATAACCGATTGGTTTGATGTTGAAGTGTGGGGGCGACAAGTAGACTTCGTGACACAGTGGGTGAAAAAAGGCTCTGCAGTTACGATTCAAGGTCGTTTAGATATTCAGTCTTGGCAGGACCAGCAAGGCGTAAAACGTGAAAAAGCCGTCATTAACGCCACCAATGTTGGGTTTGCACCCACTCGTGCCACCACGATGAATGCTTAACGCAGGCAGCTTTTGCGAAGAAAGAGGGTCGTTTGATGCTCCCCCGTCGTTGGGTGTTATTAGCAGATGATATGACAGGTTTGGCGGATACGGCACTTGCTTTTTATGAAGCCTCCTCTCAAGCTGGAAACCTCTCTAAGGCTTCCTCACACGTGCAAGTGTATCCACATGCTTCGTCGGCATTTTCGTGTGAGGGGAATGCCCTCTCTTTAACCCCTTCTGCCTCTTTTTCAGCGTCCGCTTTGATGCTTGAAGGGTATCAGGCGGATGTTCGTTTGGCTACGCCTGAGGCGATTGCTACGAGGTTTGCACTGACCCATGAACATGTTTGTCCTACGTGGCATCATGCAAAAGCTTGGCAGTGTGGCGACTTGGGGTTTTACTTGAAAATAGACTCAACCTTGCGTGGGGCTTGGCCCGTGCTTGTACAGCGTGTGTGGTCTCGTTTGAGGCATGGGCTTTTAAAGAGACAGGGTGAGACAAGGTCGTGTCATGTGGTACTTAGCCCCATGGTACCCTCGCAGGGGCGTTGGACGCAGGCGGATGGTACCCATGGTGTGATGTCCAAGGAGGGGGTGTTTGTGCCAGTGCATGAAACACCGATGGGTTCAGACCCTTTGACCCCTGTGGTATCGAGCCGATTGCAGGATTACTTGACCGCTCCCCTTGGTGAACCCTCGGGAGAGATAGAAGACTTTTTCGGTTTACCGCATGTGTGGGTGCATGAGGTTCGTGCGAAACATGACGAGACACACACAGAAACCAACGCCGTGAAGTCTCGTCCCTGTGTTTGGTTGATTCATGCCACGGAAGAAGAAGACTTTTATGCTCAAGTTCAATGGCTTACTGCACATTTGAAGGAGGCTTCTATCCTGTGGGTGGGTGCCGCAGGGTTGATGCAAGCACTATGCCGCAGTGTGATGGCTCAAGAGGAGACACCCAAGGAGATACTTCCCCGAGGGCTTAGCGTACAACCTACCCTGCACGTACCCTCGCAAAACCTTAAGTCTTTTGGGGCGGCTTTACCCGTTTTGGTGCTGATACAAGGGAGTGTGACCCCTTTGACCTTTGAACAGTACCAAGCTTTTGTGACCTATCTTTCTTTTCAAACGGATTTAGGGCAAAGGGATTTAGGCATGCCCGCTATTTGGCATACTGCTACTTGGGAGACGTGGCTTGCAACCCCTGAGGATGCGTCTGTGACCCTGACACCAGGGCATGTTTATATTGCCTCTGCGTATGAGACCAAGGAAGAGGCTTTGCAGTGCTTGCCTAAAAGCCCTTGGGCTTCTCCTGTGGCAGACTTTCAGACCATGGCGGGTAGGGTCTATCAGTATTTTCATGCCCTGAGAAGCCACGCTGAAACCCCCTTGGATATTTGGTGGTGTCTTGCTGGTGGTGAAACGACGGCGGGTGTATTGAAACAGGCACTACCCAACGATAGACCCTTGGTGTTTCAAGGGCAGGTTGAACCGAACATCCCTATGTTGCGAGCCTTCCCGAGTCATCAACAACAACATCATCATCAGTCTTTTGCTCAAGCACCCTCTCTCCAAGATATTTGGGTAACAAAGTCGGGATTTTTTGGCTCAAGGCATTTATGGCAACACGTGTTTGAAAGGGCGATGACCTAAGTGGGTATCCATACGGCACAACAACACACCTCAACCGTCACTCTGCACGCTATTGTAGGGGCTTCTACACCCATCTTATGAATTCTGAATACAACCACTTAGCCCTTACTTGCGAGCCATTTTAGCAATATGTCTAAGCGTGTTAGGAATGTCCTTTTTTAAAAAGGCCTGGGTGACAAAGGTTGGCATTGGGAGGTCAGGGATGACCTCTACGTGATATACGATGATGGTTTTTTCACCTTTTTGATAAGGAATCAGGCGGCATACACCCCGAAAGTCTTTAAAACTGCCAGACACACGGTGAAAGTGCATGCTCTGATAGGGGTTGAGTTTGACTTGTGTGGTGTACTCAAAGGGCATAATCCCCCCTAAGACGACTTTGTAGTTGACCTTTTGATTTAAACCATTATTGTTTTTATCTAACACGCTCACTTTTTTGAACCCTGGGGCACCTTTCATGGCTTGAGGCTGGTCTGAAAGTACCTCGAAGACGGTTTTAGGAGCAACATCCACCATGAGACTTGCAACCACCTGATGATAATCCCCTGTCTTTGGGCTTGGTGAGCTGGTATGAAGGACGATTTGTCCTTTCCCCAGTTGGGCTTGCTCACTCCGTGAGAAATCTTGCCACGCATCAGGGATAACTTGGGCAAAGGCATGCCCTACAGACAAAGCACACACCATAAAAGCACTCATGAGTGCGATGCGTAAAGAGGAAGGATGAAAAGGCAAAAGCGATAAAAAGCTCATGATGGTGGGGTGTCAGGTTTGTGAAAGGGCGAAAAAACGACTTTGAAACAAAACGACTTGAAAGACTTATTCTGATAAAGAGTTCCCTCATGGTACACGTGAGCCACCAAGGATGCAAGGGGCTTTCAGTGGTGAGCCATGCTTTCGTGGTTAGGGTCTTTTTCTCTCATACAGGGATTTCAATAGTACTTCCATGTTAGTGTATCATAACGATGAGATGCCACCCCTGAGACGTTCGTTCTCGTGGTTGTGCATCCATTGATGATGTCCGAGTCGTCCTTATCCCAGTAACATGGATAACAGCCCCTTATGTCCGAGGTTCCCTTTTTTGATTACACCTGTGATGTGTGTGATGCCCCTGTGTGTGAACGTGTGAGTATTCTTAATTTAACCCTAGACATAGAGGACTCCCTTTATTGTTTGCCCTGTTTAACCCGATGGCAAGAAGAACAACCCGCTGAAGTGGCACTCTCCGCCGTACAAGTGCAAACCTTACGTGACTTCTTGATGGGGTATGTCTCTGGCCGAGACTGCTTTAAAAAGCCTTGGCAAAGCTTCGATGCCACCCCTTGCCCACTGCCTCGGGTAGAGACGGTACCTCCTGACGCTGAAGGCTCCGCCCAGTGGTGTTATTGTCGCCCTGTGTAGAAGGAGGTAGGGGGTAGGGAGTATTTTTCAAACACACACATTCAAAAAAAGAGGCTTATACGGTGCATCTTCTTCTGAAGGGGTTTGTTGAATGTGAAAGGTCACACGGGTACCCGTTTGAGGTGCCATATCTACTTGTAAACCATCCATGAGTAAGTACATCAGAAAAAAGCCTCGACCATGGGTCGCAAAAAGGGCATCTTCTCGTGTATTTTCTTCCATCCATTGCCAAATTTGTTCCAGCTTGAGTGTACCCCATTGGTCTTGTACTAAAATACTTGCACTATGGGTAAGCTGTTTCAGCCCTAAAAAAGCACGGTCCTTTGCGGGTAAATAGGTAATGGGCTGTGCTTTATGATACTTCTCATCGCCATTACGGTGGCGTGGTGCATGGTAAACGGCATTGGTCAATGCCTCAAAGAGGGTCGTTTGTAATTCATTGGAGCGTCCGCTCAAAATGGGGTTTAGTCGCTCGATGGTTTGTTTGGAATAGTTGAGAATATCTTCAGTGGATTGTATGCTCCACCATTGCCAGCCTTTGTTTTCTTGCTGAAAGTCCCAGCTGACGAGTTCGGTGTGTCTGTGGAATAAACTCAAACTTTGATACAGCTGATCCAGAAAGGCACTATGACTTGAAGAAAGAAGATGGTGAATCGCTAGTGCTTTTGCACAACCATACCAAGGGCTAATCGTGTGAGGGACAACCAGTACTCGGTAAGGCGAAAGCTGTGTCAGGGGCGTGAGATATAAGGCGAGTTCCTCTTGTAAAGAGGTCACGGATTCATCGGGTAGAATGATGTAGACAAGGTCTTTGGAGGGCTTGTCATGGGCTTGGGGTGGGGCTTCAAAGCCTTGGAGCGTTTGATGGTACTCCAAAGAACATTCAAACTCTTCAGCAAGCGACTCAAAACTTTGTTGATGCTGCCCACTAAGGTCAAACACTAAAAGCTTATAGGTCGGCACGTCCTGAGAGGTGGAGACTGCTATGCTGAGGTTTGAGCGGGCTGAAGAGGGTGTCATGAAATCAAACCTTAAACCTTTTGAAGGTGAAAACAATGAGACATCATCGGTGAAACACCACGTGTGTGAGGGGTTAACTTGAAGACGATTTTTCGGACATTTACACCGTTACCCTGTGGGGATGAAGGCATGAAGGGTGGTGTTGAGTCATAGAACTTTGGCATCATAGCGTATATCGTAGCGTATCGTGAAACTCACTATAGTATACTATCGGAAGGCTAGACTAGGTTTCTGTAACAATCTCCCCTATTTAATGGAAAACTTCAACATGATGTCTCCCGTTTTGCCCCGTAAGGCTTTGTGTTTATTAGCCACCCAAAATGAGCATAAAGCCCGAGAGGTTTTGACGCTGTTTCAAGGGCTTTCGCACCCCTCTTTACCTATCTTTCCCATGGCGGGTTATGTGTCTCCTGAGGAGTCAGGTTTGAGTTTCCGTGAGAATGCACGTCTGAAAGCATGGGCAGGTGTGTCACAATTGCAGGCGTGTATCGCCTCAAGCCATCCACAAAATCATCCACTATATCGCACCCTTCAGGCGTGCTTTAAGGAAGAAGGCACGTATACCGTGTATATGGTTGCAGAAGATGCAGGGATGTGTGTGGATGCCCCTCCCCCTGAGGGCTATTTGGGCCCCCTCCCGTGGCCTGGGGTGTGGTCCAATCGGTGGGTGACTCCCGAGTTTTGGCAACGTTGGGTGGTTGCATCAAGTGGTCTGGAGGCACCCTGTCCTTATCCAGTGTCTTTGACTGATACGCATCGGTGCATCGCTTTAAAAGCATGGCAAAGGCAAGCGTATCCTAATCATGTATTATCTGCCTATTATCAGTCTACTTTGGCAACGTATCCATGTACGCTGCGTGTTGATGAAACCATGGGGTTCACGCTTCAGGATGAAGCCCTTTCTGTGAGCGATGAGCCACAGTACCATGAGGCTACCTTAGCCCTTACCTTGCAGCTGCCCGAAGAGCCTCTTAAAGGTCACCAAGGGTTTGGGTATGACCCCATGACCTATCCCTTGGGAGAACGTCGTACCTGTGCCGAGCTGTTGCCAGAAGAAAAAGCTCGGATGAGTCATCGAGGGAAAGCTTGGTTGGCTTGGTTGCATGCCATGGTGTCGTAAGCGTTAGGAGGATGCGTTACCATCACAAAACAAAGCGTCTTGACGCATGTGTCAGGACGCTTTGTTATCAACCTATTATCGGGTTTGAGAGAAGCCGATGTTACGCTGTGGGCTGGGGTGCTTCAGCAGCGGCATCGTCAAACACTTCACCCTGTGTTTGACGGACAGACTCCAAATTCCCCTCGCCTACACCCGCCACAGGCTTGCTGTCTTCGGGGGTGACTTCAGGTTCTAAAGAGGCAACGGCTTCAAAGGTATTCTCAGCTAACAAGCGCTCAATGATTTGGTTGGCAAGCAGGGTATCGGTAAGCGCTTGTGCCAATTGAGGTTGGTTGGCAAGTTGACGCATGAAGACTTTTTCTTCCGTACCACGGCTACGAGCCACTTCTTGTGCATGGGCAAAGAAAGCTTCGTCTGAAACATTGAGGTCATCTTGGCGGGCAATGGCACCAAAGATGAGGGTCGTTTTGATACGCTCTTCGGCTTCATTACGCAACATACCAAGAATGGCTTCCTCGCCTTGAGAAGCGATAAAGTCAGCCCAAGAAGCCCCTTGGGACTCGAAGCGTTGCTGAATGTCGGAAAGCAAAATGCGGGTTTCACGACGAATCATGGACTCGGTTAAAGGCACTTCAGTAATTTCTAGTAGCTTTTTGACGGCTGCACGTTGCTTGCGGGTGGCAATTTCACGGTCTACTTGCTCTTGGAGTACCTTCTCAATATGGGCTTTGAGGTCGTCGAGTGTTTTAAACTCGGGGTTGATTTTACTTGCAAACGCATCATTGAGTTCAGGCTTTTCACGGCTCTGAATATCGTTGATTTTAATGCTAAAGACGGCTTCTTTACCTGCCAAGGAGGCCTCATGATAAGCTTCGGGGAAAGTCACCTTGATTTCAAAGGTCTCATGAAGCTTGTGTCCTACGAGCTGTTCGGAGAATCCAGGAATGAAAGGGCTTTGCACAAGGTCAAGACGGTAGTTTTTAGCAGAACCCCCACGAATGGCTTCGCCATCCACTTTACCGTCAAAGTCCATGTTTACCACATCGGTTTCTTCTACGGCACGGTCTACCACACTCTTCAAGGTGGTAAAGCGCTCTTGGAGCGACGCAAGCTCTTGCTCAAGTGCATTTTCAGGAAGCTCAAGTGCTTGATATTGAATGGTAAGCCCTTTTAACTCAGGGAGTACGATTTCTGGGCGGAGGTCAACCACGGCGGTGATTTTTACGCCTTCAGAGGTATCAAACTCCCAGCGCGTCATTTCTGGTGGGGCAATAATGTCCAAGGTTTGTTCACTAATGACATCCGCAAAATATCGTGGCAGAAACGCTTCTAAGGCTTCCACTTTGATGCGGTCGGCACCGAGCTGTTTTTCCAACACTTGACGAGGCGCTTTACCACGACGAAATCCGTGAATGTTGATGCGTTGGCTCAAACGACGACATGCTTTACTGTATTCTTGTTGGGCGAATTCAGGCCCAAAACTTAATTCAAACGTGGCCTGTGCTTCTGTACGAGAGACAGTCACTTCGGGTTTTAAAGGGTTTTTAGAAGCTTCTGGGGCAGAGCCAGCGTTCATCATCATGGGGTATTTACCTTACCAAACATAGCATTTGACAACTTTGACAAGTTTGAAAAAACTTAGAAACATAAACACTGAAATACAAGTACCAAGACTCATAAAATTATTACTAGCGTACTACAGACGGATAGGAATAAAAAGCCTTTATGCAAAACAGAAGCCCCACTAAACATTACTTAGTGGGGCTTCTGTTTGAAATGGAGCGGGAGACGGGATTCGAACCCGCGACATCTTCCTTGGCAAGGAAGCATTCTACCACTGAATTACTCCCGCAAATCAGCGTGTATATATTACATCTTGAACATACGCAGAAGTCAAGCCCTGAATCGAGAGGAGTGTGTTTAGGTGTGTGCTGCGCTTAGGTAGGTGCATGCCGAGCATCCGAGGATGTTAGCCCATGATGAGCCAATATCCAATATCCAGCATCTCTTCATGCACAATTAGGATGACATCCGTGTTATGACATCCGTTGGTAGTCGTCTTCAATACGCACAATATCTGACTCGTCAAAGGAGGTTCCAAGTTGAACCTCGACCCATTCAAGAAGGGTCTCTTGGCTTAGGTTTTCCAAGCGATGCTTTGCAAGTTTAGGCACACGCACAATATCGCCAGCCCCTACTTCCCATTGACGCTCGCCTACGGTGACGAGTCCTGTGCCATGCGTGATAAGCCAATGCTCTTCACGGTGGTGGTGATATTGAAGGCTTAAACGCTGTTTTGGGTTTAGAACCAAGTGCTTCACTTTGCAGTAAGGCGCGTCTTGAATGACGGTAAAGCATCCCCAAGGGCGTTCTTCTTTGTGTTGGATAAGCTCAGGGTGTGAGAGAGGAGAAGGGTTCATGGGAACAAAAGAGGGGTTGAAACAAGGGAGTACGTCGTGAAGTTTAGGGAAGCCTGCATCATACTTACCCTTTCATCCTATCATCATACCCCCAAGAAACCTTTGTGCCTAGTGTGTGCGATGAATCTTTGTTGTGTTATCGACTCTGTTTGTCCTCTTCTCGGATGATTTTTGAATCGTAGCTTTTGAATGATGCCCTTGGGATGCCGAACTTCTGAAGAACTCTCATAAGAGTCGTGGGGTTTGTAGACCTATCGTTTCTTATGAGGTGAAGTCATTTACCTTAAATTGCAACTGGGCATTGCGACTGGCTTTTGAGGTTGGTCTTGATGCACACGTTGCTGAAAGCGGGGGAATGCTTTGCCTCAATAGCCCTTAAGATTTGCGCCTTTATCAAGAAGGGATGTTGCTATCTATGTTTGCATTTTCACACCCACAGACCCATGCTGATTCTAAAATCCCAACGCCTGCACGGGTGGGTGAGGATGGTGGGCTTTCGTCACATGCGGTGATGCAACAGGCTGGTGAATTGCAGCTTGTGAAGCGTCGTGGTCGTCCTAAAAAACAAGACAGTGAGGCAGCTAAAAATCTCTCTGACACTGACGGTACTGGGGTGTCTGTGACCATTAAAGTGGGTGCCAAAACCTCCGCTAAAAAAGCATTGCCTGAGCCTTTGCTGAGTACGCAGGACGATGAGGGCAAAAAAGGTAGACCACGAGGTAAAAAGCCCAAGTATCATATTGAAAACAAAAGCGATTTGAAGTCCTATTGGCATCTCGTTGAAAAAGTGGCTCAAGTAGAGTACTACCGTGTCCCGCAACACATGATTGATTTAGAAGAGCTTGTGACGACAGGCTTAATGGCGATTCAAAACTTGATTCAAGGTAAAACGCCAGAACAACTTGCAAAGCTCAATACCTCTTATCTGGCAACGGCAACCCGTTGGGCGATACGCAATGAGTTACGTTCTCGTTTCCGTTGGTATACGATGCAGGCTTCGTGGCAACAGCCCCATGAGGAGGAAGCGGTATTGGAGGCCAGTATGGACACCTCAGACGCAACCGACTCGGAAGAGGAGCTAGCGACGAATCGTCCCATGGGTGTGAGTGTCAAACGACCCTATTACACGAGTATTTTATCGATTGATGGGATTGCAGACAGTGGGGATGGCGACAGTCCTTATGACTTTATTAAGGACCAGAGTTTTACCCCTGATGAAGACCTTGAAAATACAGAGTTAATTAAAAGTATCAAAAAAGCTATTCAGGAACTCCCCCCTAAAGAGCGTACCATTGTGGAGTATCGCTTTTACCGAAATATGCAGGTTAAAGACATTGCCGCAATGATTGGTCTTTCCAGCAGTCGTATTACGCGCATTGTACAAGGGGCGATTGAGACCGTACGCCAAACACTGAAAGCACAACATCAGTTGGCATGATGATAGGTTACGACGTGTAATAAGCAAAAGCCCCCTCTTTGTTTGGTAAAGAGGGGGCTTTTAAAGCACTGCCAAAGGCTTGCTTATGTCATCCGTATCGGGTAAAATTGGGTATAATCAGGTATGTTATTGGGTATTTTTTATGAATGAAGTTACGCTTTCTTTATCTTCTGATATTGTCAAACTCATTGCGGAGATTGACGAGTTTAAAGGGCGTTGGAATGCCCTGAAAGTGTTGTCTCCTGAACGCTTGAATGCCTTGGTTGGGATTCTTTTTGCGTTGCCTTAAAAAACAAAAAGACAGGCTTCAACAGCGATTGGAAAAAGAACACCAAGTATCGAGCATAGATGAGGTATTACCTTCGTTGTCTATAGAGATTTTAAAACTGCTGAACCTTCATGAACGCTTAACCATTGCTGAGATAGTGGTACTTACCAACGCTAACCAAAATACTCTCAAGGTAAGGCTTCGGGAGTTAGTGGCACTCGGACGAATTCGGCGTTTTGGCAAAGCGAGAGCAACTTGGTATAGCTTGGCATAGAAAAAGAGAAACTATAAATTGCTAGCAGACGGACGTCTTACGCCATTTATGAATCGTAAATGTTTTACGTTTTGTCTATTCTGAATACGCTGAGTATGTATCTTATTTAATTCCTCACGTTTTTTACCCATATTGCCAACATCAATAACAAGATAATAGCTAGCTATGGCTTCCTCTGCGTTGGCATAGGTCTCAAGTTGGCGTGTGTAGCCGCTCTTAACTTTAGTATTAGTTGACAGCTTAATCTCAACCAAGACTCTCCCTCTATAACCTTGAGATAACTTAAAATCCACAGGACCATTGCCAGTATCCGCTTCAGGTGTCAAGTCAATGTTGTTTGCCTTACAGTAAGCATGGGCAATAGCAAAAAAGAGTCGTTGGGCAGACTTCTCAGGTCTAGGGCTTCCGTCTGCATAAAGCTCTTCGGAAAGTCGACGATCTTCAACCAAAAAACGAAATTGCTCAATTATTTTTTCTGTAATTTGTTTTACATTCTCAAAGTCTAAACATTCTGGTTTTGGGATAATAAAAGGTTCTATCTGTGCAATTTTCTCAAGAATAGAACGCCAAAAAATTTCACCTTTTGGATCTCTTCTTATGTCATAAGGAATTTTATCCGCAGTTTTTAATAAGCTCAATAGAGATTCAAAAGTTTGCTTATCTTGCAGTGCCCAGCATTTTAGTTCATGTTTATCTTTTAAAGTTTTTCTTTCCCAAATACCTGAAATCTGCTGATTTATTTCGTAGCGAAGGGTATCGTTTTGTGAGGCAGCATCTGAAACGCTTTCCCAATCTTTAGCGATTGGTAAAGCTCTCAAAATATCTGTTGGTACAAGAAGAATACCTGTGTTCTTACCTTTTACAAAAGGGTTGATAGGCAGATTGGCAGAAATTCTCCTGCTACCAGAAATAATGGTGCATCGCTGTCGAGGAATAGAAAGTGGAGCCAAAACCCGTTCAGTAAACTGAACAAGTGCGTCGATAATGACATTGGTTGCCATATCGCTGATACGATCAGGACCGATTCCCTCTTCAAAAATTGACATGGCAACAAACATATCAGGGTCTGTGATACCCAAAGCAATAATATCTTTAGCGGTTTGCATGACAAAATCTGTCATGGATGAGCCTGAACCACTGCCCGAAACAGAATTCGCCCCATAACCCAAACAAGAATGCTTGATTTCAGGAAAGCTCATTAGCTTACGGGCATTTCTCCAATAAGTGTCATTGTTGTTTTGTGAATGCTTTAAAAACTTGATGACTTTTTCAAAATGTTTGCAATAACCTTGATAGCCTTGCTCTCGAATTTCAGCATGCTGGCTGGTTTGCAATAAAAGGGGATCAATAAATAGATTGGTATCCAAATTAAGCGTCGGATCTAAGGCTCCAACCTTGTCAAAATACGCAGGATCAACACCAAAGTGGGTTGAGAAACGAACAGGGTTTGAAAGTTTACTCACGTTTACCTCTTCTTTCTTTTGTGGATTTTGGCTGAGCTTCATGCTCCGAACGGATGCGTTCGAGTAGGATGCTGGCGGGTTCGTTGGTGGGATCTTGCGGGACAAGTTCACCTTCATAAGCCTTATAGGGTATTATAAATATCCACAAAGTTTACCAGACCCCTTTTAATTCTTAAAAACTCTTAAGCATTATACCATAACTTTTGGCTGAAACGATGACTAAGCTTAAGCCTTACTGAGTAAACCATTCAGGAATTCCCCCCTTAAGGGGCGATTGAGACCGTACGCCAAACACTGAAAGCACAACATCAGCTGGCATAATAACTTGGCTCTTGTTGCCTTGGTTTGAACATGAAGCGGTCTTGACAATGGGGATATACAAACCCTATAATTCTATATATGACGAAATATAGAATTATAGGGTTTTGAGCATGCTGCTTTTTTATGTTTTTGAGCCACTGTTAAGCGAAGGTGTAGGGTCGTTATGTGTTTTTATGAAGGGTTGGTGTGATGGCAGAAGTGAGTTTAGAGACGTATCTTGTTGTACTTAAGGCTTTGGCAGAGTTGCAACGTTTACGCATTGTATGTTTGCTGGCACATCAGCCACTGTGCGTGTGTCAAATCATTGCCGTACTTCACTTGGCACCCTCAACCGTGAGCAAGCATTTGTCTATATTGCAACAGGCACAATGCGTGAAATCAGAAAAAAAAGGGAAGTGGGTCTATTATCATTTGGTGAACGCTGAAGAGGCACCACCATGGCGGGTTGCACTGCTCGAAACCCTCAAACATACCGTGCAAGGCGATGCGTGTTTAGCGAGTGATACCCAAAAACTACGAGAGGTCTTAGCGATAGACCCAGAAGTACTGTGTAAGAGGCCTTAAGGGGTAAGGCTTGTGTTTCCAAGGCTTGTGTGCCAACGAAAGCCTCACCATTGGATAGACGATGCGGCATGAACCTACCTCTTTTAAGGTAGGGTTGATGGCTGCTGGCGTGTTTGTGACTTTATAGACGACGGACAAGGGTACTCCCACAATGATGATAAATGACCATGCATACCATGCTCAAGATAAGCCTCGTGTGTTGTTTCTGTGTACAGGGAATTCGTGCCGCAGCCAAATGGCTGAGGGGTGGACTCGTGTCCTGCAGGGTGACCTTGTTGAGGTGTATTCAGCGGGTACGGTGCTTGCCAGTTTGAATCAGAGGGCTGTAAGGGTCATGGCGGAGGTGGGCATTGATATTTCAGGACACTACCCCAAGACGATTGAGATGCTAGATGTATTGGATTTTGACTTAGTCATCACTGTGTGTGACCACGCTGCGGAGACCTGTCCTGTGTTTCCCGCAAAGGCTAAAGTGGTGCATCGAGGATTCCCTGACCCGCCCCACTTAACCAAAGATATGAATGAAGAAGAGGCTTTGATGATTTATCGGACGGTGAGAGATGACATGAAGGCATTTGTCATCTCAGAGCTTCCTGTGTGGCTTGCCTCATTGACGGGTAAGTGATGAGACCGCTTCTTGATGGGATTTCCTCCTTGTTTCTCCTATGCTCCAATTTCATGTTTAAGGATAGATGACCCCCTATGATGGCTTCTCCACGACAGCTTTCGTTTCAAGACCGCTATTTAACCCTTTGGATTTTCTTGGCCATGATGTTGGGTCTTGGTGTGGGGTGGATAGTGCCAGAGGAACGCCAAGTTTTACATACACCTCCCTATAACACCCTTTTAGCTGTGGGGCTGATGGTGATGATGTATCCGCCTTTGGTGAAGGTTCATTATGAAACCCTCGGTAAGGTTTTTCAAAACCTGAAATTATTGACATTTTCTTTGGTGCAAAACTGGCTGGTAGGGCCATTGGTCATGTTTATCTTGGCATGGCTTTGTCTACCAGGACAGCCAGAATACCAGATGGGGCTTGTGATGATGGGCTTAGCACGGTGTATTGCCATGGTGCTGGTTTGGAATGATTTGGCGGAAGGGGACGCAGACTATGCCGCAGGACTTGTGGCACTGAATAGTCTGTTTCAAATGGTGGGTTATGGTGCTTTATCATGGGTCTTTCTGACTTGGCTTCCTCCTTTGGTGGGTTTAAAGGGGTGGGCGGTGGTGGTGCAGACGCATGCTATCGTTGAGAATGTCTTGCTGTATCTTGGCGTACCCTTTCTGGCAGGGCTTGTGACACGCTATGTGACGTTGCATCTAAAAGGAAAACAATGGCTTGAAACGGTTCTACTACCAAGGCTGGCACCTGTAACACTTTGGGCATTGTTGGCTACCATTGTGATGATGTTTAGTTTGAAAGCTCACACACTATTCGCTTTACCGATGGTAGTGATAGCCATTGCACTGCCTTTAGCGATTTACTTTGGGGTGATGTTTTTCATGACGTTTATCCTATCGAGATACTTGGGGGCTAACCAAGGTAAGGCGACCGCTCTGGCATTTACAGCAGCGGGTAATAACTTTGAATTAGCCATCGCCATAGCGATTGCTGTTTTTGGTGTAGGGTCTCAGCAAGCCTTTGCTTCGGTGATAGGTCCTCTGATAGAGGTGCCTGTCCTTATCGTATTGGTTGGTGTTGTGCCTTGGCTTACGGCACGTACCTGTTTTAAAGCCACGCATGCTCGTGTGTAAGTAATAGAGGCAATAAAAAAACCGCCTTCGGCTTTTAAAAGCAAGGCGGTTTTTAAAATGGTGGGCCATCGGTGACTCGAACACCGGACCTCACCCTTATCAGGGGTGCGCTCTAGCCAACTGAGCTAATGGCCCATTTTAAAATAATAAAGACTGAAGAAAGGCTTTAAAAAAGCATCAATCACTGTATATAGCACAGTATCCCAAACAAAGTTTCAATGCAAGTTTTGTTTAAGATACTGTTTGGGGTTATTGCCTATGGGCAAGAAGAGACTCGAACTCCCACACCGAAGGTACTAGTTCCTAAGACTAGCGCGTCTACCATTCCGCCACTTGCCCTTAGGCAATAACCTTAAACTTTTACTACAGTAGCATAAGCAATGGGGTGCATCAAGTCATTGGGTTCAAGGCTGCGTATACTGAGTGGAGGGGTGTCTTGTCATCCTTAAAACAGATGCTGCAGTGGTAGCCATGATGCTATCAATAAAAATCCTATGATACCCTGTATCGTCATGCCTCACGAAGTTACGGAATCCAGAAGTGTCCAGAAGTATGAGTTGTAGTAGACCCTGCCCCTGCCTACAGGGTGACAGAGGGCAGTGTGGGTATTTGCTTAGGGTATGCCGTGTGAACGAGTGATGGAAGTCATGACACGAACAATGTGAAGTTTTTGTAACAAAGTGCCTTTTTTAACCTTGAAGCACGTTTTTTCGATTGCGGAGGGTGTGGTTTTTGTCCCATAGTAAAAGGGTGCATTTTCGCTATTCGCCATGGATACCGTTGTATGCAACGACCATGTTTCTTCACTCATTCATAAAAGGGGCTAAGTTTTAATATGCGTCTTCACGCACTCGATAATCGCCGTTTTGGTAGCACGCCTGACCCTAAAGCTGCCATCTATCGTAAAACACCCGAGGGGGCGAAGAAAGCGGCTGAGGAAGCTGTGAATACTTGGGTTGAGAGTAATCCTTATACATGGACGGCAAAGCAAGTCGGTAATGCTGCTCTTAAGCCAGTCACATGGGTAGCGGATGATGTGAAAAGAAACTTCAGCATCCCTAAACCCTTATTAGAGGGTCCCATTTCAGGCGTAAAATATGTGGGCGGTATGCTGTTGGATGAAGGCAAATCACGCTTAGGGATTGATAAAGGGAAAGCGAAAGATATTAAAGGGATTTTAGAGTTTTTAGACGAGCATTATACCAGTGTCCCTACAGGTAACACGCAAACCTCAGGGGGGCGCCCTTTAATTGTGCGTGAGTTTCCTAAAGGCTTTTATGCCCAACTCACGGCTCATGGGCGTACCTTGCATGTCAACCAAGTGGACACCGCACCTCGTTGGAACAGGGCAGAAAACAATGGTGATAAACGCCTCATGATGCAGGTGAGCTATGTTTCAGCACCTCAGCTATTACGGGGTTTAAACGCACCCTCTTTACTTACATTGCCAGATTGGGCGCCTACTTGGATGCGTGGTTTTGGGCCACTTGTGACCACTGAAGAAGAAGAAAGATATATGGTTTCAGGGGGTAAGGTGGATGATACCAAGCACGCTTTGGTGAACATTTTGTCACCCGTTTTAGAGAAAAAATATCATCTCGCACCAGGGCTTGACCCCTCTCCTCAGATTGAAAATGCACTGTCTAATTCAAAGCTTAAGTGGGTTCAAGATGATGCGTTTCTTGGGAAGCCCTCCAAGGATGTTCGTGTCTTGAGAGGCTCGACAGAGGGTAAAGATTATTACATCATGGAGCATACCCACACGGAAAAAGGCAAGCCTGAAGAAAGTGCGATTAAACTCAAACTGGATGATAAAGAAGGGGATTTGAGCTTTAAAGTAGGTGACGACACGGTGATGCTCAAACGGAAAACAACGCCAACGGAAGATAAGTCTGTGAAGGATTATTACTTCGCTTGGAAAGAATCACCGATGCAACCCTTGATGTCGTTGAAGCTGTCTCAAGAGGTGGCAGAGCAGTATCAATCAGCTTTTGATGACCTGTTGACGACGCACTACACGTCGGATAAAAAGCAGCCTCGTCCATGGTTGAACCGTTTAGCCTCCCCCAGAAACCTAACGCAAATTGAAATGGGCAATACGTATTATGGGTTTGTGATACCTGGTGGGGTTGCGGGTTACAAACTAGGTCATCAGCATTTAAAGGGTGAAAACGGCATGCCCGGACTCGCAGGGATTAAAAAAGCCTATGGTGCCATGGCGGGTGCCTTTACCACGCCTGTGGGTGCCACGACTGGGCGTGTTGTAGGGGCTTCCATGATTGAAGATGAAACCAATCTGAAAGACGTTAACGTGATGAAAAATGTGGGTATGATGACGGGTGCTGTGGCAGGTGCTGCACTCTCGGTGCCTGTGGCTCAGGCTGCGATTGCACTTACGCCCAAGGCTGTGGGTAAATACTTTACCACAGCAGCCAAGATGATTAAGGGTGTCTTTGTATAGCGCTGTTTGACGCATCAAGCGATAACCCCCCCCTTTGATGCCAGCATGCCGTGTTGTTTGCGGTCTGCTGGCTTTTTAGGTTGATGGATGCCGTGACCTCTATGGTCATGGTAAAGATGGACGCATACTTTGGGTGAGGGAGTTTTAAAATAGAGGCTTTTAGATTTATACTGATAAGAGAGGTTATACATGGCTTAGTGGTGGGAGACAGAGGTTTCTCTCAACATGGGCTTGTAAGCTTAATGGTCGTGTGTGTGAACAAATAATGGTATAAGAAAATGACCCGTAGAAGGTGGTTATCATGATGATGATTCAGACGCTTGAGAAAACCCTCCCCTCCCTTGCCTCGGTATTGAGCCAAGTGAAGGGTAAACGTGTATTGGTGCGTGCCGATTTAAATGTCCCGCTTGATGAGGTGACAGGTGCCATTAACGATGATACACGGATTCGGGCTTCTTTACCCACTTTACAAGCCCTCATACATCACGGTGCTAGAGTGATTCTGACGAGTCATCTTGGGAGACCTAAAGGCAAAGCGGTACCTAGTATGACGCTCGCCCCTGTGCATCGTGCCTTACAAGCTCTTTTACCTGAGGTGCCTGTGCGTTATGTGACGGAAGTTGTAGGGGAAACAGTCACGCAAGCAGTAGCTACTTTGCCTGAGGGTGGGGTGCTTCTCCTTGAAAACCTCCGCTTTGACCCTCGTGAAGAAAAAAATGACGCTTCTCTTGCTGAGGCATTGGGTGCTTTGGCGGATATATTTGTGAATGATGCCTTTGGTGCGGCACACAGAGCACATGCCTCGACCCATGGGATTGAGGCACATGTGCCAACCTCCGTGGCGGGGTATTTGCTTGAAAAAGAAGTGGCGATGTTGTCGGCTGTGACCCAAAACCCTCAGCGTCCTCTTGGGGCTGTGATTGGTGGTAGTAAGGTTTCTTCTAAAATTACGGTGCTTACCAACTTGTTAGAGAAGGTCAATGTGATGGTCATTGGGGGGGGGATGGCGTATACCTTCTTTATGGCTCAAGGGTTGGAAATAGGCAAATCTATCGTTGAGCCTGACCAAGTGGACTTGGCAAAATCGATTCTTGAAAAAGCCAAAGCCTTGGGTGTGACTTTGGTCTTACCTGAAGATATTAAAGTAGCCGATGCCTTTGACAATGCTGCGAATACGCAAGTAGTGCCAGCAACACAAATTCCCGCCGATTGGGAGGGTCTTGATGCAGGGCCTCTCACACAGGCTCGGATTCGTGAAGCTCTCTCGGCTTGCAAGACGATTCTGTGGAATGGTCCTGTAGGTAAGTTTGAATTTTCAAATTTCTCTCAAGGCACCCGTAGTGTGGCAGATACCCTGGTTGCCCTCACTCGTGAAGGTGTGCAAACGGTTTTGGGTGGTGGTGATACGGTGGCGGCGATTGAGGGCTTTGGGATTGACCCTGCGAGCTTTACCCATGTTTCAACGGGGGGTGGGGCTTCGTTGGAGTTCCTTGAAGGGAAGTCACTCCCTGGTATTGAAGCACTGCTAAAATAAACCAGTCCAAGCTGAAATGCCCTCCTGCTTATACCAAGTGGGAGGGCATTTGTGTGTCTTGCTCAAAGAAGTGGTAGGGTAATCGTATGAAGGCTTGCAGTATCAACGAGGGCTAAATATGGATTTTCAACCGATTTGCATCGGTATGACGTGAGAAAACAGGCGTTATTCCTAGAAGAGGTAGCCTTAAAAGAGGAGGTAGTTATGTAGGAAATATCAACAAGTGATGCTGCTATTGGTTTTATCTCTTTAGAATCTTTAGTAGGATTCGTTCAACGGGGCAGGTCTATGGATTCTCAGCACAGGGGTGATTTTTGAATCAAGGGGATAGGGTCATGACGGGTCTGTATGTTGGTCAGCAGGGTTTTCCATCGGCGTTCTCGTACGCTGGGGTACCTTTGCCGTCTCAACGGTTACGCTATGGCTTTCAGTTACCGCAGGGACTGGGGGCTACGCTTCAAAAACAAGGCACACGGGTGGCAGGGTTTGTGTCTGATATGGCACAAGGTGCGATGCAAGCGGTTAAAGGGCTTTTTGCCCCAGTTAGAGACATGGTGACACGTCTGCCTCAGCAGCCTCAAGGTCGGTGGTGGCTACTCCCTAAGGGCGAGAACCTACCTTCTTCTTTTGTACCATCAACCCAAGGGCAGCAGGCTACTCAGACATTTGCCCCTCAAAGTATTTTAGGGCGTGTTGAACAAGCCTTTGAAACAGCACTGAAGCCCGTCCTCAAGTGGGAAGGTGGTTTCTCAAACCATCCGAGTGATACAGGTGGTGCCACCAATATGGGGATTACGCATGAGGTCTATCGTAAGTGGTTGTCAAAAAAGGGGCTTCCTCAAAAAAATGTGAAGGATATTACCAAGGAAGAAGTCCGACAGATTTATTATGAAAACTACTGGGTACCTAGTGGTGCGAATCAACTGGCTCAAACAAACCTTCCTTTGGCGGTTGCCGTATTTAATGCTGCGGTGAATATGGGGGTTGGACGTGCGAAGGAAATTTTGCAGCGTGCAGGGCAGAGCCATGTAAGCTTTCTTCAGGAAATGGAAAATTTATACCGTCGCTTTGCCTCTCGTGGTGGACAGGGTGTCTTCCTAAAGGGGTGGTTAAATCGTAACAACGATATGATGCAGTATACCCAGTCGATTGCCTCACAGCTTGGGATGAGGTAGGGTTGCTTCATTATGTGTGGGGCAATTCCCTCAAACAGAGGGCTTTCATGAGGGAGGGGTGTTCAGCGTGAGAAAAAATACGATAACCAGAAGGATACTGTCATTGAGCCAAACGATGTGAGCCTTGCGATAGGGTGATGCCTTCCCCATGGCTTGCCCTGAGGGGGTGTTCCTGATGGTAAAGAGCTTCTTTTCTGTGTGACCAATTGAAAGTGAATGACTGTGATGATGACTGATATGACTTCCCACATGAGTGGTAAAAAGCCCTTGCCTCCCATTGCTGAACAGGGACAAGAGAACAAAGAAATACTCGGTGAGTTATCTCCTGAAGCCAAACAAGTGTTGCAAGCGGTTAAGCCTGTCAAGCGGAAACAGCATACGAAAATAGAAGAAGTAACCCCAGGTACGACCGACCCAGACTTGCGTTCCGAATTTACGGCAGTGGATGCGTCACACCATTCGATTCAGCGTTTACAACTCATTATTAAGTGTTTGCCTTTATGGGTTAGGCAGGTCATTTACAGTGACTTGAAAAAACAGCTTGAAGATTCTCCCATTCGTAGCATTAAAGATTCTATCAATTTAATTCATGCGCTCCAGCACTATTACCCTAAACTTACGCCAAGAGGCGAGGATGCGTTGCGGTCTTTCCAGCAAGTACTCCAAACGAATCCCCATCAATTGACGGATAGCCACTACAGAGATGGCAAGTTTCTTGAAGTACTCACACAGGAAATGCCATTTTTGGATATTTGTATGCAGTTTCGATGGAGCTTGAAACAAGGTAGCTTACAGTTAATGCACTGCTTTGAAAAAGACTGGGTGCATCAACCTACCGCATTAACGATTGATGCGTCGCTAAAGTTTTTGGGCGACCGCATTAAATTGGGTGAATACCTGTTGATGCAAAATGCGATTTCTCAGTCTCAGCTTGACCAAGCTTTGCGTGTGCAGGGCTATATTGAGGAAGCCCTAGGAGGGCGTGAAGGCATTGGTAATATTTTAATGAACATGGGGTTGGTCTCACGAGAAGCGGTTGAGGGTATTTTGTACCTTAAGGAAGACAGTACGCAAGACATTTATTGGCCTAACTAGGTTGTGTGGCCATTGGCTTAGGGTGTGTAGTGTGGCTACCGACTCGATACCTTACGCCGTCATTACGTCATGATGCCGCATGAAGTATGCGTGAGGGATGGCTACTGATTTTTATTGGCTATGACTTGAAGGGTATGACGTGAAAAAACCTATATCATCCTTATTAGGAGCTTGTGCAGTATTGCAGATTCCTAGTATAGTGAGCGTATGCCATGCTTTTTGTGGGTGATATGACAAGTCATTGTTGTAGCAATGTTTCAGGGTTGGAAAAGTGACGAGAAGTATGGCTCAAAAAGTTGTGTCAAAACATTTTTGAACGATGAACTAAGAGGAAGGTGTCGTCCACTTCTATGGTAGCTAACACTGGTTTGACAGCGGTTCAAACAAGCTTCGCCCAGCATATTACTTTGCTGACACAAGACAAGGTGCGTGTTGAAAAGTTTTTAGAGCATCTTGAACTTGCAAAAATACTCTCAGACGATGTACGTATTACGACCTTTATTGAACACACGATTGAGGAAGAGACGGAACACCTTGCAAAGGTTACAAAACTTTTAGCCCAAGCGGAAGCCCTTGGGAGCATGCCGGCAGAACCCTCACCGTCTCCTGCTCCTGCGTATGAGGACAACGCCCAAGTGTTTCCTCATCCATTAGGTGGGGCGGGGCATGTGAGACGTAGAGATGACCACGCCTTAACGGTAGGGAGTTTGTACGGCTTGCGTCAATAATATGACGGTGTCGTGAGGGTATTTTTTTGCAGTAGCAAGTGATTAAGCACAATTTAAGGAAGATTTTCATGCAAGACTTTTTGTCACACAATGAAGCCCCTATCAGTGATGCTCAGTGGGATGATATTGATAAGTTAATTATTGAAGTTGTGAAACAACAGCTGATTGGTCGCCGATTTATCCATGTGTTTGGTCCTCTAGGGGCTGGCGTACAGTGGGTGAGTCAAGATATTCTCACAGGCAATACCAAGGGACAATTGGATGTTTTAGGGGAGTCAAGCCAACCCCATGACACCGTCCAAACCTTGCAAAGAGTTAATATTCATCTCCCCCTTCTGTATAAAGATTTCATGTTGTACTGGCGTGATATTGAAACCAGCCGTAAGTTTGGGATTCCACTTGATTTATCTGCTGCGGCTGCTGCGGCATCGTCCTGTGCACGTTCAGAAGATGAAATGATTTTTCATGGCTTTCAAGATGCAGAAAGTCAAACCAAGCACTACGGCTTATTGAATGCCCCTGGGGCACACCAGTTGGTAGCTTCTAACTGGCACGAGGCAGGGGGTGTCTTTAAGGATATTCTAACTGCCACTGAAACACTCGCAGAAGCAGGGTTTTATGCCCCTTATGCGGTTGTGGTTTCGCCCAGAACGTATTCTCAGTTACACCGCTATATGAATGTGACGGGGATGATGGAAATTGAGTATATTCGTCAAGTGATTACGGATGGTGTTTATGCGTCTTCGGTGATACCTGAAAATACCATGTTAGTGGTTTCAACAGGGGTACAGAACTTTGACCTTGCGATTGCCCAAGACTATAAAACGGCGTATCTTGGGGCACAGAATATGAATCACCCCTTCCGTGTGTTGTCTTCGCTCGCACTCCGTATTAAGCGTTCAGGAGCTATTTGTGTTTTGAAGAAGGCAACGAGTGGCAAACCCCTAGGCATCTCAGCACTTAGTGTTGCACCTGCGCTACAGGCTTCTCAAAGAAAAGAACGTGCGACTCGTGTTACAGCGGTAAGCTCGGTTGCTGAGCCGAAGCGTCGTGGGCGTAAACCCAAAGCCAAAGCACCTGAGGGGGTCTCTCAAGTGACACCCCGTATTCCTCCCTCGTTACAGTAGTTGTGCGTGAAGAGGGGGTGTTTAAGCGGATAGGTGCTTAAACTTCTTGAATGTTAAGGCGAGGGTTCCAAACTTCAAAAAAGTTTGGAACCCTCGCCCCTTGGGAAGAGGGGTTTTTATTAAATCACGCTTCAATCATCTTACGCCGTCATTCCGACGGAAGTCGGAATCCAGAGGGCTTCCAGTATAGACGAGGGGTGGATACCGATTTTCATCGGTATGACATGAGAAACCCCTTACGGTTACACCGCTATTTTATAGACGAGAAGGGTTACAAGAACTGTAAAAACACCCTTTTGCTTGTATACATTAAGAGCAATGCACTTTAGCCATGCTTGCAAGGGCTGGTTCAGGGATAAGCTCGAAGATACTTTGTGGTCGAACGCTTCTTTTAAAATGAGGGAGAGGTTTGAAAGCGCTGGCATAGGTATTTGCTATGGGTGAAGGTGGCGACTGACTCAATTGACTTAAATGTAAAGTAATAGCTTCTGCTAAGGCACGTACTATAGGTACACACACTGAATTCCCTACTTGCTTATAGGCTTCTGACTTCCGCTCATGAATTTGAAACGTATCAGGATACCCCATTAAACGATAGCATTCTCTTAGTGTGAGTCGTCTCACGGCATGTTCAGGTGCTGCATGAGGATAGTAAATAAAAAACCTACCAGACACTTCTTGAGAAGGTAGCGTAGGGTGTGTACCCTCCACCGAGTAAATACGATTAGGTTGTTTATGAACGCGGGAAAGATGCTCCGTGTTTGGACGGGTGCCTTTGGTGCGGATGTTCTTATTACGATACCCCGCAAAAATTAACCCTGATTGTTCTTGGCATGTAGGGCTTTCAAGAATGGTATAGGTTTCAGGAGGTAAATAATCAAATTCACCTTGTGCTTCAAGAATATCAAGGAGTCTCGTTTTTTGAGTGGGTCTGGTGTGTCGTACGATGCTTCCAAAGTCAAAAGGAACTTCACGGGTTGCCATGATGATAATCCGTTCTCGGTTTTGAGGTGTGCCAAAATGAACGGCATTTAAAACCTCATACCGTACATGGTAGCCAAGCGAGGCTAGACTATCAAGAATCACCTGGAAGGTGCGTCCTCCGTCATGATGTAAAAGGTGTTTGACATTTTCAAGAAGCACTACAGCAGGTTGTTTTGCTTGAATAATTTCGCAAATCGTAAAAAACAGTGTTCCTCTTGTGTCTTCAAAGCCTTTTTTCTGTCCACAAATACTAAAAGGCTGACAAGGAAACCCTGCACATAGTACGTCAAAGTCGGGGATATGCTGATAGGCTACTTGGGTAATGTCGCCTGCAAAGTGATTCGCCTCAAACAGGCTGGGGGTATCGCCTTTAAAATTGCGTTCATAGCTTTCTCGTGCGTGGGGGTCTATTTCAGAAGCAAACACACAGGTACCCCCTGCTTGATGAAAAGCGAGATGGAATCCCCCGATGCCTGCAAATAAATCAATAAACCTTAAACCCATCATACAAAAAGCTGTCCTTAGTCGTTATCACGTTTGTGTTTGCCTTACAAATAGGGTGTTTTGATACGTTTCGATTGTATCATGGAATCCTCTTGCGTTCACGCCAGCATGTGTGCCGTAGGGGCAATGTGTTACTCCCCACGCCCTTTAAGGTGGAGGGACAAACGGTCTGCTAGAGCTTTTTTTATTCTTTCACATACAAGGTTGGCATCCAGAAAGCCCAAAAGCCCAACGTATGAACAAAAGATGGATACCGATTTTCATCGGTATGACGAGAGAAACCCCTTACGGTTTGTAACCATCCTGAAAACCCCTCTCGCCAACGCACTCTCCTTGGGGAGAGGGTAAAACCCTACATCTCCGCAGGCACAAACTAGGGGGTAAGCAGTTGGGTGTCTTCTGGATTCAGATGGGTGCGATGATGGTATAGGTGCGTCCACCATAACGCTGGGGGTAACGGGCGTGAAGCTTTTTTAGTGGGCGTGGTGTGTTGGCTGTAAGACATCCATAGCCCACGTTCAGCACGGGTAAGCCCTACGTAAATGAGTCGGCACTCTTCTGCAAGTTTGCTTTTGAGGAGGTCGTGGGCAAGGGTGTCTTTGAATTTCTGGATAGTTTGGGAAGACCGACTGCCAGAGGCACCGCTAGGGGTGGCTTGATGTAACGTATGATAGAGGAGCGCATCCCGCCATAATACATCACTGCCTTTAAGGGTGAGTGCATCAGGGGTATGACTTGTGGGGGTACCTTCCAAACGCATGGGGTATTGTTTGCCGTCGCATCCCATGAGTAGCACGAGAGGAAATTCTTGTCCCTTGGATTTATGAACCGTCATGATGCTGAGGGTGACTGTATGAGGTGCTGGTCCTTGCGTGTTTATGCGTTGTGTTTGTGGCGATGAGGGTGTGGGGAGGGATTGATACAGGCTAAAATCCTTATGTTGAATGACATGGGTTAGGAAACGCCGCAGTGTATGGAGGGTACTTTCACAGACAGGCTGTGGTAGATGCTGGAGTTGTTGGCGTAGTTGGCTTTGAAGGGCTTGGAACCTTTCAAAATGCGTGATGAGTGATGGATAAGGCAATGTAACGTCTTGATGTGCAGGATGGGTTCCCATGAAACGATGTAGTGTTTCTAACAAGGTATAGACGTTTTGTTGTTGGGCAGTCTGTTTCATCATGTACCAGTCAAAATCCCACTGGGTTTTGTTCTCTTGGGGGGCTACATGACGTTCCGAGGCAGTCTCCTCGGAGGCCATATCGACCATAGCGGGGTAAGGTAAGTCTTCATGTGTTTGTAGTGCATCAAGACATGTCAGTGCAGTTCTGAACCAAGCACGCAGGGTGTCTTGGGTGTAGCCGCCTAGCCCGCCTTCTTCTTCAATGAGGTAGTGTATGTCCATGCATGCTTGGAGAGAGGCTTTCTGGTATTGCTGTTGCTTTTGGAGGAGGTCTCGTATCAGGTCGCAACGCTCTTTGGTACGACATAACACCGCAACACGCTCGATAGGTTTGTGTGTGGGGGTGTCTTCATCGTGATTTGCCTGTAGGCTTTGAGTGACATGATGATGAAGCCAGTGCCATGCTTGTTGGCACTCCTCATGGATATCATGGGCTTCATACCAAGTGATAGGACCGACGAGACTCGGGTTGTCCTCTGTGGGGGTGAGCATGGCGGGCTGAAAGGCACCTTGGCTTTCAGGTATCCACTCCGAGCTTTGAGAAAGCCACAGATTGGCTAACGTTTGAATCGCAACGGCACTCCGACTACTGAAGTGTAACTGGACGCATTGGGTGTCAGGGTGCTGTGCAAAGTTTCTGAAAATATCGGTGGTGGCACTGGTGAACGTCGTGGTAATAGACTGATTGGTATCGCCCACACGGATGAGGTTTGAGGTGCCAAGCAGCTGGGTAAGGAGCATTTGAAGGGCTTCTGAGGAGTCTTGTGCTTCATCTTCGATGACAAGCTCGCATTGGCTTTGGAAAAACATGCGTGTATCAGGGTAGGCTTGCAAATGGAGTACGGCCTCGGCAATGAGATGGTCAAAGTCAACTTGGTTCAGTTCCTGCATCATCTGATGGTACACCCCCCAAGCCTGATACAGGGCTGTCAGTTGTGGGTGTCCTTGGGGGCATGGCGACCAAGCCTGAAGGGCATCCTCCCAAGGCCTTGGGGAGGCGGCATGGGCGAGGGTCTGAGCACGATAAGGTAACAGTGTGAACGTTAGTTTTGAAAACAGGGTTTCCAAGGTGCTAAACCAAAGCTCTTGAGGGGTATACTCTGGTAGGGTTTGTCGTGCCACTTCCATCAATAAACTTTGTTTCAAGGCGGGGTCTATGAGGGTTGGGGTCTCTCGGTGGGCATGTTGCAGTATTTTGAGTGCAAGGGCATGCAGGGTTGAAATATGGGGGAGTTGATAACTGGGCTTGTGTGGGAAGTGGGTTTGGAGGCGCTTTCGTAAGGTGTGGGCGGCACTTTCCATATAAGTGACGACCCATATGCGGTTGGGATGTGGCACGAAAGGTGGTGCCTCAGGCAAATTTTCTTCGTCTGTGCTTTCCTGCAAGTTTTGAGGGTGTCGATGAGACCCAGATTCAAAACGTGCGATTAAATGCACCAGTAGGGCAATGCTTGTAAAGGTTTTGCCTGCACCAGGTACGGCTTGAATCGCCATGGCACCCCCTTGATAGGCCAAAGCGAGGGCTTGGTCTGCACGTGGCGTGAGTGTTTGAAGGGTGCGTGTTTGTGCGAGTTCTAAGGCGAGTGTTTGGCTATCGCACAATAGGCTGGGGTATGCCTGCCCTAGTACCGAGGCAAGGTGTTGTGTAGGGGGGTAAGGTTGCCCAAGGAGGTCGGTTTCAGAGGCAAAACACCACACTTTAGCTTGTGCAAGTAGGATAAGGGCATGGGTTTGGTGGGCGGCACGATATTGTATCAAGGCTTCAGCCCCTTTGCTGTGCAAGAGCCAATGGGTGAGTTGAGGGAGAGTGGGTGTGGTTTCGTTGGGGTAATAATGGCGATACAGGGTGTAGGGCCATTCGGGCCAACGGCTACTCATCAGCCACGCATGATAGAATTTGGTATGGTCGTGTTTACACCACAGGGGGTTATAGCTGTCGAGCAGTAAGACATGGGGTCGTCTTAAAGAAGCTTCAAGGGCGTATTGTGGGGTGCTTATCCAAAGACTTTCAGGGTAGGTGTCCTCGGGTAAAAGCGGTGTATCCTCGGTATTGAAGATAGAGGTATTGAGAAGATGGTCAAGCCATTCAAGGGTGAGGGTGGCTTCAGGGGGAGAAGGGTTTGTATCGTTGGGGGTTTGGTGCATGGCTTTAAAAGCACGGTAGCTTGTGAGTAAGCCTTCATAAGGGCTTGGCATGCTGGGGGAAAAGGCTTTAAGGTGGGGTGCCAAGTAGTGTTGGAATGCCTCAAAAAAGAGACTTTCAAAGTCTTGGGTGGCTTCATAACGTGCGCGGCTTGTACCGACCCACTCATAAAACTGATGAAAACGTTGGTGCCAAGGGGCTGATGCTCCTTGGAGAAGGCTTGAAATAGCCCCCGTCGTGGGAGGGGCTTCATCGTTAGGGTTATCGTTCTCGAGAGGCTCAAAGCCCAAATCAAGGCTTGTGATTAAGGCTTGGTGTAGGGCGGGCATGGCTGCGGGGTTGAAAGGATGGATTCCGAGCCAATGAGGCAAAGACTCTAGGAGCATCTGGAAGCTAAAAGGGGTTTCACTGGGTAGGTCAGCATAGCGTCCTGAGGTGTTTTGAGTGGTTTTGGCTAAGGTGGCTAGACTGGTTTCAGGGGTAAGGATAAGTCGGAGTAACACGAGCCAGCGACACAGGGCCGGGTCTTCTGTAAGTTTATGGGGGGTTTGTAGCCACTGAAAAGAGAGACCATGGCGGGTAAGGGATTGTTTCAGGAGCCACACCCAAGCACTGTCGTATTGTGGGCATATCCATAGCCATGTATCGGGGGGGCTTCCCTCAGCCAGACGTTCGCTTATCCATCCATCGAGAGCTGCCACCATCTCTTGAGGGGTTGTACGTAACGTAATAGGTTGTAAGGTTTGAGGTACTTGGGTGAGTTGGGCTTGGGGTGAGGTAGCGGGTAGCGGGGTATGAGGGGTAAACCAGGCTTGGAAGACATGGGCGGCTTCTTCATACGTGTGGGTGCTGAGGGCAGGCGTTGTATGACCAGTCTGTAAGAGTTGGGTTTGGGCTTCGGGGTCGGTATTGGCCATGCTGTGGTGGCGAATACCACCGTGGTATAAATGTTGATAGGTATCTTTAAGCGGACTGAGGGTTTCAAGGTGTTTGCTGGCGACGAGGGTTTCCAGAGGGTCTTCCGTTTTGGTGAGAATGAGTGTTTGTAGGCTGTTTTGAAGCCATGTCACAAATCGATTTTGGCTGGGGAGGGCATCTTGCAAATCGTCTACAAGTAAGTGTTTGACTCGTTGGGTCATCCAAGTGGCGGCTTTTTGAGAAACCTCACTGTGTATGTCAGGCTGTGCAGTAGGTGAGCATCCTAATAAGCGTTCAAATACAATATATTGTGCGGCGGGGTCAAACCATTGCATGGCAAACATCCGTTGAATAAAAGCACGCTCAATGCCCTTTAGCCATGGTAGCCATGCGTGTTGAATCACCATTGGAGGCATGCCGTAGGCTTCGGCAAGGGCGGTGCTACTTTGCTGGAGAGCCTCCTGAGAAAGACCTTGCTCACACCGTAATCGCCAGCGACGGAGAAGCTGTGCTACGATATAATCAGGGGCAGGATTGATGTACGGGCGCAATGCTTCAGGAAGACTATGTGTGGGGTGTTGCAAAAGCTTTTGAAGTAAAAGACTACTCTCCCTAAAGCCAATGAGTTCGGGCATGCCTAGGGTTTTTGAAGAGGTTGTCTTTTGCGTATTCGAGGTTTTTTCAAGATGTTTCTCCAAGACGAGGGGCCATAATTCAAAGAGGCTACTACGCACCCAGCCTGCATACGTATAGACGGGTAACATGCCTGTAGGGGCATTGAGGGCTGTTAGTAAGCGTCCTTTGAAACGGGCGGCTTGGGTGGCATGTCTTGTAAGGATGAGTAACTCCGAGCCTAAGCCTTGACGCAATAAAAAACACGCCTCTTGAATCAGGGCTTCTGTTTTCCCTGTGCCTGTGGGTTGGATAATATGGCGTGTGCGACAAGAGGACGAAGCGTGCATGAGCGAAGAGCTTTGTGTGATTGAATCAGGACTTGGTTTGTGAGGCGTTAGCAACGAGGAGCTTTTCCTCATGATAACAGAGTGAGGGGGATGTTTTCGATAGGTCTTTGAGAGGGGGTATTTTTGTAACGAAATGTATACTGGTCTTTTGAGAGGGCGTTGCACAATACCATAGATTGCATTAGAATAAGAGAATGAATTGCCCTAATTGCCACTGTACCGAGGCTGTAAAAAACGGTACCATGAACAAAAAACAACGCTATAAATGTAAAAACTGTGG
>JBIIZQ010000016.1:0-43952 GCA_044346175.1 Vampirovibrionales bacterium
CCAATTGAAACTCATCTTGGGTGATGGGACGCACTTCTAAAAGGTCATCAATATAGCGTTGTAACAGTGTCATACTGCCGTCAACATCCTCTGAGAGGAAGTTTGTACTAAGAAGAAACGCATTGCCCAACCTAAAGCTGTACTGGTATGCTGAAATGGTATTAAAATTAGGGAACTCCGCTTTTTCAATCAACTCTTGCGTCATTCTAGCACTACGCCCTTCACTTAGCACTTGGGCGACCACATCGAGTGCCACCGCATGTTTAAGGTCTTCGGGTTTAGGACCATGATACCCCAACATACCAAAGCGAGTAGACACCTCCCCATGTTGCACCACTCTCCCCGAAGGCGGTCGAGAGGGTAGGGCGGCAACAAAGGCTTCAGGCGAAGGGCGTTCCGCAGGGGTCACATGGCTTTCAGGGCGTGCGTCAAACTTAAAGTACTGCCCCACCAACTGAAGCCCTTCTTCATGAGAGAAAGGCCCCACAAGAATGGTTATCATGGAAGCGGCATCATACCAAGTACGATAATACTGCTCAATACTGGTACGTGGAATAAGCCCCACAACCTGACGAGTGCCAATCACCTCACGGTAGTAAGGATGATTGGTAGGATACATGGCTTCATTAAGTAGGGTGTAGAGCTTGCTCCATGGCATGTCTTCACGCATCCCAATTTCTTCAATGACCACGGCACGCTCCCGCTTACAGGGGGGGGGATTATCCGTATCGGCAGGGTCGTAAGCAGGCCCTATTTCTTCATCAGGAAGTGCCGCACATAACATCATATCAGCGTGAAGGTCAAGCACACGATGCACATTGCCTGCCGTTGCCGTAGGTTCATCTGTTTGGTTCCCCACAGGTGCCGTGACATAGTAATAAGTGAAGTCTTTCCAGGTGGCAGCGTTAATCAATGCCCCTAACGACTCCATCGCACGGTCAAAGACACCCGCCTCAAAACGAGGGGTTCCTTTAAACATGAGATGCTCCAAGAAATGTGAAACGCCCGTATTGGTATCATCTTCATGGATAGAACCCGTCCGAACCCATGTTGCCACATGAAAGACCGTACCCGCTTTAGGAACCACCACCACTTGATGCCCATTGGCTAAACGATACCGTTTTCCTTGCTGAGGCAGAAAATGCACAGGAAAATCAGTCTCACTCACGACGGCTTGAGAGGAACTGAGGGGTTCAAGGGTAACACGAGTAGGAAAATCAGTCATGAGCGAGGGGCATCCGTGTTTTAGGAAGTGCAAGGAGAGAAAACAGATAGGGCGATTCAACTAAAGCGTAGTGAAAAGCTATGTTTGCATTATACCCTAGGATAGCTGTTTTATCTCTAAAACATTTCTTAAAAACCTCTAAATACGCTACCCCTCCAGCACTAAAACGCTTATAGCTTACACAAGATACGTTGCTTGTATGCGATGCCAATAGGTATGGCGGTATGCCTCACTGGGGAGGGGTGGGTGGGTGGTAAGAATCAAGGCATCTTCTTGATTATCTTGATAGTATTTGGGACGCACGCCTGCCAGCTGAAAGCCAAAAGACGTGTAAAGCTTTTGGGCTGGTAGGTTGGAAGCACGCATTTCAAGGGAAACTTCCTTGACACTGTTGGCATAACACAGGTCAATGACATGTGCCAACAACAAGGCACCAAGCTTTTTACCTTGCCATTGGGGATGAATGGCAAGGGTCGTTATATGCGCCTCATCTCCTAGGAGCCACACCCCTGCATATCCTAATATCGGAGGACATGGCGTATCGTCTTCATGAGAGGTTTCTTGAGAAGGATTCCAATACGTATGATGTGTTTGAGGACACAAGACATGATAGCGTCCTACCAAGTTATGGAATTCCTGCTCAAAACCAGAGGCTTGCCAGTGATTTTTACCGAACACGACAGATTCTATCGGCATCATATGAGGAATATCTGCCAAGCTCATACGTCGATACTGCAAGGCATGAAGAGGAATAGGACTAGGCGTGTACGTTTGGGACATAGTTTAGGATGAAATGCGACAGAAAACACAGAAAACACAGAAAACAATGAACATCATTTAACACAATACAAGAGCGTCTCTCTGCTAATAGGGGCAACCAACGCAGGCGTTGTTATGGGATACGTTGCACAGCTTGCTCGATACTCTTTTCAAGCTGATGACGCTTTAAAAGGGTATCAAGACGTTTTTTATCCCCTTGGAGTTGGAACAACTCATGAAAACGTTTTGTAAGCATAATGAGGGAACTACGACCTTTTTTTTGCTTTTGAATCAGTTGCTTCCCAAGTAATTCAGGGAGATGGTCGTACACGCCTGAGCCTCGGAGCTGGACAAGTTCACTTAACAAGAGAGGGGCTTTGAGGGCAAGCACTGAGAGCGTACGCATGGCACCTTGAGAAAGTGATACTGGGATGAAATCCTCAATAAGGTCTTGATGAATCGGACGCACTTGTAATATCCAACCCTCGGCAAGACGCATCACCTCAAGACCTGAGGCTTCACCACGAGCTTGATAATGGACTTTGAGGTCTTCAAGCGCCATCTCAAGAGCATCCACAGGAGCATGAAGTGAGGCAACCAGCTCCTCCATACCCAAAGGACGGTTTGTCATAAAGAGGAGGGCTTCCACCCGTGCTTGAAGCACTTCAGGGGGGGAGACTTGGTAAGTCACAAGCGGTGCTTTAAGCCGTGGGGTACCCGAAGTACTTATGGGCTTGGGGGCATCGAGGTAGTGTGAGGGATGTTCAGAGCCTTCAGAGCCTTCTGGGTCTTTTTCTGAGCTTAGGGGTGCATGGGGCTGAGGCATATCTTGGGATAAGACTGGGTTAGAGGAAGACTCAGACACTTCAGAGGATTCAGGGGTCACGACCATCGCAGAGGGGTCTCCTTTTTGATACGTTTTGTTGAAGAAAAAGTAGCCAGTTTTCTTACTAATTTTCTTCATGATACTTGAGTTTGCCTTCTTGTGCCATACAGGAAGGTGTGGAAGCATACTTCAGAGGTCTCTCGTATCCTCACTCGTTCATGGGTACCTCAACAAAGCACGGGGACATGACTGACATGTTTAACACGCACTATCAACCCGCTTGAGTTTCATGCTTGAAAGTTTCATGTTAGCATAGCATGGCGTAAATGAGGTAGATTCCGTCTAAGAAACCCCTCCTCTCCCCCCCCCCTTCTGGACACGCACCTATCCTTCTTAATTCATCCGCTCTTAATGGTGGGAACACTGCCCTCATGACCCTTCATCTTCAACCCATTAAGCCTGAGCATGCAACCACTTTTTTACAGGCCTGTGGCCTAGGAACAACGGATGCAAGCTTCCCTGAGATTGGACACCCTTTCATAGGGCCTTACTATTACGATGTCCAAGTCCCCATTGGTGAAACAGACACTTACGGTGTTGCGTGGCACGGGAGTTACACCCGTTGGCTTGAAGAGGCACGTGTCGCAATGCTTGTGGCATTGGGCGTTTCGTTAGAAAACGCCGAGGTTCTCTTTCCCGTCAAAACCCTCAATTTGACCTACCATCGACCGATTCGGTCATTGCAATGGGTTCGGATAGAAGTGTATCTCATCAAACAGGGATTAAAACTTCGTTTCCAGTATCGCTTATTTGACCTAACCCACCCCCATACCGCTAATACCCCTGTATCCTCCGAAGCACTGTGCGATATTATTCCTGTCCAAAAAGCTTCTTGGCGACCTTTACGGCAATTACCTGAGCCTCTTGCAAGCTTGTTCACACAAGCTCAAGCTTAAATTCGGCTTCAAATCATTATTATTATCATGGATGCTTTAAACTCATGGCAACGCCTGTTCCTCTCCCTACGACCTGTTTACCCCAAAACACTGAAGCACCCTCTAACCCAACGCTCTCAGAAACATGCTTGCAGGACTACCCCCTCAGCCCCCTATGGCGCCAATGGTTAACACGGATGATGGCAACATGCCATACCCCCTCGGAAGCACGTTGGCAAACCCTATGCACTTGGCATGTACCCAATGCCATTTTAAAAGAAGAGGGACAACCTCAACTCACTCCTATGATACGTCAGTTTTTACAAGTAAAGCAGTGTGCATTAGGACAGATGCTTTTCTATCGAATGGGCGATTTTTACGAGGCCTTCTTTGAAGATGCCTTGGTGCTTTCGGGCGTGTTAGAGATTACTTTAACGAGTCGGGATGCAGGCGTATTAGGAAAAATACCTATGGCAGGGATTCCCGTCAAGGCCTTTGAACTTCATGTCCCTAGACTCCTTGAAGCGGGCTTTGAAGTGGCGGTATGTGAGCAAGTTGAGCCTTCTCAACAGGGAAAAGGTCTGGTACAAAGACGCATTATCCGCACCCTTTCTCCAGGCACTGTACTGGAAGATGCTTGGCTTTCAGACCATCAAGCACAACTTTTAGTCGCCTTATACACCCAAGGAACCCAAGCAGGTATCGCTTACTGTGACCTCACCACAGGCACACTGACCGCTTTAGAATTACCCGTGAAAGACATTCTAGTCGAGTTAGAACGCTTACAACCCAAGGAAATTCTCATCTTAGGGGTACAAAAAAAGATGCACTGGCACTTGGGTCCTTCAGGTGGCGTAAAAGATTGGGTGCCTCAATGGCCTCAAGCTTGGCTGGAAGATGCCGATATGGTCTCGCAACTTGAGACACTGGCCACCCATTATCCTTGGCGGGCAAAAGCCAGCGTTTTTTTTGAACCCTCCCATTATACCCCCTATCTCAAGCGTTGGCTCCAAGTCGCTACGCTTGAAGGCGTGACCGATGGTACACGATACCCACTCGCTACGCATGCCTTAGGAGCTTTGGCAGTGTATGTACACCAGATGTTTCCAGAAGGTGCACCCGCCATGGCGCAAGTGACGATGGAAGAGCGTACTCAGTATGTGTACCTCAATCGTTCTGCACGACATCACTTGGAGCTTTTTAAAACGGCACGCCAAGAGCGCCAAGAACATAGCATGTACCATCATCTAAACCATACCCTAACCCCCATGGGGGCAAGATTACTCAAGCATTGGCTCAGTAGCCCCTTGCGGTGTAAGGCAAGTTTAGAAGCACGACAACGTGTCGTACAGCACTTTATGACATCGCTAACACCCCATGGCGGATTATTACATTTAAGAAAACCTCTGGCAAGTATCAGAGACATGACACGTTTGGTACGCAAACTTCAGCATGGACAACTCTCCCCTAAAGACATGCTCATGCTTGCCTACAGCCTTGAAGGCATTGAAGGGTTACATCGGTTTTTATGTACCGCCCTACCCGAGGGGGAACACGAAACCCTATTAACCCCCCTGTACAGACTATCGCCTGAACTCTTGGCACTGCAACATAGCCTGCTTCACCATTTAACAGACAACCCTCCCAGTAGCGTAAAGGACATTGGCTTAAATCAGCCCTTGATTCGCCCAAATATTGACCCCACGATTGATGAACTGAGAGACCTCCTAACCAATCATGAAGCTTGGTTGAGTGCGTATGAACAGTCACAACGTGAGCTCACGGGCATTAAGACCCTTAAAGTGTCTACCCATCAAGTCTTTGGCTACTTTATCGAAGTCACACGCAGTGCGTTACAGCAGTTTACCCAGCAAGGACACACGCTGCCAGAAGGCTACCACCGTAAACAAACCCTTGCCTCCGTCGAACGCTACAGCACCCCGACCCTCAAAGCATTTGAAGCAAGACGATTAGAAGCGGCCGAGGCTCTTGTCACACAAGAAACCGCATGCTTCCATGCCCTGTGGGATGCCCTACTCCCTCACGTAGAAACCATTCTTGCACTCGCTGATACCGTAGCAGCCTTGGATGTCCTACAAGGGTTTGCCTTCCTTGCTCAGGAGCGACAGTACACACGTCCTATTTTAGAAGAACAGCCATTCCTTCAACTGGAGGGCATGCGTCATCCGACCCTAGAAACCCTCTTACCCATGGGGAAATTTGTCGCAAATGATTGTTTATGTGCAGCGCGGGTATGCCACAGTATGCCTTTAGCAGAGGGCATGACCACAATGCCACCTCAGCTCCTCATGATTACAGGCCCCAACATGGCAGGGAAATCAACCTACATGCGTCAAGTCGCATTGGTGGTGTTAATGGCTCATATTGGTAGTTTTGTGCCTGCCAGCTATGCACGCATCGGCTTAGTGGATGCCATTTATACCCGTATTGGTGCTTCTGATGATTTAAGCCTAGGGCAATCAACCTTTATGGTGGAAATGACAGAAGTTGCCGATATTCTCAATCATGCCACGTCACAAAGTCTTGTATTGCTTGATGAAGTAGGACGTGGCACGAGTACTTACGATGGCATGGCCATTGCTTGGAGCATTGGCGAATATCTGTTGGAGTCGATAGGTGCCAGAACACTCTTTGCCACCCATTACCATGAACTCAATGCCATGGAACAGGGTTATCCTGAGTTAGTACAAAACCTTCGAGTCCGAGTGAGTGAACAAGAGGGTGTATTGACCTTCCTCTATCGTATCGAACCAGGAGCCGCTCAAAAAAGCTACGGATTACAAGTCGCACGTATGGCAGGTGTTCCGAAAGTAGTCATTCAACAGGCTGATAAACGTCTCAGTGCTTTAATGAAGCGGAGTGTTCCTTTAATGACTTCGCAACAAAAACTACTGATGCAACCCGAGACCCTTACGCCTGAGGGTGCTGTACAGACCTCTCTTTTTTAGGGACTTTTCTCAAGTAAAACCCGTCGTCATCATACGGGATTTGCCTGATACCTCATGAACTGAGTGCTTATCTTTTATTCAGTTGCCCTAAACCAGTTACCTTAAACTTCTTGGTGGCTTACTTTTCACAACCCATAATGTTTGTTATCATAAAGGTATCAATATTAACGGTTTGAAAATTGATACTTTCTATCACAATGCTACGTAAGGAGTACAAAGCATTATGGAGTTTCTGCTCACCTTGCTGCTGTTTGGTTTTCTCGTGTTTATTATCATCACAGGGGTCAATGCGGTTAAAATTGTTCGCCAATCCACTATCGGCGTAGTGGAACGCTTAGGGCAATACGCTGGTACACGGAGTGCCGGACCCGTTTTTTTAATTCCCTTTGTGGACTCCATGCGTATTATCGACCTACGGGAACAGGTCTTACCCTTACCACCACAGTCCGTCATTACCAAAGAAAACGTCAGTATGAAAATTGATGCTATCGTGTATTTTCAGGTGACAGACCCCTTTAAAGCGACCTATGAAGTCGCAGAGCCTTGGAATGCGGTTGAAAAACTGGCTTTAACCACCGTTAGAAACATCATTGGGGAACTCACTTTAGATGAAACACTCGCAAGTCGAGACCAAATCAATGTTCGACTTCAGCATGTATTGGATGATGCCACCACAAAATGGGGCATGAAAGTCAACCGTGTAGAACTAAAAGATATTGACCCCCCCAAAGACATTGAACAGGCAATGCAAAAAGAAATGCGTGCCGAGCGTGAAAAGCGTTCTCAGATTCTTATCGCTGAGGGTGAGAAACAATCTGCCATTCTAAAAGCCGAGGGTGAACGTGAAGCCGCCATCCGTGCAGCAGAAGGGGAACAGGCAGCCTTAATCCTTCGTGCAGAGGGTGAAAAACAAGCGGCGGTTGCCCGAGCCGTCGGACAAGCCGAGGCGATTCAAAGAATCCAAGAGGCTGAAGCGGGTGCCATTGGCATGTTAAATGCGTCCCATCCTTCAGCAGGTGTCATTCAGCTCAAGTATCTTGATGCCCTCCGTGCCCTCTCTCAAAGCAAGGCAAACACGGTCATTCTACCCTATGAAAGTACCGCCTTTATGGGTGCAGTATATGGCGGTTTGAAGTCCTTACAACAGCAAGAAGCCCACAATCATCATCAAGGACACCATCACGGTTAACCATGCCTTATTAGGCATTTAATACGGTGCTTGGAAGCGACGGATAGCATCTCTTTGAAAGGCTCGTGTGACAGGAATTTGTGCTTCTGTCATAGCAAGATTCAGTTGAGCCTGTTGCATCCCTAGCTGGCTCAATTTATCGTACTGGTAAGCCTGCAAAAAAACATCATCCCACATGGTAGCATACGACCCTTCGGGGTCTGTGCTATTTGGGATTAAAGCCAGTTGGAACGCTGGGTTCGAGGCACTGGTGACACGATGGAGACCTTGCCACTGGTTTAACACTCGGGCTTGGGAGTCTACACTGCTTAAAGGACCTATCACAATCATCACGGGTGACTATCTCCTCATGTTTATCATCAAGACAAGATGGACGGTACTAGAGGTATGAAACCCTTTTTGTCTGACCATGATGCTCTAGGAAAAACATGTATCGTCATTAAGAGACCATACCGACACTTCATCCCCTACCACACCCCTTAAGGTTCGGAGAACCTAGCCAATGGACGCACGACTAGGTATCCCAAGCCAAGGTTAAGATTTGAGGTTGAAGATACTTGCGTGTGGCAGGCTGAGGAAGGTCCTCCCTACGTTCTGAAGCAGCCGTGACCACAGAGGGTGAAGCGACTTGTGCCAAGGCGGTATCCAGTGGGGCTTCTGAGAAAGTCTGTTGTGCATGGTGAGGTAACAACGACCAATGGGATGCCGAGATGGGCATAAAATGCTCATTCATACGTAGCGTCACCCTAAGAATGGTTGCGTTATGCCAATGCTTCACACCATGTTGAAGAATCGGCTTAAGGACACTCGTGGTAAGATGTTGATGGATGGCATCCAGAAACCACTGTTTTTGATAGTAATACTGTGCGAGATGCTCAGGAAGTTGTGTATCCCATTCCAATATCACTTTTGCCGAGAACGCTTCAGGTGCCAGTAAGCTTTCCAAATACCACCGTAAATAACGTGTCAGGTCACTAAGCGACCACTGCATCGCTTGGGTCACATGAGGAGCTTGGGTATCTAAGCTTGACCATGACAAGCCAAAACGAGGGGTCATCCCACTCAAAGACATCGTTACAGGGGATAAGCCAAGCAAATGTTCTGAACTGGTAGCGACATCAGGCAAAAGACTTTTTTCAGAAAGCCATTGCTGCCATTGCTTATAAGGCTCCTGCAAATAATGAGCTATATTCTCTTGAGACCTATGTGCAACATCTAAACCAAGTGCCGAAGCTCTTAACACACAAAGTATAGGTGTACTGGCTTTAAGCAACACGGGTTGGGTTGGGTGCATACTTTCACCCTGAAGTGTCAAACGCATCAGAAGTTTGACAAACCCTTGGTGTCTTCGATGGGCAGCCTGTTGGCTTACTGTATAACACCCCAGAGAGGGTTCTGTAGGAGGAGGGGCTTGCGTGACTGAGGATGGTTGCTCCCACACCAGCGGGGCAAACAAATGGTCAGCATGATGAATCACACTGATAAGGGGTCGTTGGTCGTTTTGTGCCACTTGGGTCGCTTCTTTAAATTGTTCAATCCACTGTTTAAGCCATTGCTGATAACTAAAGTCATCCTGAAGGGCTTGGCGTAAACTGTCAATATTGGTAACCCAGACCCTATGGCGAGCAGGACTCACCGTCATAACACTCATCAATCTTGGATGGGCAGTATCTGTTGTCGTAAAACCTTCCCGTTTTGTATGAGGCATGGCGGTCACACGGCGTGAGGTAACCTCCCCTAAATGCCACTGTTGTAGCCACAGAATAAGCCAAGTCTCAATCACACGGGGTTCATCTTCACACAAAGCCTTTAGCCCTTCAGAGGGTGGCCACTGTAATGCACGATGTGCTTTCACACGCACCTGTTCCTGGTGGTTTGAGGCATCGGGTTGCCAAGCTTTTAGCACATCTGCATAAGTAGCCGCCAAGTGGGCAGGCATGAAAAACCAGGGGTTCGCAGTACGAGAGGCAGGCGGCTTCACACGCACCCATACTTTCTGACTTCGTTGATATACAAGCCCAAGATGGGTCGCTTCTTTCTTGAAGAGCTTTTCCCACTGATAGGGTACTTTATAACGTTGCAAGATGGGTTCGAGCGTATTAGCCAGCATAACACTCATCCCATACCAGTTGGGACGTGTAAAACACTGAAGAATCCCCTGAAAAGTGGGCAATGTGAGCTGTGGTATCCACGTTTGGATATGACTCAAGAGGAAATGTGTCAAACCGCTATGAGGCATCTGTTGAAAGGTCTGTAACCACCAGTGTGCGGCAATCGTCTGAAAATTCTCTCTTTGCATAATCACAGCAGTTTGCCAACGTAACAGGCTTTGAATGGTCTGTTTTTGGGTTCGTTGATACGTTAACAAGACATGCTTGAACATCATCAAGGTTTCTTCTGAAAGGTGTTCCCAATGGAGCAACACCACACGCCCCGAGGTGGGTGGCACGAGGGTTTCAAACTGAGCGGGTAACTCCCCCTGAAAACAAGCTTGAATCATAGCTTCCACATGTTGGCGTTCAGTACCCGCCAACATGGCAGGGTGGGTATCACTTTTTTGCATCCACTGCAACAAACGATACAAGAGACGGTACTCATCCCACGACACGCTAGGTGCTTGGTATTTCCCTGAAGAAGAGGAGGAGGAGCCTGTACGTGGTGCATAACGCTCCTCGGTATGGGGGGTCTCTTTATTCGACTGGTGTGTACGAGGATACAAAGTATCTCTTAAACTTTGAGCTTGATGCTGCTCAAGCAGTGCACGGGTTAGGGGCAAAAACAGTTTTTGTAACATCGCCAACAAAACAGCTTCCTGCTGTGCCACAGGAAGGGCTTCTTTGAGGAGCTTTTCCCAGACTTGCACCTCAAGAGAAATATGCTCATACGTATCAACCAGAATGGGATGAAGTAAACACGTAGACTCCTCTTGCAGAAGCGTTTGCAGACCATCCATCCAGCCATCAATAGGTGCCACACCATGGGCATGCTTTGCCAAATAGGCTTGCATTAAACTTTGAGGGCGAGACTTTTTCCGAGAAGCCTGTTTTGTAGCCTCACGGCGTGTCAATGTATGAGATGACGCACCCGAAAAGCCCAATATACCCTCTCGAGTCGTAGCACTTGGGGTTTGCATCGCCATGACAGGATAAGAAGTGTGTTTGATATGGCTTTGAAGCAAACGCTGGTGCCAGTCAACTCGAATACTATGTTGAAGATGTTTTTGAAATAAACACCAATTTAAAGGACTCGGCTTACCATGATGATGGAGCCAATGTGCCATATCCTGCATAAGTGCTTCAGTAGCTTGGAAAGGCAAATATTCTCCTGAGTGGAGTCCTTCTTTCGCACGCTTGAGGGTGGCATCTAAGGCATGTCTAACATGGCGTGGTGTCACGATAGGCGTTAAGAATGGAACCGTTTCATAGACCCATCCCTGCACTTTAGCCCACCAAGCAAGGGGTCTTTGTTTTGAAAGCGAGATACCTTCATGTGCCAAACTTTCATGTGCCAAACTGTCCGTATGACCAAGCGAAGCAAGTAAAGTATCGAGAGAGGCTTCTGATGAAGGGCTGTCAGACAAAAACAGGGGTGAAAACGGGGCATGCGTAGAGGAGGTAGGCAACCCTTCAGTATGTGAGTGTTCTTTTACAAGCCGTCGGATGTCTTCAGGTTCTGTATGATAGTGGGATGTCTTTGTGACAGGGGTTTTATGAAATACAGCCAATGCGACAGCCTCGTCTGATTCAGACAAGGTTGCAACGGGAAGGGGAGCATGCTCAGACGGAGAAGGAGTCTCTTCAGAGGACGTTTGAGCAGGAGAATAATCCATCACAGCAGAAAAACGCCTAAGTCAAAAGTTATCATTATGGTACATAACACGCAACACACTCAGCATAGAACAACACCTCATCACTCTTTAAAAACAACGCTTACCCCCGAGGCGGTCGAGTTTTACACGCATCTTTTGATGAATACCAAGCACCCTATGAAGATTACAGCACGCTACTCACGGCAAGCCATAAACCTCATTCCTTGCTTCACATGACAACACAGACCCCCCAAGACATGCTTACAAGCCTCTAATCGCTTAAGTACCTAACGTTTGTCACCCAAGTACTTAAAGGGGAGTGTCTTGAGGAAGGTATCTCAAAGAAGAGCAACGATTGAAAAAGGCTTCATACATGCCTCTTCTAGTGTAAGGGGAAGTGTTCACGCCACGCAAGGACATTTTGTACTTTATTAAAGCAAATTTTTTGAAGAGATGCTATCAAAAGATTTAAAGTGTTACATTACGAAATAAAACAAACATGTGGAGTAATAAAAAACCCCTAAAGCTTTTATCAAGCAGTAGAGGCATATTCCATTGACCACAATAGAAAAATAAGGAAGGGAAATGAGATAGTTCGTCAGTATCTTGCACAGGAGCTACGCCACAAAGCTCCTCACCTTTGGTGCATACAAGCACTCATAGGCAAAAGAACGGCACTGATAAAGATATTGACCCTTGAATCCTGTATGGTATGCGGTGGCTAGCACCGTTATATCCCTAAAAGCAATCGCTTTCGCAGATGCTCCTAGGCATGTTGGCAGTCTCTTCAAAACGAGTAAAATAGAAGGTTGTCCCTGTTGGATAGTTTAATAAAACCTAGTGTTCTCCTGAAATTGCCTATGCGGAATTTTACATAAAGATAGACCCCGCACAAAAGCCCTAGTATTCATAAAGAACACTAGGGCTTTTAGTATTAGAAGAGAAGTGAACTACTCGCCTTCAGAAGGGGCAGCGTCAGCAACAGCCGTTTCGTCTTTTTTAACGATAAGCTCTTTACGCTCTTTCTTGGGCAGTTCAATCACAGCTTGGGCAGCTTCAGCCCCTTGGGCTTCAGCAAATTTCGCAACAACCGTATGCAACCAAGCCACAGTTTCAGTAGGGGTAGCACCCTTCTTTACCCAAGCGGCATAGCCTTCAAGGTCAAGACGGACTTTTTTTTGCATGGGGTCATAAAACCCAAGTTCAGCAATCGAAGCACCATCACGACGAGAAGTACTGTTTGCCAAGACAACACGGTAAAAGGGTTTTTTCTTACGACCACCGCGCTTTAAACGAATTTTCAACATAGTAGGGATGTACTTTCTTGAGGTTACATGGAAGTCTAATAAAAAGAAGGGGTTTTAAAAACCATAGCGACGAACATAACTTACACTGTGTATTCTGACATCTGCTCAGCTTAGAGGCTTAGTTTTTGTACGAGTTTCACAAAACGATACAAACGCAATATCATTTAAGAAACACAACGAGCAATAGAACGGGTGTTGATTGCTCTGTAACCAAAAACCTTAGCAACGAACAGACATCATCGTACTGTACTTTACCTATTTTTGACGTGCTAGCCACTTTAGGCACTGTTGAAGCAAAACTTCTGTCGTGGGTGGGATTGCAGTATCAAGGGTCGTATCAGCAGTTTGCACAGTGGAAGCGGAGGATAACATAGGGTTCATCTGCGCATCTTTATAGTGTATCTCAGAGGGTATCACAGCGTCTAGTGCCTCTTCAATATGACGGGCATCGTAGCCTAAATCTCGTAATACTTGTTTAAGGTCAGCTCTGAGTACGTCTTGAGCCTGCGTCTGCTTTGCCTTGTGTCCTTGTGGAGTGTCCGCAAAAGCATGAGGCAGTAATTGCCCAAGAGGCGAGAGGGCGATAGGACTCAGCGGTGTCTCATACCCTTCAAGCTTGTCTTTCAGTTCAACACACAGTTTTTCAGCAGCACGCTTGCCCACGCCTTTGGCTTGCGTGAGGGCTTTAATGTCTTGGGCTTGAATAGCACTCACAAGGGCTTCAGGACGGAGGCAACTCATGAGACCAAGTGCTGTTTTATGTCCGATACCATTACTATTCAAAAGGAGTATAAACAGGTCACGCTCGGCTTCATGCTCAAATCCTGTAAGTGTCCAAGCGTCTTCTCGTATCTGCATATGCGTATAAAGGGCAACACGTTTTGCGGAAGGGTCGCTTGTGGTGGTCGCACGGGTCAGTACGGCTTGCCAAGTGTAGGCACTTACCCAAACCTGCAACCCCATGCCAAGAGGTGCCACCCAAACCAAAATAGGTATCCCAACTTCTTCCGTAAGCTGTGTTGGATGACACGCTAAGCCTCGATACTCACCTTCTAAGTACTGTAACATAGGGTTCTATAAAGTACTTTCTTTAATAAACTTAATTTTTATCGCTTCATGGGGCATCACGAATAGACACAAAACACCTTACTTACACGTGGGCTTGACGCTCACGTGTTGCGAGCGAACCATCAGAAACAAGCCTACCATCCCTACAACTACCCCCAGTAGGCTTACCCACTGCGACACGCTTAAACCGCCCACAGGAATGGTATCGCCTCGGCAAGCTTCTACCATGAAACGCAGTATGCCATAGCTTATCAAAAACACACAACACAAGAACCCTTTAGGTAAGTATTTTTCAACAAACCCCAGCCCTTGTGCATGCCTCTCAAGCCAATAAAGACCAAGCGTAATGCCCAATGCCCCCAAGGCTTCATATAAAGGGGCTGGATGAACACCCGATCCATGCGTAGGGTGACTAGGAGGGTAATGCACCCCCCAAGGCAAGCTGGTCATGGCACCATAACAACATCCCGCAAACCAACATCCGATACGCCCGAATACCAAGCCTAAACTCGCCAAAGGTGCAAAACTATCTAAAAGACTCAAAAAGGTCTCAAAAAATGTGAAAGGTGTTTTCGTGTGTTCCTGAACGCTTTGATATTTTTTCTGAGTATACCAAGCACTCACCCCACCTAGTGCAAGGATGGCACCCAATAACCCGCCATACCATACTAATCCGCCTGAAAACCCCAACACCTGCCAAAAACTCGCCCATGAAACGATCACATGCCATTGATAAAAAGCGTACCAGAGCTTCGCACCCGCCATGGCACCAAGCCACATAAAGGCATAGGTCATATCAGGACAGAGGGGCTTGAGTATCGCTTGCCGTGAGGGATGCTCAAAGCGTTTGGGGAGTAAAAACCAAGCGAGTAAAAAAGCACAGGCAACACATACGCCAAAGCTATACAAAGGTAAAAAACCGATATAACCTAAAATGGGGTGCATGAGGCTTGAACTTCTAAGGGTATCGTGGGTAGCTTACTCGGTATTATCACTAGGAAAGGCAGGCTATGGAGCATCGACAAAGATGAAAAACAAAAGAACAACGGTTCTGAAATCCTTGAATCAATCCCACTATATCATAATGGATTGTGCTACTATAGGGTGAAATGATGTCCTAAGTGTTTTGGCGTGTCAATATACCTAAAACGTATTTTGATTTGAATGCCTTTTCTCACACCCTAACACCCTCCTTTTTTGATAACACCATGCCTTGAAAGGGATGACTAACCACCATGATGATGAATACTTCAATGACGGATACCGAACTTTTTGAACACGCTGAAGAGAAGATGCAAAAAGCGATTCAATCCTTGCAACATGAGTTAGCAGGATTACGCACAGGGCGAGCCAATGCCACGATTCTTGATCGTGTCCAAGTAGACTATTACGGTACCCCAACCCCCTTAAAGCATATGGCTAATATTGCCGTAGTAGATAGTCAAACGCTCTCCATTCAGCCTTTTGATAAAGGTCAAGTGCCTGCGATTGAAAAAGCGATTCAAAAAGCTGACTTGGGTTTGTCTCCTATCAGTGACAGTAATGGCATTCGTTTGAATATTCCCGTACTCACCGAAGAGCGTCGTAAAGACATGGTGAAGCAAGTGAAACGCCTTGGCGAAGATTTCAGGGTTGCCGTCAGAAATGTACGTCGTGATTTAACCGATGGACTAGACAAGTATAAGAAAGAAGCCAATATCTCTGAAGATGAGCTTCGTCGTTCTCAAGAGAAAGCTCAAAAGCTAACTGACAAATACACTGCTGAAGTCGACAAACTGGTACTCTCGAAAGAGAAAGACCTTTTAAGCGTCTAAGGAAGACTTTCAGACTTTGGCTCTTAATCTACTTCATCACTGTGAAAGGTCTGTCAAACCTCGTCTTAGGTTTGGCGTTCGCTCCTATTTATGACTGTCCCCCTTATGCCCTCCTCTGAAGAAACCGTTACCTCTGTACAACCTACCACGCACTTCCGCTCTCGGGTGCTTGTCGGCTGGATACTCATTCTTTCTGTGTTTGCAGTGGCTTATATCGGGACGCTTCCTTGGGCGGTACTGGTTTTAGTAGCCGTTGTGTTGATGTCTCGTGAACTTTTTCAGATGATGGATGTTCGTGGACTTCATCCTTCTCGAATGGCATTTATCGTAGGGACAAGCTTACTATGGTACGCCGTAGCCTCGGCAAAACTTACTTGGATACTCCCTGCGTTAACCTTTGCACTTTGTACCACCTTTTTTAGGTTTCTGTTTCGTCCTAAAAAAGGCACCATGGCTGATATTGGTGCCACACTGGTTGCACTGATTTATCTTGGGTTGCTTCCACCTCACATGATGCTTATTCGTCAATTGGAACGCTGGCCCGACACGTTTGTACAAGCCATGACGGTGTTTGGCTCTGTTTCCCCTCATATCACACCGGGCTTTTTTTATCTGGTGTGGGTGTGTTGCATGGTCGCTGCGTCCGATGTTTTCGCTTATTATATTGGGAAGCAGTGGGGTAAACACTTGTTATGGCCTCAGGTGAGTCCTAAAAAAACCAAAGAAGGTGCCTTAGGAGGGCTTCTTGGGGGTATCTTTTTTGGGATACTTGGGGGGAGCTTACTCCATTTACCTTGGTATCATGGCGTGGTGCTTGCCACACTTCTAGTATTAAATGCTCAGATGGGTGACTTGGTAGAGAGTATGATTAAACGTGATGCGGGAATCAAGGACTCTGGCACGGCTCTTGCAGGACATGGCGGGGTACTAGACCGCATGGATAGTTACCTCTTTTCTGGCGTTGTAGCTTACTACTATATTCATTGGCTGATTTTAAAGCAAGGCTTATACCAAGATTTTTTCGCTTCTTGGTTACACTAAGTATCAATGCGTTTGACGTGACAACGAATACGCAAGGCTCTGAGCATGACCCTTCAACACAGCATCGCTTGGCACATACTTTTGTATTCACAACCATGGTATTTCAGAGATAATTTTATTTTATGACAGACACTTCTCAAACTCCTAAGCCTATTTCTATTCCCTACACCGCTGAAGGCTTTTTACCTCAAGCGTCTGGCTATCAGCCTTTACAGCAACAGGTAAAACACCTACTTGAAACCCATCACCTGCCGTTACCCACAACCTCCAAGCAGTGGCAACGTGTGGAAGATGCGTTTATTCATTCGTCCTACCGTTACGAAAAAGGACTTTACGACCCCACTATCCCCGACCCTTACGAACGGTTAGAGTTTCTAGGCGATGCCATTTTAAAGTGGACACTCAGTGATTTGCTCTTTGAAACCTTCCCACTCTATAACGAGGGGCAGATGACAAAAATTCGCTCAGTCATTGTGAGTGATAAGCTTTTAGCGAAAATTGCACAGGAGCTAGGATTTGGAGCATTGATGCTTTTGGGGGTCTCAGAACTCAAAGCACAGGGACGACAAAAAGTCAGTAATCTTGCCTGCGTCATGGAAGCCTTTTTAGGAGGCATGTATCTTAATGTCAAACACAATCCTGAAGCCTTGCAAGCCCTCGTCTCATGGATTCACACCCTATGGCAACCTCATTTGGAACAGGCGGATGCCAGTGCCACTAAAAATAATTACAAAGCCGTTTTACAAGAGTGGACACAGGGACAAGGTCTCGGACTTCCTGAGTATATTTTAGATACTGAAGAAGGACCTTCGCATAAACGCACCTTTACCATAAGTGTTTGGGTACAAGGCGCTCACCAAGGGACGGGCAAAGGGGACTCTAAAAAAGAGGCTCAGCAACAAGCCGCTAAAAAGGCATTACAATCCCTAGGGGCTTTGGAAATATAAGTTAAGCTTTACCCTTGAGATTTTTTCAATTTATCAATGACCGTTTCAATACTTGTTGTGATTTTATCAATAGGGTCATCAATGATAAGTGCTGGTACCAAAAGTGCTAAAACATTATCAGCAAGTTTAAAAGGCACACTTGTATGTGCTATCGGACATAGTTTTAGTATCCAATAAAAGTCATTGCAACCGGATGCAATGAGCAAGTATAAAACACAAAAGCGAAGAGAAACAATAAATCTAAAATAATTGTTTGCATGAGTTGTGAACCAATCCCAAAGCTCCTTCCACCATTTGTTCTGGTTGTTTGGTGTTGTACTTTGAGTGAGCATAACACTCTCATGATAGGATGTTTCTCGCCTTGTCTCAGCGGTAGGAGGTATCATATTGAAGACCTTAAGCTTCTTTGCCTCTAAAATGTTGCTCTACAAGACCTTGATAATATAAATGGATTTCCTCATTCGGTATTTCCGTATTTAAAAAGCCTCGCCACCATTTACTCCAAGGAGTATCTGGCTGGTGAGTTAATGAAACTAACTCAGGAGAAGTCTTTTTACCGTAATGCTTCCAGACATCATCTAACAAAATAATTTTATTTCTTAGTAATGTTTGAACTTCATCCAACATAGTCTCATCAGAGGGAAGTTTAGATTTAAATAAAGCAAGAACATTATCCTGAGGGGTGACAGTAATAGGGCTTTTCCCCCAGTGCTTTAGGCGTTTATATAAGGCAGGAATAACAGGACCGTAAGTCCAAGCTTGAATGTCCTCTTTTATCAAGGGCATATCAAAAAATCCTAAATGCCAACCGTGTGCGATATATACAAGCTTTTGAGTTTTTAAATTATCAATGGGTTTGCAATCTGAAATACCTTTTTCAATAAAATAAGTGGCTACTACTATAGCAGTAAGCCTATTATCTTCTAGCGTTAGGTTATCGAGTACACTCATGATTATTGTTATAGATGTTTCAGAAGTTTTTTAAAAGCATTCGTATGTCTTAATTATAGCAACGAAATCATGTTTTATACTTATTCTTTACATAGTATTCATAATAAGTAAAGGAGAGATACTTTAAATAAAGTATCTCTCCTTTTTAGGAATTCAACTCGTTAGAGCATTACACGCTGGCGGTGCCACGGTGTTTTGCAATTAAGCCATCGGCTAAGTGCGAAGGCATAGGTTCGTAACAATCAAACTCCATAGAGAACGTACCACGACCTTGGGTCATCGAGCGGATGTCGGTCGCATATCCGAACATCTCGGAAAGAGGCACCATGGCACGGACTTTCTGAATACCCAGACCTTCCAAGGCTTCCATACCTTCCACACGACCACGACGGCTGGAAAGGTTCCCGATAATATCACCCAAGAAGTCATCAGGCACTTCCACTTCTACTTTCATCATAGGCTCAAGAAGTTGAGGACCTGCTTTAGGCACCCCAGCTTTCAAGGCCATAGAACCAGCGATTTTGAAAGCCATCTCGTTGGAGTCAACATCGTGGTAGCTACCATCAAAGATGGTAACCTTAATGTCGATAAGTTCATATCCCGCCATAATACCGCCTTTGAGGGCTTCTTCAACCCCTTTTTGAACGGCAGGCACGTATTCTCTTGGTACGACACCACCCACAATTTTGTTTTCAAACGTGAAGCCAGCACCGCGCTCTTGAGGCTCAAGACGCAACCAGACGTGACCATACTGACCACGACCACCTGACTGACGCACAAACTTACCTTCTACTTCTTTCGTTTGTGTGATGCACTCACGGTAAGCAACTTGAGGCTTACCAACGTTTGCACCTACTTTAAACTCACGAAGGAGACGGTCAACAATAATTTCAAGGTGAAGCTCACCCATCCCAGCAATGATGGTCTGACCACTTTCTTCATCCACACGGACTCGGAAGGTGGGGTCTTCTTCAGCAAGCTTTTGAAGACTGATAGAAAGCTTTTCTTGGTCTGCTTTGGTTTTGGGTTCAACGGCAACCTCAATCACAGGCTCAGGAATGTAAATAGATTCCAATACAATAGGAGCCGATTCATCACTCAGGGTATCGCCAGTAAAGGTATTTTTAAGCCCTACCACAGCAAAGATATCACCCGCATAAATGGTGCTAATTTCTTCACGCTTATCGGCGTGCATTTGCACTAAACGGCTCACACGCTCTTTATGGTTTTTAGTGGCGTTAAGTACGTAGCTACCAGCATCCAATTTACCACTGTAACAACGACAGAAGGTTAAACGACCAATGAAAGGGTCGGTCATGATTTTGAAGGCCAAGGCACCAAAAGGTTCTTTGTCGCTAGGGTGACGCAACGCCGTTTCACCATTAGGTAAAATACCCTCAATGGCTGCAACATCAATGGGGGCAGGAAGGTAATCAATCACGGCATTCAACATGGGTTGAACCCCTTTATTTTTAAAAGCCGTCCCACAAAGCACAGGAACAATCTGTACATTGATAACCGCCTTACGAAGGGCGACTTTGAGTTCTTCTACTGAGATTTCTTCGCCACCAAGGTAACGCTCCATAAGGGCATCATCGGTTTCAACGATTTTCTCAATCAACTCTTCACGTGCTACTTGAGCTTCATCAGCGTATTCAGCAGGAATATCAAGGATGTCGTAGTGCATGGTTTTCTCACCAGAGAAGAAGAGAGCCTTCATCTCAACAAGGTCAATCATGCCCTTAAATTCATCTTCAGCACCCATGGGCAACTGAATAGGCACAGCGTTAGCACCAAGACGTTTCTTCACTTGGTCAACCACACGCTCAAACTTGGCACCCACACGATCCATTTTGTTCACAAAAATCATACGAGGTACTTTGTAGCGGTTGGCTTGGCGCCAAACCGTTTCAGACTGCGACTGCACGCCACCCACGGCACAAAAGACAGCCACAACACCATCAAGTACACGCATAGAACGTTCTACTTCAATGGTAAAGTCAACGTGTCCAGGGGTGTCGATAATGTTAATTTGGTGGTCATTCCAAAACGTTGTAATAGCAGCGGAGGTAATGGTAATACCACGTTCACGCTCTTGTTCCATCCAGTCGGTAACGGCAGTACCTTCGTGTACTTCACCAATTTTATGGATTTTACCACTGTAAAAAAGGATACGCTCGGTGGTGGTGGTTTTCCCAGCGTCAATGTGGGCGGCAATCCCAATATTACGGATACGCTCAAGGGGGGTTGTGCGAGTCATCATCATAATGCGAAACGTTAATACCTGAAAGAGGGGGCATCAAAAAAAGAACATCAATAAGGAAGCTTAAAAAAGGCTTGTGAGTATGATAACGACTTGAGGGGTAAGCACCCCCCAAGTCAATCAACTTACACCATGTTAGAAGCGATAGTGAGAAAATGCCTTGTTGGCTTCAGCCATTTTGTGCGTTTCTTCACGCTTCTTCATGGAAGCACCTTGACCACGGTAAATATCAAGGATTTCAGCAGCCAAACGGTCTGCCATGGTGCGTCCGCCACGCTTACGGGCAAAGCCGATAACCCAACGGGTTCCGATAGCCATACCATCATCTTCACCAACTTCCATAGGCACTTGGTAGGTAGAACCCCCTACACGACGTGCTTTTACCTTGACGATAGGACGTACTTTTTGCATCGCTTTACGCCATACTTCAATGGGAGCTTCTTCTGTCTTGCCTTCCAGATAGCTCAACATGGAGTAAAAAATACGTTCTGCAAGGGCTTTTTTGCCACGAAGCATTAAACGGTTGATGAAACGAGCGACTTCACGATCGTTAAAAATAGGATCAGGATCAGGAACACGCTTTGCGGGTTTAAAACGACGAGCCATCATCATGGGTGGCAAACTCCTAAAAGTTATAGTTAGATAATAAAATACAAAGAGGTGCAAGCGACTATCTGGTGTCCGACTGGGAGCTAGGTGAAGCCATCAACCAGCACGGCGATAGTTCATCGTGCATCACAAACTTAAAAGGTCAAGCACGCTTTAAACTAGCGCTTTTTACCCGTAACAACGGGTTGATTCTTCTTAGCACCGTACTTAGAACGAGACTGCTTACGGTTTTTAACACCTTGAAGGTCAAGCGAACCACGGATAATGTGGTAACGAACCCCAGGAAGGTCTTTTACACGACCCCCACGGATAAGAACCACAGAGTGTTCTTGCAAGTTGTGACCTTCTCCAGGAATATAACTTGTAACTTCAAAGCCACTGGTTAAGCGGACACGAGCCACTTTACGCAAGGCTGAGTTGGGTTTTTTAGGGGTAGTGGTATACACACGGGTGCAAACACCACGACGCTGGGGGCAGCTTACCAAGGCAGGAGACTTGGTTTTACGGATTTGTTTACTACGTTCTTTACGAACGAGCTGAGCAATAGTAGGCAAGAGTACAGCTCCAGTATTTATAACGAAGGATATGAAAGACACAACATAAAACACACTTTGTTTTTTAAGTCAGGATGTATCGCCTGTGACACTTTATTGAAAAGTCTTTTACAAACAACTATCCCACTCTGTAAAGCATAACGTAAACATGCCAAGCGTCAAAAGTATTTTTGCGTTAGCACACAGGAGAAAAAGCACCCACGGGTGTGTCAAGAGGGGGGTTAGGGGTTGATACTTTAGCCCATGATGACCTAGTCAGTGATACGCACACTTGGGTGGCGAGCATCCATTGCAGTGCATGTAAATCCAGCTTTTTCCAAAGTGTTTATCGCTTTTTCACACGCACTGGCTTTCACCAAAAGATAATCTGTATCAAAAGTGGAAATAGCAAAAATACTAATCTCCGCTTCAGCAAGGGGTAATGTCATGCTTGATAAAATACCTGTTAAAGCAAAGTCGAGTGTCCCCACCACCCGAAAAGCACGCCAATCTGTATTCACGTCACTATGGGGTGGTTCTTGATTTTTTTCGCAGACCACTGAAATTTCGTCATTCGTCTTCGTCAGACTAAACAAAGCCCCTTGAGTGCTTGGGATACTCCAAGATGCCTGAGGAGTAAGCTTACAAATAGAAAAAGTTTCTTTCAACAGAATAAGTTGCATGATGAGATATGCCCTTACCACAAATTAAGAAAAATAAGAGATTCAACAACCTGAGGTGTAGAATCTCTTAAAGGGTCAACACAAAATGTCATTGCTTTTTAAGGGCGACTAGACACTTGCCATACGATTTGTACTTAAGGCTTGCTTGAGAGACTCAAACAATATACGCCCTTCGCCCTGCCAGCCATGGGAAGTACGCTGAAAGAGGTTTCGTTCGGGGTGAGGCATCATACCCAGCACATTACCCGTGCGGTTTGTAACACCTGCAATGCTTGCCACAGAGCCGTTCACTTCATCGACATAACGGAAAACAATCTGTTGATTGGCTTCAAGGGCTTGGAGCGTTGCTTCATCTGCCACGTAACACCCTTCACCGTGTGCAATAGGCACGGCAATGTGCTGCCCTGAAGTATACCCTTGTGTAAACACGGTATTGGCATTCACGACTTCAAGACGTGTGGCACGGTCACACAAAAACTGAGGTCTTTGGTTTGCAATCAAGGCACCTGGGAGTAAGCCACTTTCAGTCAGCACTTGAAACCCATTACACACACCCAACACAAAATGATTGGGATTTTCAGCAAAGGCTTTCAAAGGTTGCATGATAGGAGAGTATTTGGCAATGGCTCCACAGCGTAAGTGGTCGCCGTAGCTAAAGCCCCCTGGAATAAGAATCACACGAATGTCTTCAGGGATACTGGTTTCTTGGTGCCAGAGCAAACTTACCTTGGCTTGCAGCACATCTTGAGCAGCATCCGCCATATCACGGTCACAGTTACTCCCTGGGAAAACAATCACGCCAACATGGCATGAGGTGCTATGAGCTTCTGTCATGAGCTTGGAATCCTTTTCTGTCTTAGTTACACCAACACTTGTGTAAGCGTCACGAGTTCAAAAGCTTCAATCACAGGGTTGGCAAGAACATCATTCGCAATCGTTTCAAAAAGGACTTCAGCTTGAGCGATATGACTTGCTTTTAAACGCATGGTGAATAGCTTTTCCGAGCGGAGCGTTTCCACTTGCTCAAACCCAAAGGTATGAAGTGCCTCAAAAATAGTACGGCTTTCTGGATGCAACACATTAGGACGAAGCCCCACACGTACTTTTGCTTCAAACGACTGTACTGCGTCCTGCTGTGCAGACTCAGAAGTACCCCCCTGTTGAAGACGCTCAAACACTTGCGTGTAAGCATCACGAAGGGAGCCTAAGTCAAGGCGGAACACATCTTTATCAAGCACAGCTCCTGTTTGGGCATCCCGTAAACGGAAGTTATCAGGACTCATTTCATCACCAAGCACAAGTTGCCCTTGAGCATCTACGCCAAACTCAAGTTTAAAGTCGGCACACACCAAGTTCATCGCCTGAAAGTAAGGCACAAGGTAAGCGTTGACACGCAGGGCAAAGCGCTTCAAAGATTCCCCAGTCACCCCTTGGGGCAACACACCTTCTAAAAGCTCCAGAATATCTTCAGCGAGAAGAGGGTCACCAGCGGCATTGTCTTTCAAGAAAAACTCTACCACAGGACGCTTAAGCCACTGCCCTTCTTGAAACTGTGGGTAGCGCTTACACAAGCTACCCCAAGCTTGGTTACGAACCACAACCTCAAGAGGAATCATGGTTAAACTACGGTAAATTAATTCGTTGTCCGTCTCCGTTTTTGCAACGAAGCAAGTGGGCAGACGTTTCGCATCACAGCGTGCTAAAAAATCAAAAAGCAGTGCAGAAATCTGAGCATTCAGAACCCCCTTACCCTCAATGGTTTCTTTTTTGGCAGCATTAAATGCTGTTGCAGCGTCTTTGAAAACCACACGAACATGGCCAGATTCATGAGGGTAAAGTACTTTAGTTTTGCCTTCAGCAAGAGGGGTCAGAACGGTCATCATCATGGAGGTTAGGGGTTCATGGCTAGGTTAAGAGTGACAATGGAGAAGCCCAAAAAAGGAAATAGCCTAAGGCGTAAGCCTAAAAATACATAATGACGCTATGTAACTTTGGCACAAGGACGTGTAGGCACTTCGCACATTGGGTAAGACGTTATCTTTATGTAGCAATCTTTAATAGGACGCTCTCTTAATCATACTTACTTCAAACCATGAAAGCAACGCAGGAACATAGGCACGTTTACATCTGTCAACATGACCGTTATCAACACGACCATTATACCAGCGGCAGGCACAGGGCAGGCACAGAAGTGGTATAGCAAGTGCTTTTTTCACAGGCTTTAGCATCCCTCTTTTTTAGGCTTTGTGTTAATGCCATAGTAGTATCATCTATCGGTCTTGTCTCTATCGACTCATGAACGATAGTCATTCCTGCTGACAGCATCCTGCTGCATCAAGCCATGCCATCACCCTGTTCTAAATCTTAAACCATCAAGCTCGCTTTGGGTTTCCTTAATGAAGGAAGGACGTTTTTGTATGATGTACCAAACGGTTGTACTTTTACTACAAGCCAATGACAGGACACTTTCTCTTGAAACGGAAACACACGAGGAAGCCACGCATCGAGAAACTTGGTTTAACCAAGGGCTTGACCTTATTCGAGAAACACTCCTTGATGCCCGCACTTGGCGGGGTATTGGTGCCGCATCCTTTGACCCCCCTGACACCGTCGCCCTTCGGTGTGTGGCACAATATGTAGGCATTGAACTCTTCCGAGGACACCCTCTTAATTTACTTGATAGAACCTATCAGGCAGCCATGGCCTTTAGTGCCTCTTGGGTTGTGTCTATTCCCTACGGTACTGATTTGAGTGTACTCACACCTCAAAAGCTTATCACCTGGGTACACCAAGCCGATGCACATCTGGATACACACCCTGACACAGCATGGTGCCGCCATGAAGCCTCTGGCGTAAGCTTACTTCGTTTTGAGGCGCTTGAGCGTGTATTCTGGGCTTGCGATGCAATATGTACACCAGAGGAAGCCTTTCAGGAAGACCCTCAGGGCTATCCCTGCCATAGGCTTACCTAAAACCTACAATAACGCACCCGCACACCCCTATATTACAAAGCAACAGGACCCAACACTCTTAAGAGTTCTTCAAGGGTCGTTAAGCCTTGTTTTGCTTTTTCATAGGCATCTTCCCGTAAAGGATACAGTAATTGATGTGCCAAGGCCGTATCTTCAAGCTCAATCAATGAAACACCTTCCTCAATGCCTCGTGCAAGTTGCCGATTCATGGTGAGCATTTCAAAAACCGCCAACCGACCCATATAGCCCGTTTCTTGGCAATGCAAACACCCCACTGCCTGCTTAAATAGGATAGGCTCTGGTGTGCGTTCCGCAAACGACTTCATGCCTAACAGCTCAAGCTTTTCATGATTAGCAGGAACCTCCACGCTACAGTGCGGGCAAACCTTTCTCACCAGTCTTTGTGCCACAATCCCTGCAAGGGTATTGGTCAATAACTGGGGGGAGGCATCCAACTCCTTCATACGTGAGAGGGTGTTCATGGCACTATTCGTATGAAGGGTCGTTAACACTAAATGTCCCGTTGAAGCAGCATGCATGGCAACTTCTAGCGTTTCATTATCTCGTATTTCACCCACCATAAGAATATCGGGGTCATGACGCAACATGGCACGAAGGCTCTTATCAAAAGATAAACCACTTTTAACCGACACTTGCGTTTGACAGATACCAGGCAGTTGATACTCCACAGGGTCTTCAATGGTACATATCTTACGAGTACGATGGTTTAAGAAATTTAAACAGGTGTAGAGTGTGGAAGTTTTCCCTGAACCCGTAGGCCCTGTCACTAAAATCATCCCTTGGGGCATTTGTAGTAAACGCTTTAAACGCTCTAGCATTCTCGATGACATCAAAAGAGATTCCAACATGCCATCCACCTGATGGGGCTTAAGGAGTCTTAAGCAAACACTCTCCCCTAGGCGCGTGGGCAGGGTATTCACACGAATCTCAATTTGTTGGGTTTTATTATCGGCGAGTTGGAGTATCACCTGCGTACCACCATCTTGAGGTAAACGCTTTTGCGAAATATCCAAAGAAGTAATCACCTTGACTCTTGAAATAACATTCAGTCCGATAGCCGCTGGGAGTAACAAAATATCTTTTAATAAACCATCAATACGGTAACGTACCATCAGCCCATCACCATGCACCTCAAAGTGAATATCACTCGCCCCTAAAAGGTAAGCATCTCTAAGGAAATGCTCCACAAGTTGCGTGGCATGATGTTCAGTATCTCCATCCAGTTTGAAAGGCAGACCATAAAGGTTCTTTTGTTGCGTTTCGACAGATAATACGCCACTACGAGACGGCACATGACTCTCGGCAGAACGACCTAAAAAGTCATAATTATCAATCATGCCATCCAAACCCGAAGCAAACTCTAGCACCGCAAGTTGATACGCCTCATTAAGAAGTTCTTGGTGTTTCTGCTCGGTAGTCACCCGTGCTGCAACCCGTACACGAGTCACTTGGGCTAACTCATCCAAGAGGTTACTATCTTGAGGATTATGAAGTAAAATCTCTAGTCGTTGACGCTTAGGGTCATAGGTCAGTGGCACTACTTCACGAGACTCTATAAAATCAATAGGCACTTGGAAGACCGCCGCCATTGTACACGTCACTTGAGAAGGCTCAATAAACCGCCCACGATATACAGCCCGTAACCCTTCACACAGGTTTTCTTCCGTAATAAGTTGATAGTGTCTTAACACTTCCTGCAAAGGTGCATAAGGTGAGTTACTACGCTTGTTCTGCTGAATGACGGCAGGCATCTTGAGGTTTCTATTTTCATCGATGATTTCTTGGAGCTTTTCCACATCCACCAAGGCATTTTCTACGAGGCCTACCCATAATTTGTTATCATGAGCCTGCAGATTTTTAGGAGGTGGACAGATATCTACCGATACCTTCGTAACTAACGGGACATCTTCAAATAAACCGCTAAGAATCTTCGCCTTAGAAGGCTCAGGGGTTACTACCTGCTTCAGGTCAGTCACTTTCGCTGGAGACACATCCTCGGGTTTCTCATGGGCTACGTTGGTCTCCGTACTCGAAGAGGTTATCTTTTCTTGGCTGGCTTGGGGTGTCGCTTCAAAAAGCTTAAGAGGTTCTTTTTGAGTGGCTTTTTTGTGTTCTGCCAAAGTAATGACCTTAGGGGTTTGTGGTGTCTGCTCTATGATGGATGCTAAGTCTTTTGTTTGAAGGATTTCTTGCTGAGAGGTTGTCTCAGGGACTTCTTCCAACAAGCGGGACGCTGGCTGTAGCGTCGGAGATGCTGCCTCGGCTTGGACGCTTTCAACCTCGGGTGGCACCTCGGATAACACCTCCGTCACAGGTGAAAGGACAGGAAGGGTCACAACACTTTCTTCAATCGCATCAGGAACATCAACAACATCAGGAGCAGGAAGCACTCGCGCGATTTCGGAGGGGGGCTGTGTTGCCTCCTCTGTGTTTTCCAAAGAAACCACAGGTAATGTTTCAGCTTCAGAAGGTTCCTGAGACGATACAACGCCATGGGGGAGCTGTTCTATTGAAAGAGCATGCTCAACAGACTCTGGCAAAACTTCTGTAAGTAATGCTTGCTCAAGGGCTGGCTCAAGGGCTAGCTCAAAGGAATCTTGACCGATTGAAACACTCGAAAGCGTGACATCCTCCTGTCCATCAGTGGTATCAAGAGGACTTGCCTCATTCAGGCTATCAGTTAACTCGGAAGCTTCAGACAAGGACACGATTACTTCAGGAACAACAGAAAGCATCTCTGGCATTATGTCTACTTCAGTAAATGTTTCTTGCACGAAAGGCTCAAGAGGACGTTCCTCCGTCGGTGTTGTATCCGCTTGAATGTCAGTCTCCTCAAGCCTCACTTTCGGTACTTGTGCATGACGCTCATCAGCCAAAGCCTCTTCAACGACCGCCTCTAACACCTGCGCATCTGAAGATGAAACAGAAACTTCTGAAACAGCTGCTACCACGTCGGACGTAACCGTCTCTGAGGTAACAGTACTTTCAAAACCAAACCCAAAGTTATCGTGTCGGGTAGTCATCGAAGCCACTTCTTGAAATGCTGCCATAGGGTTCATGAAAGTATCTTCTGAAAAACTGAACCCATCTCCAAAGTCGTCCTTAAAGGGCAGGGTATTTGACGTATCGACAGATACTAAGGCAGGCGTGTCTAATGAGGCACCTTGTGCGGCAATGGCTTCTACAGGCGTGGCATCAGCTGCAATAGTAAGGGGTTCTTGTTCGGGGGTAGACACCTTCAAGGCATCCTGGGCAGGCACTGCTTCAGTCACGACCAAAGCCTCTACCGCAACATCAGCCTCAATAGCAAGGGGCGTATTTTCAAGCACGTCCTCATCTATCTCTGAGATGGCACTGGACTCCGTAACGCTCTGGCGTTGCGTTGTACCCTCAGCACCTTGAGGAACATCCGCCTCAACATGGGGTATTGCTTCAGGTGTCTCTTGTGCTTCAGGCACCGAAAGCATAGACTCTTTTACAGTAGCATCTTCCAACGCAACTCCACCCGTAAGCGGTGTAAAGCGTTCTTCTGGAGAAGATGACTCCGATATACTTTCGACTGCTGTTTGTGAGTCCTCTGAGCCTTCGGCTGGGGATAAAACAAGGTCAGCCGAGATACTATTCGTCGTGATACTGGGCAAGGTCTCAAGAACATCCTCGGAGGCTGGTAGCGTAACTTCTGAAGAGGTGCTAGAAGAAACCTCAGGGAAAAGGGGAACGGCATGCTGTCGAAAAGTATCTGCTAGGGTTTGAGAGGGATGAGGGGTTGGGTCTTCCGCCAAAGTGGTTAAAGCGGGTGGCTCTGGCATGTGTCCCACAAGCTGGACATCAGCCACTGTAGTACCTTCTTGGATAACTTCTTGGGTACCTTCTTGCTGTTGGACTTCTACAGAAGGCTCTTCAGCAGACATCGCCATTATCGCCGTGTTTTCAGCCGTGTTTTTAACAGTAGCATCAGTGGGTTTTTCTTGTTCAGAAGATAAAAAAGAAACGACTTCTTGTAACACCTCTACAGACTGGGGTGGGACAAGAGGCTCCTCAGAGGTCTGTAAGGTCTGGCTTGTGGCTTGAGCCTCTATCGCCTGAGACCCTAGCCCCTCTTCTTGCGAAGAGGCACGACGAGGGGTTTCTTCAAAAAGGTCATACAATACTGGGGCTGCATGATGGGAAGATGTGTCTTGACGAAAAGAGTCAAAAAGGTCTATCCATAATTCCATCCGCTCTTGTTTTTCAGAAGATGCCCCCTGTACAGATGCTGATACCTCTTGGGGTGCAGCTTCTCCTTGAGCGGCTGGCACCGCAGTAGGGTCTTGGGTGAGGTTTGAGAAGGCATCTGAGGTCATCATAAGAGGTATACCTAAACCAAATGAAACGAAGACAAAATGCAGTGGCGTTTTTTAAAGCGTACCTTTTCCTCCATCTTGTGCCTGAAACAAGCACACAGAAAAAGTACCTAACTATCCTACAAGGTGTCTTCGACGGATGAGCTTAGGTGTTTAAGCGTCATGCACGTGAATGTCCCCTAAACACGTGAGTTCAACCTCTAATGGCTATCTCAAGCTTGGGGTGCCAGCCACATAAGCCAATAGGTCATGGCACGTCTTTGAGCCAGCCGTCGGTGTCCTGAAGGAGCTTGCCAAAGAGTCGTGACTATCGTTTGCTGTGTAAGGTTACGAGCGAGTATGTTTGCTTTGAGCTGACAGCCCTTATCAGCTTGATGACACAGAATGACCATACCTGACTTTTGGAGGGCTTGGCGTGTGACCCAAGGACTCGTGCGATAGTCGAGGTGTAAAAGACTCAAAGGATGGTCCGTACTGTAAAAGCTTACACTTGTGGGCAGATGAAGGATGCCACCAACATAACGTAAGGGTGCGTGATACTGGGTATGCCACTGACGGGTAATATAGTGTGCTAGGCTATCAACAGGCTGGTCATACAAAAACCCACGCTGATGCCCAAAGCCCATCAGACTTTGCACTAAAATAAAACAAGGAACCCCACAAGTAAGGAGGATACCACCTGTCAAAAGTCGTCGATAGTGATACCCATCAGGTATCATGGCAAGGCAGGCCATGGGGAGTACACCCCACATTGGAAACGCCCATTTACTGGAGGTTTTAACACCTATCATTATGCACAGCACGAGGGTTACAAGACAACTTCCTACCGATACCGCCCAAAGATAGCTATACTGTGGTAAGCGTATGGTCTTACGCCAAGCTTGGAAAAGCCTCCCAAACACCCCTCTTACTTTACCCTTCAAGCCAACCCCTAAAACCACAAGCAACGGCAGGACATGGGCTATTTGAGATACTGTAAAGCTTTTTAAGGTACTGAGGCGTATATTGAAACTGTCCCAATGAATAAGGTCTTCAGCATAACTTAAAGTGCCTTGACCTTGCTCTAAAGTAGCAACGACATGGGGGATTAAACAAAAACCCATCGTAGCCAATGCCAAATAAGGCATGGGGGTACGCCAAAGTATTCGGGTTGCTTTTGTCATCAAAGACCACACCGTGATACTCACTAATAAAGCCCCTGAATAGTATTTCCCATAAAGCGTGAGGGCAGCCATCACACCAAAGCCCATCCAAACCAGAGCATTTTTAGGGTGCTTTATAAATGCCTGATACCCTAAATAAATTGCCCAAGACCATAACGGAAGTAAAATGGTATTGTGGTTCAAGGTTGTACTGTGTGAGGTGTAGAAAAAGATGGTTTCACATAACAGCACACTCAGCAGTACAGCATAGCGACTCGCTTGGGTGAACCCTCCTGGATGAGGCGTTGCCGTATCATTGGCGGAGGTATCAAAGAATAATTTTGAGGAGGAGAAGACCTCTTTTGCAAGACACCACAGCCCTGCATAAGCCAAGATAACTTGGCACTGAGACAGAAAAAAATAAGCCAGTTGACTCGGTGGCACCACCTTAAAAAAAGCCGCAATGACCCAAGCCACAAAAGGCGGATGCTTGTAATAACTCCACTGTGGAGATAATGCCCAAGCATAACATTCTGTCATATCCACGTGTAAGCTATATCGTGTAAGCCACGGCACCAGTGTCCATAGCAGAGTGTGGAGGATACAAAGCCATATAAACCCCATGGTGGGGTGGCTTACTTGCTTTTTCACCGTATGAAACCAAGACTGCATGGGGCTTACTTCTTGTATCATTCTATCAGGGCATCCTCTTGCCTAATCAGTCGTTGACCATGCTTGAGAAGGGTTTCATACTCCAAGGTACGCGCAGGATGAAACAAATGGGGTGCTTCTGCATCTTCTTGTAAAACACGATAATGCGCTTCTTCTTGGTCAATAGATACCACACTAGGATGTAGCATCACCTCAAGCCCTCGGTATCCTTTGGGAGGAAACGTTGAAGAGGAGAGTTTTTCTAGCTGGATATGACAACTTTGCAAAAGACTAAAAAAGTACGGGCTATGCTGAAACATGGGGTGAACACTGTAACACCTTTGCAAGAGCTGCAGTAAGACCCATTTTAACCAGCCATGGTGTGTCCAAACCACCATGCGAGGCACATGACGTAACGTATGTCCAAAGCGTTCATTGATATGTCTGATACGCTTTATGCCTTGTTTCAGGGCAAAACGTTCAACGACTTGATAAACCATGGGTATAAGATGGACATGCTGATGACCATCCACATGACCTACGGTAAGTCCTGAATCTTTAATGGCTTGATACTGTGCTTTTAATTCTCTATACAGGACTCGCAAAAGCTTAAAGCGCTCAAGAGACGTTCCCCAAACATAGCTTCTTAAGCAACACACCATGAGAGACATAAATGAATGCCTAAAGCACCCCGAAGTGTCCGTAAGGAATGAATACCCTCGGCAAGACCGAGCATGACGATACGTGAGATTAAAGTGCAACCCCACAAAAAAGGGATACTTCGTTTGTAAGTCCTTGGCACGCACCAAAGCATCCTCAAACGCATACCCCGATGTCATGAGGCTAGCACTGTTCAAAGCCCCCTGTATGACGAGGTTTTCAATCGCACGGTTTACACCAAAACTCATCCCAAAATCATCCGCATTAAGCACCACGTAAGGAGATGCCTCTGCTTCTTGCAATCGAAAGACTCCATTTTCAGGCATAAGGGTTTACAGCATTATCCTTCAAACAAGATGTTTGTAACGCAGGCTTTCTAAGAGACCCTTGCTCCGTTAGCGTGCTTTCACGAGGGTTAATCACATAAAGAGGACGCTGTTTGGACTCCATAAAAATTCGACCAATATACTCCCCAAGAACCCCAATACTCAAGAGCTGAATTCCTCCCATAAAAAGAACAGTGCAAAGAATAGAAGCGTACCCTGGTACATCTCTCCCAAACCACAAGGTCTTCAACGTAATGAAACTACCATACAAAAACGCGAGTAGTGCCATGCTTATTCCCACCAAACTCCAAACTTTCAAAGGCAAAGTGGAAAGAGAAAAAATACCATTGAGTGCCAACAACGTGAGCTTCATCAAGCCAAAACGACTCTTCCCATGGGGTCTTGTATGACGTTCATAAGGAATGTAAGTTGTAGGAAAGCCAACCCAAGCAAAAAGCCCTTTCATGCACCTTGCTTTTTCAGGAAGCTGATTTATCGCATCCACAACCACTCTGTCTAAGAGTCTGAAATCAGCCGTATTGGGTACAATGGGAACCTCGGAGCCATATCGTAACAGACGATAAAACAACTTACTCCCCCACCGTTTTGACCAATGTTCTTTTTGTCTGCAAGTATGTACAGCAACCACCATCGCATAGCCTTCCATTTGCCACGCATGTAGCATCTGTGAAATCAGGGCAGGGGGATGCTCCAAGTCAGCATCAATGGGAATCACGGCACGCCCTCGTGCAAAAGTCAATCCTGCTGAGAGAGCAGCTTCTTTCCCAAAGTTACGAGAGAACGATACAATCTCAAAATGCGTGAGTCCAAAAGGTGGTTTCTGCTCACACAAGTGTTTCTGTTCAAAAAGCCTCTCTAAAGAGAAATCACTACTACCATCATTCACCGCTATAATTTCATAGGAGGTGGCAATCATCGCCATCTCGGCATAGAGTGTCTCAAAGAACAGTGTAAGATTCTCTTCTTCGTTATACAAGGGAACCACGATACTTAAAGTAGGCTGATACGCATCAAGCTTTTCAGGCGGTTCAATAGAAGACACTTCGGTAGTTAGCATACGTTAAGATGAAAATGAGTAAAGGTATATATCGAGAACCACAACATTGAGAGCCACAGCACAAGTACGCAATGACCATACATACCATAGATATTGATGAGAGTAAACGAACAATCCTGCCTAGGTTATGTTACAGTGTTGGGTAAAGTGTTTTGAAGGATTCGAGGCTCTCTCTGGTTTCCATTTGTTTACTGTACGATAAAAGGCTTCTTTCCATGTTCTCAATGACTCTTCCCGTTCTCAGCGATGCCTTTAAGACGTTACCCACGCTCCAAGTGGTTGACTATGGTGGCGGCAATATGGGAAGTTTATTGCGTGCCTTGGAGCGTCTTGCACTCCCGTATGAGCGTATTACCCACGGCACGGCATTGGTCAACACCTTACCTATTATGGTGCCAGGTGTGGGTGCTTTTGGTGCGGTGATGCAAGCCCTGCACGAAAAAGCCTTTGTAACCCCTTTACAACAATATGCCATGGCAGGTACCCCTTTAATGGGGGTTTGTGTTGGCCAACAAGTATTATTTGAAGGGAGTGAAGAATCGCCTAACGTTCAAGGCTTAGGGATTCTTCAGGGGTACGTCAAAAAGCTTTCTGCCCCTCGTGTCCCACAAATTGGCTGGAATACGATTCAGTTGTCATCGTCTTATCATCATCAGGAAGCACCGTTACCATCTCAGGGAAGCGTTTATTTTGTGAATAGCTACGTGGCTCACCCTACAAATCCCTCAGAGACGCTCTATCATGCACACTATGACAATGAAACGTTTTGTGCCGCTGTCTACACCCGTGAAAACGGCAAATGTGTCGGTGCCTTTCAATTCCACCCTGAAAAAAGCGGTGTCTTTGGGCATGCCCTTTTAGGCAAAACATTGTCGGCACTCTTAAGCTAATACCTCTTCCCTTGGTGAGTACCTTGCTTTTTTATGAATACATCGCAAGCTATGGTTACTTAAGGTAGCTTAACGGTCTCGCCATGCGTCATTCAGCCTTGCCGTGATAGCATCTAGCTCAGCCTCTGCTTCACTCTCAGGAGCGGATGGGCAACACCCAGCGTCTTGCAGAGTTTTTTTCACGGCTTGTACACCCTCAACATGGGGGTTTTCTTTTGCAAGTTGGTACACTTGATTCACATACCTCTGATAAGAATGATTTTGGGCTTGTAAAGCAACCATATTCTGGTATGCCCCAGCTAAATGCTTCACGACTTCATTACGAGTGGATGGCTCTAGCACAGGAACTTCTGTGTTCTCAGGGTTTAGCAACCCTTCAATTTTCTCAACATACGCCAAACTAGCTTCTGCTTGTGACAGCTCAGCATAAACACTCGTCATGTTCTGGTAAGCCCTAGCTAACGCTTCCACAACTTTACTACGAGTGGATGGCTCTAGCTTAGAAACTTCTGTGTTTTCAGAATTTAGCAATTCTTCAAGTTTCTCAACATACCCCAAACAAGCTTCTGCTTGTAACAGCTTGCGATAAACAAACGTCATGCCACAGTAAGCCTCAGCTAACTGCTTCACGACTTCATTGCAAGTGGATGACTCTAGCTTAGAAACTTCTGTGTTTTCAGAATTTAGCAATTTTTCAATTTTCTCAACATATGCCACACAGTCTTCTACTTGTGACAGCTTGCGATAAACAAACGCCATGTTATGGTAAGCCCCAGCTAACTTTTCTGCGACTTTATTACAAGTGGACGACTCTAGCTTAGGAACTTCTATATTTTCAGAATTTAGCAATTTTTCAATTTTCTCAACATATGCCACACAGTCTTCTACTTGTGACAGCTTGCTATAAACAACCGTCATGTTATAGTAAGCCCCCGCTAACGCTTCCACGACTTTATTACGAGTGGATGGCTCTAGCTTAGGGACTTCTGTATTTTCAGAATTTAGCAACCCTTCAAGTTTCTCAACATACACCAAACAGGCTTCTGCTTGTGACAGCTCGGCATAAACACCCGTCATGTTCTGGTAAGTCCAAGCTAACACCGCCATAAAGAATGAAATATGGGGGTGTCTTTTTTGCAAGCTCTCAAAAGCTTCCACATAAGGGATGCACGGCTGAGGTTGTTGAGCCGAAACATACACAAGTACTATCCGACTGTACTCAAGCACTAAGTGATACAAACAAGCGGCTTTGAGGTCTACTAAAGAGAAGGAGTCGCCTACCACGTCCATGACCCATTCAGTTAAGGCTTCGGGCATCACGGGTGCCATATCGTGGACTACTTTTATGAAGCGGTCATACATGGCTTGGGGTGCCTCCTGCCATGCTTGTTGATAATACGCTGTTAATGCTCCGGCACTTCTACCTGTACAGCCTTCCTGCCCAGCAGTTGTCAACACATCCAATAAGTAGTAACTCCCCAACGCATCAGGTAACAAGGGTGGATAGACACCCATGCCCTTTATATTCGTACCGCCTACCATCGCCGTATAAAGCCGATTTTCAGGAGTGGTTAATCGAGGTGGATTTGTTTCAGGTAAGCCACCTTGTAATGTCGCATCATGTAGCACTTTCTCCACATTTGTAAGGTCAACCTGCAATGTCTGTGCTTGAATTTCCCAAGCGTCCCTGTCTTTTTTCAAGGCATACTTTAATACTTCACATAAAGTAAACGCCTCTACGGTGCCTTGTTGTTGAAGGTATCGGTAATAGTCGGCAACATACTGTATAAATAGCCCTCGCTCAAGCTCTTGAGTACTTGCTGATACCTTACGCATTGCATCCGCAAATGCTTGCGTATCGTTTTCAGGTAAGCCCGCACGGTCGTTAAACACAAGGCGTTGTGCTTCTGCCTCTAGCGGTTCAAGTCGCAACGATTCCCCATGATGGTATAAGTAGCCTTGCAAGGTGTCATCGTCTACACGCTTTTTAAAATGCAGTTGGGTTTCATCTCGCCAAATGAACAGCACTCTTACAGGGTAGCAGTAATGTTTACTGGCATTTGCCATGGTCGCAAGGTGTTTTTGCAGGGTCTCAGTCACTGCTGTTTCATCCATCACAATAAAGGTTGGATGCGTGGGTCGCCATGTTGCCACATGCTCAAAAAAGGCTGACTTTTCAGTGATAAAGCCACGTTGCCACCCTTGCCATTCAGTTTTAGCTTGTGGCATAAACCAGCGTCTTTTGTGGTGAGGTGCTGGGGTCTCTTGGCAAAACATAAAAGCAAGTCTACTTTTACCTTGTCCCCCTTTACCTGCAATGCTCCATAGCTTCAAGTTTTTGTTATTAGGGCAAGCATCATTCTTAAACTGCCTCAAATGGTTTAGCTCCTTTGCTCGCCCCACAAAGCGTGTTGCCTGTTTATGGTTATACAAAAGCGTTTCCCGAGCAGATGCCTCACCATCTGTACCAATAGTCTCCATATTCAGGGCGGGTTGATAGCGTTTCATAACGCCTCGTGCAAAGTACAAGGCACTTCTACGTAACCACAAAGGCAAGCTTAGGTTATCATACAAAAGCTCTAAACGAGCCTTTTTCAGGCATAAACCTCCCAATGCCCCCAGTATGGGCGTGATAATAACAGTCAACAGTGTATTAAACAATATGGGATGTTGATGTGCAAACTCCCTGACTGTTCTATATAAAGCCTCTAGCATCGTAGCGGTATCCTATGGGTAGGCTATTGTAAGGTGTTAGGAAGCCATCTTACACAAAAAAGGCTTATCCCCTCAAGCATGAACTAAAAAGGGCAAACCTTACAAAAAGACCTTACCTGAAAAGGGGTTTGTGGAGTCACTGACCCTCATTAAACTTAATCATGCAAGTACTTGTGAATGGTGGGTAATACTGGCATCGAACCAGTGCTGAGGCGTTTTTACAAACGGGGTCACTGCTTCTTGAAAGGATGTTAGTTTACTTAGGATGGTGGGCAATACTGGAATCGAACCAGTGCTGAGACGTTTTCACAAACGGGGTCACTGCTTCTTGAAAGGATGTTAGTTTACTTAGGATGGTGGGCAATACTGGAATCGAACCAGTGACCCCTTCCGTGTGAAGGAAGTGCTCTACCGCTGAGCCAATTGCCCACTATACTAAATAAACATCGACTAAATAAATCGTGCTAAACAAACCGCAACTAAAAAATCAAGAAAGACTCATGATGGCTGGTAGCTTTAACACGATTGACGAACTTATTAAGCAAGATAATCAAGGATGCCCTCAGTTGTTATTCTAAGGTATCCAGTTATAAAGTCAAGCTAGACTTATAACGAAGGCAGGGCAATCGTGCGAACGGCTGTAAAAAGCTTGCTATAAAGCTTTATGAATTAAAATCAGGAGGTTATTCTCAAATAGGTCATTTTCTCTCCCCGTGGGGAGAAATAAGAGAGAGAAGTTAAAAAGTACTAAAACTCGCTTTTTACCCTCTCCCTGCAAGGGCGAGGGAGGAAACTTTTCATGCAATTGCCCTTAAGAAGCTGAAGCCTCATCCATTTACAGGGCTGTGTGTGTGGTATAGTAAAGCTTGCTTCATTTTAGACGAATGTCTTTTGTGTTATCCGTTACAAGAGACCTGAGTCGGATTGTAAAAGATAGAGGTGTTTATAAAAACGCCCACCTATTCTAACTGTGTTTCAAACCATGAAGATATTTTCTTTCATGTGGACAACGTACGACGAAGGCACACCATTAAGATTTTTAAAGAAAGGTTTGACACACAGACTATGAAACAAGACACAAAAACACCTTTACGCACAGTGACGCTTTCTCTGCTCAGTGCCATGTTACTGAGTGTTGTCACGCAACTAACCCCTCTCGCCTTGGCTATCACCCCCCACAGTAAGCCGTTAGCACCCGTACAGTCCATGCCTCAGAGTAACAAAACTCTTGGCGTGAAAGCACACCAGCCATGGTCTCCAACCTTTAAACAGGATTTCCATCGTGGTTTTATGCAAGCCTGTGTGGATGGTGTCGCTAAAAAAACAGGGGTCAAGCCCGCCCAAAGCTATTGTAGCTGTTTTGCAGATGACATTGAAGCCAACTTCTCCGAAGAAGACCTTACCACCATGAGTAAGGCAGCCAACAGCCGAGAACAAATGAACACAGCTTTCCAACCTACTGTGGATAAATGTTCACCCCGTATTTTGGATGGCTTAGAATAAGCATCACGCCCTCTCACTGACTTTTGACTCAAAGTAACCTGTAGAAACCCTTCCATGAGGTCTCTACAGGTCTTTGTCTTTGTATTCTTGTTTTTCAGGATACCTTTAGTGCATACTGACGTTATCATGCACCTTCATGACTTTTATGTGCCTTTAGCTCAGCTGGATAGAGTACTTGGCTTCGAACCAAGTGGTCGGGGGTTCGAGTCCCTCAAGGCACATACTTACCCTTTTAATAACTGTAGCCCTAAACCAAGAAACATCCAGTTTACCACCGTGGGTATCCAAGGTATCAATGGCACAAAGAGGCATACCCCCCATAATACAAGCCACTTTTTAAAGACAAGGCGAGGGTAGTATGTACTTAAGACCATGCGTCCCCAGCTTGCAATACGCCACAAAATCACAAGCTTTAATAGACCATACCCACCCTGAAAAAACCAATGCTGATGACTGCTCAAAGGGTATAAACAAAAATTCAAGGTGGTCCACACCCCCCAACCTACCACAAGGGCATAACCCACCCCCTCATAAAGGCTCGGTGCAAGCTTGGCATCCGCTTCAGTCTCTGAGTAAGTGTCTTTAGAGGTACTTCCATGACAAAGCCAAAGACTTCCTGACACTAAAGCAGCCCACAAGGCAAGCCAAAAACCCTGCTGGATAAGTACGCCCAATCCACCCCAGAAACTTTGTGCGATAGCTTGAGTCATGAACGTAAAGCCACAACCCATCATGGCACAAAGAAGCGTAAGCCTCCGCCATTCAATGAGACTAAGTTTCACTACAGAACGTCCTGAAAGAGGAAATAGCACCCAAGTAAACCCCTTCACAAGGAGGTCAAGAGAGGTGCTGGAGGTTTTTTGTTCCTCTAACGCACTGCTAAGCTCTGATGAGGAGTTAGAGGCATCATAGAAAGTGTGCATCATCAGATTACTCCATTCCCTTCAAGTCCAAGGCTTCAAGTGCTACCTTAGGCGTAGCAGGCATAGTGATTTGAGAGGGGTTATTGACAGGGTACCCATGGTTGAGCAAGCCCATCATGAAGTTTTGAAAACCATTGATAGACAACATAGACAACTTCGTGTTTAAAAACTGACGAATCCCCCAAGGCAGTGCGTCACTATCTTCTGTCGCTGGAAGTTCAGTGTAGCTGGATACGGGTCGCCCTTCACGTTGTGCTATAAGCTGACGTAACTTTTCAACCGCCGTATCATAAGTACCAATACCATCCACCAGGCCATAACGAAGGGCATCAGTGGCTACAAGGACTCTACCATCGGCAACGCTACGAATAAGCACCATACGATGATTCTTATCGCTCGCCGACTTCAGATGCTGCGTCCGTCCCGCTAATACCATACTGAGAAACTGTTCATAACTCGTGTCAATCATGCTTTGGAGCATCACACGCTCCACAGGGGTGAGACTTCGGGTATTTGAAAGAATATCCTTGAACTGACCACTTTTAATCGTGACAGGGTCAATCCCTAACTTATCTCGGAAAAGTCTCTGCATGTTCATACTGTGCATAATCACACCTATAGAACCCGTCAAGCTACCTGCTGGTGCCATGATATAATCAGCCCCGCAAGCTGTCATATACCCTCCACTAGCGGCAACATCCCCAAAAAGTACCAACACGGGCTTTGACTTTTTAAGACGTGCAACCCGTTCATGAAGCTCTTGACTCATGCCCACAGTCCCACCTGGAGAGTTAATCCATAGGAGTACCCCTTTCGTGTGCGGGTCCTCGGTCGCACGCTGCAAGGCACGCCAAACACTCATGGCATCTGTACCATTTTGAAAGGAACCCAAAGGACTTTGACCTTGGTCATCCATGTCTATGGCACCCCAAAGACGTATCACCCGAATGTGGTCTTCTCCTGCCTGGATAGCTTGTTTCCCTTTTTGCCAAAGTAGATTGAGAGGCTTGCCGTTCGCTTCTATCTGAACTTCTGGTGCTGAAATTGTAGAGGTGGGTGCCTCGATAGAGTCGGCACGATAGCGTTCTTGTAGCCCATGAAAAAGCTGAAGTAACAAGCTTAATAGGGATAAAAATACCAAACTTTGAAACCATAAAGGCGTTTCATGTTGAAAACGCTTCAACAGTCCAAAGAGACCTGTTGCAGTAACAGAAGCACGAGAAGGTGAAGGGTCAAGAGGAGTCGTCATAGCTTTGGTTTGCTTATTAAAAATAAAACAGGCAATTACAGACACAAAAGAGCAAACAATTACTTACATATGATGGCATCATAGCACAAGGGTTCACGTGAACCAGCGAGTCATCACGTTGTCACGCTAGAGAAAGGCCAAGGTACTTTTAAAATGATATTTTACGGTAGCTTGCAGAATAGCCTCGGGGGTTTGAGGAGGATGATGCTGAGCAATCAAAGCCTTAACGGCTTGCATGGTCGGACTGCCTGCCCCTGAACGAAACGTAGCACCACCCCATGTCATGCTTAATTTATCCAAAGCCGTAAGATAGCTAGCACGAGCCAAGATACTCGCAGCAGCAACCATCGTACTTTGACTTTCTGCTTTCTCACACTCCAAAAGCTTGATGTCTGCAACATGGTGCGGTAATGTTTGCCTTGCTTGCTGTAAGGTTTGTGCCATTGCACCAGGTCGTTGGCTAAACTTATCCACAAGCAATATTTCAGGCAATGCCTCAGATACGTTCTCCAGAGTACCAGGCTGCGGGCAAGCCCCTAAGAGCTTCCATAACACAGCACTGTGGGCTTCACACATGAGGTGGTTTAGCGTTTTTTTCTCTTGTTTTAAAGCCTCAATCCTGGCATTGTACTCTTTAGGATGAATCACCAGCACCGCCCAATGACTACTGGGAAGCACTTCAACAATACCTCGAGCAATACGTCTTGTTTTATCATCCGAGCTAATTTGCTTACTATCACATACCCCCAGCTCACGGAGGGTATCACACATGGCAGGCGTACCCCAAGCCCCTGCAATGACGAGTGGGCCCATGTAGTCCCCCTTACCAGCTTCATCCGTACCCGCATGAGCCAACGTATCAAACTTACGTGGTGCCAACCTTGTCAAGGCCATCATAGTGACAGGGATTCCTTAAACTGAACAAAACAACGATTGATGATTGACCGTTGTATGACTTAAAGATACACACAGAAAAAAGAAAAGCTCGGGGCTTTCGCTTGGAAACCCTCACACCCCCAAAATAAGCTTTGGGAGCATAAGGGTTACTAAGCGTGCGTCACATAGACGTAATACGTGTTAATCAGCTTATTAGGAAACAGTGACAAAGGGAGTCTCAGAGGAAACAACTTGCTGTGCTTCGCTCGCACTACGCCACTGCCCTTGGATACTAAACGCCATGACAGCAGCCGCCGTTGCTACATTGAGGCTTTGTACTTTACCTAGCATAGGAATATACGCTTTAAAGTCACATTGGCGCAGGAGTTGCTTACTGATACCCTCATCCTCACTACCAAGTACCAGTACGGTACGGCGTGCGTAGTCAATCGTTTGGTAGTCTTGGGCTTCTGCATCCAGAACCGTACCGACACTCCAGAAGCCTAACTCCTTGAGGTAGCTTTGGGCTTGGCTCAGGTTGGTCACTTGAATGACAGGCATCGTTTGGTCTGCACCACAGGCAGTTTTTGAAACCCCCACACTGAAACTTGCCGAGCGATGTTTGCCAATAATAACCCCTACAGCACCCGCACCTTCAGCAACCCGTAAAATAGCACCAAAGTTACGTGCATCGGTAATACTGTCGCACAAAATGACCAATGCGGGTTTACCTTGGTTTTCATGGGGTGCCAAAACTTCTTCATGCCAGCTTTCAAGCGTCCATAGCTTTTGAGGACTAAGGATAGCCACCACGCCTTGATGGTAAAGAGACTCCACTTGGGCTTGTAAATGCCCTTCTGCCATAAGAGATTCTTGCTGTTGGAGGAGCATTTGGTCAAGCTTAATTTTAGGGACAAGATCCACACGCTTACCAAGCATTTTAGCCAATTGCCAAAGGTCTTTGGCTGTACCACGGGTAGGTGCTTCTTCGCCAGCAAATAGAATTTTTTGAATACGCTCAGGAGCGACTTCTAAAATAGTTTGAACACTCTGACGACCAATAGCCATCAGCTCATTGGTTTCTAACCCACCCGTAGGCGTGGTAAATATTTCTTCGGAAGCCTGATGCGTTTTCTCAGTATTGGCCATTTCAAAGAAGGAAGCTCTTTTATGCGACGTACGAGGCTCTCGTGCATCTCTTTCGCCATACGCAGGTTTATCGCCGTAGGACTTTCTTTCTCCGAATGACTTACGCTCACCATACGCAGGCTTGTCACCGTAGGACTTTCTTTCTCCGAATGACTTACGCTCACCATACGCAGGCTTGTCACCGTAGGACTGTCTTTCTCCGAAAGTCTTACGCTCACCATAAGCAGGCTTGTCACCATAGGATTTTCTTTCACCAAATGACTTACGCTCACCATAAGCAGGTTTATCACCGTAGGACTTTCTTTCTCCGAATGACTTACGCTCGCCATACGCAGGCTTATCGCCGTAGGGTCTTCTTTCTCCGAATGACTTACGTTCACCATACGCAGGCTTATCGCCGTAGGGTCTTCTTTCTCCGAATGACTTACGTTCACCATACGCAGGTTTATCACCGTAGGACTGTCTTTCTCCGAAAGTCTTACGCTCGCCATAAGCAGGCTTATCGCCATAGGACTTTCTTTCTCCGA